>CBDCVG010000081.1:0-20580 GCA_965222765.1 Caldora sp.
GCCGGGGAATATCCTCTTCCCACTGGAATATTCGCTGTGGCAGAGTCATCTCTGGCACCGCCACGCGACCGGAATTTGTATCTGCCAATAGGGGTAAAATTGGATGGGTATAGGGAGTAGTCGTGACTTCCAACTGACCTGCATCTTGCATTTTCCGGTGCTGGGGAACAATGCGGCTGAGGATTTCTTTTTGCTTGGAAAAAATGTCTTGTCTGTCCCCTAAGCTAAAATTCCTTCCCTGTTGCAACCATCGCTCAATATCAGGATCATCCCAAAATAAAGGGTCAATCCAAGCTAGATTATGCCATGCTAGTAGGTCGCTGTAATCCTGAAGAGTCCAATTTTCTAGACACCAAGTCCTACCCTTATCTTGCCGCATCCAGTACAGTTCCCGATAGCGAGGATGGGGATCAATCAGAGTGTGGTGATTGGCATCAAAAAAATGCTCAATAATAAATTGCTTTTGTTGAGTGCTTAACTGTTCGGTAGGCGCTAAAGTTACTGCTAAATATGGATCGAGGGCAGTACCAGCAATATAGTCTTCTAACTGCAAAATTAGTGAAGGAACTAAGTTCACCGTTTGATGCAACTTAGGATAGCGCTCTAGAAGCAGCACTAAGTCCAAGTAATCTTTTGTACCGTGTAGCCGTACCCAAGGTAAATGGTATTGCCCGTTTCCAGCTAAGACACTATCACGACATTTGTAGAGTGGTTGGTGTTGATGCCAGATAAAAGCGACGTATAAAGGATGAGGCATAGCGAAGATGATGAAGATCTGGGAAGCTGGGGGAGCTGAGGGAACACAAAGTGAGTTGCTCCATGATGGAGCAACTCAACAAATAAGAGAATAAGCTAAAACGCATCTAATTTGCACCAAATTTAATCATCAGCTTCTTGTGGAACAGGCATCTTGCCTGTCCGAAACATGCAAGGTGAATGCGTCTAAGCTTAGGACTTACGCACTGTAACGAAATTACGTCATCCTGAGCGATAGCGAAGGATCTCCCAGACGGTCCAGATGCTTCACTATCACCTCAGCATGACAGTTGGGTGCGTAAGTCCTAGAGAATTACCTACACAAATAGGCATTATTGTCAAATTACCTGTTCAACTTCAACAATTTCAGGGATGCGTTCTCTCAATCGCCGCTCAATACCCATTCTCAAGGTCATAGTTGAGCTAGGGCAAGAACCACAGGCTCCCTGTAACCTGAGTTTAACCACAGGACCATCTAACTCAGCTACTTCAACGTTGCCGCCATCAGCCATCAAGTAAGGACGCATCTCATCCAGAACTGTTTCCACATTCTCAGGAGTTAATGCCATTGTAGTGGACTCGGTGGACTCGGTAGACATAGTAAACCTCTTTTTTATCCCAACTATGTTGATCCTAGAACATTGGTCAAGTAGAAGCTAGTACCGCTGCGCGGAATTAAGAATTAAGAATTAAGAATTAAGAATGCTTATAGAGTAAGGATTCTATCGATCTCAAACTGGTCACTTATTACCGCCAATCTGCACTAGAAACCGGGTTTCTTGTGCCCCTATCAAGGAGAAATTAATGCTCTGACAAGAGAAACCCGGTTTCTTGACCTTTTCCCAATTCCAAATCTTACCACTACTTCTAATTTGACTAAACTACTGCTGGTTCAAGTAGCTTGACATTAGAAAAGTTAAATTCAGTAGTTGTTCTGCCTTCTCCTTCAAGAGAGTGAACTATTTGACGAGTCATGAGGTAATAGTTACCAACTTTCTCGAAAGTATCTTCAAACTCCCGTTTAGCTAGCAGATCACCAGTCTTAGGATTACGGAAGATGGCATTATAGTCTGAGGAAACATAACCTTCCCCAGTATCCAAGCTCTCTTTAGTATTAATCGTGAATGCCATCGGCCCCATCACCCGGCTTACCTGGCAGATTTCAGCATCTCTAATTTTGTAGTTGGAACCCATAGCATCACCCTTGACAAGGATTGCTACAGCACCGGTGGCATCTGTTTCTCCCAGGCTAAACTTGTTCTTACCATGAGCCTTCTCAAAAGATGACCGTTTGCGGTGGGTAACAATATCCCGCATCTGGTTGTAGATACTCTCGTGGACTGTCTCATCCTCGAAGCCACTGACTTCTACGGTGAGGTTGCTATTAATACGAACTGTGCCAGTATAGATTTCATTCCCTTGCTTAATTTCAACATCCGCGCTATAGCCTGGGAAGTTATCGTCCCAAGTATAGCGGTTCTCGTAGGCAGCCTTGAACAACTCACAAGCGCTTTTTGGCTCAGTCATACAGTCCTTTTTTAATCACCTGTTCCAGTTTAAAAAATTTTCTAGAGTATTGGAAAAAAGAAAAAGGAAAAGCACCAAGTCTAATCTAAACCTACCTTAGATACTCCCTTTTTCCCACAATAAGCCCTAGGTAGGGTAAAAAAATAGAGAGTCACGGTACGTGGCTCTCAGGTTTATCAGGGTGCATCTACTTAACTTAAGATTAACGCATATGGGTGAGGGGTGTCACCCCCTATTTAAAATTTTCTTCTCAGCACCCAATGGGTGAGCGAAAAAAGATGTGGGGAAACGAGTAAGCAGACACGGAGACACACCAGACGCACCAGACGCGGAGAATTGAAATCCCACCTCATATTTCGTTCACCCGCACCAAATTATAAATTCGCATTTTATAGGCTTGGTAACGAATCTCATTTCTACTCCCCTTGAAAGGTTCTGTCATGGAAGCCAGAAGCCCAGACTTACAAGGAAGAGAAGTCTGGGTAGTTAACTCTTAATCAATAATTCAGATTTAGGTTATAGACGATTACTCTTTTAGTAGCTAGCCTAGTCATGGATAATCTAGTTTCTACAAACTGTTGCACACCCGCTCAAGGAAGGAGCATTGCCATATGTCAGATCTAAATCGTGGAATCATGAAGTTCAAGGGAGCTGATAGCCCTAAAGCGATCGCTATTTCGGCAGTGCTTGTTTTTAGCAGTATCAGCTTTTTGATTTGGTGGGCACTTCAAGCCGCTTACACTGTGGGATAAAATACCCTCTTGATTTTAAGATATTAATTCTGCTACAATGAATAACTGTGGTTGAAATGGGTCGATGCCCGAGTGGTTAATGGGGGCGGACTGTAAATCCGCTGGCTACGCCTACGCTGGTTCAAATCCAGCTCGGCCCACCACAAAATAGAGTTATGGTCTAGGTTAGGTTAAAAATATTAAAATTTTTAGCTCACTACTCAAGACAAAAAGCTTAGCTCAATACCAAATATCTTCAATTGCCCGTGTAGCTCAGTGGTAGAGCACACCCCTGGTAAGGGTGAGGTCACGAGTTCAATCCTCGTCACGGGCTTTCGACAAAGCTATATTTCATATAAATCTCTAATCTCGCTTGTTTTTTAAGTAAAGAGTAGGGGCGCACTGACGTACGCCCCAATGCCAGAACGAAGCTTAAAATGACAAATTATACTTTTCCAACTTTTCAAACATCCTCTAATATCCTTGCCAACGTTTAATTGGAATACAATCAATATCCAATTGATCTAAAGTACGAGCTACGACAAAATCTACCAAATCTTCAATAGTTTGAGGATTGTGGTACCAAGCGGGAATAGCTGGAACAATTCTGACACCAGCTTCTGCCAGGGTAGTGAGGTTGCGCAGGTGAATCAGGCTCAAAGGCGTCTCACGGGGTACAATCACTAGTTTACGCCCTTCCTTAAGTTGAACATCAGCAGAGCGCTCTAGTAGATCCGAACTTAAACCCGTAGCAATTTTTGCCACAGAACTCATACTACAGGGCATGATCACCATTCCTAAAGTGCGGAAAGAGCCACTAGCAATAGAGGCTCCCACATCTCCCCACCGATGGCAAATTAGCTTACCTCCAGTAAACACCCCTGCTTGCTCTCGCCAGAATTGTTCCTGTTGCTCCGGTTCAGGAGGCATCCGCAGATTATTTTCTGCCTGCCACACCTATATAAGTCGATTTTGAGGCTACTAGCTCAATGGCATAGTCAGCTTCTAACAAAAATTTCAGAGCGCGTACAGCATAAATTAAGCCAGAGGCACCAGTAATGCCTAAAATCAGAGGAAGTTTTGAGTTGTGAGTTGAAGACACGGAATTCTGTTGTTGTTTAAGTAATTAGGTGTTAGGTGTTAGGTGCTAGGTATTAGGTAGACTTAAAAGCTGATGTCTATTTCCCTTTCCCCTCTACCCCAGTCTAGGAATGTACAGACAATTGCGCTTATTAAGGGTCTTATTCACCTAAAACCTAATACCTACAACCTAATAACTAATAATCAACTGTCCTCACTCATCAAAGTCCCCATTGGGAACAGTGCTACCACCACTGACAGTTACCAGATCAATTTGTTGACGGTAGTAATCGACGCTTTTGACCTGGACTTCTACGTGATCGCCTAATCGATAGGCAGTGCGGTTTTTACGACCAACCAGACACGAATGTCGAGAACGATACTCATACCAATCATCTTTGAGAGAGCTAACGTGAACTAACCCTTCCACTAACAGATCTTCAATTTCGACAAAGAAGCCGTAAGATTGAACACCAGTAATAAGGCCAGTAAAGACATCACCAGTGCGTTCTTTCATCTGTTCGGCTTTCTTTAAACCTTCTAAATCTACTTCAGCATCTATAACGAGCTTCTCACGCTCATTAAGGTGGGAAATTAACTCCTTTGACTGATTTTCTAGATCTTGTTGTACCTCCGGTGGTAAAACATTCCAGTTGACATTGCCGTGGCAATTACTGCTGTTAAGGTTAACTCGATCTTTGGAACGGGTAGAGCGGCGATCGCGTCCTTGCTCAAAGAGTAATCCTAGCACCCGTTGCACGAATATATCTGCATAACGCCAGATTGGTGATGCGCAATGAGTATAGCCAGTGTTTAAGGCAAGACCAAAGTGGAATCCTGGCTTAGATCTGTAAGCTATTGGCTTTAAAGATGAGCGCAACAAATAAGTCAAAACTTGAGGTGCTGTGGATTGGGCAAATAGATGGATAAACCTTTGATAGTCTTGGGGTGTAATTTCTTCTTCCTGCTCCAAATCTAAATCTAGCCCAAGATTGTTACCCAATTTGATTAAGTCCTGAAGCTCGTCAATATTTGATTCAGACTGTACGCAGTAAATCCCTGGCAAGGATAGAGTTTGTAAATGAGATGCTACCGCTTGGTTTGCCAAGATCACTAATTCCGTTAACAGAGACTGAATTGGAACTGAAGCAGAAACCACAACTGCACCTAATCTCCCTTCATCCTTATAAGGATATTGAGTCTGGGACAGATTAAGCTCAAAAGAACCCCGCCGCTGTCGTGCAGAGCGCACAGCAGGACTCAAGGTAAAAAACAGCTCCTTGAGCATTTCTACTACTGGTACTAAGTCTGGCTCAACTTCCTGATTTTCTCCTAGAAGAGATTGCACTTCCTCATAACTAAACTGGTGGTCTACGTTAATTACTGAGGGGTGAATCTCAAACTCTAGGAGTTCACCAACGTCATTAAGAGTGAGTAGTACCGAGATGGTTAACCGGTCTTGATCGGGTACTAAAGAACAACGCTGAGCAACAGCCTCAGGTAGTAAAGGTAACACTGTGTTTCCCAGATAAACAGCTGTACCTCGTAATCTCGACTCTCGCTCCAATGGAGAATCAGGAGAAAACCAGCTAGCAACATCAGCAATGTGGACTCCTAGCTGCCACTGTCCTTCTGCCAGATTTTTTAAGGTAAAGGCATTGCCGACAACTGGATTTTGGTAATTTTGAGAATCACCTTCAATCGTTACACATAAGAGCTGGCGTAAATCAAGGCGTTTTTTAAATCTGTCTTGCGAACCTGTTTAGGCAAGCTATCTGCAGCAAGCAGTACCTCGTCGGGGAAGTTGGTGCGCAGATCGTGTTTACAACAGACGATATCAGTATCCGCAGCGTCTTCGGCATCACTACCTAGGATCCGTGCCACTTGACCAATGGGAGGGTTTTGTCCCAGAGGGTAGCGTACAACTTCTACATGAACTAGATGCTCAACTGCCTCTTCTAAGGGTATACCGTTGGCAGTAAGGTTGAGTTCAAAGAGAAGTCGATCATCAAGAGGAACTGCTCGATAACCTTCCTCTGCTTTTCTGACTCGTGCTAGAACCGAAGGATTAACTCGCTCTAGAATTAACTGCACCTGTCCTTCGGGACTACGGCGTCGGCTACCTTCTTTGGTAATTTTAACCAAGACGTGATCGCCATTCCAAGCTGTACTCAGATGGCTCTCCCGGATGTAAATATCATCGGCTCCTTCTATTTCTTGGATCGCGAAGCAAAATCCTTTACTTGAGCACCGTAGCTTTGCTTCAACAACATCTTCTTCATAAACCCGTCGATACCTACCTCGATCTTTGACCAAAATACCGACTTTCTCCAAAGCATCCAAGGCAATCTGGAGTTTTTGGATATTTTCCTCATCTTGGTAATCGAGTTTTTTTTCCAAAACTTTGGGGGCTACTAATTTGTCATCTGTAAAATTGGCAAGTAATGCAGCGACTGAGAATTCCATCCAACAATCCTTATTTTGTCTGATCGTGGTTTTTTTTCTTCTTGCCCTGTTGGTAAAGTACTCACCAAAGGCTATTGCCTTTTCAAATCAGGTAACGATACCCATATTGAAGAGTTGAAGGTTAAAGGTGAAAAGGTTCCCAAATTATAAGTCCTCGCTTCCCTCCTGCTTTTTTTGCAGTCGAAGGAAAGAGATTACACCGATGGCGGCGCGAACCTTAACCCTAACCGAGTTGCCGATGGTATCCGTTGTCTTTCAAAATAATACTGAGTATCAATCCACTCTTTGGTTGGATAACTTGTTTGGTGAGATTTGCCTACTGCTTGAGGAAATGTTTCACTAGCAATAACGAAATTAACAGGACATCCTCTTTCCCAGTAGGATTCCTTCTCAAGATAACAGCTAACACCAAGAGCTGGTACAAAGGATGCAACTATAGCTTGAGATGCAACCGAGACCAGCTTAAGAGTGGGCAACAGGCCCAGTATATTGCCAACGGACACGTAGTTTGACACACTGCCTTCTATGGGTTTTTGCCGCTCTTCGTCCTGACTCGCTTTACGGCAAGGGCAATGAATTACACTCAACAGTTACCAGTTACCAGTTACCAGCTAATTCTTCGGTGCTTAGAAGATCAACTTAAAACAAGGAAGGGAAAATTGTTGGTGTTTTATTCCTTCCAAGGGGATAGTCATCTTAACCAAACACTGGTTAGTAACCAAATTGGTTACTACTCACTGCTCACTGCTCACTGGTTACTGTTTTTGTAGCAATGGGCAATATTATAACTATTGTAAGTTCTAATTGTCCGTTTACAAAATCCTTTCAGGAAAACAGCAGATATACTTGATTTCAAGGTATGTGCTGCCAATGGATAAAGTACTAAGTAGCACCACTATGGCAATGTATTGAAAAGTATATGTTTACTCAGTTTCGAGTTCGTTATCCCCAAGGTAGCCTCATCACTGAGCTATCAGCAATTGATCATGGTCAGTACATCGTGCGCTGTTTGGTTCAAGTTGAGGGCCAAACCTTAGTAACAGGTTTGGCTGCTGCTCAAACTGTTGAATTGGCAGAAGAGCAAGCTAGAAGTAGAGCTTTAGCCGTTTTAGGTATTGACACGACAACAACTGTAATCGCAGAAAATGAACCATCCCTTACTCCCACTAACGTGGTAGTACCTCCCAAACCAACGGCTAATCTTCCCACAGAGTTGCCATCCCCAAGCCTAGACCCGATTCAGTTAACTGAGTTTTCAGTAGATTCTAGCGTCAACAATTCCAATAGTTTGTCTTTTGCTGATACTAATGTAGAGGATGTCAACCATCATGCTCCAAAGATGTCCTCGGTAGAAGAGGACAATACTCTTCCCGATAAATTTTCCTCAACTGAGGCTGACTCTTCACAAGAAGAGTCAACTCCACTGAAGATGGAGGAAGAGATCCCTCCAAGTCAGTTAAATGACTTGCCAGTCAAGTCTTACTTCCAGAGTGAACTAGAGACAGATAAGACCAAGATATCTCCTACTTCCGACCCCATTGATATGTCTGATGTTATTGCCAGAACTACGGTGGAAGTCAAGCGTTTAGGTTGGACTAATCAACAGGGGAAGGATTATCTACTGCAAACTTACGGCAAGCGATCGCGCCAGCTGCTCACAGATGAGGAATTACTAGACTTCCTAAATTATCTATCATCGCAGCCGACACCGGAAGAGGCTTAAGGTAGGTGGTAGGTGCTAGGTGTTAGGTGTCACGTAATTTGACTCCTAACACTCCTCCAGCTCCCCATCTCCCCACTTCCCCCAGCTCCGAAAGTCCCCTAGGCAACGCTGACTGGAGTTCTTGTTGCTGAAGGACGCCGGTCAATCACCTGATCAATTAAACCGTAGTCTTTAGCTTCCTCTGCTGACATGAAGAAATCACGCTCTGTATCTTCCTCAATGCGCTCAAGGGATTGATCCGTATGCTGTGCCAACAATTTATTAAGCTGCTGTTTGTGGTAGAGAATTTCTTTGGCCTGAATTTCAATATCAGTAGCCTGTCCTTGGGCACCACCTAGGGGTTGATGAATCATAATGCGGGAATGAGGCAAGCTCATCCGCTTACCCTTAGCACCAGCACTGAGGAGAAAAGCTCCCATACTAGCAGCTAATCCAACACAGATGGTGGAGATATCTGGACGAACTTGATTCATTGTATCGAAGATGCCCATGCCTGCCTGTCACAGAACCACCAGGAGAGTTGATATAGAGGTAAATGTCCTTTTCTGGATCATCGGCTTCTAAAAACAGCAGCTGGGCAACGATTAAGTTAGCCAAGTCAGAATCAACTTGTTGTCCGAGAAAGACAATGCGCTCCCGCAAAAGGCGAGAGTAGATATCAAAGGCGCGTTCGCCACGACCGGATTGTTCAATAACTGTCGGAATCATGCAACTGCAGCTTTCAAAAGTATTTATTTAGATTGTAGCGATTGACAGAGGCATTGTTGGTGGGGCTAAGAAATTATGGCTAATCTCTAAGTGGGGTGTGCGCTCAGGGTAAACAGGAAATTATCCCTACTGCAGCGCGGCGGAAATAAGTGACCAGTTTGAGTCGATAGAATCCTTACTCTATAAGCATTCTTAATTCTTAATTCTTAATTCTTAATTCCGCGCAGCGGTACTAGTCGGTTAGCCAGTAACTTCTTCAGAATGGAACGTTATGTACAATTACGGCATCAATACTCTTAGGGTGAATCTATCAGATGAAGTGTACTAGTCATTACTAAGTCTCATCTGAAAATTATCAATCATCATTGTGAAAATTACCAACCAGGTTGAGGAGAACATATCATGCTCAAAAGACTGATCCAAGCTGCCATCATTACCTTCTTGCTAAACCTTTTGACACAAACTAGTCCACCAGATCGAAACCAGCCTGCCAGTTTAGCATCCCCTGAAGTCTCTAGGTTAGTGATGAAGTTGAGTAGATAACTTAGTAAGAGTACTTTAGCTTGCTCCTCATACCTTACTATTTTTCACTCTCCTCTAAGTCAAAATATTTACATCTTTTTATCTGCTTAAAATGGAATCTACTAATTATGCTTTAACCGTTTATCCCTTATCTCAAGAATTTCAACAACGCTTAGAAAAGTCTGTTGGTTACACTCCACAATATTTGCATCTTGCTGAACTACGTCGCTTACCTCTAGTTAAATTAATCCTCAAGTTGAGGTCTTTAGGAGCCCAGCATTTTTTTCTTGCCTTTAGAAGATGAAAACAGTAAAGTCCTATTACCAATTTTACAAGCGATCGCAGCTTTTTCGGATGCTCAGTCTATTGAAGCGATTGCTCCTAATTTGGCAAGAAGACGAATTTCCCGCCTTGAGGCAGGGGTCTCTTTAGGTAAACTTGTTCGAGCTTCAGTTCTGGCGCAAATTGATGCCAGAAAATGTAACCAAGAATTAAAACAACTAAATCAGCAAGAACCTATTATTGTCTCTAAGCAACCTTGCTCCAATGTTTTATATATCAATGCTAATCTTTGGTTCGGTGTGAAAGCCGGAGGCTCTGTCGGGCATATTGCTGGTGTAGTTAATGCTTTAGCTAACAAGGAATACCAGGTTGACTTTGCGACAATTGACAATAATCCCATGGTTAGTGCGCAAGTCAATAGTTATTTTTTACATCCACCCCAAGCTTTTGGATTACCTTCTGAACTAAATTACTACCATTTTCAAAGATTAGCGGCTCAGCAACTGGTGCAATTTAGCTCTCATAAGCAGTATACTTTTATTTATCAAAGGATGTCTGTTGCAAACTATACAGGCGTTTTACTCTCTCGTAAACTAAAAATTCCCTTAATTTTAGAATATAACGGTTCTGAAGTTTGGATTGCCAAAAATTGGGGGCGTCCCCTCCGTTATCACCATCTTGCTGCTCAAGCTGAAGCGGCTTGTCTGAAACATGCTCACCTAATTGTTACTATCTCAGAGGTTTTAAAGGAGCAATTGATTGAGCAAGGAGTCAGTCCAGATCGTATTGTCTGTTATCCCAATTGTATCGATCCTCAGACCTTTAACCCTGCTCTTTTCAGCTTAGAACAATCTCAGGCACTAAGGCAAAAGCATAATCTTCCCAAGGATGCAATTATTGCCACATTTTTGGGAACATTTGGACAATGGCACGGGGTTGATATTTTAGCTCAAGGGATTCAAAAACTAGTAGATGAAGAAGTTGCCTGGTTAAAACAGCATAAACTTCATTTTATGCTGGTTGGTGATGGCTTAAAAATGCCCCTAGTCCGTCACATCTTAGAGGCAGATAAATACCAACCATTTTTCACTCTAACTGGCTTAGTTAAACAACAGCAAGCACCAGCTTACCTAGCCGCATCAGATATACTGCTATCCCCTCATGTTGCCAATAAAGACAAGAGTCGCTTTTTTGGCTCACCGACTAAATTATTTGAATATATGGCAATGGGCAAAGGTATTGTTGCTTCAGATTTGGAACAAATTGGACAAGTTCTCAAAAATAGCCTTCAGGTGACAAATTTACCCCAAGCTTTACCCACATTCAGAAGAGACTAGACTAGCTGTTTTGTGTCCTCCAGGAAATGTAGAATCTTTGGTCAAAGGAATCAAGTTTCTGACAGAACAACCTGCTTGGAGGCAAAAGTTAGGACAAAATGTGAGAAAAGAAGCTCTTGCTTCATATACTTGGGAGCGACATGTTAATGAAATTTTAAAATGAGTAATGAGCGCCTGACGGCGAATTAAGAATTAAGAATTGATTGAATCGCAGAAAAAAAAGTTAGAAACTAATCTTATCAATCGTGCATTCTCCGTTCACTAGTGGGCAGTGCCGTTCACTGGTTGGCACTGTGTCCATATGTCTGCTAGAATGAATGCATTCATGAATTCATGCAATCATGCAAACAACAATTTCTTTAATTCATGCGACACTAGAGAGGTAAGTAAATTGCTAAAACAATTGACAGATATGGTTTCAAAGAGGGCTGACCCCAATTACCAGCAAATTAGTGGCTACATCCCAAAAGAAATAGGAACTGAGTTCAAAATCGCCTGTACCCGTATGGGAGTCAGCCATAGTGAGGGGACTGGAACAAGCGGTAACTTTGTGGCTAACTCAAAACACACAACAAAGTGCAAATAAAAAATAGAGGAAATGACAGAAGAACAGCTAACAGAAATAAGGCAACGCATCCAGGAAATAGAAGACCAAGACTTCGCAAAAAAGGCTAATACCTTACTGGATGAAATTATTGCCAATGACCAAGCTCTATTAAATCAGACAAGAAATTTAAACGAATTCATCGAAAGATTTTTACTGGCAAGATGCCAGTTCCACAAATGGGAAAAATACATTAAGATTGCATGAAACAACTTCTCCAATCCCTAAGTAATGGTGCAACCGAAATTGTTAACATTCCCTATCCACAAGTTAAACCGAAACATCTTCTTATTCAGTCCTGTGCCAGCTTAGTCTCGGCGGGAACAGAACGAATGTTGGTGGAATTTGGTCAAGCAAATCTCCTTGAGAAGGCTCGCCAGCAACCGGATAAAGTGAAAATGGTGCTGGACAAAATTAAAACTGATGGACTACTCCCTACCCTAGATGCAGTCCAGAGTAAACTAGACCAACCTTTATCCATGGGTTACTCCAATGCGGGAGTTGTGCTAGAAGTAGGAGAAGGAGTAGCAGGATTTGCTGTAGGCGATCGCATAATTTCCAATGGCTGCCATGCTGAAGTAGTCTGTGTTCCCCAAAACCTCTGCGCTAAAATTCCCGATACAGTCACCAATGAAGCCGCAGCTTTTAGTGTAATTGGTGCGATCGCACTTCAAGGAATTCGTCTAGCTCAACCTACTCTGGGGGAAAGCTTTGTTGTCACCGGCTTAGGCTTAATTGGTTTAATCACCGTTCAACTGCTCCGGAGTCACGGTTGCCGGGTTCTGGCTCTAGACTTTAATCCCCAAAGACTCCAACTTGCCCAACAATTTGGCGCACAGACTGTTAATTTAGATCAAGGAGAAGATGCGATCGCTGCGGCTCAAGTATTTTCTCAGGGACAAGGTATTGATGGAGTTCTCATTACTGCCGCGACAAAAAGTAATGAACCCATCCATCAAGCTGCTCAAATGTGTCGTAAACGGGGAAGAATTATCTTAGTCGGTGTGGTTGGCTTAGAACTTTCCCGTGCCGATTTTTACGAAAAAGAACTTACCTTTCAAGTCTCCTGTTCCTATGGCCCCGGACGTTATGATCCTAACTATGAGCAACAAGGACAAGACTATCCCTTGGGTTTTGTACGGTGGACAGCTCAACGTAATTTTGCAGCTATTCTTGAGCAACTAGCCACAAAAACTCTAGATGTAGCTCCCCTGATTTCCCACCGTTTCCCCTTCGAGCAAGCAGCACAAGCCTATCAACTGTTGAGTAGTAGTGAGCCTAGCTTAGGAATTCTCCTAGAATATCCTCAAACTAATGTTGCAATTACTGCTCAACAGAAAACTATCCAACTAGTGCAAGAAGACAGAAGGCATGAGGCAGAAGGCAGGAGGCAGGAGGCAGGAGGCAGAAGGCAGAAAGCAACTCCCTGTATCGGCTTTATTGGTGCAGGAAACTACGCCACTCGTATCCTCATTCCCGCTTTTCAACAAACTCCAGCAACCTTAAAAACAATTGCTACTCAAGGGGGAGTCAGTGGGATTTATGCTGGACGTAAATTCGGTTTTCAGGAAACCACGACTGATACTGATAGTCTTTTCAGTGATCCTGATATCAATACTCTGGTTATTGCCACACGCCATAACAGCCATGCGGAATTAGTTTGTCAAGCCTTAAGAGCCAAGAAACATGTCTTTGTGGAAAAACCTCTGGCTATCACATCAGAGCAATTACAACAGATTCAATCTACCTACCAACACATTGACTCTCCTCCTTTAATCATGGTGGGTTTTAATCGTCGCTTTGCACCACAGATTCAGAGAATCCGAGCATTACTTGCTCGTCAAATTACCCCCAAAGCTCTCATCATGACTGTCAATGCTGGAGCAATTCCCGCTGAGCATTGGACACAGGATCAGAAGATTGGGGGAGGAAGGATTATTGGGGAAGCCTGTCACTTTATTGATTTATTCCGTTTTCTGGTTGGCTATCCTATTAATAATGTCCAAACGATGAAGTTGCAAGAAGCTACCGGAACAGCTACTCCCTGTGATAACGTTAGTTTCAGCTTAAGTTTTGCCGATGGTTCTATGGGGACAGTTCACTATTTAGCAAATGGACATAAATCCTTTCCCAAAGAACGATTAGAGATTTTCTGGGGAGGGAAAATTCTACAATTGGATAACTTCCGGAAGCTGCGAGGGTATGGCTTCCCTGACTTGAAGAGCATGAATCTTTGGCGACAGGATAAAGGTAATCAAGCTTGTGCAATAGCTTTTGTTGAAGCGGTAATGACTGGGAAATCTGCTCCTATCTCATTTGAAGAGTTAATTGAAGTAACTCAAGTCAGTCTGGAAATCACCGATGTTGCAGCATCATAACCCACATTCCGCAGGTTGGTCAGACCAATAGATAATATTTTTGGCAGGGAGCACCAAGAAACTGAAGAATCCTTTGATGCCCAAGTACAGGGGAGCGCTTACTAAGCCCAACCCATTGAGAATCATCACTTTGACTGCTACTCCGGCATAGCTCTTTTGTTAAATTCAGCCTGAATTGCAAGTGGTTTAACTTGAGATGGTTTAATTTGAGTTCGTACCCAATCAAACCACTGTTCTAACCCTTCACCTGTTTTGGCAGATAAGGGAATTATCGTGACGTGCGGATTCATTTGACGCACGTTAGATTCGAGGCGGTGTAAGTCAATATCTAAGTAAGGCGCTAAGTCTATTTTGGTAATTAATAGACAGTCCGCCTCTTGAAACATGACTGGATATTTTAAAGGCTTATCTTCTCCTTCCGTAACACTAAGTAGAGCCACTTTGGCATGTTCTCCTACTTCAAATTCCGCCGGACAAACTAGGTTGCCGACGTTTTCCACGAATACGATATCTAACTCTGATGGATTGTATTCGTGTGCCAAAGTGTGGATACCCCCCGATACCATTTGGGAGTCGAGGTGACAGGAACGCCCGGTATTAATGGCAATGACAGGAACCCCATATTGGCGGAGGCGCTCAGCATCTAATTCTGTTGTCATATCACCCTCAATTACTGCCATTTTTAGCTCCTGATTGAGGGTAGCAAGGGTACGTTCTAATAGCACGGTTTTTCCCGCACCGGGACTACTCATTACATTCAGGCAAACAATTCCCCACTCATCAAAATGGGCGCGGTTGTGATCTGCTCCTGCTTGATTGGCATGGAGTAAATTGATTTCTAAAGCGGCATCAAAGGTTTGGTGCATATCTTTTGGAATTTAGAATTTAGAATTTAGAATTTAGAATGAAAGAGAGTATTAAATCTAAAATTTCAATTCGTCACACTTGGTTCAAGTTCTGCTTGAGAGTACTCAATGCGATCGATTTTTAGTTCTCGTCCTGAACGAATATCTTCCATTGGTGCTTGACAGCTAGGACAGGCGTAGTGCAGCCCAATTTCTGGATTGTATTCCTCTTGACAGGTGTGACAAAAAGCAACTAAAGGCGTCTCTCTAATTGCTAATTTGACTCCCTCTAAAAAGGTATTGCGAATTTGTACATTAAAGGCAAACTGCAAACTTGCTGGCTCTACACAGGTGAATTTCCCTACAATTAGATGAATTGTTTCTATCTGTGGTTGCTGAGGTTGAGATTCCCACCAGTCTTTTACTGTAAGTATGAGGGATTTAGTCATGTCAGTTTCGTGCATTTTGCATCACAATTTGACTGATTTTTTTCATGATTTTTAGAACTTAAGAGATGGATGCAAGACTCTTCTTTTCTGTCTCTTGCCTCGGAGTCCTCTGTCTTTTACTCCCATTTAACCAACTCTGGCTGTGACTCTGCATGAATATAAGCAGGCTTGGCTTGACGTGGTAATTGCCCAGAAATGACTAAATGAGCCATAGTGTCACAAATGACCCGAGTTGCCATCAAAGATGTCATATCACTAATGTCATAGGGGGGTGAAACTTCCACCACTTCCAAGCCACAAATTGGGGTATTTTGGACGATTTTCTTCAGTAAATAGAGGGCTTCACGGGGAAGCAAACCACCAGGTTCTGGCCATCCTGTACCAGGGACAAAACCTGCATCAATGCAATCGATATCAAAACTAATCCACACACAATCTGTGCCATCAGTTGCCCGCTCTATCGCAAAGTCTGCCGCAGCATCTAGACCCATGTCTGTAATGTCAGTTACAGTTAAGATATTTGTCGCCCGTTCTCGGCAAACTTTTACCCCTTGACGCGGTACTTGCCAGCCGCCAATACCAAGTTGCACTAGGTTTTTTGCCGGGGCATTTTTGATATTAGTGGCATGAAACCAAGGGCAAGTATGCATCCGTTCATCAAGATCGGTTTCTTGGGTATCCACATGGCGATCGAAGTGAATGATACCAATTTTTTTATCGCCAAGGTGACGACAAATTCCTCTAACAGTGGGGAAACCAATGGAGTGATCACCCCCTAAAATAATAGGGAATGCGCCAGAATTAAAAACGTGAGCCACACCCTTAGAAATTTGATCGAAGGACTTTTCGTTATTGGCAGGAATAGTAAAAATATCCCCTACATCACACAAGGTGATTTGCTCCCGCAAATCAACACCTAATTCAAAATTGTAGGGAGTGTAAAGAGCACTAATGCGGCGAATTCCTTGGGGACCAAATCTTGTACCGGGACGATAGGTAGTTCCTGAATCGTGGGGAACACCAACGATAGCAACATCATAGTTTCCTACTTGGTGCACATCTTCAATGTAAGGTGCTTTGAGAAAGGTATTAATCCCAGCATAGTGAGGTAATTCACCTCGTGAAAAAGTAGGAATTGTGCGATCGCGAATACTATCTGCTGCTTCTAAACCATATTTTAAACCCTGGTCAACTTCTTGCTGCCAGCCTGTTAAAGGAAGCTGTCTTTCTCGTTCTAAGGCACGTTTAGCTTCGCTTGAGTCTCCATTATTGCTAGCATTAGGAGGTTGGAAGGGTAAGTGTTCACTCATTATATCTTCCTACTAAACTTGTTTTCTATGGGAGCATCCAATTTTCGTAAATTCATCATTCTTAAGGCCAGTGTCTCACCTGCTGGGAGAATGCAACGGGCTACTTTTGTACAATTGAGATACTCCCTTTTCCATTAAAAAAACCCGAGAAGATGAGCAATCTTTTGAGACTGCCTAATCCTCCCGGGCTTTTTTCCCGCCGTGAAGCTACCAAATAAGTTGCAACTTACTGCCGTTGAAAGCTTTTCAGGTAGCCTGCTTCTCTTGGACCAGTAGCCATTTAAGGCACTTTACCTTAAATCGGAACCCTAGAAGCAATGTTAAAGTTATGATTATCTGTAAGTTACCAATACTTTCTGTATTTTAATGTATCTAAAGCTACAATATTGGTCATTGCTAATGGTTAATGGCTAATGGCTAATAGTTAATGGCTAATGGCTAATGGTTAATGGCTAATAGCTCATCTCTGAATAAACACCGAGTCTCCTTTCTCAGGCAACAGGGAGTAGGGAGTAGGGAGTAGGGAGCTTCAGAAGAGAAAATTCTAAATTCTAAATTCTAAATTCTAAATTCTAAATTCTAAATTCTAAATTCCCTCTACCGAATCCGCTAAATAAACCAAAGCTTGTTCAGCAACTTCTGGATGACGGCTCAAGTAGGTATTCTTAATTTGAGCGACAGCACTTTCTGCATAGGAAGGATGAACCAAACCCACTACACATCCTCCGAATCCACCACCGCTAAACCGGGAACCTATTACTCCTTCTGCTGAACTCACAATTTGCTGCAACTCTTGGATAATCGGAGTACCGCATTCATACTGTTCAATAGAACTTTGGCAGGATTCCTTCATTAACTGACCAAATTCCGCTAATTGTCCGTTGCGCCAAGCCTCTATTCCTTGGTTTACCCGTCGAACCTCAGTGAAAAAATGACTGGCTCGCCGATAGAGTTGGGGTGAGAGTTTTTGCTTGTGGCAATGAAAAGCGTCTTCGGAAATATCCGAAAGCTTTTTCGCTGTAACCCTACCTTCCCCATCAATACTCCTCGGATAAGCACTATTCTCTCTTCCTCTCTTCCTCAGCTCCCCCAACTCCCCCAGCTCCTTAGCTGCTTCCTGGCATTCTTGAACCCGCTGATTAAAACCTGTTGCTGTTAACTGCCGTGCATAACCAGAATAGGCAATTAAGAGGCGATAGTCGTTTTCCTGCAGTGAAGTAGGAACTGCACAGACACTTGGTTTTTTGGTATCGATATATAGTAGGTGATGCCGTTGTCCAAAAACAATGCTAGTTTGATCGAGTATGCCGTTGTTTAAACCGATATATTTGTTCTCTGCTGTTTGGGTGAGCTTTACATAATCCCACGGCGTTAGCTTGATTTGATTAACTTCAGCTAAGGCAGACAAATAGCAAAGAATAACGGATGCTGAAGAACTTAAACCACCTCCCGGCAACATACCCTTAAGAATACCTTTGATGCCACGGCTAAGGGAGAATTTTTCTGTCAATGCCAAAACTGCTGCTTGTGCGTAATCTCCCCAAAAACCCTTAGTTACTCTGGGAATTTGAGGCAATTTCCATGCTACTGCACCAGCATAATTGTGACTGCGCAGTTGAATTGTTCCATCATCAGTAGGAACATAAGCCATGATAGTGTAAGCATTGATCGTCATACCTAGAACAGGTCCTCCTTGGTGGTCAATATGAGCACCAAGAGGCGCAATGCGATAGGGTGATGCTATAGTTCCGACATCCCTTGACAGTAGTCCTTCACGACGAACTAAAGCATCGACTAATTTTTCTTTTTCATCGACTAGATTGGGAAACTCCATTGCTAAGCCACTTATTACTCTTGGAGAAACTAAAAATCACTCTTTTGGCTTTGAATCACCTAAAACCTAACACCTAATACCAAAATTAGTAGTCCTGACATACATAAAAGTTCAAAAATTCCATCCCAGATTCTTTTTTCGTTTAAGTATGACGCTACTTTAAATTTTTGGTATAACACCTAACACCTATGGCAACCCGAAAATTACGACTTATTCAGCAAGCCCTAATTAGTAGGACTTACGCACAGTCACGAAATTATGTCATCCTGAGCGGTAGCGAAGGATCTCCAGACGGCTGAGATGTTTCACTATCACCTCAGCATGACACTTGAGTGCGTAAGTCCTAATGAGTTTATATTCCCAATTCCTCATTCTAAATTCTACATTCCCAAACCCTTACTCTTTCCAATAGGGAGAGAGCAAAGTATCCCAACTATCAACCTTCCGTTCATACTCAGACTCGCAAATTTCCGCTCTCTCTTCAGGCAAATCACCATCTTCAACTAAAAAATCAAACTCTTGGGGATTACTTCCATAAACTAAACAAAGAGTATTGTAAAATCTTTGCTCACTGAGGGAATGTTCACCCCAATAGGGTAGTTCTTCAAGTTCAGCTTCCTCTTCTGCATCCACATCAAATTGGAAAGCTCCTGCTAAAGCAGAATCTTCTCCTAATTCTCCTTGCTCTTCCAGTAAGATTATTGCCGCTAATTCATCTACCGCATCTTCTTCACTACCTGTAATCGGCAACTCTAACTGATCTACCAAAGCATGTCCCAACTCATGATAAAATGTAAATAGAGCCGCGTCGATTACTTCGGTGACATATTCATCATCAGATTCCGCATCATCAGCAAAGATTTCTTTATACTTCTGAATTAATTCATAACACATGGAAATCTCCACGGTTTCCGGGTCATAAAAGGCATTTTCTTCATCACATTCTTCAAACTTAACAAGAATATCCCTCGGTAAAGCGATCGCTTCATTGAGATCTTCTGCTAGGAAATCAAATTCCTCTGTTTCTTGAAAAATATCGTATATTTCTTCATGACTTTCATCTTGGGAGGAGAATAGATAATCTCAACATCTCCTTGATCATCTATATCGGCTGCAAAAGATACTTCATTGGTACTATCATTAAAATTAGAACAGCTGACTAATAAAGGACTACAAATCAGCAAACTGGAAACGGTTTGATAAATAGTCTTCAAATAAGTTGGTAAATTACTCATTGAAAATTTAGGCAGGAATCCCGCCCTTTCAGCTTACTTTTCACAGGAAGGACTAAAATCTAGTCACGAAGAAGTAATGAATGTAGAATAACTTACTCATTCTAAATTCTAAATTCTAAATTCTAAATTCTTACTTACTCCGAGTCATCTGGGCGCGAATCTGGTGAGCCTCTTTCAGGATCAGCAAATTTGTCAGCTACAGTCATGGGGATAGAGGCTGTGTGATCAACAGTACTAAATCCTTGCTCAGCCTGATTTAAGATGCTCTGGGCAGTAGAGCCATTAATCAAGCTATACATGTCAAGATCATCTCTCTCAATACTGACAGTTGAACAATCCACCGCGAGAGCGTTTGTTCCGCTTAATAGAACTATTCCCAGACTAATTACATATTTGTTCATGATTTTTAAATTATTCTTACGTAATAGCGTTAGATAAAAAAATTTCTTGAATAAGTTATTGATGCCTATATAACTTTACAATACTATTAGCAATGCTTCCATCTTTGGATAGAACATTAATGTAATTGTCGTTCGGGGCGGTGGAGCACCTCATCTAACTATCCCTAATTCAATTAAAACATGACTATTGCTCCCTGGCGAATATTACTGACTCGTGCTCTTGACAAAAACAGTAATCTGCCTTATTCCCGCTACTTCCAATTAGCAACAGTAGCTGCCAATGGCTATCCAGCCAACCGCACTGTTGTATTTCGGGGATTTTTAGATGACACCAACCAACTAAAATTTATTACTGATTCCCGTAGTCAGAAGGTTGAGCAAATTCAACACCA
>CBDCVG010000082.1:0-20242 GCA_965222765.1 Caldora sp.
TGTGCAATGTTGCGTTAAAGCTTCCAATTCTTCTCGTTTAGTTGAGGTAGGAGGCTCAATCACCTGACCAATCCTGACTGTAACTGGCACAGGACGCGGCAGATAAGTACCTTTCTGGAAAATTGCCTGAGTGCCCCACAAACTCACAGGTAGCAGTGGAGCTTTGGTTTTAGCCGCAATCAAAGCAGCACCTAATTTTGGGTCAGGAATTCGTCCGTCGGCTGTCCTGGTTCCTGACAAAAATATACCCACAGCCCAGTCAGCTGAGATATATTCAAGAGCAGAACGAATTGCACTACGGTCTGCTGACCCTCGCTTCACTGGATAAGCTCCGTATAACTTAATCCCTTGCTTCAACAATGGCACGCGGAACAATTCTTCTTTTGCCATGAATGCCACTGGGCGTCCCACACAGTTAGACAAAATCGGTGGGTCAAAATCATGAGCATGGTTACTTACTACTACTAAGGGTCCATCTTTAGGTACTTGTTCGGCACCATAAATACGACCCGAAAATAAGTGTGAAAAACTGGGCTGACTACCGACCACTTAAAGTAGTGGTAGAGGGATAGACTAGCAAATGGTTCGCGATTTCTGCTCACAATAGAACTATCAGTAAATATACTTAATGAGTTGTAGGAGTCGGTTGAGTGACAGGTGAACGAAAAAAGGGGAAAGCTTTTTTGAGTAATTAGCGCCTAACGGCGCAGGCAACAGGGTAAAAATACCGCACCGAAAAAGAAGATAAGAAACAAGTCAGATTCTCTTGGAGCCTTCTGCCCTCTACCCTCTGCCTTTTTTCTAGAGAGCTCTTGAGGAGCGCTTCGCGCTCCCAATTGAATGGGAGAAACACTATTTCCTACCTCCTTCTACCTCCTACCTCGCCTTCTGCCTTCTGCCTCCTGCCTCCTGCCTCCTGCCTTTTTTCTGGAGAGCTACAAGTAGGAGCTTAGTTAGCAGTTGCTAGAGATAGAGTCTTCACCTGATCAGTACTACTAATATTTTCTAACAGCAAATCCTTACAAGTGCGCTTAATTAGACCTGTAAGGACTTTACCCGGACCAATTTCCACAACTCGCTCAATTCCTTCTACTGGTAATTGCAGGCATATTTCCCGCCAACGCACGCTTCCAGTCATCTGACGCTGGAGGCGATGCTTTAAAACAGATGCTTCAACTGCTGGAACAGGTTCTACATTCGATAGTATTGGCACTTGAGCATCTGCAAAGGGGACAGATTCCAACACCGCTTGAAATTCTTTAGCTGCTGTAGCCATTAAAGGAGAATGGAAAGCACCTGAGACCTTTAAGGGGGTAGCGCGTCTAACTTTAATTTGAGATATAACTTGCTCAACCGCTTCGGGTGTACCAGAAATTACTACTTGAGCACAGCTGTTATCATTAGCTAGGACAACGTCCGGTATTTGCTGGATTTGAGTTTCGAGCTGTTCGCGGTGAAACCCAATGATCGCAGCCATCATACCGTCAGAAGCACTATCCATTAATTCGGCTCGACGTTTAACCAAGCGCAGTCCCGGCCTCAAAACTAAATACCCTAGCGGTGTAGAGGGCAACATATTCTCCCAAACTATGACCAGCTAATATATTGGGGGTATAACCCTGTTCTAAGAGGAAGTCCGCTAAAATACTTTCTATAACGTATAAACAAGGTTGAGTGTAGAAGGTCTGGGATAATTTCTCTTCGTGGTTTTGGCATATGTCTAAAACAGACCAACCTAAAATCTCCTCAGCTTGCTTCAACTTGTCCTCAGCTTGCTTCAACTTGTCTGAAGCTGAGGACAAGTTGATGAATTCCACACCCATGCCTTTAGCTTGAGAACCCTGTCCTGGAAAAACCCATGCGGTTTTAGTCATTAGTCATTAGCAATTATTGGTCAAGACTTAATTATCTGCGATCGCGTCCCCTAAACAGTGATTAGAGAGTATCTGAGCACTATTGTAAGTTGTGGTCTTGCATACCACTTGTCCCTTGTACAAAGTACAAATAACAAATAACGCAGAACAAACGACAACTTTCACTTATCAACCGCCTGATTTTGATTAGATGAGCTAATGTTCACAAATCTTTATCATTTGTTGCAAGTATCTTATACTACCAAAGGAGACTAGCAAGGAGAATAAGCAACAATGTTGGAGGCCCAGACGCCCCTAACCGTCCCCAGAGAGTTCCTGGGTCCTCCAGGTGATTTTAATTTAACTCTACTTATATTTATCTTTGCGATCGCGTTGGTCGTATTTTCTACTTGTGGTTACTGGTTTTGGAATTGGCATGAGGCTATATGCTTTGGTACTAATGTCATCGCCTTACACTTGGCAGGAACAGTAATTCACGATGCTTCTCACAATGTTGCCCATAAAAACCGTATAGCTAATGCGTTGATGGGACACGGGAGTGCATTGATGTTGGGTTTTGCTTTCCCTGTATTCACCAGGGTACATATGCAGCATCATGCCAATGTTAATGATCCGAAAAATGATCCTGATCATTTTGTCTCAACAGGTGGTCCTTTGTGGTTAATTGCAGCTCGTTTTTTTTATCACGAGATATTTTTCTTCAAACGTCGGTTATGGCGTAAATATGAGCTCATAGAATGGTTTTTGAGTCGCTTATTTGTTGCAGCTGTAGTCTACCTTGCCTGTCAATATGGCTTTTTAGACTATATTATGAATTTTTGGTTTGTACCGGCACTAGTGGTAGGTCTAGCGTTGGGATTATTTTTTGACTATTTACCCCATCGACCTTTTAAGGAACGCGATCGCTGGAAAAATGCTAGGGTTTATCCTAGTCCCATTCTTAATCTACTGATTATGGGGCAAAATTATCACCTGATTCATCACCTTTGGCCTTCTATCCCTTGGTATAAATATCAGCCTGCTTACCGAGCAGTCAAGCCACTTTTGGATCAGAAAGGCTGTGATCAATCCCTGGGATTGCTAGAAGGAAAAAGCTTCTGGAATTTCGTCTATGATATCTTTTTAGGAATTCGTTTCCATGGGAAAGCGTCGGAGCCGAAAACTAAAGGGAGTTAGTGAGCTTAACTAGGGCTTGCTGAATAAGTCGTAATTTTCGGGTTGCCATAGGTGTTAGGGATTTTCGACTTACGGTGCAAGGTTTTTGAGCCAAAAGATACAAAAACCTTGCACCTGGCAAGGTATAAAATGCTTTAAAGCAAAGTCTCAATTATCAATTATCAATTATCAATTCTCAATTCACCATAATGTAACAACCTTTCAATTGTTGCCAGACGATTGTCCCATACTTCCACTTGATAGGGTTTTTCTTTGCCATACTCCCCCATCCATTTCTGAAATCGCGAGCGAAATGAGAAGAGAGCTGATTGTGCTCTTAATACATTTTTAGTTGATGGTTCCTCTGCCATTGACTCAAGCAATGTATTAAGAGCATCAGCTTTTTCACTCCATTCAGATAAAGCTGGATCTTGTATGTTCAGTTGATTATTCTCCAGCAGAAAACACCATTCCTTAAGTAATGCTTCATAACGATCTGCTGCTGTTTTTAATGGCTGGCGATAGGGTACTGGTTCAGGAGTTGAGTCATCTTCTGCTCCTTGAGTACGACGGAAGATGTCATGCAAATTATCATTGAGATTTTCAAAAGCAAACAGAGCGTAGCCGCCAACTGGCAAATCTCGCAGTAGTTGAATTTGATCAACCGCTACGATATCTGGCAACTGCAACAGCCGAATTCCTGGCAAAATTAAAGATGGATTACGATCTGAGAAATTCAGTACAGGCTCTGCTAGCTGTTGCAAGCCATTAGTTTCTAGGGCATAAGTCATGGGTACTATCAGATCAATATCTCCCTGCTCAGCCCATTTTTCCCAGTGTTGTTGTAGTCTTTGTATACGCTCCGGTCGAGGTAGAGGAAATACAGCAGTGGAGAGGAGCAAATCAGGATTTTCTTTGCGCAGACGCTTGGAAGCCGATGCGACAAAACGATCAACTTGCTGGGTACGAAAATCTGTCCACTGTCGCCACAAATTGCGATCGCTTGGCTTAATCTCAGCTGGATCAACACCAGTCTTTCGGTGAAATTGCTGACGCGCTACCATACTATAAC
The DNA here is from genome assembly GCA_965222765.1 of Caldora sp. Lineage (GTDB taxonomy): Bacteria > Cyanobacteriota > Cyanobacteriia > Cyanobacteriales > Coleofasciculaceae > Caldora. Next base: position 4,102 of record CBDCVG010000082.1, read on the forward strand.
CATATGTTTGGTTAACATTAGGGTCTTGAAAGGGGTAACGAATATAATCCAGCTGAATGCCATCTACCTCATATTCACTAGCAATCTCTGCTAACAAGGAGATTAGATAACGTTGCACTTGCGGATTAGCTGGATCTAAAAATGCCTTTTTGGTGTCTGGGTGAAATTTACGTCCCTGATGATCTAGATTCACCCAGTCTGGATGCGCCTCTAACACCGGTCCTAGGTAATCTGCTGGTTGTTTAAGTATGGTATTGTGACGCTGGTTAGCCGCTGCAAATATCCAAACCCAAGCGTGCAGTTCCATCTCCCGCTCATGAGCTAATTTAACCGCTGCTTCTAGAGGATCCCAACCACGAACTAAAGGATTTTGCTCTGGAGCTACACGACTAGGGTAAATTGTATAACTGGCATTAACTGTTTCAAAAAAGACTGTATTAAAACCTGCTGCTGCTAGTTGATCGAACAGTTTGGCTAGATCCTTCTCGGACTTTGTACGGACAATAGTACCCCTGTCTAACCAAATCGCCCTAATTTCTGGTTGGGCAAGCTTACGATCTATAGGATAGTTATCCCACAGCAAGCGTCGCGTCTGGCTCCACTCCCGTCTTGCTCGATGAAAGTCCCTTTTTGCGATCGCTTCCCGGAAGTTTTGTAAACCTCTTTTGGCTTGAGCTACGGTTGGGTTGGTAGAACTATTAGTCTCGGCAGAGGCAAGAGTTGGGGCTTCAGAAGCTCCGGCATCACGAACCCTCAAACTATCAGAACTAGAAGCTTCCTTCGTCGTCTCAATAACCTGCTCTGCAAGGAATTTTTCGATAGCGGCGCTGATGGAGATATCCCCATCACTATTAGCAGCTTCGGCAGCTAGGAGAGCACTTTCAAAACGACCGAGTAATCCTTCCAACTCTTGAGCCATCCCAGTTACTTCCACTGCCGTCAAAGCTACCTTTTGGGGTGTTGAAGCTGGAGCTGGAATTTCTAGATTATCAGCTTTGGTAACAAGGAATTCCTGATCAGGATTACCTTGGGTAACGCGATGAAGGTTGGAAGTGCTCTCACTGAACATCGCAGTTGAGAGCAAATCTTCAGTAATCTCAGACCAATTTTCCTGATTATCTAGACTTTTTAGGACTCCCTGTTTTGTTGCTTCGGCTCCAACTTCCAAAGACAGTACACCTACATTGAGCAACGTACCCATCAAAGTGCCAACAGCAATCTTCCGAATCTGCTCCGGTAAAGGACTTTTCCCTTCTGACTTGTAAGTAGGGAGCAGGGAAGAAGCTACTTTTATCACTTGGTGGTGAATTTTTTTCATTGGGACTGTCTTACCTCAACCATACTAGTGCCGCTGCGCGGAATTAAGAATTAAGAATTAAGAATTAAGAATTAAGAATGCTTATAGAGTGAGGATTCTATCACTCTCAAACTGGTCAGTTACTTGTGCCCCACTGCACTAGGGATGCAGCATCATCGAGCCTCTGCATAAAACAGAATATTGATGATATCGCCTACTTTATCCTTTACATTTTGTAACCTTGTTACTCCTTGGCAGATTATACAGGTTGTCAGGAGAAAATCCGAGAGAATTAGAAAATTCAAGGGCAATAACACGAAATCCCTCGTGCTTTAGCCAGGGGATGAGTTAACATTATTCCTGAACTCCTGGTAAAGCATAGAATCCTAGATGATTGGCAACCGGACGTTGACGCAGGGGAAGTTTTGTGTGAATGGGAGAATTTAATACGGTTGGCTGTTTTGAAGTTGCCGTTACCAAAGTTGTTGAACCACCACCATCCAGGTTTAATGCAGAATAAGCACCTAGATCCAGAATAATTTTTGTCAGCTCAGCGATTGTGGCTCCTTCACTATAGAGCGGTTGCTTACCATCAACTGCAATTAGCCAAAGTTTCTTCCCTTCCTCATCAATAGCCACTGCAACACGGGGGTAAGGTTTCCCAAAGTCACCTTTACCTGAATCTAAATTTAAGCCGATAGGATTACCACGTTCAACTAGCAGAACATTACCTGCTATACCTTGAACTGTAGTTTCGGGGCACTTTCCAGTACTTTCGATTTGAGTACGATTGTTGGCATTAAAGCACAATACAGGCCAGTTTGGTTTACTTGCAGAGTAGCTCGCTCCATTAGCGATCGCTTCTCCCACTACGTTGATGCGATCGCCACTTTTAGGATAGTAGTCCCAAGGGGAAACTTCTCGGAAGGGATAGAAGAAGCTACCATTGATTGCTAATTGCAATTTGAACTCACTTAAGAATTCTGTTGTTGTCCGTGCATCGATCGCTGTATTGTCAGGAGTTGATTTTCCTGGGGTTACCAACACTCTCACTCCAGGTGCTGTCAAGTCAATGGTGACAAGATGGAGTATAAGAGGGCGGGGTGTTGAGCGAACCTCCCGTTGGTAGACAATGCCTTGAAATAGCGATCGCTTTTGAGGTGTTCGGGGTGGGCGCGATAAATGTAGCCAACCGTAGAGTATCAGAGGCAAGGTTAATAAAACAGTTGTTGTAGCTACTAATAATTGCTTTGTGCCAATCGGGAAGTACGGAATTTTAAACCCATTCTTCTGGTAAATTTTCATTTGTGGGCTTTAGGGGATTAACCGGAAACGTAAGAGTTAAAAATAACTCCAACCTAACCTATATCCACAAACAATAATATTTTCTCTGAATAAGCGATCGCCCTTCAAAGAAAAACCAAGTTAGTCACTTTCAGACCATAAACTAGCCTAAGCTTCAGTATGTACCCTACTGGTGACTAACTTATTTTCACACTAAATTCACAATTAAGTTTCACTCACCTAAATCTTAAAACAGATATTTAAGCTGTGAGATCAGTAATATTACTGAAATATTTTCCGTAAAAACAAACATGTATGAAATTGTATTTTTGATACACAAAGCCGAAAAAAGTTGCTAAGCTGGCAAAAAAGAGACCTGAGACTAAATTTATTAATTATTAATTATCAATTATTAATTGATAAAGATAGTAGCTAGTAAACAAAATTTATAAAATGAAACTCAAACTTGCGCTTCCTGAGCGAAGTGATTTAACTTGGACTCTTGAAGCAAATAAAGGCAGTTATCTGGTTGGCAGCCATGCTAAGTGTGATGTTACTCTGCCCTATAGTGGTTTTGTTTCCGAGAAACATCTAGAGCTTAGCTACGATATTCAAGAGTCTAAATGGTATCTGAAAGACTTAAATAGTGAGCATGGAACTTTTATCCAAGAGCGCCAGATTTCTCCAGAAACACCAATCCCAATTAGAGGTGAAACTTATATCAATCTAGGCAGAAATTTAATCCTACTAGTTACCCTAGATAGGATGAATAGTTCAACACCCAAATCAGCAGCACTCGAAACCTCGACGCGGTTATTGTGCGGTTATGCTTATTTGGGGGGAATGTCCAACGGTTTTGAGTTGCTCAATCAGTTACGTTGCGATCCCTACAAAGCTCAAATTCCTGCTTCTAGCTTAGATTTAGAAAAGATTACTCTACATGCTACTCAATCTGTCCTCACTTCATTGGGTTGTGGAATTGTTGTTTTCATAGTTACCCTAATCCAGATTTGGATAGTGCGAGTTTTTGGTTGGAACACCGATGAACAAGTTCTCCTCGCTTCGATTGCTGCCTGTACCATAGCTTACGAATTATTTTGCTTGAGATGGTATAGAGCAAGCAGATTTCTCAAAAAAAATTATCAATACCGTCCTGACTTTATGGTGTTCCAACGTGACTGGATTCGTCAAATCGTTGACTTTTTAAGAAATAAAATCTTCCAACAAAATCCTGAACAAAATATTATTGTCTTTGGAGGAAATAATCCTTTTTTAGGAGCTGGAGAGCGAATTCCTGGCTCTAGCTGGACTATTCCGATCACACGCAAACCTTCATCAAAACAGGAACAGGAAGAAGAGGAACCAATTAGAAACAAAATTACGGGTAAAGTAACTACTTGGGATCCTGAAATTATTGATATTTCTCAGCCTGAATTTTATCAGGCAGCAGATCGAGGTGTTTCTAGATTAGGTTTACCAAACTTAGAAATACTTTCCCAATTGTTTGTCGATGGTTTTGAGCTAGAGGTAGATCAAAAGCTTCTCACAAAACCAACAACTAGACCTGCGGCAGTTATTCTCGATGATCCACTTTGGATGCAGGAGGAGCCAGCAAGTTCTCAACGCTCATACCGAGTCTATCGATATATGGATGTTGAACGAGATTATGTTCTTTCTTTTTTCCTACGATTTTATAATGTGGGAGCTATTACTTTCGTGGAGTCATCGGCTTATATTTTACCTGGTATAGATCGGGATCGGTTTAGCTTGACTTCAACCCTTAATAGTAATTTATGGTTGCAGATACTAAAAACCCTATTAGCAACTATAGTTTTGCTGCCTGGACTATACATTCCTTTAGGTATTTGGTATATAGGTATATTTGTTTTTAATATCCTGAGGTGGACAATCAGCAATTATCGGGAGCGACGAGCAGCAGATGCTCAAGAAGAGTATAACTACGGACTGCCTGACACATTTCGTGAATTTATTGCAGAAAGACTTTATTTGGGAGTTGATCGTAGAGTGAAAACCAGTCGCGGTCGCGGAGCTAAAAATGCCAATCAATCAAATTTTACGTTCAGAAAAATTATAACTAATCCATTTTTATTGGTTTTTTTATTGGTTTTTGGTTTATTTTTAATCATCCCAGCATTAATAGGCATTTTAATTTCTTATATTTTAAAGTTTTATCGTAATTTAAATAAAGACAATAAAATCAATGTAGACTACTATGGAATACAAGATTTATTTATGTATTGGAAAGCAATTCAAGATTCTATATTTACAAGTACAGTGAAATTACTAAGAAATTATAATGTTGATACATCTCAGCTTGAACTAATATTTCAACAAATTGTTAATAATGGGGTTGTTGTTAATGCTAATAATCTATCTGGTAGCGTTAATCAAATACAAAATACAGGAGTTGTTGGTGGAGTTGCAATGGGAGGAGGAACTATCTCTAATGTTACTGCAAATCAATCACGAGCTTCTTAAAGAAAAATATTTTTTTCAATTCATAAATGACACCTCAAATCAAGTGTGATATAAAAAATAAAAAGAGAGATTTTAAAGGACAACAAGCATGTCAGAATCAAACAACACAAATAAAATTAATAATCCTGGTACTATAGGTGCAATTGCAATGGGTAACAGTACTGTTTCTGATGTTAAAGTTGACGTTACTCACATCGAAACAAAAACTGAAAAAAATCTGGCTGATGCTGCTAAAGAGATACAACAGCTTTTGACAGAACTACAACAGAATTACCCTACTAATACTGAATCTGAGCAGATGGTGGTTGTACAACAAGCAATTCAGCGAATTCAAAATAATCCCACTTTGAAACAACGAGTAGTTGGTGCATTACAAGCAGGTAGTGTTGAGACATTGAAACAAATGCTCAATCATCCATTAGTTCATATTCTGTTTGAAACAGTGAAAGGAGGTAAAAATCCCTAATTAATATTTAGGTAGTCAAATAGTGGGAGCATCCTGCTCCCTGGAATGATTGAAAGCAAGCAAGATGTTTGTGCCTACGGGCAGGCTACTGGTATAGCACACCTAAAATGGTGGAGTAGGTAGGTTGGGTGGAGCGATAGCGTAACCCAACACCAGTAACACGAATGTTGGGTTTCACTTCGTTGCACCCAACCTACATTTTTAGGCATGTCACGGCACTACTGGACTGACACAGCTAAAATGGTGGTTTAGGAAATCGCTTAATTTTTTGTCAATTTAGGCTTTTCCCACAATATCTATTCTACATTTTTAGGTGTGTCGCGCCACTACAAAGAAAGACCAAATGGGATGCTACCAATAAACTTATAAACAAGCTAACCTGATGAATTCAGCGACTAAGACTAAATTAAGCGATCGCTACAAAACTGTAAGGCAAATTGTACAACAATCGGATAAGCAAGTTTACCTTGTTGAAGCTCCACAACAATACCATAAACTTTATCAGTTAACTAGATTTTTCTGCCAAGATACCAAAACTGCTCAACAAGCTCTGAAAGCATTTCAATTGGAGTTGGAAAAGCTTAAACAACGAAATCATCCTCAAATTCAGGGAATAAAAGACTTTTTTTGTGAAGATCAATGGTTTTATCTAGTACAAGATTATATAGAAGGAGAATCTTATGAAAGAATCAGAAAAAAAGGGAAATGGAACGAGTATGATACCGTAGCGTGGCTCAATCAACTTTTGCCTGTACTCTCGGATTTACACCGTCACAATATCTCTCATAGAAATATCTCACCTAAAAATATTATTTGGGTAGAACAACAAGAATTACCAGTATTGATCAATTGTGGTATCGGACAAGAGATTGAAAATTACATCAAAGGAGTAAGAGAGGAAAAACCAGCTGCAAATCAGAACATCAGTGAGCAATGCGCTCAAGATCTACGGGATTTAGCTGTTACAGCACTGGCATTATTTAGTGGTAAAGACCCTAAAGACTTATACAATAGAAATACAAAACAATTGCAGTGGGAGCAGATTCCACTCCTGAGCGATAGTCGTACAAAAGTATTTAGTTGGATCTTCGAGAAGCATTCGGAGCAAGATAGTCTTACTGCTGATGCGATTTCACAGCGGCTCAATACTGTTTTACCACCCAAAATGACTGTTGTGGTATCATCCCTAATTTGGAAACTTTTCTTTGGGGGAATCGGAGGTATCTTTCTTTTATTTCTCAGTGATATCGGATTAGTTGCCTTAAAAAATAAGATTAGTTCATTTGCTGAAAAATCTCCTGCACCTGAAGTACAGCTAGACACTCGCATAGAAAATGAAAGTCTAGCACCAGAAATACTAGAAGAACCTGAGGTTGAACTATATCATGAGCATCGTATACCTGTTGGCAAGTATAATTACTATGAGAACGGGTTTGGCAAGAATGTGTCTTATGTTCGCGAAGATAACACAATGATTGGAGCGGTATACATTGCTCAAGATCCTAATACATTTACTTGTTTTGAGGCAACAATTGGTGAGAATAACGTTGAGGTGAAATGGTGGAGAAACCTTTGGCTGATTGGCAGATCAGGATCAACGTTAAACAGTAACTATAGTATCCGTAACTTCACTGTAGATAACTCTACACCAAAACCAGGTCTTGACAATTCTTATGCTGTGAGAAAGTGTCAAAATCAGTAATCCAAAAGATAAATTGTAGAACTTACCCACTCAACTGTCATATTGAGGTGCTAGTGAAGCATCTGAGCAGTCTGGAAGATCCTTCGCTATCGCATAGTTTACCCTCGAACGAAGTGAAGGGTTCAGCATGATTTTTTAAACATCCTCTCATATTGCTAAGAAAATTTTACTTACAAATAAAAATAATTAATCACTCTAAAGGCAGAGATTTAGGAAGCCAGCAGAGTAAAATATGCATATCAAATCTAATAATAAGATTTAATACAATTAAATCTTATTTCATAAAAATTTCATACCAATTTTATTGATTAATGAAAACATCTAAGTGAGGTTGTGCGAGCTACAAACTTAATCCGGGACATAGTCGATAGCTGTTGTGCTCCATCACTCTTAGTGTTGTTATGTCAATAGAGTAAATTGAAAATGACACTCATACAAAAATGTGTTGCAGAATCCATTGGTACATTTTGGCTCGTGCTTGGAGGTTGCGGAAGCGCTGTGCTAGCAGCAGCTTACACTGCAAATAGCGCGAAAATTGGTGAAAATACAGTGTTTCCTTTGGGGATTGGCTTAGTTGGGGTATCCATCGCCTTTGGTTTGACAGTCTTGACAATGGCTTATGCGATTGGACATATCTCTGGTTGTCACCTCAATCCCGCTGTCTCGTTCGGACTTTGGGCTGCCAAGCGCTTTCCAGGTTCCCACTTGCTTCCCTATATTGTGGCACAAGTAATCGGCGCGATCGCTGGTGCTGCTTTAGTTTATCTGATTGCTAGCGGTCAAGGAAACTTCATTCTAGAAGGGTCGAATCCTCTAGCAACTAATGGTTTTGGAGATCATTCTCCTGGCGGCTATCCCCTACTAACCTGCCTAATTACTGAGATTGTAATGACCTTCATGTTCTTGATGGTCATTCTTGGTGCTACTGATAGCCGTGCTCCTCAGGGGTTCGCTCCTATTGCTATTGGCCTAGCACTGACACTGATTCACCTCATTAGTATTCCAGTTACCAATACTTCAGTTAATCCTGCCCGTAGTACAGGACCTGCTTTATTTGCTGGGGTAGAACTTTTCAGCCAGGTTTGGCTTTTTTGGCTTGCTCCGATTTTCGGTGCTTTACTGGCAGGGTTTCTTTACTCTAAGTTCTGGGAGGAAACACAATCAATTGAGGAATCAGTGAGGGAAGAAACTGTCATTGGATAAATTTACCGTGACACACCTAAAATAATGGAATAGGTAGGTTGAGTGAAGCGATAGCGTAACCCAACATCGGAGTACATTCTGTTGGGTTTCACTTCGTTCCACCCAACCTACATTTTTAGTCATTTCAGTATACCGAGTAGCAGAAGCAACAACAAAGGATAACCTTGTGCTCGGGCAGTTTTCATATATATGAAAATTATTTAAATAAATATTATATTTCTATAAATTGAATATAGGTAAATACCCTGATATTGCTGTGTTTTAAAAGCAGCATTTATAGTTAATCGTACTTAAATATACTGAGCTTAAATTATTTCCATAATTTGATTAATATTTCACAAAAAAGTACTTTATATTAAAGTTTTTATGAAGAATGATTTTGATTATTTTTAGTTTCCTGATTTGGATGGGAAGCTCAGAAATATAAATAGTAAGAGCAAATAATTGACAACACCATAAACAATGGACACTTTAATTTTTATTGTAATTTTAGTCGTAATTTTTGTGTTTTACATAGGTAATATACGCAATCATCTAAATACTTTAGATAGTAGAGTAGAACGCAATTTATCGGGAGTTGATATAGTCCTTGAGGAACGACATAATACAATTAAGAAGCTCAAAGGTCTCGCCAGTCAAGAGCAAAAAAATCTGCGAGAACAGTTTGAGCGCTTAGCTGAACTAATTGAACATTCTACAGCCAAAAAAGGGAATCTCAAAGAATATTTTGATACTGAAAACAAAATTTCGCTAATCTGGAGCCAGACAATTCAGCTTCCAGAAATTCAACAAGTCAAAGAATTTTCAAAGTTGAGTAATACGATTATCAATCTAGAACAGGAGATTGCAGCTGCGAGACGAACATACAATGGCAGTGTTGAGCGTTTGAACAATGGACTTGAGAGTTTTCCTAATGGATTAATTGCACAAATGATCTTCAAAAAGTTCCAGTTTAAAGAATATTTCAAAGCGACTGAGGAAACTCGTAAAGATATAGATATGGAAAATTGGAATTAAGTTAATCCCAATTTTGGCTATATAGTTACAACAAGAGTTTTAGGGATAGTTAATAGTCTAGTTTAATCAAAATAATTTATGAGTATGATTCAACGTCGATTGGAGACATTGTACAGTGAACACAATTATCGAGAACGGTTACTCGATATTGAAAATAAGCGACGGCAATACTGTAAGAAAAAGTTACATTTTGATAAACTAACCCTGATTATGGCAGTCACTTATTTTGTTTTAGTGTTCACCCTAACTAATGGGCTCTGGTTCTTGCTTTCTGGTAAAAATACGCTCCTAGCACTTTCTGTCATTATCATTGTTGGACTGGTTATATTTAGTATTTTACGAGGCTGGAGAACAACAAAAGATTATATTAGTTCGTTCTTACAAATTTGCCTTTCAGCTCTACTGTTCTCTCGTAAGGCAGTGATCAGCTGTATAGAAATACTATTCCCTAGTGTTAGGAACAGAGAGTTTTTCCCAGCTTGGGAGTATAGCTTACGCCTGATTCTGGCAATAGTTTTGGTGATTGTAGGAATAAATGTTACTCAAGGTACTAATTTCTTACTCTTTCAAGGGAAAATTTTTGCAGCTATTCCGCTCATTATTATGAGTGGAGCAGGTATATATGGTATCTTGCGGAGCTCGAAGGTAATTGAGCGTGACATCAACTTGTGCTGGCAAATTTACAGCTCAGCTTTGATGGAGTTCCGTTGTGAAGCAGTCACAAGTTTCACAAAAATCATATATCCCAGTGCGAATAATATACAATTTATTCTAGCTTCAGAGTTTGAATGTTGGCAGACAGATTCTCTTGGCGTGGAAAGTTCGGGACTATTCTACAATCATTTAGAACAGTATGGAGAACGCAATCAATTAAGTTTTTCTATTGATAGCTTGAGCTATAAGGTTGGAGAAGTTGAACTGATTTTTGAGATCAGTCCTGGTAACCAAGCAACAGAGTTTGACAGTTTTGTTCACTTTGATCAGGAGAATAGTCCAACCTTTGGCATTTTTCGAGGCAATTTCTATAATTTACCATTTTTGACAATTAATCAAACTAAGACTTATCTTATCCCTCATCAAGCTGCTCCCATCCCTCTGAACAATCGCAGAAAGAGAGTAACAGATTGGACGGGAAAAGAGAAGTATAAAACAGTGAAGGTGAGCAAAGACTATCCCTGGTTAGAATGGTCTGGCACAGCAAATCAACGAAGTCCCGATCGCTTTATAGAACGGGGATTTGAAGAGTACAGCATGGAGAATGTTGAGCTCGAAGATCGGTTTTATACATTTGGTAATAATGAAAATGGGACACGTAAACTACTCTCTTACCAATTGATGGAACAGATGGTTAAAGCCGTTCCAGTGCAAAAATCTACATCTAATGGCAATTTATTTTCCCTTGTCAAGCAGAAAAAGACTTGGATGTGTAACTTTTGGTTTGCTATGCAGGAAAAACGACTATTGATCGCTCGACAGGAAGATGATTTGATGTTTTTTACCCAAACTGGCGAAGGTTCTGTAGAGCTTGAAAATGTTACCGCAAACTTTGAGAAGCTCAAAAAAACATTACAGGTTATTGAACAACTAAATTTACTTCAAGCTAATGCTCAAAGATTATAATTAATGTATTATTATGGATTTTGATATAAAATCTCTAAAAGTTTTTGTTTCTCCCCAAGAACTGACTCATTCAATACTTCAAAAGCGTTTGGCTAGAGTTTCGGCAAGAAAACCTGGCTTCCGCATTGTGTTTATTCACCCACTCATTAGCTTTTTGTGGTTGTTCTGCGTTTTTACCTCGTTATCTACTGCGGTGTTATCTTTATCCTTCGTGGGGCATATGGCTACAGGAGTCATCTATAAGTTGTTACCTCTATCCTTGGGATGTACTGTGGTAATTCCCTTGGTATCTTCCATGTTGTCACTGTGGCAACGTCGGAAACGATATCTTACAGAATTGGCTTTGTGTCGGCGGGAGCCGATTACTGAGGTTGAAATTACTGAATACTTTGAAGGATATAAATCCAGTTTTCTTGTCCAATATCAAGAGTATATCAATATTCTCAACAACAAATTTAATGGTTTACCACAGAAGTTTGTAGAAACACAAACTCTGTTTTCTTCAGATGTTGTCAGAATGCGAGAACCAGTTGCCGATATTATAGAGCGACTCAAACAAGTGAAGTCAAACTACTTGTCTCGATTAGAGTTCCTGGAGAGAGGCTTTATCAAACAACTGAAGAAAGAACAAAAAGAACTCTTTATGGAATCGGCAGCTGAGTTGGATTTAGCCTTAGAACATTTAAGCAGGGAAATCGATATGGTAAATACATACATCAAAGTAGCAAGGGAGGTTGACAGTGGTTAAGGATTTCTAGAAGGAAACATAAGGTATAGCAACCGCCACAACGGTTAAGACATTAAGTGTACTGGCGCAACACACCTAAAATGACAGAATAGTGGGAGCATCTTGCTTGCGGGGTGACTGATTGATCGCGAGCGAGACGCTCTTGTTCTAAGTCGGCTCGATGAACTGCGAACCAAGAACTCTTGGGAATCCCCCGCTAACCTCTAACGAGGTATAGCGGAGGGAGGATGTCAATACGGGGGAACTACTACGAACAACAATCCCAAAATAGCGATCGCAGGTGCAGTTTTTGGGGGAGTGGTGATAGCAATCGCTATTATTTTAGTTCGTCGTAGATTTGTCACGGTTGCAGTTGCAGTTGCTGGAGCACTTGCTGGGTATGGTTTTGCATTCTTTGTTGGCGCAATTGCGATCGCGCATTTAAGTGCACAAAGGGTGCTAACGGGAGTTGTTTGGGGTAGTTTATCAGTTGGTTACATTTGGCTGACGTTGAATTCTCTTACTGTAGTTGTCAGAGAAATAAAAGGAGCTTGCAGGACATCTTTGAAGAGGTGACAAGCACTGCAAAACCCTATTTGACGATTATTAGACATTTCCAGAAACCCCTATTTTGGCGCAGCAGTATAGGGGTTACAGCACAATTATTGGAGATGTCTATTAGGAAGGAGGCATTTGATTTGAGCGAACGGTGAGCCCTGACTTTTTTCTTCTTCTTATTTCAATGGCGATAAGGATGCACTTCTCACCAATGTAATAAATCGCTCTAGATCCAAATCTGAAGCAACTTGAGCTAGCTGAGAAATGTCGGTGGGATCACTTAAATGAGGTATGGTGCCCAAAACTGGAATATTGGTTAAAGATTCAAGCAGTTTAATTGGCGCCCAGTCAGCAATTTGTTGCTCAGAACAGGGACTGACACAATTGAGAATCATACCTTTAAGGTGTACGCCAGAGGAACGTGCTAAAGCAACGTTAGCTACTGCCTGCGCGATCGCACCTAATTGTACAGGCACGACTAAGACCACCGGTAGACCCCAATCCCTGGCAATATCTGCCACAATCAACTCATGAGTTACAGGAGAGCCTAGTCCTCCGAGAGCTTCCACTATTACCCACTGGCGTTGCTCTCGCAGAGCATTAAGCGCTTCCCAAACCAATTTGAGATCAACTGAGCGCCCTTCCCGTTCTGCTGCAACTGGTGGTGCTACAGGGGTCTGAAATTGCAATGGTGCAATTTCTTCCAGGTTTTCGGTAAGGTTAAAGAGCTTTTTGTACAATTCGCGATCGCCAATGCCTGTCTGAATCAACTTCAAAATTCCCAGACTCTCTGATTGACGGTAAGTTTGCCAATAAGCTCCTAGAGCAGAGGTGAGAACTGTTTTGCCGGTTTCTGTATTGGTGCCAGTAATTAGTAATACGTTCAAATTGTTGTTGGTTGTTGGTTGTTGGTTGTTGGTTGTTTGAGAATTGGGTGTTGTTCGGCGTCTTCTACTCCCTATCTCTTCAACCTAAAGATGGGGGCAATTTGATATCTATCGTAAAATCTGTTTCCTCTGGTGCAACCACATCAATCTTATATGTCCCAGGAGGAAGAGGTGCAGGAGCCTCCCAAAATTGGGTATTTACTGCATTTTCATCTATTGGTTTATCATCGGGAGCAAGGATATTTAAAGCTACTTTACCCTCTTTTACTTCTACTCTCAGCTGCTGTCCCTCCGGAAGCTCAACCAAATAACGCTTAATCTTCAGAGGACTGGTTTTACCACTAAAAAACTCGCCTGAACCTGGAGTCAAGTTTACTGGCTGTTCTTTAAATACAGGGGGCGGTGAGGGGGATGGGGATGGGGATGGGGATGGGGATGGGGATGGGGATGGTGATGGTGATGGTGATGGCGATGGCGATGGCGATGGGGATGGTGATGGTGATGGTGACGGTGATGGGGATGGTGATGGGGATGGTGATGGTGATGGTGACGGTGATGGGGATGGTGATGGGGATGGTGATGGTGATGGGGATGGTGATGGTTTGGGTGCTTCTGTCAAGTTAAGCTTTAACTCATAATTACTATCTGGCAAACCCTCGACGGGACTCAGTTTAATTGTGTAATCACCAGAGGAAGGGAGAGTGCCTTCCCACTGCCGTACTCGTTCCGCTTTAGGGACAGTATTTTGCTCAGGACTAGTGATCGTCATCAAAACCCCTTCTTCAGTGATAGATGCGTTCAACTTCTGGTCTTTTTCGCCCCGGAATTTGTAATCAACGCTGGAGTTTGCTACTAAATTTCCTGATTCTGTAATCGGTTGATTGGGAAACAACTCTAAGCGTTTATTATAGAGTTTACTTGGAGTTGATTCTGTGGGATTAGGCTGTGATGTTTGTTCTCCACTCTGGGTAAAATTCTTAAAAGCTGCCCAAGAGGCAAAGCCGAATAGTAATGCCAAAACCGCTCCAATTCCTGCAACGGCCCAAGGCTTATCCCACAATGATTGATTAGGTTGAGGAATTACCGGAGGAGGTTGAGCTGAAGCTCTACCACTAGGAGTATCAGTTTCAGGACGACCTCCCACTGCCACTGTGGCAACATTGGAGAGGTGAGTATCTGGTAATTGTTGGGATTGCAATGCTTGCTGGACTTGTGCTACTGATTGGTAGCGATCGCCTGGTCGATAACTCAGCATCCGATCTAAGACAGAGGCAAACTGCTCACTGATATTAGCCCACGGACGCCAGTTCCAAGTCATCTGCTCCTGATCGAAAAGTTCCTTAGGGTCTTTGCCAGTTAATAATACTACCCCTGTAACTGCTAGAGAGTAGAGGTCACTACTAGGATAGGCCTTGCCCATCTGAACCTGCTCACTAGGTGCATAACCAGATTTACCAACACTTGTAGCTGGGAGGGAATTCTGTGTCTGTGAACCTTGAATTCGAGTTACCACTTCTTTGACAACACCGAAGTCAATCAATACCGGCAGTTTATCCGTACTGCGCTGAATAATGTTGTCTGGTGAAATATCCCGATGAATAATGCGTTGTTGGTGAAGATAATCTAAGACTGGCAACAACTGCTCAAATAGCTGTCTTACCTCTGCTTCAGAGAATAATCCGGAACTAGTAGTATCTCCAAACTGCTGGGATTTTCGTTCGTTGAGCAGTTCATGATAGGTTTTTCCTTCTACATAGTCTTGCGCCAAAAAGATTCGCCCGTCTCGCTCAAACGTTGCCCTGAACTGTGGAACCTGGGGGTGTTGAATTTGATAGAGAATGGTTGCCTCTCTCTCAAACAGTTCCCTTGACTTATCCAGCATGTTAGTCTGCATCTGAGTAGGAATGAATTCCTTGAGGACGCAACGTTCGTCAAAGCGATTTAAATCTTCTGCCAAATAAGTCCTGCCAAACCCGCCTTGACCAAGAGTACTGAGTAGGCGATAGCGGTCTTGCAAAATAGTTCCAGATGCAATTGGTGGTTCCATGAGCTTGTCAACCAGTTTTTACGAAAAGAGTGAGGGCTTCTAATAACAAATCTGATTTACCAGTAGAATACCTTGTTCCGTGTAGGTGTCTATTGTCACTACTATCGAGAGTAATGAAATTGTAACTTTAATGCTAATTGATTTGTGCTATTCTACTAGAAAACGTTAGCCCTATCATCCCAGTCAATCTACAGTCAATTATGTTGAGATGATGAGAGCTAGGAATGGTAAGATTGCGATGAAATAAGCTTCGAGGATATATCCTGTGAGCAGTTCTGCCACTTTAACGCTTCAGCGCATGCTGCCGACAATTGCAGAAAACAATCGTCTACGACTGTTTTCCGGTTCTGCTAATGTGCCGCTTGCGCAGGAAGTAGCCCGCTACCTTGGCATGGACTTGGGACCTATGGTTCGCAAGCAGTTTGCCGATGGTGAGTTATACGTCCAAATCCAGGAATCAATTCGGGGTTGTGATGTTTACTTAATCCAACCAACTTGTTACCCAGTCAACTCTCACTTAATGGAGTTGCTGATTATGATCGATGCCTGCTGCCGAGCTTCGGCACGGCAAGTTACTGCTGTGATGCCTTACTATGGTTATGCCAGGGCCGACCGCAAAACCGCTGGACGTGAATCGATTACAGCAAAATTGGTTGCTAATCTGATGACTGAAGCGGGTGCTCACCGGATTGTGGCAATGGATTTGCATTCAGCTCAAATCCAAGGCTACTTTGATATTCCCTTGGAT
Source organism: Caldora sp. (assembly GCA_965222765.1). GTDB lineage: Bacteria > Cyanobacteriota > Cyanobacteriia > Cyanobacteriales > Coleofasciculaceae > Caldora. Next base: position 20,157 of record CBDCVG010000082.1, read on the forward strand.
CATGTCTACGGTTCACCAGTCTTGCTAAATTACCTAGCTTCTAAACAACTACCTGACTTAGTGGTGGTTTCACCGGATGTTGGTGG
>CBDCVG010000083.1:0-28079 GCA_965222765.1 Caldora sp.
TGAAGGGATTGCAAACCATCATGAAAGCCGAGATGGAAACGCACTCATTTTATTCCCATTTCATTTATTTGAACGAAAAGGGTAAGGAAATGGTACGAGTCGATTCAGACGGCGATGATATCAAAATTGTCCCCGCAGGAGAACTGCAAAATAAGGCAGATAGTCAATATTTTATCGAGACGATGAAGTTGGAGGCTGGCAAGATTTATGTCTCCCCCGTGGAACTCAACCGGGAACAGGGTGAAATCGAACAGCCTTTTAAACCTGTAATTCATTACGCTCTACCAATTTTTGACTCAGCTGGCAAAAGACAAGGAATTGTCGTTGCTAACGTCTTTGCTAACGAATTCCTTAAAGCTGCTAAAGAGTTAAACCTATATGAAGGAGAAGAAGGATTTATTGTCAATCAAGATGGCTACTTCGTTTCCCATCCCGAGCCTGACAAAGAGTGGGGGTTTGACTTAGACAAAGAAGAGACCCCTTGGCAAGCAATTTTTCGGACAAGCTCGCCGAAGAAATCCTGAGTGCTGAAGAGGGACTCGTCGAGTATAAAGGGGATCTCATCGGCTACCACAAGGTCGATCATGCTCCAGATCAACCAGAATTCTTAATGGTGATCAATAAAGTCCCCAAGGGGGACGTTTTTGCCTCCGTCAACACCTTTAAATTCGTCGCTTTGCTCATTGTTCTTGTGTCTCTGGGGGCGGTACTGCCCTTGGGAATTGCCAGGACAAACCAACTGTCGAATCTGATTAAGGAACTGGTGAGTCGTATCTCTACCTCTAGCCAACAAACTTTTTCTACCCTAGAAGAGCAAGAACGGATCACAAATCAGCAAGCTGCCTCGGTGAATCAAACCACGATCACGATGGATGAACTACAAGCATCCTCTCGACAGGCGGCGGAGCAAGCCCAAGCTGCTGCTAATGCTGCCCAGGAGGCACTGAAGATGGCGAAAGTTGGCAGTAACGCGGTGGGAGAAACCCTGCAAGGTATGTCCACTTTAGAAGAAAAAGTGGGTGCGATCGCAGAACAGATTGTCCGCCTGAGTGAGCAAGCTACTCAAATTGGTAGTATCTCTCAATTGGTTTCTGACGTAGCAAACCAAACTAATATGTTAGCCCTTAACTCCTCCGTAGAAGCTGTTCGTGCTGGAGAGCATGGTAAGGGCTTTGCTGTAGTTGCTAACGAGATTCGCAAATTGGCTGACCAAAGTCAACAATCTACTGAAAAGATTAACAACTTGGTTGGTGAGATCCAGAATTCGATTAATTCGACAGTGATGGTGACTGAAGAAGGAACGAAGACAGTGGCGACGGGGGTACAAATCGCTCAAAAAACAGAGCAAGCCTTCGTTGATGTGGAAGAAGCTGTCAACAAAGTGGTTTTAAACAACCAACAAATCTCACTTAACCTCAAGCAGCAAGTAAGTGGTATCCAACAGGTTGTGCAAGCGATGACAACGATTAACCAAGGGGCAAAACAAACTGCTACTGGTATCAATCAAACTAAATTGGGTACTGAGCAACTTAACGAAAGTGCGATGGAACTTCAGGAAATGGTTTAACTCAGGTGTTAGGTGTTGGGTGTTAGGTGGTAGGTGGTAGGTGGTAGGTGGTAGGTGTTAGGTGTTAGGTGTTAGGTAGTAGGTGTTAGGTAGTAGGTGTTAGGTGGTAAGTGGTAGGTGGTAGGTGTTAGGTGTTAGGTGTTAGGTAGTAGGTGTTAGGTGGTAGGTGGTAGGTGGTAGGTGTTAGGTGTTAGGTGGTAGGTGTTAGGTGTTAGGTGGTAGGTGGTAGGTGGTAGGTGTTAGGTGGTAAGTATAATAGAAGGAATAATCAAAAAATGTTGTTAGGGTGCTTATCGTGGTTGAAGTTAAAAGTTACCGAGACTTAAAGGTTTGGAAGCGGGCAATGGATTTAGTAATAATGTGCTATCAACTTACTTATAAGTTACCCAAAACCGAAGTTTATGGACTAACTAGCCAAATTCAAAGAGCTGCTGTTTCGATTCCAGCTAATATTGCCGAGGGGAAAGGAAGAAATAATTTGGGAGAATATATCTATCATTTATCCATTGCTAACGGTTCTCTTAAGGAATTAGAAACCCACTTACTCATTATTGAAAGATTGTCTTATCTTGAAAACTCGGCATTACACCCAGTGTTAGAGCTAGCTGAGGAAATAGGAAGAATGCTAAGCACTTTAATAAAAACATTGAAAGAGAGAAAGAAAAGCCTCAAATAGTTTCCTTCTAGTCAAACCTAAAACCTACTACCTACCACCTAATAAAACCTACCACCTGCAACCTACTACCTACCACCTAATAAAACCTACCACCTGCAACCTACCACCTACCACCTACTACCTACCACCTAATAAAACCTACCACCTGCAACCTACCACCTACCACCTATTCTGATAACCAGTAACCGATGACTAAGTCATGATGATAAAAGACGAAGAACTCCGGAATCTATATAAAACTTCTGGTGAAGAACATTTGCAGAACCTGGAAGCTGGTTTGCTGCACCTGCAACAGCACCCACGGGATGAGACTACCTTGGAAAAGTTGGCGCGGGAAGCTTATATCCTCCAAGGTGACTCCAGAAGTGTGGGGATAGAACCGGTGGAAACCCTTGCTCATCAGTTGGAAGGGATTCTGAGTAGTATCAAAGAGCAACAGATAGTTTTCACTCCACAAGTAAGTAATTGCCTTTCTCAAGGATTGGAAGCGATTGGTTTGCTGGTGCAAGAAGCGGTTACTGGAGAACCGAGTGGGGTGGATACGGCTGTGGTGGCTGAGCAGTTGAGAGGAGCCGTTGAGCAACCACAGCTGGAAGGTTTTCAAGACGCAACAGCAAGCTTGATTGAAGACGAGGAACTGCGAGAGATTTATCAAATTTCTAGTGCAGAACATTTGCAAAATCTGAAAGCTGGTTTAGTGCGCCTACAACAGTATCCAGATGATGAAACTACTTTAACTAATTTGGTGCGGGATGCTCACAGCCTCAAGGGAGATTCCCGAATTCTGGGTATAGAATCTGTAGAAACCCTTGCCCATCAAGTAGAAAACTTACTCAAAAGCCTCAAAGGGGAACAGATAGTTTTCACTTTACAGATGAGCGATCGCCTTTTTCAAGGATTAGAGGCGATGGAGCTACTGGTGCAGGAAGCGGTTACTGGTGTGCCAAGTGGGGTGGATACGACTGGGATGGTTGAGCAGTTGGAGGGAGCTGTTTCAGTCTTACCGGTGGAAGCAGTAGTAGAGCAGAGCAATACTCCCCAAGCAGCACCAACTCTGATTGAAGATGAGGAACTGCGAGAAATTTATCAAACTTCTAGCACAGAACGCTTACAGAAGCTTGAAGATGGTTTACTATACCTACAACAGGATCCCGATGACGAAACAACCTTAACTAAATTGGTGCGGGATGCTCACAGCCTCAAGGGGGACTCTAGAATTCTGGGCATAGAATCTGTGGAAACCCTTGCCCATCAAATTGAAAACTTACTCAAAAGCCTCAAAGGGGAACAGATAGTTTTCACTTTACAGATGAGCGATCGCCTTTTTCAAGGATTAGAGGCGATGGAGCTACTGGTGCAGGAAGCGGTTACTGGTGTGCCAAGTGGGGTGGATACGACTGGAGTGGTGGAGCAGTTAGAGGGAGCTGTTTCAGTCTTACCGGTGGAAGCAGTAGTAGAGCAGAGCAATACTCCCCAAGCAGCACCAACTCTGATTGAAGATGAGGAACTGCGGGAAATTTATCAAACTTCTAGCACAGAACGCTTACAGAAGCTTGAAGAAGGTTTACTACACCTACAACAGGATCCTGATGATGAAGCAGCCTTAAGCAAGTTGGTAAGAGAAGCTCACAGCCTCAAAGCCGACTCCAGAATTTTGGGCATAAAATCTGTGCAAATCCTTGCCCATCAACTTGAAAACTTACTCAAAAGTATCAAAGAGGAACAGATAGTTTTTACTTTACAGATGAGCGATCGCCTTTTTCAAGGATTAGAGGCGATGGAGCTACTGGTACAGGAAGCTGTTACTGGTGTGCCAAGTGGGTTGGATATTGCTGGAGTGCTGGAGCAGTTGGAGGGAGCTGTGTCAGTCTTACCGGTGGAAGCAGTAGTAGAACTGAGTAATGCTTCCCAAGCAGCACCAACTCTGATTGAAGATGAGGAACTGCGGGAGATTTATCAAACTTCTAGCACAGAACGCTTACAGAAGCTTGAAGAAGGTTTACTACACCTACAACAGCATCCTGATGACGAAGCAGCCTTAAGCAAGTTGGTAAGAGAAGCTCACAGCCTCAAAGCCGACTCCAGAATTTTGGGTATAGAATCTGTGCAAACCCTTGCCCATGAAGTCCAAGAAATTCTGGAGAGCCTCAAAGAGCAACAGACTACTTTTACTCTCCTGATGGGCAATTTCCTTGCTCAAGGGCTAGAGGCAATTAAGCTGCTGATGCAGGAAGCGGTTACCGGTATACCAAGTGGAGTGGATATCGCTAGAGTGCTGGAGCAGTTGAGGGAAGCTGTTTCAGAACAGGGCAATGCTTCCCAAGCTGTATCAACCTTGATTGAAGACGAAGAACTGCGGGAAATTTATCAAATTTCTAGCACAGAACGCTTGCAAAAGCTGGAAGCTGGTTTACTGCACCTACAACATTATCCGGATGATCAAACAACTTTAACCCAAGTTGGTACGGGAAGCTCACAGCCTCATGGGAGATTCCCGAATTCTGGGACTCGAATCGGTGGAAGCCCTTGCCCAGCAAGTCGAAGAGCTTATCAAAAGTATCAAAGACCGACACACAGCTTTCACTCCCCAGATGGGCAATCTCCTCGCTCAAGGATTAGAGGCAATTAGTCTGTTGGCACAGGAAGCAGTTACCGGTGTGCCCAGTGGGGTGGATGCTGCTGGTATGCTCAACCGTTTGCTGAGAGAACTTGCCGCAGTTAAAGGACTACAATCGGAAGTAGCTCAACAGCAGGTTCGTACTTCCCAAGTTGCAGGTACCTATATCGAAGACGAAGAACTCCGAGATATTTATAAAACCACTAGCGCAGAACGCTTGCAAAAACTGGAAGCTGGTTTGCTGCACTTGGAAAAACAGCCTGATGACCAGGAAATCTTAGCAGAATTGTTGCGGGAAGCCCACAGTCTCAAAGGAGATTCTAGAAGTACGGGGATAGAACCTGTAGAAGCCCTCATCCACCAAGTTGAAGAAATTTTGGGGAATGTCAAACGCCAACAGCTGGTTTTAACCCCCCAGGTGAGTGATCTCCTTTATGAAGGATTAGATACTATGGGCTTCCTGGTACAGGAAGCCGTTACTGGTGAGTCGAGTGGGGTGGATACAGCTGGGATACTTAACCGCTTGCTGGAAGTTTTTCCCGAAGCACAAGCACCAGAACCGCAACTACCCTCTTCCATAGCTCAACCTACACCAACGATTCAGGAATTACCACCAGTTCCCCAAAGAGTTGGTGAAGCCTACAACATTGACACCATCCGGGTTGCTACTGCCCAGCTGGATGGCTTAATGACTCAAGCTAATGAGCTAACAGTTACCAGAATCCGTATTGCTCAGACTAGCTCTGAAATAGAGAAAATGGTATCTCTGTGGGAAGAGTGGAAAGCCTTTCATCGCCAAGGGCAATACTTGAGCTCTTCCTCCTCCAGTACCAATCCCTACGAAGAGCGCTTAGAAACCATGATCAATTCCCTGAGAACTTCGGCTCAGGAAAACAGCGCCAAACTAGACTTCGTTGCTGGAGAATTAGGGGAAGGCATTCGCACTCTGCGGCTTCTACCTCTATCCACTATCTTTCAGTTATTCCCTCGCATGGTGCGGGATTTAGCCAAACAACAAGGCAAAGAAGTGGAATTAATCATTGAGGGAGGAGAAACAACCGCAGACAAACGCATTCTCGAAGAAATCAAAGACTCCTTGATGCACCTACTGCGCAATGCGATCGATCATGGCATCGAGACTCCCGCTGAGCGAGAAAGCCTCGGTAAACCTGCCCTTGCTACAATTCGGCTGAAGGGCTACCAAACTGCCAACAGCATTGCGATCGAAATAGCAGATGATGGGCGAGGGTTAGACGCCGAGCAGATTAAACAAACTGCTATCAGACGGAGGCTCTATACTCCAGAACAATTGGAGCTGATGACTCCCAGTCAGATTCATGCCTTGATCTTTGCTCCTGGCTTTTCCACCCGGACATTTATTACAGAAATTTCTGGTAGAGGTATCGGGTTGGATGTGGTTCGTACCAATGTCGAACGGCTCCAAGGCAACATCCAAATCGAATCAACTCCTGGGCAAGGAGCTACTTTCCGTCTACAGTTAGGCACAAGTCTAGCAACTGCCAATGCTCTACTGTTAGAAGTTCAAGGGATTGTCCATGCTCTACCCATTGAGTTTGTGCAAACCAGTTTACTCGTCTCCCAGGAGCAGATTGTTACCATTGAAGGTCGAGACACCATTGAATTGGATGGTAAAGCTGTACCTGTAGGGAACCTGGCTGATTTACTACAACTCTCCAATTCCCCAGCTTATGCCTCCATCACCAAAGTTGAGCAGCAACAGAGCCATCTGCGACCTTGTATCCTACTCAAGGTAGGAGAAAAACTATCCGGGTTCTTAATCGATCGCCTTTTGGATACTCAAGAGGTAATACTCAAACCTCAGAGTCAGTTATTGAAGCGGGTACGCAATGTCTCCGGAGCAACTATTCTCGGTACCGGGGAAGTGTGCATGATGCTTAATCCCCCAGATTTGCTCAAATCATTGCAGGGGCAAGCTACCTCCCCAGTCTCGATCCAACCAAGGGAAACAGCTAGCAGGAAATCAGTTATTCTCCTAGTAGAAGACTCCCTCACTGTTCGCACCCAAGAAAAACGACTCTTGGAAAGAGCTGGGTATGAAGTGGTAATCGCTGTAGATGGATTAGATGGCTATAACCAACTCAAAACCAGGGACTTTGATGCGGTGTTATCTGATGTGGAGATGCCCCATCTAGATGGATTATCCCTAACTGCCAAAATTCGCCAACATCCAGAATACAACGAATTACCAATCATTCTGATCACAACCCTGGCTGCGGATGAAGATAAAAGAAGGGGAGCTGAAGCAGGAGCTAATGCTTACATTATCAAAGGTAAATTTAATCAAGATTTTCTCTTAGAAACATTAGAAAGGCTTGTTTAATTGTTGTTTGTCATTTGTCATTTGTTGTTTGCCAATTTACAACTCCCAATTCTTAATTCTTAATTCTTAATTCTTAATTCCCTAATGTCCATTAGAGTTTTATTAGTTGAAGATTCGCGGCTTGCTCGAGTGATCCTCAAAAGGATTCTGAACTCATCAGAACAAATTGACGTGGTAGGAGAAGCTCGCACTGGCTTAGAAGCTTTGGCATTGATGCCTAAAGTTCAGCCAGATGTCATTTGTACAGACCTCCATATGCCTGAAATGGACGGTCTGGAGTTAACATCTGAAGTAATGGCACTCTATCCTCGACCAATTTTGGTAATTAGTGTTTCTGTACAGGAAGAGGATACTCATCAGGTATTTCAGCTGTTAGAGGCAGGGGCGGTGGATATTTTTCCTAAGCCAACTTCAGGGCTGGGAATGAATAATCAGGTGTTCGAGCAGGAATTGCTCGCGAAGATTAAAGTCCTGTCTGGAGTAAAAGTATTTACAAAAAAGCGGAAGCTTCCTGCCTCAACTAAGAGCTTTGAGCTGGAAAATGTTGCCGCTTTTTCTGGTAATTCTTATTGCCAGCCAAAAATAGTAGTAATTGGTGCATCTACAGGTGGTCCCCAAGCTCTACAAAAGCTGTTCGCTGAGCTACCCTCAGATTTCCCTGTGCCAGTAATTTGTGTTCAACATATTAGCTTTGGTTTTTTGCAGGGATTAATCGATTGGTTAGCTAAAACTTGTCGGTTGCCAATCAAGATTGCTCAACCGGGGGAGTTACCCAAACCAGGGACAATTTATTTTCCACCAGAACAACAGCATTTAGAACTAGATGGTAGGGGTAGATTTATCTGCTCTGATTCACCGCCATTGGACGGACATCGCCCTTCTGTAACCGTCACTTTTGAGTCTGTAGTCAAGTTTTATGGCAAGAGAACAGTAGGGATATTGTTGACTGGTATGGGTAGGGATGGAGCAGACGGAATGCAGTCAATCGCCCAAGATGGCGGCTTTACCATTGCTCAAGATGAAGCTACTTCCGTCGTGTTTGGTATGCCCAAAGAAGCGATCGCATTGAGAGCAGCTAAAGAGATTTTACCAATTAGTGCGATCGCACCAATGTTGATAGCTCTTTTACAAAAACAATCCACTGAGCCCAAATCCGGATTAACTACCCCTTTTTTAGTGGGGATGCGGGGAAACGGAGATGGCGAGATGGGGAGGTGGAGGAGATAACAAAAACATTTATGTTCACCAATCCCTAAACAACAAATAACAAACGACAAATGACAAATGACAAATTAAATGAATGGCTAAAAGAGGCATTTATTCAGTTAATTACCAAGCATACTGGATTAGTCATTAGAGAGCAAGACCAAGCTGCGTTGAGCGAAAAAATCTTTTTAAGAATGAAAGCTCTCAAAGTAGATTTTCCGGAAATTTACTACCAACTCTTAGATGCACCAACTTTCGAGAGCCATCAAGAATGGCAAAAATTAGTTGTACATCTCACCAATCTTGAAAGTTATTTTTTTCGCGATAAAGGTCAATTTATTCTCTTACGCAATTGCATTCTACCAGAATTAATTAACCGTAAACAAGATAGCAAAATACTCCGCATTTACAGCGCCGGATGCTCAACAGGAGAAGAGCCCTATTCCCTCGCTATCCTACTCAAGGAACTTATTCCTGATCTAGAGCAATGGGAACTGCTGATTTTAGGTACAGATATTAACCAAGAAGCTCTGGAAAAAGCGCAAACAGGAATTTACAGTCCTTGGTCATTTAGGAGTGTTAAAGAGGACATCAAGCAAAAATATTTTCGATTAATTAAAAAACAATATCAAATTGACCCTCAAATTAGGAAGATGGTCAAGTTTCAGACCTTGAATTTAGTCAAAGATCCTTTTCCTCAACCAGATTCCGATCTGAGCGAACTTGATTTAATTATTTGCCGTAATGTTTTTATCTACTTTGAAGAAGCAGCCATAGCCAAGGTTATAGATAAATATTACCAGACTCTCCAACCTTTAGGATATCTGATTACAGGTCATGCTGAACTTTATGGTCAGAATTTGAATCAGTTTCAAACACAAATATTTCCAGAATCCTTAGTTTATCAACGTCCAGTAGATAATCTAGTTAACGTACCTCTGGCATCTCTACCAACAGAGCAAGGACTACAATCTTCTACTGAAGACAACCTTCTGCCTCCTGTTCCCTTCCCAGGAGGGGCTAGGGGTGGGTTCTGCCCTCTGCCTTTTCAAGCAAAAATAAGCTCTACTCAAACTGACCGAACAATTACTGCTAGTAGTAAACAAGCTCATCTGCCCAGTGCTCGATCTCCCACCACAGAAACTGATTCTCCTCAGGAAACTGATGAAGAACTGATCAGAAAAGCAGAAATACTTTTGCGCCAAAAAGCTTATAATTTAGCAATCCAACAGGTAAACAAAGTTCTCAAAAAACATCCTAATAACTGTTATGCTTATTATCTAATGGCCAAAATACAGGTCAATCTCCACCAATACAAAGAAGCAACTCACTATTGTCATCAAGCCTTAGAAATAGATTCTTTCTTCATTGAGCCTCATTATTTATTGGCACAAATTGCTCAAGAACAGAATAATCTAGCAGAAGCTAAGCGTCTTTTAAAGCAAATTATTTATCTTGAGCCTTATTCCCTGGCAGCTTATTTTGAATTGAGTCATATTTATCAACAAGAGGGGGATAAAAAAAGAAGCATAAAAATGCAGCAAGCACTTCTTAATATCCTCAAGCAATTGCCTGCAAATGGCAAAATACTAGAATTAGGTAATTTGACTGCTGCTGAACTAATTTTAGAACTAGAAACAACCTTACAATTGATTAATCAAGAAATCAAATGAAAGAAGAAGCCTATCTTACCTTTAGCTTAAATAACGATCTTTATGGCATCAGCACAGCTTATGTAAAAGAAATTTTTGCTCTGCCAGAGCTAACACCAATACCAGAAGCACCTCCCAATATCGTTGGCTTAGTTAATCTGCGAGGTAATCTTGTGCCAGTCATGGATCTTAATCTCAGTTTTGGCACTCAACCACCGAACTATCGCTTAACAGATACTGTCGTAGTCTTAAGTCAAGAAGGCTGGCAAGGAGGCATCATTGTTAATGCAGTGCATAAAGTAAGAAATATTGCCTCAGAAGCAATTAGTAATGAACTTGTTTATAAGCAGAAACTTGTAGGAGATGAGCGAAAACCAATCACCGCTACTATTGAAGGTACAACAGGAGATATTTTAATCCTGAGTAATCCCGAGAATTGGCTTCAGCAGATAGAGACACAAACGATTACATCGGTTGATTACCCTCTAGACAAAGAAATTGATACTAATCACAATGCCGATGAATCTCAATCCAATGATTCAGAATTATTATCGACAGTACAACCTCTCTTTTGCCCTAATGCCACCCCAGCAGAAAGAGCTATTTTTCGCCAGCGAGCTGATAACCTCAATCTCTCAATCGAGAGTCAAGAGTTACAGAGTTTAACTACCCTAGCAATAATTGTTTTGGGCAATAATTTTTTGGGCATTGATTTAGAGATGGTGCGGGAGTTTACCGATATCCGCCAAGTAACTCCGATTCCCTGCTGTCCACCACAGATTATTGGTAATATGAATCTGCGAGGTGAAATTATCACTTTAGTTGATATTCGAGGATTATTGAACCTACCACTAATCGGTATACCTGATGCGGCTAAGGCAATGGTTGTGGAAGTTGAAGGTATAGTTGTTGGGATCATCGTGGAAGAAGTTCGTGATGCCATGTTCTTGCTGAACCCACAAGAAATAACAGCAGTGCCGACTGCTATCCATGCAATTAATAATGAATATTTGCAAGGAGCAGCTCCTTATCAAGACAATATGATGAGTATTCTAGATTTGCCCAAAATTTTACTCAATGGTGGGTTAATCGTTGATGAGGCAATTTAATGAGGAACGCTATAAATTCGATAGAACCCATTGGGGATCTTTGGTTATCTTGGTAAGCTTAGACGCATTCACCTTGCATGTTTCGGACAGGCAAGATGCCTGTTCCACAAGAAGCTGATGATTGAATTTGGTGCAAATTAGATGCGTTTTAGCTTACCCGTGCGCACCTTAGCTAAACCGTCAGAAGTCCCACGCTATAACCGTAGGGTTAGCGTCGGGAGTATGTCACAGGGGATTGTAGCAATGGTAAGATGTCAAGCAAGATCTCAGTTTTACTTAAGTTTCTGACAAAAGCCCCTTTGACTAAATGCAAATTTTTAGGGATCGCTTTGGCGAAGGTATTGGGAAAGAAACAATCTTAACGTTAAATCATTTGCAATTTGCCCAGAATCAATGAGTGCTGAAATTATTTGTGTTGGAACCGAGTTACTTCTGGGAGATATTCTCAACAGCAATGCCCAGTTTTTAGCCTGTGAGCTGGCAGACTTGGGTATTCCTCACTACTATCAAACAGTAGTAGGGGATAATCCAGAGCGTTTGCAGCAAGTATTAGCAATTGCTAGTGAGCGCTCTCGGTTACTCATCTTTACTGGTGGGCTTGGTCCTACCCCTGATGATCTCACAACTGAAGCGATCGCGGATTTCTTTGGCGCCCCCTTAGTAGAAAACTCAGAAATAATCGAAGACATTGCCAGAAAATTTGCCCAGCGGGGACGTAAGATGACACCCAGCAATCGCAAGCAAGCGCTGATTCCTAAGGGAGCTGAAATATTACCAAATTTGCGGGGAACTGCTCCTGGCATCATTTGGCAACCCCGTCCCAATTTAACAATTCTCACTTTCCCCGGCGTTCCTGCAGAAATGCACCAGATGTGGAGGGAGACAGCTGTTCCTTACCTTAGAAACCAAGGCTGGGGAAAAGAAATCATTTATAGCCGCACCTTAAGATTTTGGGGAATTGGGGAGTCAACTTTAGCAGAAAAAGTTGCTCCCTTTTTACTGCTAGATAACCCCACAGTTGCTCCCTATGCTGGTAAAGGAGAGGTAAGGTTGCGTGTTGCGGCTCGTGCTCCTACAGAAGCTGAAGCAGAAAAGTTGATTGAACCGGTTGCACAACAATTGCAGCAGATAGGGGGGGCAGATTATTTCGGTGTCAATGACGATACTTTATCATCTGTGGTCGGTCAACTTTTGAATGAAGCAAATGAAACCCTCAGTGTTGCAGAATCCTGCACCGGTGGTGGTCTCGGTGGTATGCTGACCAATATTTCCGGTAGCTCTAACTACTTTTTGGGGGGTGTCATTGCTTATGACAACTCAGTGAAAGCTTCTGTGCTTGGTGTCAAGCAGTCAGATTTATACACAGTAGGTGCCGTCAGTAAAACAGTGGCAATGCAAATGGCAACAGGGGTACGTTCTCTTCTCTCCAGCAGTTGGGGACTGAGTATTACTGGTATTGCTGGACCAAGTGGTGGTACAGAAACTAAGCCTGTCGGTCTGATCTACATCGGTTTAGCGCAACCAGATGGGGTTGTAGAATGCTTCAAGTATCAGTTGGGTCAAAATCGTAGTCGGTCTTTAATTCGCCATGTCAGTGCTTGTAATGCACTTGATCAGCTACGCCGCAGATTGCTGGCTAGAGCTTAGAACCTCCGCCAAAAAACGAAGTTTATTTTGGCGAAATGGTGATATTTCTTCGTTATCTTCGCAATAAACTCAGTTTAGAGAGAATACCTGACAGACTCTCTAGTGGAAATACTGGTTATGAATATGTTAACCTGGGAGCTATAAGAAGAACAACCCTTTTGTTTTTTTGGGTTACAGATAGTATCTATGACCAAAAAGACTGGTCAGTTTGGCTTATTCATTCCGTCTTCTTACCCAAGAAGTATTTTGGGATACTTTAGCTGATTGTTCAGTTGACTGCGTTAATAGAAGACACCATTTGTCTCACAGGAGCTTTCTGTTTAATGGATTATATAGGCAAGGTTTTTGGAAAAAATCAAAGAATGGGCACGCCGATTAATTGAAACTCTCCTAGGTCCAGACGTGCAGCCTGAACCTGAACCAATTCCTATCCCTGTTGATGACTCAGGACGTCGTCGTTAATTATTTATTGTGCCTAATGATACCCTAATTAATCTAAGTATTCTGGTTCTCCATGGTCCTAATCTTAATTTACTAGGACATCGAGAGCCAGGTATTTACGGTTCAGTAACCTTAGAGCAAATTAACCAGTTATTACAGCACGAAGGTCACAAACTGGGGGTAAAAGTTTTTGCCTTACAGTCAAACCATGAAGGTGTATTAGTAGACTCGGTTCATGATGCTTTAGGCAAGCATCATGGAATTTTGATTAACGCTGCTGCTTATACCCACACGAGCGTTGCCATCAGAGATGCTCTAGCAGCAGTAGCTCTTCCTGTAGTAGAAGTGCATCTGAGTAACATTTATCAGCGTGAAGCCTTTCGACATCACTCTTTTATTGCACCAATAGCGATTGGGCAAATTAGTGGCTTTGGTGCTGAGAGTTATCGTCTAGGACTACATGCTCTGGTTGATAGTCTTAGGAAATCAGAAAAAAGCTGAAGGGCTTTGTTGGATTAAAATCTAACTAATGGGATATTTTTTATTTGGAAGTACCTTGAGCTTCCAGATGACTTTTATAAAATATTACAAAGTATTACTTTCTAACTAAAAAATGAGACTGAAGACCTAGCTCTTCTTTACAATTCGGAGAAGCCTTACTCTACTCCGAATGAACCTATGTTTCAGCCTTTTCTGCACTACTTAGAAAAAGAACTGTTCACTCGCTTCGAGTTACGGGGTTGCCCTATTCCCAGCGAATTAGAATTTCAAGTCAGCCAGCGTGGCAAAACTCCAGCTATGATAGAAAGCTGGTGTTATCAATGTCCGCAATTCCGAAAAATCCGCTACACTTACATCAATGCTGGAGAAATGGCACAGATTTTTAATAGTGTAATTTATCCAAGACATAACTACGACTTGCCCTTACTAGGCATTGATTTTTTAGCCTTTGGTAAGAAGAAAATTCTAGTTGTTTTAGACTTGCAACCATTGTTTCGAGATCGAGAGTATTTAGACAAATACATCGAGCCAATACGTACAATTCGAGATAAGTATAAAGAGTTGGCACAAGATTTACCAATGAAGTTTTACGATGCCAATCAGTATTTCTCTCCCTACCTGCTGTTCGCTAAAACTGACGCTGAAACGGTTGTCAATAGACTTTTACCTGCCTATCAAGAATATATTCAGCTATATTGGCAACTGTTAGAAAAAGCCGAACCTTTAACACAACCAGAAGCAATAGAGAGCATCGTCAAAGCTCAAAAAGATTACGACCAGTACAGTGCTGAACGAGATCCAGCTTCTGGGCTATTTAGCAGCTATTTTGGTCATGAATGGTCTGAAAAGTTCCTCTATGAATTTTTGTTTGAAGATGCTAACCCTGTGGCTGTCTCTACTTAGGAAATCTCATGATCGAGCAAGAAGTAAGAAGCTAGAAACCAGAGTACTAGGGGTGAATGGTTATTAACCCTAAGTAAAAGGATTTCAAACTATCGAAATCATGCCTGTTATCTATTTTCTATAAAGGTCATAGCCTCTTACTTATTACTTATTACTCTCCAGAAACTAAAATCTTATATTTGGGGCTGAATCCCTTGATATGACTAGTTTCTAACTTCTTTTTCGGCGATTCAATGAATGAATTCTTAATTCTTCATTCTTAATTCTTCATTCTTAATTCGCCGTTAGGCGCTCATTACTCATTACTTAAAAAGCCAATCCTAATTATGTCGCTCTACCAACCCTTTTTAGACTATGCCCTCCCCCTGCTCAAAGAGCAACTAGATTTAAGTCCTTATCCCATTCCTGAAGGGTTTGAGCGCAAAGAAGCTACAACAGGCAAAGGCAAGCGCGAAGAAACGGTTGTCACGACTAGTTATGCCTTTAAATCCCCGAAACTGAGGCAAATTCGAGCTGCGCATGTTCAGGGAGGAAATTCTCTACAAGTTCTTAATTTTGTCATCTTCCCCCAGTTAAACTATAATTTGCCTTTTTTTGGGGCAGATTTAGTTACCTTGCCGGGAGGACACCTCATTGCTTTGGATATGCAACCACTATTTCATAATGAGGCTTACAAAAAGAAATATAGCGACCCGATCCTACCCATCTTTCAATCTTACCTAAAGGACCTTCCCTGGGGAGGTGATTTCCCTGAAGAAGCAAAACCTTTCTTTTCCCCAGCCTTCCTGTGGACTCGCCCTAAAGAAACAGAACTAGTTGAGAAGGAGGTATTTGAGGCATTTAAGGACTATCTGGGCGCTTATTTAAATTTCGTCCTGGCAGCTGAACCAATTAGCGATCGCCAAAGCCTAGAAGAGATCCAAAATGCACAACTGCGCTACATTGGCTATAGGGCAGCTAAAGATCCAGCGCGAGGAATGTTCACACGGTTATATGGGGAAGAGTGGACTGAGGAGTACATTCATGGCTTCTTATTCGATTTAGAACGCTACTTAGATCGAAAGATATTGATAAACAAGTAATAAGGTGATTTCCAAGAAAAAATGTACCTATCGTAGGGTGTGTTAGCGAAGCGGATACTGCTGGCGAAATATTTCGTAATATCGTGCAACGACATCAAAGCCCCCTAAATCCCCCAATTTTGGGGGACTTTGAATCCGGGCTCCCCCAGAATTGGGGGCTGGGGGGCTTGAAAAACCTTTGTCTCGTCGCTTATATTTCCAAATGTTAATTTCGCCACCAGCATCGCGAAGCGTAACGCACCGCATCGCGGGTACAATCATTATCAAAAATCGCCTAACTCAAACACAGAAAGTAGGTCTGCTTGTTTTACTCTCCCTGCTCCGAAGCTCCCCTGTCTTAGCGTGAAATGGGAAATTTTGTTATTTGGAAATTGCTTAGCCCTTTGAACCTGAGCATTGGTTTAGCCAATGTGGCTTTCTTAACCGTTTATTACCTGTTGCAACGACAGATTTCCCAGCGTCGCCAAGCAGAAATGAGCCTGCGACAGCAAACTGAAAGGGAAAGGTTAGTCAACCAAATTGCGCAACACATCCGCCAATCCTTGAATTTGGAAGAAGTTCTCAATACTACGGTCTCAGATGTTAGGGAATTTCTCCTAGCTGATCGGGTCTTGATTTATCGTGTTTGGGGAGATAAAAAGGGAAGTGCCATTACGGAAGCAGTCCTACCTGAATATCCGGCGATTTTAGGTCAAACATTTCCTCCAGAAGTTTTCCCACCAGAGTTCCACCAAGCTTATGCCAAGGGAAAGATTCGGGCTATCGCTGACATCGAATCTGAAGATGTGGAGCCTTGTCTGGGACAATTCGTCTCTGAGTTTGGTGTCAGGGCAAAATTAGTCGTTCCCATTATCCAACAAAGACGGGAACTCCATCCATCAGAAACCAGAAAAAGTGATTTGCTCTCATCTAAAAGTGAGAGAGGTGGAGGAAAGAAGGAAGAAGCTAATCCTCACCTCTGGGGGCTACTCATTGCCCACCATTGCAGTGCTACCCGACAGTGGCAGTCCTGGGAAATTGACTTGATGAAGCAACTGGCGACTCAGGTAGCGATCGCTATCCAGCAGTCGGAACTGTACGAACAACTGCGACAACTTAATGCTGAATTAGAGTGCCGAGTCCAGGAGCGTACTGAAGAACTAGCGAAAACTAATGATGCCTTACACCATACTAATCAAACCCTGCTTTCTTTGATTTCTGCTTCTCCTCGCGCCATTTTTACCCTTGACTTGCAAAAACGGGTCAAAATCTGGAACCCTGCTGCTGAGAGGATGTTTGGTTGGACAGAAGCAGAAGTCCTGGATCGTCCCAACCCTGTCATGACTGATGAAGACGGGGCAGATTATCAAGCTATCTGGCGAGATATTTTAGCAGGAATTGCGCCCCCCAGCTTAGAAGTGCGTCGTCGCAAAAAGGACGGTTCTCCCATTGATATCGTCTTTTCCGCAGCTCCCCTGACTGACAGTGAGGAGCACATTAGCGGATTAGTAGCTGTCGTGGCTGATATTACCGAACAGAAGCGCACCTCCGAACAAGTTCGCCTATTGCAATCAGTAGTTGTCAACACCAATGATGCTGTCATTATCACCGAAGCTGAACCCATCGATTTTCCAGGTCCCCGCATCCTCTACGTCAACCAGGCATTTACTACCATGACTGGTTATAGCCTGGAAGAAGTATTGGGACAAACGCCCCGCCTCCTCCAGGGTCCGAAAACAGATCGCGGTGCCCTTGATCGGATACGCTCTGCCCTCTCTCGTTGGGAATCCTTTACCGTAGAAATTATCAACTATCGTAAAGACGGCAGCGAATTTTGGGTTGAGTTCAGCGTCGTGCCAGTTGGAGATAAGCAGGGTCACTACACCCACTGGATTTCAGTTCAGCGAGACATCACCGAGCGCAGGCGCACAGAAGCAGCTTTGCGCCAGAGCGAAGAACGCTTCCGCTTGTTGATCGAAAATGCTTTGGACATCATTACCATCCTAGCTCCCGATGGGACAATTCAATATGAAAATCCCTCAGTCGAGAAGGTATTAGGTTATTCACCCCAAGATTTAATCGGTAAGAACTTTTTTGCCTATATCCATCCGGATGACCTAGCCAATATCTACCCGATCCTCAATCAGGCTCTGTCTAATTCAGAGGAAACTCACCCTATTGAATTCCGCCGCCGCCATCAGGATGGACAATGGCGTACTTTTGAAGCCTTACCAAAGGCACTTAGCTTTAGCCAGACAGCTCAGTCTTTGGTTGACAGTGACTCGTCACCAACAATTGTCATGAACTCCCGGGATATCACTGAACGGAAGCGACTAGATGAAGTACGGCTGGCTTTGGAGCGAGAGAAAGAATTGAGTGCTCTGAAAACCCGTCTCTTTTCTATGGTTTCCCATGAATTTCGCACACCTCTGAGTACGGTCCTTGCTGCAGCTCAACTGCTAGAAACTTCTCCAAGAGCCTGGGAAAATCCCGAAAAACGACAGAGAAATCTGCGCCGAATTCAAGATTCGGTCAAAAATATGGTTCAACTTTTAGACGACATTCTCACAATTAATCGCGCTGAAACTGGCAAATTGGAATTCAATCCAGAATGGCTCGATCTAGAGAAATTTGGTCGTAATTTTCTTGAAGAGATGCAACTAAGTGCAGGTATTCAGCATACACTAACTTTTGTTTGTCGAGGAGAAAATACTGTTGTCTATGCCGATCAAAAGTTATTACGCTCTATTTTTGCCAATATTATCTCTAATGCAATTAAATATTCACCAACCGGTGGACAGATTCAATGTTCTCTCACCTTTGAAGTACAAAGCGTCCAAATTCAGATTCGCGATCGCGGTTTAGGTATTCCCGCCGAGGAGCAAAAACAACTCTTTGAGCCTTTTTATCGGGGCAAAAATGTCCGTTATATTGAGGGAACCGGACTCGGGCTAGTAGTGGTTCAAAAGTGTGTGGACTTACATGGGGGTAGCATTGAGATTGTAAGTGAAGCAGGAAGAGGTACAACTGTTACTGTTAGACTTCTTACAGACATTAGGTGTTAGGTTGGGTTTGGAAGTTGCTTATGCGGACTTGATATTACTCAGACGGTATCCCATTCCATGAACTGTTTCAATCAAATTTTCTGGAGCCCCTGCCGCTTTCAGCTTCAGGCGTAAACTTCTCAAATGGACTTTAACCGTATCTTCTTCTACAGTCTCTTCAGTCGGCCAAATGTGTTGGATAATAGCCCGACGACTGAGGAGGCGGTGGCTATGACGTAAGAGCAGCTCTAGGATACAGTATTCCTTGGGAGTTAGGTGGATGGGAGTGTTAGCGTAGCTGACTTCGTAAGCACTCGGATCAAGGCGCAACTTACCCCATTCTAAGACTGGTGTCAAGGATGCCCTGCCCCGGCGTAATAAGGCGCGAATACGAGCTAATAACTCTCCCAAATCAACTGGCTTGATAATATAATCATCTGCGCCAGCATCTAGCCCAGAAATTTTATCACTAACTGTATCCCGGGCAGTCACCATCAGAATGGGCATTTGATAACCCTGCGATCGCAACAGCTGACAAAAACTGATGCCATCGAGTTCTGGTAACATGACATCTAGCAGTAGCAGGTCGTAATCGCTCACCTTGATATATTCTAGAGCCGATTCTGCCTCCAAAGCCCAATCAACGACATAGAGTTGATCTGTTAGGGCTTCTTCTAAGGTTTCAGCTAAGCGGCTATCATCTTCAACTAAAAGAATCCTCATCCTGTATTTGTGCTTCTAGGTTCAAATTTAGCAAAAAAAGGTTCAGTTTTTAGAGAACTTTGCAAATTAGTTATCTGGGTCTGACTGGGATTAAAATTGTAAAGTTATATTGCAAAGTTTAATGGTTGTGTCTCGTCAGGTTGCATATTTATCCTTGGAGCCTGTTGTCTACAGTGGTTCGTATTTCGGATTCCTTTCCGATTTCTTTCCGATTTCTTCACCAGTTTTGGTACTGGTAATTTGTTAAGTTTTCTTGATTTTCTCAACTAAATCTAGACGCAAGCCACAAAACTTCAGCATCAAGGAGATGATTTTCCTATGACTTTTGGACCAGCCTCCCGACTGGGAGTCGCCTTATTTGAAGAAACTCCACCTTGGGAAATGCTCCCAGGTCGCTCGGACGAAGAAGCAGAAAGCATTATTCGTGCTGTCTACCGGCAAATTCTGGGCAATGCCTACGTCATGGAGAGCGAACGGGCGGCAATTCCTGAATCCCAGTTCAAGCGGGGAGAATTGAGTACCCGTGAATTTGTCAGGGCTGTGGGTAAATCTGACCTCTACAAGTCCCGTTTCTTTGATACTTGTCCTCGCTATCGGTTCATTGAACTCAACTTCAAACATTTTCTCGGTCGTGCCCCTGATGGATTAGAAGAGATGCGGGCTCACAGCACTATCTTGGATACTCAAGGGTTCGAGGCAGAAATTGATTCCTACCTTGATAGCGACGAATATCAGGATGCCTACGGAGAAAACATCGTCCCTTACTACACGGGCTACAAGACACAACCGGGCAAAAATATGGTGGGCTTCACTCACATGTTTGCTCTGGCGCGGGGAGCTTCCTGCAGTGACCTCAAAGGCAGCCTTTCTGGTAAGAGCCCTGTGCTGAACCAATACGTCATTCAGGAGACTCCCCTAGCGGTGATTCCTCCTTCTGGTGGCTCACCTGGAAATGGTTGGTCTTTCCAAGAGACCTTAGCTGGGGCGCGGACTCGTTTGGGTTCTGGTGCTGGCGAAGAAGGCAAAGTCTATCGCATCGAAGTTACTGGCTACAGTTCTCCCGGCAAGGTTCGTCGCATCTCCCAGTTCCGTCGCAGTAACCAGGTTTATTTTGTGCCCTTTGACAAACTATCACAAGAATATAAGCGCATTCACGCTTTGGGCGGCGTAATTTCTAGTATTACTGCCTGCTAACACGGATTAAAGATTGTTTTAAGGAGAATTTCAATGAGTGTCGTTTTAGATGCCCCAGTAGAACTTAGCCCTTCAAGAAATCCTGACGAAGTGGCAGCAGTCATTCAAGCAGTTTACAAGCAAGTCTTAGGTAACCCCCACGTTATGGAAAGCGAGCGCTTGGCTATTGCTGAATCTCAGTTAGCCAATGGTAACCTGACAGTACGGGAATTTGTTCGCGCTGTGGCTAAATCTGACTTCTATCGCAGCCGCTACTTTGAATCTTGTGCTCCCTACCGCTTTGTTGAACTTAACTGCAAGCACTTATTAGGTCGTGCTCCTACTGACCAAGCCGAACTTTCGGAGCATATTTGTCTCTGCGTCGGGCAAGGCTATGATGCGGAAATTGACTCCTACATCGACAGTGATGAGTATCACGAGAAATTCGGCGAAAATATCGTGCCTTACTATCAAGGGGCTAAAACTCAGGTTGGACAGAAGAATGTTGACTACAACCGCACCCTTTCCCTGTATCAGGGATATGCCGGGGTAGATAGTGCCTTTTCTGGAGCTCGTTTAGTTAGCGATGTTGCTAACAACAGCGCGACCAAAGCAGCTGTTCCTACTACTGGAGGTCGTCTGTCTGCTTACAAGGATGCTACAGAAAAGATTTTCAAGATTCTGGTCTCAGGATCGAAATTTGATTGCCCACGCCGAGTCAGTACCACCGAGTACATCGTCCCGGGAAATCGCATGACCCCACAAATCCAAAGGATTAATCGAGCTGGCGGCAAGATCGTCAGTATCACTGAGGTGGTATGAAGTCACCACAGCTAATTGCTAAGTAATCAATGGTTCGTAGTTGAGCTTTAGCGCTCAAGTATTAACTAGAGAGTACTAAAGCCCAACTACGAGCCAATGTGGTAAAAAATTCGTTTAAGAAACCAGAACACATGGCAATTCCTTTACTCGAATACCCGCCAACCAGTCAAAACCAGCGTGTTGCTAGCTATGAAATCCTCGGGGAAGAACAGCCCCGGATTTTCACTACCGAAAATCTGCCCTCCCCCTTGGAAATGGATAATTTAATCGGGGCAGCTTATCGGCAGATTTTTAATGAGCAACAGATGTTGCTAAGCAACCGCCAAAAAGGCTTGGAGTCCCAACTACGCAATGGTCAAATTACTGTGCGGGACTTCATTCGCGGACTAGTGCTTTCTGAACCATTCCGGCAACGCAATTACGAAGTCAATAACAATTATCGGTTAGCCCAGATGTGCGTCCAGCGAATTCTCGGGCGGGACGTTTACGGCGATCAGGAAAAGATTGCCTGGTCAATTGTGCTAGCAACCAAGGGGTTACAAGGGTTTGTTGATGATCTACTCAACAGTGAGGAGTATCTGAGTAACTTTAGTTTTGATACCGTCCCTTACCAAAGGCGGCGGATCTTGCACCAACGCTCTCAAGGAGAGCTTCCTTTTGCCCGCATGCCCCGCTATGGTGCAGACTATCGGACACAACTGGAGGCAATGGGCTATTTCCAACCGATGGAGCCACCTTATATCCCTCCAGAATGGCTGGGCAAGATAGGTGCGGTGATTACCATTGCTGGTGCTGGAGTGGTAGCTCTGGGCACAGTGGCACTCGCCCTAGCTGCTTGGGGAATAATTTCCCTGTAATATCGTTTTAGCAAGTACATTCACAAGACAAACTTTACTAATTGAGGAGAAATCAATGGCAAGTTTAGCCGCAGCATTCGTCTGTGATCCAGTAGAATTGAGACCTGATGCAACCGAAGAGGACTTACAGGTAGTTATTCGTGCTGTTTATAAGCAGGTTTTAGGGAATGCTCATATACTCTCCCAACAGGGTCTAGATAGTGCAGAATCGATGCTCCGCAATGGCAATGTTACAGTTCGGGGCTTTGTCAGGATGGTGGCTCAATCTGATCTGTATAAATCCCTCTTTTTTGAAGGGAATCCTCCCTATCGCTGTATTGAGTTAAACTGCAAACATTTGCTCGGTCGTGCACCGCTAGACCAGGCAGAAATTTCCCAGCAGGTTCAAATTTACAACGAACAGGGCTATACCGCAGAAATTGATTCTTACCTGGAGAGTGAGGAGTACCTCCTGAATTTTGGAGAAAATATCGTTCCCTATCCCCGCTGTATAACCAGCCAAACAGGAATCAAGAATAATGTCTTTAACCAGACAGTTTCTTTATTCGGTGGCTATGCCACTAGCGATAGCAGCAAAAAAGCTCAATCGACTTCTACAGTAGCTGGCAACCTACCGCAAAAAGTTAAGGTTGCTAGTTCTCGTGGTGGTGCTTCTGGTTCAACCAATAAGCGTTTCTGCGTTGCTGTTGCTAAACCAGGGGTTACTCCTGTTGTTAAGCAGAGTAACGCAACTTATGAAGTGGGCTACGCTCAACTGTCCAAGAAAATTCAAAACATTCAAAAAACAGGAGGCAAGATTCTCAGCATTACTGAGTTAGTCTGAAATTTTGAACCGTCGAAGTCCGGTATTTCAAAGAGAATAGGAGAAATGCTAGTTAGGCGGCAACCTTGTTCTAAGCTTACTCAGTTGTAACTAGCATCACTGCCACTGCTAGGAATTCAGACTAAAATTCTGCTATAATACAAACCCAAATCTCCTACTTGAGTATCTCCTACTTTTCCAGAGCGAATTTTGGGTTAATTCGCTCTATTTTTAATTTTATCCATAAGGAAAAAGGGACAAAGGAAAACTTCTTTCTGCTCTGTAAAGGCAGAAGCTTTCACTCAATTCTAATAGATCTCAAACAACTCTTTTTGTCGTGGATATTACCAAATTTGTCGAGGATTCTCTCGGGCAATGGCGCTCTCAACGCAGTGCCCACAATTTAGCTTTTAGCTACTTTGAGCAAGTTACTTCAACTATTGATATTGTTCCTTTAGCTAAAGATGATCCAGAAGTACTCGACTTGTGTAAATCCTATGAAATTGACCCACAAATGGTCAGCGATCCCTTTCGTATGAGTTGGGAAGGAGAGTCTGATTGGGAGGAAGGAGAAACCTTTGAGGGAACGACAATTTTAGTGCCGATTCCTGATCCAGATAATCCGCAAGCAGGGAGGCTGCTGCGGGAGCAAGGTTATGCAGAAACTATCCCTTCCATTGGGAAATATCACTTTAGTGAAGATGGCACATTTGTCCTCTTAACTGCATACGATAGAGCGACAGCTGAAGAAAAAATTTGGTTCGTTAACCCCAACTTACGTCTGCGGGTTTCCTTAATTAAAACCAGTGCGGGCTCTGGGGTTCTAACTGCTTCCTTTTCTTCAGAAATTCGTTCTCTATCAGGATTGAAAGATTAACAGGATTTTTAAGTTAATGGAAGAAGATTTAATGCTAACCTTAGCACGCTGGATTGCAGGGGATTTTAGTAATCAAAAACAAGCGTTGGCAGATTCGAGAAACTACGCCCATATTCGCGTTTTTTTTCGTCCTTTACCTTGGGATTTTTTTTCGGGAATTGGCTTTTATTCTGAGCAAGCGTATGATCATGACCTCTGGACTCCCTACCGTCAAGGAGTTCATCGATTTATCAACCAAGGAGAACAGATTTATATTGAAAATTACGGACTAAAAGATCCAATTCTCTATGCGGGCTCCGGACGGGAACTAAACATCTTAAAAACTATTACTCCCGATTGTATTGAACGCCGCTATAACTGTTCGATGGTTTTTCAGCGGGAGGGGGATCTATTTCGGGGAAAGGTTGAAGGAAATTGTTGTTTCATTGAAAAAAATGGCAAACAAACCTATCTAGTTAGTGACATAGAACTGACAGAAACAACTTTTGTCAGTTTAGACCGGGGGATGGATGTCACTACCAATGAACAAGTGTGGGGTTCAACAGCCGGTCATTTGAAATTTGAGAAGCGCCAAAGCTATGCTTCAGAAGTACCAAATAACTAGGAATTACTGATTTCTAAGTTAAGATGCATTTAAGTTTGTTAGTTCCAATCTCCCTGTCTCCGTGTTCCTACACCAGCACTAATTCACAATTTAAATGCACAAGAGCTTAATGCTCCCTTGGCTGTAACGAAAGTTAAAGGTCACATGAACAATGCTTCCTCCAGTTGCTCGTAAAAAAATGCAAGCTTGGATTCGCAGCCGCCATCTGATTTGTTCAGGAAACTTTTTTCTGTTTGAAACTTTAGATTATTCAGCCGTTGAGCGCTTTGAACAATGTGTAACCAGTTTAGGAGGAACTTTAATCTGTGTCGAACCTACGAAGCGAGTTTGGATGGGAACTCACCGCAAAATTATGCTCTATCAAGCTAGGGCCAGCTTGCATACTCCCCACCATGACTTGAAACAATATTGGTTCAAGTACGGTAGTTTTAATACCCGATTTGATGAAACTCCTTAAGTTGGTCATTGGTCATTGGTCTTTTGTCCTTTGTACTAATAATGCTTGACAGAAGCACCAGGATACCACAACTTGCATTACGTGGTATGAGCTTAAACAAAATTTAGATTTTTATTTATTTAGCAGGAGGAAAATGTTGCAATGATTACTAATTTACTACCCTCAGTACTTGGCAAAGCCTCGGAACTAGGGATCAGCTTTTTTCAAGAGACAGCTCCCATTCAACTGTCAGCCAATGCCTCTTCTGAAGAAGTCGAAGGGGTGATCCGAGCTGTCTACCGCCAAGTGCTAGGCAATGCTCACATTATGGAGAGTGAACGCCTTACTGTTCCTGAATCCCAATTGAGAAAAGGAAAAATTACGGTACGGGAACTCGTGCGGCAAGTAGCGCAATCGGAACTTTACCAAAACCGCTTTTTCTACAACTACTCCCAACTTCGCTTTATCGAGCTCAATTTTAAACACTTGCTCGGACGAGCTCCAGAAAGCCATGAAGAACTGAGCCTTCATGTCCAAATTCTTGATGAAGGAGGCTATTGCTCCGAGATCGATTCTTACCTCAATAGTGATGAATATCTCGATGCTTTTGGAGAGAATATCGTTCCCTATTACCGAGGGTACAAAACCCAGACGGGAAAGAAAGTGGTTGGTTTTACCCATCTGTTCCAACTCCTGCGGGGAGCTTGCGGCAGTGATCTCTCGATTTTTGTGGCGAATCGCTCTCCTTTGCAGCGATCGCTCCTCACCAACCAACCCAGCAAGATTTATCGTCTCTCATCCCCACCTCCTATACAAGTAACTGATTCTCAGCAATTGATTGCGAAAGCACTAGGTCTCAAAGGTTATCCCTCTGTTAGCGATCAGATAACTCCTGGTGCCCCACCGAAGGATGTTGACTTGGGACCAGCCTTGCAGGAACAGTACCAAGCCTTTGAAGATGTTGCTCCAATTGAGTTGTTGCCAACTTCCTCGGAAGGCGAAGCGGAAACTGTGATCCGCGCTGTCTACCGTCAAGTATTGGGCAATGCCCATGTTATGGAGAGTGAACGCCTAAGTGTTCCTGAATCCCAGCTCAAACGAGGTGAAATCAGTGTCCGCGAGTTCGTGCGCCAAGTAGCTAAGTCAATACTCTACCGCTCTCGATTTTTCGATAACTGCCCCCGCTACCGCTCCATGGAGTTGAATTTCAAACACCTTCTAGGACGTGCTCCTGATGACTATTCTGAGACTTTCTCTCACAGTCAGATCCTCGATACAGGAGGTTTCGAGGCGGAAATCGATTCCTACCTCGACAGCGATGAGTACCAAGATGCCTTTGGAGAAAATATCGTGCCCTATTACCGGGGCTACCGAACCCAGACTGGCAAGAAACTGCTTGGGTTTACCAATACATTCAAACTCTATAAGAATCTGTCTACCAGTGACAAGGCAGGAGTGGAAGGCAACCAGTCTCGGCTGGCAAAACCCCTCATGTACAACAATCCTCTGGGGATGGCTCCTGTTACAGATATCCAGAAATTGATAGCAGAGGCACTCAAGCCGAAGTATTTAGTTGTAAGCAAGCCAGTGGAAGAGGTGGAACTACCAGAAGCCGATTCTGCTTTAGAGCGACAGTATCGGGAACAGGAGGTTCTCATTGAAACTTTACACAAACAATTGGCTGAGTTACGATCTTCGGCCGCCTTTGGTGAGCAAACATTGAGCAAGTGGCAGTCTGTGGAAGTAGTTCCTCAAGCAGAGCCTAACTATTCCTCCCCTCTAGATAACCTCTTTATAGAGGAGTCTCCACAACCGCCCTCCAAATCCCTAGAACAGCGCGTTCAAGAACAGACTCAGGAAATTGCCAACTTAGAAGCTAAGATTGCTGATTCCCGCCGCTGGGCTGCTTTTGGAGAAACACGGTTGAATAAGTGGCAACGTCGTTCATTCTCCATCAGGTAGAGTTAACAGAAGAAGCAGAAGAGTTAGGGAGGTTGGCTAGGCTGACAAGGGTAGGTTTTTTGCTTTCGGGTTGGGACAAGAAAAGGTGGACAAGGTAACAAGGGAGGAAAACCGTACAAAATGCTGTTCGGTTGTCAAAAATCCAAGACGCTGAAAAGCCCAGTTTTTCGTGAAAAATCTTCCTTGTCTACTTGTCTACTTGTCTACTTTCCTCCCTTGTCTCATCTTCAGCGAAATATTAAAAACCTACCCTTGTGAGAGTGGGCTAGGGGGGGGTTATTCGAGTATTTCTTAACTCATCCCAACCCCTTCCAAATAATGCCATAAAGACTCATGAACACTTAGAGTATTGAGTTAAAACTTGAATTTAACCATAACTTATGCTTTGCCAAAATTTAAGATTTTGGTTTAATTTGTTCTACCTATTTGATGTCAAGAAATTATCTCGATTGATACCACATTGAGTCTGATTGTTTGTTCTTTTTATTTCATATATCAAACCTCCCATATCTAGAACTCAGGTGTACTACCAATAAAAATATAAAGTTTTATTAACAAGTCTCTCATGAAGGAAGATTTGTAACTCCTAATGCTTTATATATTTTCCATAGTGACCATCAGGTCAAAAAACAGAATCAACAGAATAGTTTTATAAAGGAGGATTCAATGCTTGATGCTTTATCCAGAAGCGTAGCTAGCGCTAACTCTGAAGGAAAGTTTGTTGGTGGTGGCGATTTGGAGGCTTTGAAGGCATTTGTTGGTGAGGGTAACAAGCGTCTGGATGCAGTTAACTCTATTGCTAGTAACGCTAGCTGTATTGTTACTGACGCTATTGCTGGAATCTGTTGCGAAGAACCTGGTTTAACTGCACCAGGTGGTGGTGTCTATACTAACCGTAAAATGGCAGCTTGCCTACGGGATGGAGAAATTATTCTCCGTTATATCACCTATGCTCTGTTAAGTGGAGATTCTTCTGTTCTCGATGATCGCTGCCTCAATGGTCTCAAGGAAACCTATGCAGCCCTAGGAGTTCCCAC
>CBDCVG010000084.1:0-31231 GCA_965222765.1 Caldora sp.
AACGAGTTGCACCAGGGACAGCTTGCCACCGTAGGGTCACTTGGTTATCAAGTAGCATTGTATTACGAGGGCTAATAATCTGAGGAACATTAGAGGCAATATCCTCAGAACCACGTATACAGTTTGGACCTTTTGTGTCACATGGCTCTACGGGGGGACAAACATTAGTAGCACCGGATTCACCAGTAGGAAACCGTCTAACCTCATTATCAACGTAGCACTTTGATCTAACTATTGCTCCTGAATCTATCCGTAGAAAATCGCCAACACAAAGCTCCTGATTTTGAGTTACTTTTTGCTCTGGTTTATCTATACGACTGAGTATTGCTTGCCCATCAATCTCTACAACCTTTCCTAGGGGTTTACATTCAGAAGTAGAGGCTGTCGCTACCAACTTTGCCTTTGGCTTCCAATTACTAGTAATTACCGAATCCGCAGTAGCTAGGATCAAGCTTAAGGCTAAGGAAATGCATACCCTGTATTTCTTCATAACTTGTTCTCTTTAGCTCCCTATGTTTCATTCATTGGTTGTTGTTTTTTGCTTGGCGGCGTTGTCGTGCCTCATCAATCCATTGGTTTTCTTCTGGAATATACCTCGAACTAAATCGCAAGCAGTATTCCCATTTCTCTAAAGCGTTTTCTTGATGCCCTTGAGCTTCTAGAGTTTTTGCCAGTAGACAGTGAGCAGAACCTTGTTGGCTATCCAGAGCGATCGCATCTTGAAGTTTGGCTTCAGCTTGGTTATATTTATCTTGCTCCAGTAGTGCCCAGCCCAGGTTCTTTAATATAGAATGTTTCTCATCGTCAGTTTTAGCTAACCCGAAGCAACTTCTGAGCTGGTTTTCTGCTTTCTCATAGTTTCCATCCCGAATTATGTCGAACTGAGCATCTTTACTGCAAGCTATAGGATTTTTTTGTTTGCAATCCTGGAATTTTTGGATAGCGACCTCAAGCTCTCCAAAATCTTCGTCAAGTATTCCCAGATTGTTGCAAGCTGAGTCATTATCTGGGTTGAGTTTAAGGGATAACTCCCAGAAAAAACGGGCATTATTTAATTGATGAGCATTGTATTGAGCTTGTCCTACTTCGTTCAACATAGGTGAAACTACAAATCGTAAACCCAAAGAGCTAATAGTTCCCAGCAAGCAAAATGCTACTGCCCTGCGCTTATACCTAATGAAGAAGCGGAATATCGAATCAACTGCACTAACAGGTACTTCTAATCCCACCTTAATACTTGCCGCCTTCTCCAACTCCTGATGCTCCGACTCAGAAACAGAAGCATGTTGATGCTCCTGTGGAAAAGGGGAAGATCTGCCCAGTAAAGATTGCCAAGTTGGCATAACTTCCGCCGGATTCTGGCAAATCATCGGTAACCAACTAGCACAGGGATAAATTTTTTCCAATTCTCGCAGTCTTTGCCGTGCTTGCCAAACAGAATCAGATAAAGAATTTCCCTCTTGGGCAAATGGTTTGAGAAAATATGCCAAGAACTTTTGAGCTACCTTATCTGGCACTCTTTCTCGCATGACTATTGTTGCCGGAATTTGCAAACCAACCAACTTATATGCCAATCCCAAGCCATCACAGGAGTTGAAAATAGCTAGCTTGAGACCATGTTTAATGGCATTGGTGAGAGCCAGCTTTAATTCCTCAATTGTCAGAATTTCCTGCCTATTGATACTAAACCTACCTTGTAAATCCTCCTGCGTCCAGCTATGACCAGCAAAAAAGAGGATATCCCACTTTTGTTCCCACAGCTCACTGCTTAATTGCTCTTTTTGAGGATTCCTAAGAGGATGAATGTAAGCATCAGGTAATTCCTGCTGTAGTGATGCTAAGTCCCTCTCGATATCAATACCATTGTCATTTCCCAGAATCACTAAGATTCTGACTTGGTTTTTGGGTTTTTCGATGGGGGGTTTTTGTACTTGGTTGTATTCTGAGGCGCTGATAATTGGTTCAATCTCGCACTCCCTGATAACATCCCACAGCTCCCAAGGTAGTCGCCAAAGCTCGAGATTATCTGTTTGAATAATGAATCGTATTTGCTCATTACTGGGCAAATGTCTTAACAGCTTATCCCGGAAGGGTCGAAACTGGGTATCATCGGAATTGAGCCAATTATTAATCCCCTTGGCTAAATCATCAGCTGAGTCGAGAATGGAAAAGTTAGTTACCTGTGCTGCTGGAGCACTCAGAGCGCGTTGGGAATCTGTTTCTCCACCAGAGCAATAGCTGGAGTGCCAATTACTACACAACTGGGGTAGCTGTGGTGCTGATGGCAACCAACCATCAAATTCTGTAGCAGTACTACTACCATCTTCCCCAATGCGAAAGATAACCCGAAAACCTTGATTAAAGTCTCCGTTGACTATTTTTAAGGTTCCTAATTTAGTCATTGAGAATTGTTAATTGTTAATTGTTAATTGTTAATTGTTAATTGCTAAATTTTCCTGTTATACTATTAGGCGTTTTGATTATAGCATGAGCGATCACGCAGCTCATTCTTCCGACAATCCCACTTCAATGAATTGGTTGTTTAAATCAATCGTGCTTCTCCTTCCAAATTTTGATTTAACTGTGTTTCTGTTGGTAATACTAAAGAATAAATTCTTTGCTAAAACTAGCTTTTCCTAGTACTAATTTAACTATGAAACTATCTCCCTCCTCACCATTCAACTCCCGTTGAATCCAATTATCAGCGCTTCTCGATTGAGCCTCCCATAAAGTTTCCCCCTTCTCATTGACTACTATCAGTTGTAAATTAGGTGGCAGAAAGGTTTGCTCACCAGCAGGATAAACTCGCAAATGCACATTAGTTCCCTTATCCCCTTGGGGCGTAAAAGTAACCACCAGTGCCACTTGCTTATTATCCAGTTGCACTCCCAAATCAATCAGTTTGACTCGCCTCATACCAGCCTGGGGATGCGTCGCAGCGATTTGCCCCAAACTCAAAGCCACTTGGCGACGTAACTCAGGATCTTCAGTAGTTTCAAGTAGCCCAGACAGAAAAGCGATCGCATCTAAATTACCATGACCAAATTGACCCAACAATTTCAAAGCTGGTATAGTAACTTCCTGACTGCTGCTGCTCTCTAATAATTTAATTAGGGTAGGAACTGTCTGAGGAATATCCAGAAGAATCATCTCTGAAATGATTACCTCCAGTACCATAGGCTAATGCTGGCGTAGCCAATCTTTCTCCTATTTCCTCAACGGTGTGCCAACCCGCCTCCAGGAAATTATTTAACCAGGAGTGCAAGGGCATTGGCTCCTTGCTAGCTACAACTTTCCCCAACCTCCTTTGGTACAGCTGCTCTCTCCATTCCTCATTAGCCAGCAATGCACCCCACTGAGCAAAAGGCACTTCTAGTCGCGGAGAATAGAGAGTTGGCTTACCCAATTGTGCCAACAATCCCTCAGCTTTCTGAGCAGATAAGTTAGGCAAAGATTCCACCACTGGCTCTTCCTCAGGACATAGTTTCCTACCCACCCACATCACGTTGAGGCTTTCAATTAAATCATCCCCGTCTAAGGAGTAAGTGTTTCTGAGGTAGTCTTTTCTACCTTCTTTGAGCCTGCGATGAGTAGTAAACCCCCAAACTCGCAGCCAGCACTCATCATCTTCCAAATGCATCTGCACCGCTAGATAATAATCAGCTGCCCAACCAGGAATATCAACCCACTCAAAAGGTACAGTGAACTTTTCTGTATCACTAGTTTCACTAGGAATCAGTACCAGCCGCGTTTTACCCAGTTCAATTGCATAGCCATTGACCACTTCCCAGATACTCGGTAAAGCCTTAAGATTAGGCGATACTAGGGGCACTTCTTCCTGTAAATTTGGCTTAGCTTGCAGCCAATCAACCAATGTATTCAAACATAAATAATTTACATAAGCATTCCAACGAGCTACTTTATTAGAATAATTCTTGACCTTTTGCCATGCTTGTGTTTGAGCTTGTTGTGATATCTCCAAACTCAATTGTTTTGGGTAAACACTAATTATTTTATCCAAGTTTAACATGATTTGTTGTTTGTTGTTTGTTATTTGTTATCTGTTGTTCATTCTTAATTCTTAATTCTTAATTCTCCAGCCATCCCTTGATTAAGCCAGCAACCTTTTTTCTGTCCAATTTTTTCTCTAGAGAGATGCCAACCGTATTCTTCACCCATTCCAGTAAGTAAAAAAGTAATTGCTCTTCCGCCTCCTTAACCTTTTGCTTGAATTCAGCAGTTGTTAGATTCATCTGTCTAGCGATTTTTTTGCTATTTTTCGTAGTCTCAAAGTACATTTGCTTAAGAATATCCCTGGTTCCCACATCAAGATAATTATTAAAACCTGCCATAATCACTGAATCTATTTGTTGTTTGTACTGCTGCTGCAACCAACTAGCTAAATATTGATCCACATCTTCGAGCTGCTGCAAATTAATTGCTGAATTATCGGTCAAAAAACCGGTTTTCTTTGGAGAAAGTGCTGATATTTCTTTGTCCTCCTCATGAGAAATCCGGTTTCTCATAATCCAAATTCCTACAGTCTCTAATAGTTGCTCCTGAAATTGCAGACAGCGCTCCCGAACAGTAGTCTGATGAACACCAATGTGGACAGCAGTGCTAGATTGGCTTAAACCCAAACCGTACCGAAATAGCAACATCGTTTCATTGTCAATATCTCCTTGTTTAAATGCTTCCCACTCCTGAGTAAGAACTTGATTAATCCCCTCAACATAGCCTTGCATCTCTTCTCTAGACCTAGCTTCTGCTATGGCTAGTAAGGGGTCTGGCTCGGAGCTTTCATCAAAACTTTTATTTTCAATATCTGTCCCAAGGTAGCTGAATTTTGGTGATGATCTTAACACCTCAAAACAAATTTTGATTAACTTTTGAATCTTCTGAAAATCAATAGTGAAGTGATAACTATTGCAGTAACTAGCAGCCGCTTGATACTCCTTGATAGTAGGAGGAATCCACTTTCCTTGCTCCGACTTTGAGTAAACTTCAAATAAACAACTTCTGACTACAAGATAACGCTCAATATTTGCTTCCCTGACTCCGTAGTTGATCAAGGCTTGTGTTAAAGTACCTGGAGAAGCCTTTTTTAAACTATACCAAGGAGAATATTTACCTTGACCTGTTGCTTGATAAGACAAATCTCTAACTTTACTAGCAATCTCCCACATAAAATGCTGCTCCAGATTGTACCCTCTGGGTTGGTACTTGCGGTAAATTCGGAAAATCTCCTCTGGATTATTGGTTACACAGCGAGCTAGATGAAGATAATGCCCCCAGTCATCGGTAAGGTCATTAAAATTAGTGAAGGTTGAAAATCTGTTGCTAGCAGCTTGGTAACAGGGAGTTTCTAAGTAAGCTGTCAAGTGCCATTTAGCTAATTCTTTTTCCCGCTTTGTCGTCTCCTCATTATGATAAATCTCCAAAAACTTTCCTACTAAAGAGTAATCATCTTGCGATTGGCAAAACTGCCAAAAGCTTTCCTCTGTTTCTTGATACAAGCTAAAGTTTTGTTTCAGAACGACTTCGGTTCGCCACCTGAAAAATATTCGCCTATTACCATTTTCAACAGGTATCAAGAAAGTAGAAAATTTATCGTTGAAATCCTGTGGAGGAATCATAGATTAGGTGGTAGGTGTTAGGTGGTAGGTGTTAGGTGTTAGGTGTTAGGTGTTAGGTCATAGGTGGTAGGTGATAGGTGGTAGGTGTTAGGTGTTAGGTGTTAGGTGATAGGTGGTAGGTGTTAGGTGATAGGTGGTAGGTGATAGGTGGTAGGTGTTAGGGGTTTTTGAGCTAAATGGATATCCATCCACTTCGACGAGTCATTAGTGCCGACTCCAATAAATCCAGCACTCCAGTTGGTACCACTTCCTGTAGCATTAGCAATAGCTGCTCACCAAGTTCTCTCTCTCCGGGATCTATGCCGGTTGCCATTACCTCCTTAATCCGTGGCATTGCCACTGCATCTACCAGATAAATCAGACTACTGAGGCAACGGTTAAACTGCTTTTCTGTCAGTGGCGCATCTTCGAGAGGTAGCTCAATTACTGCTCGAACTTCTCCATCGATTAAATTGGACTCCCACTGCAACATCTTATGATTCCAAGCTAAAGCCAACAGTGTACGGAAGATGAGCTCTCGATGCTCATGCTTGTGTGCATCACTAAGTAGCCGAGGGGCACAAAACCTAAGAAATTTGCCCTCCTCGTCCAATTGAATGACAATCAAGAAATCTTTGATGCTATCAGCTTTAACACCGGTGAAGATACTGTAATTATCCCCATCAACCATATATTTCCAGTTACGGTTGCTCAGATATTGCGCAATCTGTTTAATCGTAGTTGCCATCAAACTCAATCCTAGATGCTTCTATTTACCTATTGGGTTAAGATCAAGTTTTCTATGTACAGCGTTTTGCAGCTTAATGAAAAGAAGCAAAATTACGACTTATATCATGTCCGCCTAATTACTTATAATAAAAAAAATCTCTGCGTCAGCCTTAACCATAAGTATTCAACCGGACATGATATTATTCAGCAAGCCCTAATTAGCTTGAGGCTCTACAGTTTCAATTAGTGCTAAACCTGCACCTGGATAATAAGTATCTAAAATTTCTAGGTAGTTGTAACCCTGCTGTGCCAAATTTTTAGCCCCAGTTTGACTCATTCCCTGACCTTTAAAAACCTTTGCTACAATCTCATCAGTAGCAGCATACATAGATTCAACAACGCCCCCTTGATAACTCAGAAACATACCAGTAGTTTCACTAACGGCTTGAGTTGTAGTATTCCACTCACTATTCACTCCTTTGTAAACCTGCCAACGCTGAGAGTCACCTAAATCATACAAAGGGTTAGCAGGGCGAAAAGAATGGACTAGAGCATAAGAACGAGCAGCAATTGCTTGAGCTTTCAAAGCTTCCATGGGCCAATTAGCAGGCATCTCCGCACCAACTACACTCTCCAGATAAGCCTCAAGATTGACGTAGTTAACTGCTAATAAGTTATCCTTCTCAACAGTCAATAATACATTACCCCGATACCAGCGATCGCCTACTAATACCAAACCTTCTTGAGTTGGATTCAACCAAACTGTTTGTGGTAGCTGAAATTCACCGAATAAAATGCTTTGCTCTCGGATTTGGATGTTGGTTCTAGTTTTTGCTGGTAGTTGTCCTAGTACCTTACCACTAACGTCTAATATTTGACCTGGCGTTGAGGTAGCAACAGAGAGGGTACTAACTCCCTTGGCAATAGCAACTCTCATATCTAGCAGAGGAACAGTTTCGGACGGTTGGAGTGTAGGAGTCTTACGTTTAATAGCTCTTGAAGATGAGTCTGTTTGCTGGCTCTTGGTTTCCAGACTCTTTGAGGTGGGATTGCGAGCTATAATTTGTGACAATTGTGGCGTTTGGGTTTTGGGTGTAGGAAGGTGGGAGGTTGTTGTACTACTATCAGTGATAGAGCGTCGTGGTAAGGAAAGACTTTGGCTGACTACGCGATAATGCCACTCTCGCTCTGCCTCTGCTAAGAGATTTTCTGGTAAATTTTGAGGAGGTGCTTGGGGCGAGGGTATGGCTGCGGATGATTTAACAGACTTAGATTTGGGTAATAAGGGAATGGCTACCATCACTGAAGCAAACAAGGTAGCTGAAACTAAGGCAATTGCCCATAATCCTGAGCGGCTAAGGCTAAAGATTGAGTGCTTGTCAGGTAGACGAGACATTTTCACAACTGAATTCAGCTCCTCCAAATCGTAATCTGAAAATGGGGAATTGAGAATTGGGAATTGATAATTGATAATTGATAATTGATAATTGATAATTTTTCCCGCGTCTGTTGCGTCTCCCTATCTCCCCATCTCCCCATCTCCCCACCTCCTCGCCTCCTCGCCTCCTCGCCTCCCTGAGCAAAAAGTATCATTAGCTACAAAAATTACTACCTAGCAGTGATAGAAAGTGTCATGCTGATCCTATAAATTAAGAATAGGAAAACAAATGAGGAGTTAGAACCTTGAAAAAGGTAGAAGCTATTATCCGACCATTTAAACTAGACGAAGTAAAAATCGCCCTAGTCAATGCTGGTATTGTCGGAATGACAGTTTCCGAAGTCCGGGGCTTTGGACGCCAGAAGGGTCAGACTGAACGCTATCGCGGTTCAGAGTACACGGTTGAGTTCCTGCAAAAGCTTAAAATAGAAATCGTGATCGAGGACGACCAAGTAGACATGGTGGTAGACAAAGTAATTGCCGCTGCTCGCACTGGTGAAATTGGGGACGGTAAGATCTTTATCACTCCTGTTGATGACATAGTCCGAATCCGAACTGGTGAAAGGAGTAATCTAGCTGTTTAATGGTAGACCGAGGATTAAGGTTATCAATTGCCGATCCTTGCTCCTGAGAGCTCGTTGAGTTGAGTGCTTTAATTTTTGCCCTTGAGAAACAATACCAGCAAAAATTAAGCCAACTTGCTTAACTTAGGCAATAGTGAGGCAAAAGCTTTGCCGCGATGACTGTAAAGCCGCTTTATTTCTGGCTTCATCTCGGCAAAAGTTAACTGTTGCTCTGGAACATAAAAGATTGGATCGTAGCCAAAACCATTAGTACCACGGGGAGACTGTAGGATTGTACCTTGGCAAATACCTTCAACCTGAAGCGATATCTCTCCATTGGGACGTGCTATGGCAATCAGACAAACAAACTGCGCATCCCGATTCCTTTCACTGCCAAGTTCTCTCAATAACCGTTCAATCCTCTCTCCATCGGTTTTCCCATAGCGTGCTGAATAAATGCCTGGAGCTCCTTTTAGAGCATCAACTTGTAAGCCAGAATCATCTGCAATTGTCCACTCTCCAGTAGCTTTGGCTACCTCTGATGCTTTAAGGCAAGCATTGGCAGTAAATGTATCTCCGGTTTCTTCTATTTCTAGTTCTGGTGGCTTTAACTTTAACTCCCAGTCTGAGCCGGTAAGATAACTTTGCATTTCCCGTAGTTTACCAGGATTGCTTGTAGCGACAACGAGTACAGTCATGTTTGGAATTTAGAATTTAGAATTTAGAATTTAGAATTTGAATTTGAATTGTATCAAACTACTTCGAGGGAAATCGACATTACTGCTAGCTGAGTAAGATCAAGGCTGTGAATGCTGGAGTTACCTTGCTCCTTGCTATCCAAGTCATCAAGTAAACTAACAATTAAATCTCCTGGCTCATAGGAAATAATTGGTCCACTTCGTGTTCCTTGGCGGGAGGCAATCTCCCTTAGTGCTCTCAGGGTGTTTCCCAGTGGCTTGCTACTAGCGATAATTAGTAACTCAAGTACTCCAGGAGGTCCTTGAGTTATGAAGCGAAAATTATCTTGACTCACTTCAGGAACTCTGAGTGTTTGCTGAGCTTCAACTCGCATTACATCATTTGCTGCTGTCCATTGATTAGGAAACAAAACCACTATCTCTGCCTCAGAACCAATCACTAGAATAGAGCAATAAAGCTCACGAGGTTCATTGTTAGTGAAGTGAAATTGAACAGATGTTCCTGGGCTAAGAGTAGGAACAGTGTTACTTACTCCAGCACTTGTTGCTTTGTTTGAGGTTAAGTTGCTACCAGCACCTCGAACTGCAACAGCCTCACTAATTACTGCTTGCTCATTACCCTCCAAAGTAAGGTTTGCCGCCACATTCAACCGGGAGGAATTGCCATTGAGTGCTAATTTTACTAGGCGAACTGCTAGTAAAGACTTGAGTTTAGCTCGCAGGCGAGTCACTGCCTGTTGTATCGTTTCATACTGAGTACCAAAGGAGTCAGGAATCAGCTTATATGCAGGGGAGAATAAACCAATACTACCGACAGCTGGGAGAGTTGCTTCTGGTGATGATGCTAATTCCTGCTGACGATAGGTAGTCATACGGCTGAGGATATAGTCAACTTCAGCTAGTTGTAGTGGTAAGACTTCGATACCTTTGATCGCTTGTAAAGCTTGCTCTGCGGTTGTTTTGTCCTTGCCCAGGGATGAATGAAGACCAATACGTAAGGTCAAATTTTTGGGAATCCCTCGCACTCGTTCTTGCAGTAAAGCTCCTGGTTTGACAGCATGAGGGGATGCTGCTAATACCTTACCTTTGCCAACCAAACCTTGGCGAGATTCTAGCTTTACCAGTCCTTGCTCCTGACTAGCTTGATCTACGATCGCTAATACAGAACCATTGGCAAAAACTGGTATAATATCTGGTTGGAGTCCACCAAGCCATAATTCTACCCAATCCCCTTCAACTTGAGTAATTACAGCTTCAGCAGGCGGTGTCTGCTGCTTCACAAAATAAGCAGGTTGTTCTTGATGACTACTATTAGGTTTAACTGTTAATTCTGGTACTTGATCTGTAGTAGATACTTGCACCACAGAGCGAGTAATATTAGCGATCGCACTTTCTAAGCGTTCATTCCCTGTTTGCTGCCATAGATGCTGTGTCATCAGATAAGTAAACACTCCGGCATGAAAGTTGCTAAAGGGTAGTTCTGAGGCAAATTGGTTGTTTCCTCCTGCTGCAATTACCACTCCCTTAGGAATTCCCGTTCTACTCCGATGAATGAACTCTGCTGGGGACAAACCCAACTGCGCTAAACATTGCTGCTGATAGGCTTTCTCTTCGGCACTTACCCAAGGTTGAACAGAACTACCAGAAACAGCAGGGAAAGTTGCACTTCTACCCCAACCAGCATAATTAGTATCAAGCACAAAGGTGACGTTTTCTGTCTTCAGTGCCGCCATCAACAGCCAAAGGGTAGCTTGGGTGATATCCGATACAGAACCATCTGGATTTACTTTACTATCAACAGGTACCAAACTACTGGTGAAGCAATTAGCTACACCGCACTCAGAGTCAGCTAGGTGAACACCCTGTCCAGAAAAGTGAAATACTACCACATCTGCTGGCTGTGCTTGTCCCATCAAATGTTTCTCAAACCCTTGAAGAATACCTTGTCGAGTTGCTTGATCATTAGTCAGGGTGAGAATATCCTGAGGATGAAAGCCATAGCGATGGATTAGCAATTGTCGCTGCAATTCTACATCAGTAATACATCCTTGGAGATCAGTAATGCGATCGCTATCCTGATATTGATTAATTCCCACTAACAACGCTAGCTTGCGAGGTTTATGCTCAGTAGCACTGACAAAGCGATCGCTGTATTGGTGATGGAACAAACTTAAACCAACACTTGCCAGCACCGACCCACTAAACTGTAAAAACCGTCGTCGCTTGATGGGTGTCATAATATTAAATCATTTAATCTTTGCTACATAGGGCAGCAGGAAAGTTGGAGGACAAAAATCAGATAACCACTGCTTTAGTAGCTATCACTTGTTTCATCACCTTTTACGCAAACTCAGGGTAATAAATAGGGCTTGCTGAATAAGTCGTAATTTTCGGGGTTTGAATAGGTGGTAGGTGTTAGGTGACAGGTGGTAGGTAAGGGAAAGAGGTGGTAGGTGTTAGGGATTTTCGACTGACGGTGCAAGGTTTTTGAGCCAAAAGATACAAAAACCTTGTACCTGGCAAGGTATAAAATGATTGAAAGCAAAGTATGGTATAGTTTCCACACTTATTCAGCAAGCCCTAGAGTTTGGTTAATAAGTCTATTGATTCGGGTTTGAAGTAACAAGTAACGCAATGCTGTCATCCTGAGCGATAGCGAAGGATCTCCCAGCCGAGTGCGAGACAGGCAAGATGCCTGTTCCACAAGAAGCTGATGATTGAATATAGAATCCTTACTCTATAAGTATTCTTAATTCTTAATTCTTAATTCTTAATTCCGCGCAGCGGTACTAGCTTGCCTCAATTTGCCTTACTGCAGTAAGAGCAGAATAGCTGACACCAGCAGTACCTTCTCCAGGATGAGTAGAATCTCCCACTAGCCAGAGGTGATTGAGGGGTGTGCGGGTAGCAAAACCAAAGGGACCCAAAGGTGGGTATTCGTTGACCAATACCACCAACAATACCTTGATCTCGACCAGTGTAATAAGCAAAGGTACGAGGTGTAGCAGCTTCTTGATGGATAATGGTTTCTGGTTTGAGGTAAAAATATTGATTCAGACGAGCGATCGCATCTTTGGTATATTGGTGCTTTCAATTTTTCATAATCTTCCTGAGAGCCCTGCCACCATCTGCTAGCATCGGTAAAAGATGAGGCAATAATTGTTGCTTTGCCTAAAGGAGCACGTCCATCTCCTGGTTTACTAACTGAAACAAACAAAGAGTTGTTTTCCCCAATTAATCCGGAGTAGTCATAGAGAAACTGGAGATGAGGGGGACAACCAGCGGGAATCGCACTTTGCTCCACACCTAAATAGATAACGAAGGCTCCCGATGCTGGTGGTAATTTATCTACTCTACGCTGGTAGTTTCTCGGCAGTGAGTCCCCTAATAATTTCACCAGATTTTGCACGGTGACATTGGCAACAACTTCCTCTGCTGGTTCTATCCAAACTTCCCCTGTTTTTTGATTACGAATCCTCACGCCAGTAACTTTGTCACCGGAAGCTTCTACTTTTTCCACCGTATGGCGCATCAGCAGCTTACCACCATATTTTTCCAAAGCTTCAACTAAGCGATCGCTCAGCACCTGCATACTACCAGTTAGATGAAATAGTCCTTGGTCTTGTCCTGGGAAACTCCTAATGCGGTTGCTGCGTATAGTAAAGCAGTTTCATCAACATCTACCTGGGAATAAAGCTTCAGCTGCAAATCCAAAAACGTCCTCAGACGCTGATTTTTGTATAATCCATATCCCCGCAAAACATCCCCCACTGTCATAAAAGTAAAGGGTACGGTAATCAAAGTATCAAGACGCACTGCTGATGAGAGCTGCCACAAGTCCCACCAATCGCGGGGTGGTAGCACCGGATCACGGGATTGAAACTTCCAGCTAGCATCAAATAACTTCCCCATCAGTTGCCAGAAGGGTTCACTCCCCGGAAACTGTCGCTGTCTCTCTAATACCCATTTTTCTGGGTTACGCCAGACAGAAATCGGTTCGTTTTCACCCGGTAAAAACACAGCACAAGCAGGATCACAGAATGTCGCTTCCGGTAAATTAATTTCTAACTCATCAAAAATCCGTTGGTGAATACCACCAGCTTCCAAGCCAGCAACCTGAGTCGCGCCAACATCAAAAGTAAAGCCGCGACGCCTGAAGGTGGAAGCACATCCCCCTGGTACGATAGCTTGATCTAGAACTAACACCTGATAACCCCGACGAGCAAGAAGTGCTCCAGCTGTCAAACCACCAATCCCTGCACCAATTACCACTACCCGGGATTTCTTGTTGCCACCCTTACTGTTTGGCATGGTTTAATGATCATATTTCTTTACATTACTTATTATAATTTTATCTTAACTTCGGATGCAGCCTACTGGCGTGGCACAGCTAATTTTTTGTATTAGGTAGGTTGGGTGGAGCGATAGCGTAACCCAACACAGTGTACAAGGCGTGTTGGGTTTCACTTCGTTCCACCCAACCTACTTCTAAACTTTTAATGCCCTACCCGAAAAGCTAAGACGCATTTAAACTACTTAGTCCAAATCTGGTGCGTCCGGTGCGTCAGTACTAAGTTCTATACTAGAATCCAGCGATCGCATCACACATTTTACTGTAATGGAATTCCGGATCACGCAATTGAAAATGGAAGCCTTTCGAGGTATTGGTGATTTGACCTTAGAGTTCAATCAATCGGGTGCTAATGTATTGATTGGTGTCAACGGAGTTGGCAAATCGAGTATCCTGGACTGTCTTGCTTTAATGTTAACTTGGTTTGTTAACAGAATTAGATATGATCCAGATACGCACTATGTTTCCTCGGGTAACTTATTTCAACAAAAACCTCATCCTGCTCAAGGAGATATCTTTGAATATCAAGATGTCCAAAATGAAAGTACAGAAGTTCGCTGTGAAATCTTCGCTGTTGTGGATGCTCAGGATATTCAATGGTCTTTATCAGGTATAAAACAAGGTAATGATTTAAGGCATAAATCTAGTGTAGAGTCACCTCGTAGAAGCCGAGATCGTCGAAATCATTCACGCTCTAACGACAAGGGCAGATTAGAATCAATCATAGATGATTTACGTCAAAAAATTCTGCACACACAACAGTTAATTGATATTCCTATTATTATTTACTATCCAGTTAATCGAGCAGTATTAGATATTCCTTTAGACCTTTTGGATAATCAGGTCAAACAAATCTCTATTTATGAAGCTCCACTTACTACATCTATTAACTTCAAAGACTTTTTTCCAATGGTTTAGAACCACCGAAGATCTAGAAAACGAAGAAATACGTGATAATGTTGACTATCGCGATCGCAAGCTAGAAGCCGTGAGAAATGCGATCGCTCAATTCCTACCAGGGTTCAATGACTTACGAGTCCGTCGATCACCTCTTCGCATGACCGTTTCTAAAGTAGGACAGGAACTGATTATCGACCAACTTTCTGATGGGGAAAAGTGTTTTATTAGCGATGGTTGGGGATATTGCCAGACGATTGGCGATTGCCAATCCGAGCCTGGAAAATCCCCTTCACGGTAGCGGTGTTATCCTCATTGATGAAATCGAATTACACTTGCATCCTTCCTGGCAACGCCGTATCATTTCTTCGTTAACAGATATTTTTCCCAATTGTCAATTTATCGTCACCACCCATTCTCCTCAAGTAGTGAGTCATGTCAAACCTGAAAGGGTTTATGTATTGGAAAAAGCTGAGAATGGTATCATAGCCTATCATCCTGAAAGTTCTTTCGGACGAGACAGCAATCGCATTTTGGTAGACCTGATGGGGGTAGATGAACGTCCTGAACACATTAAACAAGACTTGTTAACACTATTCCGTTTCATTGATGCTGGAGATTTAGATCAAGCCAGGGAACTACGTCAACAGCTGGCTCAGGAAATTGGAGGCGGAGAACCGGAATTTGCGAAGGCAGATATGTTAATCAGGCGCAAGGAAATTATTGGTCGATGAGATGGATTGAAAAAGGTCAAGAACCAGAAAGCTTTACCACCTGGAAAGCTCAAGCAAACGAGGATTGGCAACCCAGGTTCGATGATTTGCGAGGTCAGGAAAAGCGAGATGTGTATGCAGCACTGTTGCAGGAGCAAGGTTATCTGTGCTGTTATTGCATGATGCGGATTACCAATTCCAACAATTCGGCACAAGCTAATAGGGAAGACTCTGATCCTTGTCATATTGAGCATCTCAAACCGCAAGAAAAATTTCCTCAATTAGCCTTGGATTACAATAATTTACTTGCTTCTTGTCAAGCAGAACGATCTAAAAACCTCCTCCACCCTCACGATGTGGCTACAAGAAGGATAATTGGTACGATGAAAAGCTTTTGGTTTCTCCATTGCAGCCAGATTGTGAAAGTTTCTTTCAGTATTCCATCACAGGTAAAATTCTGCCTGTTGCTGATCCTGAAAAACAAGCTGCTGCTCAAGCAACGATCGAACGTTTAGGTTTAAATGTCAATCAGCTTAGAGAAAGGCGTAGTAGAGCAATAGACAGTATTTTAGATATCATTGATATATTGACTGATGAAGAGATTGACAAGTGGATAAAAGGGTTAAGCAGGCGGGATAATCAAGGTCAATATGTCCCGTTCAGCACTGCTGTAATCTTTGTTCTTCAATCATATCTGTAATCCTAACGATAGCAATTCTTGTATCCGTGAAGTACAGACAATTTTGACGAACCACTTTCCCATTACCTAGGGCTTGCTGCATAAGTGTGGAAACCATGCCAGACAATGCTTTCAATCATTTTTATTCGTTAGGAGTGCAAGGAAATTGTATCGATGGGCTCAATTTCCTTGCATAATGGAAAAAATCTGGGAGCTAATCGAGGGGTAATTCACTCATTACTCATTATTCATTATTCATTATTCATTATTCATTATTCATTATTCATTACTTCACAACCCGAATCAATCGACTTTTTCAGCAAACCCTACCTATTCCCCATTCCCCATTTTTGATTGGGAACATAAGTGGCTTTAATCGGGAATGGCAGTTCAATTCCTTCTAATTGATAACGCTTCCGCAATCTTTTAATAAATTCATGCCTAATAATTAAATGAGCGATAAACTCTTTTACTCGTAGATAAACTGTTAAATTAATGCTAAAATAGTCAAATTGATTAAATCGGACAAAAGGTTCAAAATTGGGAATACCTCCCTCTACTTCCTGCATGACTTCCTTGGCAACTTCAAGAGTTACCATTTCTACTTGTTCCAGGTCACTATCATAGCTAATGCCTAGCTCAATAGTAATTAATTGTTCTTTATTGGGCAGACCATAGTTTTTGAAATTAGAAGAGATAAGTTTTGAGTTGGGAATAACAATCAAATTTTCATTAAATTCTTTAATTATTGTCTGTC
Source organism: Caldora sp. (assembly GCA_965222765.1). Taxonomy (GTDB): domain Bacteria; phylum Cyanobacteriota; class Cyanobacteriia; order Cyanobacteriales; family Coleofasciculaceae; genus Caldora. Next base: position 16,441 of record CBDCVG010000084.1, read on the forward strand.
TCCAAGCTATATCTGTAACATAACCTTCTTCCCCAGTATCCAGCTTGATATAGTCTCCAACTCTAACTTTTTTAGATGTCAGAATATTAAGTCCAGAAAAAAGATTAGATAAAGTATTCTGGAGTGCTAAACCGATAGAAACACCACCAATACCCAAAGCAGTTAACAGTGGTGTAATAGCAATACCAAGAGACTGAATGATAATTAATAATCCAAGACTAAAAATTATCAGTCTTGTCAAATTTTCAAATAAGGATGTCAAAGGAGAACCTTCTTCTCGTCGGCTACTGTAGAGTTCAACAAAACCAACAGCAAGTTTGGAGACAACCAGAGTGGCTGAAGCCAAAACAGTAGCTAGAAGAATTTTCTGAATGATTTCAAGGACTGAAGTACTTATGGGAAAACTCAGCGTTGCAGCAAAAATTCCGGCAACGATAAACCAAAGTAGGACAATTCCTCGCAGACCTCTAACAATTATTTCATAGCCTTCCCATCCGGTTTTTCTAGCAATTTTTTTAAGTAAATTTAACCCTCGTCTCTCAAAAATTAGACCCAAAATAAAACCACATAAAATCAAAGCAAAAGGTAAAGCATATTTAAGAATGTCAAGAAACTGATTCATCGTAGCTTTTCAAACCCCTCTTATCATCATTCGGTGGTTTTTCTCCCCTGCTCCGAAGCTCCCCACTCCCTGCTCCCTTTAAGATAGAGTAGAATGCCAACAAGACCAATCACTGATGACCTCAACTCTGCTGAAGACTCCTCCGCTCAATGCTCCGACGATCAAAAAGCTATCTAATGGTTTAACCATTGTCGCCGAACAGATACCCGTCGAAGCTGTCAACCTCAATGTCTGGATTAACGTTGGTTCTGCTGTAGAAGCAGATGAAATCAACGGCATGGCTCACTTTCTAGAGCATATGGTATTTAAGGGAACACCACGACTGCGTAGTGGTGAATTTGAGCAGCTGATTGAACAGCGGGGTGCAGTGACAAATGCTGCTACGAGTCAAGATTATACCCACTACTACATCACCACGGCTCCCCAAGATTTTGCTCAACTAGCACCATTACAACTGGATGTAGTGCTCAATCCCAGCATTCCTGACGATGCCTTTGAAAGGGAACGTTTCGTAGTTTTGGAAGAAATTCGCCGTTCAGATGATAATCCTCAGCGTCGCACTTATCGACGAGCAGTAGAAACTACCTTTGAGCAATTACCTTACCGGCGACAGGTACTAGGACCAGCAGAAGTGATTGCTCAGCTCAAACCCCAGCAGATGCGAGACTTTCATTCTCAATGGTATCAACCTAGCTCCCTGACGGCTGTAGCAGTGGGCAACTTACCAGTAGATGAATTGATTGAGATTGTTGCAGAAGGAATCAATAGGAATCAAAGCAATTCCCCATTACCTATTCCTAATTCTCAATCCTTCGCACCTGAAGCTCCTTTCCCAGAAATTGTCCGCCGGGAGTACGAGGATGAAAGCTTGCAGCAAGCAAGGCTGGTAATGCTTTGGCGAGTACCAGGGATGAGGCAGTTAGATCAAACCTATAGCCTTGATGTCCTAGCAGGTATTTTAGGTCAAGGTCGTATGTCCCGACTAGTGAGGGATTTGCGAGAGGAACGAAAATTAGTTACCAGCATTGGAGTCAGCAATCTGACTCAGCAGCTACAGGGGATATTTTATATTTCCGCTAAACTACCAGTGGAAAATTTGGCAGAGGTAGAAAAAGCGATCGCACAACATATTAGCAATTTCCACACAGAATTAGTAACAGAAGCTGAGATTGCTCGCATCCGCACCAAAGTAGCAAATCGGTTTATCTTTGCTAATGAACGACCAAGCGATCGTGCTAATTTGTACGGCTACTATTATTCTCAGCTCAGAGACTTGGCTCCAGCTCTGAACTACCCAGCTAAGATTCTCGCGGTGGAGGCAGTTGATGTTCAACAGGCGGCTCAAGAGTATCTTTCAACTGAAGCTTACGGTGTAGTTACTGTTAAGAAAAGGTTTTAGGTATTATGAATCAGAGAACCCATATCAAAGTACCTCGTGGTAGCAGAATTGTTCCAAGTCGTCTCCCTCTTTCTGTAGAAGAAATAGCTAGACGTAAGGCTAAAGGTGAAGCATTTGCCCAACGTTGTCGGGTAATTTTTGACCAAGTTTACCCAGAATTAGTCAAAGAGCATTATGACTGGTTCATACATATAGAACCAGATAGTGGAGATTATTTCATTGACCCTGATGAAGAAGTTTGCTTCCAAAAAATACGCCAGAAGCACCCCAAAGCAAGAATTATGGCAATGCGCCTCAATGAAACAGGGGCTTGCGGCAGAATATGATTCAAGGCTATTTCGGTAGTAAGGGTGAGCTATTTTTTGAGATTGATTTGATTGCTGCTGATGGAGCAGTAATTACAGTTGATGCTTTGTTAGATACTGGATTTACTGACTACTTAGCAATGGACATCCAAGATTTAGAGAGCCTGGGGTGGCAATATATCAAGGAACGTCAGATGAACACAGCAAGAGGAGAAGCCCAATTTAGTCTCTATGAGGGAACTATTATTTTTGATAGTCAAGAGTTAATAGTTCCGGTTTTATGCAGGCAGGAAGTTCCTGAGATTTTGATAGGTTTACCTTGGCTGGAAAATAAGTTGTTAATAGTAGATAGAAAAGGAGGAGTTTTGACTCTTGGGGAAGATTATAATTTTCAGTCGCTTCTATAGACGATAACAGGTAACTTCTACGCATCATTCTCGAATAGATATATCAGGCTAAAATCTTAAATTCAATCATGTGGACAGAAATAGCTAGCCAAATCAGCAAAGTAACTGGCGAGACATTTGAAATTAAAAATCGCCGTTCTGTTGGTGGTGGTTGTATTAATCAGGGTTACTGCCTCATTGGTGAGACTACCAATTATTTCGTCAAGCTTAACCAGGCATCTCAAGTACAGATGTTTGAAGCAGAGGCACTGGGTTTAAAGCAAATGTACGAAACTGGTACGATTCGAGTACCAAAACCAATTTGTGTGGGTGCAGTTGCTAATTCTGCTTACATCGTTTTGGAGTGGCTAGAACTCGGTGGCAGTAAAAATACTCAGTCTTGGCTAGAAATGGGGCGTCAGCTGGCAGCGATGCACCGTGCAACTATTTCTCAAGAGAAGTCAAGGTAAGTTTGGTTGGAAGGAAAACAATACCATTGGTTCAACTCCTCAACTTAACACCTGGACTGCTGATTGGGGAGAATTCTTTGCTGAGCATCGCATCGGTTATCAATTCAAACTGGCAAGGCGTCGCGGTTGTAATTTTCCTCATCAAGGGCGATTACTCGAAGCAATTCCCAAGTTACTGGAGCATCAGCCTCAACCTTCGGTGGTACATGGAGATTTATGGGGAGGGAATGCCGCAGTTAGCAAGTCAGGGGAACCAGTGATTTTTGATCCTGCTACTTATGTCGGCGATCGCGAAGTGGATATTGCTATGACAGAATTGTTTGGAGGCTTCCCCTCTGCGTTTTATCGTGGCTATAACGAGGTTTGGCCTTTAGATAGCGGTTACCAGCAACGCAAAACCCTCTACAATCTCTATCACATTCTCAATCATTTCAATCTCTTTGGCAGTGGTTATGCCTCCCAAGCCACAGGGATGATTGAGCAGATTGTAGGAAAAGGTTAAAGGGGAATGCTTAGATAAGTAATGAGCGCCTAACGGCGAATTAAGAATGAAGAATTAAGAATGAAGAATTAAGAATTCATTCATTGAATCGCCGAAAAAGAAGTTAGAAACTAGTCATATCAAGGGATTCAGCCCCAAATATAAGATTTTAGTTTCTGGAGAGTAATGAGTAATGAATTAATTATCCCTTTTTTCCATTCCCCTTAACTCGAACCCAGGAATTTACTCTGCATTTGCGCTGATAAAGCGTGCTATTCCCCTTTCACCGAAAGCGGCGGGAAGCCCATTCCTTCTAGGGATGGGAGGGATAGCCGCCCGCCGCTTGGTTGGCAAGTTATTTGTTAGAAAGTTTTTCTTGACAAACAACTAACAACCAACAACAAATAACGCTTGCATCCCACGTACTTTAGTCGTGGGATGAGCTTAACTTAAATTTTCTTATCTTTTTCTTGGCGACGACGATCCCGCCACTCAGACGCAGTTAAATAAAGGATGCCTCCACTAACTATAACCAAGAGTCCTACAGTCACTAAAAACAGACCATTGATAAAAAAGGAACTTTCCACCATACTTCTAGAAACCGTTACGACCCCAAACAACCATAGAAATTGACCAAGTGAACAGAACTAAGATCGTAACCCAACCCAATGTCAGAATATCCATAGCAATATCTACAAAATGACTCCAAGCCTTATGATAATTCAATCTGAGCCTTCTTGGGCTTGAGATTTTACTTACATCTGTTAACATGATTGTCGCTGAGCGCATCGAATCCCTGAAAGCAGGTACTTTGGCAGCTTTCTCTTTTACCGTTACCTACAGCATCACCGCTGTTACCAATAGTGGGATGCTCTCAAAGCAGTTTGAGTTATTTGCCCCTCTACAAATTACCAATGAGGTTGATTTTTTGGTGAGGGTGGCAGTTGCATGGCTGAGTGGTTTTCTCTTTGGCGTTACTTACCGCTACATCATTCGGCAAGATAATAACTCTCACCTCAAGGGTGGAGCAGTACTAGCTTTTGGTTTAGTCAGAGGGTTGACACCAGTGGAAGTGGAGCAAAATTTGACCGAGGCTTTTTGGTTATTGGGGATTTTCGGTATTGAGAGTATACTTTGTTTTGCGATCGCTCGTTTTACTCTCGACTGGGCAATCCACCTCCAGTGGCTCAAAACTTTTAACTACACAGAGTAATATCAACTTAAGCTTAGTGCTTCAAACTGTGGTTGACCATAGATCTGTGTCCGGTCAACAGCAGAGAGGATTTTATTATTAGTAACATCAGAAGACAGACACTGGCAAACTAACTGGGCTACATCAGCACGATGAATTGTGCCAGCTACTGTATAGTCTTCAGTTACCACCCCATTACCAGTTGCTGGTTCTGATTTTAATCCACCGGGTCTAATCACGGTGTAGGTTAATCCACTGGTTATCAAGTATTTCTCTGCCTGCTCTTTCTCTAGCAAAACTGGTTTTAAGGTTTCTAGCGCTTGGGGTGGTAAAGCAACAACACTTTCTCCACTACCAATGGAAGAAATCAGGATGAACTTTTGCACTTGTGCTTTGACAGCAGCATCAATTAGATGTTTGTTGCCCAAATAGTCTGCCCTCTGCCCATCTTTAGGTAAACCACCGATGGTGCTAATTACTACCTCAATTGGTTCATCTCCTACCATTGCCTGCTCCACCGCAGCAATATCAAGAGCATCTCCCATTACTACATTGATTCCCATCCCTTCTAATTCTGGGCGAGAATCCTCTGAGCGCAACAAGGCTTTGATTTGCCAATTTTTTTGTTCTGTGAGGCATTTAGCTATTTCTCTACCGACTCCCCGACTTGCTCCAGCGAGGAAAATGTAGGCTCCATTAGTCATGTTGAGTATTTTATTGAATAAGGTTATTTGTTTAATTATCAGTGCGATCGCGCCAATTTTGTAGAATTGTGTAAGCCCTAGGGCTCAATTTCTTGGCACCGACTTGGGAAATTTCCTAACACCTAACACCTCTAACCTCACCTACCACCTACCACCTACCACCTAACACCTAACACCTCTAACCTCACCTACCACCTACCACCTACCACCTAACACCTAACACCTCTAACCTCACCTACCACCTACCACCTACCACCTAACACCTATTTAAACCCGAAAGTTACGACTTATTCAGCAAACCCTATTTACGTTTTTCTACGCAAAACATCAATTCCTTCCCACTTGAGAGGTAGTCCAGTTTTTTGTGATACTTCACAACGATGGAGATAGAGACGGGCAGCTAAATCTTGATCATTTACTTGCAACACCCGCTCGAAACGTTGCTGTGCCTCGGTGAAATTTTGCTGGTAATAGAGCCAAATGCCGTGTTCAAAGTCAGTGTGAGTTTGGTTTTTGTGTTTTTGGAGGGATACAGAGTCACCGTCGTAAATTTCAAATACAGCTACTGGGTCTTGTTTTCCTTTTACTCTAACTCGGTCAAGAAATCGGCAAGTATACTTTTGAGGGTCATCTAACTGAGATAGGGTTTTAACACTAGTGATGATACCTGCACCATAGAGCTTAGTTAAGCCTTCCAGACGAGATGCTAGATTCACAGCATCAGCAATCACCGTGCTTTCCAGTTGCTCCTCTTCCCCAATGATGCCTAACATCATACTACCGCTATGGACTCCAATACCAATGGTGATGGGTTGGTAACCACAGTTTTGGCACTGCTGATTATAGATTACCACCTGCTTTTGCATTTCAATTGCGGCTCTGATAGCATCATCAGCAGTTTCGGGAAACAGAGCCATTACTGTATCACCAATATATTTGTCAATAAAGCCATTGTGCTGACGAATGACAGGGCCAATTTGGTGCAGATAGGAGTTGATAAAATCAAAATTCTCTTGGGGAGATAGGGTTTCTGAGATGCTAGTAAACGAGCGAATGTCGGCAAACAGAATAGTCATTGTTGCCTGTACCGAGTCTCCGAGTTTAACATCGTTGATACTTTCTTTGTGCAGAAAGTGTAAAAATTGACGAGGAACAAACCGTGCTGCGGCTGCTGCGACTTGTGTCAGTTCCCTTCTGCTATCTTCCAGTCTTGTGAGGGTGCGAAATGATCTTAAAGCACTGACTATGGCGGTAAAGAGTGTGCGCGTGGTTAGTTCAGTTTTAATTTTATAATCATTAATATCATAGTGAATAATGACCATATCTTCTGGTGCTTGTCCTGGCTGACCAGTGCGTAAAATAATTCGCACTAAGAAATTACCTAGTACATTCCGGATATATTTTACTACTTCCAAACCTGCATCATCACTTTCCATCACCACATCCAGTAAAATCAAGGCAATATCTGGATGTTGTTTGGTCATTTTTTTTCCTTCTTCTCCTGAATAAGCACTAATAAATGTTAAAGGTTTGCCGCCAAAGGTAAAGTCATTCAGCGCTAGTTTAGTAACATTATGAATTTCAATTTCATCATCGACAATTAGTATCTTCCAACTGTCTCCTTTGGTTGAAGCTGAATTTTCAGGATAGGTAACAATTAATTGATCATTTTCGTCAACAAAAACTAACTCACTATCATCTTCATCAGCAAAGACTAATTGATCATTATCTTCAATAATTGGCTTTTTATTATTTTCTTTTTGCATTATTATTTAATATTTATTAGGGAGCAGGGAGCAGGGAGCAGGGAGCAGAGGAAATACAATTTTTCTGACCCAAGATGTATTTCTATATATAGGTTTTTTGTAGATACCAAAAGCTATATATGGGAGTTGACAAAATGCACACCACTTTAATTTATCATCAATGCCTAACACCTAACACCTATAGGACTTACGCACCGTAACGCAATGATGTCATCCTGAGCGATAGCGAAGGATCTCCGAGGGGGCCCAAATGCTTCACTAGCACCTCAGCATGATAGTTGAGTGCGTAAGTCCTAACCTATTAATCAGAAAGTTTGCCGAAGCGTTCTTGATAACGCGCTAACAAAGCTTCCACATCTGCTAGCTGTTGTTGAGCTAATTCTCGCTCTTGGCGCTCAGCTTCAGCTTGCTGTTGAGCTAATTCTCGCTCTTGGTGTTCGAGTGTTAATTGCTCTGTGGGAATTGGCACTATCTCCCCTTCTGGGGTAAAGTAGCGCAGTTGGCGCTCGTAAACACCCAAAAACAAACCTAACTCCTCACTCCAGCGCCACCCTTGAGCGTTTAGTTCTATCGGTTGATAGTTCCCCTGTACCAACCTGAAACCCTTAAATTCGAGTGTTTCGGGGTGAAACCAGAAATATTCTGGGGTAGTAATAGAAGAAACACTACCTCCTACGCTCCTACCTTGGAGCTCTCTTTCCTCCTACCTCCTCCCTCGCCTCCTGCCTCCTGCCTCGTGTTTCTTCAGAGCTGACTTTAGTAGGTAACTTTATTATAAATTTTGTTCCCACACCCACTTGAGATTCACATTCAATCGTGCCACTGAGTTTTTGCGTGACAAGGTTATAGACAATATGTAAACCCAAGCCTGTACCCCCTTTACCCTGCTTGGTGGTGAAGAAAGGGTCAAAAATTTTACCTAAACTTTCTTGAGCAATACCTTTGCCATCATCAGCATATTCAATCACCACCTGCTTATCTTCTTGTTTCCAGTCAAATACCAAAACTCCGGAATCTTCTGGTGAGTAGGCATGGGTAAGGGAGTTCATCACTAGATTGGTGACAACTTGAGATAATGCACCGGGATAAGTATCTAGAGTAAGAGTTTCATCCCCTCGAATTTCCACCCGATGTTGAGTGGTTTTCAGTTTGGATTTGAGGGGTATCAAAACTGCTGCGATATACTGTGTAAGCTTGAAAGTGCGTTTGTCTTCGGTGGATTGGTCTACCGCTACTTGTTTGAAACTCTGAATTAAGTCAGCTGCACGGTTCAGATTGCTCAACACCATACTACTACTCTCGATCGCGATATCCAGAAATTTTTCTAGTTGCGATCGCTTTATTTTGCCACTTTTATAAGTCTCGAAGAAAGCGGTAGTTTTTTCAGCTAACAGGGAAGCAGCGGTAATGCCAATACCAATAGGGGTGTTGATTTCATGAGCAACCCCAGCTACCAAGCTGCCTAAGGCTGCCATTTTCTCAGATTCTACCAGTTTATGTTGGGTGGCTTGAAGTTCTGCCAAGGTATCAGAGAGTTTTTGGGTGCGTTCGACGACTTTCTGCTCTAAGTTATTGTAAAGTCGGGCATGATCGATTGCGATCGCAGCTTCCCCAGATAATAGTTGTAGGATTTGCAATCTCTTAGGAGTAAAGGCTTTAGTAGTCAAATTATTCTCCAAATAAACGATACCACTGAGTTGACCTTGATTAATCAGAGGTGTACAGAGAATTGACTTAGGCTGATGCTCCTTGATATGACGGTCATTGGTAAACTTACCTTCCACAGTAGCATCATTTAACAGTACTGTTTCTTGAGTGCGCCAGACATAATTAACTATACTGTGAGCAAGGTAAGGAATATCTTTAACAGAGATGGATTGGAGTATGCTAATTTGCTCATTATTCACCTCCCCTGAGGCTTCTACTAGTAATTTTTTGTCAGTTTCCAGTATCAAGTAGCCAAATTGCGCTCCAGCATTCTCGATGAGAATATGCATTAAGGAAGTAAGTAACTTATCGAGGACAATTTCACTACCAATGGCTTGGGAAGCTTTCATCACCGCGGCTAAATCCAAAACGTCCCCTTGCTTACTGCGACTTGTCGGATTGCTAATTGTGCTAGAAGTAATCTGTTGCGTAATAGCTGGCTTCTTCTTGGATAAATTCGTTGGCTTTGGCTCCTTCAATGGCTCGCTCATATAATTCTTCAGCTTCCAGGATTTGTCCTAATACTCGCGCTTTCTCCCCTTCGACTAGATAAAATTTATGCAAGTGATTCATGGGAGCATGATGAGTTTATTGATATAAAAGTAATGAAAATGGCTGGACTGCTCAATGCCCCATTTTGGTCCACCAATCCGGATTTGGTATAGTGAAATAAAAAGTTGTCCCCACACCCAGCTCCGATTCTACCCAGAGCTGCCCTTTATGCCTTTCAACAATCTTCTTACAGATGGCTAGACCCATACCAGTACCAGGGTAGTTACCAGCAGTATGTAAGCGTTTTAACATTTGAAAGATACGCTCAAAATCCCTAGCTTTTATACCAATGCCATTATCATGAACGCCAAAAAGCCATTCACCGTTTTTTGCTTCTATCGAAATCTTAATACTAGGTGGAACCTCAGGGCGATGAAACTTAATAGCATTGATAATTAGGTTTTGAAACAATTGTGCTAATTGCACTGAATCCCCCATTACTGTTGGTAGAAATTCAGAGATAAGTTTTGCATCAGTTTCAGCAATCACTATTTGCAAATCCATTAGTACATTTTCTAGCACCATATTGCAGTCAGTCGGTTGAAATTCTCTACCCCTTGTTCCTAGACGAGAATAGGCTAGCAAGTCCTTGATTAATTGCTTCATCCTAGTTGTCCCATTTAAAATGAAACCGATATACTCATGAGCCTCAGCATTGAGATAGCTCTGATATTTCTCTGCTAGCAACTGTGTAAATGAACTTATCGCTCGCAGTGGTTCTTGCAAATCGTGGGAAACTATATAGGCGAATTCTTCTAGTTCTCGGTTGGATTGTCTTAGTTCATCATTCAATTTTTGCAAACGTAGATTTTGCTGCTGTAGTTGCTTTTGCAGACTACAAATAGTCAGTTGATTTTCGATACGGGCTAAAACTTCCTCCATCTCAAATGGTTTAGTGATATAGTCTACTCCACCGCTAGCAAAAGCTTTGACTTTATCAGACACTTCATTGAGAGCGCTTAAAAAAATTACTGGAATCTCACGAGTTCGTTCATTAGCCTTGAGATACTCGCAGACTTCATAGCCATCCATTTCAGGCATTCTGATGTCAAGCAAAATTAAATCGGGAAGTTCATCGGCAACTCCAAGTATAGCCATTGAACCTGAGATGGCGCACTTAACTTCATACCCCTGAATAGTCAGTCCATTGGCTAAAAATAGCAAGTTCTCTGGTGTATCATCAACAATTAGAATATTTCCCTTAGGTGTATTAACTTGCTCACTATTCATTACTCCAAAGCTTCTTTTGTTAAACTTATTATCACGTCATAGCGAAAGTCATTCGCCAAATTAGCGATCGCTTTAGCTAGGTAGTCATATTCAACAGGGATTTGTTCTATAGTTTGGAAAATCAGTTTACCATTAAGCTTGGTTGCTGCTTGATGTAACTGACTCACCCACTCAGTAGGCATGACACTGAAGTGAGAAGTATTCAGAATAAAGTCTGAAGTAGTCTGTTGCTCAATGAGCCTTCTTGCTTCATTTTTTTCCTCATAGATGTAGCGTACCCCCAAATATTGAGACATTTTTTCAAATATTTCCTCCTGTCGGAAAGGTTTGCGCATAAAGTCATCACAACCAGCTGACAATACCACCGCTCGCTCCTCTTCAAAAGTACTAGCAGTTAAAGCAATAATTACTGTTGTTGGTTGTTTGTTGTTGGTTGTTTGTTGTTGGTTGTTGGTTCTTTGAGAATTGAGGATTTTCTGTGCGCCTCGTGTCTCTGTATCTAGTGTGTCTCCCTCAACTCCCCCATCTCCGCGTCTCCGCGTCTCCGTGTCTCCGTGTCTCCGCGTCTCCCTCTCTCTAGCTTTAATGCGTTTAGTAGCTTCATAACCATCCATCACTGGCATCCGCATATCCATCCAAATTAAGTCGGGATGCCAACTCTCCCAAAGATTCATTGCTTCTTGACCATTTGATGCTTCTTGCACTTGGAAACCTAGAGGAGTAAGTAGCTTGAGTAGTAGCTGACGATTTGTTGATCGGTCATCAACTATCAGGATACGATACTTGGGTTGGTTCGGGGCTAAGCCAATTATCCGTCGTTTGTTTAGTTGATTAGTTTGTCTTTCAATCCCCTTGGCTCTAACAACCTGGATATCAAATTTAAAAATTGTTCCCTTACCCAGCTGACTACTAACGGTGATGTCACCTCCCATCAACTTTACAAATTGGCGGCTAATGGGTAAACCCAAACCAGTACCTGAGAGAGATTGCTTACCAGTTTGTGTTTGCACAAAGGCTTCAAATAATTTCTCCATTTCATCAGGGGCAATGCCAAAACCGGTGTCTTCTAGTTCAAAGTGCAGACAATCAACTTGTGCTTCAGAAGATACCTGCTCTTGTAATGTTTTTGTCAGAGTAGCTTGACAATCTTTTGGCTCTAACTTAATCCGCAAGTTGACACCGCCGGATTCCGTAAATTTGATGGCATTGCCGAGGAGATTAATCAACACCTGGCGCAACTTCTTCTCATCAGTTTTGATATATTGAGGGACATCAGTTGAACGGTCAAAGATGAGCTGTAACCCTTTAGACTCAGCTTTGAGTTGGAACAGATCTTCTAAGGTATCGAGTAGGTAATACAGGTCAAAGCTGGTGGGATTGAAGGTGATTCTACCTGCTTCAATTTTGGACAAATCCAATACATCATTAATCAACTCTAGCAAATGTTCACCAGAGCGACTAATAATTGCCAGATTTTCCTGTTGCTCTTGGGTAGTTGATGACTCGTGGAATATGAGTTGAGTGAAGCCCAGGATGGCGTTGAGGGGGGTACGGAGTTCGTGGCTCATGTTGGCAAGGAATTGGCTTTTGGCAGTATTAGCCACTTCCGCTGCTTCTTTAGCTTGCTGAAGTTCGGCAGTGCGTTCCTCTACTCGGATTTCTAGCTGCTCGAAAGACTCTTCCAACTGTTGTGCCATTTGGTTAAAAGACTCAGACAGAGTCTTTAGCTCATCAATGCCTTTCACCTCTAATTTTTGGCCTAATTCCCCGCTGGCAATAGCTTGAGAAGCTTGATTCAAACGGAGAATAGGTTTCGTAATCCAGCCAGAGGTGAAGATTCCCAGTACCGTAGCTATTACCAACGCAGCCAGACATAGAGCAATGGTGATGCGCGTATTAGCCTGGATTTGCTCCATGAAGTCTGCTTCTGGAACCACTACCACAATTAGCCAGTCTAAACCTCAGATTCTGATCACGTAGGGGAGTAACTTGGAGGAATTGCTTTGCTCCGTCGAGCTTAAACTCAAGCTGTTGAATTTTGTCAATTTGGCTAAGGTTGCCAAACTCTTCCTCTAGATAGTTGAGCAGTTAGGCTGATTAAGTCATTCTGACTGTCTACTGCTCTAATGCGCTTTGTTTCCTCACCTTTAGTAATTGACACTGGTGTGAAGCTTGATGTCATCGACCAAATCTCCTGATCGCTCTATAATAAAAGTCTTTCCTGACTTACCAATTTCCAATTCCCTGCGGAGAAAATGATTGACTTGGATCAAAGAACAGGTCACTCCCCAAAACTCCCAGGAGATTACCCTCCTCATCATATAAAGGTTGAGCAGCAGTAATGCCTAAACGTTTGGTGACAAATTCAGGATAAATTGGACTCCAGGTTGATTGACCTGCTACTACAGCTGCCTGATACCAAGGACGAGCTCGTGGATCGTAGTCAGGCAAGACTTCTAATACTTCGGTTCGCTCCCCTTGGTTGTTAGTGTAATAACGCAAGAATTTACCACCGGTAGAGGGATGTTCTGTAGCAACAGTTAGTGAAAGATCCGGCATCCGTCTAGCTGAGATCATATAACCGTCCACAGTTCCAAAATAAGAGCTGGTTAAGGGAGGAAAGGAACGCAGTTGTCCCCAGATATGGCGCTCTAAAGTTTGAGGCTCATCAGGATTAACCTGACCAAATTTAATAGCATTGGCATTGAGTTGATTGACTAAGTGAGGAGCTTTTACATAGACTTCGAGGTGATCTTTAATCCGAGCTGTAATTTCACAGCGCAGTTGGGTAGCAACATCGTTGACTGCTTTCTGACCGTTGCGTAATGAAAGCCATCCTGTCAACCCCACCGTTGCAAAGATTTGTAAAACAAAGGGCATGACAACAACCAAACGCAATGGCAGCGGTTGAGACATCTTGGAAATATTACTAGTCAGAGTTTTCCACAACATTAGCTTTGCCAACTACTCTGTTTTGGGAATTGTTGTTTGTTGTTGGTTGTTGGTTGTTTGTTGTTTGGGAATGGAGAATTCAATTGAAGCTCCCTTGTCTTCATTGTCTTCGTTGTCTTCTTTGTCTCCTCCATCTCCCTCTATCCCTCTTTTTTCATTAAATTAATGATTGTGTCAAAACGAAAGTTATCGACCAAATCCTTCAGTATTTTGGCTAGTTGAGCATGTTTCTTCAGGAATTTGCTTAGTGAGTTGGATAATTTCCTTCGCCCTGAGTTCAGTAGCTGATTGATGTAATTGTACTAACCACTCAGTAGGCATTACACTCAGTTCTGAAGTATCAAGTCTCAAGTCGGGAGTAGTCTTTTCCTGTTGGCTCTTTCCTTCTTCATCCTTTTGTACGTAGACATAACGCACTCCCAAATGCTGAGCCATCTTTTCCCAAATTACCTCCTCCCGGAAAGGCTTGCGTACAAAATCATCGCAACCTGCTGCGAGAATCTCTGCTCGTTCCTCTTCAAAAGCACTGGCAGTCACTGCAATGATTATGGTATTGATTTGTTGTTTGGGAATTGGGAATTGGGAATCGGGAATGTCTCCAGCAGTTCCCTCAGCTTCCCATCCCTCCATCTCTCTCTGTTTAGCTTTAATTTGTCTGGTTGCTTCATACCCATTCATAACTGGCATCCGTATATCCATCCAAATTAGATGTGGTAACCAGCTTAACCACAGCGCCACTCCTTCTTTACCATTCTCCGCTACCGCACATCGAAACCTAACGGTGTGAGCAGATCAACTAGTAGTTGGCGATTCTCCCATTGATCCTCCACCACCAAAATTCGATACACAGGTTGGTTCGGTGCGATGCTAATCACCCGCCTATTAGGTTGTTCTCTCTTAATATCAATTGCTTGGACTTTGCTATATTTAACATCAAATCTAAAAATTGTCCCTCCATAAAGTGGACAGCTAATAGTTAGTTCCCCTCCCATTAGTCTCACAAATTCTCTACTAATCGGTAAGCC
>CBDCVG010000085.1:0-23838 GCA_965222765.1 Caldora sp.
ATAGCTCAACTAGCTGTTAAGAAGGACATTGCACAACCTTCCAATAGTTTAACTAATCCATATCAATTATCTCAGAAGCATAAGGATTGGGTAGAAGATATTATCTGGAATTTGATGACAGAAGGTTTCTTAAGACCATCAATGGATGGATTGAGCAATGGTCTGTATAACTATCACTTATCGGAATATGGAAAATCTGCTATTGAAAGTCAACCTCCGCAACCTTATGATCCAGACGGCTATCTTGCAAGAATAAAAACCATATCAGGTATGGATAATGTTATATTAACTTACCTAGAAGAAAGTTTAAAGGCTTTTAGAATTAATTGTTTGTTGTCATCTACTATTACATTGGGATGTGCCTCAGAAAAAGCATTTCTGTTATTGATACAGGCATATATAGATTCTATCTCAGACCATACCAAGAAGGAAAAATTTCGTAAATTAGTTAAAGATCGTACAATTAAAAGACAATATGATGAATTCACAAAGGTATTAAATCGCGAGATTAAATCAAGTTTGCCATATCAAATAAAGGACAATTTGGATACTTATATAGAGGGTGTATTTTCGATAATACGGAATTATAGAAATGAAGCAGGTCATCCTACAGGTAAAATAATAAGTAGAGAGCATCTCTATTCCTTACTAGTAGTGTTTCCTGAGTATTTAACAAAAGTCTATAGCCTTATAGATTGGCTTAAATAAATCGTATATACCTACATCTTGAAAGGACGGGCGGGTTTATCAGCTATTTTACTTACATCCATAGATTATCGAAAAACCCGCCCCTACAAAATCTAACAACTGAAACTTACTTCATATGGAACGGACAACTACCCAACTATCAATGTAGGTGAGGTTAATGAACAAAAAAGCTCTCAATAATGTTGATTTGTGCTTTGTAATAGATACTACAGGCAGTATGGGTCCCTTCATCCAGGAAGCAAAACAGCAGTTGTTGGATACCATGGGCTTGCTATCGGCAGACAGTGGCATTGCTCTGCAAGTAGGCTTAGTGGAATATCGAGATCATCCTCCACAAGACCGCAGTTTTGTCACCCGTATCTACCCTCTGACAGCTAATTTGCAGCAGATGCAGCAAAATATCAATCAACTAAAGGCTGATGGTGGTGGTGATTTTCCTGAAGCTGTCTATGATGGAGTTCACGATGCAGCAAGGAAACTCAAGTGGCGCCCTAACAGCTGCCGCTTTATCTTACTAGTAGGTGATGCTCCACCCCATGGTTTCGAGGCGGATCGTAGTTTTGACGGTTATACTCACACCGAATCAGCACGGTATCCTAACGGTTTAACTGTTCAGTCAGTAACAGCAACTGCAGAAGAGCACCGGGTGATAGTCTATGCTCTGTGTCTGGGAAATCAAGAGACTACAGTACAATCATTTCAAGCGATCGCTACTGGTACAGGTGGCGAATGTGTACAGGTGAGAAATGCCAAAGATGTCATCTGTAAGATGGTAGCGATGCTCACCAATGAGTTCCGTGACTTGGAGTTTGACCGCAAGGTATTAGATAGCTTACAGGATCTAGGTTCTGTTGATGTTAGTACAATTGCGGACAATCTCAGTTGTCCTAGACTACAAGTTGCAAAAGCGATCGCACGATTGGGTAAACGAGGTTTGCTCTCAGAATTGAAGCTCACAAGTTAATTCGGGTTTGCTGAATAAGTCCTAATTTTCGGGTTGCCATAGGGAGCATTGGTGTCAACTTAAGCTAGAGATAGGTGAAGTGTGAAGCATCTAGGCCGTTTGGAGATCCTTCGCTATCGCTCAGGATGACATAATTCCCCTATTTCCCCATCTCCCGGGTGAGGTGAAATTTTGCGTGGGATTTATAGCAAAGTATCCTCTCAAATCATTAGTTCTCCTTTGTTTCCCTATCTCCCTATCTCCCCACCCTTTTTTTTGCTCACCCACGGGGGATTTAGTATTATTTTCAAGTTCTTAACGGGACTGACGGGGCTCGAACCCGCAACTTCCGCCGTGACAGGGCGGTGCTCTAACCAATTGAACTACAGTCCCAAATTTTCAAGCCATTTACTATTATTACTATAATTACCTCATTTGTCAACTCCCTTTGAAAAAAAGGCAGAAGTTATAGCGCTCTTCTGCCTCCTGCCTTCTTTTCCTAAGGAGCTAAAGCATTACCTCGCAGTAAGCTACCAACAGTTTTGGCCGTAATCTTCATCTGAATCAGAGGATTTGCCGGTACGACTGTTTTGTAGAGATAGCTATCGAAGGTGAGTTTCTGGACATCTTTGTCAGCACACATTTCTACAAAGGCTTCACGGGTAGCATCGGTGCGATAGAAGACTCTTTGCAGGATATCGAGTACCTTATAAGTTATGCCGTACTTCTTATCCCAGCGCTTCAGGTAGAGCTTGAGATCATCTTCTGTGGGAATGCGAGTACCACCATTAGAAGTTTCTACAATGGTTTCGGCACACATTCTGGCTGATTTCGCAGCAAAGTAAATCCCTTCACCAGAAGACTTAGTGACTGTACCAGCGGCATCTCCTACTAAAGCTACCCTACCCCGAACTCGACGTGGTCTGGGATGTTCTGGAATGGGATGAGCTTCTACTTTGATAATTTCACCCCCTACCAGCTTATTAGCAGCACGGGCACGAATACCGGCTTGCAGCTGCTTGATTTTAGCTTGGTTCACCTTCATGGTGCCAGTACCAACGGCAACGTGGTCATATTTAGGGAATACCCAAGCGTAGAAGTCTGGGGAAACATCATCACCCACATACATTTCTGCGAGGTCTTCGTAATAGTTCATCATAGGACCTGGCAGACGAATCCGCTCTTGGAAAGCGATCGCATAATTGTAATCACCGGCATCAATTGCCTTGGCAACCCGGGAATTGGCTCCATCGGCTCCAATTACCAAGTCTACCTTGAGAGTTTTTTGCTCTCCCTTGACACTACCGTTGGAATGGTCGGCATAGTGTAGGGTATAAGGTTCGGTGTTACTTGTAGGGATCTCTAGTTTGTGGACTGTGCCGTTAATTAGGTTAGCTCCTAACTCAGCAGCACGATTGCGCATGAAGCCGTCTAGCACCTCACGGCGACACATGCCAATATATTCATCTTCTTTGATTAGATTAATATCGACCTCGACATTAGAGGGCGAGATCATCTTCATCTTTCTTACTCGCCGATCAATAATTTCTGGCGGTAGTTCAAACTCGCTTACCATACACAGCGGAATTGCACCGCCACATGGCTTAGCATTATCGAGCTTGCGCTCAAATAGATAAGTTTCGATTCCAGCTTTTACCAAAATCTCGGCAGCCGAAGAACCTGCAGGTCCTGACCCAACAACTGCAACCCTTAGTGCTGGCATGTTGTCTCCCAATCTTTTTAGAGTTACGGAGTGCATCGTATCACGTCCCTTTGGGTGATCTCAGCAATACCTGGGAATATGGGGTCAAGTTGAAATACAGCTTAACAACTTTGCGCAATATAAGTTCATAATTACTGTTGTAAGCGATCGCAAATGGGGAATTTAGAATTTAGAATTTAGAATTTAGAATTGGGAAATAATGATAGCTGATAGCTAATGAGCGAGATGTCTGCTTAACAATGAACCTACCTTCATCAAGCCGATTACAGTTAACTCCAGATTTGAATATTTGCCGTATCTTGAATGGAATGTGGCAAGTATCTGGTGGTCATGGACGCATTAACCCTAAAATAGCAATCCAGAGTATGTTCGATTATCTGGATGCTGGCTTTACTACTTGGGATTTGGCAGATCATTATGGCCCAGCAGAAGATTTTATCGGGGAATTTAGGCGACAATTAGTTGCAATCCGTGGACAAGAGGCTCTCTCTAACCTCCAAGCTTTTACTAAATGGGTACCTAGACCTGGGAGAATGACTAGGCAGGTGGTAGAAAAAAACATTGATATCTCCCTGAGAAGAATGGGAGTAGAAAGCCTCGACTTGATGCAATTCCACTGGTGGGAATACCGGGATAAAAATTACCTGGATGCACTTAAGTATATGGGGGAACTGCAAGAGGAAGGTAAGATTAAGCACTTAGCTTTGACTAATTTTGATACAGAGCACCTGAAAATTATCACCGAAGCAGGTATCAAAATTATCTCCAATCAGGTGCAGTTTTCCCTTATAGATCGTCGTCCTGAAGTGAATATGGTGCAGTTTTGTCAGGAAAATGGTATTAAACTGTTTGCCTACGGTACTCTTTGTGGTGGCTTGTTAAGTGAAAAATATCTGGGGCAACCGGAACCACGAGGAGGAATGCTTGCTACCGTTAGCTTGAGGAAATATAAGAACATGGTGGATGCTTGGGGTGGTTGGAGTCTATTTCAAGAATTGTTAGCCACACTCCAGGAAATTGCTGATAAATATGAGGTAAACATCTCCAATGTGGTAGTTCGTTATATTCTGGATAAACCAACAGTAGCAGGCGCTATTGTTGGTGCAAGGTTAGGAATATCAGAGCATATCGAAGATAATGCCAGGATATTTGATTTGATGCTAGACGAGTCAGATTACAAACAGCTTGATGCTGTACTGAGCAAGGCAAGGGATTTGTACCAGCTAATTGGTGATTGTGGTGATGAATATCGGAGATAGGGAATTCGAGAAGCTCAATGCTTATATTAATCAATTGATAATTGATAATTGATAATTGATAATTGATAATTGATAATTGATAATTGATAATTGATTTAAAGTCAAGCGTAAAGTTTCTACTGTTGCCAACTATAACCAATTATCTCTATGGTACATACGTGATATCAAAATTAGTATGAGAGTATTTTAGCTTCACAAAATCTGACTACTACCCACTATGAAACTAGCGATCGCTCAACTCAATCCTACTATCGGTGACCTTACTGGTAATGCTCAACAAATTTTGGAAGCTGCTAATACTGCGGTTAATCAAGGTGTTCGTCTTTTGCTGACACCAGAACTCTCCTTGTGCGGCTATCCTCCTAGAGATTTGCTGCTCAACCCCAGTTTTGTGGCAGCAATGGCAACCCAAGTCCAACAATTGGCACAGCAGTTACCACCGCAAGTAGCGGTGTTGGTGGGAATTGCTACATCGAATTCCACTGCTAGTGCAGCGGGAGGTAAATCTTTATTTAATAGTATTGCTCTACTCGAACAGGGAGAAGTGCAGCAGGTTTTTCATAAACGCCTCTTGCCAACCTACGATGTTTTTGATGAACACCGCTACTTTGAACCAGGATTGCAGAGTAATGCTTTTACTCTAGATGGGGTACGTATCGGTGTTACCATCTGTGAAGACTTGTGGAATGATGAAGAGTTTTGGGGGAAACGTAACTATCAAGTCAATCCCATCGCTGATTTAGCTCAGCAGGGCGTTGATATTCTTGTCAATCTCTCGGCTTCTCCCTACAGTACTGGTAAGCAGCAAGTGCGGGAAGCCATGTTGCGCCACAGTGCAAGGCGTTATCAGCAAACTATTCTCTACGCTAATCAGGTGGGGGGTAATGATGATTTGATGTTTGATGGTAGCAGCGTAGCCTTTAACCAATCTGGTGAGGTAGTAGCCCGAGCCTGTACCTTTGATTCAGACTTAGTAATTTTGGAATTTGATGAACAAAGGCGAGACTTGCTACCAGGAAAGATTACCCCTTCTCCTACTAGCATTGATGAGGAAATTTGGTTAGCCTTAGTCCTGGGTGTTCGAGACTATAGCCATAAATGTCGCTTTAACAAAGCAGTAATTGGTTTGAGTGGGGGTATTGATTCGGCATTAGTTGCCGCGATCGCAACAGCAGCATTAGGAAAGGATAATGTTTTGGGAGTGCTGATGCCCTCTCCTTACAGTTCTGACCACTCTATCAAAGATGCTCAAGACTTAGCTAAAAACTTGGGTATCAATACTCAAATTATCCCAATTGGGGAGTTGATGGAAACTTATGACCAAACCTTAGAACCCTTATTTACTGGGACAGAATTTGGTCTTGCTGAGGAGAATATTCAAGCCCGGATTCGGGGTAACTTATTAATGGCGATCGCTAATAAATTTGGCTATTTGCTTCTGTCTACTGGGAATAAGTCAGAAATGGCAGTGGGTTACTGTACCCTCTACGGAGATATGAATGGTGGATTAGCCGTAATTGCCGATCTCCCCAAAACTCAAGTTTACTCTCTATGTCAATGGCTTAACTCTCTAGCACAGCAGGGAGACTGCTCTGGCAATCATCAAGATGAGCAAACAACGAATAATCGGCTATCAGCAATTACTAATCACCAAGGAGAAATTATTCCTACTAATATTCTAGTGAAACCCCCGAGTGCTGAACTTAAACCGGATCAAGTTGATCAAGATTCTTTACCTTCCTATGAAGTCCTAGATGATATTTTGCACCGACTGATTCATGAACACCAATCAGCTGAGCAAATCATCAAAGCTGGTCACGATTCCTACTGTAGTTGATAA
The DNA here is from genome assembly GCA_965222765.1 of Caldora sp. Classification (GTDB taxonomy): domain Bacteria; phylum Cyanobacteriota; class Cyanobacteriia; order Cyanobacteriales; family Coleofasciculaceae; genus Caldora. Next base: position 6,474 of record CBDCVG010000085.1, read on the forward strand.
AATTATCCGATTGGTAACCAGGGCAGAATTTAAGCGCCGACAAGCACCTCCAGGATTAAAAATTACAGATCGAGCTTTTGGCACCGGCTGGAGGATGCCTATTGCTAGTCGTTCGGTAACAGTAACTACTCAGCAGGTTCGACAATCAGTTAATACCAAATAGAGATAAGTTGGTTATTGGTCATTGGTCATTGGTCATTGGTCATTCGGGAGAAATTTCCTATTTTTGAAGTTGATTCGTCAACCTGTTCCTCAGTATGCCATGTCAAGGTTATTTAGCTTAGTCAATCCAGGAAACGAACTGTATGCTGTCTTAAGTATTCTTAGGCGTCTAGTACAACTAGTACAATAGATTCCATGACCTACACCCCCACAAAGCCCCTCAAATTTGATCAATTTATTGCCCAATATGGTGATGACTTTCGCTACGAATTAGCCGATGGAGAACTCATTGATATGGAACCAACAGGGCCCCACGAAACTGTTGGCGGCAAACTCGCTATCCAAATCGGTATTGCGATTACCAATGCTCGGCTCCCGTGGTTTATTCCTCGCACTTGCCTCATTCAGCCCCTTGCCGATGTTGCCACTGCTCGCCGCCCCGACATTGTAGTTCTCGATGAAACCATGTTGGCTAGGGAACCCCTCTGGCAGCGAGAACCTGTAATTACCTTAGGTTCTTCCATCAAACTGGTAGTCGAAGTAGTCAGCACTAATTGGGAAACTGACTATGCCCGCAAAGTTGAAGAATACGCACTGCTCGGCATACCTGAATATTGGATTGTTGATTTTCGAGGATTAGGAGGAACTGCCTTTATTGGCAAACCCAAACAGCCTACGTTCACTGTCTGTCAACTGGAGGTAGACGAGTATCACCAGCAACAGTATAGATTAGGAGATGCGATCGCATCTCCCCTCTTTCCCGCTCTACAACTGCAATTAGACGACGTTCTTCCTCGATAATTTTCAAGAGTAATTTCGCTGAAAACAGATAACTTGAGGAGATTATAGTCAAATGGATAAACTAGACCAATATCGCAATTACATTCACAAAATTCTTTCGGAATATGCCAGCATTCCCTATAGTCACGGACAGATTAACAGTATTGTGATTGTCAGCGAAAATCGGAATCACTTTCTTCTGATGGATGAAGGCTGGGATGGCAAAAAACGCATTCACCACTGCCTAATTCACATTCAAATCCTCAATGAGAAAATCTGGATTCATTTTGACGGTACAGAAGACGGAATTACCGATGAACTTGTCGCTGCTGGAGTGAACAAAGACAAAATCGTTTTGGCATTCCATCCACCCTACGTGCGACAGCATACTGGATATGCTGTTGCTTAACTTTGCTTAATTCAAATTCATTCTATAGTGTAAAATCTGCAAGAACTCTTGGGAACAGCAATTACTGACTCACCGTTCGCTCATTTGAAAACGAGTTAGAGAAATTGTCACGAGGGAATGGAGATTCCAGGTTACGGTTAAGTTGCTTGATAAATTTTACAAAATATGTATATGGGATTATCTGCGATCGCTTAATCTGGATTTGTTTTGGAAATCGGTGAAATAAACTATATATAGCGTATGGCAATTTTGGCTAACCACTAGACAAAATAAGCGAACGGTGAGTACTGAATATACTGATGCTTTGATAAGCACTGGCACAGAATTATTTGCTCATTTTTCCCACGGGATTTTTGGGCAATTAATTTTGTGTACTTGCTTAATTGAATGGTTGATTGAAGGGATGGAAATGTCGCCAAGTAAATTGAATACTACCTTATAACCTTATTCACTTGAATCTGAAGCTGGAAATTCAGCAGAACTCACAGTGAAATAAAGGGACGTTCCATTACGGCTAATCTGAAATTGTTGCTTCTCCCCAACTTCACTATCTCGAATAATTTGTTGGACTTGTTGTGGGGTAGTTACTGTTTTTCCTGAAATTTTGTGAATAACATCCCCTACAAGCAAGCCAACATCATCTGCCGGAGAGCCAGAAAAAACCCTTACAATCAAAATGCCGCTCTCATCGGATACTTTGTCAAAGTGTGGGTTTTTGTTCAGTTCTGCTTTAAGTTCTGGTGTAAGGGATACCATTTGAATTCCTATCTAGGGAGTCGCACTAATCCGAGATTTACCCCCTTGAGGTGAGTTATTTACCGGTGGTGAACTAGGGACTTCTGGAGGCTGGATTGTAACGCTTCCCCCAGTAACAATTACTTTGTCGCCAAGAAACATGGCTATAACTAAAGAACCACCTCCTACGATCCACTGTATTATTTTTAAGACTATTGATAGCGTATCTGAAGGTCCTCTAGGATTCATCAGTGAATATACAAATCTTTCAGCTTACCTACTGAATTATTCAATTTCACTAATACCATATCAGGATAATTGCCCATTCAAAAACTCTGGACTTGATTCAATCTGCCCAATGCATCAAGTAGCTTATCACCCCGTGAGACCAAAAACACTGCCATACTCTATAAGCATTCTTAATTCTTAATTCCGCGCAGCGGTACTTAGTGGCTCAGATACCCGACTTTTTAGCAAAGTCGGGTATCTCGTAACACTTGTGAGAACCATCTGCTGACTCCAGAACAAACCCAGCATCCTGGATCATCTTAAAATCATTATCTGCAGCTTGACCTGCTGTGGTTAAATAGTCACCGATGAAGATGGAATTTGCTGGATAGAGTCCAAGAGGTTGGAGAGACTGGAGGTGTACTTCTCGCCCTCCAGCAATTCGGATTTCCTGTGCTGGGAGCAGGAAGCGGAAAAGACAGAGAATGCGTAAGCAGCGGCGGGGATTGAGTTCTCGTACCTCGGCCAAGGGAGTTCCTGGGATAGGAATCAGAAAGTTGATTGGGACGCTAGTTACTTTCAGTTCCCGCAAAGCAAATGCTAGCTCGATGACATCTTGATCTGATTCTCCCATACCAAGGATGCCTCCACAGCAAGTAGTGATTCCTGCGGCTTGCACATTTTTGATTGTCGCCACCCGATCATTGAAAGTATGGGTAGTGCAGATTTGGGAGTGGTAGTTTTCTGAGGTGTTGAGGTTATGATTTACCCTGTCTACTCCTGCTTCTGCTAAGCGGTGTGTCTGCTCTTCACTCAATAGTCCTAGACAAGCACAGACTTTTAGTTCGTATTTTGCCTTTACTTCCCGCACCGCCTCTAGAACCTTGGTGAAGACGAACTCATTGGGAGAGCGCCCAGAGATCACAAAACAGAAGGTTCCTGCCTTTAATTCCTGAGCTCTTTCAGCAGCGTTGAGGATTTTTTCTTGGGCTAGCAGGGGATACTTGGCAATCTCTGCTGTGGAGATTTTGGACTGGGAGCAGTAGTTACAATCTTCTGGACACAAACCACTCTGAGCATTGAGGAGGAAGTGAAGTCGCACCCGATTTTCCCAGTAGTGATGACGCACTCGGTAGGCAGCAGCTAGCTGTTCGAGGAGGACTACATCGGGGGCATGTAGTACGGCTAGGGCTTCTTCTCTTGTAAGCTGCTCACCTGCCAGGGAACGCTCAGCTAGGAGGTTCCAGTTGGGAAGGTTTTTCGGGCATTGGCTCATGGTTGGTTATTGGTTATTGGTTGTTGGTTGTTTGTTGTTTGTACCAAAAATCTGTAACTAATAACAAACAACAGGAACGACTAATCAGCCCTTAGTGGAATTTGGGATGATTATTTATCATAGAGTGAACTGGAGGTGTACTGATGTCATATAGCAATTTTACGTTGGCTAAAGTTAAGGCAGATTTTGGTTTAACGGTAGATGAGACTCAAAACTTATTTGCTGATACTGAGGTCATTAAGCCTTCGGAGATTTTTACCGTGATTTTACAAGATTATATTCCTTTGGCAACGGCAATTGGCACAGAAAAAGCCCGTTCTGAGTTTCTGATTGCACCAATCTTAAGTGAAGTTAGACGGCAATTAAACAATCAAATTAGTCTATTTTCTGGTACGGATTTTAATGTAGATATTGAGAAGGGGCTGATAGGATACTGTGATTTTCTGCTTAGTGCCTCTAGGGAGCAGTTTTTTATTAATGCACCTGTGATGACAATTGTGGAAGCCAAAAATGAAAATATTATTGGTGGCTTAGGTCAATGTGTGGCGGAAATGCTAGCTGCTCAGCTTTTTAATCAGCGTCAAGAAAAGGAAGTTCCTGTAATTTATGGTGCTGTAACTACTGGTACGATTTGGCGTTTTATTACCTTCCGAGAACATAATGTCTGTATTGATTTGGTGGAGTACTATATTAACCAACCTGATAAGATTTTAGGTATTTTAGTTAATCAGATTCTAGATTATTTGTCAAGGATAAATACATAGTCAGGCTGAAGCCCTTGCTAGATAAAGTATACCGCCAAAATCAGGTAGCCGCTCAATTAAGCCTTCTCTCAAAAGTTCAAAATGCCCTGAATATTGTCCAGAATCTCATCAAGTCCAATATTGAAGTGAGTTTGTATAAACTCCATTAGCCCAGTCCCCCGTTTAAGAATTGTGGGTAAAGCATCCAATGCATTTTCAGCCATTTCTTGCAAATGAGAGTTGTTGCGCTCTACTCCTAACTTACCGATAGTATCTAAGTGTTTAAGTGCCTTCTTTTTATCTTTCTCACTCAAGCCAGAGTCTTGACTTTCGATCGCTCTTTGTAACTGCTTGAGTAAATCTGCTAGGGTTGGAGCCTCTGATGATCCCGAGTCAGCGAGTTGATTAATAGTATTAGTAACCGTGCCACTGATATCACCACCAGCCACACCAGTTAGATTCTCACCGCCTACGGCAGTACTTTCACCACCAGCTACACCACTAATTTTACTACCGGTTACACCACTAATATTGATGTCGCTACTTTTGTCTGGCATAGTATCTCCTTGATGGTTATAGGTTTGTGCATAAATTCCAGGACGCTGTAGTGCGGTTTCTACCATATTCTCTAAACTAGAAATGCGGCTATCTTTCTCGGCAAGTAGTGCCTGTACCTGAGTCTGAGCTAAGGCTTTTATTTCGTTATAAGTTGTAAAATACTCAGCATTCAGCTTAGAGTGGTCAGCATTAGGAGCAGTTGCTGCACGGAGTAAGAACTTATCCTTACTTCGTCTCTCCATCGCCACAATCTCCAATTCAGCATCAGGATTATTTTCAGCTAATTGCTTAAAGGAAATTGCGATCGCACGAGGGTCAACTCCCTGGTTATGATAAAGGTCAAGGGTATCAACAATCGGTTTAATAAAGTCAGCAAAATCCCCCTCCTCAAATTCCTCTTCCCAGTTATCTGGTTTGCGACGGGGGTTAGGGTCATTTTTCGTGGCTAAGCCCATGAAGATATACTGACATCTAATCCCATGCAAGTTTGTACTATTCGTGATGCCCCAATCTTCAATCGTCGCTCCGGTGAGGGTTGCACCAGTTAAATCAGCCTCATCTAATTGGGTTTGTACTAGTTTGGCTCTTGATAAGTCCGCATCTTGCAGGTTGGCTTCATTTAAATCAGTACCGATGAAGCTAGCATCTGCTAGGTTTGCCCCTTGTAAGTTGATGCCACGCAAGTTTTGACGGTCAAAATTTTGGTCTTGCCCCTGCCCTGTAATCAACAATTGCCGCACTTTTGCATCTTGTAAGTAAGTTTTACCAGGGCGAATACGATCTAGTTTTTCACTGTTGCGCCAGCAAGTGCGGGTAATGTTAGCTTTTCTAAAATCTGTACTCTTGAGCTGAGCTTGAGAGAAGTCAGCATTGGTTAAATTGGCATGGCGAAAGCTGGTGCCTCCGATAGCAGCAAAGGCAACAGCAATTGTGCGAATGAAAGCATATTTTTCATCTCCAGCCAATGCTCGCCAGCTAATGTAAGCATATAGTCCAACCACTAGACAAGCAAAAACAAAAGCTTCAAACCTTGCCTCGACTATAGCTCCCTTCCCAAACTTAGCAAAGGCAAACGCACCAACTAGAGCCACGCTTAAAGTGTAAACAAAAGCAAACGCTCCAGCTAGCTCGAAAGCCAATGTTACGACTAAAGCACCAGTTATTGTCCCAGCCAAAGCACCAATGATGGCAAAAGCAAATTTCCCAGCTCCATTACCATCCCCATACCCAACTATAAATAAACTCCCAGCTAAATTCACAACTAAAAAGGTTATTAAAGCTACTAATGCTATCCCCAAACCGTAGCGAACGATAATTATGAAGAGGATGACAAATCCCAAAATGAGACTCAACCCAACCATGAAATTGAAGAAGTTGGGGCTATCCAACAAAGATCCAAGGTAGCCACCAGCTAATGCTGATAGTGTTCCCGACATTGCTGATAAAACTAGAGAGATAGTTATTAAAACAATTGTCAAACAGGGCTGTAGTCCAGCTTGTGCTCCAGAGAACTTTGCACCTCTGAGGTAAGCATTGGTAAAGTTTGCTCCTCGGATATCTGTTTCACTAAAATCTGCACTAGCAGGGAGGTTCATTACCTTGAAAAGACTCACCCCTGAGACATTCACCGCTGAAGTCTCTGATACCTTTGTTATATTTCCTTAGAACCTCACTTGCTTTCATCCGGGCTACCTTCTATCGAGGGCATTGTCTGAAACAGAATGCACTCCCTCCTTAACTACTCCAGATAAAGCCCACTTTCCGGAAAAATTAGGAGTGTTGGCTGCATTTTAGCTAAAATCGTCTGTAGGTGGTAGGTGTTAGGTTTTAGGTAGTAGGTTTTAGGTAGTAGGTTTTAGGGATTTTCCACTATCATTAATATTGATACAAAAAATTGCTGAATAAATTATTTAATTTTCAATATTTCCACCCCAAAAAATTCCTAGCTTTAGGATTAGTCTGGTTGTTGTTGCTGCTGAGCCTGATTGCTTGTCAAGCACAGACTTGGTCAAATACGTTGCCAATTAATCCTGATTATCGTGGCCCAATCTGCTTATATGTTGGCAGTTGGAAAGGAAAGTTGACTTTTAATATTGTCTCAGACATGCTTGAGTATCAAGTTGATGTTCGTAGTGGTCATAACGATAAAAAAGCCTTTGAGTTTGTAGCTCTAGGTAATCAAGGTAGTCAGTTATATGTAAATTATCTACCAACTTCATCCAAAGTATTTAATGACTCATCAGGAAAAGTTTATCAAATCTCCATAACTCCCAAACTTTATTATGACTCGTGTGAAGTAGTAGCACCAAAAACTGTCTTAAATTTTCCTTTGTGGGATATTTATGATTTAGATAATCCAAATTCTATAGAATTTAAACCAGATCCTGAGATTTTAACTTGGTCAATTGTCTGTGGTTTAGGTTTATTAGCCATTAGTGGTATCTTGTCACTGCTGTTAGGATTCAGAGCTGTAGGCTACGAACTACTGAAACTTTGGAGCTTACAGACTACTAAAGTTATCGACTTGTCATCATTAACTGAATTACCTAGAGGACAGCGGCTATATTGCCAACTGCAAGGTCAAGTTACCCAAGTTAAGAGGAATCAAGAAAATAATTTACCCTTAGCAGTAGAAATTAAAATAGGTACAGAAACTGTACCGGTGATAGTGGAAGGTATTGAAATTATTTCTCCTTTATCTTTACCTGTTTATTTATTTAGTAGCAAGAGGATGATTTCCTTGCAGCTTGAAACTTTGGTTGGCAAATCAGTGCTGGTTATGGGATTACTAACTCATAAAAGTTTTGGCTGGAGAATTAATCTGGTAAATTATATTTTTCGCCCTCGTTTAATTAGTAGCTATAATTTGGCTAAAACTTCTCTTAAAGCGGTTAAAAGTTTGGCGATCGCGATAGTAATCATTTTACTAGGAATAATTATACTATGGATTTTCTGGACTCTGTTGATGTCAAGATGGTAAGACTTTTTTTCCCTATCTCCCCATCTCCCCAGCTCCCCTAGCTCCCCACACTTCCCCATCTCCCCACACTTCCCCATCTCCCCACACTTCCCCATCTCCCCACACTTCCCCATCTCCCCCAACTCACCCCTCCTGAAGGTCATATCTTGTGGTGTACCCCAGTCAATGGAATAAAAAAACTCTATCAGTGGTGTCATTCTATAATTTGCTAAGGGTATAATCATCATCCCTCTACCACTTGACGATCGCTTCCTATGGTTCAAATCCCCGAATCTACTGCCGAACTGGCTGCTGTGCTTGAGCAACCAGTTGATCTGAATTTTCAGCTACCTGATCCAGAAGATGAGGAAATTCTCGAGTATGATTTTCAGCAGCAGCTGGATAATGCTTGGGTAGTATGCGATCGCTTCGACTTGCAAACGGAAATTTGGCGCGGACGGATCTTACGAATTGTGCGTGACAGGGAGAAAAAAGGGGGTGAGGGACGAGGAACAGGATTTTTGAATTGGCTCAAAACCCGAGAAATCAGCAAAAGTCAGGCTTACTCTTTAATTGAGCTTGCCAACAGTGCCGATACTCTACTAGCAGAAGGAAAACTTGATCCAGATGCCATCAGAAACTTCAGCAAACGGGCATTTGTGGAAACGGCTAAGTCCCCCCCAGAAGTACAACAGATGGTATCAGATGCAGCACAAAAAGGCGATCGCATTACCCGTCGGGAGGTTAAACAACTCTCGGATGAATGGACGGCAATGTCTTCAGATTTGATACCAGAGGAAGTAAAGGAAAAATCTGCTGGTGGTTCCATGCCAGCTCGTTATCTCGCACCTCTGGTTAAAGAAATGGAGAAGTTGCCAGAAAATCACCTCAAACCATTACAAAATGAAATCGCTGCCAGTCCGGATGTAGATACAGTCAAGCAGGTGACAGCAGATGCCCGTTATCTAGCCAAGTATCTTGATGCAGCTGCTCAAGTTCAGACGATTAGCCAATCGTCCCTAGATATGGAAATAGCTCTAGAAGAAGCCCTTCGTTTGGACTGTTTGAACACTGCTGCTGATGTGGTAAAACAAGCATCTGTCCTAGAACAAACCATCGGTAAACTTTACACTACCTGGAAACGTCTAGGCAATTTATCAGACCGCTTATACGTAGATACTGGTGCTAGTACCCCCCAATTGCGATCGCTTCTTAACTGTATAGAGAGTCTTACTGGGGAGATTATCGAAGTACCACTCGATGAGACAGGTGAACAGATTATTCGCCTGAAAGTTATTACAGAGAATGTGTAAGGGATGGGAATTGGGAATTTAGAATTTAGAATTTAGAATTTAGAATTAGTGAGCATTTTAGAGCAGCCGCGTCCCTGGCTAGTAGGGTTAGTTGTCGTTGTCGGCGTCTTTGCTGCTTCGACTTCAGCAATTTTTGTTCGCTTAGCGATCGCTTCTTCTGGAGTAAATGGGGTAGCATTTAGCCTGTTCCTCTCAGCCTCTCGTTTAGCGATCGCATCTGTATTATTACTACCAGCTTGGCGCAAGTTCCAGCTAACTTCCCTCCGTCCTAGTGCTTTGCGTTATGCTGGTGCTGCTGGTATCTGTCTTGCCCTACATTTTTCTGCCTGGATTACCTCCCTTTCCTTCACCTCAATAACTGCTTCTACTACTCTGGTTAACACTAATCCCATCTGGGTTGCTCTGGTTTCTTGGCTATGGTTTAAGGAAAAACCTAGCAGATTGACATTGCTGGGAATGGGAGTAGCACTTGTGGGTGGTGTTCTGATTACTTCAGGGGATACAGGAGCAGTTACCGGTGGAAATAATCCACTTCTAGGTAATTTCCTCGCACTTCTAGGAGCCTGGACAGTAAGTTTGTACTTACTTTTAGGGCGTGAAGCCCAACGGCGAGGTTTAGGTATTAGCAGTTATATTGCTATTGTGTACAGTACAACAGCATTAATACTGTTACCTTTTCCTTTAATCTTTGGTTCCAGTTACACTGGCTACCCGCCTACAGTTTATCTTTATGTACTGTTGATGGCTGCTTTTCCTCAACTGCTCGGCCATACCAGCCTTAATTGGGCACTTCGTTGGATTTCTCCAACCATCGTTACCCTGGCTATTTTATTTGAACCCGTCGGTGCGAGTCTTCTTGGCTATTTAATCTTTAAGGAAGTACCGGGCTTGCTAGTGCTGGTAGGTGCAATAGTATTGTTGATTGGGGTAGCATTAGCCATTTTCGGCTCGAAAAACTAGTGCCATGACACAACTAAAACTGTAGGTTGGGTGGAACGAAGTGAAACCCAACGGAATATGCGAAGAGCGTTGGGTTACGCTACCGCTTTACCCAACCTACCTATAGCGCTAGGACTTATGCACCGCAACGAAATTATGTCATCCTGAGCGATAGCGAAGGATCTCCCAGACGGCTCAGATGCTTCACTAGCAAAGCGCGGCGGAAATAATCCACCAGTAAAAAAAGGTGAAAAAGCTTATTGTACAAGCCTTCTTTCCTCCTGCCTCCTGCCTCCTGCCTTCTGCCTTCTTGCACTAGCACCTCAGTTTGACACGCAAGTAATTGCAGCAAATTCGATCTGATAGAGTTGTACCAGTCTCTGTAGACCAATCAATTTCTAGCCATGCATTGGGTAAAGCTTCAAATAGCAGTCGTTGTTTCGGAAAAATAATCTGCTCAAATTTACAATTGGGAATATTCCTAATACGAGCAATCTGAAGCTTTTGAGTCCCATTGACATAGGCACAGAGCATTCGTTCTGTATACTCAGCAGGTAGAGGCGCAAATGTTTGAGTCATAGCTGCACGATTTTATTTTTATCAATACTTACAACAAACTAGTGCAGAACGGCGGAAATAAGTGACCAGTTTGAGATCGATAGAATGCTTACTCTATAAGGATTCTTAATTCTTAATTCCGTGCAGCGGTACTAGGAGCTTCCCCAGCTTCGGTTCACGATTTGCTTGGATTGGGATGCTCCCAGTTTTCCTTGTCTCCGTTGTTCACAAATCAAATGGGACTGCTCTATAGTACTGATGGCTAGAAAGTCGCTACTGTAGCGCCCCTAAAACTCTCTTCTGGAGCTCCCCAGTTAGAGGTAAATGTTGATACAAAAAAAGGACAAACTTTCCAGTTCCCTTGAACGGTTACACCAAGCTGTTGGCAATTTCCATTCCGCCTGCCTGTCATTTGATAGTTACCACAATGACGACAATGGTTACACGATGAGCTTGAAAAATTCACGCTTCTCATGAGTATTTCCTTTTTTAAATTGATTTAAATTTTTCTAACTTGTGAGCTTAATCTTGAATTATCAAATTGCTTACTAATAACTATGATAAACGATTAATTATTTTTGTCAAACTTTAAGTTTTGCTAACTTATGTTTATGAATTAATAGGATGGCTAGAGACAATCAAATCAATGCTTCTCCCCAGGGATTGTTAAAAATTGCAAAGTAGTAGCGTGACACACCTAAAACTGTGGAAGAGATTTTTCCCTATCTCCCTACCTGTTTCTCAACCACCAAATTAGCTATGCCACGGCAGTAGTAGATCTAGATGGGGTGGGCAGTACAGAGTTCTATCCACTAACCCAATTTTCCTACTTCTTCCTTAAATAATTTGTGTAATTTGCTATATTTTTTACCCATATAATTCTCCATTTCCTGGTTCGGAGTTCCCTAAAAATCCTTAGTCTGACACCCTGAGATAACCGCATCTGGGTTAAATCTCTTTAAGACAGTAACCTACGCTATGAACTGTCTGAATCAAATCACCAGGTGCCCCCACAGCCTTGAGTTTGTGGCGTAGGCTTTTGATGTGAGCTTTAACGGTAGATTCTGTAGGAGGGTTATCAAAAGACCAAACATGGTCAATAATTAAACTCCGACTTAACACCCGCCTACCATTGCGCATGAAAAGTTCGAGGATAGAATATTCCTTGGGAGTCAAATGCAGAATCTGTTCCTCGTAGGAAACTTGATAAGCACTAGGGTCAAGGCGCAAGCTGCCCCATGCTAAAGTTGGCAATGAAGCAGAATCTCCCCGACGCAGCAATGCTCGGATTCGTGCCAATAACTCTGGTAAATCGAAGGGTTTAACCATGTAGTCATCAGCACCGACATCTAACCCTGTAACTTTCTCAATACTGGTGTCGCGGGCAGTTAACATGAGGATAGGTGTTTGAATGCCATGGGAGCGCAACCGCTTACATAAGCTAAGACCATCTAGCTTAGGAAGCATCAAATCCAGCAAAATTAAGTCATACTCAATAGTCCGAATGTGTTCCCAAGCAGCTTCACCATCACCGACAATATCAACAATATAGAGTTGAGCTGCGATCGCGTCAGCCACACCTTGAGCCAGAGGAGTATTATCTTCAACCAGGAGAATTCTCATGGTATGTTCCACCTCCAGTTATCAGTTAACAGTGAACAATTAATAAGTTGACCTTTGTCTTAACTTATTAAATTGAGTTTCAGTACTCTGCAATTGGAAGATTGCTTTCGGGTCAATAATGGCATAATAAGTTTTCACCCTTCAACCAGCTTTTAACGCTAACCGGGTGAAGTTACTGAATACTGAGGTTATTAATGAGCATAGCTCCTATTCCAGCTTTGGAAAAGTATATCTGAGAGTCAAGCAAGTGGAGGCAATTTTGGCAGAAGCATAGGTAAAGACAAATTAAATTGATGAACGCTAACTTATTAAGCAGGCTATTTCTTGCTTGGGCTAATCTTTGTTTGCGTGGGAATGAGCTGGAACAACGAGTTGAAGAGCAAGCTGCAGAAATTTTTGAGCTCAAAGCTCAATTACAGCAGGAGATTGCCAAGTGCCAGCAGGCAGAGGCTGCACTTACTCAAGTCCAAGATAAACTGGAAATAGACGTTACAAATCTTCGTCTCAGCGAACAGCTAGAAGCTCTTTTTGAGGAAGCACTTGATGCCATTTTAATCGCAGATGAGGAAGGGACTTATGTGGAGGCGAATCCAGCCGCCTGTAAGCTCTTTGGTTTACCCCACTCAGAGCTTCTTGGTAAGCGGATTACAGATTTTATGGTTCCAGGCTTCGATTTTGCCTTAGCTTGGGGGAATTTTCTTGAACTTGGGCAAGCGACTGGAGAGTTATCCCTCCTACGCCCAGATGGTACGGTGCGAGAAGTTGAATATGCAGCCAAAGCCAATTTTATTCCTGAGCAAAATTTATCAATCTTGCGGGATATCACTGAGCGGAAACAAACAGAGCGAGCTTTAACCCAAGAGCGCAACTTTATCTCTGCCATCCTTGATACGGCTACTGCCTTAATTGTCGTTCTCGACACCCAAGGGAAAATCATCCGCTTCAACCGAGCTTGTGAAGAAATGACTGGCTACTCCTTCAAGGAGGTTAGGGGAAAGTATCTCTGGGATTTGTTCCTAATTCCAGAAGAGATTGAATCAGTCAAAACTGTTCTTCAAGAACTCCAAGTAAATTCATCTTACAACGAGCACGAAAATTACTGGGTTGCCCAAGATGGGAGTCGCCGCCTCATTCGTTGGTCTAATAAAATTCTCCAAGATATTGATCACAAAGTAATAGCTGACTCACAAAGCTCTGATCTTAGTAGTGGCAACTCTAACCAGTCCAACCATCTAGAAGTCTCTAGTGGATTCAAGTATATCATCGGCTGTGGCATTGATATTAGCGATCGCCAACAAGCAGAAGAAGCTCGTCAGGCTTTAGCAAAAGAGCAAGAACTTAATCAACTCAGAACCAACTTCTTTACGATGGCTTCCCATGAATTGCGTACTCCCCTCAGCGTTGTTTTACTTACGGTACAATCACTGGAAGCTTTTTATTATCAATGGTCAGAGGAAAAAAAACTCAAAAAACTAGGTCAAATTGAAGAAGCTGCTCACAGAATGAAGCATTTGATTGATAATATTTTGACCCTTAATTGATAATATTTTGACCCTTAATAGAAGGGATGAGAGTTGAAGGAAACTGGATAATGGAGACGATTTCTTAGGAGAACTATGGTAAGATTGGTTAGTATGATAATATAATCCTACTAAACTATCGTAGGTAGCTTACAGCTATGAGTAAGAAAGTAAGTATAACCTTGGATAACGAAGTTCTGGACTTTGTAGACCAGCAAGCAAGTAATCGTAGCAGCTTTATAAATCATGTTCTCTGGCAAGAGAAGAGGAGGATTTTAATCAAAGAGCTAGGAGATGCTTATAGAGCTCAGGCTAATGACCCAGAGTTCAAAGAAGAAATGTCTGTCTGGGATATTGCCGTGGGTGATGGTTTAAATGCCTAACGGAACCTTAACCTACAAGCGAGGAGAAATCTGGTGGGTTGATCTCAAACCAGTTGTTGGTAATGAAACCGATAAAGAGCGCCCTTGTCTGATTTTGCAAAACGATATTGGCAACCAAAATGCGACAACGACAATAGTTGCCCCATTGTTGCCGGGAACCAAGACTTATCCGTTTGTTGTGGTTGATCTAGTTAATAAAAAGTATCTGAAAAATCCCTATCGACGGCATGAAATCTTAAGTAAGCATGAGGTTGTTTATGCAGTCGAATAGTCGTGACATCGCATCAGTTTGGGATATGGTTCAGGGAATCCAAGACATTATTACCTCCGTTACCAGATCAGCCATGAGCCATCGACTATTTGAGCCGATGACATTATTTTTTGAGATGACGTTATTTTTTGATAGGATTCCTTTGAAGGAACTTTTTGTCTAGAATAAAGGTGGTCGCTAATCCGAATTTAGCTCAACCGCCAGAAGCCCCACGTCTCAACCCGTAGGGTGAGCGTGGGATGAATGGCGGGCAACCAACCTCGATTTATACTGATATTAATTGTCCCAAAATTGTATAATTAAGAAGGAGGTGATTTTTTCTGAGGACAGCTTATCAATACAGGTTACGTCCAACTCAGCAGCAAGTAGCTGAAATTGATAGATGGCTATCAATGTTGTGCGCTCAATACAATTATTTGCTGGCTGATAGATTTAACTGGTATGAGCAAAATCGCTCACCGGTCAACGCTTGTCCTCTGGTTTGTAACCTACCGGAACTCAGGGTTAATCCCGACTACTACTCTCAAAAGAAAACCTTACCTCAGCTCAAGAAAGATAGACCTTGGTACAAAGATATTTATTCTCAGGTTTTACAGGATGTAGTCAAGAGAGTTAAACTAACCTTTGACAGGTTCAGTAAGGGGGATACTAACGGCAAAAAAAGTGGTAAACCTAGATTCAAATCACTTAGCCGTTACAGAACCTTTACTTATCCTCAAATTAACTCCGACTGCCTACAGGGAAATAAAATCAATCTTCCCAAGCTGGGCAAGATTAAGGTCATAGTACACCGTCCCATACCTGAGGGGTTCAAAATAAAAACGGTCTCTATCAGCAAGAAAGCTGACGGTTTTTACGTCACACTTTCACTGGAAGACAAGACCATTCCGGAAATTAAACCTGATATTAATCCTCACTCAATAACAGGAATTGATGTGGGTTTAAAAGACTTCTTGACTACTTCCAATGGTGAAGCAGTCGCAATTCCTCAACACTACCGTAAAGCTCAAAAACGATTACGACTTATTCATCAAAAAGTGTCGCGACGTCAAAAGGGTAGTAGTCGTAGACTCAAGGCTATTAAACTACTAGCCAAGCAACACCAAAAAGTAGCTAACAAGCGTAAAGATTTTCACTTCAAAACAGCTAATCAATTGCTATCAAAATATGATGTTATTGCTCATGAAGATTTAAACATCAAAGGTCTTGCTCGTACCAAGTTGGCAAAGTCTGTGTTAGATGCTGGGTGGTCAAACTTTCTGTCGATATTGACAAACAAAGCCGAGAAAGCTGGTTTGTTGGTTGTCCCAGTAAGCGCCCATAACACCTCACAAGAGTGCTCAAGTTGTGGAGAGAAAGTCCAGAAAAAGCTGCATATTCGCTGGCACAACTGTCCCCATTGTGGGTGCAGTCTGGGGCGTGATCACAATGCAGCACTCAATATCAAAAATAGAGCGGTGGGGCATCCCGTTCTTAAAGCTCAGTTAATGTCCGACGGAATACCGGGAGTTGCTGAGAAGCCCACACTTACCCGATAGGGAAGTGTGGGAGCATGTCACTATCAGCTATTTTATATTTTTTTGCCTACTGGCGCGACACACCTAAAATGGTGTATTAGGTAGGTTGGGTTAGCGATAGCGTAACCCAACACTGGGGGATATTCCGTTGGGTTGCACTTCGTTCCACCCAACCTACAGTTTGAGTCGTGTCACTACTTATAAAGCACCTGCAATAAATAACGAAGAAAGATGGCTTTAGAACCGTGTAAAGTTTGTGGCTCTCTAACCAGCACCGAAGAAGAAATTTGTATGATTTGTGGGTATCCAGCCAAAGGTAGACCTAAATCACGCTGGCTGAAGTGGATTGCACTCATCCTGGCGGTGCTTATTGGTTTGCCTTTGCTGATTGGAGTAATCCAAAGCATGAGCACACCAACCCAACCTCAACCACTAGAGCCTCCCACAACCAGAACCTCTGATGCTTAATTATAAAATTTGGCGACCAGTTAGTAAGCCCCTTACTTCTAACATAGCGGAGTAGGTAGGCAGAATATGTAGAGTCTCTTCAGCTGGGGGTCTGTTCTAGAGCTGTAGCGATCGCTTCTGGCAAATCTTCTTTGACGATTAATTGGCAATTCTGTTGTCCTTTTGTCTGACTATAGTGTAAACGCAAAGCCATATCGTAAACGCGATCGCCACTAATAATAATAGTTCCCCCTAACTCCACTAACTTCTCAGTATCCACGTCCCAAATCCAGGATACATCAGTACCATCTGGTGTCCGGTCATTGAGTACTACCAACTTGGTGGATGCTCCCCCAACTTTTTGGATGTCATGCACTGCACGGATGGTTTCATTCATCCCTACAGGATTTTTGGATAACAGAATTCGCACATGCTTACCTTTCACTTCTAATTCCTCCGCTCTACCAAAGGCAGCACGAAAGTTTTTGATGGTGTCGTAAATAGCAGCACGGTTAATTCCCATTTCTGTAGCTACTAACCCAGCTGCTAGGGTATTGTATTTGTTATAAATGCCAATAAGTATTTGGGGCCACTCTTGACTATCAACTGCTAGGGGACTTTTGCTAAAACCGCATTGGGGACAGTTATAGTCGCCTAAATGGGAGAGGTAGACTCCTTGATAGTCCAAAGAATGCCCGCAACTAGGACAGTAAATCGAGTCTACAGCGTGGGGAATTTCCTCTAGATAGGCTTCTGGTTCAGTTAAACCGAAGAATCGAACTTTTTGGGCGTAATTGTTGACCTAGGTGGCAGAGAGTGGGATCATCAGCATTTAAAATCACTACTGTTTCATCTGGTAGTGGGGCAATTGCCTTCTGCCATCTTTGACTAATAGTATCTACTTCTCCATACCGGTCTAGTTGGTCACGAAACAAATTTAAACC
>CBDCVG010000086.1:0-104859 GCA_965222765.1 Caldora sp.
CCCAGCGGCACCCTAAATTACCATGGCTAACACAAACACTACACAAGCAATTGAAGCACTCGCTGCCGAAATTGGCGAAAACATTTACATTGACGTGGCTAAGTGGCATCTTTACTTGAGAGAAGCTCATCTAAATACCACTTTGGCAGAACAAATCTATCCTCTGCTCACAGCTAATTCTCTGAAAGAAGACCAGGTATTGCAAATCCTCCAAAATATACCTGTGAAAATCGGGGGTAAACGGGAAATCCCCCTAGGTGATTTGATACCGGTGCAGTGTCAGATGAACCTGATGGATTTGCTTGAGGAATTTCAGCGGAATATTTGACATACTCCCCAGCCTTGCATGCGTGGGGATTCTTGTTCATGGTTCATAGAAATCCACTTGCAATATCTGGTCTCCCATCCATAACAGAGGCGGTTTTCTCCCCATGCTTTCCCTCTTACGAGGCAGATTCCTTTTGCCCAAAGGTACTGTTTTTCCATTCCATACCCAGAACTTTCATGCCTTTTTTTAAGATATTAGTTGCCGCGTTTGTATCTCGACACAGTTCTATCTTACAGTTAGGGCATGAATGAGTTCTGGTGCTCAGGCTTTTCTTCGCTCGATGACCACAATTAGAACAATCTTGAGATGTATAGTGGGGAGAAACCTTCACCACTGCCTTATCCCAGATTTTTCCGTAGTAGTCTAACCATTGAGTGAACTGATACCAACTAGCATCATTAATTGATTTAGCCAAGTGATGATTCTTGACCATATTTGACACCTTTAAATCTTCATAGACAATCACATCGTTAGAGTGAACTACGCATCGAGCTTGTTTGATAGCCCAATCCTTACGCTGTCTTTGGATTTTCAGGTGAGTTCTACCTAATCTTTTTCTTGCCTTGTGATAATTGTTTGACTGAGGCTTTTGGTTTTTATCAAACTTCTTGCTTAATCGTCTTTGCTGCTTCTTTAACCGTTTCTCTGACTTCCGGAGATACTGAGGATACACTACCGCATTATCATTTTGGTCTTTGTAGAAATATTTCAAACCCAGGTCTAATCCGATAACATTTCCCGTATATTGTCCTGGTTCATTTCGGTCAGCATCAAAGCAAAATTGAGCATAATAGCCATCTGCCCTACGAACCACACGAACTCGATTAATCTTAAGCCGAAATAGGTCTTCCCTCGTTGTTTTATCGCAATATAAAGATAATGTACCAATCTGAAAACCATCTGTGAAAGCAATATTCATACGCTCTTGAGACAACTTCCATCCTGAGACTTTGTACTCGAGGGAGCGACCGTGTTTTTGAAATTGGGGATAACCCTTTTTCTGGTGTTGCTTTCGGCAACGATGATAGAAATTAGAGATGGATTGCCAAGCTCTTTCGGCACTAGCTTGACGTGCTGCAGAATTGAGCTTTTTGGCAAAAGGAAACTCTTGAGCTAAGTCCTTACACAAGGCATACAAATCCGCTTTAGTTGTGCCTGGGTTATCCATCCAGTACCGGAGTGCCTTGTTTCTAATAAACTGGGCAGTGCGGATGGCATCATCAAGAGCTAAATATTGCTGCTGGGTGCCGTTGAGTAGTTTGGCTTCTCTAACTATCATGGTTATATTTTATCAGAAAATATCGCAGATAAAAGATTAAAATAAAATAAAAGCCGTCCTAGAAGGACGGGGCTTTAAACCCATTATTTTGGTAAAGCTCAAAGGGTCAAGGTTGAAGAGAAAAAGATGACGATAACTCATCCCCCGGAAGACAACTACAATTGACAAATTAGTCTAAGTGCTACAATGATCAGGCGTAGCTGGGGAATTAGCTCAGTTGGTAGAGCGCTGCGATCGCACCGCAGAGGTCAGGGGTTCAAATCCCCTATTCTCCATAATCTTTGTGCCGGTTGCCAAATTATTCATCTTTCGACTGAATATAACATTAGGAATAATCAAGGACAAAGGAGTAGAGAGTTAGTGATTCCAGGTGAAATTTTGGTACAAGAAGGGGAAATTGAACTAAACGCGGGGCGTCCCATACTCAGACTAAGTGTAGCAAATCGTGGTGATCGACCAATCCAGGTTGGGTCTCACTTTCATTTCTATGAGGTAAATGAAGCTTTGGAGTTTGAGCGAGAGCAAGCAAGAGGTATGCGACTGAATATACCTGCTGGAACAGCAGTACGCTTTGAGCCAGGGGATCAACGGGAAGTGAAGTTAGTTGCCTTAGTTGGTAATCGCCAAGTTTACGGTTTCAATAACAAAGTTAATGGTTCTTTAGAGCAAAAATAGAGCAATCTAATTTCAGCTAATCCCACGCCTTTTAAACGTGAGATTAGCTTAAGTACTGTTTGTTTCTCGTACAAGATCATTTTACAAAAATTCACATAATCTATATAATCAGGTAGACCAGCTCATAACCATAATGTGCTTAAATTTTCCCACTATCGGCAAGTCGCCAAATGTCATGGTTTGATAACTTGCTCGCTTACACCCGCACACTAGGTGCTGAGCTACTTGACAAAGACAAAACGCTCTTATAAACCAATATGCACATTGGATTTCTCAACCCTCAGGGTAACTTCAATTCAGCAGATAGTTATATAACCGAACATCCTGACTTTGGTGGTCAACTAGTCTATGTCAAAGAAGTTGCCATAGCAATGGCTCACAAGGGTCACAAAGTTGATATCCTCACCCGTCAAATTATAGACCCAGATTGGCCAGAGTTTGCTGAGGTGTTTGATAGTTATCCTAATGTAGAAAATGTCCGCATCATTCGTTTACCAGCTGGTCCTAAAGAATTCCTGCGCAAAGAGTTGCTGTGGCCCTATTTGGGTAGTGAATGGGTACCCAATATTCTGAAATTTTATCAGGAGGAGGGTAGCTTACCAGATTTTATGACCACCCACTATGCTGATGGGGGACTCTGTGGGGCTCTAATTGAAGATAAAACAGGTATACCCTTCTCCTTTACTGCCCATTCCCTGGGGGCACAGAAGATGGACAAACTGAACATAACTCCAGAAAATCTAGCTGAGAAGGACAAGTATTATCACTTTGGACGCCGCCTCCTGGTTGAACGTCTGAGTATGAATCGCTCCACTGTTAATATTACCAATACTGAGCAAGAACGGCTCAAACAATACATTCATCATGCCTATCATGGAGCAACTGAGGTAGGCGATGATAGTCGCTTTGCGGTGATTCCACCGGGAGTAGACCCCAAAATGTTTAGTAGTGAAGCTCGTGCACATAATGAGGAACCAACCTACCAATTAGTTGAGGAACGACTGGCACGAGACATCACTGAATCACGGCGGCACTTACCTGTAATTTTGGCATCAAGCCGATTAGATCCGAAAAAAAACCTTTTAGGTTTAGTGCAAGCTTTTGCACAAAGCCCAACTCTTCAGGAGAAAGCCAACATTGTTCTGATTACTGGCGGATTAGATAATGCACTCAAAGAACCAGCTAAAGATGAACAGACAGAAAAAATGGTTTTGGCTCCTATCCGTGAAGTAGTTCAAGCCAATGACTTGTGGGGTAAGATTAGTGCTTTTTCTGTACCGGATCAACCAGCACTAGCTGCAACCTATCGATTTTTGGCAAAACGCCGCTCAGTGTTCACTCTAACTGCTCTCTACGAACCCTTTGGTCTTGCCCCCTTAGAAGCAGCAGCAGCAGGTTTACCAGTAGTAGCGACTAAAAATGGTGGTTTGAGTGAGAGTTTGCAAGAGGGAGAGCAAAAATATGGAGTATTGATAGATCCAGAAGATAATGCTGATATTGCCAAGGGTTTGGAGCAATTGTTATGTGATGATCAAGAGTGGCAGAACTATGCACAGGAGGCTCAGCAACGGGTACTCAATTGCTACACTTGGGAAGCTACGGCAACAGGTTATCTAAATATCATTGAGAAGACTTTGAACTCCTCTGAGGAAAATCAATCTGCTGAACTCCTACCAATCCATCCCTATTTCCTTACTCCACAATCAGGGGCTGATATTTCCCTAGAAGAGTTGAGCAACCTCTACTTTGGTTGATGATTATTAACAGCAGAGGTAGAATCGGGAGCATCTCAAAGTTGCAAATTTATCATTGAGTAGTTATCAGCTGTCAGCTTTTTGGCTGACAGCTGAACGCTAATTAGGGCTTACTGCATGAGTGTGGAAGCTATACCAGACAAGGCTTTTAATCATTTTTTACCTTGTCAAGTGCGGTGTAAATTCAATCAAATGGGCTCAAAACCCTTGCATAATGGAAAAAATCTGGGAGCTAATCGAGGGGTAATTCACTCATTACTCTCGAGAAAGAAGGCAATAGGCAATAGGCAATAGGGAAGAGAATTGTTTCTCCGATTCAATTGGGCTAAATCCCTATTCATTATTCATTATTCATTACTTCACAAACCGAATCAATCGACTTTTTCAGCAAACCCTAATTAGCTATGAACAAAAAATGTCTAATTGGTTTAAGTGGGGGCATTGGCACTGGTAAAACTACAGTCTCGAATTATCTAGCTACAACCTACCAGCTACCAGTATTAGATGCGGATGTCTATGCTAGAGAAGCTGTGGAACTCGGTTCGCCGATACTTGATAAGCTTTTTAAACACTACGGTGCAGAGATTCAGTTACCCGATGGTAGCCTCAACCGCCGACGCTTGGGGGAAATTGTGTTTAGCAATCCAGAACAGAAGCAGTGGTTGGAGCAACAGATACATCCTTATGTGCGCGATCGCTTCAGAGCCGAACTCGCTACACTCACTGATTCTATAGTAGTATTGGTCATTCCTTTACTCTTTGAAGCTGGCTTGACTAATTTAGTTACTGAAATTTGGGTAGTTAGCTGTTCAGCACAACAACAACTAAAGAGAATTAGGAAGCGGAATAACCTTTCCCCAGAACAAGCCCAAGCTCGAATTAATAGTCAGTTACCTCTAGAAGAAAAGGTAGTTCGTGCTGATGTGGTGCTAGATAACTCCTCAACCTTGGATGTACTGCTAAGGCAAGTTGATGCTGCTATCAACTTAACCCTTGCTGATGTGAAATAAAAATCATATCAGTTTGATTTAATTTTTAGTTTAATTTGCGTTAATTTTTTCTTAACCAAAATAGTCTAAAAAAGAAGTTTTTTTTACAGAAAACATCCTCAAAAATGTCAACCTTTTCCTGTATAGTAAAAGGCGAAAACACCATCGCTGATTAAATCAAGTTTGTGTTTTTCTAGATTTCATCCGGTGTGAGGATTATTAAGACATTATGTCAACAATTTTTTGGAATAGTTTAAGAATCACTCCAGCTCTTTTGGGAGCTTCCTTATTAGTTGTCGGCAACACCTATGCTGCTGAAATTGCTCCAGAGGAAGCAGCAACTAATACCATCAGCGAAGTGACAAGCACAGTAGAACCTACGACTGAAGCTTTAACTCTGCTGCCTGAGACGACTGCGGAGTCTACCTCGACGTCTGAGAGTACAGTTCTAGAGGCGTCAACAGAATCCCTGACACCAATACAGGTAAGCCCAAGCTTTGACTTGGCAGATAATACTTTACCTCAGCAACTGCCAGCTTCGGATAACACCAATCAAGTTTTAGAACAAATCGAGTCCTACAGCAAACCACTCGACGAGAACGATAATATCCAACCCCAGCTCACCAGCATTACCGAGCTTCGTGACGTTTCCCCAGGAGACTGGGCTTACGATGCTTTGCGGGAGCTAGTGGAAGACTACAAGTGTCTTGTAGGATACCCTGACCGTACTTTCCGGGGCAATCGACCCACCAGCCGCTACGAATTTGCTGCTGGTTTAAGAGCTTGTTTAGACCGGATTCAGGAACTTATTGCCGCAGGTGGCGTAGTTACTGAAGAGGATTTAGAAACACTCAGAACCCTGATTCAGCAGTTTGATGCCGAATTAGCAGTGTTGGGAACCCGAGTGGACAACTTGGATGCGCGGGTAGCATTTTTGGAAGACCATCAGTTTTCTACTACCACCAAGCTCAAAGGTGAGGTAATCTTTGCGATCGCAGATGCCTTTGGTGAAGAGACAGCTGTGGCTAGTCCTGGTGGAACTGATGGTGATGATAATGATTTTGATGTCAACACTATCTTCGCCAACCGAGTACGCCTGAACTTTGAAACCAGCTTTACGGGAAGAGATAAGCTGAGAACCCGTTTGCAAGCCAGGAATATGACACAGTTTGACGAGAGTGTTACTGGCACAAGAATGACCCGCCTGGCCTTTGATGATACTAATGGCAACGATTTTGAGATTGGTGAACTCTGGTATCGCTTCCCCATTGGTGAGAGTATCATGGTTCAGGTTGATGCTACTGAAGCTGAGTTTCAAGACACTGTAATTAATGTAGTCAATCCTCTGTTTGCTAGCAGTGGTAGTGGTGCTATTTCCCGTTTTGGACGTTTCAACCCAATCTACCGTGTCCGTGATGGTGCTGGCGCAGCAATAACCTTTGATCTAGGTGAATTTGCAGAACTCTCAGCAGGCTATATTGCTGATGAATCAAGTGATCCCAATCCGAGTGAAGGACTATTTAACGGTACCTACAAAGCTCTCGGTCAGCTGACCCTAAAACCTACTGATTTCTTAACTATAGCCGGAACCTATGCTCACTCTTACTACCGAGGAGGAAGAGTCAGGATTGCTGGTGATACAGGTAGTGGTTTCGCAAATTTCCCCTTTGCTGATTTTGTCAATGGTGGCAATGCTGCCACTTCTGCTAATGAGTACGGTATCCAGGCAAACCTCAAGTTTGGCAAATTTTCTGTTGGTGGTTGGGTAGGTTACCAAAATGTCATCTTGGAGGAAGCAGGTGTATTCACATCCAACGGAGAACTAATAGCACGAGGAACTGACAGGGACATTTGGAACTGGTCTGCCAACATAGGCATTGTAGACGTAGGCAGCAAAGGCAGTAAGCTAGGTTTAATCTTTGGTATGCCACCTCGTGCCCGTGGTAGCGAATTGCCAAGTGGTGTTAATCGAGATAGTGATACCTCTTATCACATTGAGGGCTTATACAACTATAAGCTAAGTAAAAATATTTCCATAACCCCTGGTGTGCTTGTGATTCTTAACCCAGAACACAATGACAACAACGACACCATTTTTGTTGGAACTATCCGCACTGTCTTTAAGTTCTAATCCTTTTGGTTTCAACCATCTAAACAGAATGTGAACTTAAGCTGGCGAAGAGTAGTACTTCTTCGCCAGTTTTGGTATTATTTGAACTCTCAGGACTAATACCAAATCCGGCACAGATACAGCAAATTTCATCTAAGTGGGGTAGACAAGGACAGGCAAGATGCCTATTCCACAAGATTTCTATTGTGGCTTTTTGACGGTAGTTCCTAATTTAAACTAGCTAGTAAAGTCTGTAATAACTGTAAATGATGATGCTCAGCTGTCATCTTTAAAGGTTCTATGGTGACTGGAAAATTAATAATCTTGGCTACAGCTTCCTCATATTGCTGAAGAGTAGAGAAAGCTTCCGTACTGAAACGAGTAAGATACTCCTTTGCTGCATCCTCATAAATTTGAGTAACTTGCTGTGAAGTGGGAGTAGTTGATGAGTCTTGCTGTTGTTGCTTCTGTGTAGATTTCTTGAGGACATAACTTGCTCCTCCTACCACTGCTGCTCCCACAGGTCCTCCTAAAACCCAACCAATCCCAGTCGCGACTGCTACCGGAGCAACACTGGTGGATTGTTGTGTAGCAGGAGGTGGTTTGGATATATCGACTTGGGGAGTCTCAAGAAAATCAATAGCTAGCTCAGCAGGGGGTTGCTGCTCGAAAAATTCACAGGCTTTGGTAACCCAATCAACGATCGCTTGTTGATAATCTCTGGCTTCTTGTTGAAATTTTCCAGTTTCCTGAGTAATAAATATACCCTTTTGCAGCGCTAGAGCAACTTCTGATTGATAGCGCTCTAGTAGCTTAGGTAAATACAGCCAACTCTGGAAATCAGAGACACTAGCAGAGAAACCTTGTTGAATTAGTTTCTGGGCTTTTTGTTTAATTTCAAGCTTGGTATTGTGCTTCTGTTGGAGAGCTACTAATTCAGTAGATATCTCTTGGATTTTAGTTTCTAGAATTTGCTTAAGCTGAGCTGCGATCGCTAGAACACGAGGTAAGCGAATTGCCGTCTTTTCTTGTTGAGCTGTTACAATAGTTTGCAGAGCTGATTCAAAAGTAGTAAGTCCACTAGTTTGGGCAGCAGCAGTATCTCCTTTGAGTCTAGCTCTTAAAGCTGGTAGAGCATCAACCCGGTAAAGATTACTGACATTATTCGGTAATTGTGCCCGAAAACTTTCTGCTACAAATCGGAGACGAGAATAAACTTCTTTTTGCTCTTCTGGTGCTAATAAATTGAGGAAATTGACAACAAAAACTACAGTTTCGATACCCCGATCCAGTAACCAATCCCTCAAGTTTTCTCGCTCACCCAAGGTCATTAGTTGACGACTATCTAGCACCTGCACCACCAAATCTGCTGTTAGTAGTTGCTCTCGCACCAAAATATTCTGTGCTTCTTGATCATTTGTTCCGGGTAAATCTAGAAATTCTACTCCAGTTTGTAAGAAGGGATGGGAGCAGTAAACCGTCACCGAGGCAACATTACTGCGCATACATCTGTGGTTATCCAGAATGGCATACTGTTTGAGTAGCTCAGTACCTTGTTCTCTAATTTCTGTGCCATCTGTCAGGGTAATGTTGCTACTTAGTTCTTCTCCATAGCGGACATGAATAGCTGCACCGGTAGTGGGAATCAAATCAATCGGCAAAGTACGTTTACCCAATAAAGCATTGAGCAGAGTTGACTTACCGTAATTAAACGGACCGAATACAGCAATCCGAAAGCCTGGATTCTCGAAATGGTCACAGATTGTCACTACATCTCGATAAAGCTGGGAGCTTTGATCTAGCTCCAGCACTCCTAAGGTTGACCTGAGATTATTCAAAAGATTAGGGTCAACTTCCTGTTGTGGTTTATCCATAATCTTCCTCTGACTACTCTTATTATAAAAAGTTAAACAAGCTTCATCTTCATAGCATGTTCGATATAGTAGTAGCAGAAAACTGAAAAATTCACCCTAATTTTTGTAGGAGGAATCATGAGTTCTGAAACCAGTAATCCTCAAGAATCTGCTGAACCCAAGGCTCCAGAAGAATCCGCAATAGAGAAAGTCAGCTCCCAAACCCAAGACCTCGTAAAGAAAAACATGCCGGATGAGTCGGACGAAGTCAAGCAAAAAACGATGGAGCTGATTGAAGCCATCAAAAAGCGGGCGCAGTCAGAAGCTAAAGCTGCCGATAATTGGACTCGTGATACTTACCCCTCTTCTGTCACTTTCCGAAATTCTGACGAAATTCCGTCATTACTCACCGTTCGCTCATTTGAAAAGTTAGCTGCTCGATAAATCGAGCAAAAAGCCTTGTACACAAGGCTTTCAGAAATTTGAGAGGAGACAGGGAAAATTTTACCCTGATTGGGCTACCAACGAAGTTATCAGGAGTTGAAGGATCTTAGCTAGCGATCGCATTCTTTCAATTTCTAGAAAGCTCACCCCTCTCTATATCTTCTCAAACCTTTATATAATAAGTGTTTTAGCACAATAATTCTGAATAGACAAAGGAAATTGAGCGAACGCTGAGTCATTACAGCCAACGAAAGCTAACGAGAGAATCAGGGTTTGACCCCCATTTTTCGGAGTCTGACAGAAGAGGGGTATCAGGGTGCATCTACCACTCCTTTCTTCTTCAACAAGATTCTACTATCCGGATAAATCGCTGCTGAATTAATCAAATTGTGAATCAGTTCCCTAAAACCCGCAAAAATTCTAGGGGTAGTCCATCAATATCAGCAATAAAAGCAACTTCGTAGACGCGATTTCCAATGATCTGTTGAGTAGGCTCTAGCAGAACTTTCAGTGGTTGAAACTGATCGGGATTCTTACTGTAAGCCTCATTAAATTTATTTTGCAGGGACTCTAACCAGGTTGGAAGATCTGTAGGAGTATCAGTTAAC
This sequence comes from Caldora sp., assembly GCA_965222765.1. Taxonomy (GTDB): domain Bacteria; phylum Cyanobacteriota; class Cyanobacteriia; order Cyanobacteriales; family Coleofasciculaceae; genus Caldora. Next base: position 10,041 of record CBDCVG010000086.1, read on the forward strand.
TCAAAAGACAAATGGTAGTATCCTACATAATGTTCATCACCAAAAGCATCGGGGGCAGGTTTGGGTTCGGGAATTTGGATCAGTTCGATACGTCCACCTAGTCCCTCCATCCAACAGGCTAGGGTTATCCCGGTGGTAAAGCGTTCAGAAACAGTAAATCCCAATTGTTCGTAGAAAGCGATCGCGCGGTGAATGTTCGCTGTACGAATCGAAGCATGATGCATTGGTTTGTTGTTAGTCTTACTCAAATAGACGGAAGTAGGGATAGCGTACAGGAACACCTGGTTCTTTTTCTAGATCGAAATTGATCACTTCCCAGCAACTGTCTTCTTCCGGTTCGGGGCTAAATTCTACCGGTAAACCATAAAGCCTGGGTTGTGTAGGCTCTGAGTTACCACGCCAAGGAGTGCTACGCTCTAAGTAGGAACTGACTAAATCCCGATAACGACTAGCAATAATCACTCGTGTCGCTCGGTAACCTTGTGTATAGAGTTTGTCTAGAGCTTCATGAATCTCAAAACGAATTCCATCGGGATGGGTGTGCTGGCGATACCATTTATCTTTCCACCGACGCCAATGACGCGCTGACTGTAAATGAACCAATTCACCCGTTTTTGGGTTGGCCTCAAAGGCACCATGGCGAGGACACAGATAAGTATCTGTCAGTGTCAATGCCTGAATTACTTGGTGGCAGTGAGGACACTGAATCTCCGAACCAAATATGGGATACTGTGAACCTGAATTAATCATCAAGTACTTATCTGTGTTTTTAGCATGTGTACTCGTATCTATGGCTTTTTTATTATAGAATACACTCGCTATCCCCGTGTTTGGTGATATCTATCTCTATATCGTGAATTATTTTAATCAACCCTTATTGTCAACTACCTATTGGCCTACTCCTGACTTATCTCAAGCTGCTTTTATTGCCCCAAATGCAGTGGTTATGGGTCAGGTATTGCTAGCAGCAGGAGTCAACATTTGGTATGGTGCTGTTGTACGGGGAGATGTGGAGCGCATTGAAATTGGTGAACGAACTAATATTCAAGATGGGGCGATTTTACACGGAGATCCCGGTAAGCCAACAATTCTAGAAGATCATGTCACCGTCGGTCATCGCGCTGTTGTTCATTCTGCTTATATTGAACGAGGTTGTCTCATTGGTATTGGTGCTGTTGTGCTAGATGGTGTCAGAGTCGGTACAGGTAGCATTGTTGGTGCTGGAGCTGTAGTCACAAAGGATGTTCCACCATTTTCCCTTGTCGCTGGAGTTCCTGCTAAACAATTGCGAGACGTTTCTGAAGCAGAGGCAGCTAAACTTGTTGAACATGCCAAAGCATATGAGAAGCTAGCTCTAGTACATGCAGGAAAAGGAACTGATTTAGGCTTTTAGAGGAATATCAATTCGTTTTGTGATGTGTGATATTTATATGTAGGCTTACTAGATGAACTTTTGTCAGCTTCTAATTGATAAATTCTTGTTCTGTCAGTATCTGCTTTTAAGTTCATTGTTTGACTTAAAGTTTTAAATCCCTTCTTAGTTATGACAATATCAATATCATCTCTTTGAGGAATTTCGACACGAGCATAACCCAGATCATTAGTCCATCTCGGTTCTGGTGCGCCATCAAAAATAAACTGTATTTTTGCTCCTTCTACAGGTTGTTTTTGCTCTGTGTGTACAACAAAGTCAACTTGTATTGAATTATCTATTTTAGGAATATCAGAGCCATTAAAACTATAACCAGTCACTAATGCTATTACTAAGGCAACCAAAAACAATCCAAATTTAACTTGGTCAGGTAAGTTATTCACAAAGCTCTGCATAATACTCCTTGGTATCAGTTTTGTATTTAATCTTTAGTTGTGGAAACTAAAATGATTACTTGTTAGTTTTTACTTGAAGCTAATTATTTTTCTAGCATGTCATCCACCAATTTTTTGCCATTGGGAACAAATACTTGTAAACGGACAAAATCTGGATCACCTGGTTGCCATATTACTTGATACTTATATTGTCCATTCTTCCAAGTATATATTTTACGATTATTATTCCCGGAAACTTGAGGATTTGTAAGCCTAAGTGACTCTCCAGTGGAAATTTCTGTTCCTTTGTAATGATACACATTGTTTTCATATGATAAATCCAATAACCATCTATTACCTTTAAAGTGACCTAACGGTCTTGTTAACGTATATCCATTTTCACTATTCGGCAGAATACCTATTGGTATCTTTGGTTCTCTAACGGGGTACGGATATATAATAATTTCTCGACCAGATTTTGACTGATCAGGACTTTTTTCTTCTTCCTCTAATCGATAAGTTCTCGTTCTACGAGGATCTGCTTTTAAATTCATCGTTTGATTTGAAGTTTTAAATCCCTCCTTAGTTATGTCAACATCAATATCATCTCTTTGAGGAATTTCGACACGAGCATAACCTTCATTATTAGTCCATCTAGTTTCTGGCGGACCATCAAATGTAAATTGTATTTTTGCCCCTTCTATAACTTCTCCTTGTTCTGTCTTCACAATCAACTTAACTTCAATGGGTTCAGGTGAAGATTTAGGTAAAATACTCTCCAGTATATTAGACATGAATGGAGTACAACCAGATACTAGAACTAGAGTGAAACTAGTAATAGTCAGCCACACGAACCTATTTCCATGACACAATTTCATCATAAAAAACTGCATAATAACTTATTTGCGTAAGTTTTGTACTGAACTTTTGTAGTAGAAACTAACTAGTGCAAGAAGGCAGAACCCATCCCTAGCCTTTCCAAGGAGGGGAACAGAAGGCTCCAAGGGAAGAAAGCTTGTACGGAAAAGGAAAGCTTTTTAACCCTTTGATTATTTCCGTCGCGCTGCACTATTGAGAAAACTCTTAATAAAGAAGAAAAGTTGACAGGATAATCATGTATTCAAGGCAAGTTATAATAACTTAGCGCTGAATACCTTCTTTATCATTTCAGACTTTTTCTCCCCTGCTCTGAAATTCCCTGGCTTCTAATGCTTTCAGAACAATGGATAGTAATCGCTCATTATTTTTAAAGTTACCCAATAATCCCATTGGGTGGTTCAGCACAAAGAAGTTGCATGGTAATTAGTTAAGAAAAAGCATATCTCTCAGATTTACAAATATCTATAATCAAATCTGCTTTCTTCCTGATGATGGCCTATTTAATTTTTTCCTACCTTGGCTTTTGCTGCTGCTAGCCTCTGCTCAATTTCACGCATCCTCTGATTGAAAGAAATTTACGATGCACATCCTAAGTTTTGAGCTAAGGCAGCAATCATAACCTCAGATTGAGTTGTAACATTTTTAGCACCCCGTTTTTTGTACTTTTACCCAATCGAGATCGCGCCATAACTGCGAACATGCTTTGATTTTTTTCAGTGTAGCACGGCGTTATTATCAAATGGCAACCCAGATTCAGCACACTAAAGTACAATACTATGAATTGCGGCTGTTTGGAGATTTGGCTTTTGCGATCGCCCACAACACTAGCGAAAGCCAAGTATAAAAAATTACTCTTATTTAATAGAAAATTACGAATAAACCGATAATAAAAATGAGGTATGGAGAACACTACCGCTCAGGATGACATAATTTATTCAGAGTTTCCCACGGATTTTCCTCCTGCCTCTTGCCCTGGAGCCTCTTGACTTGAAAGTGCAACTTTTATAATTAGTGGTGAGCGACGCGATCGCTCATGATGACTGCCTTGTTTCTTAAGAGCCTCCCACAGGTACGGCATCTGTTATCGATCTCAGCAAGAATCATCCACATTCTATGGATAATGGGTATCAATAAGCAAATGTTCTGTGGTAAATCGCGCCAATTTGCTTAAAAATAGAAAAATGAGAAAAGTTCAAAAAACTTTAATCCTTAAAGGAGGAAACTAAAAACATGGATTTGCGTATATTGATAGTTGCGTTGCCCCTACTCCTAGCCCTCGGCTGGGTAGCATTCAATATTGGTGCCATTGCTCTGCAACAAGTCCAGGGCTTTCTCAATAAATCTGAATAAATCAATCCTCTAAGAGTACTGGAGCCTACAGTACTGGAAAGGATAAACAAGCCAGCTGTCATATAACTTGGGTGGACAGCTGGTTTAATGATGCTCAATTGTTATTGTTGCCTCCGAAACCTTCAGCAAAACCCTGGAAGACATTAAATATACCCAATATGGAGCCGAGGGGGTCTAAAATCTGACCTACGGTATCTGTAAAGGCAGTCAGTCCAGAACGATTGATCACGATAATATCATCGGGGCGCAGAGGAGGATTGGTTTCCTCATTGACTCCTGCTTCAAAATCTACCGATATTTTCCGCTTTTCCACTGTGCCATTGCGGTTGAGGCGAATCAACTCTACAGAACCCCGATTGGCACGAACTTGATCAAATCCCCCAGCTGCTAAAATTGCGTCATTCAAAGGAGCATTTGGTCTAACTTCTACTACTCCAGGGGTATCTACTTCTCCAACCACATTAACCTGGATAATACCAGGAGCAAAACTCGAATCAGCTAACTCGGTTACCTCATCGGCAAAAGGCTCTTGAGCTGTAGGTATTACCACCAAGTCACCTTCTTGCAACAGAATATTTTGTGAAAAGTCACCTCCTTTCAACAGTTGCCACAAATCAACATTAATCACTTGCTGTGAGCCGCTTTTAGTTAGCCGTTGTACCTGAATATTACGCATATCCGCTAATTGGGTAACACCCCCAGCAGCTTGGAGAGCTTGGGCGACTCTTGGTGGGTCACCAGGTCCTCCACCTGTAGCGACAGCATCAGTGGTTCCTGAGACGATATAAGGTCCTGGGCGCTCTACTTCTCCAGTAACAGCAATCTTAACAGGTCTGGTTTCTTCTGGTGAAAAGCTGGCAGTTGCCAACAGGGTATTCTCCACTGTATCCACACTAGTAGTAGCAGGGATAAAAATTTCGTCTCCATCCCTCAAGCTAATATCTTGGCTCAGATTGCCGTTCTGGAACAACTCCCAGAGATTGACATTACAAGGGGCAGCATTACGGCGTCTGATGCGCACCTCACGAACTGCTGAAGCACGGGTAATACCTCCAGCTAGGTTAATAGCTTCGGTTACCTTGGGAAAATTGTTCTCATCAGTCAGAGGTATAGTGTAAGAACCAGGACGATTTATTTCCCCTGCTAGGGCAACAGTCATGGGACGTGCAGCTACGAGTGTTAGGGTAACCAGAGGTCTTTTAATATAGCGAGCATATCGACTGGTAATTTCTGCATTGGCAGCGGGGATGCTTAATCCCTGAACAGAGACACTACCAATCACGGGCAAGTTGAGCCTACCATCCACTAGTACCTTAAACTCACCACTGTATTCGGGAACATCAAAGACATCCACACGGAGTTGATCCCCTGCTCCGAGCAGATAAGCTTTTTCGACTGGTGCTGTATTAATGCCAGTAGAGTTGACAGCTACACAAGCTGGCAATTGTCTCACCGGTACTGTGTTAATTCCAGTGGAAGTGGCAGGATCAGGAAGTGGTAATGCTGATGGAGAAAGAATATTACTTCCACCGATAGGGTTCGGTTCAGGAACTGGTAATTGTATCGGTGTTTCTGTGTTAACTTCAGCGGGAGGGATAGGGATAAAAGTAGGAAGTTGCGCTCTTACTGGAGCAGGTATAATGGCAAGAATACTTAGTAAAATTAAACTAGTAAGTGGTTGAGTTAGCTGTTTTTGGGAACTGCTACGATTGATTATTGTATAATAAAATTTACTGTCCATAAATAAAATCCATCCATTTTTTGGACTCGATCTGTTTGTTTAAGCCTCCGAATCTCTGTAGTTTCCTCGATTCAGAGAATTAGTTTATTTGTTTATTTAGATGTCCTTAAATAACCATACAAGGGTTGAGATTACCAGTCAGGATAGTTTGATGAATTCATCAGGAATAATCGCTAATAATTCATGCTCAGCTCTCCAGCAGAACCTACTTAGGGTAAATAATTTAATACCAATTGTTTAAACAGATTGACAATTAATATACTAGTAAGTTAAATAAAATCTGAGTTTGTTATTAATAAAATTTACAGGAACAATCCCATTAATTAAAGAGTCAATTTTTAGTTGAACTGAAGTTATAGTTAAAGGTGCGTTACGCTACGCTAACACACCCTACAAATAGAGGTTTTGTGTAAGTCCTGTTTGAATAGCCGTGTAATCAAAGCTTATTCGGTCTGTTGGACTCATTACTCTCGAGAAACTAAAAATAAAAAGGGATGGCTGAATCCCTTGATATGAATAGTTTCTGACTTCTTTTTCAGCGATTATATCAATGAATTCTTAATTCTTAATTCTTAATTCTTAATTCGCCGTCAGTCGCTCATTACTAACCGCCACCAACAATAGTAACAATTTCAATTTTATCCCCCTCTTGAACCTGAGTTCGTGACCAAAACTGTCGATGAAGAATTTCACCGTTGTATTCCACTGCTAAGAGGCGTGGGTTTAAGCCTAACTGTTCTAAGAGTTGGGGTAACTGAGTTGAACTAGAACAGCTATGAACTTCACCATTAACTTGAAGAGTGATTTGCTTAGATTGGTTATTCATGAGATTGATAAACGCGAACTTCAAGGCGACGGAGAGTTTGCTCTTTGGTAAGCTGAGATAAAAAATATTGGGTAACTAAGGTAGGTTGTTCTGCTTGCATAATCGCACGAACAATAGCCACTCGCTGGGCACCAGCACTCAGAACTTCTTGTAAGTTACTCGGATCAATTCCTCCGATCGCGAACCAGGGTATAGTTGCATTTTGGGTGGCATACTTGACATACTCTAAACCAGCAGCCGCTTTACCAGGCTTGGTTGGTGTATCATAAACTGGTCCAACGCCGATGTAATCCGCACCTTCTGCGATCGCACGGTGCATTTCATCCGGGTTGGTGGTAGAACGCCCAATTAGGCGCTGTGGTCCGAGTAACTGTCGTGCTAGGTTTATTGGCACATCATGTTGTCCCAGGTGAACCCCATCTGCATCAATTGCCAAGGCTAAATCTACCCGGTCGTTCATAATAAACAGAGCACCATAGTGATGGCAGAGTTGGCAGAGTTTTTGACCATGGGATATTTTCACCGTATCATCTGCATTTTTTTCCCGATACTGTACCATCGTAAGTCCCCCTTGTAGGGCAGCCTCGACGGTGGAAAACAGCTGTTCATTAGTAGCAGTAACCAGATAAAGTTGCGATCGCTGGAGTAGTTGATAACGGTGGGATGCCAACAAATTGCTCTCTAGGGTATAAACCCGGTAGCGCATTTGCTTGCACAAGCTCCCCATTACTGGATTGTTCAGCTTGCCATATTCTTCCAAGACTCGCAGTGCCTCTTGAATGCGGCAAAAATTAGCCTGTAGCACCTGCTGGATGCTCAAGCGTTGTTCTTCCCCAGGATGAGTTAGTTCCGTACCTATATCTCCAGGGGTATCCCGCCAGTCTCGGAGATCCTGAGTATGCCAGCTAGCCAATTCCTGGCGCATTTCCTTGCAATCACCAGCAAACTCAAGATTGTTGAGCCCAAAGCGACACCACTCTTCAATAATGCGCAGCCCTTCTCTGGCTCGATCTAAATTGGCATCCAAAATGCGGCAAATAGCTGGCTGTTGCCATCTCCGGCCGTTATATTGCTCGCTCATCGCGAACCACTCCACTACTGTTTATGATGACAGGACTGTTCAAAAGAATAATTTAGTTGATTTGCCGTAAAAGTAGAATTACACCAAAGAGCTTCATCAGTTACCAGTTATTACTGTTCATTGTTGAGATTTTTTGGTGTCACCGACAGTTATTTTAAACTGGATATTATATACGAAAAAAATATAACAAACAACTCCTCAAAATTAGATTTTGAGTACTTCGATTAAGTGACATACTCCCAGCGCTAACCGCTATCGCGGTATAGCGTGGGCAACAAGCGCGACTCCTGCTGTTGCATAGGACGTTAACGCGACTATGGAGCGGGGCTTCTTGCTGTTGAAGCTAAAATGTTGGGTTAAGTCCCACGCTGTACCCAAAGAGTTAGCGTAGGTAGTTCACCGAAAGCGGCGGGAAACCCATTCCTTTAGGGATGAGTTAAAGCCCTAAGATGACTCTGGCAATGTTGAAATAAATCAGCACACCTAAAACGTCAACTACGGTGGTGATAAATGGTGCTGACATCAGGGCAGGATCTAAACTTAGGGAGCGGAAGAGAAACGGTAATGCTGAACCAGCAACAGAGGCAAGAATCGCGATCGCAATTAGACTAGTTCCCACACATACAGCAACAAGACCATGTTCCATAGAGAAGGGAGCTAAAAAACTCCAATTTTGTAGCAGTAAGTAAGCCCATACTGTTGCTACTGTTCCGAGAATTGTCCCCAGAATGGTTCCAGCTAGAGCTTCTCGCCAAATAACCTGAGCTGTACCTAAGTCACGAATCTCATCTGTATTTAAGCCACGGATGACTACTGTTGAAGACTGAGCACCAACATTACCCCCAGTACCAGTTAGCAGAGGGATAAATGCTGCTAGTAGCACTACTTGCTTCAAGAGCTCCCCCTGAGATTGGATAATTGTACTGGTGACGCCGTTGGTAAATAGTAAGACAAATAACCAGACAACTCGTCTACGAGCAACGGTTAACAAATTCGTTTGAAAATAATTGTCACCCCCCGATTGCACACCGCCACCCAAAGCATAGATATCTTCTGTTGCTTCCTGCTCTATAATGTCAATAACGTCATCTACCGTCACAACCCCTACTAAACGTTTTTCTTTATCAACAATTGGTAGCGCAAATAAATCATACCGTTGGATCATACGTGCTACCTCTTCTTGATCTGTATCAGTAGGGACACTAACCAAATCACGAGTCATAATTTCCCCTAGGGTTTTTTCTGGGGAGGAAAGCACCAAATCTCGCAGTGAAACGATTCCTGTTAAGCCTCGAGAGTTATCTGTAACATAGAGATAATAGATAATTTCCGAAACATTTGCTAAACTGCGAATCCTTTCCAGGGTTTCAGTAACAGTTAAGTTTTCTTTAAGAGAAATGTACTCAGGGGTCATAATCCGCCCAGCTGTATCCTCCTCATAACCCAACAGCAAGGCAGTACTTTGACGTTCTTTTGGACTCAGTTCTGCTAACAGACGACGGACAATTTTTGCTGGTAATTCGTCAAATAATCGTGCTCGGTCATCTGGGGACATTTTATCAACAATGTCAATGACTTCCTGACGCTTGAACTCCTCAATCAAAGACTGTTGGACAGTAGAATCCAGATATTCATAAACTTCAATCGCCTCATTTTTGGATAGTAAGCGGAAAGCAATCACTTGCATCCCTTCTGGCAACCCTTCAATTGCTTCAGCTATATCTACTGGTTGTACTGGTACTAGCAGCGCTTTTGCTCCTTGGAGATTTTCTTGCTCCAGCAGCATTAACATTTGTCTACGCACCAGCTGGCGAAGTTCACTGCGGGAGATGGTTTGGAGGGAAGTTGTGTTTTCAGTCAAGGCAAGCCCTCCAATTGAGTTCTAACTTCAGTCTAGGGAGTTTCAGATGGGAGATTTTAGATTTTGAATCACAGATATCACCTTTTTGTAAGTATTTTCTGGGTAATTGATTGCAATTAGTCGTTACAGCGGTTTTCATCTAAGTGAAGTACAGAGTTTGTTGCTTGAAGGTAGGAGGCAGAAGACTCCGAGGCAGGAGTAAGATGTACCTCATTAAGCTGCAAAGTGCTGTATATTAGAGATTTTGGTCCTCACCTTAGGTAAATTAAATCAATTAGATTAACATTTTGCATGGTGTATATTAACCACGACATATTCAAGGTGACTAGAAATTATACCAAATCCGGGTGAACTACCCCGTTTTTTTGCCAACAGCAAGGGATAGGCTTGGAGCCTCCTGACTTGAAAGTAGGGAGTAGGAAGCAGTAGGGGCGAATGGCTATTCGCCCCTACTAGCTTGAGATCGATAGAATCCTTACTCTATAAGCATTCTTAATTCTTAATTCTTAATTCCGCGCAGCGGTACTAGCGTCTCAAACAATTATCACAACGATCGCACCTAAACCCTGCTGCCTCCTTTGTAAAGCCAAAAGCTCTTAACAGAAATTGCCAACGGCAGTTGCGGGTAGTCAGGTATTGAGTCATTTGGGATTGTATCTGTTGCTGGGTAGCACTCAACTGGTTGAGGAAGCGGGATTTAGTTGAAGACTGTTTACGGTAATGGAAGGGATCTTGCCACTCTAATTGTCCAGCACTATGGAGGAGAGCTAGAGCAACTGCACCGTCGCGAAATTTCCTTGCTACCGTTGCTACTTCTCCTTGATCTGGTAATTTATTGATTAGCCCTTGGGCGTTTTGATATTGCGATCGCAACTTATTCTCAAAAAATTCCCGTCGTTGCTTATCCTCTGGATTGAGCCAGCCTGTAGGCTCACTTACCAACGTTAAGGCAGCTGCTGGCTTACCATCTCTTCCCCCTCGACCTACTTCTTGAATATACTCTGATAACAGTTGGGGAGCTTGAAAATGCACCACCCAACGGACATCTGGTTTATTGATACCCATGCCAAAGGCACAGGTGCAAACGACAAATTGGGTTTTCCCCCTGAGCCAACTAGCTTCAATTGAGCGGCGCTCTTGGGCGCTCAACCCAGCATGGTAAGCTGCTGTTGTGTAACCTAGTTGCCTAAACCACTGGGCTAAATCTTCACTATCTCTTCGGGAACGGACATAGACTAAACCTGCTTGTTTAGCTCTTGCTTGGATAAACTTCAGCATTTGCTGCCGACGCCCTTTAGGTGTCCAGACAATCTGTACCTTGAGGTGGAGATTTTGTCGATAGGGACTGATTAAAAAGACTTCTGGTTGTTGTAGTTGCAAGACATTGCAGATGGTTTGTTGGGCGCTGGGATCTGCGGTAGCAGTGAAGGCGGCGATGCCGAAGGAACTTCGCTGTGCTAGGTTCGCTATTTTTGTCCCCTTTGATTTATTTTGGAGTAAGGCTGGTCGTACTGCACCCAAACGTCGATAAGCTGGTCGAAAGGTATCGCCCCACTGTACCAGACAATGAGCTTCATCCAAAATCAACCCATTAATCTTGAGCTGCGGTTGGCACAGTCGTTCCCACACCGGGGCACTGAGTAGAGTTTCTGGGGACAGATAAAGCAATCTTAGCTGCTGCTTTTCTAATGCTTGAAGAGTTTGTTTGCGTTTCCAAGAAGGTATTTCACTGTGTAACAAGGAAGCGGGTAGCTGGCGCTCATGCAGTTCCTGCACCTGATTTTCCATCAGAGCTACCAGAGGGGAAATTACTAAAGTTAATCCAGTTTGTAGCAGAGCTGGGAGCTGAAAGCAAATTGATTTACCACCACCAGTTGGTAGAACAATCAGCGCATCTCGTTTTGATAGCAAAGTACTAACAATTTCTCCTTGAGGTGGGCGGAAATCATCATATCCCCAGATTTTCTGAAAAGCAGTGCGGACATGATTCCAGGATGTGGTGGGATTATTATTCATTTCCTGTGCTATAGTTCTCCTTTGTTTCCCTATCTCCCCATCTCCCCATCTCCCCATCTCCCCACCCTTTTTTTCGCTCACCCCCTTCCCTCCTGCCTACTGCCTCCTACCTTGAGGATACGGCTTGAGCATTTTTCCAGTTTGATAGACGTGGAAAACTTCTGTAACTGCCCCTCCCCGTCGAATCGGTACTGTGGCAATCTCCTGGAAACTGCTAAAGTAAGGTCGATAGGAATCCGTTATTTCAAAGAGGTCATGAAAGCGCTCAAGGGTAACGTATAGTCCCTCTTTCCCCAACCATTGTTCTGGTTGAGACCAGAAAGCAAAGCCTCGCACATCCTCACCGAAGCAAGTAATTGGTGTGGTAGTAATCGGACTAAGAGCCATACCTACCATACCACCTAAGTAAAAGCCATTGGTAAAGACAAAACCTGACTTCTGCAAAGCTTGGTTCAGTACAGGGGATTCCTTAAAACCACGCCGCAGTTGCTTAATATCGATCAATTCTGTTGAAGGGTCATCTTTAACAGATAAGAACCCTCCTAATAGTGCATATTGACCGGACTTTTGCAATGTACCGGTAGTTACATGTAAGAGTACTAAAAGGATACAGCTCGCCAAGAATAGCCCTGAACCTTGCAGCCAGCGTCGCACCCAACGCCGAGATTGCTTTTGCCAGCTAAGAGCTTTGTATGCGAGTAACAAAGTTAACCCCCAAAATCCCGGCATTGACCAAGTTGGTAGAATTGGTTGAGCTCCTCCTAGGAGCGTAAATCCGATAGTTAGGGGTAGGGATACCCATAAAATCAACAACTGCTTTGCTGCTAAATCTTCAGTGTTGGTTAATGATAATGGTGCAGTAGTGGCAACACCACTCAAATCAAGACTATTATCTCTCCCCCAGCTCTCCAACTCCCCATCTCCGCGTCTCCGCGTCTCCGCGTCTCCCCATCTCACCATTCCCCATAGCGATCGCAAACTTACCCACCATAAAGGGAATCCCATTGTAGGGAACAAATAACCGATCCCAGCTAAAAAAGCAACTGCTACTCCCAACAAATCATAGCCACTTTTGGTTTCCTCTGACCCTGGTTGAAAGCGCAGGGATAATTGAAAGCGAAAGGATACCCAATCATGCTGCATATTCCAGAACCAAATGGGAAAGAGGGTGAGAATAAATAAGCCTAATCCTAACCACGTCCAAGGGGATAATAGCGCACAGCGATGCCGAGGACTGGTTAAGCAGAAACCTACTAGTCCTAAACCCAAAATAAAGCCATGATATTTACCCAAACAAGCCAAGCCAACTAAGACACTCAAGATAGCTAAGCGATAGCTGGGATAGTAGGAAACGTCCCAACTACCGGAGGACGAAGCATTTGGACTGTATACTTTGGGTTTCTTTGATGAATTATCGCCCAAATGCTTCGCCCCTACATCAGATTCTATTACCCTCTCATCCTCTGTAGATTGTCCAAAAAATTCGTAAGCTGCTACACATAAACTCGCCGACCAGAAAAAGATCAGAGGAGAGTCTGGTAAGCTGAGAACACCAAAACCAACCTGAAAAATGGGAATGATGGTTGCGATCGCTAAAGTTAGTCTGGCAGCTTTAACACCAAATAGTTGAGCACTAGTCAGATAAAGCAGGAACAGACTGCCTGTATACAAAATCAAGGTTGCCAGACGGATAGTGAATTGAGAAACAACTCCTGTTATCCAAGGACCAAAGCCAGTAGTGAGTGCCACTAACACTGGATGATCAAAATAGCTCCAATCCAAATGCAGACTGTAGAGGTAGTAGTAAGTTTCATCAATGCCTGGGTAGAGCCAAAAAGCAATGATGCTCCGAAATAGTAGTCCCCCAAGCAGTAACCAAAGTACTGACTGATTGGCTTGATCAGCCAACCATTTCTGAACTCTCTGCATTAGACTACCTTTGCCCTCAATACACTAACTAACTGATTTATTTTCGTTTGGTTGATTGTAGAACATCTCACCGTATGAGGAGGGAACGGGTTTGTTGGGTTAGAGGTTGAGCAATAACCATGATGAAGCAAAGAAGAATGGTATAGTCCTTAAATAGGTTCTAGCGCATAAGCCACATCAATGACAGCATATCTTGCTTTGAGAGCCTTCATCACCTTATATAACTCCTAAATTTAGTTAAATTCTTCTGATTACCCCTTTTTTCGGGAAGCTGCAAAAACCTTGTCGCTTCGAGTAATTCTATTGACAATCTGAAGTCAAATACACTAAGGCAGAGATCGCGCTACTATCCAAAATGTAGTCAGCATTACATTGATACTATGGAGCCAGATTCTATACCAACAGAGCTTATTCTGACGCACCCGCGTCAAACCCTCGGAAATGTCAAACTCGATTGGATGCCCCAACCAGGTCACTATCTTGATTATCAAGGTCAAACCTATACAATTTTAGAACGTCGTCACCGCTATCGCTTAAAGTTAGAAGGCTATCGATTACATAAAATCGCACTTTACGTTAAGGCTGCCAAACGCCCAAAGGAGAAAAGTCTCATTGAAGGACGCTGGGTAATGGGTGATGCTAGTTGTAACTTTAATGCTCACTCTGAACTTATTCGTTGCGCTGTTAATCCAGAAGGACCGTGTGATACTTGCCGCTTTTACGAACCATCTGTAATGAGTAAAAGATAGGCTATGATCTTTTACTAACGGCGATCGCTAATAAAGTATTTTTCTTTTCCCAGGAGGCAGAATATAGAACGTGGACTCCAAGGACATTATTTCCGTAGCATCAGCTCACCAGAAACTTTTCTGGCATTTGTTCCCCAACCCCTACCACCTCTACCCCCTTTGCAGTTAAATGGAAATTTGTACGATCTGATTGAACGTGCCAATCGAGCGCTGGGTCGTTTGGATGGGATTACCACTCTGTTGCCAGAACCATCCCTGTTTCTCTACTTCTATGTGCGTAAAGAGGCGGTACTATCTTCACAGATTGAGGGTACTCAGTCTTCATTTTCTGATCTGTTACTCTACGAAATTGAGGAAGTACCAGGAGTGCCTTTAGATGATGTGCAAGAAGTATCTCGCTATGTGGCAGCTCTCAATCACGGTTTGATACGGATGCGAGAGGGATTTCCCCTATCATTGCGCTTGATTCGTGAGATTCATCAGGTGCTGCTCTCAGAGGGACGAGGAAGTGAGCAAACACCGGGTGAATTTCGCCGCAGTCAAAACTGGATCGGGGGCACACGTCCTGGTAATGCGTTGTTTGTCCCTCCGCCACCGACGGAAGTACTACCCTGTTTGGGAGACTTAGAAAAGTTTTGGCACAATCAACCGGAACGCACCCCAGTTCTGATTAAGGCAGCACTTTCTCATGTTCAGTTTGAGACGATTCATCCCTTTCTAGATGGCAATGGTCGTTTGGGGAGGCTCCTGATTACTTTGCTACTCTGTGCTGAGAATGCTTTATCAGAACCCTTGCTTTACCTGAGTTTGTACCTCAAAACTCATCGCCAATTATATTATGACCTCTTGCAGCAAGTTCGGATTAAGGGGGATTGGGAAGCCTGGTTGAGCTTTTTTTTGGAAGGGGTAATGGTAGTTGCAGAGCAAGCAAGTTCTACAGCGCGGCGGTTGTTGAACCTTTTTGCAGAAGATAGTCGCAAAATTGAACAGATTGGTCGTGCAGCAGGTTCGGTGCTGCGGCTGCATAATTTAATGCGACAAAAACCCCTGTTTAGTATTAATTATGCTACTGAAGCTTTGGCAATGAGTAAGCCAACCATAACCTCTGCACTGAGACATCTAGAGAGTTTGGGTATAGTTCAAGAGGTAACAGGAAGAAGACGCGATCGCTTATTTGTTTATCATGAATATTTAAATATTCTCAATGAGGGACTTGAACCATAGTTTAACTAGGATTTGCTACAATTTTTCCATTAATTCGGGTTTTCAAGTAATAACTAATAACCAACAACTGACAACAAATAACTAAAATCTAAAATCTCATCCCTTAACCATTTCCTAAAATCTCTCCTACAACCAAGCGCATCCCATTAACAAAGTCCCAAGCAGACTGAACCCGTTTACCTGCCAGTTGCACTTCTTGCAAGAGCAACACACCGTCGCCAGTTTGCACGAGCGGACCAATTCCTTTGATAATGCTCATTATTTCTCCGGGACGACCCGAATTGGCAACTAAAGAGGACAATTCTGACTCAGATATATTTAACTTTAGGGACAACTGGGATAAGTAAGCTGCATTAAGGGGAGCAGCTACAATAATTTTCAGGGATTTATCCCGAAATGACGCTACACAGCTCGGGATAAATCCCCTGACTTGATTATGTAAATCAATAGCAGTCCGTGACCAATCTAAACTATAATCCGACTTTTGAATTAGTGGCGCGTAAGTTGCCTGGGATTCATCTTGAGGAATCGGCTGAATTTCGCTGCTTTCCAGCTTTAGGAGCGTCTCAACCAACAAATCGGCTCCCAGATTAGTGAGAGTTTCTGCCAATTGGTGGGCATTATCCCATAATCCAATTGGTGTATCAGCCTTCAGCAACATTGCTCCAGTATCCATTCCCTCATCCATAAGCATAGTAGTGATGCCAGTTGCCATTTCCCCACGATACAAACACCACTGGATAGGAGCAGCTCCTCGATATTTGGGCAAAATTGAACCGTGAACATTGACACAACCGAGTTTGGGCAAATCCAGAATTTCTTGGGAGAGAATTTGTCCATAGGCAACCACAACAAAAACATCTGCCATTGCCTGTCTGAGTTGAGTAAGGGTTGGGACATCCTTTTTTACTCGTTGTGGTTGCCAGACTGGTAGTTGATTCTCTACAGCAACTGCTTTTATTGGTGAGAATGTTAGTTTATTGCCACGTCCTCGACGCTTATCCGGTTGGGTAACAACACCCAGAACTTCAAATTCGGGATGGTTTAACAATCGCTTTAAACAAGGTACAGCGAATTGGGGAGTACCGAAGAAAATTATTTTCATTGTTAATATAACTTACGCACTCAACTGTCATGCTGAACGATAGTGAAGCATCACCGGTCATCTGGAGATCCTTCGCTACCGCTCAGGATGACATAATTCAGTGACGGTGCGTAAGTCCCAGTTAATATCGATTCCTTCGCCAAATAGTAAAACCTAAAAGTAGGATAATACTGACTGAAGTCGTGTGGATTACCACCCCAGTCATACCTTGCAGTTTCATTGCCAGCCAATTAGAGAGCAAAGCAATTGTCCAAAGGATCAGAGCAGCATGGCGTTGAGATAAACCCCAGTCTAGTAAACGGTGGTGTAGGTGATCTTTACCAGGGGTAGTCAGAGGATTTTTCCCCACCATTAACCGCCGCACAAATACCTGGGTAGTATCCAATACCGGCAAGAGCAAAAACAGAACTGGAGGTACTAGAGCAAAGATTGTGGTTACTTTCAGGTGACCTAAAATACTAGTAGCAGCCAATACATAACCAAAAAAGTAAGCTCCTGCATCTCCCATAATGATCCGGGAGGGATGAAAATTGTGCCGCAAAAAACCCAGAGTCGCACCTCCCAAGGCTGCGAGAAGTAAAGTCGCTGCTGCACGGGAAGGAAATTGCGCAGAAACCGCTAATAGGCTCATAGCAGTGATAAAGCTAATTCCCCCTGCCAAACCATCCATCCCATCCATAAGGTTAATGGCATTAGTAATCCCAACTACCCACAAAACTGTTAGTACAGTCGAGAATAGTGAGTCAAGAGGAGTCCCAAAACTAGTTTCAATTCCAGTACCACTAGCAACTAACAAAAGTGCTGTAACAATCTGTGTCAACAAGCGAAACATGGGGGGTAGACCAAACTGATCATCAATAAAGCCTACCAGTACTAAGATGGAACCCCCTAGTAAAATTGTTAGCACCTGAGCCAACACGGCTTCGAGTACAATTGGTCTCAATAGGGTTGCCAGCACTACGGCAGCAACTACCCCTGTATAGATAGTTAACCCTCCTACATTAGGTAAAGGTTCCTTATTAAGTCGTCGCGAGTTGGGTTGATCTGCCCAACCAACCTGTAAAGCAAAGGAACGTACTACTGGAATAAAACGCCAAGTTACTCCCCAGGCTAAACCAAAGGTTAAGATAACCGCCAGCCAGCCAGTGCCGCTGGGGTCGGCAATACCGATAGACTGAAGGAAGCTGTACAAATTTATCTCCCAATTCACACCCAGACTGTCAATATTTAACAACAGCCTCAACAGTACAGCAATCAATCTGTTAAGACCATTTCTGGAAAAGAATGTACTTGTGTTAGGGTGTGAAGCGCGAAGCGTAACGCACCGTTGACTAGTATTTTCATTTTCCACAAATTACCTTAGCTTAGGTGCTACAAGTGCAAGTCACCGTTGCTCCAGATTTGCCAGTACTGATCTTATCTACTGCTGAAAGTTCCATCTGTCCGGGTTTTTTGAGCAGGTTTGTTGTGGCATCTTTTGAGTTGAGACTTACTCTACCTCTGCAACAGGCTTATTAGGCGTTAACTGGAGATACAAGCCAGGAACTACTAAAAGAGCAATCAATGTTGATGCCACTAAGCCAAACCCAATGGCACTGGCAAGGGGGAACCAGATAGGAGACGAGAGCGCTAGAGGAATCACCCCAACAATAGTCGTAATGCTGGTTGTCAGTATAGGACGTAGACGATCTGATGCTCCATGAGCCGCTGCCTCCCTTACATCCATACCCCGTTCCCGGTGGCTGTTCATTGTCTCCACCATCACAATTGAGTCATTCACCACAATTCCTGCCAGGGAAATGATACCGATTACTGCGGGGAAAGAGATGGGAATCCACAGGAGGAAGAAAAAGCCAAATGTCCCAATTAAAGCGAAGGGAATTGCCAGCATAATGATGAATGGCTGGGTGAAAGATCCGAACTGAATCACTAGTACGGCAAACACAAGGAAGATAGCTACACCAGCCATTTGGAGAGCTGAACCAAAGGTTTCACTTTGGGTTTGAGCCTCACCACCAAACTGATAAGAATAACCTTGGGGCCACTGGCGTTGCATTTCTTGGAGCTTGGGCTCCAATTCCCCCAAAATCTCCCCCACTGTGCGACTTTTATTTTTGGCTAGAACGGTTACTGTCCGTTGAGCATCTTTGTGGGTAATTGACAGAGGAGCCTCACCAATTTCTTGTTCGAGTACCTGCTCTCCAGAAATGGTCTCCCCTTGGGAGGTTACAATACGAATTGTCCTGAGTTCATCCTGTCGTGTCGGTCCACCAACTCCACCCTCCCGTGATGGCCAAGCAGTGCTAAGGCGGATTTCTAAGTCTTCTTTACCGCCACCAATGGGAAAGTCACCAATATCATTATCAGTCATGATATAGCGTCCCTGCATGGCAAGCTCTTCTGGAGACAAACCGTAAAAATCCATTGCCTCCCGTCGGGGACGGAATTTGATATCCGGACGCAAGGAACCGAGGTCATCCCGGACATCCACACTGCCGGGAATCTGCCTCAGAGCTAGTTGTACTTCCCCAGAGATACGCCGCAACTCGTCCATATTGCTGCCGGTTAGTTTAATCTCAATGGGGTCTCCTCCCTCTCCTGTTCCTTGTTCATTTACCACTAGGGAAGCTCCTGGATAGTTGCGTAAGGCTTGGCTCAATTCTCCCCGCAGCTCATCAAGGTATTCAAAGGACAACTTCTCCCGTTCAGTTTTGGGACTAAAGATAGTAGAAAAGCCGAGGAGGTAGTTGCCTGTGCTAGGCTTAATACCACTTTCTTGTACTAAGTTGCTACGTTGACCAACGAATTTGATAACACTCTCAAAGTAGTTTTTGTTGCGTAAGATTTCCCCCAATTCATCTGCTACTTCCTGGGAACTATTCAGAGTAGTTGTCGGAGGTAACTCGACATTAACACTAAGCTTACGTCCGTCATTGTTGGGAAATAGGGTTCCTGGGACATTTCCCACCAGAATTGTGGTGCAGACAAATAGGCTGATGGCTGCCAGAGTCCAAAGACGAGCAGTAGTTTTATTACGCACAGTGAATCGCAGACTCCACTGTCTAAAACTCTTGGAGGCAACTTCAGTAACTTGGTCAATAAAAGTCTTTTTTGTGCCTCTTTTAACATTGGCTAGCAAGTAGCGGGATAAAGGGATATCCACAAAGAGGGCGATGAGGAAACTCAGGAGCAGGCAAACAATGGCACTAATGGGAATCAAGCGGATAAATTGCCCCATAGTGCCGCTGATTGCCATCAAGGGCGCCATGGCCAAAATAGTAGTTACCTGACCGGAAAAAGCTGGAGCAGCATAGGTTCTGACGGTTTTGAGAGCTGCCTGGTTAAAGGTTAGACCTTCGACAAAAATTCCGTCATGCATTCCCTCCATCATCAGAATGAACACATCCACTAGCAGTCCTAATGCTAGAATCATCCCTACCTGCACCATGCTGTTGAGGGTATTACCGAACAGCCAAAGGACTGCGATCGCACCGAGGAAAGTCAGGGGAATCGATAAACCAGCGATAATTGCTTCACGCCAAGTCAGAGCCAGTAACAAGACGATAAAGACTCCCAGTACCCCTTGGGAAGCATTGCTGAAGAGATTGGTGAGTTCTTCATTAATAAGATCGGCATCGGTGTTGATCACCTTGTACTCCATGCCGTAGGGCCAAATACTGGGGTTTTGTTTTGCTTCTTCAATCGCTGCCAAGGAATTCCTAATTACTTGAATGGTGTCTGTACCTGGTACTTTGACGACATCCACGTTAATTACCGTTTGAAACTCCCCCTGCTCGGAACTAATAAAAGCACGATTCCTTTCCCGTTCTAAATCCCGGCGTACTTCGGCAATCTCTCCTAGTAGCACTACTCTCCCCTCAGAACCACCAAGACGAGCCACCGGCAAACTCCGTAAATCCTCCAGGGTGCGATATCGACCGTACAAACGTACCTGGGTTCCAATTTCGTCACTCTCCACCTGATCCCAAGGAGTATCTCGATTGCCGTTCTGGATGGCATTACTCACCTGAGTCGAAGAGATGCCCAGGGTGAGCATGCGATAGGGTTTGAGCTGTACATGGATCACTTCCTCCCGTTCCCCACCCAAATCCACTTTTCTCACATTAGGGACTTTTTCCAACAAGTCTTCAATTTCCTGGGCAGCACTACTCAAGACTGCTATATCAATGTTGCCAAACAAACCAATGGTGAGTATGGGAGTATCTTGGACGGAAACTTGCTCTACCTTAGGTTGTTCAGACTCACTGGGTAACTCCGGCTTAGCTTCATCAACTTCCGCTCTTACCAGGGAGATGGACTCGTTGATTGGTGATTCAGCAGTGAATTCCACATTAATCAGGGACATACCCTCGAAAGAAGCACTGCTGAGATCTTTAAGACCTTTGAGAGATTTAAGTTCTTTTTCAATCTTGTCCGTAACCTGATTTTCGATCGTTTCAGGATCTGCACCCCCCCAAACAGTCTGAACAGATGCGATCGCAACTTTAATATCCGGATCCCCTTCTTTTACCATGCTGGCTGCACCCAGCAAACCCCCAATCACTAGCAGCACACACAACAGAATGGCAAAAACTGTATTGAGGAAGAAGAACTTGGCTAGGGGTGAGGCTTTACTGACATCTGGGACATTATGTCCTTTTCCGTGACCATTTTCCTGGTTGTCCTCAGTGAGAGTTGTTTCTGATGGAGTTAGCAGTTCGCTCATGGTTAATTGCTAATTGTTAATTGCTAATTGCTAATTGCTAATTGCTAATTGTTAATTGCTAATTGTTAATTGCTAATTGCTAAATGAATAAATTCTTCATTCTTCATTCTTCATTCTTCATTCGCCGTTAGGCGCTTATTCCCTTCGGAGTGAGGGTGTGGGGTATCGATTGTGGAACTGGCATCTTGCCAGTTGCTCTTCGCACGGCTGCATCAATAATAATCAATTAACTCAGAACCTGAGAGCGATCGCCTGGAATATCTTCAAAAATTGCCCCTCGTCTGATCAAGTCGCGCTTCATATCTTCAGACATTACCACAGTTCTTTTTGCGTTTCTGGGGGGATCTGGGGATCTGAATGCGCCAAGTGGGGGGTTCTGATGGGCGCACGTCGGTGCGCCCCTACCTTAAATCAACATCCAAACTCTACAAGAGAAAGGGATCTACATACGCGGGTGCCGAAGGCAATCGCACTGTGTCACGCCACTACAAAATCTGCGATCGCACTTGCAAGCATTTCAATATAGCGTAGTGTACAGTCGAAAATAGGAACTAAATGGAAAGCAGGTATCGTGAAAAACTATGATACCAAAAATTTAAAGTCCTGACAGACATAATGATTCCAAAATCCAATGCCAACCAGTTAAACTACCGATAACTTCTTGTGACAAAGAATTTAATATTTTATCTACTTTTGCTCTTAAAGAGTCTAAAGATTCGCAGAGTTCCCAAGTTAAATCTTGTTTGAGATATTCCCAAAATCTTTCAATTCCATTAATTTCTGGACAATATGGAGGCTGAAAAAATAAAATAATATTATCAGGAACTTCTACTTCTTCACTAATATGAGCCGGAGCATTATCAAGAAGTATTATTAATAATTCCTCGGAAAATTCTTGAGAAAATAAGGATAAATATTGACTAAAACAAGCCGCATCTAAGTGAGAGAATTCATAGAAAAAACTACGCCCTTCTTTTGGTTCTACTGCTCCATATAACCAAAAGCATTGAAAATTGAATTGATGCATATCTACTGGCTTTACCCCTTTAAGTGTTATTTTTTTACCTTTGATAGTATGTAAACCTAACCGAGTTTCATCACTGCACCATAAACTCACTTTTTTGTAATTCTTAATCAAGTTACACCCTTTATTCAGCAAGGCTTGTAGCTTATCTTTAAATGTATTTTTAAACTCCTCAACTTCCCCTGGTAGTTGTTTCTTATTTTTCGGTCTAACTACTTTTAACTTAGCTTTCAACTCTTGATGTACTAATCGATGTACTGTACTATAACTCAGCCAAATTTCACAAAAAATAAATATCCACACTTGCACTTCTTTATAGCTTTTAAAGCCGACAGGGTCTCTTAATTCTTGTTGTAATTTAGATCCTTGTTCTATAGTTAATTTTTGGGGTCTTCCCGTTTTCCGTCTTTCTTTGAGTAGCTCTTCAATTCCCTCTTCACGATAGATTTCTAACCAACGATAAATAGTTCTTTCTGTTCTGCCAACTAGAACAGCTAAATGTCTGATGGTTTCTACTGCACTAATTTTCCAGAGATATAAGCTTTGAATCTTGGCAAATCCTAAGACAGTTTTTTGCTGATTCATCAGCTCTAATAATTTTTTAGGAGATTCAACGACATTTAGTTTGCTAACTCCAGTCATGATAAATAAGTTTTTCTAGTCTTGATTTAAGTATGACATTACTTTAGATTTTTGGTATGACTGCCTTAGCTCAAGAAATTCTTAACACCTTTGATACGTTGCCTAATACAGAGCAACTGGAAATTGCTAGAGCAATTTTGAGGCGCTTAGTTAATTTTGACCTTGCACCGTTAACAGATGAAGATCTTGTCTTGAATGCTGAAGAATTATTTTTGGCACTAGACAAGCAAGAAGCGGATTATGAGTAGTCTGGAGCGTCCTTAGCAAAAAGCAAACTAATACCTACAATTAACAAACCACCTATTAGACCTCTCCGGAAATGAAGTTTTCATCTAGACAGGATAAGGGCTTCAGATTCTTTTTCGGAGATGTCTATTGTTGTTGGTTCAGGTACATTAACATTAGCAGAGGTAACTGTTCCAGTCCTGATGTTATCTAATCCCGTATTGATAGCCCTACCGTTGACTGTTGTCCAGCGAAGAGATGTAATTGGTTCACTAGCAACTATACCAAGAAACCCTATGGTTGTTGGATCTTGATTTAAGGTATAAGTATCCAGAAGTCCGCTTTCACACAAGCTATCCGGTTTCTGAACCGACGCTCTAGACTCTATTCCCTATTCCCCATTCCCCATTCCCTATTCCCTATTCCCTATTTCCACAACATCCACCGGCGCACCATCAACGAGGCGATTTTTGCCATCAGTAACGAGTAATTCTCCCGGTTTCACCCCCCGGAGAATCTCTCGCCTGGAAATTCCTTCAATCCCTAATTCCACCTGGCGCTGCTCCACAACTTTCTTGTCGTTTTCTTCTTTGATGACAAAGACATGAGGAATTTGATCGCGGAAGACAAAAGCATTGAAGGGAGCCACTGTCGCATCGTTTTTTTCTTCGACAGCAATCCAGGCATAAATTTTAGAACCATCCTGTAGATTTGCTGCTCCTTGTGTAATTTGCACTTTGACTTCAACAGAACGTTCACCAGGAGAGACGGAAGGACTTACAGATTCAACTCTTCCCCGAGCAGCAGCGAGCCTCATCAGATCATCGCTTGTAACCTTCCCAGAAGAGGCTTTACTCTGATCCTGTTCTAAAATAACGAAAGCTCGTTGTCCTTGTTCAACATTGGTTTCTTGGAAAGGAGAGAGTTTAGCGTACACTTCAAAGCTACTAGGATCAATAACGATTATCGGCACAGAGTCCACAATATTCTGATAATCACCAGTGGGCTGTACCCTCTGGGGTGTCCAATAGTCTCCCTCTTTAATATTAAGGTGGGCAACTTGACTGTTGAACGGTGCTTTGATTTCAGTATCTTCTCGGTCAATTTTGGTCTTTCCTAGTTGAGCAAGAGCCGAACTAACTCCAGATTGAGCTGCTTGTACCTGAGCATCAGCAGAGGTGACTCCTTCTTGAGCAGAGTTTACTGCTGCTTCTGCTGCAGCGACAGCAGTTTGAGTATTTTTGAAGTCAGTTTCCTTAACTTCTACCTCGCGCCCTTGAATTGCCCCTTCCTGATAAAGTTCCTGATAGCGTTTGAGATCAGTGGCTGAAAAATCACGGTTTGTCTCAGCTTGTTTTAATTCGGCTTCTGCTTGTGTGAGTTGATTTTGAGCCTGCCTGAGACTAGCTTTTGCAGTTTCTACCTGTTGTTGAGCTTCAAACACGGCTGCTTGTGCCACATTCAAATCTTGGTTGGATTTACGCTGATCCACTTTTGCCAACAGCTCACCAGCTTGCACATAATCCCCTTCCTGCAAATCACGTCCATTGATATCTTTGATATAGGTAACCGTTCCTGCCACATCAAGGGTCAGGTGCTTGAAGCGAGAGGCTCTTACTTCACCATCACTAAAAACCCATTCCTGAATTGGTTCTGTTTTTACTGGCACAACTTTTACAGGGAGCTGAGCTTCGAGAGCTACAGTTTCAGTCTCATCTGGGCTGGACGTATTCCGCATAACGGTGAAAGCTCTCAAACCAAGTAGAGCGGCAATCACCATAATTACGAGGAAAAGGGAAAAAGTCCACCGATTTTTTTTAGCGATGGGAGTCCAAGGTACATCGGGCCACAAAGGTCTTTTTTCATCAGCCTTCTCAGATAACTCAGATATTATTTCCTCTGGCTGAGCTACTATTTCCTCTGGCTGAGCTACTATTTCCTCTGGCTGAGCTACTATTTCCTCTGGCTGAGCTACTATTTCCTCTGGCTGAGCTACTATTTCCTCTGGCTGAGTTACTATTTCCTCTTCTGAATATTCTGCTAATGCCTGAGGCTGTTGTACATCACTTAGCGATTGAGTATCTTCAGTTTTCATGGAAAATGTCCTTCTGGATAGATATCCTCTTAATCTTGCGGGGAAAAGCAGCTAACAAAAGCTTCCCAACCAGTGGCATAATAATCCCTTTATTTTAAGCCAAGAGATTTTGCTAATCAAGATTACAGTTGAGTAACCCTATGATCGCAGACGTGAAATGCAAAATCTTGTTTAAATTAATGAAAAATCACTAAAGAGTTCAGGAGCTCAGGAGTTCAGGAGTTCAGAACGAAAAAATTAGGGTTGAATGCCCTAACAGTTGACTAATGAGAAATTTATTTATGGAACTAGCAATCATTAAAATTGGTGGCTCTTTAATTACCAATAAAGCCAAACCCTTTACCTTGAATGATATAAATTTGCAGGTTGTCGTTAACGAGATAGCTGTAATCAAAAAAAACATCCCTCATTTGAGATTGATTTTAATCAACGGCAATGGTTCTTTTGGACACAATACAGCTCACAAATTTGGTACTCATCAGGGTTTTCAAGATGAACAAGGTAGATTGGGTTTTTGTTGGCTGCAAAAAGATACGGCACACTTGAATCGAATTTTAGTCAATCAGCTTATAGAACATGATGTTTCTGCTATCAGCTTTGCTCCCGGCAATGTGTTTTGGGCAGATAATCAGCAATACTTTCACCAAAATTTACCTATTTTAGAAAATTATTTGGCAATAAATTTTGTGCCAGTTTTATATGGTGAAGCAATTCTAGACTTACAATTGAACTGTACTACAATTTCTTCTGATGTAATTTTATGTCTATTGGTAAGATATTTTGCTCATCATCATCAATTCAAAATTCACAAAATAATAAATGCTGGTAATTATCCTGGAGTTTTAGATGATCAACAAGAAGTTATCCCTAAAATTACACATCATAATTTTGCCGAAATAAAGAAATATTTTTATAAATCTCAACAAACTGATATCTCTGGAGAAATGGAAACTAAGGTTCAGGAGTTGTTAAAAATAGCTAAATTAAATTTACAAACTATTATTGTCGATGGTTCAAAAACTGGCAATTTACAAAAAGTTTTGAGCAATCAAGAGTTTGTAGGTACAATAGTATCTGAATAACAAAGACTTTGTTATTGACTTTATTATATCCAAAGCGGATCAGCAGTATACTCTCTAACACCTATCACTCATAATCTTGGCGACGCAAACGCAGCTGAATTTCTTCTAGTAGCCTACGATTGGCAGCCATTAAATCAGCAACTAAACCAAACATCCACAACTGAAAACCAATCAGAATCAAGATAGCGGTAAGAATGAGGCTGGGAATCCTGGTTCTATCTGTACCCAGTAAAAAATAAACTAACCAACGACAGCCCAGCAAAAATCCGAAACTAAAGGGTATACTACCCAAAATGAGGAAAAAGCGCAGGGGTTTGTACAGCATGAAAATCCGCAGGATAGTAAAAAGCGATCGCATCACGTAGGATGTGGGACTCTTCACTAAGCGAGAAGTGCGTAAAACCGGGTTGGTTCTAATGGGAACCGAAGTAATTGCCATCCCCTTTTGTCCTGCTTGGATAATCGTTTCCAGGGTATAGGTATAACTATTGAAAACATTAATCTGCATCGCCGCCTCACGACTAAAGGCACGAAAGCCACTGGGAGCATCTGGGATATGGGTATTACTAGCAAGGCGCACTACCCAGCTACCTAGTTTTTGTAGTAGTTTTTTAGATAAAGAAAAATGGCGAATTTCCCAGATAGGTCTAGCACCAACGACAATTGCCGCTTGTCCCACTAGAATTGGCTGTATTAGCTGAGGAATGTCCTCAGCACAGTATTGATTATCAGCATCCGTATTGACAATGATATCAGCACCCGCTTTGAGAGCAGCTTCGATCCCCGCCATAAAGGCTTTGGCAAGACCTTGGTTGGTAGAAAAACGAATGATGTGATCAACTCCATAGGTTTTAGCCACCTCAACAGTACAATCACGACTACCATCATCGATGACTAACCACTCAACCACATCAATACCTGGCAACTGGCGAGGTAAGGCGTCCAAAGTTATCCCTAGAGTACGTTCTTCGTTGTAACAAGGAATTTGAATAATTAGTTTAGTCATCCTTGGCTGGAGTTTAGTTATTTGTTATTTGTACCGCTAACAAATAACCAACAACAAAATTTAAAATGGTAAAATGCCAATTGATTTCCGCAACACCAATACTATCTGGGGTTCCATCTTAGTGGAAACCCTCAACCGTCTGGGATTAACTACAGCCGTCATTTGTCCAGGATCTCGCTCAACCCCTTTAGCCGTAGCCTTTGCCCGATGTTCTCAGGCAAACCAAGGAAAACAGATAGAAGTGATTCCAGTTCTAGATGAACGCTCAGCAGCCTTTTTTGCTTTGGGAATTGCTCGCAAATCTGGATGTCCAGTGGTTCTTGCTTGCACCTCTGGAACTGCTGCTGCCAATTTCTTCCCAGCGATCATTGAAGCCAAGGAAAGTCGAGTGCCTCTGTTAGTTTTGACTGCTGACCGTCCTCCTGAACTGTGGCATTGTCATGCAGGACAAACCATTGACCAAATAAAATTATACGGTAACTACCCCAATTGGCAAGTATCTTTAGCAGCGCCTTCAGTGGAAATTGGGATGCTGAGATATCTACGACAAACAGTTATTCATGCTTGGGAACGGACGCTTTTTCCGGTTCCGGGTTCAGTACATCTTAATCTTCCCTTCCGGGAACCCCTTGCTCCTCTACCACAACTTGATACGGATATTCTTCCCTCTCCCTTTGAACTAGAAGATTTCTTTGCTGCTATTTCCCCATCTCTCCATCTTCCCATTTCTCCATCTCCCCATCTCCCTCTCTCCCTTTACCAAAAATGGCAGCAAGAGAAACAAGGTATTATCATCGCTGGCTCTGCTCAACCCCAAAATCCCAAATCCTATTGTGAAGCGATCGCACAATTATCCCAAACTTTAGGATGGCCTATATTAGCAGAGGGACTATCTCCAGTTAGAAACTACGCTCAACTTAACCCCTATCTGATTTCCACCTACGATCTCATCCTACGTAACGAGCAACTAGCACAACAATTGAAACCAGCAATGGTGATTCAAATTGGTGAGTTACCAATTAGTAACAAACTCCGTACCTGGTTGAATGATAGCCAACCCCAGCGCTGGGTAATTGACTCGAGCGATCAAAATCTCGACCCCCTCCACGGTCAAACTACTCACTTGCGGATAGACTGGTCAGTAGTTAGTAGTCAGTGGTTTGTTGCTACTCACCAAACACAGCAGGCCAAAGAAGAAGTCCCTCTATCTCCCTATTTTCCAACCTACAGCACTTCCCAAAAACAAAACAACAAGAGTAAGAAGGGTAAACGGCAAACAGAATATCTACAAAAGTGGTGTGAAGCTGAAGCCAAGGTGAGATCAGCAGTTGACCAAAAGATGAGTACCATCAGCCACTTATTTGAAGGCAAAGCTGCCTGGTTACTTTCCCAAAGCTTGCCATCAGAAACACCCCTATTTATTGCCAACAGTATGCCAGTAAGGGATGTCGAGTTTTTTTGGTCTCCCGGTAATACTAGCGTTCGTCCTTTCTTCAATCGAGGTGCTAATGGTATTGATGGGACTTTATCTACAGCTTTGGGTATTGCTCATCAGAATCAGAGTAGTGTGATGCTCACTGGGGACTTAGCCTTGTTACACGATACCAATGGCTTCTTATTAAAAAGTAAGTTTGTCGGTCATTTAACTATTGTGCTCATCAACAATAATGGGGGTGGTATCTTTGAGATGTTACCCATCTCCCAGTTTGATCCACCTTTTGAAGAATTCTTTGCGACACCCCAAGCAGTCAACTTTGCTCAGTTGTGTTGTACCTATGGTGTGGAACACCAATTAATTCAGTCTTGGGAGGAGCTAAAACAGCTATTAAACCCACTTCCTAGTAAAGGTATCCGAGTTTTGGAGTTACGCACTAATCGCAAAGCAGATGCTAGATGGCGTCAAGAACATCTAGGACAATTTGCGGTGGATATAGGAAACTGAGTTCCTCATTGACATGCTAACTAAACTAAGGAGAGTTGCCTTTTAGTTGCAAGGATGATATAGGATTGAAACATAACTTAAGCTTTTGCAGCCTTAGATACAGTTTTAGATAATTTTCGCTATATTATATATTTGACTCAGTTATTCAAATATAATCACCTTCAACATTCAGCTTAGGTTACCCGAACGGCTTGTAAAATTTATTCTAGAGATAATCCCCCCGTGATTATCTAATTTCAGAGGCAGACTCAGAGATTCTACTCCCAAAGATGCTTAAAAATTCTTTACACTAGTTACTAAGCTTTTTGCATAAATGTTGAATGTGAAGGTGAAGATTAATATAGATGCCCAGCAAACATTAATGTTTGTCTGGTTTCTGCTTTCAGTCCATATCCTGTGTTTATGATGTGGGGGTGCTACTACAATGGATTCTTGGTTGCAATACTATAATCGACAAACCACGTTACAAGAACAGGTTTTATATGCCCATTTTGGGGATCGCGTTCAGGTGGAGTCCCCTAAGAGCTTGATTGAGCGCTTTCATCAGCTGTTCATTGAAGGGATTGGATACTCTAATCCTCAAGTTTGGGTTGCTTTAGAGAAAATTGTCTTTTCGGATTTTGCCGAGAGGGAATTTAAGTTCATTCTCAACCGCAGCTGCTATATCCTGATTAACCAATGGCTAAATCAACCTAAACTTCAAGGCGCTATTCCTCGATTGATAGGACTGTTTGAATCTGCTCCAACTGTACCAGCTCGTGCTCGGACAACCCAGCGTTTGCGAGATTTAATAACTGGTTTCACCCAATCTGAGCAATATCGAGCACTGCGACAACTAGCTCAAGTGCTTAGTCAAAAGAGTGAGGAAAAAAACAGCCCAGAAGCCAAACCCCTAATAACTTTAATTCCTAGATATCCCTGTCTATATGAACATTGCCTGTTAACCAATGACAGTACTGATGAGCAGCGGCAACAAGTCCGGTTAATGCGAGACAAGGCACAAGGAAAATTTGAAGTTAATTTGTCTAGGTATATTACCTATCAACAGTTGCCCAGGCATTCCCAGTCTGGGAAAAATCCCACATTGTTGAGCAATGAGCAACTGAATTTTGCCATCAGACAGTTTACAGGTAAAGTTGATGGCTCCAACACCTATCGGGACTTAGCAGAACAGTTCCGTACTTACAGCCGCTGGACTCCCTCTTACCGCACCTTTAAAAAGGAATTTTACGAATACCTAACTACCTCAATTGACCCGAAGTATAGCAGTGGTCAGTTTAGTCAACGGTTATATCAACAACTGCAAAATACTTTACCTCAGAATGATAGCCAAAAACTCAGTGATGTGCTCTTGCTGGGAACCTGTAGAAAATTATTGAATTTTCTGGTAGTGGAAAGTCCCCAACAACCAACCCACTACATTTTTGGCGATCTCACTAGTAACTTGGGAATTACTCCCACTGTTGGTGTACTTTTGAAGATAGTATTGCTCTGTAACCAAGTAAAGTCTTACCTAGAACAGCGGTTTGCCATTCTCTTCAACCACTATGAAGGTTGTGCTAAGGATAAGGTCTATTGGCTGGTTGAGTCTCTGGAAAATTTAAATGTAGCCTTCAGCACTAACCTTGGTTCAGTACATGTATACTAAGATTTTGTCCATTTGTTGACTTCCTCAAATGTTGAACAATCTCTTGTGGAACAGGCTTCGGTGCCTGTTTCAATCTCAATCAAATAATAATCTTGATAACTGGCAAGCTCCCAATTCCACAATGGATATTAGAACATTTGTTAAAAAGTTCGAGTAAAGCAAGTTGGCATAATTTCAGCCAAGCCACTTATTCTGGCCATAGTTAACCCACTGTTCAACAAGAGCAACTCCAGATATCCCAATCAACCACCACAAAGTTTGATAAGCTTTTTTCCCAGGGATGCAACAACAAAGATATCCTAGAGCGATGAAGAAGAAGGGTACTCCAAATATATATCTACCTAGACTATAAAGACGATCTCTAGTAAAAAAGATAATCAGAGAGTGGATTACTGGAAAGTAAACACAAAACCAAAAGATATAGTTGCCACTTAGATTTTGAGAATAATCAGAAGTTATTACTTTTTTTAGTGAACTATCTTTTTCTTGTGATTTGTTTTTTAAATAAAACCAATTAAATATGTAAGTCAGTATTAGCAAAGGTGGATATAAAAATAAAAGATTCCATAAGGTTGATTTTGGTTGCCATAGTACTAAATTAATATCTTTGATTTTGATGTAGACAATGATAAAAGCAATCAATAAAACCATCAAAGGAAAATAAAGTCCCAGCAAATCAAAAAACTGAGATTTAGGAAACAGTAAAAGCTCTAAATGTAATCCTAACTTCGTACCCCACTGTTTTTGGTCTTTGAAGGGAGCGAAGAAGTCTCCTCGTGCTTGCCAGCAAAATAAGCCATAGATAGAGTATCCTAGGAAAGAAGAAACCCAGAGAGTTAGGGTGATTTTAATCTCTTGGGTATACTTGTTAATTGCTGTGAGCCAATTGCTCCAGTTATGTGGTCTCATAGGTTTAAGCTCTCAAAATAAAAGATTGTTCCCATTGCTGCTACCGAAGAAAAGACAAAAGGTATTAATATTGGTCTAGTTAAACCCATAATCAAGGTCAGGATAAATACTAGAGTAAGTCTGACAATTTGATTTAGGTTGGTTTGACGTAAACAAGCCCAAATAAAAATAGCACTGAGAGCCGAGAACAAACTTTCTGTATAACCAATTACTCGAAAAATTGCCATGGGACTGAGAGAAAAAGCCAGAACCAAGAGTAAAGCAAGGTATTTATGGTTAAGGCTTTTAGTAAAAACCCAAATTAATAAAGGAGTAGAGAGGAAGAAAATAACCGTAGAAACAACTAAAAAATAATGTGCGGTTTGCTCTACATTTTGAGGATGAAACAGAAAGCGAATGAGCAGAGGCCAAAGAGGGTAAAAGGCAAGACAAGTGTTACTCAGAGCAATATCAGCATAACCTTGTAAATCCCAATAGTAGCTTTTACTAGTTTCTGGTGGAGGAGGATCGGGAACTAATTGAACTGCAGAGAAGAATTTATCGAAAGCATCAGGATTAATTAGCATACCCAATGCAGCACAAAAAATAAAAGCACTGCAAATGAGTAAGGATGAGTTGACTATCCTGATCATTTTTGCTTTGGTCATTGGTTATTGATCATTGGTCATTGGTACAAAGAATTTTATAGTGGGATAGCGTAGTGTAATTATTGAACCGTTGTCAGCACACTGCTCCAATACTGCTCGGTTAAGAATTGATCCCCCCAACCCCCCTTGAAAAGGAGGGGCTATTGTTCCCCCCTTGCTCAGGGAAGTTAGGGGGGATCTGCAGGGATTGAACCTCACTAACAACAGCAGTATTGCACCCCGTTCTCAAAACACGGAATTTCCAAACTACCGAAAATTTTTGATGAAATCAATTACTCTTCTTGGCTCCACCGGCTCTATAGGTACTCAAACCTTAGATATTGTGACTCAGTACCCCAACCAATTCCGACTGGTAGGATTGGCAGCGGGAAGTAATGTGGAGATGTTAGCTACTCAGATTAGGCAATTTCGACCTGCGATCGCGGCAATCCGCAATCAAGAGAAGTTCCCAATGCTGCAAGAGGCAGTTGCGGATCTTGACCCCCAACCGATTCTACTGGCTGGAGAAGCTGGGATAGTAGAAGTGGCTAGGTATGGGGATGCTGAAGCTGTAGTTACTGGTATTGTTGGCTGTGCTGGTTTATTGCCAACCATTGCTGCAATTGAAGCTGGCAAAGATATTGCTTTAGCGAATAAGGAAACTTTAATTGCTGGTGGCCCTGTAGTCCTGCCGTTAGTAGAAAAACATGGTGTTAAGCTCTTACCCGCTGATTCAGAGCATTCGGCAATTTTCCAGTGTCTCCAGGGAGTACCAGCTGGTGGCTTGCGACGAATTCTGCTAACAGCATCTGGAGGAGCTTTCCGGGATTGGCCTGTGGAGAAGTTACCAGAAGTCAAGGTTGCTGACGCCATCAAGCACCCCAATTGGTCGATGGGACGTCAAAATTACGGTAGATTCTGCGACACTGATGAATAAAGGACTGGAGGTAATTGAAGCTCATTTCCTGTTTGGTATGGATTATGACCAAATCGACATTGTGATTCATCCTCAAAGTATTATTCATTCCCTAATCGAACTACAAGATACCTCAGTGTTAGCTCAACTAGGTTGGCCTGATATGCGCTTACCCCTGCTTTATGCTTTGTCATGGCCTGAGCGCATCTATACTGATTGGGAGCAGCTGGATTTAGTCAAAGCGGGGAATTTAACTTTCAGGGAACCAGATCATCAGAAGTATCCCTGTATGCAACTAGCTTATGCTGCTGGCCGTGCTGAGGGTTCGATGCCAGCAGTATTGAATGCCGCCAATGAACAAGCTGTGGCACTCTTTCTCGAAGAGAAAATCGGTTACTTGGATATAGCCAGTTGTATTGAATACGTTTGCGATCGCCACCAAGCTGATAACTGTCCTAATCCCAGTTTAGATGATATTTTGGCAGCGGATAGTTGGGCAAGACAGGAAGTTGTGGCGGCTGTAGATACGGGTAAATTTGTTACTAGTCCATTAGTTATTGGTCATTAGTCATTGGTGTCCCCCATGAGGCGAATGACCTAACGAAACACATCCAGCAGCTTTTTAGGGGGAGAAGTCATTGAGAAGCAAAAAATCCAGAAAGGGGGATTAGATCGATTAAAACCGTATAAAATGCCCACAGGGAAAGATATATGGAAAATTTCCGTATAATTTATAGTTAGACATGAATCATGTTCAAGCACAGCATCAACTTGAACTATGCCCTATTACATGGAGAAGTTTGACCATAAGCTGACAGATGCTTTGCATTGATTAGCCCTCTCCTAAGAAAACAGAATGGTTTCTTCCATACATAAGGAGCGATCGCGTTCCTGAACAGCTTCTGTCAGACTCCGAAAATGGGGGTCAAACCCTGATTCTCTCGTTAGGTGTCGTTGGCTGTAATGACGGAATTTCCTCAGAATTTCGGAAAGTGATAGAAGAGTGTTAGGCTAATAATTCTTTGATTAACTTCTCTGCTGTTTCTCTTGACTCTTTAGCTCTCGAAGTATCTTCTGGATTCTTTAAGTAGAGATTCTCTTTTTGCAATGCGGTACATCCTTGGTCTTATTTATTGTTGTATTTCACTAGCCACTTTCTGGTTCAAATTTCAAAATTTACTTTCCGAATACAGTGTTATCCCTGCAGATTTTTTGAATCACCTTGGTGTTATAAAGCCTATTGATTTTGCTGCTCCACTCTTCTTGGCGATACAAATCCCTATCGCTTTCTTAATAGTTATATATCCTAGTTTTAGTACTGGCTATTTTAAAAGAGATAAAACTAAGTGGGATTCCCTTGGCTTCATTGTTGCATGTATTTTTCTGGTTTTAACAATACCGAATCGTCTTCCACAGTCAGATTGCAAGCAGTGATACTCCAGCCATACCATGCCCTCCCAATGAGGTCACTCCTTGGTGGCTAAGAGTAGTAAGAGTAATAGTAGGGGTCTTAATACTTGTTACACCTCTGATTGCCAAATCAATTTATATTAAGCTGTACGAAAATAGTGACAGGCTAATAGATATTGATCTGAAGGATGTTAGTTGGGACATAGTTTCAAATATCCTAACTATTTTAGGCTTTTTGATATTGTTATTTAATACACTTAAGTTATCTTTGACTGTTGATTTTCAGTTAGAGCAATTGATTTTGGTATTTGCTGGCGCATCAATTGTTATGTCCAGACAAGCGCTTCAGATACACCGTACCTTTGTAAGTAATGTTCCTACTGAGCTACAAGAGTCAGACTCGCAAGAGTAGGAAACAGAATAGACCAATAGTTGAAGATTATCGATAAAGTTCGCTCCAATGATCTTGTCGCCTTGGGTTGAGTAATATATGCTTTTTGGCACAAAACTCATTATTGATGTTCCACGAAACCCAGCATCAATAAGCTTTACGGGTCTAAGCATTCACTGGAGCGGATGCTACGAAAATCACGAATGTCCTTTTCCTCAAAGATATCGTCGCACCGCTCAGCTCAAAGCTGTTATGCCACTATATAGGGCTTGCTGAATAAGTCGTAACTTTCGGGTTTGAATAGGTGGTAGGTGGTAGGTGGCAGGTGGTAGGTAAGGGAAAGAGGTGGTAGGTGTTAGGGATTTTTGACTTACGGTGCAAGGTTTTGAGCCAAAAGATACAAAAACCTTGCACGCCTGCTAGGCATAAAATGATTGAAAGCTTTGTCTGGTATAGTTTACACACTTTTGCAGCAAGCCCTATATATACCTAACCCTTAAAGAAGGAAATGCTGAGTTTTCAACAAGGAGACGTTGTGGCATAACGATGTAAAATTCTCTTGAATTGTCAAATGCTCTTTGACTCGTTATCCTTCTGACAGATAACGACTAGATTAAGGGATTAGAAGAAACTCGAATGACAACTAGCACTTCTTTAGAGGAAAGGCTTGCAGCAGTTGAAGCAGCGATTGCTGAGTTGCAGAAGCAGGTTGCAGCTCCTCAGCGGACGCATTGGTTGCAACAAATTACCGGGTCTTTCAAGGATGATCCTGCTTTTGAGGAAGTACTTGCTTATGGACGAGCGATTCGCCAAGGGGATGAGTTTATCCTCGAAGCTGCAAGACGAGCTATGAGATATTTGTTGGATACAGATCATCTTAGTGTTCTTCAGCGCCAAGCCGGGAAGGATTACAGCAATCTTTCGGCGCGCATGGATCAATACCCAGAGTCGGATTTTGCTGTATCAACTGTGACGTTTCATGAACAGGTGCTTGGTTGTCACGCCTATATCAATCGCGCTCGTAAACCGAATGAAGTAGTGAAAGGATATGAAATGATGAGGCGGCTCGTCAGCGATTTCAAAGTGCTGCCCCTTGTTTCATTTGACGCTGGTGCGGCTACGACATTTGATCAATTACAATCACAACGGATACAACTGGCAAAGATGGATGCGCGGATTGCGGCAATTGCCCTGTTCCGTGGATTGATTCTATTAACTCGTAATCATCGAGATTTTGGTAAAGTGTCAGGGTTACTGATCGAAGATTGGACGATTTGAAGCATCAACATAAATAGTCGTGCTGATCGCGGCATAAAAAGCCAATCGAGTTTGTCATTGATACAGGCTTTACTATGTTGATAGGCAGGAATGTTATAACAGAGTCTCTGAAAAGTATTGTGACAAACTCTTATGCCGGATGAATTTATTGATGAGTATACCTTTGCCTTAGATCAATTATCAGTAGCACTACAAAATTCCTATGAAAAGATGAGGGTAGCACCTTTATCACGAACTAATTTGGACTACTCCAGAATAGTTCTTGGTCGATTACGAGCTTTCTATTGTGCTCAAGATAAGCTGAAATGGTTCCTCAATAAGAGAGTTGCTCAAGCAGGATCTGACTTTTTTGTAGAGACCATTCTGTTCTCACTTAAACTTTTCAATGATACTGAAAATCTGAACTTGCAGATCGCCTCAGAACGTGCGATCGAGAAAAAGAGAAATGCTATCAGACCGGATATTAGCCTTTGGCGAGAGGACAATTTAGTAGCTGTTGTTGAGTGTAAGACTCAGCTTGGGTGGTTGAGACATAACTGGGGGAATCACATTGTGAAACGTGAACAGCAAGTTAAAACAGTATTCCCAGAAGCTACAATATTTTGGCTGGTTATGACAAGTTGCAACTGGTCAGGATTTGGCGATGATTCAAGGGTAGGGAATACATTATTTTGCCTACTGCGGGAGGTTTGGCCAACACAAATATCAAGAGAGTTTGAGCCTACTATTCTTGAGACACCACTTGAGAAGCTTTTAGAGCAAGTCGAGGGGCTCTAATTCAGGTTGAGATTTTTTGTTCTCTATCAACACTGATGCATCAGGATATTTGCCGCTTCCGTTGCGTCGTAGGGCGACCAAATCGGGTACTCTGATGCAGAAAAGATGACTTGTAGTTCAGCCTCTGGGATTTGTGTGGCTAGAAGTTTGAAGAGTGATAATTTGTCTGACTGACTTAGATTGTTGACAAGAGGAATTAACTCAGTGAGTGACATGGTTTAAACTTCCAGACATGCGAGAATACATCGAGCATAAGCGATCTGTGAGGTATTGAATAACTTTATGGAACTCTCGATATCTAGTCTTTTATATAATAGGGTTCGCAGACTGAATTAAACGATGACATTTAATTTGGCAATCGACAATTGGTCATTTAAGAACCAACTCGTTAAATATTTCAAGTATCGCTATGCCAGAACTAATTATTATCATTGCTGCAGTAATTGTCTCCTGGCTAATTTTTACCTGGCTGATTAAGGTGGTTAAAGCAAGCATTGCAACTGCCATTATCTTGACTATTATTGTGCTACTGTTACAACTACTCTTTGGCGTTGAGCCATCTGAGCTATGGCAGCAAATTACTCAACTGCCTCAAACCATTTGGCAACTTGTCGATGGTAAGTGATACAGCGGTTTTCATCTAAGTGAAATACAGAATTTGTCGCTTGAAGGCAGGAGGCAGAGGACAGAAGTAAGATGTACCTCATTAAGCTGCAAAATGCTGTATATAGGGCTTGCTGTATAAATGTGGAAGCTATGCCATACAAGGCTTGCAATCATTTTTTTCCAGCCCAAGTGCAAGGAAATGGTATCTTTTAGTTCAAAAACCTTGCACTTTCGTGGAAAATTCCCTAACACCTAAAACCTTACCTACCACCTGCCACCTACCACCTACCACCTATTCAAACCCGAAAATTACGACTTATTCAGCAAGCCCTATATAGGGTTGCTTACCATATTTTGGTCAAAACTTAAGATGCGTTTACCCTGATAGTTAAACGAGGGAGTGTAAGGTAGTGAGGATCTCTTTGAGTTCGACTTCTCGTACACACTTAACTGCTTCCTCCACACTAAACCATTGGCGCTTCCTGTATTGAGCTTCTAACCAATTTTCTAACACTTTTTCCACTGGCATTAAAAATACCTCAACTCGACAGATGCTTCCTTGTTTCTGATAGTCGTAAGTACCCATCAACGTCGGTAACACTTCACCAATCACTCCGGCTTCTTCCCAAGCTTCCTTTGCCGCTGAGTCTTGAGGAATCATTCCTGGTTCAATCATTCCTTTGGGAATAATCCAGCGTTTGCTATTTATGGAAGTAATTAGCAAAACTTCAATATTTCTCTCTCTGATACGATAGGGAATCACTCCAGATTGTTCAATATATGAAGATGGTTTATGATTCATGAATGATTAGTGAAACTTGAATTTAAATATTGTTTTTTACTCAACAACAGCAATTTCAAGGCGACGATTGCGTTGTTGATTAGCAGAATTATCATTTGCTACAAGAGGAAGAGTTTCACCGTAACCAACAACCAGCCAACGGTATTCATCTCCCAAGGCATTGGCAAGATATTGCTCAATAGCTTTGGCACGGCGAAATGACAATTCTCGATTATCTTCCGCTTCTTTAGTCCCATCGGTATAGGCAGCAATGCGGATCGTACTCGAAGGATAGTCCCGCAAATCAGCGATGATTTTGTCTAAAATTAAACTTGCTTCAGGTCGCAAAATGCTGTTATCCAGTTCAAAGAGGGCATCACTGGGTAAAGTTACCTTTAACTTGTCAGTTGACAAGACAGACTCCGAAGAGCTGGTGGTTTCATTAGCACTACTATTAGGAAACGAGGCATTGGTGATAGGAGCAGATTCTCTTTGAATTTGCTCAGAAATATCTTGGAGTCTTGTTTCTAGTATTTCATTAGGGCTAGTAATACCTAGTTGTGTTTCCAGATTGGCAACAGCATCTCTCAAAGCCTGTTGCTGTTCCTGTAACTTGGTTAGCTCAGTTTGTACCTGCTGTTTTTGTTCTGTAGTCAGCTGTAGTGGTGGATTTGCAGTATCCGGCACAGGGGTTAAGCTAGAATTGCCAGCAATAACTGGTGTCCCATTTTGAAAACTCTCTATGACCCTGAGAACTAGAGGTTTGTCTGGATTAGTACTGGGATAGAAGTTGGCAAGGACAATCCCGACAATGATGGCTAAGCCGCCACTTACTCCCAGTAGTAGCAGTCGAACAATCAAGGTTACTAACCAAGAAAATCTACCCGTCGATTTTTTCGGAGCAGTTTGAGCTGCTGAATTAGCCGATTGAGTCACTGATTTCTCCGAATTTTATCCAGACAATGGAACAACAACAAAGACTATAAAAAATTTAGATACTACTGCTCTGACTATAAAGTGAGAAATTATATCACTAAAATCAGGATATTGCACAAAAAAATGTAAACTCAGAGTGAAAACTTTCGTAAAAGAGTACGTTCAGAAATTCTTCTCTTGATATATATATTAAGACTAAGGCGGGCAGCTGTAGTCTTTTGAGCATTGCAGGTAACACAAGAAAAGTTATTTAGCAATTTAGCCATCTATCAATTTACACTTCCTCAGCTCATAAGCAGTGTCCCTTATATTCAAGTGTCCTGAAGAAATAATCCCCAACATGATTCAAATAGGAGTGCAAGTTGACCCTCTCAATAGTCCCCATCCTGTCCCTTGGAGTTGGGTATTGGCGACTCACGCTGAAGTTAGTGCTAACGGGTATGTTAATGTACGGTATTATCGCAGTCATTCATTAATTTCTCCAGATGGTAAGTATGCTGCCTACAGTCGTCTTCAGATGAAGGGAGAGCCGGAACTGCACCGCAGTCGTGTTACGAGTGTGATGTTCGTAGAAAACTTGCAGACTGGAGATTTGCGAACAATCACCGCATCCTCACCCTTAGCTGACAATCCCTTAAGTAGTAGTGAAGAAGCTTATATGCCAGGGACGTTCTCAATTTTGCTTCCAGTTTCCTGGTCAAACTCCAGCGATCGCGTTTTAGCACGACAGTTTGAAGGTCTACTGGGCACATCAGATGCTTCAGATTATGCTGTAGTCTGGGATTGTAAGCAAAATGGTCTGAGCACTATAGCACCTGAAGGAATTGATTACACCTATGCTGTACTACTGGGTTGGAGTGAGAATAACCCAGAGCAAGTTCTCTTTCGCGCTGGTGA
Organism: Caldora sp.; assembly: GCA_965222765.1. Lineage (GTDB taxonomy): Bacteria > Cyanobacteriota > Cyanobacteriia > Cyanobacteriales > Coleofasciculaceae > Caldora. The sequence goes on from CBDCVG010000086.1 coordinate 50,525, forward strand.
ATTGGGTGATGAGAATTGGTCAATGTGGGGTGTTACTCTCAATAGTCAAACGACTCTTGCTGTTGAAGAAAAGCCAATTGTTTTTGGTCAAGTAGTTAACCACGTTTGGGCAGGGTCCTCAGGCAGCTTGCTAGGAGCTGCTCTTGACACTCAGTCATCCTTCTATGACGCTCTGTCCTATAAGGATGGGGTTTCAAACCCATTTTTTGATGATCTGAATCTATAATCTGATGGACTTGTGAAAAGCACTACAATACGGAGAAAGATTAAAGGCGTATATTTTCTATGCAAGTTTCTCCAGAGAAAGTGGTAGCTCCCGCTAACCTACCAATAGAAAAAATCACCTTAGATGTCACTGGGATGAAATGTGCTGGCTGCGTCAGTGTCGTGGAACGACAGTTGAACCTTAATCCTGGTGTTATCGATGCTCATGTCAATCTGCTGACTGAGGTAGCAGTTGTAGACTGTCAAACTGATATTGTTGACCCCGTAGCACTAGCAGAGCAGCTAACAGCGAAAGGTTTTCCTTCTCAGCCTCGTTCTCCTCAAGGAGGTACATCACCAGCTACTTCTGAATCTACCTTGACTCCAGCTCAGAGGCATGAACAAGAAGCACGAGCTCAACTCCAGCAATTGCTCATTGCTGGTATTCTCATCTTCCTCTCAATATTAGGGCATATTGGCCATTGGTTTGATGGACCGATGCTACCTGTATTGAGTAATATTTGGTTCCACTGGGGGTTGGCAACCTTGACTTTGTTGCTACCAGGGCGTCCGATTTTGGTGGATGGTTGGCGCACCTTTTGGCATCAATCTCCCAATATGAACACTTTGATCGGTCTAGGGGCGTTTGCTGCTTACGCTGCTAGTAGTGTGGCCTTATTCTTTCCCCAATTGGGGTGGGAGTGCTTTTTTGCTGAGCCGGTGATGATGTTGAGTTTCATCCTCTTAGGGCGTACCTTAGAGCAAAGAGCTAGGCGTCGAGCATCAGCTTCTTTTGAGTCTCTGTTGGCATTACAACCGCAGGTGGCACGTTTAATTGGTAGCTCAACACCAGTAACTCCCTCCTTAACAAAGGGACAAACTGAGGTAATTGAGCAACCAGGAATCGAAATTCCTGTAGAGCAAGTCAGAGTAGGTGAGTGGTTGAGAGTTTTACCAGGGGAAAAAGTTCCGGTAGATGGAGAAGTAGTTGCAGGTAAGTCTTTAGTCGATGAGTCCATGTTGACGGGAGAACCGTTGCCGGTATCGAAGCAAGCAGGAGACAAAGTTACTGGTGGCACATTGAATCAGTCAGGAGTGGTTGTTATCAAAGCAATCCGTACTGGTTCCGAGACAACCCTAGCACAGATTGTCGCCTTGGTTGAATCAGCTCAAACCCGTAAGGCTCCCATACAGCAGTTGGCAGATACTGTAGCAGGATACTTCAGTTATGGTGTTTTAGCGATCGCTTCGCTAACCTTCCTCTTTTGGTATCTCCTGGGCACCAAAATCTGGCCTGAGGTTTTGTTACCGATGACAGGGGGGTTAGCTCACAATATGCCCATGCCGACGTCAATATCGACTTCTCCTTTACTCCTGAGCATCAAACTTGCGATCGCAGTTTTAGTCATTGCCTGTCCTTGTGCTTTGGGATTAGCAACACCGACAGCAATTCTAGTTGGTACTAGCCTTGGTGCAGAGCAGGGTCTATTAATCAAAGGTGGTGATATTTTAGAACAGATTCATCAGCTTGATACAATTATTTTTGATAAGACAGGCACTCTAACCACTGGTGAACCGACTGTTACCGATTGTCTGCCGCTACCCGAATCAAATCAAATTGGTGAATTTACTTCAAACCAACTGCTACAACTGGCAGCAGCCGCAGAAAGTGGTACATCCCACCCCCTAGCCTTAGCAATTTGTAATAAAGCCCAGCAGCAGCAATTACCAATGTTGACTGCTCAAGATTTTTACACCGAAGCAGGACTAGGAATATCAGCTTTGGTGGAAAATCAGCGGGTGTTCTTAGGAAATGCTGAGTGGTTGAGTGAGCAAGGGGTGAGGATTAGTGATCTAGTCCAAGCTCAAGTACAGAACCTTCTAGATGCGGGAAAAACAGTGGTTTACCTAACAGTAGAGGGTTTACTCGTTGGAGTAATTGCTGTAACAGATGTTCCCAGAACCGGAGCAAAAGAGACAGTTAAACTCCTTAAAGATATGGGATTCCGGGTGATGTTGCTAACTGGAGATCAACCAAACTCCGCTGCTGCTATTGCCCAAAACCTATTAATTTCTCCTAACGATGTGATTGCCGGGGTGCGCCCCAATGGTAAAGCTGCCGCCATCGCTCAGCTGCAAAACCAGGGATGCCGGGTAGCTATGGTTGGCGATGGCATTAATGATGGTCCAGCTTTGGCACAAGCAGATGTTGGTATTTCCCTAAATGGGAGTACCGATGTTGCAGTAGAAACTGCTGGAATTATCCTCATGCGTAACCGTGTACTAGATGTCGTTGAGTCCATCAAGCTCTCAAGGGTTACCTTCAAGAAAATTCGTCAAAATCTCTTCTGGGCTTTCGGTTACAATGTTTTGGGTATCCCTGCTGCCTGTGGCATACTGCTACCAGTATTTGGCATTGCTCTCTCTCCTTCTGCTGCCGGTGCTTTGATGGCTTTCAGCTCTGTTAGTGTGGTCACAAACTCCCTATTACTGCGTACTAGTAAGCATTGAGATTTTAGATTTAAGCTGTTCTCCGCGTTTGGTGTGTCTCCACATCCCCACGTCTGCTTACTCATGTCTCCACCCTTTTCTTCCTTCACCCTTTGTTGGTCACGTTTCTAATTGTCTCAAAACTTGGCTCTAAAGTACTGAGTACCGAATTGATGTGCCAAAATAGGGAATGGCAAGTTATAAATAATGAAAGCAGGAGTCAGAGTAAGCAAATATTTTTATCTCTCTTCAGCGTCAGGAAAACTGTCACTTGGGAGTCTATACCATTGGCTCCATAAATGCTAAGAGTTATTTAGTAAGCTAAGGACTGGTTAATGAGCGGCAACCAGGAGAAACCTACTCAAAAGTCGAGAAAAGCTGACTCACAAGTGTGCCAGTGTGAATAAGCAAGAGCATTTTTTCTGAACTGACTGCATTCTCTATTACTTTTTTTCGATGGCTACACAATCAAATCACGAACATGTATTGATTATTGAGGACGACAAGGGACGTAAAGAATATCCTTTGGAAGAGAACGTGTATTCCATCGGCAGAGATCAAAAATCTGATATCCGCCTGTTCTCACAGTTTGTCTCTCGTCAACATGCAACTTTAGTGCGGCATGAGCGTGCAGATGGGAGCCCATATTACCGAATTGTCGATGGCAATGCTAAGGGAAAACCAAGTGCTAACGGACTATTTATTAATGGTCGCAAAACTAAAACTCACGATCTTGAAGATGGAGACAAGATTGAGTTTGGTCCTAATGTGACTGCTAAATATTTACAGTTCAAGCGGGAGACAACTCCAACTGGACCAATAGATGAGTTTGATATTACTTTGATTAGTCCCTGGCTCACTTGGACTAGAAGAGGATGGAGATACTGGCGATTAAAGGGTAACTTTTAGACGATGTTCAGCTAACCAAAAATTAGCCAGCAACGTTTTCTACTAGCTGCCAATGTTGATTTTTAGAAACCGCTGACTGCACAACCTGAAACATTTGATGGCAATGATTGTCTACTTGGAGAGGTAACTCTTCATTTTTAATGACAAAGTGCATTTGTACTTCTTGAGGAGTAGCTACCGATTTGTCAATTAATACTTCTACTGTCACTAGCTTGGCAAAGGTGACGTTACCTGGAATCTCTCTTGCCATTAAGTAGTCCCCAGTATCGTAGATGATGTCGAAATTGCAGGATTGCAAAACCTCAATCAGTGACTGCTGAAGACGCTCAAGGGAAGCTGCAACAATGAAAGAACAAGTATAGCGAGCCATATATAACCCTGAAAGTCAGTATAGTTAGATCCTCTTATATTATCGAACCTCTGTTAAGGTCAATGATTAAGAAGGGAGAAGTAGTTGAGGACGACTCAACTGTTATCAGCTACCAGCATTTTAGCGGTTCATCCGGATCAAATTGAATAGGCAGTATGGAATGTTACAGAACAGCAAGCGAACTATACCTCTAGTTAGAGTGGGATGGAGCAGTAAGAATTTTAAATCCGTCAAGTTTCCTCAGGTATTATAAGCTACATGAAGACTTTGACGTTAAAGGTGAAACTTTGGTTAAAAGTATCTTATTAGGACTTACGCACCGTAACGGAATTATGTCATCCTGAGCGATAGCGAAGGATTCTCCGAGGGTTCTGAGATACTTCACTATTGTTCAGCATGACAGTTGAGTGCGTAAGTCCTACTTATGAGCCTTAGTAATCACGATTGGGTAAGACAGGGTAAATTGATTGTATTTGAGGGAGTCGAAGGAGGTGGCAAAACGACTCAACTGCAGCGGTGCTCCGACTGGCTCAAAGAAGCTGGTGGTTGGCTCGAATCTAGAGATACTATCAGCGAAAAGACGACCTTGGTAGTTAATACCAGAGAACCAGGGGGAACCTCATTTGGCACAAAAGTTCGTCAACTGTTGCTTGCAGAAGATGAACATGGAGATACTGCACCAAAGACGAGAACAGAGTTGTTACTATTTGCTGCTGACCGAGCTCAACATGTTGAAGAATGTATTAAGCCTAAGCTAGCACAGGGGGCAATTATTTTGTGCGATCGCTATACTGATTCGACAGTTGCTTACCAGGGTTACGGACGAGGACTTGACCTAAAATTGATTGAGCAACTTAACCAAATTGCCACTGGTGGTTTGGAAAGCGACTTAACCTTGTGGCTAGATGTGGAGCTTGAAGTAGGATTAAAGCGAGCCAGAGAACGGGGAACGGTTGACCGCATCGAGCAAGCTGATATCGAATTTCATCGGCGAGTGCAGGAAGGCTTTCGGTTGTTGTATCAACAAAATCCCCATCGGATTGTGCATGTGGATGCTAATCGCAGTGAGGAACAAGTACACTCCTCGATAAAAGAGATTTTGCTTCAACGGTTTAATGAATGGTCGAACAAGCTTTCTCATCCCTCATAGGACAAAATCAAGCTGTTACTTTATTACAGGGAGCGATCGCAACGAATCGGATTGCCCCTGCCTATCTCTTTGCTGGTCCTCTTGGCATTGGGCGAAGTATCGCAGCACGGGCTTTTATTGAATTATTGTTTTGTCAGGGTATTCCTCTTGAGAGGAAACCTTTAGTAAAAAGGCGCTTGGAGCAGGATAACCATCCGGATGTGCTCTGGATAGAGCCAACCTATCTCCACAATGGCAACCTATTATCTGCCCAGGAAGCTACAGAAAAAGGTCTCAAGCGCAGGGCTCCCCCTCAAATTCGGTTGGAGCAAATTCGAGAAATTGCCCAATTTCTCAGTCGTTCCGCTCTAGAAGCTCCTCGTAAGGTAGTGGTGCTAGAGCAGGCAGAAACGATGGCAGAAGCAGCAGCTAATGGCTTGCTCAAGACATTGGAAGAACCGGAGCAGCAACCTTAATTGTGATTGCCCCCAGCACCGAATCTATATTACCAACGTTGGTTTCTCGCTGTCAAAGGATTCCGTTTTATCGCCTAGCACTCTCAGATATGGAAACCGTACTGAAACAGACAGGCAATGAAGAGCTTCTCCAAGAGTCCTCAGTATTAGCAATGGCTCAAGGAAGTCCTGGTCAAGCGATCGCTTCTTTCCAACAACTTCAAGCCATTCCCGATAGCTTACTGGCTCAATTTACTCACACACCCCAGACACCTCGCAAGGCATTAGAACTAGCAAGAGAAATTGATAAAACTCTTGACACAGAAGCCCAATTATGGTTAACAGATTATCTACAGCATTGCTACTGGCAAAGCCAACATCAACCGGTTATTATCCAACAGCTAGAGCAAGCTCGACAATACCTTCTCAGCTACGCTCAGCCTCGACTTGTCTGGGAAGTAACACTGTTGGAACAGTGTAATCTAATTTATCGCGTTGATTAACCACTGCACCAATAACTGCGATCGCAGGTGCTTCAAACCCCGTTACCTCGACCTGTTCAACTATTGTTCCTAGAGTACCAATTAATTCCTCCTGTTCTGGTCGTGTACCCCAGCGAATCAAGGCTACTGGTGTTTCTGAGTCTTTTCCGGCTGCGGTCAATTGCTTAACAATATTAGGCAGATTGTGAACTCCCATGTAAATAACAATAGTTTTCTGAGCCATGAGCGATCGCATCCCAATTTACTGCAGGTCGATACTTACCTACTACTTCGTGACCTGTAACAAAAGTTACTGAAGAACTATACTGTCTATGAGTGAGGGGAATGCCTGCATAAGCTGGAGCTGCGATACCAGAAGTTACCCCAGGAACTACTTCCACAGGTACTCCAGCCTTAATTAAATCTTCCATTTCTTCCCCACCACGACCAAATACAAAGGGATCACCTCCCTTCAGTCGGACTACTACTGCATGGGTATGAGCTTGTTGAATTAGCAGCTGAGTTGTCTGCTCTTGTAATAGAGAATGACGACCCCGACGTTTCCCCGCGTGAATTTTTTCCGCATTGGGGTTAATCATTGCCAGAATTTGAGGACTAACTAGAGCGTCGTAAATTACGACATCAGCACACTCTAGCAATACTTTACCCTTCAGAGTTAGTAAGCCTGGATCTCCCGGTCCAGAACCAACCAAATAAACTTTACCCAAACATTTTAACTGATTCATACCAAATATTAGGTTTTAGAGGGTTAACTTTGCCTCGTACTGGATAACATTAAACTTTAGTATATTGACTTGAGAGTATTTAGGTTAAAGTTGTAATTTGGTATTAGAATATACCAAATTACTATTGTGATGGTTATCTTCGATAATTTTCATTCGTATTCTGCATGATTAAAAAACGCCTATAAATATTACTACTTAATTGCTACAGTATTGGCAAAAATTTCAAAAATTTAGCTAACAGTAGAAAGCTTTTTTAATGGGAAAATTTACTAACAAAAAATAACAGATTAGGAATTATGCACTCAACTGTCATGCTGAGGTGATAGTGAAGCATCACCGACCGTCTGGAGATCCTTCGCTACCGCTCAGGATGACATAATTCCTTGACGTAGACAAGGACAGGCAATATGCCTATCCCATAAGAGAAAAGATTATTGATATCTGTATCATTTACCTGCAATCTGCTGTATATGTTGCCCAGAAAATCCAACCTACGGCAAAATAAGAAAGAGGTCAATAGATGGAGTAGCTATGTCTAAGCGCAAAAAGCACAATCTCCAATGGCTCAAAGAAACCCTGGATCTAGAAGAAGACCACAATTGGAAATCACAGCCAGGAACTAAGATCTTTGTAGCAGGACGAGGAGCGTTACGCTTCGATGTCCCTAGTAATTGGCATTTTGAACCGGATAAAGACTCATTCCGGTTTCTAGACAACAAGCCACCGAATGATGATTGCGCTTAGAAGCTTCTTTTAATTTACTCCCCCCTGGCAACTGGGCAGAATTTCCACTAGTTTCCCTATTAAAGCGGACGGTTCGAGAGGATAAACGGAATGTAATTGAGAAAGGTGAAGTTATTCAACTCAAGCGCCAAACAGCACGTATCGTTTGGACTCAAATGAAGTTTATTGACTCTCAAGAGAACCGCGAAGCCTATTCCCGAATTTGTATTGGCTTAGGTTCTGGGGTTCAGTGCTTGATTACTTTTGACTACTGGGCAGATGATGCAGAACGATTGACTCCTGTATGGGACACAGTTATGGAATCTTTAGTTCTAGGCTTGTATATCCGCGATCCTCGAACAGGACTAGCATTCCCCGACTAGTACTCTGTCAAATTTGAATTGACGGATTGAGATAGACACGGAGACGCGGAGACACAAAGACAGAATAACTTGTCAAAATCAAATTGTGAACCACTAATTTTAGGGGCTTCTCGCTGGTTTCAAAAAGCAAGGCAGGAGGCTCCAGGGCAGGAGGCAGCAGGGAAGAGAGTTTGGCTTGTTTGTTCCCTTGATCGGGGGTGGTGCGCTACCCGTCGGGCGCTTTCAATGAACAGTAATAAAACGATCGCGTGCTACCTGTTGCAGTCGCTCAATATCTTCTCGCCGAGAAACAGATAGGGGAATTGTCTGACGAATTTCTCCCAACAGTAGTTTGGTATCTAAAGGCTGTTTTAGGTAAGGTGCTCGATAAAGAGCAGCAATTACAACTTGCTCAATTTCTGCACCACTAAAGCCTTCAGATTCAGCAGTTAGTAATTCTAAATCAAAAAATTGTTGATTTTGTTTGCGCAGAGAAAGATGGATTTGAAAAATCGTTTGTCGCTCTTGAGTATTTGGCAAATCCACAAAAAAGATTTCGTCAAAGCGCCCCTTTCTTAGTAATTCTGGAGGTAATGTAGAAAGATCATTAGCTGTCGCTACCACAAACACTTCTTGACGCTTTTCCTGTAACCAATTTAAGAAACTACCAAATAAACGGCGACTCAAGCCACCATCTGCTTCACTGTTGCCTGAACCACCAAAGCCTTTTTCAATTTCATCAATCCAGAGGACAACTGGTGCCATCGACTCAGCTAAGGAAATCGCTTTACGGAAGTTTTTTTCTGACTCACCAACGTACTTATCATAAAGTCTACCAGCATCAAGTTTGAGTAGAGGTAGTTTCCATTCACGGGCAATTACTTTGGCTGCTAAAGACTTACCACATCCCTGAATTCCCAACAACAGAATCCCTTTCGGAGGACTGAGATTCAATGATTTTGCCTGTGTAGTAAACCCAATTCTTGCTTGTTGCAACCAGGATTTGAGCTTATTAAAACCCCCAAGTTGATAACTATTGTCCTGCCCAGGATAATATTCCAACAGTCCCCCTTCTCGAATTATTTGCGCTTTGCGTTCTAACACCCGCTTGATATCTGCTGGTGCGAGTTTCCCATCTATCAGTGCAGCATAGGCAATCACTTGCCTTGCTTGATTCAGTGTCATGCCACTTAAAGCTCGTAATAGTTGGTCAATATCCTGGGAATTTAGTTGCATCTTAATTGGTTGATTTTGCCGCAAGGATTTAACTACTGCCCAAAAAACTTTATAAAGTTCTTTGATTTCTGGTAACTTTAAATCATAATGCACCACATTATGAGCAATATCCTGAGGAAGATTGATCGAAGCTCCAGTTAGAACAATGCTAGAGTGGTTTTGGGAGAACTTCTGAGCAATTTCCCGGAACTGGCGAATTGAGGCAGAATCCTTCAAATGCTTGTCAAAGTCTTTGATCAAGAAAATTGCTTCAGTTTTGAACTTTTCGAGATAATTCAATAATGCCTTTGGTTCCTTGGTTTGTGAGGAGATTAAGAGGTTGAAACGTTTCAGTCCTTGCGTGATTGTCCACTCGTAAAGAGGCAGGCGTAGCTCCCTTGCCACACAATGCAATAGTGCTCGCACTCGTTCTTCTTCGACAGTTTCGGTAACAATGACTGGATGAAATGAGAGAATAAGGGTTTTAAGATCGTGAACGCTGGTAAATAATCTCATAGTAGGTATCTTAAACTTTTGCAAGTATGGATTTAACTACACAGCGAAAGGATAGCTTTCCAGATTTTTGACCGAAAATCAGAGTAGCCAACTGTGATTTGAAATTTGGGATGTCTTTAGTAATTGCTGGTGAACGTAGTGGAGTGGGCAAGACAACAGTCACTCTTGCCCTACTGTCATCTTTGTCCCGGAAGTATGGCTGTGTACAATCGTTCAAAGTTGGTCCGGATTACATTGATCCGATGTTTCATCAACGAGTTACCGGGCGCCCTTGCCGAAATTTAGACCCGGTGCTGACTAGTGAAAGTTATGTCCAAGAATGTTTTGCTCGTCATCTCCAACAAGTCGATTATGCCCTAATTGAAGGGGTGATGGGATTGTTTGATGGGGCATCTGGGGGGGATGATTTTGCTAGTACGGCTCACGTAGCGCGACTGTTGCAATTGCCAGTGTTATTGGTATTAGATTGCTCTCGTTTATCTCGTTCAGTAGCTGCGATCGCTCATGGTTACCAATCCTTTGATTCTAGAGTTAAATTAGCAGGTGTGGTACTGAACCGGGTAGGAAGCGATCGCCACCTACAACTTCTTCAAGATGCTCTAGAACCGCTACAACTTCCAGTACTAGGAGTACTGCGACGTCAGGATCAGATTACCATTCCCGACCGACATCTGGGTCTAGTGCCAACAGCGGAAATTCCTCAGTTAGATGAGTTGATTAACCGACTTGCTCATCTGGGAGATAGTTGTTTCGATTGGGGAAGACTGTTGCCACTACTCTCTAACAGTTATCAGTTACCAGTAATTAGTCAACGGATGAGCGAAGGAGACATGGAGACGCGGAGACAAGGGGACGCGGGGACGCGGAGAATTGAAATTCCACTTCATATTTCGTTCACCCCCAATGACTCTTCTCTTAGGATAGCAGTAGCACGCGATCGCGCTTTCAGTTTCTATTACCAAGACAATCTGGATATCTTAGAAAAACTGGGAGCTGAATTAGTTTTCTGGAGTCCTCTGACAGATAAGACTTTACCTACAGGAGTCCAGGGATTGTACTTCGGCGGTGGTTTTCCCGAAGTCTTTGCTCAACAACTGGCAGAAAATACTAGTGTTCTTGAGTCTCTAAGAAGAGCTATTGTTCAGGGAATGCCCACTTATGCCGAGTGTGGGGGGTTAATGTATTTATGTAAGCAAATTACTGACTTTGAAAACCAGTCTTGGTCAATGGTAGGAGTATTGCCGACAACCACAGTAATGGGGAAGCGTCTTACCTTAGGATATCGGCAAGCAACTGCCTTACAAGAGAGTCCCCTGCTACCAGTGGGAGCAACAGTTTGGGGACATGAATTTCATCGCTCCCAGTTGACGGTGATGCCAGAGAAGCCTTTGTTTGAGATACGGGGATATGAGCAGGTTCAGGCAACTTTTGAAGGGTGGCAACTGCATCAACTGCACGCTTCCTATGTTCATCTCCATTGGGGCGGATGTCCAGAGATTCCTACTAGGTTTCTGCAACAATGCTATACGAAACTAGCTTCAAAGATAGTGTGACATACTCCCAATGCTAACCCTAGGGATTGCTCACTCAAACCTAACCTAATACTTAAAACCTAACACCTATGGTAACCCAAAAATTACGACTTATATCAAGTTCCGATAATCACTTATAATTTCTTTTTACCTAAAGGAATGAAGTTAGCTGTCTGCCAGTTCAACACACCCAGCAAGCCCTACCTAAAGCAATGAAGTTAGCTGTCTGCCAGTTCAACACACCCAGTCTCCTTTTTAGCTTTGTTGTCACCCCTTCAGCTCTTTAGCAAAAGGGGCTAAGTATTTGGGAAAATTAGGAGTTATTTGAAGTGCTGATCGAGATGCGCTTCAAACCTAATGAAATCGTTCTCAATGTCAGGATTTTTCATCACGTCAAAGCAGGTAAAAGTTTTTAGGGGCTGCATACCAAAAAACTTAAAATTCAGGTGCATAGACCAAAATAAATCATCAACTCCCTTCCCTTCAAAGAACCATTGATTAGCATCATCAAATGATTCCTTTGGTGCATTCAATGTTAATGAAAGCATATACTTCGTATCAGTTAAAACACCACCTGTACCATATTGCTTGCTAGGGTCTTTGCGAGTTCGACCATCTCCGTCACACAGTTGACCACCCATACCAGCACTATAAACATAGTCCATGTAGCGTTTAAAGCTCCAGGGCACTCCCATCCAATTCACTGGCATTTGCACAATAAGGACATCAGCCCACTGGTGCTTGACTAACTCCTGTTCAACGTCATACTCATCTTGCATAGTGCTAATTTGGATGTTGTAGCCTTTATGAGTCAGGTTAGCTTTGGCTTTTTCTACCAACGCAGCATTCAACTTACCCTCAGAAAAGGGGTATTTTTCGTGGGCATTAATGATAAACACATTCTGCATTGAACGGTTCTCCTGTAAAGAATTTGTATAGGCGTAGATGTTTGAAGTAAGAGATACTTCCAACTCTTGCATTAAGCATTAAACCGTGAGGCATTCTCAATTTCGGCAGTGGCACTATCCCCTTTTCCAAAGAACGCTGGAAAGGGTTTGGGAATGGTGAGTGCCTTTTGTGTTTTGGGACGCGCATCAATCCGTTCAAACCAAGCTTGCAAGTGATTCAATCCGTCTACAGAAACCTTTGCCCACGGATAGGAGCGTGCCCAGGGATAAGTGGCAATATCCACGATAGTGAAGTCATCCCCAAGCAAATAGGCTTTGCCCGCGAGTTGCTGATCCAGCACTTCCAATAGTCGCCGAGATTCTGCTACGTAGCGATCGATCGCGTATTTGTCTTCAATTCCTTTAGGTGCAGCAATGCGTTGAAAGTACATTGCCTGTCCCATCATTGGACCAATGCCACTCATCTGGAACATGAGCCATTGAAGTGCTTCAGATTTAGCCTTTTCAACAGCAGGCAGAAACTTTTGGTATTTCTCTGCCAGATACCAAAGGATAGCACCAGACTCAAAGACCACAAAATCATCGTTGCTGAGATCGACAATTGTAGGAATACGACCATTGGGATTAAGCTTCATGTACCACTCGGATTTTTGCTCTTGTTTCCCAAAGTCAATGTAGGTGAGCTTGTACTCAACCTCAGCCTCTTCAAGGAAAATGACAGGTTTCCAACCATTCATAGTTGAGACCGTATAGAGATGAATATCGGGAATCGGCATAAAACAAGTTCCTGGCTGTAAATTTTGACGGTAAATCGAGTCACACAACAACATCTTGCTCGTCGAGTAACGAGCCAATGGCGTTTGCTACTGTATATGACCTAAGATAATCAGCCTAGTAACTATAGTCAATCAGTATACTTTTAGTAACCAGTATACTTTTCGTAATTATTCAACACCATGAGTACTTCTCTCAAAATCACCACTGATCGTAATGGGCAAAAGCAAGCGATCGAGCCCTGCTTAGAACCTTGCCCGATTGAACGAGGTATGAGACTCTTGGGCGGTAAATGGAAAGGGTCTATTCTCTGGCATCTTAAAGATGGTCCGGTACGCTTCAATGATTTGGCCCGTCAAATGGCAGGGGCCAGCAAAAAGATGTTAAGTCAGCGCCTACAGGAAATGGAGGAGGTGGGTTTGGTGAAGCGGGAGGTACTGTGTGATCGTCCTATTGCAGTCACCTATGAAATCACAGAATTTGGTACGACTGCCCTGAGTTTCCTGAAAGAACTCAAGAATTGGGCAGAAGAGCACCAGATTTAGAGTCGTTAGATATTGAGGCTTGAAACAACCCTGTAGAGACGTTGCATGCAACGTCTCTACAATGTGGGACATAACGGGGTAATGTATGTCGGCTGATGAGGTAAAACAAGGCTAAAAAGGAGACAGGGTCTGGAGTGTGGAGAAAAGTAAGACGCGATTGCCTACGACCGTGCTGAAAGCCATCCCACTCTTGGAAAACAGTATTTAGTCTCAATTTTAATAATAATTATTGAGAATAATAAAAATCTTCAAAAGTCTTTTTTTGAATTTGCTTATTGATAAGTGGTTATCTTCGGACAGGAAAATCAGGTTAAAAGCTTGATTTGTTTAGCCTTGAGCCTGATTTTAACTCTGATAACTCTAAATAAATTATTTTTTAATGAGATATAATCTCATTACTGATACAATACCTTATGAGAATTTATAGCAATAAATTTCTGCCACCTATTGCAGAGTGAAATTTCTGATTAGTGAGGAGATCCATGAAAACGACTAGACGCCTGTTCCTAGCTGGAGGTGCGGCAGTCGCAGCTACGGCATTAGTTCCTTTGAGCAAGCCTAAACGAGCTGTCGCTCAGACGGGTGTACTCAATCTTTATACCTCTCGTCATTACAACACTGATGAAGAGCTGTATGAGAGCTTTACTCGCGCAACAGGTATAAAGGTTAATCGCATTGAAAGTAAAGCAGGGGCACTGATAGAACGAATTAAGAATGAAGGAGCTAACAGTCCTGCTGATGTTTTGATGACTGTCGATGCAGGTAATCTCTGGCGTGCCACTCGAGATGGTTTGTTCCAGCCGGTAAATTCAGAAATACTCACCTCGAGAATACCAGACTCTTTGCGCCACTCTGAGGGTCACTGGTTTGGCTTTTCCAAACGAGCGCGGGTAATTGTCTACAACAAGGACATGGTTAATCCAGCGCAGCTATCTACCTATGAGGATTTAGCAAACCCCAAATGGCGGGGCAAAATTCTGATTCGTTCTTCTAGTAATATTTATAACCAATCTTTGATCGCTTCTTTAGTTGCCATCCACGGAGCGCGAAAAGCAGAAGAGTGGTTGAGAGGGTTCAAAGCTAACTTTGCCAGACCCCCTGAAGGTAACGACACCGCCCAAATTAAAGCCTGTGCTGCTGGTATGGGAGCACTTGCGATCGCTAATAGCTATTATGTAGCTCGTCTGGCAAGCTCCGAGAAGCCAGAAGATCAGGAAGTAAGCTCTAAGATAGGGATGTTCTTCCCCAATCAGAGAGGTCAAGCACCCCTCAATCGTGGCACTCATATCAATATCAGTGGTGGGGGTGTACTCGCAACTGCTCCTAATCCAAAAGCGGCAGTTAAATTCCTAGAACATCTCGTCAGTTCTGGATCTCAGCGTTACTTTGCTGATGGTAACAATGAGTATCCCATTGTTTCTGATGTATCTGCTAACAAGGTATTGAAAAGCTTTGGCACTTTTAAGAGTGACTCAATTAATGTTGAAGCTTATGGGGAATTCCAACCACTGGCAGTGCAATTAATGGATAGAGTTGGTTGGGCTTAGGATTGGCTAAAAACGCGGGGATGCGGGAACGCACCAGAAATCTATTTTCATTCATAGTGGTGAATTTTTTTCATCGAGAATACTTTGAGTTTGTTTCAACCCATTAGGTGTGAGGATTATTAAGATGTCAACAACTTTCTGGAATACATTGAAAGTCACTTCCACAATTCTGGGGAGTATCCTTATTAGTTGCTAGCAGTACTTCTGCTACAGAAACTGTACTGGAAGAAGAAGCAACTACTACCGTCAGCGAAGCTACTGCAATCCAGGCAAGCCCCAGTTTGGAGTTGGCAGATAGTACATTGGATGAGCAACTGCCAGCTTCTGATAACACCAATCAAGTTTTAGAGCAAATCGAGTCCTACACCCAACCACTCGACGAGGAGGATAACATCCAACCTCAGCTCACCAGCATTACTGAGCTTCGTGACGTTTCCCCAGGAGATTGGGCTTATGACGCCCTGCGGGAGCTAGTGGAAGATTACAAATGTCTGGTAGGATATCCTGACCGCACTTTCCGGGGCAATCGTCCCACCAGCCGCTATGAATTTGCTGCCGGTTTAAGAGCTTGTTTAGACCGGATTCAGGAACTAATTGCCGCCGGTGGTACGGTTACTGAAGAAGACTTAGAAACACTCAGAACCCTGATTCAGCAGTTTGATGCCGAACTAGCAGTGCTGGGAACTCGGGTGGATAACCTTGATGCACGGGTAGCATTTTTAGAAGACCATCAGTTCTCTACTACCACTAAGCTTAAGGGTGAAGTAATCTTTGCGATCGCAGATGCTTTTGGTGACACGGTTGCTGTTCCTAGTCCTGACACACCAACCGAAGACTTGGATGTCAACACGATCTTCGCTGAACGGGCACGCCTCAACTTTGAAACTAGCTTTACGGGAAGAGATAAGCTGAGAACCCGTTTACAAGCCAGGAACATTAGCTCATTTAGCAGCGGTACCGGCACAAATATGGCTCGCTTGTCCTTTGATGGCAGCAATGATAACGTCGTTGATATTGGTGAGTTGTGGTATCGTTTCCCCCTCGGAGAGAATCTCACCTTCCAGGTTGATGCTACTAACGGTGATTTGAACGATACCCTCATAGATGTCGTTAACCCTCTGTTCAAAAGCAGTGGTAGTGGTGCAGTCTCCCGATTTGGACGTTTCAACCCTATCTACCGCACTGGTAGTGGTGCTGGTTTAGGGTTGAGGTACAGCTTAGGAGACTTTGCGGAAATCTCCGGAGCTTACTTTGCAGACAATGCCAACGATCCTACTGAGCGTAATGGACTCTTCAACGGTAGCTATGTTGCCATGGGTCAGCTAACTCTTAGGCCTTCTGATTTCCTCACTTTAGCTGCCACCTATGCCAACTCTTACTATATAGGAGGCGATGTCAACGTTACTGGTAGCACAGGTAGCGGCTTCGCTCGGCGACCCTTTAATAATTTCGCTACTTCTGCTAATTCCTACGGTGCTGAGGCAAATCTCCGGTTTGGCAATATCTCCATTGGCGGTTGGGTAGGTTACCAAAACGCTATTCTCGAAGATCCATCAGCCGCAGCTTTTGCCGCATTAGGAGCACCACGAGGAACTGACAGGGACGTCTGGAACTGGGCAGTCAACTTAGGGATTACAGATGTAGGCAGCAAAGGCAGTAAGCTGGGCTTTATCTTTGGTATGCCACCTCGTACTCGTGGTAGTGAGTTAGCTGGTGGTGCTCGTCGAGATTTTGATACTTCGTACCACATCGAAGGCTTATACCGCTTTAAGGTGAATAAAAATATTGCCATTACTCCTGGTGTGATTGTGATTCTCAACCCAGAACACAATGACAATAATGACACTATTTTTGTCGGAACTATCCGCACCGTCTTTAGTTTCTAATTCCTTAGTCTATCTGGAGTTTAGACAGTCTCAAAGTCCCCCAATTTTGCTATCCATTAGGCAAAAGTAGTCGAAACAGTGATAGAGACTACGATGTAGAAGCAAGTTGTGAACCTTCAAACAAATAGTAGAAGGTCGAAAGCCCTCGCCAGAGGGTTTTCAAGCCAGGTTCGCCATCTCCACTACGAGCCAAAAATCCACCCAAGCGTGCAATCCAAATCAAAGCTTGATGAAGAGTAGGAGGTTTTTTCGAGCGGTTTTTGGGTTGAAATTTACGTCGTAAGAGTTTCCATTCTTGCGGAGAGAAAACCACTTGGCAAGAAGCATCGGGATTCAGTCGAGCTTGATAAGTCAACCACATTAGTCGCCAAGCAACAATGTTATAAGTCGCCAGTGCTCTTTCTAAACGCTCTCGAGTTTGAAGTTGAAGTTTTTCCACACCACAGCCACTTTTTAGGGTAAAGTGAAAACGTTCGATGAGCCATCGATAGCTATACCACTGCACACATTGCCAAGCTTGTTGAGAAGTCTGATTGATATATCCTAAACCTTTGGTTGCTTCATGTGTTGTATACTCCAAGTCTGTCGTATCCTGTATAGCCAGTACTACTCCTGCTTCTACAGACCTCCTGACTACACCTTCCCTGTGTGAAGCCAATATTTGTGTTTTTTTCACTTTCTCATTTGACCAAAATCTATAGATACTTTGGCTTTTGTTCGCATTACCACTTGCTTTCGGTACTGTTTCTCCTGGATGTTCGCTTAAGAGCAACAGTGTCTTTCTCAATCTTTTGGCATGGCGTATGTCCTGAAAAATTTTGGGTTTATTTCCTGGCTTATCCAATCTTTCATTTGTTCTTCTTCATCCCCTGATTGACTTTTTCTTCTGATACTCTCACAACATACGCCAAGCTGTCCACGAAGTGCGAACACCATTTTTCCGGTTGATTGAGGGGAGCTCTTGTTAAGTTGATACTACAACTGGGAAAGATTGGGCGGCGCAGCGGAGGTTGAAGCGCTCCCCTACGGTGTCTGACCACCTTGTAGAGTACTCTTGCTGGGGAGTGCTTCAACCCGCCCAATCTAGCGCAGCGCTTCCCAGTGGCGATCGCTCTGAGCTGAATTTAGCGATTGCCTACGGCACCAGCGTAGCTGATCGCACTCTTGGGAGACCCCTGTTAATCTAATAATGGCTCTCACCACTCCCTTCCCAATCCTTAACTGAATCATCGTCTCTATCACTGTTTCGGCTACTTTTGCCTAATGGATAGCAATTCTGGGGGACTTTGAGTCCGGGCTCCCCCAGAATTGGGGGCTGGGGGGCTTCAAAAACCTTCGTTCTGTTGCCAATATTTCGGAATGTTAATTTCGCCACCAGCATCGCGTAGCGTAACGCACCTTTGACTCTATATGTGGTGCAGCTGCGTAAGTCCTGAGCTGTCATACTCAACGTAAGAAAAGCATTACACTTTGGTAAGATAGTTTTTATCAGGATCAGCATAGATTGCCCGTCATAGCTAGCGAATGAGAGATGTATTTCATAATGCAGTAAGGCACGGACTAGAAAAAGATGGCTGGATAATTACCGACGATCCTCTCAGGATTCGGTCTGGTCGAGTTGATATGCAAATAGATTTAGGAGCTGAAAGGTTACTTGCGGCAACAAAAGGAAATGAAAAAATTGCTGTTGAGATCAAAAGCTTCATCAATCCATCTAATATTTCTGAATTCCACACTGCTCTGGGGCAATTTTTAAACTATCAAGTTGCTTTAGAACAAGAGAAATCTGAATTCAAACTGTTTTTGGCAATACCTGTTGGGGCATTCAAGACTTTCTTTAGTTTACCATTTGTGCAAACAGTAGTTAAGCGTTTTCAGCTCAGTCTCTTGGTTTATGATACATCTGAAGAGGTGATTTTAGAATGGAAAAAATAATCCAATATCGCCAATACATTAAACAACTTCTGAGTGATTATGCCAGTAAAAGTCCATCTGATGAAGATGTTGAAGCTGCCTTAATTTTCGACTCAGACCACGACCATTACCAAGTTGTCTATACTGGTTGGAAGAATCGCCAACCAATGTATGGTTGTGTTCTACATATAAGTATCAAGAATAGGAAAATTTGGATACATCATGATGGAACTGAAATTGGTTTTGCCAATGAACTAGTCAAATTGGGAGTGCCCAAGACTGATATTGTACTAGCATTTCAAGAACCTGCTGTACGTCAATATACTGACTTTGCAGTGAGCTGATTATATTCTCTTAAAACTTCCTGGAGGATTTGCAGATAACGCTTTAATCTATCCATTGCTCAATCACCCTAACTAGGGCTTGCTGAATAAGTCTTAACTTTCGGGTTTGAATAGGTGGTAGGTAAGGGAAAGAGGTGGTAGGTGTTAGGGATTTTTGACTTACGGTGCAAGGTTTTTGAGCCAAAAGATACAAAAACCTTGCACCTGGCAAGGTATAAAATGATTGAAAGCTTTGTCTGGTATAGTTTCCACACTTTTGCAGCAAGCCCTAACTAAACTGTTGAGCATAGAAGCGAGCATAACGGTTACCTTGCTCTAATAATTCTGTGTGGGTTCCTGATTCGGCAATTCGTCCCTGCTCCATGACAAGAATTCGATCCGCACGGCGCACAGTTGCTAAGCGATGAGCGATAATAAAAACAGTACGGTCTTTCATAATTCGCTCTAGTGCTTCTTGTACTAGAGCTTCCGATTCTGAATCTAGGGCTGAAGTGGCTTCATCTAAGATTAGGATACTAGGATTGAGAAGGACTGCACGAGCGATCGCAATTCTTTGTCTTTGTCCTCCAGATAAATTGACTCCTCGTTCTCCTACCCAAGTGTAATAGCCTTGGGAGAGCTCGATGATAAACTGATGAGCATTGGCAATCTCTGCTGCTGCTTGGACTTCTGTTAGATCAAATTCTCGTTGACCAAAGGCAATATTTTGAGCTATGGTTCCGGAAAATAAGGTAACTTCTTGGGGAACAATGCCAATTTGATGCCGTAGACTTTTGAGGGTGACATCCCGAACATCAATACCGTCTATAAGAATTTCCCCAGCCTGAGGATCATAGAAACGAGGCAGCAAATTAACTAGAGTGGTTTTACCAGCACCAGATGCTCCTACTAGAGCTATCTTTTCTCCTGGTAGGGCCAATAAATTTAAGTTTTTGAGTACCGATACTCCCCATTGACTCCCTTGAGTAAGAGGAACACTCGAAGGATAGGCAAAGCTCACATGACGATATTCTACTTTGCCAGTGAGAGTTGGTAGGTTAGTGGCGCCTGGCTTTTCTACTACCGCCGGTTTAATTGCCACCAATTCAAAGACTCTATCAACAGAAGCCTCTCCTTGTTTAAAGTCATTGTAATTAGTAGTCATGTGATTGATAGGATCAATCAGTAACCCCACACCAGCAAGATAACTGACAAATTCTGAGCCAGTCAGATTACCTTGAGCAATTTGCCACCCCCCCAAAAAAAATAGTAGCAAGACGCTCATGACATACATAAATCCCACTACTGGAAACTGAATTGCCTTGAGGTGCTCCGCAGCATACTTAGCTTTGCGGTTATGTTCTGCTTCGATACTAAAGCGTTCAATTTCATACTCTTCAGCAGCGAAAGCTTGTACTAGGCGAATGCCACTAAAAACCTCTGTGAGCAAAGAAGATAAATTAGAGATGCGATTTTGACTACGGTGGGAAAACTTGAGCATTTGTTCGCCAAACCAGCCAATGAGAACACCCATCAGTGGTGCAACTAATAATGTTGCCAGGGTTAACTGCCAGTTGAGATAGATCATATAACCCAGCACAACGATCAACTGTAACAAACAGGGGATAAAATCATGGAAGACTTTATTCACCACCTCCCCAATCCGGTCGATGTCTTCAGTAAGGCGATAGGTTAAATCCCCTGTCTTAGCTGTTTCAAAATAGCTCAGGTTGAGACGCTGTAGATGAGCATAGACTTTTTTACGCAAGTCCAAGGCAATAGTAAAAGCAGCTTTTGCCATCAAAGCATCTTGGCCATACATAAGGATTTTCTGCAATAGAAAAACCAAAGTAAGGACTCCAGACAACTGAGCAAGTGCCACCATATTACCCTGTCCCAAGAACTGGGCAATTTTACCAGCCAGTGCCGCCTGTATTGGCCAAAACACGGTTACTCCTAGCGTACAAGCTAAAGCCTGAGTAATAGTTTGCCACTGGGGGCGGATATAAGGTAGCAGCTGCCAGTAATTAGATCGCGGTTTCAAACCGTAGTAATCCAAATGATGTTCCTGTGTTTCAAGTTATCAGCTTTCATCCCTTCTGGATCAACCAATCTATGCCGCAAGAACTTCTCTAGAATACGGATCAAATCATTAGTTCTCCTTTGTTTCCCCATCTCCCTATCTCCCCATCTCCCTATCTCCCTATCTCTCTACCCTTTTTTTCACTAGCGGGGGCTTGCTCGGCGCAATCTTAATCCTTGATTATCTTTGGGAGCTGCCATCCGTAGCACTTTCTCTAATAGCCAAGGTAAAATGCGATCGCACCATACAGCTAGATGACTTTGCCATCCCACTAAGATTTCTGGCGATTGTTTACGTACTCCCAGAACAAGTGCCTTTGCTACTCTATCGGGAGTCATTGGTACTACCCAGCGGAACAAGTTTAATTCTCTTACCATATCAGTATCTGTTAGAGATGGGAGTAAAGCGAGCACCTGGATATTGTGAGGTGCTAGCTCAGTACGTAAGGCTTTGGTGAATCCCAAAATTGCAAACTTGGTGGCAGAATAGGTAGCCATTGTGGGTGCTGCAACTTTGCCCATCAAGCTGGAAACGTTAACAATTGTACCTTCCCCTCTATTTGCCATGCGTCGGGCAACTAAACGGGTAATGGTATACATTCCCATTAAATTCAGAGCCAGCTCCTCCTCTACA
Source organism: Caldora sp. (assembly GCA_965222765.1). Lineage (GTDB taxonomy): Bacteria > Cyanobacteriota > Cyanobacteriia > Cyanobacteriales > Coleofasciculaceae > Caldora. The sequence goes on from CBDCVG010000086.1 coordinate 72,271, forward strand.
TTCGGCATTTTGGACTGCAAAAAGGAAGTTTGGTGAGCAACTCCAGCACAATTAACCAGCAAATCAATTGATCCGTGAGCTCGCCAAGCTCTCGCAATTGTAATATTTACTTCTATCGGTTGAGTCAAGTCCACTGCCAAGGTTACTGCTTCTACACCCAAGGCTCTAATTTCAGTAGCTACTTCAGCTAAGCGCTGCCGATTCCTTGCCACCAACAACAAACGTTTGACTCCTTGTTGGGCTAACTCTAGGGCAATTGCCCGTCCAATTCCACGGGAAGCTCCGGTAACCAGAGCAGTCTTTCCTTGAATATTCATGGCAAAAATCTCCTTCAGTTGAAACCTCACCGCACTGCAGTACATTACCGAAGTGCAAGATTATGCTTGCCTGTTACAGCTTCGGTAAGCAGTGAAATGAAAAGTGACTTGTGATTTGAGTACTAGTTGAAGCTAAATTGAGAAGCTAGAGTTTGATCTCGACATCTGGTGGAACAACCTCATGTTTATCAATTGATAATTCGATAATTGATCATTGATATTGGACTGCCAATAGGCAAGGGGCAAGTGGACAAACGCGAAGAATCATTTGTTGTGCCCCTAGCTGCAGACAGGGGGCAATTGTTCATTCTCGCGTCACCCCATCAGCGAATCGGTGCAAAGTAAAGGTTGATGTAGAGCAAGGATAATACCTCTCCTAAAAATACAAGTATCTACCAGAAAAAACTCCATATGCATACGCTAACAACTGCATCAAGTATCTGCAACATTTGTTAATAAAAATCAGATATTGTTACATTGTGATACATTGTTTTCAGTAAATTTTCTCATTCAGATTGGGACTAAATTCCTTGTAGTTCTTGGTTTCATGAACTTATATGAGAATTGAGGGTGTAGAAAAATTATGAGAAAATTGCGATCGCGTTTAGGTTAGGGGTGAACAAGTCTTAATAAAAAACCCTCAGCGGGAAAGCTGAGGGTGGTCATCAGGGTGAATCTTCTCTTTCTTTATTCAGCAGGGTTTTCGTTCCGTCAGGAAAAATCGGGAATGAGTAAGCTAAAACTCAGCTGTCATGCGAGAACACCGATTCACTAACCAGAATTAGATGTAGGGGCGAAGCATTCGGCATTCGTGTCAACTTAAGCCTAGTGCCGCTGCGCGGCATTAAGAAGGCAGGAGGCAGGAGGCAGGAGGAACAAGAGTTTTTCTTGCCTAAAAAGAAGTCATAAACTAGTTATATCAAGGGATTTAGCCATCCTGTATTCATTTCTAGTTTCTCAAGAGTAGCCCCACTGGCGGCGCACCGCCCGCTACGAAGGAAAGAAACAAGCCAAATCCTCTTTCCTTCTGCCTTCTGCCTTCTGCCTTGTTTCTTTAGAGCTCCCAAGGAGTGCTTCGCACCCCCAATTGAATGGGAGAAACAATATCTCCTTCCTTCGTTCTACCTCCTCCCTTGCCTCCTGCCTCCTGCCTCCTGCCTCCTGCCTTTTTTCTTTAGAGGTATGGAGGATATTATTCAAAAATTGAACCATCAGGCATGACGACACCGCTAAGATTAGCCTGTTCATCACCTTCTCCTAGATTTGTCTCATTAAGATTAGCCTGTGACAGATTAGCTTGCTCTAGGTTAGCTTGCCTTAAATCTGCTGTCTCTAGGTTTGCAGAGGACAGATTGGCTCCACTTAAGTCTGCCCCATAAAGATTTGTACCGCAGAGGTTGGCACTGCTTAAACAGACTCCACTTAAGTTCAAGCCACTGAGGTTTGCTCCCATCAGATCTACTCCAGTCATATCAGTACCACCGAGTTTGACTTCACTAAGTCTGGCGCTTTTCAGGTTGGCTCTACTCAAGTCTGCTACGGTGAGGTTCGCAGACTCTAAGTTGGCCTCATCTAAATTTACTTCACTCAGATTAGCCTGGATTAGGTTCGCACCGGCTAAATCTGCCTTGGCTAGGTTGGCTTGAAGTAACTCAGCTTCACTAAGGTTTGCTTCACGGAGATTGGCTCCATACAGACTAGCTTGTTGTAACTCTACTCCACTAAGATTAGCTTCTTGGAGATTTACCTCCTCTAGTTTCGCTGCGGAGAGGTCTGCTTTTCTCAAGTTTGCCTTTTCTAAGTTGGTATAACTGAGGTTTGCTTGAAACAAATCTGCTTTGGAAAGTTCAGCTTCTGTGAGGTTAGCTCCGATCATATTGACAGCTCGGAGACTGGTTCTTCCTAGTTTAGTTTTTGTCAGGTTGGCTTGGCTGAGATTTAGTCCATTAGGAAAATGCTGTCCAGTTAGATCAACTTCAGCGAGGTTAATCCCGGTAAAATCTCGTTCTCCTTCCTCAACCCGCCTGCAAAATTCTTCAGCACTGATTGCTGTTTCTTGACTTTCTCCAGCAACATCCTCCATCTCTTCAGTTTCGTTCAATTCAAGGAAAGATTCCTCTGCCAGTGAGGTGGCTGAGGGTTGTGGCTTTTGCTGCTGATGCAAATTAGCCATCGCCTCGGATAAGTTGGCGATCACCTCCTGCAAACTTTCCATCTGCTGTAACTCAGGTCTGGTTTTGAATTGTTCAGTTAAGTTATCTAGCTGGCGTTTAACCTTTACAGTATACTTCGCTACAATTTCCTGCCGCTCCTCAATCTGCTCAATCCTCGAAACCAGAGATGCTAGATCCATTTCTAGGTCAGCCATGTTTTTTAATCTCTAAGGATAGTCATTCTTATTTTCGGCGAATTGCCCTTGATTGTCTCGTTCTGTTGCTCTGAGATAAAATAAAAGGCATCAGGCAGAGATTGCAGATAGAGCAATGACAGTATCCACAAACCCTCGCGTTGTTATTGTCGGTGCTGGTTTCGGTGGACTCAAAGCAGCCGGAATACTAGGTAAATCTGGAATTGAAGTACTGCTGATTGACCGCAACAATTACCATACATTCGTCCCCTTACTTTATCAGGTAGCAGTAGCCCAACTACAGCCACAACAGATTGCTTACCCCCTGCGCAGGATTTTACGGCACTTGTCTAATACCCATTTTCTTATGGCAGAGGTAAGGAAAATTGACTTCGAGCATCAGATGTTGGAAACTGACGGTTCTCCAATTCCTTACGATTTTCTGATTTTGGCTACAGGCAGTCAATCACAGTTTCTTGGAGTATCTGGTGCATCGGAGTACACTCTGCTCATGAGAACTTTAGATGAAGCCATTGCTGTGCGCAACCACATTCTATGGTGCTTAGAGCAAGCCGTCAAAGAGCCAGAACTGCACCGACGCCAGCAGTTGCTCTCGTTTGTTATTGTCGGTGGTGGTCCAACTGGTGTCGAATTAGCCGGTGGTTTAATCGAACTGATTCAGGATACCTTGCATCAGGATTATCCCACCCTGGATTGGCAACAAGTGCAGGTAATACTGCTGCAATCAGGAGAATGTTTACTAGTTGACTTACCCAAGGGTTTGGGTAACTACACACAAAAGCATTTGCGTAAGCTAGGGGTCAAGGTACACTTACAAACAAGGGTGAGCCAAGTTACCCAAAATACAGTACATCTAGAAGATGGCTCGACCATTTGGGCCCAAACCATTATTTGGACAGCAGGGATGGAAGCTGCAATTCCCACCACCACCAGACAACTATCTATAGCTGCTAAGGGTAAGCTCGTTGTTCAACCCACTCTCCAATTACCAGAAGAGTCTCAGGTATATGTAATCGGTGATTTAGCTTATGTAGAGCAAGATGGACAATCTCTCACAGGAGTTGCTCCGGAAGCTATCCAACAAGGAGCAGCAGTGGCTCAAAATATCAAACGGCAGCTGCGAGGAAAAAAACCTCGCTCCTTCAACTATTTCAACAAAGGTAGGGCAGCCATTATTGCCCGTAATGCTGGCGTCGCTCAAATTGGTAAGCTAACTTTTAGAGGCTTTTTTGCCTGGTTACTCTGGCTAGCCATTCATCTATTTTATCTCCCTGGCTGGCGTAACCGCTTAGGTGTGCTGACTAACTGGGTTTTTGATTACCTGTTTCGCGATCGCTCTTGCCCTCAGATTTTGCCTAAACAACTCCCTTCTTGGCAAAAGAATACTGATTGAATGAACCACGAAGACACAAAGGACACGAAGGAAGAAAAGAAGATGAATTACATTCCCCTTGCAGCAAGAATTTGCTTATCCATAATTTTTCTCCGGTCTGGAATCACTAAAATTATGGACTTTAGTGGTACTCAGGAGTTTATGAATGCTAATGGCATCCCAATGGCGCTGACGGGGCTATTGTTGGCTGCCGCTATTATTTTTGAACTAGTTGGTGGACTGTCGGTATTACTGGGTTATAAAACCCGTTGGGGAGCGATTCTTTTAATTCTCTTCTTGGTTCCGACTACCCTCATTTTCCATAACCCTGTTGATCCAAAACAGATGATCGCTTTTCTAAAGAATTTGGGACTGATTGGAGGCTTACTGATGGTGAACTATGCAGGAGCAGGTTCCATCAGCCTGGATGCACGAACTGAGTGATGGTTATGAGAAGAGAAGTTAAATTATTCTAGGGAAGGTAATTTCATTGTTAGTGGTGGTTGAGAAACATTGTTTGATTTTTTCCAGGTTTTAGAAGAAACTCTCTGTGATCGCCGTGAAACTTCTCGCCAACAGTTTGATGGTTGGTCACTAGATGATCGCAATCCGGATTTTATTAAATCTTGTATGCCAGTATGGGAATGGTTATACCGCTACTACTTTCGAGTCACTACCGATGGTTGGCATCATGTACCGACTACAGGAAAAATGCTGGTTGTTGGTTCCCATAATGGGGGTTTTGCTTCACCGGATACTTCAATGTTTTTGTATGATTGGTGTCGCCGATTTGGCTATGAGCGCTTAGTTTATGGACTGATGCATCCTTCTGCTTGGAAAGCTCAATTTTTTGCTAAGGCTGCAGTCGAAATTGGAGCAGTGATAGCTCATCCCAAAATGGCGATTGAAGCTTTTAAGCGAGATGCAGCAGTTCTCGTGTATCCAGGAGGTGCTCAAGATATGTTCCGTCCCTACCACATGCGGAATAAAATTTACTTTGCGGGGCGTAAGGGATTCATCAAACTGGCACTGCGGTCAGAAGTACCGATTGTGCCTATTATCTCTTATGGGGCTCATGATACCTTAATTGTGCTGGGAGATTTATACGAGCAGGTACAACAACTACAGAAATGGGGCTTTCCTTGGCCATTGGATGGTGAGACAGGGGTATTTCCGATTTACTTAGGATTGCCTTGGGGGTTAGGGATTGGTGTGATGATGAACATTCCTCTACCAGTGCATATTCATACCCGTGTGTGTGCTCCAATAGTATTTGAGCGTTACGGGCGTACAGCAGCTAGCGATCGCGATTATGTGGATGCTTGCTATCTACAAGTCCTTACTCAAATGCAAGGGGAACTTGATTGTTTAAGTCAAAGCAGAGCTGCTGAAGAGATGAAAAGCAAAGTCCCATCAGGGTGAGCGAAAAAAAGGGTGGGGAGATAGGGAGATGGGGAGATGCGGAAATGAGGAAACAAAGGAGAACTAATGATTTGAAAGGATACTTCGCTAGAAATGCCTTCCCTAATTTCGCTCACCCATCCCATCAAAAACCTAGATTATTCAACAAGACTTCACCCAATGAGTTCACAGACAAACTCCAGCAGCAGGAGATTGAGTTTTCACCTCAACTGTCTGATATCCAGATGTCGTCAACAACTGTGAAACAACCAATTGTGCCCGTTCATTAGCCTGCTTTAGCAAATCTTCCCTACAGGCAGTTGCCTCGATTTTTTTCAGAGTTTCTTGTTGAGCTAGCATCTGTAACTGGGGTGCAGCATCTGGCCCCAAACCCAAGAAGCCGCGATCGTAATCATATACTTGAGAACGACTCACATCAATTTTGCTGTCTAGTAGCTTGGGAGGTGGTAACTGTAACTGGATAGTATTATTAACAATATTGACATCCTCAACTTTGAGCTCCCCTAAATCAACTCCAGCTCGCACTTCCCCATAGGCAATGTAGAGCAGTCTAGTAGAGCCAACCGGATATCCAGCAATAGTTCTATCTTGACGGGTAGGGACAACAGCTTCCATCGTAAAGACAGCAGTTGTCAGTTCACTAGCGCCACGTACTTGACTGACAATCAAAGAGCGTACATCAACTTCCGGTGCAGTCTGAGAGAGACTGAATAGTCCCTTAACTTCATCAAAGAAGCGAGCTCCTGTTAACATAATACCAACTCCCGAAGCCATTACTACCATTGCAGCACCGGCTGTAGTAATTAGTATCATGTTTTTTGGTAGCCTATGGATGATGTGGCTAAATCGACTTTTCTGCAACTGTTCCGTCATATCCTTACTCCTTTATCCCGGCATTATTGGCGTCAATAGTACTGGCTAGTTTATATATCCCTTTGCCTAATATTAATCAATCTACCTTGATAGTATGACCATCTGTTGATCAGTTGCCAAGTAGTCCCCACTTCTTAGACTAGTATTAACGTGACATACTCCCACACTTACCCGATAGGGAAGTGTGGGCTTCTCAGAGACTCCCGGTATTCCGTCGGACATTAACTGAGCTTTAAGAGCGGGATGCCCCACCGCTCTATTCTGGATATTAATAGCTGCATTGTGATCACGCCCAAGGCTGCACCCACAATGGGGACAGCTATGCCAGCGCACATGCAGCTTTTTCGCTACTTTCTCTCCACAACTCGAGCACTCTTGTGAAGTGTTATGGGCACTTACTGGAACGACCAACAAACCAGCATTCTCGGCTTTGTTTGTCAGTATCGACAGAAAGTTTGACCACCCAGCATCCAACACAGATTTAGCCAATTTGGTACGAGCAAGACCTTTGATGTTCAAAGCTTCATAAGCGATAATGTCATACTTTGACTATCAAGATAAATCTTGCATCGGCTGTCCGCCATTCATCCCACGCTCACCCTACGGGTTGAGACGTGGGGATGAATGGCTGTTGATGCTAAAAACTGAGGTAGATTATGGCAATTTTGCAACTTGAAGATGGTACAACTTACACTCAACTGGATGATATTACACGGGAACTAGCCCCTGTAAAGGTGCAGCTCAATCATTGGGGAGTGGGTGATGATCCAGAAATTAACCAGCTCTTGGCTAAGGATAGTCTAAATGATGAGGAGAAAGAGCGAGTACTGCAAGCGCTTGATGGTTACTTTGAACAACTCAAGGAAACTGCTGGTTATCAGTCTCGTGATTTAATTGTGCTGCATCCAGGATTCCCGAATCTGGATGGTATACTATCGAAATTTGAGCGGTGTCACTACCATGCTGATGATGAAGTACGCTACATCATTGAGGGTGAGGGAGTTTTTGGCTTTGTGCGTCCCGATGGTAGCCAACTGGAGGTGACAGTACAGGCTCAGGAATTTATCAATGTGCCAGCTAACACTGAACATTGGTTTCATCTTACTCCATCGCGGCGAGTGAAAGCCGTACGGTACTTTACTTCAACTGAAGGTTGGGTTCCTGAGTACACAGGTACAGGAATTCGCTTGGGTTCATTAGTTACCGTTTGATGGACGATTGTTTCAATGAGCGAACAGTAATATTAAAAAGGCTGACCTTTTGGTTTTCACTAGAAGGTCACCCTTTTTAGCTTTGTTGTCACCCCTTATAGTAGCAACTATAGGGAAGCTTGATTATCAACACGCCAGTGCGATCGCTAAATGATAGCTCAACGAGTTACGATCAGAGCAAGACTTAGCAAATATACTATGCAAACCCTCACTGATATTGGTACTTTAATTGTCCGTACCTCAGGATTCTGTGGTGGTCGTCCGCGAATTGCTGGACACCGAATTACAGTTCACAATATTGCGATCGACTTTAATGCAGGCAGGAAGCCAGAAGAGATTGTTGATGAAAGACCACAACTCACCTTAGCACAGGTCTATTCGGCGCTAGCTTATTATTATGCCAACAAGGAAGTTATCGATGCAGAGATCAGGTCAGATATTGAGGAGTATGATCGTCTGGAAGCTGAATATGGGGCAAAGCTGTAGTGAGCCAAATTCATGTTTATTTGGATGAGGATAGTGTTGAAAAATCCCTGGTAGCAGCGTTCCGCAATGCAGGCTTAGATGTAGTTACGGTTACTGAGGTTGATCGACAGAGTTGTTCTGATGAACAGCAACTGATTTGGGCAACTGAGCAAGGGCGTGCTATATACAGCTACAACAGACGCGACTTCTGCCGCTTGCATAGTGAATTTTTAGCGGCAGACAGAAATCATGCGGGTATTGTTCTACTCCAGCAACAACGCTATTCAATTGGGCAACAATTAAGAGGAGTGCTCAAGTTAATTGCTACGATGTCAGCGGAGGATATGGTTAATCAACTGGTGTTTTTGAGTGCTTATATCGAGAGAGTTTGAGTTGGAAGATGTGGAACTGGGTTTTATAGATAGTATTAATATAGAAAAGCATTCCGTTTCTCAGCTCTGTGAACTCTGTGACTCTGTGGTTCCCTTCTTACCAGAGCAAACATAACACTCTAGCAAAAGCTTATACCTATTCCGGATAAAGCATCTTCCTTACTGAAGAATGGATTGCCTGTGAGTCCACCGAAAGGAGGATATCACCGTGGTCATGCATCGGAAGGAATTGTATGTCTATTTTAGAGTTAAGCACCAGCAACGGGGCAAAAACAGAATCATTGCTCAATGGACGTTATCAGCCGGTTGAAGTCCTAGAAAGTCGGGGATTGGGTCAAACCCTCATTGCTCTTGATACCCAAAAACCGGACAATTATGAGTGTGTTATCAAACAACACCAGCTCCTCCACAACCACCACGAATGTGTAGCAGCAGCCAAAGATCTGTTTAAAACTGAGACAAAAATCCTGGAAACCTTGGGTTCCCATGACCAAATTTCCCAGCTGTTAGATTACTTTGAGGTCGATCAAACTTTTTATTTAGTACAAGAGTTCATTTTTGGTTATCCTCTGGGTGCAGAACTATCTCCTGATAGGCGTTGGACTGAAGGGGAGGTAGTGATGCTACTGTACGAGGTACTCGACATTCTGGAATATGCTCACAGTCAGGGAGTTATCCATGGTGCAATTCAGCCAGATAATCTCATTCGCCGAGAGCAGGATGGCAGGTTAGTTTTGACTGACTTTAGTGCTATCAAACAAGTGCGAGCACCCTTGTTACCAGCTCAGGAACAGGTTTGTTTAACCATGTCTATGGGTGCCTTAGAGTATATGTCGGTGGAGCAGTTACGGGGAAAGCCTCGTCCTACTAGTGACATTTATGCCCTAGGTATGATTGCAATTCAAGCAATGACAGGGATAAGACCCGATCAATTTCCAGAAGATCCAGACACTGGAGAGGTTGTGTGGCAACAAGAGGCAAAAGTAAGTGAGCCGATCGCAGCAATTCTCTCTAAGATGGTAAGCTACCACTTTAAAGACCGCTATCAGTCAGCAACTGAAGTCCTACAAGCTTTTAAGTCATTGGAAGGTTCCTCGGAGCCTTCTACCCCTCCTAAGAAAATAAGTCAGTTTATCAATATCAAGACAGCTGGAGTTGCTGCTTCCGTAGCTTTAGCAGTTGGGGGGTATTCCTTCCTACAGTACTATAATCCTCTTAATCCAGAACTCAACACTCTGGCACAAGCAGAGCAAAAGTATCAGGCAGGAGATCTTGATGAGGCTCTCAAACTAGCAAATTCCGTTTCCACGGATAGCGCTGCCTATGAAGATGCTCAAAAAGCGATCGCGCAATGGCAGGAAAACTGGGATAATGCTAAAGAACAATTCGAGGCAATTGAACAAGCTTTTGACCGAAATCAGTGGCAAGATGTGATTGAGCAGGCAGCTCAGACACCAGATATTGACTTCTGGCAACAGAAAATAACATCAAAGGTGCAAACAGCTCAGGTAAATCTGGAGCAAGAAGCCGAGCAGTTATTACAGCAAGCTTACACCCAAGCGATCAACAAAGATTTTACTGGAGCCTTAAAAACTTTCAAGAAAATCCCTAAAGGGACAAAAGCCTACGCTGAAGTCCAAGCTAAAACCGCTGAGTACAAGCGCAAACAACAAGTTAGAGCACAATACTATTTACATCAAGCTTACAGCAAGGCAATAGATAAAAACTTTACCGCCGCCTTGGAATATTTGAGGAAAGTTCCTAGAGGTACTACTGTATATGCTCAAGTTCAGCAAAAAATTGCTGAATATGAGGACAAGCAGCAGGTTAAGGCAAATTATCTATTACATCGAGCTGATAACAGAGCTGTTGTCAGAGATTTTTCCGGTGCATTGGAGTATCTCCAAGAAATTCCTGAAGATACTTCTGCATATTCTCAAGCTCAAGAAAAAATTGTGGAGTATACAGCACAGGAAGATACCCAAGAGACTTCAGAAGAAGAAGAAACAGCAAGCACCTCTTCAGATGATGATGCTTCTACTACCACACAACCTTTCAATGAAGAGCCATTCACCAGCAGTAATCATAGTAGTGGAAATAGTACTGAAGAGCTTCTTTCAGGGAGTGAATCTTTTTTGGGATCAAGTCTCAATCCTAGTACTAGCCTACAAGAAATCATACCAGGACTTTAATCCGGGTGAATGAATAATGAGCGCCTAACGGCGAATTAAGAATTAAGAATTCATTCATTGATTGAATCGCCGAAAAAGAAGATGAGAAACAAGTCAGTTTTCCTTTGAGCCTTCTGCCTTCTGCCTTGTTTCTTGAAAGATTAGCAATTAACCATTAGCAATTAACAATTAACATTAGCTTTGAGCGTGTTTCTTCGGAGCCTTAGAAACTGATAGTAAATATCAGCAATGACATATATGGTAGTACACAAAATAAAAAAAACTTTTTCCCCAATGAAATAGGTAAAACCTTATTATTCGTAACTTTACAGATTAGCCATAAAAATAATGCGGTTAGTAAAGGAAAAGTTACAATGCCAAATCCAAAAGCCAACTCTGTATGTTCATAAAGAGGGCGCTCTATATCTGAAAAATTAACATTCTTAATGGAATTAGCCGTTTTTAATCCTAAATAAAACGACAATAAAATAGCAGTAATAGTAGAAAATACAATAGTAACTTTTTTTGACCATATCTGGTGATTATTGGTTGCCATTTCCCAACACCTATGCTAATTAAAAAGGTAGTTCTTCATCCTTTTGCTGTTCAATCGATAGTCGCCAGCTAGTACTGACTTCTTCTTGCACCGGTAGTTCCTTAATAGCTTCTCCTAGTTCTTGTTGAAGTGCTTTAGTTAATGTTACAGATAAATCTAACTCAATCCCCAAGGATTGGGTAAGGTTTGCCAGTTGTTCAAAAGGTACTTTTTTGGTAGTGCGCTTGGAGCTAGCAAGTTTAAAACCTGCTTGGTTTGAAACTTTTTGTGCCTGCATTGCGGCTTTGATTCTGTCTTTTATGTAGCTTACCTCTGCATCTAACTGTTTCCATCGCTCCTCAATCTGCCGATACCTGAGAATTAGTGCTTCTATATCTTCTTGAGCAGGATCTGGTTCAATTAGCTCTAACAGCCGCTGATGCACCTGAGCCACATAAACTGGATCCATTTTGGCATAATTTAATTGGTTTGTCGTCAGAGGACGCCTTCCCCAATCACTCTCTTGTTCTGTTTTATCAACGGCTGGCAAATAACATAGTTTTTCTACCAGAGTTTGTAATTTATGATTGGGTAATGGTACTAGAGAGTAAGGTAATTTTTTCGCCATTTCTAAGGTGCAGCTGATATTTTTAGCCTTCCCTTTGCCCAGTAATCTTAGATCATAGCTAGCATTGTGAAAGACTTTCTCAATTTCTGAGTTAACCATGATCGTTTTGATAAACTCATCCACAAGTTTTGGCTGGTTCAAAACATCTAAGATACAGACTTGCTCGGCAGTAAGTGACAAGGCTGAGACTGGAGTATTTGCTACTGCTTTCTTTGTGGTGTAGCTTGGCTTATCACTCAAGTAATTCTCTGTAATATTAGTAGAGTTATCTAATACTTGAATTAAAGACAATCTCGGCTTACTAGTTTGATAGTCAGCTACTTCTGTATCAAGCCAAAGAATTTTTGCCTGAGCATACTTAGCAATGATTGGTTTAATTTTCTGAGGATCAGTAAAATAGGGCATGGTGAACTTGAAAAGCTCAGTATATACGACTTACGCTTTCTTTCCTCAGGAATCACCTCCACTATATATAGTATCTATGGGTAAGTCCTGAGTATAGCGTTAATATGTAGTGCCAATCCTAGGGGTTATTGAGACTGCTCTTATGCGATCGCGTTTTTCTGGCAGGCTGTTGTTCATTTAATTTATATATTCTCTAAAATCAAGGAATCGTCAAAAAGCATCCTTGCAAAAGGGATTGAGTTTTGAGGGCAAGTTAGTAAATTATGCAATTTAAATGCCCATTAGTCCAGATTCAGCAGGTTGGATCATCACTCTGGAACTGTTCTGAAGTTCCATCCTCTTACCACCAGACTGTTTTAGACTTATTCAGCAAGCCCTAGATATCTCAAACTTCTATACCGCTATAACTTTGCCAAGCTTTCCAGAAAAAGTAAATGGAAAGCATACCTAAGTAGATCTGAAATGTTAAAGTCACGACTTCATTGGATAACTTAGGTAAAAAGCGCGTACTAATTTGTGCTCCTCCAAAACCTCCTATACCTAAAATTAGACCTTCAATCCACAAAACATTGTCATTTACAGCATGTCCTAAACAAGCTGAAATAGAGGTAATAACCACTACTGCTAAACTTGTCTGAATTGCAACTTTAATTGTTTCTCCCAGTAGCAAAATTTGCAACGGTACCATTATTACACCGCCACCGATACCAAATAAGCCTGCCAGAATCCCGGCTAAGCCGCCGGTGGCAATGCTGGTAATAGTACTTTTGCTTACCCAGCTGACATAATCTTTGCTGGTGCCGATTTTTTGGATATCCTGCTGCTGTTGGCTTTTGAGGAATTTGCGGAGTTGCACTAGGTAGATATTAACCACAAGCAATATCCCAAATGCGGCTTTTAACCAGTAGTCAGGAAATAGTTTGGTGAGATAGACTCCAATTTGAGCTGTGACTAAAGCTGGCAAGCCAATCATCAGCACTCGCTTCCAGTTCAAGGCATTCTGATTCCAGTTTTGTAAAGTACCAGAACTTGCTGTAATCACGATTGACAGGCTACTCGTAGCAATAGCTTGAGGATAGTCATATCCTAATGCCAGCAATAAGGGTACAAGAACCGTGCCGCCACCAATGCCTAGAAATCCTGCAAGAATCCCCGCCAAAATACCAGCACCCGCAAAAATTAAGAAACTCGTAGGAGTCATTAGATTTTAGATTTTAGAATGTAGCAAAGAATATCTTAGTCGCGGGAGGACATTCCGAGACTAAAAACGGATGTGGAGGAAAGCATAAGACTGCCGCCAAGGGAGCAGCATCCTGCGAAGCCTCAACCCGCCGAAAGTACGTTCAGCTAGCGCTGTTCGACTAGTAGGAATCCCCATGCCTTTAGGCTGGGGAGGATGTCAAAAAACCCTTAGAATTGGAGAAGAGTTGAAGCTTTGGCAGAGGGTGAAATTACCTCAACTCACTATAATTGAAGCGTCTTTTACCGCCAATTTGACGTATGAAAAAAGAAACAACTTCACTAACCCTATCCCCAAACCAGCAAATACAGCAAGCTCACCCTACCGTCTTTCCTATCTCTCCCCTGATTCGCATCACCTTAATGGCTCTTTATCTAGCGCTAACAATTCCTTTGCCGTTTCTAGCACAAGTATCATCCACACCAGTACCACCAGCATTGCTCTGGGTAGGAATTGGTTTAGGAGCGATCGCACTTTTTGGGGTTTTAAGCGAACGAGTTATTGTAGATCAAGAGAAAATACAAGTTGTCTATCCAGCCTGGATACCCCAATTTTTCCGTAAGGGTTGGGAGTTACCTTGGATAGAAGTAAAGAATTTAAAGATGCGCACTACAGGTCAAGGAGGCTTAGTTTACTACTTTGTGAGTAAGTCGTCACCAAAAGCTTACTTATTACCGATGCGAGTAGTGGGGTTTGCTCGATTAGTTAAGTTAGTGGAAGCCCAAATTGGTATTGATACTACAGATATTCGTCCTTTAGCTCAACCCTGGATGTATCTGATGTTGTTAGGATTAACACTGTTGCTATTGCTTGTAGATGGATGGGCAATCGCAACTGCAATTCTCTCTTGATGGGTGAGGTGAAATTTTGGGTTGCATTTCCTAGCTAAGTATCCAAAAATTATAAGTTCTCTCTTGTCCCTCAGCTCCCTCAGCTCCCCCAGCTCCCCACCCTTTTTTTCGCTATCCTAGAACAATAAACTGTTCCCTGAGGGCGTCGATGATTGCTTTACCAGATCCCAGTTTGATGAGTGCAGAAGAATACCTGGTTTGGGAATCTACCCAAGAGCAACGCTATGAATATTGGGATGGGGAAGTCGTTGCTATGAGTGGCGGAACTCGCAACCATAATCGGGTTTGCTTAAACTTCTCGAAACTCCTAGATGATGCCTTACTCGATCGCCCCTGTGAGGTTTACATTGTAGATGTAAAGGTGCAGGTGGAACCAGGGAAAAAATATTTTTATCCAGATGTAGTCATTACTTGTGATGAGCGGGATGTCGATGCACAATTGGTGCAATTCCCTTGTTTGATTGTTGAAGTTCTATCCCCTTCAACGGAAGCAATAGATCGAGGCACAAAGTTTGCCAAATACAGAAGATTGAAAACGTTGCAAGAATACATCTTAGTACAAGTCGAACAACCAGGAGTGGAAATATTTCGACGCAATGAACAAGGAAAATGGGTACTGTCGGAGTACTCTCTGGGAGAGGTGTTAGAACTTAAATCGGTAGGCGTAAAAATAGCGATCGCAGATTTGTATCGACAAGTGCAGTTTGATACAGAAGAAGCTGACAATTAAAGATTCCCATCAGATGCTACAAAAAAACGAGGCAATAACCTGGTAGCCTTAGCAATAGCGAAAGGTTTGAGAGGAAGTCCAAGGTTGGCTGATGTTTTTCAAGAACTAGCGGAGTACAGGCGGCAATTAGGACTACCCATCGCCAGCAGTGATAACGATCGCACTACGGTAGCAAAGCTAGAAATCGGGAACAGTGCTTTCTTTGGGATCAACTCGGGTAGTAATCCTTATCCTAGACGAATTACACTGAGAGTAAATCCCATCAGTCTTACCCATGCTGAGGCTGATGCCCTACAGCAAACATTTGATGCCGGACATAGAGGAGGTAAAGCACGTTTAATCGTAGATCGAGATCTGTGCCGAGCCTGTGGTAAAAATGGTGGTGTCAAAGGGATGGCTCAACGACTTGACTTAGATGAGTTAGAAGTGATTAGCCCCAGTAGTCGTGAAGTAATCAAACTAAAGTGAGGTTGCGATGTTCATTTCACAATTTTCAGTTGAAGATTGGCAAGGAAATCAGAACAAGGGTTCTGTGCAGCCAGTGAGAGAATGGCAAGAAATCGAAGCGGCAATCAGCCAACTAGATGGACATCACAAAACTTTAGTTACTCTCGAAACAGATAGTGAAACTCACATGGCTGTCGGTGGTGGAAAAGGTAAGTATGTGGTGTATTTAACTTTTGATAATGAGCAGTTCCATTATATTGTTAAACAGTCAAAATCAGATGAGGATGAGAATTTGACAGTTGGAGGGCAAGAAGGTACTTATCCCGCAAAATTATGTATTGATATAGATGCAGCACTTAAAGCTGCCAAAACATTTGCAGAAAGTGGTGCAATGGAGAAGTCAGTTATCTGGGAGCAAGATGGAGTTTTTGAGCTAGTCTAATAGTGCTATTAGTTGGGGTTACAACTTGAATCGGTAGGCGTAAAAATAGCGATCGCAGATTTGTATCGACAAGTGCAGTTTGACACAGAAGCAGCTGACAATTGAGGTGCTTGAACGGGATTAGAAAAGCAGGAAGTATGATGATAACCGCTACATCCGCAAAAATGACTTTGGCAGAGTTCCTTCACTATGATGATGGAACCGATACTCAATATGAATTAGAACATGGGGAACTGATTCCAATGCCTGCCGAAAGTGAAATCAATCGTCGGATTGCTATGTTTCTGCTCATATATTTCAGTCAACTGGGGATTTCATCAAACCGACTTTCAATGAAGACTGAGGTAGCAGTCAGCGGTGCGCGAGTATCTGTCAGAGTGCCGGATTTACTAGTCTTATCGGCCGAGTTAACACTGGCTTTGGAAGGAGCTTCTCGCTCAATCGTATTAATGGATATGCCACCACCTTTGTTAGCTGTAGAAGTTGTCAGCCCCAATCAAGAGAAGCGGGATTATCGATATAAACGGACTGAGTATGCCGCCAGGGGAATTGCAGAATATTGGATTGTTGATCCGATATTGCAACAGGTGACAGTGTTGGAATGGGTAGAAGGATTATACGAAGAAAAAGTCTATACAGGAAAAGATGCGATCGCTTCTCCCATTTTGGGTAATTTAGAACTCACTGCTGAAGAAATCCTGCAAGGAATGTAGAATTTAGAATTGGTTTGTTCTAAATTCTACATTCTAAATTCTGCATTCTACAATTATCCAAAACGAGCGATCGCTTGGTTAATTAACTCTACCCCTTGCTCTACTGTCTCAACTCTACTTAACTGATTACGCAATTCCCCAGCACCAGGAAAACCTTTGGAGTACCAAGCCATGTGTTTTCTTGCCTGACGGATACCGCGATTACCTTTATATTCCCAGAGAGCTTGTAGATGTTCTCGCGCACATACCAATCTTTCTACTAGGGTTGGCGGTGTCAGCTTTTGTCCCGTTTTCAGGAAATGATCAATTTCTCCTACTAAAAAGGGATAGCCTAGGGTTCCCCGGGAACACATTACCCCATCAGCACCAGTCTCTTCTAGGCACTTTATCGCTGCTTCCACAGAAAAGATATCCCCATTAGCAATAACTGGGATCGAAAGAATTTCCTTGACTCGTCCAATCCATTCCCACCTAGCAGAACCATTGTAGCCTTGAGCTCTAGTGCGTCCATGCAAGGTGAGCATTTGTGCTCCAGCATCTTCCATTCGCTGGGCAAATTCTAGAATATTGATTTCTTGATCATTCCAGCCAATTCGGGTTTTTACTGTCACAGGTACAGCAACCGCCTGAGCCACAGTTCGTACAATTGCCTCGGCGATTTCTGGTTGACGCAAGAGGGAAGAGCCGCCACCTTTTTTGGTAATTTTGTTAACAGGGCAACCCATATTGATGTCTATGGTATCTGCTCCTTCAGCTACTGCTTTATGGGCTGCTTCTGCTAAGAAATCGGGACGACAGTCGAATAATTGGATACTAATTGGCTTTTCGTTGGGGGTCTACCTCCATAATTTTAGGTAGTTCTGTAGCATGGCACATCCCTGATGCATGTACCATTTCCGTATACATCATCGATTCTGGAGCATAGCGCCGCACTAACCGTCGAAACACCAAATCCGTGACTCCAGATAGGGGTGATTGTAAAACTCGGCTGTTGACTTCAACGGAGCCAATTTTTCAGGGGAGTAGCTAATTTTTGTTGTAATTGACGAGAGAGAACGGACATTTTTGATTATTTAGGGCTTGCTGAATAAGTCGATTGATTCGGGTTTTGAAGTAATAAGCATCTGACGACGCAGGGAATAGACAATAGGCATTGGTAACAAGTTAAGGTAAAAATCTCGTTGTCAAGGGAGCTGAGGGAGCTGAGGAAGAAGAATACATTTTTTCTGATCCCTTGAGTCTTTCCATATATAGGGTTTTTTAGCGCCCAAACGCCATATATGGGAGTTGACAAAATGCGCGAGTTACCATTAGGGAACAGGGAACAGGGTAAAATTCTACGTCGAAAAAGAAGATGAGAAACTAGTCTCCAAATCAGTCAAGGTTTAGCGATCACACTCTTGGAGGTTTTTACATTTTAAATGAGCGAGTAACCCATTCGCGATCGCACTTTCCAAAAACTTTACTAGCCCTTGTCCTGTAGTCATTTGAGATTAGCGAGTCGGTAATGCTGAGTCCTGCTCACAGCGAGACAGGGGAATCTGCTGACCACCGTAGATCTGGTCTACTTGCCAAGTAACAGGATCTACGGTGACTTCCAAACAGGCGCAAGTGCTTGACTGCCTAAAACAACTGAAACAGCAATGATGGATAAGCCTAGTGATTTGAGTTTGAGCATTGCCGGAAATCGTTACGCTTCTCTACCAGTCTGCTTTTTCTCTAGGTGAAGTGTTAGCGATCGCCCTCTACTTCTTGAAGCGAATGTTGGCTTCATAATATCCCCCATCCAGGCAGGATGCGCCCATTTGATAAATGCCTGGATAGTTATCATATTCGACAGAACCTAGATCGATGCCGCCTTGTGGATTGGTTGGACTGCCTTTAATATCTGGATCTAATCCTGCTCTTAAAAATACTTGATCAACATAATCCAAAACATTATCCGTTTGACATAACCCTAGCTCTTTTACCCCGAACATCACATAACTAGAGGTTTGCCCATCTCTTGTTTCTACCAACAATTGATATTCTTCATTCTCGTAGATTAAGTTATTTGATGGGTTGAGGTTTGCATTAAAACGTTGGGCAAGCTCAGTCATGGGTTGCCCCATCAATTCAGTGATGTCCAGATAGGGTTCTACTGGCTCCTCTCTCTCTGGTGGTGGGTTATCTTCCTGGGTATCAACTGAGTCGGTTGTTGAGCTTTGAGTCGTTCCCGTTTTCTCTGGCGGTGTAGCCAAAACCACTATCAGGAATAGGGTAGAGGCAACAGTAGCCGCGATTTTAACGTTGCGATGCCACTTGGTAAGCCAAGCCAGAGGTATACCCAGGGGCGGTATAAAAATGAGTAAAGGAATAATATAACGTTTCTTTTGATGCCATTTGCGACTCATAAAAACTGGGATGTATTCACTTCCTCCCAGTTTGGTTTTTCTCTAGAAAAAGTGCATCAAACAGGTGAACAGAATCGCCCGCCCACCTGTTATCACTATCTAAATACCAAGTAACAACGAAATAGGTTTGTCGATTCGAGAATATTTGCCGGATTTGTAGCCGTTCATTCGCGATCGCATCTTCCCCGCCGTTGTCCTTGGTCCGGTTGATTTCAGCCAGGGGCGCGTCCGGTAAATGCGTTCTCTCGCCGCTTGCGACCTTTCAGCCGACCAACCGGGTGTATAGTCTCTGGGGGGGTTTACAGTCAAGTGCAACTACTTCAGAGATTCTAGGTAAGCGATCGCCTGCTCAAAAGCTTTTTTCTGTTCGGGTCGTTTTGGCTTCCAGAAATTCAATGCGCCAGGACATTTGATTGGTTTTACGAATCGAATGATATTCTCTAAGCCAAAAGCGTAATCGCCTTCCTTAAGCTGTTCGCAGTAGATGATATCAGCAGCTCCCATTAGTCCCCGTCCTTGTTGGGTTGACTCATGGAGTAGAAATTGACCGCGACGTTCAGTTTTCCAAGTGCGATACTCCTCTGTTTTTCGCCCTGAAAGAATTTCATCTACCCAAGGCGGCTGAATGCTTAAAGCCCGTAGATCCAAGTAGTCGCGATGAAGAGTTATCCCTTGTGTGGGATGGCATGAAAATGTAATAATTGTCATGGTAATAAAAAAGAAATGACCGGATAGCGATGCCGCCAAGCCTTGCTATCCGGTCATATTATATCATTTTAAAAATCGACAAAAAGCCCTTAAAATAGCTGATAGATCTTATTTCGTTTGGGCTTTTTTCGCTGACTCACGAATCCTCTTATGCTGGTTGCAAAGCGCACAGGCTAAGCAAAGATTATCTGCTGTGTTGGTTCCGCCTTTGGCTAGGGGAAAAACATGATCAATTTCAAGCAAGCCCATTACATAGTCTTGATGGCTTAGGCAATATTCACAGCGGTTTTCAGCTCTTCGTTTTACTAACTCACGAACTGTTTGAGGCAGGTTACTCATGGATGCAAGGGAGTTCGTAAACCTCGTTTTACCGCCTCAGCTAGAGCTTCAGATTTCCGCAGTAGTCCCAGCTGATAAACCTGCATCAATGCTAGCAATTCATAATTTTCGGCTTCGGTTAAACCAACTGTTGTTTTTCCTTTGGCTTGTAATTCACCCAGTCGTTGATTTTGAGCAACATTCATTGTGGAGTCTGCCAACATCAGAATCTGTTCGTCTGAAAGGCTAGAGATAGGAACACACAGATGGCTATCTGATAAGTTCTCTAATGCAGGTAACAGCATTGCCAAAGCATCACAAAGAACAATTTCGATTTGACGTTGGGTTGCATCTCCTAAACGTTGAGCAGATTCCATTAAATTTTCTGATAAGTTGAGTGTGATTTCAACTGTCATGGAAGGAAGTCGCGAAGTGTGTCAGGGTATGATCTTGCATTGTAGCGAATTGCCGAGTGCTCAGCGAGCACACGCGACAGCATCTCTTTTCAGATTAGTTTCTAGGAGTGCAAGTTTTTTGAGTCTTTTTAGATAAAAGTCTTAACTCTTACCTGTTGCCTTGCCCATCAAAGGCTTATTACTTAAAATACACTGTTGCGATCGCTCAATATAAAACTTAGCTGATTGATCTTGCTCATTCTGTTGCCATAGTGCCTCAAACACCAGTTGAGCTTCGGCAAATTCTTCTTGTTCAAACAGTTCTACTCCTCGCTCAAATTTTTCCTGGGTTTGCCTCTTAAATTCCTTGAGTTCATCGCTATCTCCTTCATAGATTTCAAACACCGCTACTGAAACTGTCTTTCCCTTCACCGTAACTCTACCCAAAAACCGATGGCTGTATTTTTCTGGTTTCTGTAACTTAGAAAGAGTTTGCTCGCTAACCAGAATCCCAGTTCCGTATACCTTCGTCAAGCCTTCTAAGCGGGAGGCGAGATTCACGGCATCGGCAATTACAGTACTCTCCATCCGCTGCTCTTCCCCAATCGTACCCACCATTAAACTACCAGTATGCAAGCCAACACCAATGGCAATTGGGGGATAGCCTTTAGCTTGACGCTCTAGATTAAATAGGGAAACTTGCTTTTGCATCTCAATTGCTGCGGTGATAGCATCATCAGCCGTTTGGGGAAACAGCGCCATTACGGCATCTCCAATGTATTTATCAATAAAACCTTGGTGATTGCGAATTACTGGTCCTACCCTTTTTAAGTATTGGTTAAGAAAATCAAAATTCTCCTTGGGAGACATGCTCTCTGAGAGAGTAGTGAAGGAGCGAATATCAGAAAACAGTACTGTCATTTCTTGCTGTACCTGATCCCCTAACTGCACATCTACGATACTTTCCCTGTCCATAAATTGCAGAAATTCGTGAGGCACAAAGCGACTATAGGCAAGGTTGATTTTAGATAGTTGAATGTGGATGCGCATACGTGCTAACAGTTCATTTTTCGAGACTGGTTTAGTCAAATAATCATTAGCACCAGCACTAAATCCTTCTACCAAATCTGAGACTTGATTTTTAGCAGTCAACAATACTATAGGTAATTCCGTAGCCGGAAACTTTTGACGCAGTACTTGACAAACCTCATAACCAGTCATTTTTGGCATCATTACATCTAATAACACTAAGTCTGGTTGCAAACCATCAGCAATCAATGCCAGTGCTTCTTGACCATTTACTGCCTGAGTAATACCATAATTATGGAGAGAGAGATGATTGACTAGTACTTGTCGATTAACCGGTTCATCATCCACAATTAGGATGTTAAATTGATTAGTTGTTGGTTGTTGGTTGTTGGTTGTTGGTTGTTGGTTACTGACTACTAAGGGAGGTTCAGAAGTTAAGATAATTTGGTCTTCCTCTGTGCCTTGCTCTGTTGTTACATCTTTCCCTCTTTCTTGAGATACTGGTAAAGTAAAAGTAAACTTTGAACCCTTCCCTAGTTTAGATTTGACCTTAACTTCCCCTCCATGAAGCTCCACTAACTGTTTAGTAACAGCTAAACCTAAACCAGCTCCACCGTACTCTCTAGAAATGGAACCATCAGCTTGTTCAAAGGATTCAAAGATGCGGTCTAGTTGATCTGCAGCAATACCAATTCCCGTATCTGAAACCGTAATTGCTAACATTGGCAACAGCTCACCATTAGCAGTTAACTGTTGAGCTGCCACTTCAACCATACCAGCTTCTGTGAACTTAATGCCATTACCCACCAAGTTATACAAAATTTGTTGCAGTCGATTTTCATCAGCTGCAACTAGTGGTACATCAACAGGAATGGAGTTTACTAGCTGCAATTTTTTATTCCCAATCAAAGGTTGAGCAAGAGTCAACACTACATTACTAATCTCTCGCATTCCCACTGGTTTAATTTGCAGAGAGATATTGTGATGTCTGAGTTTAGAAAAATCCAAGAGGTCATTGACTAGTTGAGTCAGTCTTCTGCCACTAGCAACAATGAGGGAAAGATTATCAACAGTTGGCTGGGATAATTTACCTGTAGCTCCATCAACTAGAGATTCGGCAATACCAATAATACCATTGAGAGGGGTACGCAGCTCATGGGAAGTATTAGCTAAGAACTCATCCTTGAGCTTATCCATCCGTTGCAAGCTACTATTTTGTGCTTCGAGTATCTTGGTTTCAGTAAATCGGCGCTCTAGGATAGATAACAGAATAAAGATGAAAATGAAGCTTCCAGGCGGATAGAGTTCACGATACCAATCTAAAGGAGACGCAAACAGATAATTTAATGCATCATGAAAAGCACACAAATTCATGATAATAAAGCCGATCACAAATAACCGGATATTACGATTGCCTTTCTTGGATATCTTAAAAGCAGTTGCCAATAAAATTAAGTCACTAGGCAAGAATAACAACAGAGCTGGATACAGACTTTGATTCCAAGAAATTGCTTGGGTAGCCACTAATGTGATGACAATCACTACATAAGCCAGTTGAATTTGCCATAAACGCCGGATAATTGACTTGTATCCCGCGCCAAACATTTGCTCAAAGAAGATATAAGCACTAATAGGTATAAAATAAAATGATGTATGGACAATAAAATCACAAACTTCCTGACTCAATAATAAAGCTATAAAATCAGAATCTAGAGCCTGATGGATACCAACAGAGATTACTAAGGAGCTAAAAGCAAAGTAAATTTTTTTTGTCTGCCTTCTGATTCCTAAGAATATGGCAATTAACCCGAAGCCAGTAACTAGAATGCCTAACAGAGAATCAATTTCTTGAAAGAGCATCCTTTTAATTAAAGCAGCTTGGGAGCCAATCATAACTCGTTCAAACAAGCCAATATCAATAGAGGCAGTAGAGGCAGCATAAACTTGAAACAACAGGGTTTTGCCAGAAAAATCTGACGGCAAAAAAACTAGGGGCAATTGGTAATCATGAAAATTCCAATCAGCTGCACTAGATGAATTGAAATGAAAGTATTGATAAATTGGCTCATGATCAAGATAAACTGCTACTAAGTGGGGTACTGCTTTCAAATAAAGACTGGGAGACTGCCATTGTCCCTCTGGTAAAGGTACACGCAACCAAACAAATTGCTCTATCTCTCGCTTCTTGAGCTTGGTGGGAATTTGAAATGATTGCCAATCCAAACCCTCAATCTCCTGCTGAGTCAAAGCTGGAATACCAGACTCATCCAGCGGTAAATCTCCCCAATGGTATTGCCATCCTTCGCTAATTTCTACAGGTGGTAAATTATGAGTTAGCTGAGATTGTGCTTGACTGGGTGCTATCTTGAATTGCAGGTGACTGAATAGAATCAGTAAGCAAGCGCCGATACATAATCCAATATATGCGCAGCTTCGACGAAATGACCGTCTCATTAATTCACTCTCCTAGCTATGTCCTGGGGACTGGGATTAAGATCAATTTCATTAAATCCTGCTATATATAAGCCCCCAACTCTCCTTGGAAAGAAGGGAGAGGAAGATTTACCTATCTAGCAAGATTGAGGAAATTGAGGTTGCACTCATCCAGGCTAACTCCGTGCACCTCCTAGCAGCCAGTCAGTGGCAGTATGAACGATTGAAAATAACCAACAACTAACAACAAATAACACGAAATCCCCCGTGCTGTCTTCCGGGGGATGAGTTAACTATAGCGATAATGGTATGCCACGGGCTATGTTGGAGTACATTGTAGATTGTTTCTCTTTGTTTCAGTCTATTTGAGCAATCATCTTAATAACCTACAGTAATAGGAATGATTTTTAATAATTATACAACTATAGGCAATTTGATTAATAAATTCCATATCAACTATATTGAAGGAAATTATATCCCTGCAACTAAAATAAAAATTAGCAAATACTTTCTCGTAGATTTGCAATTAGTAATTAACGACAGGGTGTTTGAAAATTCTCAGGAGGCTATTTGTGAAAGTATAATTTATCCTATTTTGAAAGAAGTATGGAAACCATATCGAAAAAAACTTACTCTGTGGAGTCATCAACCTTTAAGTCCTGGTAATGAGCTCTCATGGGTTCCTGATTATTTAATCACCAAACAATCACCTCTAGGCAGGGTTGTTTTAGATAATCCCTATTTTGTGATTGTTAAAGTCACCCAAAACGGTGTTAATGAGGTTTGGGGAGAATGTTTAGCTCAATTAATCGCTACTCAACGAATAAATTGCACTAAAGAACAAGCAGTTTTTGGTATAGTATCTAATGGTATTACTTGGGAGTTTGGGAGATTAAAATCAAATACTTTTGCTAAAAACAATCAGGTTTATACAATTAGAGAATTAGATAAATTAATGGCAGCGATTAATTATATTTTTCATTATTGTTACTTGGAAATGGAAAGTAAAGAAGTGGTGTATTAGTTACTTCGTGATTAAAATGAATGAACCACAAAGACACAAAGAACACAAAGTAAGAGGGTGAGAAGATGGAATCATCACAATCGGTTGTATTTTATCTAGGGATTAGTCTTGGTGCGGTTTTGAGTATTCTTTTAATTATTTGGCTAGTTCTGTTTGTTAGGTTATTTTTCGGCACTAAAGGACTACCGGAATCAATATCTAATTTTTTTAATCTCATTGTTGAAGGAGAAATTGACACAGCTTATCAACTTACTACCAAAAGTTTTCGCTCTCAAACCACTAAAAAGCAGTTTCTCAAATTTATCAAGACTAATAAAATAAAACAGTATAAGCGCCTCAGGATGTCTACTCCAAGTATCAAGGGTAAAAATTGCACTATAGAAATAACACTGATTACTAAATCTGGGGTAGAAATTCCTGTAAAAATGGGATTTATTAAAAAAAGTAAAGAGTGGGAAGTGGATCTACTAGAAAATAGCTAGTACCGCTGCGCGGAATTAAGAATTAAGAATTAAGAATTAAGAATGCTTATAGAGTAAGGATTCTACCCCTCTCTCTCCTGGTGGGTTATTTCCGTCGCGCTGCACTAGACAAGTAATGAGTGTCTGACGACGCAGGCAATAGGCAATAGGGTAAAATATTACGTCGAAAAAGCGCTACACAAACCGAAGGAATAAAATAAAGTTAGCCGACTCAATACCTTAAAGCCACAAAACTGAGGCAAGTTTATGCAATCACTACTAAACAATCGCTATAGAGTAATCCGCACTCTCGGAAGTGGTGGGTTTGGTGAAACTTTTCTGGCAGAAGATACCCATATGCCTTCTGGTCGTCGTTGTGTGATTAAGCAACTTAAACCTGTGACTAATAATCCACAAGTATACCAGTTGGTGCAAACCCGGTTTGGGCGAGAAGCAGCTATTCTTGAAGAACTAGGAGCGGGTAGTCCCCAAATTCCAAATTTATACGCTTATTTTTCTGAGAACGGGCAATTTTACTTAATTCAAGAATTTATTGAAGGTGCTACTCTCACTAATCTAGTACAACAACAGGGTTCATTTAACGAAGGTTCAGTGCAGAAAATATTGCTCAATATTTTGCCTGTACTAGATTACGTCCATAGTCAGCGAATTGTACACCGAGATATTAAACCAGATAACATTATTTTGCGCTCCTCCGATGGCTTGCCAGTTTTGATTGATTTTGGTGCGGTGAGGGAAACCATGGGAACACTGGTGAATTCTCAAGGGAATTCCACTAGCTCAATTGTTATTGGTACTCCCGGATTTATGCCTTCTGAGCAAGCAGTAGGGAGACCGATGTATTCTAGTGATTTGTATAGTTTAGGCTTAACGGCAATTTATTTATTGAGTGGTAAGCTGCCTCAACAGTTAGAAACAGAACCCCTAACAGGTGAGATTATTTGGCAACAAGATGCTGCGATCGCTAACTCTAATTTAGCAGCAGTTTTGGATAAAGCAATCAAGTCCCATGGACGCGATCGCTACTCCACCGCTAAAGAAATGCTGGATGCTTTGAAGGGTTCAGCTGCTCCCATGCCATCAACTATCCCTGTTGCTCCCATACCACCAACTATTCCCGCTCCCATACCACCAACCATTCCATCTCCCACACCAGCAGCAACCCAACCACCTAGTGGAACTAATTCTTATGTTCCAACCCAGGCGGTATCTCCGAGAAAAGTACAAGCGACTAACTATCCTCCTGCTAATCAAGGAAGTAGCAGAGGTATAATTATTGCTAGTGCGATCGCAGGTAGTTTAATTGGTGGCTCTATTATCGCTGGTCTTGTACTCACTAAGAGATCTGAGGAAATCTCACAACCAGTTCAGCCAACTCTTACACCTTCACCTATTGTTTCACCTTCACCTGTAATACCACCGTCACCTGTAACACCACCTTCACCAAACCCAACGCCTACAGTCTCACCTTCACCTTCACCTTCCCCTTCACCTCCACCTTCACCTCCAACTTCTTCTGATTTAGATCAAGTTTTTCCCAGTTACATTGCTTCTGCCTTATCTCCAGAAGATGTTTTTACTAAATGTCCTGGCAATACCAACCTTCACCTTGTAGGAGAAACAGCTTCGTTTCATTTTGCTGTCTGTGGAGGAAATCGACGTCCTAGATTCTATCTAGGACAAGATAAAAGTAGTGGCAATGGCATTGAAGTTCCTTGGAGAGGAAAGGAAGGTTTTCAGAATGGAACCTATAAATATGAGGTTCCTGACTTGAGGAACACAGATTTCACAGATCCTAGCCTGCGGGTATATCGAGGAGAAGAGATATTGGTGGATGAAAAGGTAACTAACTTATACAAGCGTCAACCTCCAGTTCCCTCTTCGTAAGATGGGAATTGCTAATTTCTCCCTTGTCTCCTTCAGCTCCCCTATACTGTCAGAGTTGGCAGCACTCGTTCAAACGCAGGTTTCAACTTGTGTGATTGTACAACCTGAGTTGATTTATATGGCAGAGAATTCCTAAAAATGGGAGAGTAACCTTCCCATGGACAATACTTATAGGCGCACGTCTATCCTATTATAAAGTAATCATAGCAAAAAATAATGGTAAATGCAATCAACCTCTAAGTATGATATTTGGAGTGATATTTACAGTGATTTCATAGAACCAGAAAAATCTGAGCGTTTGTTGATTAATGAAAAACTGGCATTTACCTCCGCCTTGGTGGCGTTTGTTTATCCTTACTTTATTAGCGTTAGGAATCTTCTTTCGCTTTGTCAATATCAATAAAAAAGTCTACTGGCACGATGAAGTTTACACCTCAATTCGGATTTCTGGCTACACTGGAGATGAAGTTGGTAGAGAAATTTTTACTGGTCAAGTAATTGGAGCTAAAAAACTACAGAAATATCAGCAGCTTAGCCTAGAGAAAGGTTTAGATGATACTATCAAAGCTTTAGCTGGACACCCTGAACATCCTCCTCTTTATTACCTGATGGCAAGGCTTTGGGTACAGCTGTTTGGTAGTTCAGTTGCTGTTATCAGAAGCTTATCAGCAATTATTAGCTTGCTGGTATTTCCTTGTATATATTGGTTGTGCTGGGAATTATTTCATTCAGGAGCATTTCATTCCCGCAGAAATACTCTCTTACCCAAGCTGCACTCAAAAATAGCAGATTTATCTCCCTCATCTCCCCATCTCCCCATCTCCCCAGCTTCCTCCGCTTCCCTCTTCGTGGGATGGATAGCAATCGCTTTGCTAAGTATTTCTCCCTTTCACATCCTTTATGCTCAAGAGGCAAGGCAGTACAGTTTATGGACAGTAACGATCTTACTTGCCAACGCTGCACTAATAAGAGCGATACGTCTCAAAAACACCAGTAGTTGGATGGTTTATGCAGCAGTCTTAATCCTGGGGTTGTATACATCACTGTTTTCCATTTTAGGAGCAATTGGGCAGGGAATTTATGTAGTTACCATAGAAAATTTTCGCTGGACAAAGACGGTAAAGAACTATCTCCTAGCATCCTTGACTGCGATTATCGCTTTTGCTCCTTGGATTTTATTAACTATCTACAATTGGCAATCATTACAGCAAAACACCACCTGGACAAATATGCCAATGCCTCGGTGGATTTTAATGTTTATTTGGTTACTGAATTTAAGTAATATTTTTGTTGATTTAATATTTCCCTTTAATCATCCCTTTACCTATATTGTTCCACCAATTTTCTTTGTTTTAGTAGGATACGCTATCTATTTTGTCTGTCGTCATACTCCTAAACAAGTTTGGTTATTAATCCTAACTTTGATTATGGCAAGTATCCTGCCGCTCATGCTGCTAGATTTAATCTTTGGTGGGCAACGCTCAGCTTCTACTCGGTATTTTATCCCTTGTTTCATTGGTATCCAGGTAGCTGTTGCCTATCTGTTTGCTCATCAGCTAACTCATGCTAGTTTCTGGCAAAGACAAATTTGGCAAGGAATTATGGCTGTAGTGATTAGCTGTGGAGTTGTCTGTTGTGTCATTAGTTCTCAAGCAGACACTTGGTGGCATAAAATATCTAGTTACCACAATCCCCAATCTGCTAGAGTAATCAACCAAACATCTCAACCGTTGGTAATTAGCAATCCTTCTGATACTAACACTGGTCAGCTCATTTCTCTGAGTTATTTGCTTGATGAGAAAGTAAAATTTCAGTTAATCGGTCAACCTAATATTTATCTTCCCCAAATTCCAGCTGGATTTAGTGATATATTCTTGTTCGATCCTTCAGAAACCTTACGAAAAAGATTGGAGCAAGAATACGGAGCAGAAATTGAGCCAATTGAAAATGTACCTCTGTTGAAATTAACAATGCCCTGACAATGGGGAATGGGGAATTGGGAATAGGATCTGTACCTCACAGATACGAAAACTGCTATAGTGGTTCCAAATGATCCATAATAGAAGGGGCTAGTACCGCTGCGCGGAATTAAGAATTAATAATGCTTATAGAGTAAGGATTCTATCGCTCTCAAACTGGTCACTTATTTCCGCCAAGCTGCACTAGATTGAAATCGTCTCATATGTAAAAATAGGATAAAACCTTAAAAAAATGACCAATATTAACAAAAGTGACAAGCTAAAAGAAATACAACAATCCTATAAAAATAGTGACAATTGGATTGCCTATGAGTTGTGTAGAGTCTTTGAACAGGTGTGGCAAGTAGCCCCAGACGAATCAGCATTAGCCATATCCAATAGGATTATGTCAAAAGACCTCTCTTATTTTATGTTTGTCTTTGATTTGGACACAGAGAAAGGTTATCGAGAAAAAATCAAAGAGGTTAGCAACCAATCCTTTAGAAATAGGAGAGAATGGCGTCAAAAAATCGAAGAACTAGAAGGAAGACAAAAGCAGGAAGCGGAAGAAGAGGAAGTTAAAGAAAATTTATTACACTTGCTAAGTTCTCCGAGTAGTGATACGGACAGTCAGATTAGAGAATCTTTATTAGAGATAGTAAAAGCTTGTCTTTCCTGAGATAAGATTACTCATAAGTGAAAGCTTTGAGCTGAGTAATTAAATGCTCGAAGTAGGGTGCGAGATTTTCTGCTTCCAAGTCAGAGACGCGCTTTAAACTAGCAGCCTTTATGCCTTCTAATCCCACCACCATTGCATCCAAAGGTACTTGTAATTCCTGATACAACAAGTTCATATGATGCAATCCTTCTGAACTAGTAAACTGGCTACTACCCCCAGCAATACCATAAGTAATGCAACGGAGGAAATGCCAGAAATCGCGCCAACAATTTTCAGCTCGTTTCGGCGGATAAAGACCTCCTCCTGGTTGGGTAATATTGGGAAATTGAGTCAAAACTTGTGCCCTTGCTTCGTATATAATCTCAGGAGCGCGATCGCGCAATAATCGAACCGTACTAATGAAACTCTCTGCTTCAGAGGAAGCTGCAAGAATTTGCTCTAAATCTTCATCACTGAGATAGCGACTTTCGTCATCCGCTGCCTGGAACAATTGAATAACTTCTGGAGGATAGGAGCCTTTCCAGCTAGCAAAGCTGACAATTCTGGCTTTAGCAATTAGTTCTTTAACGTGTTCACTCAATTGAATGGTCATGATAAATCTGGGTTGTTAAAGAAAAAATAGTAACTTAATCAAATTTGCACTAGTACAGCGCGGCAGAAGTAATTGACCAGTCTGAGATCGATATAATCCTTACTCTATAAGAATTAAGCATTCTTAATTCTTAATTCTTAATTCTTAATTCTTAATTCCGCGCAGCGTTACTAAACCCTATCTTCCCAAATTCAGCCACCTATTGTTAAATTATTAAGAAATATAAACCTCTTCCCTACCCTTCATGGACATCCATCAAATCGAAGCGGCTTTAAACAGTCCTAATTCCAATGATCGCCTCAAAGCACTCACAGAATTGAGGAACTATAACTCAGAAGTGGCAGTTCCTCTACTGACTAGTAAACTGCAAGATCCAGAGTTTCTGGTGCGTTCGTTTGTCGCCATGGGATTGGGAAAGAAACGGACAGAAGCATCTTTTAGTGCTTTACTTGAGTTGATGAGGTTAGATCGAGACCCCAATGTGCGAGCAGAAGCGGCTAATTCCCTATCCCTGTTTGGGCAAGTAGCGGCATCTCATCTCGTCCAAGCCTTTCAAAGAGACGAGCACTGGCTCCTGCGCCGCAGCATCCTGGCTGCTTTAATGGATATGGAGTATCCTGAAGCACTGTTCGATGTCTGTATTTGTGGCCTGCTAGGCCAAGAAGCAACAGTTAAAGAAGCTGCAATTGATGGATTAAGTTTCCTGGCTGGTTCCCCTAAACATGCTGATGCTCTGCAGCAACTGCTAGCGCTAACAGATTCTGAGTGGTGGCGTATCCGCTTGCGAGTTGCTCGTGCTCTTAGAAGATTTGACGAACCCAAAGCCAGGGATGCCCTCAACCGATTCAAGCAGGACGAGGATCATCGAGTTGTGGGAGCAGCTTTGGAAAGCTTGCTTTAGTCATTGGTTAAAGTTGACAAAGGACTCTTTGAGAATGTAACGAGACTCTGGATGAATTAATACTTTCTTAACAAGATGTAACAAATAAACGCTCGACATCATTGTATAAAAGTTACCGGAAGGTTTAAACAGGATAGGGAAAAGCAAGCCATAACCCAGTTCTCACCTTAGGTCAGTTTCTAAGAAAAAGATGAATTTTTTTCAGTTTTTATTAGAAAATCTGCTGTAACACCAGATATTGGTTAATAAGTGGCAGAGAAATGAGTCTAAGGAAAACGGTTACTGAAACAATTTTATGTTATGGCTAGTCTGCCTTACTCCTCTCCAAGCTACTCGAAGCAGCTTGAAAAAGCTTAGCTAATAACAGTTTTGAATCCAACTTAAGTCAAGTACGGAGTTTTTTGTATGTTCGACGCATTCACTAAGGTAGTTTCCCAAGCTGATGCACGGGGTGAGTATCTAAGTGCTTCCCAAATAGATGCCCTAGCTGCTATGGTTGCCGACGGCAACAAGCGTATGGATGCAGTTAACCGTATCACCAGCAACTCTTCTGCTATTGTAGCTAGCGCTGCTCGTTCCCTGTTCGCTGAGCAGCCCCAGTTGATTGCTCCCGGTGGTAATTCTTACACCAGTCGTCGGATGGCTGCTTGCTTGCGGGATATGGAAATTGTTCTGCGTTATGTCACCTATGCAATTTATGCTGGTGATGCCAGTGTACTGGAAGACCGCTGCCTCAATGGTCTGCGGGAAACCTACCTAGCTCTAGGTACTCCTGGTGCTTCCGTTGCTGTTGGTGTACAAAAGATGAAGGATGCTGCCATTGCGATCGCTAATGACCGCAACGGTATTACTTCTGGCGATTGTAGCTCTCTGATGGCTGAAATTGGTACCTACTTTGATAAGGCAGCAGCTGCAGTTGCCTAAATAACAAGTTAAAAACTTGCTAGTGGAAGTCTTAATTCCTCCATTCTTTGAAAACTTTGCAAAATCATAGGGAGATACCTAAATAATGAAGACACCTCTAACTGAAGCAGTTGCTGCTGCTGACTCTCAAGGCCGCTTTCTGAGCAATACTGAAATTCAAACTGCTTTTGGTCGTTTCCAGCGGGCTTCAGCAGCCTTAGAAGCGGCAAAAGCTTTGAGCGGCAATTCTTCAAGTTTAATCTCTGGTGCAACCCAAGCAGTTTACACCAAATTCCCTTTCACCA
>CBDCVG010000087.1:0-22534 GCA_965222765.1 Caldora sp.
CAGGAGGCTTTTAAACATCCACGAATTGCTTGTCTTACTCCCCCAGCTCCTCCATCTCCTCATCCCTCCGCCGCTTCTAAGTCAATCAACTTGGCAACGGTTTGGACATCCTTATCCCCACG
This sequence comes from Caldora sp., assembly GCA_965222765.1. Classification (GTDB taxonomy): domain Bacteria; phylum Cyanobacteriota; class Cyanobacteriia; order Cyanobacteriales; family Coleofasciculaceae; genus Caldora. Next base: position 123 of record CBDCVG010000087.1, read on the forward strand.
ACCGGAACAATTAATTACAATACGAGGAGAACCACTAAGTTGGGGACACAGGGTTTCTAGATAAGCGATCGCATGAGAGGTTTCTAGTGCTGGGATGATACCCTCTAACTCAGACAATAATCTAAAAGCTGCGATCGCTTCTTGATCAGTCACACTATAATATTCTGCTCTACCGCTGTCCTTCAAATAACTATGCTCAGGGCCAACACCGGGATAATCTAGTCCTGCACTAATGGAGTGAGCTTCTAATACCTGACCATCATTATCTTGCAACAAATAGCTCATTGCTCCGTGCAAAACTCCGGGACGTCCACGGGTAAGGGTTGCAGCGTGCTTCTGGGATTCTACACCTTCTCCTGCTGCCTCAACCCCAATCAACCGCACACTGTTTTCTTTTACAAACTCATGGAACAGTCCCATGGCATTGGAACCACCACCTACACAAGCTAACAGGATATCCGGCAAGCCACCCCATTTTTCTTGGCACTGAGCACGAGTTTCCTTGCCAATCACTGCATGAAAGTCACGCACCAGCAACGGGTAAGGGTGAGGTCCTGCCACGGAACCTAAGATATAGTGGGTAGTTTCCACATTGGTTACCCAATCGCGAATTGCTTCAGAGGTAGCATCCTTAAGAGTACCAGTACCTGCTTCTACAGGTTGTACCTTTGCTCCCATCAACCGCATCCGAAATACATTCAAAGCTTGCCGTTCCATATCCTGGACACCCATATATATGATGCATTCCAGACCAAAACGAGCACAAACTGTTGCCGTTGCTACACCATGTTGTCCCGCACCCGTCTCAGCAATAATACGTTTTTTGCCCATGCGTTTAGCCAACAAAACTTGAGCTAAAGCATTATTAATTTTGTGAGCTCCAGTATGATTGAGGTCTTCTCGTTTCAAATAAATTTGAGGACCACTGCCATCAGCCTTGGCATAGTGAGTAGTCAGACGCTCAGCAAAGTATAGAGGACTAGGACGTCCTACATAGTCTCGTAGCAACCCTTGCAGTTCTTGTTGGAAATCCGGGTCATTGCCATATCGCTGAAAAAACTGCTCTAGCTCACTCAGAGCAGGCATTAGGGTTTCCGGCACATACTTGCCGCCAAATTTGCCAAAACGCCCTAAGGCATCCGGTTGCTGGGTAAAACTTTTGGTATCAGTTTGGGGACTATGAGGCAAGGGAGTAGTAGTCACAGTAGAGATAATAATACAGGACAGAACCCATTATACTTAAGGGCTTACACTGCAAGAGCTTCGTTTAAACTCATCTCATACCTTGTTAACAAATTAAAACTGGTTCCTATCCTAAAAACTGTCTTATTGCCAACCTTCGCAGGTTAACTTTTACCACACATAAAGCCTAATTTTTTTATTCCCATTTACTGATTGTCAAGAAATCATAAAAATGGGACAATAGTAAATTAATTTAAATCCCAAAAATAGCAATAATTTTGCTCAATACATAAACTTAATTAGTTTATATGCATCTTTTACTGTAAGTGTCTAAGGCTACATCACATCAATAAAAAATAAATTAATAAGAAAATTTCATAATTATAGACATATCTTTTTAGTATAATTAGATACTGATTGAATAGGTAATTGCAGCTTCATTATATAGCCTCTACAAAAAAAAACTGCAATATTATTCAACCAGAAAAAATCAACTGTAGTAGCTAAAAAAAATGTTTATTACTGGTTCTTTACAAGAATTTTCCTTACTAGAAATTTCTCACTGTATCTATAAAGAGAAGAAAACAGGATTGCTGCAAATTTTTTCTTCACCAGAATCTCCAGAAATTTCATCATCAAATCATTACATCTGGGTATCTCAAGGCAAGCTTGTAGCAGCAGCTAACCAATTAAATAATCAAGGTTTAGTTTCACTAATTAAACAATACCACTGGGCTAGCGATCGCGTAGTTACCAAAGTGGCTCAGTTTTGCCCAAAAGAGCAACCACTGGGGTTATACCTGAGAAATCAAGGTGTGCTCAAATCTCAACATCTGAAACATTTATTTGAAGTACAGTTGTTTCAACAAGCGCGTGTTTTGTTTCAGTTTAAGGATATTCAGTTTAAATTCGACCAAGATATACCAACCCCCATGTCAGAGATGACTGGCTTAACTTTGCCAGTAGTTTCACTCAATTGGGTGCTAGAAAAATTGGCCATATTGCAAGAAATTTTTGAATTGAGAAATTTACTCCCAGACAATTCTTATTCCTCTAATAAATCAGATTTTTTTTGTAGCCAAGTTGATCATCTTCTAGATATTGCTTTTTTTCATTCTTTGAATTTTTCTCTATTCAATCAAGAAAATTCTATAAGTAAGCTCTCTCAATTTATTGATTTATACTATTTGCCTTATGATTTACCCAAATCTATGCCAAATCAACGAGTTTCTTGTGCTTTGGCTTAGTTTAACCAAATCTACACGAAGGATCATTAGTTCCCGTTATCATAGTGAAGATTATGGGCACTATATCCGCTGAACATCAGCATAAAATTCTACGAACAGGCAGGAAATCGCCCCGTTATTATCGTCAGTCGTAATGCAATTAATGCAGCTAGTTCTGTAGTTTTGGGGGTGCCTTGTACAACTTATCGGGAAGGGCGACGCATTTATCCAAGCCAACTCCTAATTAGGGCTTGCTGAATAAGTCTACTGGGAAGCGTTTTGAAGTAATGAGTAATGAGTAATGAGTAATGAGTTAATTAGGGCAACTAAAGAGTCGAAAGTGCAAGGAAATTGAGCTAAAAGATACGAAAACCTTGCACTTGGAAGAAAAAAATAGCTTGAAAGCCCTGTCTGGCATGGCTTTCACAGTTTTGCAGCAAGCCCTCATTACTGCACCAGAAGGGGGACTGGTTAGAGACTCTATAGCTCTAGCTGAGCAGGTTCGAGTATTATCTAAGGTACGTCTATTGCAGCAGAGAGGAAAGCTATCTGAAGCAACGTTGCGTAAGTTAGATAGAGCATTGGCAATTGCTCTCGATTTAGAAAGATATAGTCTTTAATATAAATGATGAAAACCAAACACCTCGCTATCTTAGCTGCTGCCTCAATTTTGAGTCTGGGGATTGTTGCAGGTTGTAGCAACCCTCAAACAGACACAACCAACTCTGAGGTAGAAACGAATCCTCAAGCAAATGCAGCCAACTCTGAAGTTGAAACCAACCCTCAAGCAGATGCAACTAAGCTCTGAAGTAGAAGCAAAACCTCAAGCAGATGTAACTAAGCCTGAAGTAGAAACGAAACAAACCCCTGCAACTAATCCCAGTACTGATGAAGCAATCGAAGTGCGTTTTTATACGGAAAATGGAGTAGCAATCGACGGTACAGACCCGGTAGCCTACTTCCAGCAGAGTAAGCCAGTTCCAGGTAATTCTAAATATACCTACGAGTGGATGAATGCTACCTGGCAATTTGCTAATGCCGAAAATCGAGACTTATTTGCCAGTAATCCCGAAAAGTATGCACCACAGTATGGCGGCTTCTGTGCTTGGGCAGTCAGTCGAGGTTATACTGCTCCTACTGAACCGAATGCGTGGAAAATTGTCGATGGCAAACTTTACTTAAACTTTAATCAAAAAGTACAGAAAGACTGGCAGCAAGACATTCCTGGCAATATTGCTAAAGCTAACCGCAATTGGCCTGGAGTATTGAAGAATTAAGAATTTAGAATTAAGAATTTAGAATTTAGAAAGGATGTGACATACCACATACTTTAGGATACTGTGGGTCAATTAACTGGGGGGTAAAACCCCTCACCCCCAATAAAATACTTTGCTAGCAAGCATTTTCCCTATCTCCCCATCTCCCTATCTCCCCATCTCCCTATCTCCCCATCTCCCTATCTCCCCATCTCCCTATCTCCCCATCTCCCTATTTCTCCATCTCCCTATTTCCCCTCCTTTTTTTCCCTCACCCCTCCCTGCATAAAGCGATTTTTTGCAACCGAAGAGTTAGATGAGTACTGAGAGTGCTAAATCCTGGAAGTGCAATCCTGTTTAGCAAGGGTTCTTGAACTCAAGTTACCTAAAGCTGCAAGGAGTATTCTGACTAGGAGATTGATCATGGGGTGGAGAGGTGACTAAGATGATTAACAAACAGGACAATGAGATTATCAAAGAGTTTTCGCAATTTTGCATCTGCGAGGGTCGGCAGAGTTTTAAACTAACATCTAACCGAAAGTTGGAAAGGAGGCTTAAAAGCTTAGTTGATGTTGCTGCTTTGAGTGGTAATCAAGATGCCTGGGCTAGATACTTCCTGCTACTGGCAGCTTTTTATGGAGGAGGGCTGGGGGATACTAAAGGTAAGAGAAAGAGGAAAGAAAAAGCGAAGGATAGGTTGATCCTGGAAATTCTCATAGAAGCATTTGCTTTATCTAGCCTAGAGTCCCTCATCGAACATTTAGTTAAACAAGCCCCTGAGCCTAACCAAGAGGTTCAGACAATTGATCTTCGGCTTGTAGCAGGGCAAAATCAGTCAGGAGTAGGTAAGTTCCTGCATAACTTGGCTCCAGACGCCAAAGAATTTCTGGTGGCTCACTTACAAAAAATCGGCTGGTATGCTGCTAGAAGATTTTACAGAACGCGGATTGAATTATCACCATCCCTCAAACAGCGATATCCTTTTGAAGAATGCTGTCAAATTGCTAACGAAGGAGTTAGCCAACCCACTCAGCTACTTAAGAGGTTTGATTTTCAGTACCAAAATACGATCAAGACTTATGCACATACCAGAATTTTTGGAGTAATTAAAAATAAAATAGATCATGATAATTTGCAAGCAAGGACAAAAAGCTTTTCTGATTATGGCTTGTTGAGATATATCCGCAAAAAAGAACTCAGAGAAGCTCTAACTGTTTCAGGCAAGGATCGAGTTGCATCTTTTTGTTTAGCCCTACAGTGCTACCAAGAAATTTATCAGCCTAGACAAATCAGCTCCAATCGATTGCAACCACCAACTCAAGAGCAACTTCAAGCAATTGCTGCTCGCTATAACCAACTACGGCAGCAGTTCAAGATCTCAGAATTCGCCACTGGAGAAAGTATTCAAGATTGGCTGATAACAGCAGCTCAAGCTGTGCGTGATTACCGCAACCAAAGTGTTGATTGTAGTACCGAAGATATTGGTGAATTAGGTCATGATTTCCCTGATGCCATCAATACTTTAATAGAAACAGAAGCGATCGCTCACCTCAAAGAGGCTTTTGCTCAAGCCTTCTCTGAACTACCTGAAGCTGTTCAAAGCAGTCTTAAGCTTTGGCTTGGTTTAAGGTTAACCCAAGAGGATGTAGTGAGCATCATTGGTTCGTCGCTGGGCGTACAAAAACAGTATCAGTTCAACCGCAAGATTGGTAAATACAGGAATAAGATCCTACCACAGGCTTTAATTGGGAATTTGAGTAAGACCTATCCTGAAATTTTGAGTTCCCCCAAGGACTTAGACCGAATTATCTCTCAATTGCAGGACGTGATCAAGGAGTATACGAGTGAATTTTGCCAGTCTTGTTTCTATCCCCCTTTAGCAGCACAGTGGCAGCAATTGGAGCAGGAGGAAAAATTTATCCTCAAACAATACTACCGTTTGAGGCTGGATGAACAAAAAATAGCGAAACAGCTAAATAGTTCAGCATCCGAAGTTAAGTCAAAATTGATTCATAGCAAGGATTTATTACGCAAACGTTTGGAGTCAGACGTCGAAACCATCCTAAATATCCAGCTCAGTTTATGCAGTTCTGCTGAGCAAAAGTTAGCCAAGTTTGTTGAGATGTGGTTACAAGAAGGCAGAGGGCAGGAGGCAGAAGGCAGGAGGTTGTGAAGTTGATGGTATCTATTCTTTGTTTTCGACTGTGCTGAACTAGAAGGCTACGCCAAATTACAGAATTGAACAATTAGGAGTTAAAGATAATGTTGAGTTTTAATGATTTACGTGTTCTTGAGCCTGAGCAACTATGGCAGGAATTCTCTGTAGAAGAACAAACACAGGCATGGCAGCAGTCTCGAACACAGGCTTACTCTAATAATGCTGCTCGTTGGAGAGCTTATCAGAACTATCTCTGTTTGAAGAAGTTTGAGACTTGGTTGATTACAGAAGCAGATTTACAGGATAGACCGAAAGTTTGGCCAGAGCCAAGGGAATTATCTAGTTTCTGGGAATTAGTTAATGGTACTGCGATCGCGTTGGGTAAAACGCGATTGTTACTTGTTCCTGATGAGGCGCTTAATTTGCAGGAGTTGTGTGTTCCTCAGGAGTGGGTTGATATACCTGAGTGGGCGGCTCATTATTATCTGGCTATCCAGCAAAATTCCGAAGAGCGTTGGTTTAGGGTGGTGGGTTATGCTACTCATGATCAACTTAAACAGGAAGGGAGGTATGATCCAATGGATCGTACCTACTGTTTGCAGCGGGAGAAATTAATTCAAGATTTGAATGTCATGTGGATTGCAAGGGAATTATCTCCTAGTCGTGAGTTAGTTGTAGCAGCTCTACCTGCCTTATCACAGCGGGAGGCAGTAGGGTTACTCAATCAACTCAGTCAGCCATCCCCTTATTCACCCCGGCTTGATGTTCCTTTTGAAAAATGGGCGGCGCTAATTGCTAATCCTAGTTGGAGACAGCAGCTTTATCAACAACGCACGAGTGAGGTGCAAGTAAGTGCGTCGGCAGCTTCGCCTAAAGTGTGGGTAAAGTTAAGTCAATGGGCTAAGGAGGCTTTAGAAGCTGGGGGGCAGGTAGTTGAAGATTTAACAGCTTCCCCTACCCTGGCGTCAGCTACTGCTAGGGGTGTTACTGAAACTGAATTCACCGAACAAATTACTATTGGAGATTCTGTTGTAGAACTAGTTGTGACTTATGAACCCAAAACTGAGCAGGAATGTCGTGTTCGGATCAAGGTGCAACCAACTGATGGGCAAACAACTTTATCACCTCATCTCCAACTGAGTGCTTTTGATGAGCTAGAAGCTAATCGTGAGGAAGTCAGGGCAAGTGATACTTCTCCTGCTATTGAGCTACCACCCCTAATTTTTGCCCAGAGAGAGCGATTCACTATTCAAATTTCTCTTGAAGGGTTCGAGCCCTTCGTGAAAAGTGTTGAAGTTGAGGTGAGTCAATAATGCTCCGATAAACTCTAGTTCCTCTATCCCAGCTCCTTCAAGATACAAAGGGCAGGTTTAGGTGATTTGTGGAAATGAAAATACCAGTGATACCAAATCCGGGTTAGCTACCCCCATTTTGATAAAGCTGGGGGAGCTGGGGAAAAACATAAAGGGAATTGAAAAGGCGGATTTGATATAAACCGTGCGTTACGCTTCGCTAACTTACTGGAGTTTAGACTAGTTAGGAGTGCAAAACTCCAAAGTCTGACAGTCCGCAAGATAAAAAATCAATCAGTCTAACGGTGGTGTCCCAAGAGTGGGTGCGATCGCTTTGAGCACAAGCTTGCGCTGCTCGCCACTGGGAACCGCTACGCTAGATTGGGCGGGTTGAAGCACTCCCCAGGAAGAATACCGTACAAGGTGGTGAGACACCGTAAGGGAGCGCTTCAACCTCCGCTACCTATGATGCTATTGGATTGGCTAAAGACGCCACCTTTGAGTTAATAGATGCAGTTTTAACTACCAGAAATGCTTATTCTTTAGCTGATTTTTCTCTGTCTCCCTTATTTAGAAGACAATGGTCTTCTGTTTATGAAGCCTTACAAGATTGTCGTCCTAATCGTCAAAAATTAATGAAGAGGTATATCGAAGAAATACCAAAAGCTCAAGATGAATTATTATACGTGACTGTAGCGATTGATCATACATTAAGTCCAAGAGTAGATTCTCCTACTTTGAAAGACAGAGGATATCATCACTCACCATCCGCAGTTCAAAAAGTAAATAAAGGACACAGTTATAGTACCATAGCTTGGATACCAGAAGAACAAGGTAGTTGGGCACTACCATTAAGACATGAAAGAATTACAAGTTTTGAAACCCCGATTAGCAAGGCAGCTTGGCAATTAAAACAAGTAAAAGCAAGTTTAAAGCAGCCGGTTCTCGCCTTACTAGATAGTGAATATGGTAACGCTTCTTGGGTCAATCAAACAGTAGATATTGAAGCAGATTGCTTAATCAGAATTCGTTCCAATTTCTGCTTATGGGCTGAATTAGGAGAAATAAAAGTACGACAATGGTCACAACTACACTTTCGCAACTCTCCATCTGTATCCATGAACTTGATTCTAGTTGAGCGATTATGGCTAGCTAAAGATATCGTAAAAGAATCTCGCCTTCCATAAAGCTAAAAACAAGAAGAATTAAATCGCATTTTGCATCAATTTACTCACAGCTCAGCTTCAAAGGAAGACTGAGTGATTTTGTCATAGTCTAAACTCCAGTTGCCAACCAAGCGGCGGGCGGCTATCCCTCCCATCCCTAGAAGGAATGGGCTTCCCGCCGCTTTCGGTGAAACTGACGAAACTGGCAAGATGCCAGTTCCACAATGGATGTGTAAACATTTTTTAGAAAGGCTAGGAAAATTTCCCCGCACCAGATTAACTTGCAGTTGTGTAGGAAAATAGGCTTCGATAGGATAAGATACCAAAATTTTTATTGATTTAACCTCACAATCGTGAACAGTTTGCCAAAATAGTAACGAAATCTGAAGTAGGCTGTCTTTAATGGAACCGCTCTATCAATACGCCTGGCTGATTCCAGTCCTGCCTTTAGCAGGAGCGATGCTGGTCGGTCTAGGGCTAATTTCACTAAACAAAGCAACTAACCGTCTGCGGCAGCTTGTAGGCGTGTTTATCGTCTCCTTTCTGGGGGCGTCGATGGTTCTCTCCTTTGCCTTGCTCTGGAGTCAAATTCAGGGACACGAGCCTTTTATTAGAACCTTTGAGTGGGCCGCAGCGGGAAATTTTCACTTAATGATGGGCTACACCATCGATCACATAACAGCTTTGATGCTGGTAATTGTGACAACAGTAGCCTTTCTGGTCATGATCTACACCGATGGCTATATGGCTCATGATGTTGGTTATGTCCGTTTTTATGCTTATTTGAGTCTATTTAGCTCCTCGATGTTGGGTCTGGTAATCAGTCCTAACCTACTGCAGGTTTATATTTTCTGGGAACTGGTTGGCATGTGTTCTTACTTGCTGATTGGGTTCTGGTATGACCGTAAGGCAGCAGCAGATGCTTGTCAAAAAGCTTTCGTTGTTAACCGTGTGGGTGACTTTGGTCTGCTGTTGGGTATGTTGGGACTTTTCTGGGCAACTGGTAGCTTCGAGTTTGAAGTTATGGGTGAGCGCTTGCAAGCTCTGGTAGAATCAGGTGCCCTCAGTGGTGTTCTAGCAGCACTGTTTGCCGTCTTGGTATTTTTAGGTCCGGTAGCCAAATCAGCCCAGTTTCCCCTACATGTCTGGCTTCCTGATGCGATGGAAGGTCCGACACCAATTTCTGCTCTGATTCACGCAGCAACCATGGTGGCAGCTGGAGTCTTTCTGATTGCCAGGATGTACCCTGTGTTTGAAGGTATCCCGGCAGCGATGAGTGTCATTGCTTGGACTGGAGCTGCTACGGCATTTATCGGAGCAACGATCGCTATTACCCAAAATGACATTAAAAAAGGTCTAGCCTATTCCACTATGTCCCAGTTGGGTTATATGGTGATGGCAATGGGAGTTGGAGCTTATACTGCTGGGTTGTTCCACCTCATGACTCACGCTTATTTCAAAGCAATGCTGTTCCTGTGTTCTGGTTCCGTGATTCATGGCATGGAAGATGTTGTCGGTCATGATCCGGTTTTAGCTCAGGATATGCGACTCATGGGGGGATTACGAAAGTTTATGCCGATAACTGCCCTCAGCTTTTTGATTGGAACCCTAGCAATTTGCGGTATTCCTCCCTTTGCTGGTTTCTGGTCAAAAGATGAAATCTTGGGCAGCACTTTTCAGGTAAATCCTCTACTGTGGATCATTGGCTGGCTCACTGCAGGTATAACGGCTTTCTATATGTTCCGGATGTACTTCTCCACCTTTGAAGGAGAGTTCCGGGGGAATGAAATGGAAATCCGACATCAGCTCAAGGTGGCTGCTGGGGAACCAGTACCAGCTTTTGGACCTGGTGCCATGGATGTTCAGGAATTGACAACAAAAGCTGCTCATGATGAACATGATCATGAGCATCATCACAGTGAGTTTCCTCACGAATCACCCCTAACCATGACCTTACCATTGCTAGTACTAGCAGTACCATCAGCCCTAATTGGTTTAGTGGGGATGCCATTTAACAACTACTTTGAGGAATTTATTCACCCCTCTGGAGAAACAGTTGCTCAAGTAATTGCCCACGAGGAAGCCTTTGAATGGTCGGAATTTCTGTTGATGGGTGGTACTTCCGTGGGGATTGCACTAATCGGTATTACTCTTGCTTCCCTGATGTACCTCAGAGGTAAAATTGACCCAACTGCGATCGCTAAAAAAATCCAGCCTTGGTATCAATTCTCTCTCAATAAATGGTACTTCGATGATATTTACAATCGCTTGTTCGTTCAGGGAAGCCGTCGTTTAGCGCGGCAGGTTATGGAAGTGGACTACCGAATCGTCGATGGTGCAGTTAACCTAACTGGTTTTTTCACCTTATTGAGCGGTGAAGGTCTGAAATACATAGAAAATGGTCGCGCTCAATTTTATGCTCTGATTATCTTTGGGGCTGTACTAGGTTTAGTGATTGTTTCTGGTGTCACCTGATTAGGTGTTAGGTGGTAGGTATAGGAGGCTGTAGAGGCGAAGCATTTGGGCAACAATTTAAGCCCATAGATGTAGGCATACCAATCCAAATGCTTCGCCCGATCCCCTAAAGCTGAGTGTATTTCTTAGAAGCAACTGGCAAGATGCCAGCTCCATAGAGGCAACTGGCAAGATGCCAGTTCCACAATAAATACCCTACTCCCTTGTCAAACAACCAACAACCAACAACAAACAACCAATAACAAATAACCAATGACAGATTTTCCCTGGCTAACGACAATTATTTTGTTTCCCATTGCGGCTTCCCTGCTGATACCCTTCCTGCCAGAGAAAAATGGTATTTGGGAGCGCTGGTACGCCCTGATTATCGGCTTAATTGACTTCGCCCTGATTATCTATGTTTGCGTCACGGAGTATGACTTTAGTAATCCAGGATTACAACTGGTAGAGAAATATTCCTGGATACCCCAATTGGACTTAAATTGGTCTGTAGGGGTTGATGGCTTGGCAATGCCCTTAGTCATACTAACGGGTTTTATGACAACGCTGGCAATTCTGGCAGCTTGGCCTGTGACTTTCAAGCCTAAGCTATTTTACTTCCTGATGTTGGCAATGTACGGTGGCCAGATTGCCGTGTTTGCAGTTCAGGATATGCTGTTGTTCTTCCTAGTGTGGGAATTGGAATTGGTTCCGGTTTACCTGCTGCTGTCGATTTGGGGGGGCAAAAAGCGTCTTTATGCAGCCACAAAGTTCATCCTGTATACAGCAGGAGGTTCGCTGTTTATTTTGTTGGCTGCCTTTTCGATGGCTTTCTATGGGGATACAGTCACTTTTGATATGCAATCCCTTGCTTTCAAGGACTATGCCCTGAACTTTCAACTATTGATTTATGCAGGCTTTCTGATTGCCTACGGTGTCAAGCTGCCCATCATCCCGCTGCATACCTGGCTACCTGATGCTCACGGGGAAGCGACTGCACCTGTCCATATGCTGCTAGCTGGGATTCTCCTGAAAATGGGTGGTTATGCCCTGATTCGGATGAATGCTGGTATGTTACCCGATGCCCATGCCTACTTTGCACCAGTTTTAGTAATTCTGGGTGTTGTCAATATTGTTTATGCAGCTCTAACTGCCTTTGCTCAGCGCAGCCTGAAGCGAAAAATTGCCTACTCCTCTATTTCCCACATGGGATTTGTGTTGATTGGTATTGGTTGCTTTACTGAGCTGGGAATGAGTGGTGCTGTACTACAAATGGTTTCCCACGGTTTAATTGGAGCTAGCTTGTTCTTCCTTGTGGGAGCGACTTATGACCGGACACATACCCTGATGTTAGATGAAATGGGTGGTGTTGGTAAGAGGATGAAGAAGATTTTCGCCATGTGGACTGCTTGTTCGATGGCTTCTTTGGCTTTGCCAGGGATGAGCGGATTTGTGGCAGAAGTTATGGTGTTTGTCGGCTTTGCTACTAGTGACGCCTATAACTCTACTTTCAAGGTAATTGTGGTGTTCCTCGCAGCAGTTGGAGTAATTCTCACTCCTATCTATCTCCTCTCCAATCTCCGGGAGATTTTCTATGGTGAGGAGAACAAGGAACTAGTAGAGCACCAAGCTTTGATTGATGCTGAACCACGAGAGGTATTTATCGTAGCTTGTCTGTTGGTTCCGATTATTGGCATTGGTTTGTATCCGAAGGTACTAACTCAGATTTATGACGCTACAACAGTTCAGTTAACAGCGCGTTTACGTCAATCAGTACCGACTTTGGTGCAGCCAGCTAATGTGGCACAGGAGAATAACTCAGCTGTGTCGATGGCACCGATGATTGGTAGGCATTAGTGCTGGAATTTTTCATTTAATTTTGTTGATATGGGATGGGTTAAATACCATCCCATTTATTTTTGAAGAAACCACACCAGTCACAGAGTTCACAGAGGGTGAACGAAAAAAGGTGTGGGAGAGCTTTTTTGAGTAATGAGTAATGAGCATTAGAAGGCAGGGGGCAGGGGGCAGGAGGCAGGAGGAACAAGAGTTTTTCTTGCCTAAAAAGAAGTCAGAAACTAGTTATATCAAGGGATCTAGCCATCCTGTATTCATTTCTAGTTTCTCAAGAGCTCCTGAGGAGCGCCCTGCGCCCCCAATTGAATGGGAGAAACACTTTGGGGAGCAGTAGGGGCAATTAGCCATTAGCCATTAGCCATTAGCCATTAGCTTTGAGCGTGTTTCTCAAGAATAATGAGTAATGAGTGAATACACTATGCTTGTTCTCGCCGATTTTGTTTGTTTTTAGGTAAAAGTTGCGTAAAATTACTGAGATCCTCAATGTTCTTTGGTGCTGGATAAATTTCGCCAGGTTCGGCCATCACCTGATCAAGATATAACTGAAAAGCTTCCTCATCTTCCCGATGTTCGAGAATATAAGTGCGTAATTCTTGACGACTCATTGTTTCAAACTTCGACTTCATCAGACATACCTCCAACGTCCATCAGGAAAAATTACAATCTCATGTTCTTCTCCAGCGAGAAAAAATATATTCTTTGTCCTTTCATCAATCCTAATAATATAAATAGGCAAATACATTTTGGTTGCCCAATAACTTAGAATAAAGCAAGTTAACTGTTGTTGTGCTGAAGGAATTGCCTTAACTCCCAACTAGACCTTCCTATAATATAGCTGAAAACCCCAAAATCCTCATTGACTTTGGTGTTATTTTTTGATATTATTTCACAATGGGAAAATGTGCGCACATATATATGGTTTCTCATTTAGGTGATGTACGAAGTTCTTGGTTTTTGGGAATAGGAATAGGATCATCTAATTTCTTGTGGAACAGGCATCTTGCCTGTCATCATGCATCACAATAATTGATTGAGCCATAATATGGGAAAGATAAACGACGATAAGGATGTCTGAACTACAGACTCGAACCATTGCTTTCCTAGTTACATTGGTAATCCTGATCATTGGTGGCATTGCAGGATACTTAATCGGTGGTTTTCCCCTATTACTTTCTATAGAAATTGCTCTGCTGGTTGCAATCTTCCTACTGGCACCAATTTTGAAACCAAAACCTAATCAGGTGATAACGAGGCTCACTGCTCTCGCTATTTTTGGCGGAATTGCCACTAGTATTGTCAGAGGTGAGTCATGGATCGTTCTGCTACTAAATTTGGGTTTTCAACAAATCGGTTTGCCACCGATTCAGCCGACGGAACCACTTCACCAAATTCTCCTGCTCACCATTTCCGGAGTCTTTATCTGTGTCTTAACCTGGCTCTTTGAACGGCAGCAGCAAATCTTACCACCAGCACCAGCTGTCCCTGCGGAGGTAGATGAACCCTTTCAAGAGCCAGACTATCAGATACTGAGGAATCGCTTTTGTCAATTCATGGCGGGTTACCTTGATAGGCTTGATGAAGAAACCAATTGGAGTGATAGTGATTACACGACCCTTGAAGCGGAAATCGAGATGACCCGTCAACAGGGAAAGAGTCCTAGAGTTGTAGCGGATCTGATTAAAGCTATTCGTCAGGATCAAGAAAGTCCCTCATTTCTGCTAATTGGCGATCCTGGCTCGGGTAAGAGTGTTTCCTTACGTCGCTTAGCCCGTGAACTTTACCAGGAAGTACCCACCCAAGGAAGTCGAGCCGTTGTTCCCATTTACGTCAATCTCAAAGAATGGACTGGTTCTCGCTCACCTACAGATCAGGATATCAGTAACTTTGTTTCCCGCTATCTCCAGCAAATTTCTGGAAGAGCCGGTCAACGTTTTCTCCGCAACTATTATGAGAAAATGCTACGCAGTGGTCTCTTCTTATTCATTTTCGACTCATTTGATGAGATGCCGATGGTAAGTACCTAAACAAAATTAATTGGGCATTTCGTGAGGAGCGGCAAGAGTTAGATGCCAGACACCATAAGAAATATAACTCAAGAGTAAATATACAATTAATTTTGTGTGACCACTTACTCGACTGTGAGGATCATAGCGATCGCTTAAAGCAAATCTCCCTAGCTTTTGATACCTTCTTTAAAGATCTTCATAAATGCCGAGGCATAGTTTCCTCTCGACCCTTCCGCCAACCCGTCGGATTCCGCGCTCGCAGACTGACTATTCGTCCCTTTCAAGAAAAGCAGCTGCGAGCGGCGATGAAAAACTGGTTGCTGGGAGAAGGACTAAATGCAGACCAACTTGTCCGTCGTTTGCTGGTGGAACGTCCGCACCTAGCTCCTGCCCTCCGCAATCCCTTTATGTCGGATCTTATTGCTCAATATTTGATCTATTACCGGGATCAACTGCCCAATAGCTACTATGACCTGTTCGATCATTATATCAACAGGCGTTTTGAGGAAGATACCTCCTATCTTGAAGAATTAAACTTAACCAAAGCCACTGTTATCGAAACAGCGATCGCGATCGCTCAGGCTATCTATAATACTCCAGATACCGGGTTGGAAATCACTGTCTCAACCCTGAAACATACCATCAATGATCCGCAACTAGAGGACAAAATCAAAGCCATGCGCTACTCCCGTATCGCTCGATTGGGTGGCAGCAGCCGGGAGCGTTTTTCTTTTGTCCATCGGCGATTTGCTGAGTTTTTTGCGGTACGCGCTCTTCTGGACAATCCCGCTCTAGTTAACCGTAATGCGATTCCTACTGACTCTCGCTGGCGAGATGGACTGGTGGTTTACTGTGGTGTTGCGCCTGAGGCAGAAGTCCGTCAGTTAGCAGAATTTGCTTGGCAAACAATTGAGGAACATACCGAAGCATTAGTGGCGGGAGATATTAAAGAAGCAAGAGCCGCTATTCACTGCCTACGTTTTCTCCGCGACGCCTGTCAATCCCGTCTGGAAAGTATAGAGTATTTTCGGGAAGAACTATCTATATTAATTGTAGATTTGATTGGAGGGAAAGACCTTTTAACTGCCAAGATAGCGACGGAAGCATTACCGCTTTTAACTCCCAAGGCTCGTACTATCGGGATTAAGAAGGCTTTTAGCAGGGAAATCTCGTGGTTATCAGAAACTGCTCTGCGGTCCTGTAGGCATTTGGCAAAGTTAGAATCTCAAGCTGTCGATGTGATTCGTCAGTACACTCAAAGTCTCTCGACAACAGCTCTCCTCAAATCTTTCAGTGATTTAGATTTTAGTTTAAGCCTATCAGATTCTCTTAAAAAAGTGTGGCTGATTCACCGAGGAGATACAATTTCGCTCTTAATCTTGTGGATATTTTTTTCAATTCTCTTGGTTTATATAACTGTAACTTCTCCTGAAACAGTTCGCTTCTTTCGTATAACAGAGATTGTTGGGTTTTTATTATTTTTTGAATTTATGTTTTATCGTTCTAGAATTCCAATATATAGATCTGGATTTGATTCTTCAATTCGTATTGTAATTTTGGTCATAATATCGAGCTATATTTTTCCTGAAATAATCATAATTGAACCAATTATACCAATCAATTTCACTGATAATTATTTCGAGCAATCTACTCATGACTTGCATATCATACTGTTAGGAATAGTCATTATGATGCCAAGTGTATTTTGGATTTTTGTTGCAGACTTGATCCATTGTAAGTCAAAATTATCCTCGATAAACCGAAGTTTAAAACATATTCCAGTTTATGTACGTGTATATTTGCCTATTATACTTTTTGAGGGACTATTGTTTTTGTTGATAATCTGGTTAGTTAGACAATGGAATTGGTTAGCTTGGATTTTTATGGTTTTGTTTGGTTCTATTATTATCTATGCAGCTTATCTTTGGATTCCAGGTCTAATTCAAAAAATTTGGAATATTAGCAAAGATTTTCGGCTACTCAAGCAGCTAAACTTAGGAGATGAGCTCACATGGGTAGCTGTGTGCCAAACCACCAACAGACTTCGCTCTGATTGGGGTCAATCCCGATACCTGGAAATGCTCAGAACTCAGAAAATTGAGATTATAGATTTAGACGCAATTGCTCCGTCGTTATCCTTGGTGGGAGTTGATGCAGAAGCAGCAATGGCTCGTTTAAAAGAACAAATTTATGACTTACAGGAATAATGGTCTGTTTGCAAATCCAGCATAAGCATATTGGCCCGTGGGATAGTTGAGATCTTGCACCAATCCTGATAACCCGCCAGACGTTGCAGGGGTGGACAACGGTTCCCCTCCTGGGAGGGGTTAGGGATGGGTTAGTCCGCTGGAGTTTGTTCAAAACACCGGGTAGTTAACCAGGATTTGGTATTATTTGCGATCGCTAAACGAAATTTTCCTCATTATCGACAAAATATCGACTTTTTGCAGAGATACAGGGCGGGTTTTGATGGGAATATTCTAATTGAAATGGGCTAGATTGTCCCTAAACGGGCCCCTACGACTACCATTACACCTAAGGTTAATATGAAATTTTAAAGTAGTGATTTATATATAGGCGCACACCTTCACCATTATGAAATGATAGTAGCAAAAAATCAGGATAATTGCAACCAAAAAACAGAGAAAAAAACTAATACCCATTGGTAGCTGAAGTGCACTGGCAGGATGCCAGTTCCACAGTTGATGGAGCAACTCCTCAATAGCACATTTTGGTCAATAAAGAAATATCATTTTGATATTTCTTTTCCCCAATTGCCGCTCTTAGCCTAGCTCTTGGCGTTACAGTTAAATAGTTAGAACCAAAGGAGAAGGTAATGTCACCAATCACTGCTGAAGCTGCTCCTGTCGCTATTACTCAACTGCCAACTCAGTATGATCTTCCCTGTGATGACGGTATTCCTATGGAAACTCAGCGACATTTTATGCAGATGCAAATGCTCATTGATACCTTATTCTCTTGGTTAGCTCAACGGGAGGATGGTTATGTTGGCGGCAACATGTTTCTTTATTTCAGTGCTGCTCAACTGAAAAATAAAGACTTCCGTGGTCCTGATGTGTTTGTCGTGCTCGGAGTACCTAAAGGAGAAAGACGCAGTTGGGTAGTTTGGGATGAAGAACAAGCACCAAATGTCATTATTGAGTTACTGTCTGAAAGTACAGCCACGAACGATAAAACCAAGAAAAAGCAAGTTTATCAAGACAAAGTCAGAGTACCAGAATATTTTTGGTATGACCCCTTCAATTCAGAAGATTGCGCAGGATTTAACTTGCAAAATGGAGTATATCAACCGATAAGTGAGGATGAACAAGGGCGCTTAGTGAGTCAGCAGTTAGGTTTAGCTTTGGTGCGTTGGCAAGGCTCATATAAAGATGTAGAAGCAACTTGGTTACGTTGGGCTACTTTAGAGGGAGATTTGATTCCCACTCCCCAAGAAGAAGCAGCGCAAGCTCAACAACAAGCTGAGCAAGTTCAACAGCAAGCTGCACAAGCTCAACAGCGAGCTGAGCAACTAGCAGCTCGTTTACGAGCCATGGGAATAAACCCAGATGAAATTTAATTTTTTTGATATGGGATGGGTTGCATGACTATCCCATTTATTTTTTTTATTTGAGTTTTGAAGGGAACCACAGAGTCACAGAGTTCACAGAGTGGAGAACAAGAAATTCAACAATTGATAATGAACAATGGATAATGGATAATGGATAATTACCTCTCCTTGAAGGTTTGTGCAACGCATGGGATGCTCCCCAACTTGCACAAAAGTCAGTGTTGGGTTTCACTTCGTTCCACCCAACCTACCTGCTTAGAATGATTGATTGCCCAATACAAACAAAGTTTCAATCCAGGGTGACAGAAGAGAGATAAGATTGCACAGGCCATAGTATTTTGAGGGTTTAATAATCATTGATCATCCACATTATTCGAGACGGTGCAACACCTGCACAAATGCATGAAATGCTCGATGCTCTTGGGATTTATATTAAACTGGCTGTAGATGTGGAGCTTGGTGTTTTGGCAGGAGGAGGATAACTTCATGTAGATTGTGAACAGGTTCTTCTCAGTGATGGTTGTGAGCAGAAGAATATTTGGGGAGCAGATTGGTATCCGTTTAATCAGACTGTGGGGTATGAGTCCACCATCAATATTCGCCCTAGCGCCAATAATCGCTCCATGAAAATTCAAGATTCTGCTCTTCGCAGTCATATTAACCAAATTGTGAAGTCTCTTTTAGGTGGTGTTCAATGGCAATAAATTGGGATCTACTCAAAACCCATTATCTACAGGGGAACAGGGAAAGTCAGTTAGGAAATCTGACATTGAATTTGATGCGGTTACATATCTTAATACACCAAGGAAGTAATGATATTGTGGTGCAACATTTAATTCGAGAGAGTCAATTTTTTGTGGAATGGACAGTACCTACAATTAATTTAGAAACAGAGATGCAGATTGCCACTGAATTATTGGAACTTCAGCGCTCTCTCTCCCGTTGGAAGCTGAATTGGTCAGAAGTGTGGACGAATGAAGCTGAGCGGGAGCAGGTAGCAACTGTTGCTCAACAATGGTGCGATCGCCTTCAGAAGTCGAAAGTCGGAAGTTAAGAGAAGGAAGATGATCAAGAGGTGATTTGAAAGGCGGATTTAGTATTACTTACACGATGCGATCGCTTACATTAATCTATGATCGATCAAGTTCACTAAAATTGTGGATTGTGTGCGATCGCTAATCGATCCTACTCATAGCCTATAGCTCTCGGAGCCGCTATACTTGTACAAATAAGCCGACAGGTTTTGGAGATGAAAGTAGTAACTTTTAGTGAAGCCAGAAATAAACTGAAAACCGTTTTGGATCAGGTGGTCGATGATGCTGACTATACTGTAATCACCAGACAGGATGCTGATGATGCAGTAGTCATGTCACTTGAGTATTTCAATAGTTTGCTCGAAACCGTTCATTTGTTAAAGTCTGCGGCTAATACAAACCACTTAGAACGATCAATTGCCCAATACAAACAAGGACAGGTAATAGAGAAAGACTTATTAGATGAGTAATCTGTTGTTAGCCTGGACTGATGAAGCTTGGGACGACTATATTTACTGGCAAAATCAGGATAAGAAGACTCTTAAAAGAATTAACAAACTGATCAAGGCAACTAAAAGTATTCCCTTTGAAGGGATTGGCAAGCCTGAACCTTTAAAAGAAAATCTATCCGGTTTTTGGTCACGTCGTATTGATGATACTAATCGTCTTGTCTACGCTGTAGATGATAATTATCTAACAATTATTTCTTGTCGCTATCATTATCAGGAATGAAACTAGCGCAGCGCGGCGGAAATAACCTACCAGGAGAGAGAGCGATAGAATCGTTACTCTATAAGCATTCTTAATTCTTAATTCTTAATTCTTAATTCCGGTTTTGCCTCATACCCTAACCCCTTCTTCTCAATCCTAAGCTCCCATCCCTGAATACTGCTTCAATCCCTTTCGCCACAGCCAACGGTTCCAGAGGAAAAACACCAGACTCCAACCCAACATCACTAACATACTTCGCCCAATATCCACTGGTAGTCCCATTAAAATAGATGCAGGAAAGTCTATGAGATAAGGGAAAGGTGTCCAACGTGCAACGTCCCGTACCATCGGAGGAAAAACTTCCAGAGGAGCAATCACACCAGAGAGAAATAAGTAAAGTAAAGACCAAAATTGCTCAAGAGCGGCAGCTCGTTCTGTCCAAAAGCAAACATGGCTAGGGTATATTGGATTAAAAAGCGCAGAGCCAAGGCTATAGCTATCACTAACAGAAACAGCAACACTCTACCCAAACTCGGTAGCCAAAATGCTTGAGGATAGAGCAAGAAGAAGAAACTAACTAACAATAGTATTAAAGGTAAGCGGGCAAATCGTTCGGATACATGTTCTGCTACATGATGCCACGCCGGATCAATTGGTTGTAACAGTCGGGGAGAAAGCTTTCCTTGTACTACTTCCTTTTCAAAATTCCAAATCACCCAAACTAATGTCAATTCACTAACAATAAAAACGGAGATAAAGTAGCGAGCAAAATCTGTAGTTCCCAAGCTAAATTGTCCCCCTTGGGATGCCTTAGTCCAAACACCCATCATAATTAGAGGGAAAGTGCCCGATAAGATCCAGAAAAACTGTTCGGCTCGGTATTGCAGCAGATAGGCGTAGTAAACTGAGAGAAAGGCTTGAACTTTTCTAATAATTCTCTTCAAGAGACTACCCCCGTACTGAAAACTCGACCGATTACTTCTTCAATGGGTGGTTCAGTAACACTCAAGTCCCTCACTTCCAGCTCTGCCAATATTCGGGATACAGTAGAGGTAAGTTCCTCTCTTCGTACCAAGATACGTACTTCTAAACCTTCTACTGCTTCTAGTTCACCATAGATAGATAACTTTTCAGCAGGTAAGTGTTGGGCAAGTTCTACCTTTACCTCCCGATAAGGAGCAAAACGCTCCAACAATCCCTCAAGAGAACCATCATAAAATCAGCTGGCCTTGATGAATCACTAGTACTCGCTGACACAGAGCAGTAATGTCAGCCATATAGTGACTGGTTAACAGTACGGTAGCTCCCGTGTTGCGGTTATATTCCCGCAGGAACTCCCGCACCCCCAATTGAGCATTAACATCTAATCCCAGAGTTGGCTCATCCAGGAATAATATTTTAGGTTGGTGGAGCAATGCTGCTAGGAGTTCGGCTTTCATCCGCTCCCCCCAAAGAAAGTTTCCGCACTGGCTGCTTCAGTTTACCTTCTAGGGCAAGCATTTCTGTAAGTTCCCCGACTCGATGCCGGAAGTCTTGATGAGAAATGCCATAGACAGCAGCATTAATTTTCAACGAATCTAGGGCTGGTAAGTCCCAAAGCAACTGCTGCTTTTGTCCCATAACTAGGGTAATCTTTTGTAAAAAGCTAGCTTGACGCTTAAAGGGAATGTGATCCGCAACTCTCACTCGACCATCTGAAGGATGAATTAGTCCAGTAAGCATTTTTAGAGTAGTAGTTTTTCCCGCGCCATTAGGTCCTAAGAATCCTACTACCTCTCCCATGCCAATTTCAAAAGAAACCTCTTGAACTGCTTTGACTTGGCGATAGGTACGGTTGAGAAAGTGAGTCAATGTACCCTTAAGACCCGGTTCTTTTACTGCTACGGAATAAACCTTACTCAGGTTTTGAGCCACTACGATAGACATATGATCCAGTGTACTTGATTGAGAGGGTTAACTCATCCCCCGGCTAAAGCACGGGGGATTTCGTGTTATTTGTTGTTAGTTGTTAGTTGTTTGTCGAAAAACAAAAAACAAAAAACAAACAACCAAGCGGCGGGCGGCTATCCCTCCCATTCCTTAAGATATGGGCTTCCCCGCCGCTTTCGGTGAACGAAAAAAAGAGTGGGGAAACGACTCAGCAGACGCACCAGATGCGGAGAATAGAAATCCCACCTCATATTTCGTTCACCCGGGAGAAACAATTCTCTGATTAGCAATTAGCCATTAGCAATTAGCAATTAGCAATTAGCTTTGAGCGTGTTCCTCAACCCAACTGTGATCAAAGATCGTTTCATAAATCCGGTTATTAACTCTCAGCAACCCCTGTTGCTTAACCACTAACCCTGACAAGAGCAATTCGTTTTCTTCTGGAGAATCACAAGGTACAACCTCTCCTTGGTGCTGGATTTGTTGATAGATCTCTAGAAGCCGCACAGATTGTTGACTATTGAGGAGGCGATCGCGTATAGTTCTCAAATGCTCGGGTTCATCCTGTGA
>CBDCVG010000088.1:0-33245 GCA_965222765.1 Caldora sp.
GCTGAACGTCAAAGGCGTGCACTTCGTACTCTAGAGGATGCCTGGGAGAGATATCAGCAAACACAACAAAGGCAAGAAGTGTGCAATGATGCTATAGCTCAACTCATAAACGCTGATGTTCGCGATCGCATTTGTGTTTTGCTGCAAATCCTGGATCCCAATCAAACTTGTGTCTTTAATCGTCAAGATATTGAACTACTAGCAAAAGAGCTAGACCAAGTTCAAGCACCTGACACAGATGATACGACAGTAGCTGAACTACGTAGTCTAGCGACAGGACTTAAACAAGGATTATCCACCTACACCGCAATAGAACTTCATTTGATTGAGTGGCTGTATGAGAATCCTGGAAAAAATCTCGGATTTGGGGGAAAATCAGGAGCCAATAACCCCTGGAATTATTGGGCAAATCACGTTAATCGTCCCTTACCCAAAATGCTCTTTCAAGGGCAAGCACTCAATCAATCTGCACTCTTGTTGGCACGACAACAAACTACAGTAGATTTAAGTGCTTGGGTGGAATTGATGGTGTTGCTACGAGGAATGCAGAATGGTCTAGTGGCATGGTTTGACAAGCAACCCTACAGTTTTCAGGCAGGGCGTAATTTAGCGGCAGCAACCTTCCTTGCCTTTGCCATCGTCTGGAGTGAACTGAGTAAAGGGTTTGAGCAAGCTCAACAGTTGCCAGAATTAGAGCGTCATCGCCTCTCTCGTGCCTGCTTCCAAATTACCTTACAGATTCTGCGTGCCTTTGCTCAACGGGATAATTTTCCTTTGTATGGGGGGGTGTTTGCCTCTTTCTCTGGTGAAAACTCTCGCGACACGATTGCTTATCTGGATCAACCCCTCAAAGCGATCGCTAAAACTCAGGAAAAGGCACGGATTTTGACGATATTGGGCTATTCTCAACAGTGGATTGGCAATCGTGAGCAAGCCAAATCTTTTTATGAAGAGGCACTTGACTTAGCTCGTCAAGCCTCTGATCAAACCTGCGAAATTGCCAATCTAAATCATTTAAGTCGCTTGAACTTGAGTCAAGGTGAATTTTCAGAAGCCATTGATTATGGGCAACGAGCACTGCTATTATCGCGCCAGATCGGTGATTCCCTCGGAGAAGCAAATGCGATCGCTAATTTGGGGTATGCAGAGGTTCGTCAAGCACAACAAAATGAATATATTACAGCATTAGAACTCGAGCCTTGCAGCCAACGGCTTGAGCGAGGGTTAAAGCTAGCGGAAAAACACCAAGATTTGCTCTCACAGGTATTCTGTGCCTTGGGATTAGGCATAGCATATCTGCTCTCTAACCAAGCCAGTACGGCGAAATCCTATTTAGAGAGAAGTCTGAACCTATCCACCAGAATCGGCAATCTTGAGTTAGAAGGCTTGAGTCATGCAACAATCGCCGAGGCAAATTATCAACTCAATCAACTCCCAGCCGCTGTTGTTCACGCTTGCTTAGGGATGTATCTACTGGAGCAAAAACAGGCGAAGGAGTGGCAACAGGCTGCAAATCTCGTGGCAATTCTGCGAGGCAGGTTAGGTGAGGATAAATTTAAGCAGATTTTGCAACAGCAGCGATCACAAATAGTTGCCAGGATTAGTGTAGATGGTTTTGATCATTTGGCGAGCGCCTGACGCGAATTCAAAATTCAAAATTCATTCATTGATGGAATCGCCGAAAAAGAAGATGAGAAACAAGTCAGCTTCTCATGAAGTCTTCTGACTTATGCCCTCTGCCTTTTTTCTGGAGAGGGAATTGTCAATTTTTGATTGATAAATTCCAAGGCGGCACCCAGATTTGAACTGGGGATAAAGGCTTTGCAGGCCCCTGCCTTACCACTTGGCTATGCCGCCATAAGTTCAGTTTACCAGTATAGCAACAAAGTAGATGCACCTGGTACTAAAGTTTTTGTTAAGGGAGAATTGGCTACATCAATATTCGCGCTCGAGTAACCGCTAACTTCCATTTCTGACTTAACGCCGAACAGAGCCATCAGGCATAGTTGCATTATTGAACTTGGCACCTTTCATATTAGCTCCCGTCAGGTCTGCTCCAGTTAAATCTGCTTCAGCCAAATCCGCATTCTGGAGATTCGCTCCACTGAGGTTAGCACCAGCTAAATCTGTCTTACTCAGGTTTGCTCTTTGGAGGTTAGCACCACTCAAATCTGCATTAGCTAAGTTTGCGTCAGTTAAATCAGCAGGGAACTAAGATTAGCTCCACTGAGATTAGCATTATCCAAGTCAGCACGACTGAAATTGCCTCCAGTAAGATTAGCACCACTCAAATCTGCGCCAGCCAAATCTGCTTCAGTACAATCAGCATTCCTCAAATCTCTACCACTCAGGTTTTCTTCGAGATTGATATTTTTACATTTCAAGTTAGTTCCTCCCAAGGGAGCGCCACTCACTAAGTTAGGATCAGTCTGTGAGATGGGTACTGGTGTTTGTCCTACTGGGGAAGTTATTGCCTTTCTAGCAATGAACCATCCCCCTAACCCGAAGGCCAAAATAGTAGGTAAGCCAATTGCAAGACTAGTCATCAATAACTGAGAACGCTTTTTCTGAAGCATGGAAGTAGAATATTTCTCTAACTCGAGCTGCTCAACCGCTTGTTGAATAAACTCTGGTGGAATTTGGGCTTCTGTTCCAGCTTCCATCAACTCTTTTACAGAATAACTCTGGTTATGCTCCGCATACAATTTAGCAGCTCGGGTAAATACTTCCTGAGCTTGATCTTCAGGAACGCGATTTTCTGGGAGTTTCATTTTGAATTTAGGCAGGATAATTTAAATAGTGTTTGTTCGATCTTAATCTTTCTATTCAGTGAGTGTCAGCCCAAATAATGAGTAATGAGCGCCTGAGGGCGAATTAAGAATTAAGAATTAAGAATTAAGAATTAAGAATTGATTGAATCGCCGAAAAAAAAGTTAGAAACTAATCATATCAAGGTTTTCAGACCTAAATCAGTATTTTTTAGCTGGAGTTTAGACTACGAAACCCAAAAGCCTTACAGTGGTTGAGATACAAATCAATTTCTCCCACTTGACCGCTCATGTTACGGATTCGATATGATACTGGTCCCGATTTTTGCGCCATTCTTCATTTTATACTCTATTTAGGGCTTGCTACATAAGTGTGGAAGCTATACAAGACTTAGCTTTCAATCATTTTTTTCTAGCAAGCGTGCGAGGAAAATGTATTGATTAGCCCAAAAACCTTGCACTTTCGTTGAGATTAACTCAAACCTTGTTACTTGTTCAGCAAGCCCTATTTATCAATAATTCTCTAACTATGTTATCAATACGTTTTTGGTCGTGGGCTATTGCCGGATTGTTGTTTGTAACTAGTTGGTCTGTAGTTCCAGTTCAGACTCAGTTACCAACTATCGACTTGAACCAAGTATATCCCAATCTGCTCAATCAAAATTCAGAGAACCAAGTGGTTGCCAAATGTGTTCGCCTTGATGGTTACTGTCTGTTGGAACTTGCTGTGCCTAAGTCTGATTTATCTAAGAGAATTGAAACTATTCAAAATAAATTAAATAAGATTAGTCAAACTTACATCAAAAACCAAGATGCTCAACTGGTAATAGAAATTCAAAAACAACCAGTCAAGGTTGAACTAAAAGAACCAGAAAAAACAGCACCACAAACAACAGAAAATCAATCAACAGTAGAAGAAGCTGTAGAAGCTGTAGAAGAAGCGATCGAAGAAGCGATCGAAGAAGTAGAAGAAAGAAGGTCACCAAATATCTATGTCTCCATCGACCAAGAAAAGATCAATCTTTTAACTGTTACCGACCAAGATGCCCTATTACAGGGGGTTGATGTTGATACTAGAGCTGATTCAATACGCGAAAAGTTAAAAGAAGGTCTAAATCAGGCAAGGTATGAACGAGAAGTAGAGTTTCTGGTTCGCCAAGGATTAATGGCTGTTGGTATTTGTTTAGCTGTCCTAGTAAGTAGCTTACTCATCTATCGTTGGCTGCATCAATTAGAACAGTCAAAAGCACAACTAACATCCCCTAATTCAGCTTCGTCTGAGACAATATCGACTCAGCTAAACCAACGGAAACTCTGGAATCTTAGAGAAGTTCAATATCGACTCTACCAACTAGCTCTAATGGGATTATTGGGAGGGGGAAGCTTATTTGTATTGGGTCTTTTTCCCTACAGCCGTAGCATCCAGGTAATGATTCTTGAAGGTTTACAGATTCCGTTTCAAGTGGGACTTGTTTCTTTGATCATCTATGTATTAATCCGCTTGTCCTATGCCCTAATTAATCGCTTTACTTCAGCCTTAGCTCAAAACTATTATTTACTCAACCCTGAAGCAGTTACTCGTCTACAACTGCGGGTAACTACTATTTCTGGTGTAACTAAAGGTATTGTTACTGTTTCCTTGATCGCAATTGGTATCTTAGTTGCTCTGTCAGTGACAGGTATTAATATCGGTCCTTTGCTGGCTGGTGCAGGTATCATTGGTTTAGCAGTATCTTTAGCTTCTCAAAACTTAATTAAAGATGCTATTAATGGCTTTTTTATCATCCTCGAAGATCAATATGCTATCGGTGATATTATTGTTGTCGGAGATGTCGGAGGTTTAGTGGAAAAGATGAACCTTCGGATTACTCAATTGCGTGATAGTAGAGGACGGTTAATCACCATTCCTAATAGTGAAATTAAGGTAGTTGCTAATCTTTCTAGCAATTGGTCGCGGGTAGATGTCAGTATTCCTATTACTTATGAAACCGATGCAGATCAAGTAATGGCACTGATTGATCATGTTGCTCAACAAATGAGCAAGGATGAAAAGTGGCAGGAGCAAATTTTGGCTCAACCACAGATTTTAGGAGTAGATGAATTTGGCGATCGCGGCGTTTTTCTGCGAGTCTGGATTAAGACTCAGCCTCTGCAACAATGGAATGTAGAAAGAGAGTTTCGCCGACGGATTAAAGTCGCTTTTGATGAGGCAGCAATCACGATTCCAGCACATATCGACTTCCGAGGCGAATTCAAATATGATCGCTGATTGAAGAAGGCAATGGCAGCTATCAGCTATCAGCTTTCAATTAAGGTAGGATTACTTTTAACAATACTAGAAAATCAGGAGTACAGTCATGAGTATGATGCAAACGGGAAGCATAACCATAAGCACTCAAGAACCATCTACAATACAAGCTGGAGATACCAGTAGTTTCCAAACAGTGTATTTTCCTACACCATTCCCGGAAGGCTCTAATGTTATTGTTATCCCAATGGTTCAAACCTTTAACGGTCCGGATACCCCAGGAGTAAGGATTGCAGAAGTTACTACTACTGGATTCAAGATCCGGATGAATGAATTAGTCGCTGAGGGGAAGCGGGTCGAAAATGGTGGCCCCCACACCTCTGAAAAAATTGGGTGGGTAGCTTATTCTGATTAAACCTCAAATGAGGGCAGTTCTTGTTATTAATTTTATCTTTTGGGAGGTGTGCCCCTCCTAAGGACACACCTCCCAAAATTAATTTTCTACTCTCTTTTTCAGGATTGTTGTCTAAAAAATAATTGCTTGGTTATTTTTGCAAGAAGTCCAATGAAAAAACTCTTACTTACAGGTGCTAGTGGTTTTTTGGGATGGAATCTTTGCCAGTTAGCTAAATCAGAATGGGATATCTATGGGACTTACTTTTCTCATCCTCAATCAATTTCAGGAGTAACTCTACTGAAAGTTGACTTGACAGATTTTCAGGCTCTCAAGCGTGTTTTTCAGGAAGTACAGCCAGCAGCAGTAATCCACACTGCTGCTCAATCCAATGCTAATGTTTGTCAAACTCATCCTCAGGAATCATACTCTATCAATGTCAGAGCATCCTGTAACATTGCAGGATTGTGTGCGGATTCGGCTATCCCTTGCGCTTTTACTTCAACTGATCTAGTATTTGATGGCTTAAACCCTCCTTATCGGGAAACTGATCCTGTATCTCCTATCTGTTATTACGGTGAGCAAAAGGTGATGGCAGAGGAAGGAATGTTGGAGCGTTATCCCCAAACTACTATCTGCCGTATGCCTTTAATGTTCGGCTTAGCAGCACCTACAGCTACTAGTTTTATCCAACCATTCATTAAAACCCTAACAGAGGGCAAACAGCTAAATTTATTCACCGATGAATTCCGTACTCCTGTAAGTACAGCAACTGCTGTTCAAGGAATTTTTTGGGGGTTGAAAAAAGTTCAAGGAATTATTAATTTAGGAGGAAAGGAGCGGATATCTCGCTATGATTTTGGTTATCTCTTAGCAGAGATCTGGCAATTACCAACAACAACTATTAAGGCTTGTTTACAAGCAGACTTGAAAATGGCGGCCCCTAGACCCCCAGATGTTTCTTTGGATAGTTCAATGGCTTATGAGTTGGGATATACTCCTCTATCTTTGCGAGAAGAATTAGAACGTATCTGCAAATTTGTATAGTATAATCTCAGCTATAAAATTTGTGATCGCATTAAAGCACCACTAATCTCAGTAAATGTTACTCTAGAGAAGTATAAGTGTAATTCAAATATACTACTTGTAGCTCCATGAACAGAGTCGTTGTTGGTCTGTCTGGTGGGGTTGACAGTTCTGTTGCTGCCGCCACCCTCTATCATCAGGGATACGAAGTCGTTGGTCTGACCCTTTGGTTAATGAAAGGGAAAGGTCAATGTTGCTCTGAAGGGATGGTTGATGCAGCGTTCATTTGTGAACAATTGGGTATTCCCCATCATATTGTCGATAGTCGCGAAGTATTTCAGAGCAATATTGTTGACTACCTAGTTTCGGGTTACGAAGCTGGAATTACTCCTTTACCCTGCTCTCAGTGCAACAAGGCAGTGAAATTTAGTCCCATGCTCACCTATGCCCGTGAGCAGTTAGGTATTGATAAAATTGCCACAGGTCACTACGCCCGCATTAGTTATGATGCCACAAGCGATCGCTATCAGTTGCGTAGAGCAGTAGACTTGACAAAAGACCAATCTTACTTTCTC
The DNA here is from genome assembly GCA_965222765.1 of Caldora sp. Taxonomy (GTDB): domain Bacteria; phylum Cyanobacteriota; class Cyanobacteriia; order Cyanobacteriales; family Coleofasciculaceae; genus Caldora. The sequence goes on from CBDCVG010000088.1 coordinate 7,012, forward strand.
TATGACTTGACTCAAGACTTACTCGCAGCATCGATATTTCCTTTAGGAGAACTAAAAAAAACGGAAACTCGACGCCTCGCAGCTGAGTATGAGCTAAAGACAGCTGATAAGCCAGAAAGCCAAGACTTATGCCTCGTTGAGTCCCACGGTTCAATGCAGACATTTTTGGACAAGTACATTACCCCAACTACTGGTGAGATTGTAGACTTAGACGGCAAAGTTGTTGGTCAACATCAAGGCATTCACCATTACACGATTGGACAACGCAAAGGACTAGGAATTGCCGCAGCTCAACCGTTATACGTAATTGCCCTAGATGCAGCAAGGAACAGAGTAATTGTAGGCGATCGCACTCGTGCCACTCAAGCAGAATGTACAGTAGGTAGGATGAATTGGGTTTCCATTTCCCAACCTACCAGTCCTATTCGTAGCACAGTGCAAGTCCGCTATCGTTCCCAGGCAGTTGCAGTCAATATAATCCCGTTAGAAGATAATCGAGTCAAGCTAGTTTTCGATGAGCCGCAGTTTAGATAATCGAGTCAAGCTAGTTTTCGATGAGCCGCAGTTTAGTATTACTCCTGGACAAGCTGCCGTTGTATATGATGGAGATATGTTGCTGGGGGGCGGCATAATTGAGCGGAAAAATTAAGCTCGTTTTGCCTGGTGCCAACAGTGATAGAAGTGATTAGGGATAGTTAAGGTACGTTCAACAATTGATAAAGTGGGTTTTTAAAGCCAAAATAAGTACAAACTCACAAAGTTTCAATATCTTCCCTTGACAGTTGGGTGATTGCCATAATAGTTTCGACATCTAAACCTTGTTGTTTACACGAACGTGCGATCGCTATTGTTCTTTGTTGGATTCCTTCTTCCCTACCTTCTTCCCTACCTCTGATTTGAGCCTGTTCAATCTGTTCAATTTGCCATTGCGCCTCAAACTCTTGGGTACTCAAGATACTTGCTTCGTAACTTTTGTTATCCATATAACGGTTGTAAGCTACTCTTTCTTGTTCTGATAGATTATTTACTCTTAGGGTTTCCTTGGCTTCTTCCATGCCTTTTGCCCCAAATTCTTCTTTGATCTCACTGTTTTTGAGAAAATAGATCCACTCCTCTAGACTACTTTTCACTAACCCCTTAAAATTCTTTACTTTTAGCAGGTAGTATTCTGGGAAGATATCTGCCACTTTTTCTATATTAAATCTTCTTTCTTGAGCTAGGGTAGGTTCTAGGACTTCTCCTTTATTCATCCCAAGGAACTCTGAGCGCAGACGATAAATATAGTCATCTCCCTTACCGAGGTTAAAGTAGACGATATTCACTGAGTAGTTTTTTAGCTGTCTTGAAGTGAAAATCGCGGCGAGTATCAGCTACTTTCTTGTGTCTGACACCCAATTTTTTAATTGCTTTTCTACGACGTAATGAACCTTTTTTACGACGGGATACTTTTCGTTGTGCTGACTTTAATTTTTTCTGAGCTTTACGTAAATGCTTTGGCGCTGCAATCCGAGTATTATCAGAGGCAACATAAAAATCTATCAACCCTACGTCAAGACCGACAATATTGTTGGCATTAAAATCAGGTTTAAGAGTTGGAACTTTTTGAGCATCAAGACTTAGGGTTACATAGTAACCATCAGCTTTTCTAGTTACTGATATGGTTTTAATGATAAATCCTTCAGGAATAGGACGGTGAACAATCACCTTGATATCTCCAATCTTCGACAACTTAATCTTGTTGCCAACAAAATGATGTTGTTGGAATTGTTTATATGTAAAAGTTTTATATTGCCCTATACCCTTGAATCTCGGTCTACCCTTTTTTTTGCCATTACTATCACTTTTTAGCCATCTTTCAAAAGCCAACTCAACCCTTTTACAAATTTCCTGCAATACTTGAGAATGAACATTATTGTACCAAGGTCTGTCTTTTTTAAGTTGAACTAAACCTTTTTCTTTCCTTGATTTAGTCGGTCTGTCTTTTAATTCTGGAAGATGGCAAACCAAAGGAAATCTATCAATAGAACAACGATTTTGCTCATACCAGTCAAACCGTTGAGCAAGTTGATAATTGTATTGACAACGCAACATATCAAGTGTTTAATCAATAATATCGCGTTGCTGCTTATTTGGTTTCAATCGGTATTGATACGAAATCTTCATTGATAAATTATTCACTTGTTTTCGACCTATTCATATAATAACATAAATGTCTATATATCATGTAGTACAATATGAAAAATAAAGCATTGAATTTAAGGGTTAGCTCTCTTTCAGATTGAATATTATTAGAGTTTATGCGAAGAATAGAGATAAGAAAGTGATAGCAGTCGTAGAAAAGTAGATTGACTCATTGTCTACCAAGAGTTTGCCCGCAATTCATCTCAACACCGATTCAAAGAATACGGTGTGAGCCTTCTTGCGGTTGAAGGTAAATTTCGTTCACCCGGATCTCGGGAACCATTGGTAACAAGCAGCCACTGGCGGCGCACCGCCCCCTACAAAGGTCAGAAACAAGTCAAAATCCTCTTCCCTCCTGCCTCGGAGCCCTCTGCCTACTGCCTTATTTCTTAAGAGCCACAAGTGTCAAAGCAGCTAAATATTGTTTACTATTAATCTTTTAAGCAAATTTAGCGATAAAATTTGCGGTGTCAGGGGTGTAGAAGATACTAGTGTAGCGCAGTGGAAATAACCCACCAGAAAAAAAGGTTAAAGAGCTTACCGTACAAGCTTTCTTCCCTCCTGCCTCCTGCCTTCTGCCTTCTGCCTTCAAAGCACTAGGCAAAACCTTCAAGCATCTTGTTAATTCTGTACCTACGAGAGCAAGCAATCCATGTCTGAGGAAGTCAGCACTAAACCAATAGCCAAAGAGCAGTCAACCACTCCGGCTCCCATCCAGCCTTGGTCTGCAGAGTCCGAGGCAGATAAATTAATGGATGATTTATTTTCGGACATCGACCGAATTTTGGAGGGGGGCACTAAGTTACCGACAGAGCCTGCCAAGCCAGAATATGTCTCCTTGCAGTCGATTGTGATTCCGCCAATCACGAACCCTGAAGAAGAGGCAATAGTACCTAAAGAAGAACAGCAATTTAGCACTGAGCCAACCAATGATGGTAAGTCGGGAGAATTATTAAAGACACAGGAGTCTCCTACTATTACTTCTGAGACTAAAAGCTCAGGCTTGTCTGGGGAAAAATTCCTCTGGGCAGTGGGACTAGCTTCTCTGGCAGCTACACTGGTTTTGTTGCTGATTAGTCCAGAAAGACAGGCTTGGTTAAAGTCAAAGTTGAGTGAAATGGGTTTACCATTGGCTCAAAAGGCACAGGTGTCAGAATCTGATGCCCAGTTCATTCAATACGCGCTACGATCGCTCGATGTAATTGATCGTAAAACTGAAGCTAATAAAAAGAAGGGTAAGGCAACTGAGGGTAAAGGTAATTCTAACCAGCCTCCAATCCCTGGTGCTGGGAATCAATCTTCTGCCCCTAATCAATCAACAACAATTCTGGAAAAAACAGTCTACTATCCAATTTATCCACCTCAAACCCCTCCTGCGATCGCAGCCCCTTCAACAGTAGTTCCCCCACCACCAACTAGTTCTCCTGCTAAAGCCTCTACTCCAAAAACTTCTTCTGCTAAAGTCTCTACTCCAAAAACTTCTCCTACTAAAGTCTCTACTCCAAAAACTTCTCCTCAAGCAACACCAACAACACCAAAAACTTCTCCTCAAGCAGCAGCACCAACAAAACCAGCAACACCAACAAAACCAGCAACACCAACAAAACCAGCAACACCAACAACGCCAGCAACTGCTGATACAGAAACCTCAAAGCCCGAATTACCACCAGCTCCTGCTGCTCAACATGCCCTCGTGGGATTAATTAAGCTAGAGTCTTCTGAGCAGTCTGCTGCTTTATTTGCCATCAATGGCGTTACCCAAAGATTTAAAGTAGGTGAAGCTATTGGTACTAGTGGTTGGATGTTAGTATCTGTGAATAATAATGAAGCAATAATTCGACGTAATGGGGAAGTACGCTCGATTTACATTGGTCAGCAGTTCTAGAAAAAGGCAACAGGCAATTGTAAGTAATGAGTGCCTAACGGCGAATGAAGAATTAAGAATTAAGAATTAAGAATTCATTGATGGAATCGCCGAAAAAGAAGTCAGAAACTACTCATATCAAGGGATTCAGCCCCAAATATAGGATTTTAGTTTCTGAAGAGCAATAAGTGTGGAATAGATCTGATGTTTAGGAGTATGGGGTAGTGGGTTTATTTGAGGATCTCAATAACTTTTTGGAACAACGCCTAGATGAATTTCTACGTAACAATCCCCATTTAGAGTTACAGGCACTAGAGGAACAGTTACGAGAGCAAGAGGAAGATACACTAAAACTGCTAACTGACTTGCAACTTCAGGAAAAGCGCTTGCAGGATGAAATTCTGGCAATTGCTCAAGAGATTCAGCAATGGCATGGGCGAATTGAGAAGGCTAAGTCCCACGGTAGACTAGATTTGGCTCAACCGGCTCAGGAACGAGAGGCAGCTCTGTTACGGCAAGGTAACCAGCGCTGGGGACAAATGGAGGGTCTTAAACAGCGAATTGCCCAAGCTAAGGAGCTCATAAGTCAGATTCAAACTCGCCGTACCCAAGTCAGAGCTAAAGCTACAGAAGTAAAAGCTGCCCGTGCTAGTACTCAGGCAAAGCAGCGCTCGGAGACATTTGGCTGGAACCAAAGTAGCAAGTCCCAAATCTCTGATGGAGCAGATTCTTTAGACGAGAAGTTTAGACGCTGGGAAATGGATGAAGAGTTGGAGCAGATGAAGCGAAATATGGGGCGTTAGAGAATTAAGAATTAAGAATTAATAATTTTGAGAATTAAGTTTAGAGACGCGCCATAGCGCGTCTCTACAATGAACGGGATTATTCTATCCCCTCAATCCGGTCCTCAACCTCCTGATACAACTCCCGCAATAGATCCAAATTCCTCTCGCTCGTTTCCCAATAACCTCGTCCATTTACTTCCAACAAAGTGGATACTACCTTACGGAAGGAATGGGGATTCAGGTTCATCAACCGCTGGCGCATGGCTTCATCCTCGATAAAGGTAGTATTCACATCCTCATATACCCAGTTATCCACTGCACCAGCTGTTGCACTCCAACCCATAGTATTGACTAACCGCTTCGAGAGTTCTCGCACTCCTTCATAACCATGATTCAACATGCCTTCGTACCACTTGGGATTGAGTAGCTTGGTACGAGCATCTAAACGCACAGTTTCCGATAAAGTACGCACCTGAGCATTGGCTGTAGTGGTATCAGCAATGTAGGCAGTTGGTGTCTTGCCATCCTTCCTTAGACTGCTCACTACCTTCGTAGGATCAGAGTCGAAGTAGTGGGAAACATCTGTGAGGCTAATCTCGGAAGAGTCGAGATTTTGGAAGGTGACATCAGCAGTTTTGAGCGCTCCTTCAAAAATCTGACGATTCTGCTCCATCGTACCGGGGTTATCGGAGGTGAAAGCAAAGGACTTGCGAGTCAGGTACATATCCTGTAACTCTGATTCATTCTCCCAAGTACTGTTTTCTACTGCCAGATTCACATTCGAGGCATAGGAACCGGAAGCATTGGAGAATACCCGAGTTGCTGCTTGCCGCAGATTAATCCCCATTTCGTCTGCCTGCTGTACAGCGTGCTTACGAACAAAGTTCATTTCTGATGGTTCATCTGCCTCTGCTGCCATTTTAACTGCTTGATCGAGGAGGTTCATCTGATTGATGAACAAATCCCGGAAGACACCGGAACAGTTGATGACTACATCAATCCGGGGACGCCCTAATTCTTCTAAGGGAATCATTTCCAATTTGTTGACTCGTCCTAAGGCATCTGGTACTGGGGTAACACCAACCATCCACATGATTTGTGCTAGGGATTCCCCGTAAGTCTTAATATTATCCGTACCCCAGAGGACACAAGCAATGGTTTCGGGCCAATTGCCGTCATTTTCCGCCCGTTGCCGTGCTAGCAGTCGGTCTACTACAATTTTGGCTGACTTGACTGCCGCCATGGTGGGGATAGATTGCGGATCTAGAGCGTGGATATTCTTACCTGTAGGTAGAACATCTGGGTTGCGGATGGGGTCACCACCAGGGCCAGGGAGGACGTATTCTCCTTCCAAAGCTTGCAACATTGCCCCTAATTCATTATCAGCAACAATTTGCTGGAGGCAGTATTCCAGGTATTCAAACAAGGGCTTCAGGGCTTCCTGGTCAACCTTGGTGTAACCTAAGTTATGCAGGGCTTCAATCCAAGGCTCTTTTTTGCCCATATTGAGGAAATTGAGCTTGGAAACCCTTGGAAACTCGACCATCTGCATCAGCTTGGGTTTGAACAAGGGCCGTAACAGCAGCAGTGGTTCCTTGGTTAATATCTTGGAGCAGCTGGACATCTGCTAAGATGCCTTGGTCATTATTACGGTAAATCTCATCAATATCTCGCTCGATACTGTTGGCAATAATCCGAGGCAAACCTTGAATTTCTTCTTCAGTACGATCTAGGTTAGCAATATTGACCAAAGTTGCGATCGCTTCTTCTGAAGTTGGTGGTTTGCCAATCACATGCAATCCACAAGGTAGCAAGCGAGATTCAATCTCCATCAGACGACGATACACTTGACCGACTATTGTATCCCGCTCCTCACCAGTCATCTCCTTGGCATCTTTTTCCGGCAAGGTGATATCCTGCTCTAGATTCACCAAGCGGCACTTATCCATAATGGTGTTAACAATTGGCACACCACGCCCGGTATCTTTGAGGGTTTGGTAGGAACCAATCAACTCACTCAGTTCCTTTAAACCCTTATACAAGCCTGCATTCTCTGCTGGTGGAGTCAGGTAAGAAATCGTCTCGGCATAACTACGGCGCTTAGCAATAGTTGCCTCACTGGGATTGTTAGCGGCGTAGTAATACAGATTGGGAATCGAACCAATTAAGTTATCAGGGTAGCAGTCCCCAGACATCCCCATTTGCTTACCGGGCATAAATTCCAAGGAACCGTGGGTACCGAAGTGTAGCACGGCATCCGCTTGCCAAATTTGCTCTAAGTAGGTGTAGTAAGCAGCAAAACCATGGTGAGGACTAGCGGAACGAGAGAACAACAACCGCATCGGATCACCCTCGTAACCAAACGTCGGTTGAACACCGATGAAGACATTGCCGAAATGCTTACCATAAATCAGCAGATTTTGCCCATCGCTGTTAAGGTGTCCTGGTGCTGTACCCCAGCTTTCCTCCAGCCTGGGGTAATAAGGAGTCAGTCGCTCGTACTCCATCACGGACATCCGATAAGCAATATTCAGTTCCGGACTACTGTACTGTGCTTGGGCGTCGTGGATAACGGCTTGCATCAGTGCCTCTGGTGACTCTGGCAAGTCCTCCACTTCGTAGCCGTTATTTTTGAGTGCTTCCATCACCTTATAAATGGAACCAAACACATCTAAATAGGCAGCAGTACCGACATTACCCTTATCTGGTGGAAAGCTAAAGACAGTGACAGCAATTTTCTTAGCTAATTTGGGCTTGCGGCGTAGGGAAGCCCATTTCATTGCTCGCTTGGCTACTGCTTCAATCCTGTCTTGCAGAGCAATGGATTTACCGGTTGTGCCATCTCGCCCAGAAAGAATAATTGGCTCAATCGCTCCATCTAGTTCTGGAATGGCAATTTGCAGAGCTACTTGAATCGGATGCAGTCCCAAATCACTATCTTCCCATTCCTGGGTAGTTTGGAATACCAACGGTAGTGCCACCATATAGGGACGATTCAACCGCTTGAGGGATTCGATTGCCTTAGGATGATCTTGTCGTGCTGGTCCTCCTACCAAAGCAAAACCTGTAAGAGAAACCACTGTATCAACCAAGGAAGTTGGATATTGATTCTTCCCGTTACCCATTCCCTGTTGATAGAAATAGGCATCAACTGGCTTGGAGAAATCTAAACCACCAGCAAACACGGGAACTACCCTAGCTCCCATTGCTTCTAGTTCCTGCACCATAGCCACATAGTGGGCATCATCCCCAGTCACCAGGTGAGTGCGTTGCAGTACCAAACCAACACAGGGAGCTAGAGGATCTTGCAAGTGAGAAGAAATATCTTGACGGCTGTTGTACCAATCCAAATACTCCTGGATATCCTCGAACATTTTTGGGGCTAGGGGATGCCAGATGCCCATATCTGGGTAAACTACAGGGTCTTTGAATTGTACGGAAGCCCCCTTTGACTGGTGTTCATCTTTAAGAACATACTTATCTGCTAGCATCAGCAGAAAGTTTTCCAAGTTATCGGCAGAACCACCCAACCAATACTGGAAGCTGAGCATGAAGTTACGGGCATCCTGGGCTTTATCCAAGGGCATATACTTGAGGATTTTGGGCAGAGTCTGCACCATCTTCAACATGCCATCTTGAAAAGAGGAACCAGACTTCTCTTTACGCTTGCGCATGAATTGTGCGATCGCACTTTTAGATTGTCCCAGCTGCGCCATGGAAAAGCTACCCAGTTTATTGAGACGCATGACTTTGGGCATCGAGGGAAACACCACCGCAGCATCGAGGCGATCGCGATGGGGTGTTACTGCTTCTACTACTTTATCTGCTAAGTCTTCTATAAAGATCAGTGAGGCCAGGAAAATATTGGCTTGGGCAATATCCCGTTGGAAATTATTATAGTTTTCTGGATCCCGAAGTTCCTCAATCAAGTAGCCACTGATTTCAATCGCTAAATCCGGTTGATTTCGATTAATTGAGCTAACAGCGGCTGATAATGCACTCTGATATTGTGGCTCTAACACGACATAGACCACCTTTAGTAAATGACGCCCATTCACTGCATCCGGGGTTATGTGTCGAATGGTGGACCTGACGTGGGTGAACATGCGGTTCTTGCTCCTTTTGATGCTGGTTCTCTTCTCATCCCTGAGCAAATGGGGTGAATAGGTGAGGAAGTACTCACTCTCCAAATAACTCAGTTAAAGTTTTGGCAACATATGTGTTTCTACCAAAAAAGGTTTACCTGATGGGAGTTTGATCCTCTATCTGAAACAATTTGATATGAATCTTGATATATTTCTTTACATTAATTGAAGGGAGTACTTAAAAGTTAATGACATAAAAATTAACATCATTAATTGTTGACAAATTATATTTTTTGGTTTACCTAAAAGCATCTATAGTTATCCTTCACGACAAAAATGGGTCTGAAGCCCCGTTAGGATAACGCTATTAAGCTCATCCCACGACTAAAGTACGTGGGATGCAAGCGTTATTTGTTGTTGGTTGTTAGTTGTTTGTCAAGAAAAACTTTCTAACAAATAACTTGCCAACCAAGCGGCGGGCGGCTATCCCTCCCATCCCTAGAAGGAATGGGCTTCCCGCCGCTTTCGGTGAATGGGGGGTATGACCCCCTATTCAACCCAACGAACAACATTCAACTACAAAAATGCCCTACTCAAAAAATGATTGACTTGATTAAATCTAATAATTTGTCTGCTGAACCAATCTCGCATACTTGCATAATCAACTCCGAAACTCACTCAACACACTCGAGTCAAATCCTGAATCTGTTTAGCATCAGAGTTGACTTTTTCAGGACGCCCCATCCCAGCAGTCAGAGCATAGCTCTGAACCAACAGCCATAGCCAGATAGTAGGATAATGCTGTTCAACCCAAGGCTGTATAGTTCTGACCAAACCAGGGAACCAACCTTTAAATAGCCAGCTAATTAGGGCATTAAACGTGAAACTCAAGTAACTGCCTAGCCAACGCAAGAAATCCTTGGAACCAGCCATTTCCCAAATCCAGGGTATGAGAGCTGGATTTTGCCTAGCAGCTTTGAGAGCTAGTATGTTAAAAGTTAACCAGTCAGTGCGGTCTTTTATAAAGGTGTCTGCGACTACAGGTGGTTCATTTGCCAACAGTCCAAAAAAGGTATTCAGCATGGCATTGATGCGCTGAGGTGGTAGGTAACAAGCAGTGGGGACCATCATACCCTTGGAAAATAGCCACGTAACAGAAACATTGCTTTGATAGGCGCGAATTTGATTTAAATCCTTAGCCTGGAGCAGGTTATGCTGCAAAGCTGTATCCAACAAATCAGTTAAGCGATAGAGGTTGCGGACAAAGGAGCCAAAGCCGGTGAAGATTAGGGGAGACTGAAGTGAAGCAGCATCACCCATCGCAATCAGTCGATCAAATGCTACAGTGCGATCGCTACTTCCTACACTAAAATGTCCTGGGATATAACCAAAGGTCGGTTTTTTCCACACCAGTTTTTCAAGATCACAGCGGCGGTACTCCGGCAAAATGGTGAAAAAATCTTCATACATTTCTAATAAAGAGCCAGGATTCTGAGAATTAACCTCGTGGTAATGGAATAAATAAATAGTCAAATCCTCACCAGTACCAGGGAACAACTCCCAAATCAGCTGGCGCCCTCGTGAAATATCTCCGTGGCTATTGAGTACATCCCCATAATTAGAATCCCAAACCCCAGGCTCGAATCCCTGAGCAATTACTGCTCCTACCGTCGGACAAACACTATCAAAAGCTCGACCTCCATTGAGCTGCAAAGCAATAGGTGAGGCGCTACCCATCGCATCTACCAACAGACGCCCACTCACTTGTCGGTTTGATTTCGTTGGTAGGTGTTGTAAGCTCACTACCACTTGTTCCGGTTCAACATCTACTTTGATAAATTCCGTCTCATCCCAGATTTCTCCACCAGCGCTCTTGAGTTTGTCGCCACACAGTTGTAGTAGTTTCTCAGAATCTAAAGCAATATTGAGTACTGTGGGAGTATGCAAGATTGCTGCTTTGAGGTGAGGAGGGTTATTGCCATCAAAGAATTTATTAAACCCATCAATATATTCCTTAGCAATGATATTTTCAAACTCAGCAGGGGTAAATAACCCCAAATCAATCAAGTTTTGGAACTCATCTCTGGAAATATTCCACTCCCGGTTCATGTGCCCGAAGGGTAGCCGCTCAATCACTAGCACCCGATAACCTAACTTTGCCATCACCGCTGCTTGCAGTACACCCAAAGCACCACCGATATAAATCAGATCATAAGCTTGTTGGTTGCTCCCTATTCCCTGTTCCCTGTTCCCTATTCCCTTCATTCTGGAATCAAATACCACTTGCTTGGGTTGTTGGGGATTACGGATACCCTCACGCCAACGCTTCTCCCACCAGTAGACGCGGTTGAGATCGTATTCCCCATTAGGCATTTTTTGAAAGAAATGGACAGTTTTAGGGTAGTAGGGAGCTAATGCCTCGAAAATTGATTGCTCGGATAAATCAACGACAGGTGGTTCGGGATATTCATAAGGAAATTGACTGCGCAAACTAGCTTGGAGCTGTTGCAGAATTTGACCTTCACCAGTGATAGCTCTACTTGCCCAACGAAACGCTTTGAGGTATGTTGTTCGCTGCACTGACCAAACAAAAATGGAAATTTCCGGAATCGATGGTGCATCTACTGTAGAGTTTTGACGGTTATTATTTGCACGCTCAAATTTTAGCCGTATACCGTCAGGGGTGATTATCTTTTCCCCCAGCTCCTGCTTCCATTGCTGTTGTAACCAGGTGCAAACAGCATTGGTATCCGGGGTAGGTATTTCTAGGTAGAGAAGTTCTTTCATCTTTTTAATCTCATTAGGTGATTAATACTGAGGTCATGGAGCTGAAAATACGTTAGACTTCCTGGTACAGATTTTATTTAATAAAAGCAACATAACTTTACAATTGTCTCATTTTAATTTAAGTTACGGGTGCCATTGTTAACTAGCCATGAATTATCCCATCCCAGCTAACCCTCAAGAAATTGTGAACCTACGTCAAAAACCTGTCAATGAAGAATTAGTAGCAGCGGCGATCGCAGGAGTAATTGAGATTGCTCGGCAACAAGGACAGTCTCTAGAAGATTTAACGACTGAAGTGCTAGCGGACGATAGTTTGCTGGATTACTCACAAAGACTGTGGCTTAGTGAGATTGTGACTGATGCTTGGGAAAGTTTATCAATCCTTGAGATACCCCAAGCTTCTTAAAAAACAAGGCTCCGAGGCAGAGGGCAGGAGGCTCCAAGGGAAGAGGGTTTGAATTGTTTCTTCCATTCATCGGAGGCGGTGTGCCGCCAGTTAGGAGGCTCTTAAGTAAGAACTTAGCTGGCAATTACATGTTTTAATTAACTGATGACTTCAACCAAAAAGCGACGGGGAAGCCAACTTCTGGACTTGGGGTGTTCAGCAGTTCGCTTTCCTGCCGTCCTTGGTTATTGGTCTTAAAAACACTCTATGTACTCTGCGTCTTACAGAACAGGGTTATTGCATTTGTTATATTTCCTTAATGATTAATACAACAGCGCCAGCACCGAAATTATCTGTAAAATCAACCTGCACCTCAGAGCCAACTGAAGAATTCCAGCAGTTGGAGCTATTTGAGTGGAATTCCAAAGATCCTGCATTGGAGTCCCGTAATATTCCTGGTTCTCAGGTACGCCGCAGAAATGGTTTGATTAGTCTTACCGACATGTGGCGAGTCTCAGGTAGCCCCAAGAATAGAACCCCCTCCCCCTGGCTACGACGACAGCAAACTCAATTACTAGTTAAGTCCTTACAAAGTCAATTTTGGGGCGAAATTGCTTACTCTAAACGCGGAAAAAATGGTGGGACATTTGCTATTGATGAGTTGGCGTTCAAATATTGGGAGTATCTTAATTCAGGACATAGAGTCCGCTTAACGGAGAAATCAGTACAAAAGCGGTTAGCAAAAACTCTAGGTAAAGTTCAGCGTGAGGTGCCAACTTTAGCTGGGAATATTGATCTGTTAACAGAGCAGGAGCTAATTGAAGTAAAATCTGTCAAAAATTGGAAATTTGCTGTAGGACAAGTCTTAATTTATGGACAATCCTACTCCAATCATCAAAAGCGGATTCACCTTTTTGGTGAAGCTGCACCAGATTTTTTGAGCATGATTCGCTCTTACTGCACTCCCTTAGATATTGAAGTCACTTGGGAAGTGTGAACTACCTCAGGAGATGACAACAAAGCTAAAAAGGAGACAGGCTGTAGGGTGAAGTCTTATCTTAATAGGGGATCATACTCCTCCATTCACCGGCAGTATCCTAAAAAATGGTATTATTCATTCCCTTGGCGGGTTAATCTCCTCAATTGCCTCTCCAACTGGCTAACACGTTCCGAATCTCCTAAAGTTTCATATCCATCCCGCGCCAGAGTTAATAAGCGAATGGCTTCATCATTATTGCCAAACTTTTCCTCGACTTGTCCCAATCCTTCTTGTGCCGCCGTTTGCTCCTCGATATCATTAGAGTCAGCTAGCTCAACAGCCTTGGCATAGTTGGCTTTAGCTTCCGGCACCAGTGCCAAGAAATTCAAGTAAAGTTTCCCTATACTGTTATAAATCGGTGCTGTCTCAACTCCACTATTGACCAAATTTTCCAGCATTTCTACTGCCTCGAAAGTTAATCCATTGTTGAGGTAAAGATTAGCTAAGGCAAGGGTTTTGGCTTGCTCAGTCCATGGTTTTTGGGCGATTTCTTCGGCTTGGGAGTGAACCTGCTGAGCTTGAGTTGTTTCTAGTAAACTAAAACCTAAGCCTCCAGATATAACTGGCTCATCTGTAGAGGAAGCTCCCGTATCAGCTCTGACAATCAGCAAATAGTGACCTCCTGGTTGCAGGGGCTGCTCACCAGGGTAGACTATTTGGGTGTCGTTCACTTGTGTCTTCCAGTCCACTCCATCACCCTTGATGCTCACTGTATAACTCGTTGCTCCTGGTACAGGATTCCAGCTTAGTCTCGGCTTATTGTTAAGTAGTTTAGTTCGACGGGGACTGATAATGTAAGGAATGGAACTGTTATTTAAGGCAATCTGATCACCACGATGAGGGCATTTATAGAGTCCAGGAGTACATTGTGTTTGTTTGGTTGCGGAGGGACAACGATTTAATTGATTTTTGCCATACCCTTCGACTAACAACGAATCATTACACTGTACCAGGACTTGCGTCCCATTCGCAGCCACTAACTTATCTGTTGGATAAATCCGTGTGCCAGCTTTCGGGCGGATGAAATGTCCATGAGAACGTTTTAGTTGTACATCACCATCAATCTGGATAATCTGACCATTGGAGAGTTTTTGAGAAGCTGCTACTCCTATTGGTATCATTGAGCTGACAGTAGCCATTATCAAGCTCAGACCGATAGAAAGAACAACTCTAGGTTTCATTAGTCTGCTTCTCCTTGTAGTCGTTGGTTTGCCTTATCTATACATGCATCCTGTTCAGGGATGTAATATTGGGAGTATTTAAGGGTATTTTTCCATCCCAAGAGTGCCTCTTGGTGTCTTCCTTGAGCTTCGAGTACCTGAGCCAAGAGGCAATGGGAATGAGGGCTATTGTGTTCCAGTGCGATCGCCTTTTGAAGATCTTTTTCTGCTTCATCAGAGCGCTTTTGTTCCCAGCGAATCCAGCCTCTATTTTTGAGACAGGCGGCTTTTACTGCATCATATTCAGTCCGTTCTAAACATTCCTTGATAGCCTTCAAAGCAGCTTCAAAATTGTTATTTTCAATGTGTAAACGAGCCAATTCTGCCCAAGCATCAGAAATTCCACGTAGAGCCGCACGTTGGTATGCTTGAATTGCACATACTTGGTCATCAAAACTTTCATCACAAAGCCAACCAAAGTTGTAATGAGGTTGGGCATATTTCCAATTAGCTAAGGTTGCTAGGTGGTAGTATTGTTGGGCTAGCAATAGTTGACCCTCACTGTGGTTTTTATTGCCTAGTCTGTTTAAAAAAATGCCCAGTCGAGGTCCTGCAAATAAGTAGCCACCGATGCATCCCACTGAGAAGATTGCTGTGAAAACTAACCACTTCTGCTTCTTAAAGAAAGGTTTGGGAGGGACAGGTTTGGGAGGATACGGCACAGTCGGTGGCATAACTACCGGATGCTGGCAAATTACTGGTAACCAACTCGCACCCGGATATTGATCTTCTATACCTCTGAGTTGTTCCCGTGCTTGTCGTACTGCCAAATGAAAAGGCTCTCTAAAGGCAAAAGCTCTCAAAAAATAGTTCAAAAACTTTTGGGCTACTTGATCTACTACAGGTTCCCGCATCACAATCATAGTTGGCATAGGTATCCCAACAGCAGCCAACTGCCTTGCCAATCCTAAACCATCACAGGAGTTAAAAATCGCCAGCTGCAATCCTTTATCAATTGCTCTGCTAAGAGCTTCCCGCAACTCTTCAATAGTCAGGCTATTGTGTTGAGGATTTTGATTGATGAAAAGCCTTCCAGTGGTGGCATTATTTTCGCTACAACCGTGTCCTGCGAAAAACAAAAAATCCCAGCCTTGTTCCCAAAGTTGATCATTTAATTCATGTCGTTTTGGCTCCACTAAAAATGTCACTTCCACCCCAGGTAATTGCTTGAGCAAATCTTGATCTTCCTGAAGATTAATGCCCTCACTACTACCGATAATAGCTAAAATTTTGACTTCAGTTTGAGCATTTCTGGGTGATAGTGGAGGCGGTGATGGATATTCTGGACTACTTAAAGAAACTTCAGCATGAGGGTAATCTTGAAAAAAACTCCACAACTGCCAGGGTAATCGCCAGATATATTCATCATCACTTTCAATCACCACTCGTACTGACTGAGATGTTTCTAATTGGGTTCTCAGTTGCAACTCAATATTATGAAATTCTTCCGAGCCGAGCCAAGAATTAATGCTGTATTCTAAACTTTGACAGACATCTTTAAAGACTCCCTCAGAAACATTAGTTACACCACCTTCAACAATTTCAATAGAACGAGAATCTCGGTTAGATTGGCAAAGAGCTTGATACAGTAGCTGCCAGTTCCTATAGAGTTGGGGAATGTCTGGTGCTGGGGGTAAACTGCCAGTAAACTTCATCGAGAGATTTCCTAGCCTTGCCGTAACAGCGGGAAAGCCGTCATCGAAATTTCCAGGTCCGAGACTTAAAATAACTAACTCACACATGGTTAAATTTCTGTCAACAATTCAGATAGTGAAAGCTTCTGTGATGCTGACATCTTCAAGAGCAACTTGGATACTGAAGTTAGTTCCAGGTTGCACTCTAAACTGCCTCAATTGTATCCAAATGTCAAAACCTCTTGATTCGACTTCCTGGAGAGTTTTCCCTGATTCAGAAAGTAAACCCAGTCTGAGTTGGGAGGGTAAATACCTTTCACCAACAGCTGGATGCACTTGAACGAGGATACTTACTTTGTGATTAGTTTCTTGTGTCAGAGCCATGACTAGAGTGATCGGTTTATTTCCCACTTGTATCCCCAAATCTACCAGTTTGGCTCGCATGACATCCGCATCGGAGAACAAATTAATACCCCCTTTCCTGCGGAAAGCCACTGCTGGCTGCTGAAGAGGTAAACCTTCTCGAAATTGCACTTTTTTGCTATTGAAAGAAGCAAACAATTCTTCAAAGGTTTGCCAACCTTTGTTAAGGACATTCTCAAACCTTTGGCTCAAATTCAACTGAGAATCACTGTTGTTACTAGAAGTTGGGATCACAGGCTCTTTGTTTACAACAGATTTCACTTCCTGCCCAGAAGTTTTACCAGCACTCACAAACCACTGACTTAGATTTACACGGGATTGGGTAAGATAATCAAGGTGTGCTAATAAGTCATAAAGCGATCGCAACTGGTTCAAGGCTAACTTACCTGTATCGGCAGTTTTGCTAAATCCCAACAGCGTTGCTCGTTTTTCGCTCTCATCAATTTCAACTACAACATAACCGATGCGTTCATCCAAGGCTTCTGGTGGAATCGAGACTGCTGCTTGGGATGCTTTGACTGGGCGACATTCCAATTTTCCCAATCCTGCCACCATCAAATCAGCTGCATCCTCGCACATCCGCACAATTGGGTTCCAGCTATCACTCTGCGTCAATTCAGTATCAATCTCCATCAGCTGCAAGTAGTCACGCACTGCTAATATCGCCAGAGTGTTCAGGTAAATTTGCTCTGCCTCTTGGGGATGGGGTTGCTCTGCGGCAAACTGGTGAGCAGTTTGGATTGCCTTCTGGGTAAGAGGCATTGGTAAGGAGTTTTCTTGATTCATTGTCTTATTAGCTATCATGGTCTTTTCTGAATGAAGAATGAAGAATGTAGAAAATTAATTCTTAATTCTTAATTCTTAATTCTTAATTCCTATTAAAGATATCCCTCGGATTCGCCAAATTTTCGCAGGCGGGGTCGGCATTGACGTTTATAGAAATTTGCTAGAGTTTGATAGGGACAGTTAAATTCAGCGGCAAGTTCTTGCCAACTTGTTTTGGGTGGTAAGCGACGTAGAATCAACACCTGGCAACTCAAATCCGGACGTTTTTTAATATGAGTACGGTGTAATTCTCCATCTGGATCAGTTTCAGCCCAGTTTCTGGTTTCCTCCAAAATCGGAATTCTTTGGGGAGCAGGCACATTTTCTATGAGATTAGTTTTATCATCTTCATACCTTCCAGGAGAAACATAGCGCTTTTTCTTCTGTTGCTCCTCAATCCAAAAATCTTGCAATCTTCGCTTAAGATATCGATCTAGCCAAGTGGTAACACTACCTCTTGTGGGATCATACTGCCCTCCTGTATTCGCTTCGCAAATATTCCGGCACAGATACAACCATGTCTGTTGTAGTGCTTCCTCGTAATAAGGTGTATTTTCCCACCAGAGCTTGCCAGATTTAATGATGGCTTGAATCAGCTTAGTTAAGCATTGACG
Source organism: Caldora sp. (assembly GCA_965222765.1). Classification (GTDB taxonomy): domain Bacteria; phylum Cyanobacteriota; class Cyanobacteriia; order Cyanobacteriales; family Coleofasciculaceae; genus Caldora. The sequence continues at coordinate 24,854 of CBDCVG010000088.1, forward strand.
TCGCTCGAGACTGCCATGGGGATACTGACAGGTTTGGGCGACAAGTTGACTAAGTTGTGTTTCTATTTCCTCATGCATTAGTTTACCTGACTCTCGCTCATTATCAACAGCTTCCTGCTTATATGTACTCGAGTTGTCTACATTTCTCCAACTAGTTACATTCATCATCCATCAACCTAATTTGTGATGTTGGTGCGAATCTGATTTCTCACGTTGTCATCAGCCCAAAATAGAAATTTTTCGCAGAACTCAAATTTTTTTTCAATACCTGTAAAGTTTTGTAAAAAATAGGAAATAGTGGCGAAATTCTGGTGAATTTGCCGATATCAGAACGGAGGTAAAGCAAGGTTAATGTGAAGAACGCAGAATTCAGGTGTTTCCCTTTGGCACAGCTCTACCAAATTAAATAAATAAAAAACCAGAAGTAAAATGGGAAATTTAGAAACTAAAATCCCCAATGCCTCACCAGAATCATTGGCAGACGGCAGTAAAACTGATGCTCTTACTGAAATACCCCCACAAGCCCAGAGCAATTCAGAAGCACCTCCAGTAGATTTGGCAGCCATTGCAGCAATCATCGGGTTACAAAATCAGGCTCCTCCCTTGGAGCCAGTTCCACGAGAAGGAAATCTGCCAGTTTCTTTTGCTCAAGAAAGGTTTTGGATCCTCGAACAGTTAGCAGCCAAGAATGCCTTTTATAACGAATCAGTAGCTTTTCGGCTCTCAGGTAAGCTGAATGTTAGAGCACTCGAGCAAAGCTTCAACGAAATCCTGCAACGCAACGAAGCTTTGCGGACTTCTTTCACCATGGCCGATGGGCAATTAGTCCAAATTATTCGGGACTATTGGGATTTTAGCTTGTCGATTGTTGATTTTACAACTGTTCCCAATCCCGAATCCCAAATCTCTACTTTCCTCAATCAGGAAGCCAAACAACCTTTCAATCTCAGCGCAGAGTTGCTGTTGCGAGCAGCTTTGCTGAAGTTGGGTGAGGAAGATTGGGTGTTGCTGATAACAGTACACCATATTGCTTTTGACAAATGGTCTGAAGGTTTGTTGTTCCAAGAATTGACAACCTTCTATCAAGCCTTCTCTACTAGCGAGCCTTCCACCCTGCCGGAGTTACCCATCCAGTATAACGACTTTGCCCAGTGGCAACTTCAGTGGCTCAAGAATAAAGTCCTAGATGAACAACTTGACTACTGGCAGCAGCAACTAGGGGGTCGCCTCCCCAGACTACAGTTGCCTACTGATTACCCCTGTCTGTCGAGAGAGGACTACCGGGGTGCAAAAAAACATCTGGTGCTATCGGCAAAACTCACCCATACTCTGAGAACCCTGAGTCGTCAGCAGGGTGGCACCTTATTTATGATATTGTTGGCGGCATTCAAGACTTTGCTCTACCGCTATACAGGGGAAGAAGATATTATTGTCGGTACACCGGTAGCAGGGCGCAACCAAATCAAGACTGAGAAACTGATGGGTTGTTTCCTCAATTCTCTGGCAATGCGTTCTGATCTCTCCGGCAATCCCACTTTTGTGCAGCTGCTCCATCGAGTCAGCCAGGTAGTTCAGCAAGCTTATGCTCACCAGGATATACCTTTTGAGAAGGTCTTAGAAAAACTGGATTTAGACAGAAGCCAAAGCCACAGCCCAGTATTCGATGTCATGCTCAACTTGCTGAATATTCCACAACAGCCTTTGGAACTATCTGGGCTCAATCTCACTCCCCTAGAACTGCTCGAACCTGACTCACAATTTTCCATGACTCTCTATGTGGAGGAGCATGGCAGTGAACTACACCTAATTTTACTATACCGGCAGGCTTTGTTTGCTCCTGAACGTATGGTTTGCCTCCTCAATCAATTCCAGTATCTGCTCGAACAGATGGTGGCTAACCCAGAAAAACCCATTAACTCCTATTCCCTGGTAACACCAAAATCAAGTTCCTTACTTCCAGATCAAAGTCTGGCTTTGCCTGAACCACATTATGAACCTGTAACAAACCTGTTTGCCTTTTGGGTCAAGTCTACACCACAACATCCAGCCATCTGCCAAGGCGATCGCACTTGGAGCTACAGTGAATTGTCTGCCAGTGCCCAGGCTCTAGCACAGTTGCTACGAAGTAAAGGTGTCGAAAAAGGAGAGCCAGTAGCGGTTTGCGGCTCTCGCAGTTTTGGGCTGATTGCTAGTATGCTCGGCATACTCTTGAATGGAAGTGTATTGTTGACTATCGATCAAAACCTGCCTCAGCAACGGCAGCAACTGATACTTCACGAAGCTAAAACCAAGTACTTATTTTATATCGGTGAGCAGCCCTCGACAGATCAGTGGATGAGGGAGTCTATGGAGATCATCAGCGTAGCCGAAGATACAGGGCAAGCAATTGAGGCAGCAATAGCCAGCCCTCAAGCTATAGAACTACCTGAAATAACTCCTGAAGATGCCGCCTACATTTTCTTCACCTCTGGTACTACTGGAGTTCCCAAAGGAGTTTTAGGAGTTCACAAAGGATTAAGCCATTTCCTCGACTGGCAGCGACAAACATTTGATGTCGGACAAAAAGACCGTGTTGCTCAACTAACAGGTCTTTCTTTTGATGCGGTACTTAGGGATATTTTTCTGCCTTTGACCAGTGGCGCAATCCTTTGTCTATTGGAAGCAACTGCTGATCTGAGTTCCTCCTACATTTTACCTTGGTTGGAAAAAGAGGGGATTTCCTTACTGCATACTGTTCCAACTCTGGCACAATCCTGGTTAGCTGATGTGCCACCTGGTGTCTCTCTACGGGAATTACGACGGGTGTTTTTTACTGGAGAACCTCTCACAGATCAACTGATAACTCGATGGCGTGAGGCTTTTCCTGAAGCAGGGGAAATTATCAATTTCTATGGCCCGACGGAAACAACAATGGTGAAATTCTATTACCAGGTGCCTGGGGATAATCTCTTAACAGGAGTGCAGCCTGTGGGCTACCCTCAACCCTCAACTCAAGGACTGATTTTAGGGGAGAACAACCAGTTATGTGGCATTAGTGAACCAGGTCAGATTGTGATCAGAACACCATTCCGAAGCTTGGGTTATATCAATGCTTCTGAAGAAAATCAGCAGAAGTTTGTGCAGAATCCCGAACGTGATGATCAAAAGGATTTACTGTACTATACAGGCGATCGCGGAAGCTATCGTCCCGATGGTTCTATCGAAATTCTCGGTCGCATCGATCATCAAGTCAAAATTAGCGGGGTGCGCATTGAACCAGGGGAAATTGAGTTGGTGCTCAATCAACACCCTGCTGTGGAGCAGACTTTAATCTTAGCTCATGAAATTACCCCTGGGGACAAGCGCCTCATAGCTTATGTCAGACTTCATCGGGAGCAAGTCTGCACTAACCATGAGTTGCGAGATTTTGTGAAGCAGAGGTTACCTAACTTCATGATCCCCTCTGCTTTTATGATGTTGGATACCTTTCCCTTAACTCCCAACGGCAAAGTTGATCGTCGCGCTCTGACTGTTCCTGATTTGAGTCAATCAGAACCAGGCAAAGAAGTTATGGCTCCCCGAGATCAATTAGAGCGCGAGTTAACCAAGATTTGGGAAAAAGTTCTGGGTATCCAATCCATCGGTATAAGGGACAACTTCTTTGATCTAGGAGGAAACTCCCTACTGGCTGTCAGCCTCATCGCCAAAATACAGAAAACATTTGACAAAAATCTCTCTTTGGCTACCCTCTTTCAAGAAGCATCAACAATTGAGCAACTGGCGAATATTTTACGCCAGAAAGGGTGGTCAGCTCCTAAGTCTTCCATTATCCCCATTCAACCTAGTGGCTCCAAGAACCCTTTCTTCTTTATCCACTCGATACGTCACTTCAAAAAATTGGCACCTTATCTCGGTTCTGATCAACCCTGTTATTGTCTGAGCATTTTTAGGCTGATGGAGTTATATAAACAAAAAATTTCCCACCTCCAACTTCGAGATATTGCTGAGCAATTTATTAAAGATATTCGTACTATTAAGCCTAATGGACCTTATCTTTTGGGAGTCTACTGTGGTGATTCCCGAATAGCATTTGAAATAGCACAACAGCTCCAAGCACAAGGAGAAAAAGTAGGTTTGTTAGCTTTCATTGATGTAATTTGGGAGCCTCGCAAGTTGGGACTTGATTTTTATTGGCACAACTTTCGCCAATTTGGATTTAGCTATATCCTCTACAAGGTAAAGAAGAGAATAGAGTTTATTAAAAGGAAACTCATTCTACACACTAAAACTATTAGAGGTAAGTTTTACTCTAGAACTAGCTCCCCTGTCCCTAAATATTTGCAAGATGTTAACTTACTCAATAATTATTACCAATCTGTACGTGATTATATACCTCAAGTATACCCAGGCAAGATTACCCTCTTTTTGTGCAGTGAGTGGCTGTCAAGAAACCCAGTCAAATTGAAAAAAATAGCCGATGAAGGATTGGAGATGCATGAGATTCCTGGATATCACCAGAACATCTTTGAAGAACCACAAATACTGGTTCTCGCTGAAAAATTGAAGGCTTGCTTAGATCAGGCTCAGAAGGATTAACTCGAATGGCGGGCTTGATAAGCCGAAAGGCTTTCGGTGAAGAGGGCATGACTTACGCAAAACCTCTATTCGTAGGGTGTGTTAGCGTAGCGTAACGCACGTTTGACTCTATATGTGGTGTAGCTGCGTAAGTCCTGAGCAGTGTGGGAAGCTCATAGATAGTTTAATAATTTATTTATTTCATTGGTCTAGTCAACTTTAATAGACCTATATTTTTTGATATTTTTTAGCAAAATAAAAAAAACCTTATAAGGTTTTGGATGAAAATTTGGATTTCTGCGAAATTATTGTGAATTTCACAGATGACACAATAACAAAGATTGACAAGTTTCGGTTGAACAAGGCAAACCTACCTAGTTTGTAAACCTTGCTGTTAAAAACTTGTTCAATTAAAAAAAATTCAGTTCAAAGAAATAGTTTATTTGTTTAGAGGTGTCTGTAGTGAAACTATCTGTCTTTTCCCTGTCCGTAACTCACCTAACTCAAGCCCCTAGCCTTCAATTCAATACCATCAACAACTTCCCACCTGATCAGACTACCTTTGAATTGGGCTCCGGCTTGAACAATAATGACCTCGCAATCACTGATGGTAAAAACGGTGCCGAAATCTATGTAGGCATTGATCTCCTAGCCGTTGTAAGTGGAAGGCAAGCTAGCACCATCAACAGTAACCTTTCCTGGTTGAAGGGATTACTAATCTAACTTCAGTACTTAAAAAAAGAATGATTAATCAATTTATTCCACTCTTCGAGCAATAATAAATCTTTCATGGGGAGAAATATAATACCCCTCTTCTGTCACTTTCCGAAATCCTGACGAAATTCCGTCATTACAGCCAACGACACCTAAGGAGAGAATCAGGGTTTGACCCCCATTTTTCGGAGTCTGACAGAAGAGGGATACTAATGCGATCGCAGAAATAATACCGGACATCATATAAATCCCCAAATTTTGGGGGATTTAGAATGATTTGTATCCTGCTATAAGAACCTGATTTGGTATAAGTTGAGAGTGTCAGCACCAATTCACAATTTAAAGGCATAACAGCTTAAGTTTTGTTATATGCTAGTTGAAGCTCAGGGGATTCCCCCTCGAACAAAAAAGCAATAACTGGCTTATTGAGACGGAGAAATGGCATAGTTACTAGTGATTTCTGGTCACTGCTACAGATTTCAACCTCAGTTAATTCAATAAAATTTCGGGAATTATTGAGTAAATCAGAGATTTTAGAGCGATAGCCATTTGAAGGTAAATTTATTGTTAAATTTCCGCAAATTTTTAGGTTATTTACTGTCAAAATTTTAATTCTAGTTTGTCTCATGGTGTTTCCATTGCTCAATGTTGTGAGCTTAAATCACTCACTATTTTTCTATCTGTAAACTTCACCATAATTTCGCAAAAATATCCTTTTTTTTAAACTTCGCAGAAAGAAAAACATTGTTTATTCCAGTTCATATTATTCTCGCGGAGTTCAGATGCCCGACTTCTTGAATAAGTCGGGCATCTATACGCCACAATAAAACTTACCAAGGAGAGCCAATCATGGTGAAACCTGCCCAATAATAGGGATGGGAGAAATCTTTGTTTGGTAGTGATTCGAGTGCTTTTGGTAAGGGCACTTCTACACCATTTGCCACTAACTTACCAGACTCAATCCGCACTTGCCCTCGTAGCATAGCAAGTTGTGCTTGTCGGAGAGCTTCGGCTTTGATGGTGATTTCTTCTTGACTCAGCTGGTGGTAATATTCACTCATCAATGCTGAAGTGCCAGCATCATTCACTTGCCAAAGACTGGCTAAGGCGGATTTGACACCAGTTCGTACAGCTAATCCAGCAAAACCCATTTCTGCATCAGGATCGCCCACAGCAGTTTTACAGGCGCTCAGTACCAACAGCTCGACTATTGGTGGCTGATATAATTGTAAGTCCCGCAGGTCGTCTAGTCCTACCTCTTCGTCCCAGAATTGAATGTAGGCATCTTTTTGATTAAAGTCTGCATGGGTGGCTAGGTGAACCACATCGAAACGGTTTTTCTGGCGCATCGTTCGGAGATTATCCAGGGTGAATTGTTCGTTAAGTACAGATTCCCCTGACCAGAGTTTTTCAGTAATAGTGGATAATTCAGTTGGTACAGAAGGCAAGTCATCAAGTCCTGAGTTAGGAAATTCTGAGGCTCCCATAGCTAGCACTTGGGAATCTTTTAAGGCTTGGTAACTGGTATCAGTGAGACTGATACTAGGAACGGAACCAATACTATACTTTTCTACCAAAAACTGCTCACCATCATGAAGAGCTGCTAGAGGTAAGGAGCGCAAACCAGCATCCATGACAAAAATTAAGGTGTCGATGTTGAAGGCTTCTAGTTCCGATTCGATGGGAGCAATTAGCCATTGGTATAGCTTCTGAGCATAGGGTAAATAGGCGTCTTTACTATCAGGGCGATTCAAGAATTCGCGGAATGGTGCTAATTCATCGTCGAGGGTATTGCTCTCATCATTTTTGAGGGTGATGCTCTCACCCTCAAAAATGATGGTGTGGCTGTCATCAAGCAGAATAGTTTTGGAGATGGGAGAACCTTCGGGAGGGACTAAAACTAAGTCTAATTTGTTTTTGATCGAGCGTGCATAGACAACAACAGGTCTTTTGCCAGTTTGACTTTCAATGGTTTTGATGGTTTGTCCGCAGACTTTGGGCAGTTACTTTTTCATCAGTGATGTTTTCGCCAAAGTACTCTTCGTATTCTTCCTCAAAGAGTTCGTCAAGGAAGGAAACTCTATCGGTAAGGGGAGAGTCAACCCCTACGGATACTGATAAAAATGGTCCATCGGGAATCGGCCAGGTAAAATCGTAGTCTTCGGTTTCAGGATCTTGGTTGATGAGAGTTTCAACATCCAGAATGTCTCCGATGAGCAAAGCTAAAGTCTTTCGTGAATCTGTACTTGAACCTGAACTAGAATTTGACCTGGAACCATTAGTTAAGGTAGGAACAATTGAGGTGGGAGTTGTTATTTGTGTTGGTGGTTGTGACGGTGGCGTTGGTGGTTCTGGTGGCGTTGGAGTTCCAGGAACAGATATAATTTGAATCCGATCTGCATCCTGTTTGTGGGTAGGGTAATACTCTTGAGTAGGTAAAATACTCTCTACTAGAGCCGCATTCCCCCTGGTAATTGCTCCTTGAGTACCGTTAGTATTAGCATCACCAACAATAAAGGGAATAATGCCTCCTCCCCCGTGGCGGATAATGATTGTGCCTCCATCAAATCCTCCAGCAGCGGAAATACTGGCATCTATGCCATTGCGATCGAAGAAAGAATCGATAGTTTTGGAAGAAACTAGGAGTAGTGATATCAACGTTTCCTCCGATGCCATTACCAAAGCTCTGAGCATTAATGTAGCTAAGAGTAATATTGCCAAAAGCATCAAGAGTAATATTGCCGCCATTACCAAAGGCAGAGGTGTCGAGAATATTAGTAATTATGTGTCCGTTGTTGCTGGTGAGAGCTATTCCCCTTGGCGAGGTGATATTGCCAGTGAAGATGTTATTAACCGTTGTGATATCTACACTAGCTGGATTGGTAGTAGTGATGTCACCCCAGACGTACAAATTGTTCAGAGGTTTTGAGCCACCAACAACATCATTAAACTGAACCATACCGCTACCGGGGTTTAGCGTCAGATCTTGGATGCCGTCAACAGTGTTGTTAAAGATAATGTTACCTGTCTCATCACTAGTGAAGGTAACATCTCCCGGCAGGTTTACTGGACCGTTAAAGATAATATTGTTGTGGTTTGTCTCGATATCTTTATTATTAGTAAT
>CBDCVG010000089.1:0-22221 GCA_965222765.1 Caldora sp.
GTCCTTTGAGTAACTGGGGGCGCTGATTTGAGGTAAGATCCCAGATACGAACCATGCGATCGCGACTACCACTGACAACGGTTTTTCCATCAGATGCGATCGCCAGCGTGTTAATTGCACCTGAATCGCTCTGAAGTGTCTTTCTTAACTCTCCCGTCTGCAAATCCCAGACTTTAATCGCTTTATCTTCTCCTCCACTAACCAAAATTTTACCGTCAGCACTCATAGCAAGAGCAGAAGCTGTAGTATGTCCCTCAAGGGAGTGAATGACAGAAAAATTGCAGTAGGAGGGACTCCATTAAATTTTGGGAACAGTACTTTGATATTACTGACGGCAATCTACGTTGAACAGGCGGTGACAAGTATAAACTAACAGCATTCCAGAGAATAATTGCGGTGATTGCCAAAACCTTCAAGGTTCTATGCCCTAGATTAGTGGAAGTTTCCTGTTCAAGTGCTTCTCCTAAAATTATTTGTGTTAACTCCTGACGACTGCGATTTGCCTCATACCAAAACCAACACCAGAAGACAAATAATAAGACAATCGGTAGTCCCACAAACTGCAAAGCTGTAAATATTTGGATATCCCCAGACAATGCTCCAAAGAGAAAATAGGGAATCGATATGCTGAACCATACCGAGTACCAAAAAAGTAAGAAAATCATTACCAAAGGATGTAACCCCATAGTGACACGAATCCGTGTTCCATCCGATAACGACTCAAATCGTCCCCGAATATTAGGTAAAAATGAGTTACGGTACTGAATCAGACGACGGATCTCAAATCCAGAGTTTGAGATAGTACCTGTATAGGGAGCATGGCTGCGAGAAAAGCTCCATCGCAATCCCTTTGGAGCTTCGATGTTAATTTTTAGTTGTTCAATGACATCTGAGAGGGGTTTTGGGGTTTGAATGCTAAAAGTATCGTAGGGTAAAAGTTGCATAGTCAACTATTTCTCTAATATTGTTTCTCAAGAGTCAATTGAGGGTGTAGGGTATCAATTGTGGAACTGGCATCTTGCCAGTTACAAGAAACCCGAAAATGACGACTTATTCAGCAAAACTTAATTTGACGGATTTTCAGCTGCATGGCGTTAACAGACGATTTTAGTAAAATTTTCTTTCAATTAATCAAGGTGTATCAAGAAAAATGCGAACGATTTGAGCCATTTCTTCTGCTCTATTGAAATGATTGAAATTTGTACTCATTGATAGATATGAATAATTAGAATCAGTCACAATTTTAAATGCTAAAATATAGTAATTTTTGTGGTTTGACCTACGATTCTTCTCCACTATCACATCAGCAATGGCATTTAATGGGTATTCTACGATCTTTTTTCTTAATAATTTGCTACTCTTCATGATCAACTTTTCTGCTTCTTTATCAAAGAAAATTGTCTTAATAGAAGAAAAAAAGACAAATGTAATACCTCCACCAAGACAAAAAAATATGAAAATTATACCAAGTAAGCCTTGTGGTAATTCTCCACTATAAGCTCCAAAATAATTTGATAAATTTCATCAAATTGTAGCTATATTACTTATTGCTTGTAGCTTGAAGATTTACGCAAGAAGCTTAATTTTTTAACATTCGGTAACAACTGCATCTACTCTTAGTATTGGGAAGTTCCCCAAGAAACGGCACGAATCGCCCATGCATCGGGTGGGAGCATATCCAGGGTAATGGTGATGAAGTTAAATTCCCCAATATTTCGTAACACGAACATGAAACTCAGGAATCTTTGACCAATCTTTGCGGTCATTTAATAAGGTTTCTTCTGAATGCATAGTTACTTCAAAACTATAACCATCCTTGTCTACATAACTCCCATTGCCAGAAGTATTGTCCTCTCCTACGACAAGAACAGGCTCCCAACCACAGCATAAGAATTTCAGTGGAGCCATACCAAATTTTCTTTGAAGCAATTTTTCAACCTTTGCTGCATCCGAACCTTTCACAACATAGGAAGAGACTAATCCTTTACCTGGTGGTAATTCAACTCTCTTGCAATTAGTAAACTCTAACTCTGCTGGCTTTTCTTCCCACATTGCCAGAAAATCTTCACAGGTATGAGCTGCGTTTTTGGTTATGGAATGGCAAGATACTGAGAAAATCATCATAGCAACAATAACGATTCTCATTTGCCAATACGTCATTGCTGGCACATTCTTCGAGGACAAGAGGTGAGTGAACATGGCTAATTCTATTTTTTGAGTACCACCTACCACCCATCAACAAGTTGAACGAGCAAATAGAAGCCAGTACTTCAATTTATCTAATACTTCTTCATCTTCTCTACTATAGGCTGTCTCCAGCTTCTTTTCCGGTTCTCTTCTCTGCACTATGAGCCCCATATCCTGCCATTCTTTCGTTAAATCTTCTTGGGTAAGTGATTTTGAATAATTTGTGTTTTTACTCCTGTTGCTTAGAGCTATTGTAAAATTTTTGATTTTCGGTATCTCTTGAACTTCTGGATGAAATCGCAAAGAGTCTTCCATGAAAAACATCCCGCCGTTGTCAGCAAGAATCGCCCCAATCTGCTCTCCCAAAAATTGTCGTTGTTCTTGAGAGGAGTAAATAAGAAATCCTTCGGCAAAAATCGCCACCGGCACACCCGGTTTTACCAAACCTTTCAATTTTGACCAAGTGCTACTAGCAAAAATATCTCCCGCCACGTAATGAACTGTTAAGCTAGGGTCTAATTTTTGAACTATTCTACGTTTAAGATGAGAGTTTTCTGCTAAATCGACTTCAATATAATTGGTCACTGTCTGCTGGAGATTAAGAGCATGTGGTGTCAGACCAGCCCCCAGTTCAATGACTTGTTGATACTCTCCCTCTCTGATAATTTTTTCGCTAGTTTTGTATCTCAATTCGACTAAGTAGGGCAGACTTGAAGAGCTATTTGTTTCCACCAAATCTGCTTTGTTTTCAGCGATTATCTTTTGAATAATTTCCCGACAATAAGGGATACTCGTATTCTTCGCTAAGGCAGCAATAGTTCTATAGGCTGTATATTGAATGGCTTCTTTTTCTGCCTGAGTGAGTGGCTTCATCTATAGGCGCACACCTTCCATACTATGAAAAAAATAATAGCAAAAAATAATAACGATAGCGCAAGCGCTGCTCTCAATACTGGGAAGCGCTAAGCAAACGCGCTAACCTGGAATAAATCATACCCTCAGTTTCATAGGTTCTGTGAATGTCGCAATCATATTTTGATACCGAAAATAATAGTCATAAGTCTTTTGAGTTACCCGGAGCAAGACCCCACTACAACCCGGATCGTCCTGGACAAGTAAAGCATATTTTCCTGGATTTAGCCCTGGATATTCCCCACCAAAGTTTTCAAGGTACTTGTACTATTACCCTGGAACCAATACGCAATGACATCAACCACCTCTTGCTGGATGCTGTTAACCTGAACATTACCTCAGTACAGGTTGATGGAACCCCTCAATCCTTCGACTATGACAGCGAACAACTACACATCCAGTTGCGAACTCCTACTAAGGCAGGTAAAGAGATTAAAGTTGCGATCGCTTATGGTGTAGAACAACCTCAACGGGGTCTTTACTTCATTAAACCAGATCAGCATTATCCTCACAAACCTACCCAAGTCTGGACTCAGGGAGAAGATGAAGACTCTCGTTTCTGGTTTCCTTGCTTCGATTACCCTGGTCAGTTGGCAACTTCTGAAATCCGAGTTAAAGTACCAAAATCTTTGCTGGCAATTTCCAATGGTGAACTGATTTCAACTACAGAAGAAGAGAATGACAAGATTTATCACTGGTTGCAACAGCAGGTTCATCCTACTTACCTGATGACCTTAGCCGTAGGAGACTTTGCTGAAATTCAAGATAAGTGGCAAGATAAACCAGTCACCTACCATGTAGAAAAGGGAAGGGAAGCAGACGCCCGCCGCAGCATGGGGAAAACTCCTCAAATGATGGAGTTTCTCAGCGAGAAGTTTGGCTATCCTTACCCTTATCCGAAATACGCCCAAGTCTGCGTTGATGACTTTATCTTTGGTGGCATGGAAAACACCTCCACCACCCTGCTTACTGACCGATGCTTGCTGGATGAAAGGGCATCTCTAGATAACCAACGCACTGAAAGCTTAGTGGTTCATGAACTCGCTCACCAGTGGTTTGGCGATTTAGTCGTAATCAAACATTGGTCCCATGCTTGGATTAAGGAAGGCATGGCTTCCTATACAGAAGTCTTTTGGACAGAACAAGAGTATGGTAAAGATGATGCTGCCTATTACCTGCTTAACGAGGCACGGAGTTATCTATCAGAAGACAGTTTCCGTTACCGCCGTCCAATGGTTACCCACGTTTATCGGGAAGCGATCGAACTTTATGACCGACACCTCTACGAAAAAGGGGCTTGTATTTACCACATGATTCGGGCAGAGTTGGGGGATGATTTGTTCTGGCAAGCAATTCAAACCTTTGTGCAGGACAATGCCCACAAAACAGTAGAAACCATCGATCTGTTACGGGCAATTGAAAAAGCAACCGGTCGTAATCTATTATTTCTGTTTGACCAGTACGTTTTCCGGGGTGGTCATCCTGACTATAAAGTTACCTATTCCTGGGATGCTGATAGCCAGTTAGCGAAAGTAACAGTTACCCAAACTCAGGCAAAAGCAGACAAAAAAAATAGTGAAAGTGAACTATTTGAGCTGAAAATTCCCATTGCCTTTGGTTATATCGGAGAGGATAACAATAGTCCTGAGTTAAATACTCTCACCGTCAAAATCCATGAACAAGGACAGAGTTTCTACTTCCCCTTAGAGAAAAAGCCCGACTTCATCAGCTTTGATGCTGGGAATAACTACCTGAAAACTGTTTCTCTAGAATACCCTACACCAGAACTGAAAGCTCAGTTAAAACACGATCCTGACCCCATCTCTCGCATTTATGCAGCGCAGGCATTAGCGAAGAAGGGGGGTTTAGAAGCAGTAAACGCCTTAGCTGAGGCCCTTACCAGTGATCCCTTTTGGGGTGTTCGAGCAGAAGTAACTAAACAACTAGGCAAGGTGAAGCTTGACCAATGTGTAGCAGCTTTAATTACTGGTTTACAAGATAAAGATGCTCGTGTTCGTCGTTCTGTAGTGGCAGTTTTGGGCAAAATAAAAACCCCAGAAAGCTATGATGTACTTAAACATTTATTAGAGGTAGGTGATGCTAGTTACTACACAGAAGCATCTGCTGCTAGGGTATTAGGAGGAATGGTGTCAGCCAACCTCAAAGAGAAGGAACAGGACGTTCTGGAGTTGCTTATTCAGGTCCTCAAAGAAAGAGCTGGCTGGAATGAAGTTGTCCGTGGAGGTGCTATTAGTGGCTTGAGCAAGATGAAGTCATCAGCCATAGCCGTGGATGTAATTTGGGATTATACCAGGAACGGTATCCCCCAAGCTTTACGGCTACCTGCGATTCGGGCATTAGGAGCAATTTCCACCGGTCAGACACCGAACAAGATTGACTGGATTCTGGAGCAATTAGAAGAGCTTTCCCGGGAAACCTTTTTCTTGACTCAAGTAGCAGTAGTTTCCGCCTTAGGGCAAATGGAGACAGCTAAAGCAATTGGGGTTTTGCGATCGCTTGGTGAGCAAACTCCGGATGGACGAGTTCGTCGCCTTGCAGAAGAAGCTGTGCAGAGAGTACAAAAGAACATAGGCTCTGACAAAGCAGTGAAACAGCTTAGGGAAGAACTTGACCAACTCAAGAAGGAAAATCAGGAACTCAAAAGTCGTGTAGAAAACTTAGAAGCCAAATCTAAGTAGCCTAAGTCAGGGGAATTAGGGGGAGATTGGGAGATTGGGAGATTGGGAGCTGGGGGAGCACAAAAATCAAAAAAAGTATACTTTTATATACTATTATTAAAAAAATAAGATAAAAATTCAACAAAATCTTTAATTTGAGAGGAAAATAGTCAGCGTGAGTCAGCAGCAACTTATTTATCCTGATATTTATCCCGATCAGCAGCTTAGGGAACGACCTAGGCGCTACGACGCCAAAGTTATCCAACAATACTACCGCCGCCGACCTTGGAGAGCTATCTGGCGTACCTTGACAATTATCTGGTTCTTTGCTGGATTCATTTTCAATCTAAAGTTGGATGAATGGCTACATCGAGCTGAGGAAAAGAAATTTAAACGCGCTACACAGCTGCGGGAAATTCTCACTCGCCTTGGTCCAACTTTTATCAAGGTAGGACAAGCACTATCCACTCGCCCCGACTTAATTCGGCAGGATTTTTTAGCTGAATTAATTAAATTACAAGATCAACTTCCTTCCTTTGATAATGCGATCGCTTTCTCGATCATTGAAAGGGAGTTGGGAAGACCCATAGAAGAATTATATAGCCAAATTTCCCCCAATCCGGTTGCTGCTGCTAGTCTTGGTCAAGTTTACCGAGCTGTTCTCCATAGTGGCGAAGAAGTTGCCGTGAAGGTACAGCGCCCTAACTTGTTGCCGGTGCTTACCCTGGATCTTTACTTAATGCGTTGGGCAGCTACCTGGCTTTCTCCTTGGTTACCTCTGAATCTGGGACATGACCTAACTTTAATTGTTGATGAATTTGGTACTAAGTTATTCGAGGAAGTTGACTATCTTAATGAAGGACGCAACGCCGAAAAATTTGCTAGCAACTTCAGTGATGATTCCACAGTCAAAGTGCCGTTGATTTACTGGCGCTACACGACTGTCTGCGTCCTAACTTTAGAATGGATTAATGGGTTCAAGTTAACAGATACCGCTAAGATTCGTGCTGCTGGATTAGAGCTTGACGCTTTGATTAAAATTGGCGTTACCTCCGGTTTGCGTCAGCTGTTGGAGCATGGCTTTTTCCACGCTGATCCCCATCCAGGTAATTTATTTGCCTTACCGGATGGACGCATGGCTTATATTGACTTCGGCATGATGGATCAGCTGGAAGAATATACCAAAGAAACGATCGCTAGTTCCGTAGTTTACCTGATAAATAAAGACTACCAAACCCTAGCCGCTAGCTTTGTCAAACTAGGTTTTTTGAGTGCCCAGACAGATATTGGACCAATTATTCCGGCTCTAGAAACCGTATTAGGACAAGCAATTGGTGAAAGTGTTGGTAACTTCAACTTTAAGACAATTACCGATAAATTCTCGGAGTTGATGTATGACTATCCCTTCCGGGTGCCAGCAAAATTTGCCCTAATTATCCGTTCTTTAGTAACTCAGGAAGGCTTAGCACTCAGCTTGAATGCTAATTTCAAAATCGTTGAAGTCTCCTACCCCTATGTGGCACAACGTCTCCTCAATGGTGAATCCCCCCAAATGCGACGGCGTTTGTTAGAAGTCTTATTTAAAGATGGCAAATTCCAGTGGGAGCGGTTAGAGAATATGATAGCGATCGCTCGCTCTGACCAACAATTCGATTTGTTACCAACAGCTCAATTAGGCTTACAGTATCTACTATCCGATGAAGGTCGATTCTTGCGGCGTCAATTGGTTTTGGCTT
The DNA here is from genome assembly GCA_965222765.1 of Caldora sp. Lineage (GTDB taxonomy): Bacteria > Cyanobacteriota > Cyanobacteriia > Cyanobacteriales > Coleofasciculaceae > Caldora. Next base: position 7,514 of record CBDCVG010000089.1, read on the forward strand.
TAACAGAAGATGACCGACTCCATACAGAAGAAGTCAAACGTCTGTGGGAATTAGTCAAAGATGACTTGAAGCCTGGACGTTTATTCAATGTCGCACTCAGTGCTTTGAGTGAAATTTCCACAGAGGGTGGTGTAGCCATGTTGCAGTAAACTGAAAATAATTTTCAATTTTCAATTCTCAATCATGTATTATTACTTGCCAGAACCACCATATTTTTTGATAGTTATCGGTTTGTTTGTGGGCATAACATGTGGCGCAGCTTTTGAAGCCACCCTCAGACAAAAAGTACAGGAATGGTCAAAAAACCGTTCTACTCGCCATCTAGCTGAAATGCAAGGAGTTCAGTTAGCACTACCATTTTTGGGTATGGCAGTGGGAATTTGTCTGTTCCTTGATGGTGGGTTGGAGGCTTTTTTCTTACCTAGCTGGCTCTCTTATAGTCTATCTATATCCTTAACCTTATTAATCGGTTCACTAGTTTGGTCTCAGTTGACTAAACTTTTAGTCCAGTTAGAACAAGGTGGCTCAAAAGCTTTAGATTTAGATGCCCTGGAGTAAGCTGACTTTTTACTATCAGAAGTTTCTTGTGGAACAGGCATCTTGCCTGTCATCTGATCGGTAATGAAACACTTTACGATCCTGTATTACCTTCACCAAAAAGAAACTTAGGACTTACGCACTCAACTGAAATCCTGAGGTGCTAGTGAAGCATCTCAGTTGTTTGGAGATCCTTCGCTATTGCTCAGGATGACATAATTCCGTTACGGTGCGTAAGTCCTATGATTGTAGGATTGCGTTGGGCAGATTTGTGGTTGCGATCGCGATTTTTTGACTAATTTTTTGCTTGAAGTTTGTACTTTAGAACAGAACCAGCACCCAAAGCACCCATTACGATCAAACTTAACCCAGAAACTGTTTCAGGAATAGGTTGTGCTGCCTTAGCAATGGGAGCAGTGAAAGTGAGGTTGTCGAAAGCAAATCGATCTGCAAACGTCTCATTAAAATTCACAACAGCTCGCTTCACCGGCGCTCCAGTGTAAGTGAATAAGCCTTCGCTGAAACTAACCAAAGGATTGGTATCTACTGGAGTTACTCCCAAAGAATTGAACCCTAGGTCAAAAAGTTCGACAGTAAAACCGGGTATGAGCTCAACATCCAATGTGCTCAGTGCTACACCAAACTGTAGTTCGGAAACGAAGAGGTCGAAGTCTAAGGTTAGAGTACCTGCTGCATTACCTTCCAAGCTAGGGTCATCCACAAAATTGATTGAACCTGGACCTAAGAAGTTATAACTAGCATCTGGTGAATCTATACCGTCTATCTTGAAATCGAAGGTTACTCCCTCAACATTGAGATCATCCACAGATTGAAAGGGTAACTCATCAAAGGTTAGAGTCGTTGTTGCTTGTGCTACTCCTCCTGTCCCTAGAGCAATCAGAGCTGCTCCAGCCATCGATAATTTTCTGAATAAAATTGAAATATTCATAATTGAGCTTCATAAAATTTATAATTAATTATTTATAGTTATGATTTTTTTGTATCACCAAACACAAAAAATAACCTGCTGATTACTCTCAAATATTGTTTTGAGTAATTTACCTAATCTAGCTTGGCATCAATACCAAGAAAATGTCTAGGTATATTCATCGACTTTACTGAAACTTTAAATTCTACAAATAGGGATTATTAACTAATTTGGTATAACTCCAGTCGTCGAATCAGCTTAACCTTTACTCTTGAGCCCTTAGCTGGGAAGCGAATTTCAAGGCATCCTCACTGGTGGTGATTTTTCCCTCAATTCGCGCAATCTGAATTTCAGTCAGTAGCTTGCCAATTTGTGGACTAGGTGGCAAGTTCAAGACTTGTATCAAATCATTGCCAGTAATCAGGGGGGTGGGATGGGCAATTTGATTGTTAGGATTTAGATAACAATCAATCAAAGGAGCAACCGCCTCTACAGACATTCCCTCTGCTACTGCCAAAACTATCAAAGCACTAAAGACATGATCGACTTCCAAGAAGAAAAAATACTGCTCCCGTAGGGTCATCGGTTGGGTAGCATGAGATTGTAGTTGGGGTAGATGTTTCAGCAGAGTAACCACAGCCCGTATTTCAGCCCGACTATACTTTAAACGCAACAGTTGTGCCTCTGCTGCTTCTGGCGTTGAGGGCAACAAATTCGCCAGCTTTGCCAGACTCAGTAAACTTACTGATTTACCAGTAACTGAGGTTTGCAGTTCTATCCCAAGTTGAGGGAAGGTTTTTGCTAGTAAGAGAGCTGATGTATCAACTGCTGGCACTTGTGCTAAACCCACAGCAGTAGCATCAGGAAACCAACTGTGAAGTAAATTATCCTCCCAGGCAGCTTTGAGCCAGACAGTGCCTTGGGAAGATTTCAGTAAGTAACCCAACTCTACTTGTACTCTTTCAACTGCTATCTGCCCTAATAAGGGTGCTAGTTGGCGAATCACGGATTGGGTTGCTGCTTCTATGCTAAAGTCCAGCTGAGCAGCTTGTCGGTAAGCTCGCAGTAATCGTAGGGGATCATCTTGTAGATTGGCTGCTGACACCATGCGGATGACTCCCGCTTGCACATCAACTACCCCTTGAAGCGGGTCAATAAGTTGTTTAGTGTAAGGATTAAATGCGATCGCATTAATGGTAAAGTCTCGCCGACGTAAGTCAATCTCTAAGCTTTCCCCTTCTTGCTGAGCAATGTCAACTGTTGCTTGCCCAAATACAACTCTAGCAATCTGCCGTTGAGCATCCAAGATCACAAATCCAGCGTTGTAATAGCTAGCCAGCTTCCGTGCTGTCTGCACCGCGTTTGCTGGTAAGACAAAATCCAAGTCTAGATACTCAGCAGTTCTTCCTAGTAAAGCATCCCTTACTGCTCCACCCACCAGGCAAGCCTCTGGTGGCAGCAATTCTAGGGAAAAAGGCCAAGTTTCAGGAGAAAGGGCAGTTAGATTATTGATCATTATGCAATTAAGAATTAAAAATTGAGAATTGAGAACAGGAGCAGTCAATAACTTGCGAACAAACTATAAAAATTGAGCTAGATTTAACAGAAAGGACTTGGAGTCTCTAGTCATGTGTATTTGCGTTAACTGCCACTACGTAGACCGCTGTACAACCTACCACGCTGTAGAAACCCAGCATCAGGAGCTTCATCTTACAGAAAACCCTGATTTTGATGCCACTGAACCAACTATCAATGTCAATATCCGTCCCACGGAAGATTTTGTGGAGATGGAATGGGATGTTGTTGGTTGTCTTAGTTTTAAGGAAGAAATGGGGAAATGGTCGAAGTTACGCCCAGGTGAACTAGTACCTACTTGATTGCGTGGGGAGTGTCAATGTGGCTCCACCACTGAACCCATAAATAGTACTGTTCCCGTTTGATTATCCCTAATAGCACAGAAGAAAGGACGATCGACAATCATTTGAAAGGGAGACTCTGGTATGATGGCAGAAGTCACAGAAATCCCGACTGAAGTTACAGCAGCAGCTTCAGTGCCTTCTTCGTTGACTTCAACAAATGTTTTATGCTTGACTTCATCAATGCTAACTGGTAGAGAAGTCATATTGGTAAAATCTGCTTGGCTACCATCAAAAGCTGCTTCCATACCCAAAGCTTTAAGAGCATCATTGAGTTGAATATCGTAGTCAAATCGGAAGCGAGGCAACTGAATGTTCCCATCTCGTCTCCGGAACTGATTCATCCATTGTTGCCAATTTTCTTGATTTAACTGCTGCTGAAAGGCTTCAATGTTAGTACTTTCACGGGGTAGAAAAACATACAAACTTAGTCTTCCTTCTCCGTAAGGTAGACTAATAGCTTGGAAACTGTCATTTTCGGTATACTGATAGTTACCAAACTGAGACATCATTGGGTGTTGTTTGGTAGTACCATCAGTTAGATAGAAAGGACGTTCCTCAGTTTGACCTTTGTCGAACTTCTCTGACCAATTGCCTTTGAAGTAAATAGCATTGATTAAAAACAGAACATCATCTGGTTGAAGTTGCTCAACAATTTGTTCAATTTTACCGTTGGTATTCTCTTTCACCCAACTATTGATTACCTTGGGAGCTTCCGGACTAGCAAAATCTAGTTCTGTTACCTTTCCACTATAAAACTGCTGGTTTGCTTGAATAAATTCACTGTTGAACGGTACACCTTGTTTTGACCATAGAGAGTTAGCAATCGATAGCTGTACCTCAGGATCCGCTGTTTCTAAGGAGGTTTGCAAAAGATTATTAGCTTGGTTGATATCTACCATCCTCAACTGTTGTAATTCCAGAACCTCTGCCATCGCTTGTTGAGTTTCCCCACTAGCACCGTTGTAAGTCATCGCCAGTGCGATCGCTATACTAGTAGGAGACACAAAAATATTCTTGCCTTCCTCCTGCTTGAGAATCTCGGAGAATAGCTTGAAACCAAACTTGGTATTGGCATCAACCAATTTTTGCTCTAATGTTAGATTAGCTAGTTGAGCAACTAAAAGTGGTTCTTCAGAAGCTTGGGAATTGGGAAGGGAGTTCAGAGCGTCGATCTTATTAGTCATGAATGCTCCTAGTAAACCTGCAACCACAATACCTGCTGCCACAATACTACCCACTCGACTGAGCATTGCTCGATTCATTTTGCTACCTCCAATGTCGATGCGCTTCCTTACTTAGGATGACTCATGTGAGCTAGGAGAGTTCCAACCTAGACTCGGCACATTAACCATTAGCCATTAACTATTAACCATTAACTATTAACCATTAACTATTAACCATTAACCATTAACCATTAACTATTAACTATTAACCATTAGCCATTAACCATTAACCATTAACCATTAACCATTACCTTTGAACGTGTTTCTTGAAAGAGCATTTATCAAAATTAAAATGAGTCGCTTACTTTATGAACAATCTGTTTCCTACAAGGGATATTTGATCATTCCTTTTGTGCTGAACAAGGCTGAGAGTCAATCAATTTATTCCTACAAGTTACTTTCAGAGTTGGGGCACAAAAACAAACTTCACAAAGCAGATAATCCTGGTGGTATTTATGCCAATAAGCTTGAAATCACCATTGATATTGCCAAAAAGTATCTCCAGGAACATTCAGATACTATCAGTAAAATCGACTATTTCAAGCATCGCTATACTTACCGCAATGATTTGATTATTATCTATGAAGAGGTTGGTAAATATTTCTATGATCATTATAAACCTTACAGTTTAAATAATGTTGCTGCACCTAAGATATTTGTATCAGAACAAGATTGCATTAATTGGGTTAAAGCAGGATTAGATCGCTCATATTTGGTTGATGGAAAGAAAAAAGGCAGAGAGTAAACAGCAAACCCTGTAGAGACGTTGCATGCAACGTCTCTACTCATTACTCTCGAGAAACACTCCTTCGGAGTGAGGGTGTAGGGTGTAGGGTATCAATTGTGGAACTGGCATCTTGCCAGTTACGAGAAACCCTTTTTGAACAGACTGTTGAGATGTCCATATCCACCAGAAATGCCCCCCTCATTCATGTCATAAAGTTTAGTACGAACGAGATAGCCTGCTGCTTGATTTGTTAAAACCTCATCGCCACGAGCCATCAGTACACCAAATTGCCCAATTTCATGCACTACTTCCCCTTGCCAAATTTCGCCATTACGTAGCCCCCAGCCCAAAGATTTTGGTGGATACAGCCGCTCCATGAGGATATATGCGTTACGCTCCTGTGGTTGAATATTCGTTAGACATTGAGGGATATCTTCGCCATATAGATTGAAACCGCCTCCTTCTCGCTGAGGCTTTAGAACAAATTGCTCCGGTTTCGAGATGGCTGCTTCACTAGCTAACATCGTTTTGCCAGCGAACTCGATAGGAGTATCAAGGGTATAAATGCCAGTAAAGGCACTCTTAACTAAAGCTGTATCCTGTTCATTCAGGAAAAGCTGTAGTACTTCAGGGGAAGTCAAAACTTGTTGAATTTTCTTTGTGCCTGCCAAATGGGTGGGGAGATCTGGCACAGAAATTGTGGTTGAATGGGAAATTAACTGGCGACCTTGACGAGCTGTTTTACTTTCAAATTCATCAGGACGATAACCGGCTCGGAAATAAGTGATAGCTGCGATTTCACCGTTGAAAACCAGATTCCTATTACGCAGCTCTCCCTGTTCACCAATAGCTTCAAGGCTAGCACGAACTACTCTGATACCCCGTTGAATGAGGGCGATTTCTAGAAGGCGTTGATCAAAAATATTGCGCTCATTGGCTTGCACAATAAACAATACACAACCATCAGAGACACCGTACTCGTTGATTACCTCCACAAAAGCGTCGGCAATTACCTCGATAGGCTTGTTGGGCAATAAATCCCATGCTTCATGGCACAGATTACCCCAAGTTTGATGGAACTCTGTGATTTTCTGGGAAAGACCAATATAACTCGCTGCCATAGGGTTGAATTCAACTTGAAGTAAGCCTTCCCCCTGTTGTGTCATGAAATAGTCACTACGGGTAATAGAAAATCTTAAGGCATCTTGGCGACGGTTTTCCTCAACAGCTAAAGACAAAAGAAAGCCGGTATACTCATCACTAGCAGCAGTGGATTGCAGCTGTTCGACGAGAAATTCTAGATTATTAGCAACCCGATGCATGAGAAGAGCCAAAGGTTGAGCTAAGGATTCTAGTTGGGCAATCAATAGGTTAGAGATGGGAGCTGGTGAAAGCATTAAAGGACAATGAGTCAATTCACCGGTTTCTGTACGTTGAAGTAAACCATAAGTAAGTGCAATATCTACTGCGGTTGAAGCGTCTGCTTGAAGGTACTGGTTCATGACATTATTTAGGTAGGATGAGTGGGAGAAAGTGAGAGAAAAAACTTAACTCCAATGGCTTCCGACGGTTTAGGATTGATGCTCATCCAGTTATGGGTGTAGCGTTAGCTGGAGATTTGCCCTTCACAGACACTTGCCTAGAGTAAGTTTTCTAACTCTCGGGTAGCCCGTCTTGAGGAGCATTTTCTTCAAGCACACGGCTTCCGTCAGGTTAAGCTAAATTTGATACTTGAGCAAATTTTATCTAAATTGGCCCAAACACTGGCTTCATAAACTTACTGATGAAAACCTATTACTTAATTATTATTGGAACCTTTTTTATCTCAGCACTTGCTGGTGCCAGTCTGGCTACCGCGTTGCGTCACAATTTTTTCCAGGAGCAGCTACTAGTAGGGAAAAGTCCTACTCAAGCACAGGCAAACAAACCTACACCACAAACTGAACCTAAAAAATCCGTAGACGCCCAGAAAAAGAAGCTGGAGCAACTACTCGCTCAACCTTTAAATTTGCCAGACGAAGTCAAACCAGATAGTGAGTTTGCTCAGTTTCGTCAACGTCTGCGGCAAGCTGTAAAAAATCGCGATGTCCAATTTATCCAATCCATTCTACCTCCGGAGCAAATGGAAATTAGTGGGAAAGTAGTCCCCATTACTTCTTTCAATCTCAAAGACTCCAACAGCTATTTTTGGGGTTTGCTGGAAAAAACCCTCCAAGTTGGCTGCTTCCCATTATCTAACGAAGGTCACCCAAAAGTAGACCCCACTACCGGTATTTGGGTGTGTAACAACCTAGCACGGGAGTTTGCTCGTCGCTATCCTTACCCAGAAAAACAATTAGGCAACGAATACGCCTTAGATTATGTGGTAGTTGTCGGGAAAAAAATCAATCTGCGATCGCAACCTAACAACACAAGCCAAGTTATCGATGCTGTTTCCAACAAAGTTGTTAAAGTTAATCGCAGGCTCTTAGCACAACAAGCACAGAAAGATGGAAATTTAGATCCTATCAAAGGCTGGACTCCATTGATTCTTGACAACAATCAGCAAGCTAATGTTTACAATCAGTTTGCTTACTCTCCTCTAGCTAACCGTGCTGTCTTTGGCAAAATTAATGGTAAGTGGCAGTTACTTTACATGCCAGGAGGAAGGTAATGAATTTAGAATGAAGAATGAAGAATGAAGAATGAAGAATTGGTCTAAAATCCTTGCACGGCAAAAATTGTATAATTTATTTTAGGTGAACAAATTACACTTAATCTGGGATAGCCATTTTTCCCTTAATTCTGCATTCTAAATTCTAAATTCTAAATTCTAAAAAGTCCTGATGTCTACAGAAACTGCGAACACTATTTGGATTATTACAGAAGCAAGCGAAATTCCTGTTATTGATGAAGAGCCTACTGGTTTTAGAGGTGGGACACAGGATACTGGAGGGACAATCGGTCAACCTCAAGAGTCTACCCCAAAAACGGCTGTACCTCGTAGGCGGGGAATGCCTGTTTCTGCAAAGAAGTTAAAGCAAGAAATGGGTAAGTTTGTGGAAGTTGTGGGGGAGGTGTTTAGCCAAGCTGAGCAACTGCACACGGGGATGCAGCTGGAGGAAATTGAGCTGTCGGTGGAAATCAATGGTGAAGGCAAAGTGAGCCTGTTTGGTATCGGCGGTAAAACTGGTGGCAAAGGAGCCATGACTCTTAAGTTCAAGCGTCAAGATTCTCAGTGAAAGTACCAGCAAATCCAAGGGTTGGTACGTTACGCTATCGCTAAGAGGAGGCTACTGCCGTGACACAGCTAAAATAATGGAATAGATGTAGTGCGAGCATCTTGCTCGCTTTTTACCTAAGCGCGAGCGAGACGCTCACACTACATTCTTAAATTCTAAATTCTAAATTCTAAATTCTAAATTCTAAATTCCCCAACACTCCTCGGATATTCCGTTGGGTTTCACTTTGTTCCACCCAACCTACAGTTTTAGGCTTGTCACGGCACTACGGCACATCCATCTTGGTACAAACTTTTCTGGAAATTATAAGATGGCAAAAAACTGGGCGATCGCAGTCGGTATTAATGGTTACGATAATCTTCAGTCCCTGGATTATGCCAAGAGGGATGCGGAGTGTATGCGGGATTTTTTCAAGAAAGAGGCAGGTTTTGAGCGAGTTTTCCTGTTTACTGATGATTCTCCACCTATTGATACTACTCCACCGATTGCCACCCAGCCTACTTTTGGCAAACTGCGGCGTTTTTTACGCAGGCAGTTTGAGCAGCCTTTACTAGAACCAGGAGATAATCTGTGGTTCTTTTTTTCTGGCCACGGTCAGCGTTATCATGACCGTGATTATTTGTTATTGTCGGATAGTGATCCTGGTGATCTAGAACCCACGGCATTACCCATCAGCTTTGTAACTGAACGACTGCGCAGGTCGGGAGCTGATAATGTGGTACTACTGTTAGATGCTTGCCGCAATCAGGGGGATAAAGCAGGATTGGGTATTGGTGAAGAGCAACAACAAGGAGTGGTTATTATTTACTCCTGTAGTCCCAAAGAAAAAGCCTATGAAATTGAATCCCTCCAACAAGGCTCCTTTACTTATTCAGTGTTAGAAGCATTAAGGATTCAGGGAGAGGGTAACTGCGCTACGGTAGAGCGACTGGATCAATATTTACGTCATCGAGTGCCGGAGATTAATCGAAAATATAACAAGAAGCTACAAACACCTTATGCGATCGCAGAACCAGTTAGTAAGCATCACCTGATTCTTTTACCTCGGTACGCCACCCTCGGAGATATCACAACCCTGAAAATGGATGCTTATCGAGCCGAAGTAGAGAGGAAATGGGAACTAGCCAAGCAGCTGTGGATTCGGGTAAATGTGGCGACATCTGGTTCAGATATGGATGCAATTACGGCATTCGCCAGGATTCCTCAGCAATCGGCGGTAGCATCGGAAGCATCCCAAGGTTCCACAAACGATAGTAGTGGGAGCAAGATGCTCCCTGGAGTTAAGGAAAGCAAGCAACCTGATATTCCCGAAAGCGAGCAACCTGACATTACCGCAAGCGAGCAAGATGCTCGCACTACAAATTTGCCAAAATGGGATGCTCCCGTAGTATCTCCTCCACCCATAACTAAACCTTCAGGAGAGAAAACAACTACTCAAACTCTCAAGCAACCAGCATCACCAAAGTTACCAGTGTTTGAATTTGACGTAGTGACGGTGGATGTAGAGAAATCAGGATTGTTTGGTTTGGGTAAACAAGTTACGACTAGTGGCTATAAGGGTAAAGCAAGCTATTTTAACGAAGACTTAGGCAAGGGAGTAAACTTAGAGATGGTGGTTATTCCTGCTGGTAGTTTCCAGATGGGTTCCCCAGATACAGAAGAAGAGCGATATGACTCTGAAAGTCCCCTTGCACCAGGTAACTGTAGCCTCATTCTGCCTGGGAAAATATCCAGTCACCCAAGCTCAATGGCAAGCGATAGCGGCTCTCCCTCAAGTTAACCGTAAACTCGACCCCAATCCATCCACATTCAAAGGAAAAAACTTACCAGTGGAGTGTGTATCGTGGTATGATGTAGTAGAGTTCTGTGCCAGACTCTCCCAGAAAGCTGGACGGGAATACCGATTACCGAGTGAAGCGGAATGGGAATATGCCTGTCGTGCTGGTACAACTACCCCTTTCCATTTCGGCGAGACTATTACTCCTGAGCTAGCGAACTATGATGGTAACTACACCTATGGTTCTGGTTCAAAAGGGAAGTATGTTGAGAAGACGACGCCTGTAGGCAGCTTTAAGGTTGCCAACGCCTTCGGATTGTACGATATGCATGGTAATGTCTGGGAGTGGTGTGCTGACAACTGGCACAATACCTATGAAGGTGCGCCAACTGATGGTAGTGCCTGGTCAAATAACAATGACAATGATAATCATTCTCGGATGCTGCGCGGGGGTTCGTGGTCCTTCGATCCCTGGTACTGTCGTAGTGCCGGTCGTTACTACCTCGGGCCGGTCGACAGGGGCAGCCTCATCGGCTTTCGGGTTGTCTGTCCTGCTGCGTGGACTTTGTAACCCTTTGCTCTCTTTAACTTTAGCCCTTTACTCTTGTTTCTTTTCTCTCTCTTTCGCGCGTAGCGCGATCAATTTTTTTCTAGTACTTACACAATCAACTGTCATGCAGAGGTGATAGTGAAGCATCTGAGCCGTTTGGAGATCCTTCGCCATCGCTCAGGATGACATAATTTTGTGAGACTGCGCAAGCCCTATTTTCCCAGAAATTATGGTTTGTTAAGGATAATTGAACAAAAAGCACTCGTTGTGACATACTCCCACACTTCCCTATCGGGTAAGTGTGGACTTCTCAGCGACTCCCGGTATCCCGTCGGACATTAACTGAGCTTTATTAACGAGACGGGATGCCCCACCGCCCCTTTTCAATACACACATACTAGTTCAATCTATGTACTGTTGAAATTTTACCCACCCACAGATAGTTCAGTAAAAGAACAGTTACTGGATGGAACCCCATATTTCAAGTTGTCTAGGTTCAGTTATTGGTAACCAGCATTTTAGGCTTTGTTACCTTTGCTTGTCTTATATTGTAGCACGATATGCCAAAGAAAAGTTAACCCAGTTAGAATCATTAAATCCTCGACTAGACATTCTACGTTATCAAACCCGATTGTTGCTGGATTTTGAGCTAATTTCCGTAAAACGTTACGAATATGCAGGACAATTAATCAATGCCATTGGTACTGAACTCGGTGGTTGGATTAAACAGCAGCGTCAACGACTCTGAAGGCAGGGGAAATGGAGGACGCGGAGACGCGGAGACACGGGGACGCGGAGAAAAGAGAGCTGGGGGAGCTGAGGGAGAAAAAGAGGACAAGGGAGACAAAAAAACTAACACCTAACACCCAATGGTGACAAGTTAAAGGGTCGTGCATTTTGTCAAGTACTATATAAGGTAAAATTGAACTTTCGGAAGTTTCCCAATCAATTCAAAGCTGGCTAGCGCACTTAGATCACGGTGATACTTGGCAGCTGCGCCAACAGATATTCACTAATCTCGTCTTTACGAGAGAGTGAAGAGGGGGTAGGCACTTCCGGATGCTGCGCGGGGGTTCGTGGAACAACAATCCCAGGAACTGTCGTAGTGCCAATCGTAACAACAACGAGCCGGACAACAGGAACAACAACATCGGCTTTCGGGTTGTCTGTCCTGCTGCGTGAGCTCTTCACCTGCCAGAACTAGCAGATGGGAATTTGCATCGGAGAGCGATAGAAGAGTCCAGACTTACTCCTGTGATGTCGGTGACGGCATCCAAAAATCAAACCGGGTTGAGTAGCCTGGTAAGCCTCTAGCTGAACGGTTGCTCGACCCTCCAGTAATGAATAATTTCAACTAATTTTGTTTTAACCCCAGTTATTAATTGTAGTTTTCCAACCAAGTTGACATAGCAATATGCCAAGCAACTACGCCCGGCGCAAATTTCTCAAATATGCAGCAATGATGGCTGGAGCAGCCTCAGCAACAGCAACCAGCGCATTCGCCAGAAATAATGTTAATGCTCAGCCCCCAACAACACGCCCGAACATCCTGTGGCTCACATGCGAAGACATGGGTCCCCACTTAGGATGCTTCGGGGACAAAGACAGTGAGACACCGACTCTCGATGCACTCGCCCGTGAGGGCGTGAAATATACGAATGCCTGCTGCGTGGCAGGGGTGTGCGCGCCGAGCCGAGCCGGAATAATTACTGCCATGTACCCCTCATCAATTGGGGCAAGCAATATGCGAGTACGGAACTCGACACCTCAAGAAGATTTCCTGCACGGATTCCCTTTATACCTTCGTGAAGTCGGCTACTACTGCTCGAACAACTCCAAGACCGATTACCAACTAGCTGTCAGCGAGACAGAGCCCTGGGATGAGTCGGGGAATGAGGCGCATTGGAACAAGCGACCAAACGGCAAGAATTTCTTCGCCGTATTCAATTACTTCGAGACACACGAGTCCCGATACCAATCACCTTCGAGCCGTGTCCGCGAAATTGCATCCTACCCTCCCTACTACCCCGACACAAAACGCGCAAAAGAGGTGTGGACGCAATATTACAACAAGATCAGGGACATGGACGCATGGGCAAAAGAGCGCATTGATGAGCTGAAAAAGGCTGGTCTGTATGAGGAGACAATAATTGTGTTTTTCTCAGACCATGGGGTCGGGCTCCCTCGCGCCAAACGCTGGGTCTACAACGCCGGTATTCACGTCCCCATGATCATCCGGATCCCCGAAAAATTCAGGGTTGCCAAGCAGGGCATCCCGAACTCAACTTCAACAGACCTTGTCAGTATGCTTGACATAGGTCCAACAACCTTGAACCTTGCCGGCGTGCCGATACCATCACACTTTCAGGGAATCCCCTTTCTCGGAGAGAATCTTCCTCCCAAAAGAAAGCACCTGTTCGCCGCTCGTGATCGCATCGACAATCGTTACGATTTTGTTAGGTCAGTTCGTGATCACCGGTTCATCTACATCAAGAATTTCACTCCCTGGAAACCTTATGCCCAGCACATTGAATACTGTGAGAAGGGCGCTATGATGCAGGAGCTCCGGATCGCTCACGACAAGGGTACCCTGTCGGAGGCCGGCGAGCTGTTCATGGCTGCGCACCGCCCCGAAGAAGAGCTCTACGATCTTCAGACAGACCCCCATGAAATCAACAACCTGGCATCATCTCCGGAACATAGCTCCCGCATTATAGACATGCGCCAGCGTCTTGAGGGGTGGATGACTGAGATTCGGGACGTGGGGTGCATACCCGAATGGATTATGATTTCTCAGGCGCGAACCGATGGTTCAATTTGGCGTTCTATGCGCAGAGGAACATCCAATCCTCTCAACCGTTACCTCCCGGTAGTCAACCTCCTCTCCGAAGGCGATGGGGCGCTCGATGAGTTGGGAGTTCTGCTCGATGAGCCCGATCCCGTCATCCGCTATTGGGCGGCAATCGGCGTGGGAAATATCTGGGACAACAATGCAAATTACGAAACCCGTCTCAGTGAAATGCTGTCCGATCCCGAAGAGTATGTCCGTCAGGCATCAGCCCGCGCTCTCTGCTTCATGGGCAAGAATGTCTCCTCCGCACTGGATATACTTGGCACGGCGCTCAAAACTGAGGAGATGCCTGTTGCGTTGCACGCAGGAAATATCGTGGACGATCTCGGGTCGATCGCCAAGCCCCTTGAGTCAACAATCCGATCACTGATCGAAGCTCACGAGTATATCGGTGAAGTCAATAGGCGTACATTGGAGACTATCAACAACCCTCCCACCTATCCCGTTATCAGAAAAACGGCTTCCAACACTTCACCCCAAAGGGGTGAGCGAAAAAAAGGGTGGAGAGATAGGGAGATGGGGAGATAGGGAAACAAAGGAGAACTGGAGCTGGGGGAGCTGCAAGTCCCTTATTCCCCCTCCTGAGGATTGTCTAGACGTAAAAATAGCTTGCTTCTTTGGATCCCATTATCGATACCATAACTGCTCAAACTAAGCGATCGCAAATGCTCAAATAAGGGTTTTCCTACTAGTTCCAATACTCGCACAATTGGCAGCTGCTCCTTGAGGAAAGCTTCACTTTGTCTCCAATCTATATACAGATAACCATCATTAGGAGAAGGTAACGGAGCGATCGCTTCTTGGAAATTATCACTGTTTAATAGAGAATTAGATGCTCCCCCCAGTGCTTGATCCATGGCATCAACTGAAGAAGTGAAAATTTCATAATCTCCTACTGCTGCGTGAACTCCATAAACTTGTGCTTCTAACCTCATCAAGCTGTTATCTTTACCAGCTACTGCTCTAGCAGATGTT
>CBDCVG010000090.1:0-17870 GCA_965222765.1 Caldora sp.
TGTTTTCTGGATGAGTGATCCTGATAAACAACATATATTTTACGTCTCTCCTGCTTATGAAATAATCTGGGGTCGCTCTTGTGCAGAATTATACACCTCACCCCAATCTTTTGTAGATGCTATTCATTCAGCAGAGCGGGAAGAAGTCATAGCTGCCTTCGCTAAACAGGTTCACGGCGACTACGATGAAGAATATCGGATTGTGGGAGCCTATGGAGAAATTCGCTGGATTCGCGATCGCGCCTTCCCTATTTACAATCAGGCAGGGGAAGTCTATCGGGTAGCAGGGATTGCCGAAGATATCACTGAGCGTAAACAGGCAGAGGAAGCCCTGCGAGAAAGTGAAGAACGCTTCCGTGCCATTTTCGAGCAAGCTGCAGTGGGAATTGTGGTGAGCTCTCTATCTGGTCATATTCTCAGAGCTAACCAAGGGTTTTGTGACCTGTTGGGGTATACCGAGTTAGAACTATTAGGTCAGACTTGGGAAGAGATTACCCACCCAGATGAAATAGCACTTGATCAAGAGTACTGGAATCAAGCGTTGACTGGGGAGATTAACACTTACTCCGTAGAAAAACGTTACATTTGCCGGGATGGTCAAGTGCAATGGGGGCATCTAACCATATCTTTGGTACGCAGCTCTGAGGGTATAGCCCAGTACTTCATTAGTGTGGTCGAGGATGTCCAAGAGCGCAAGCAAGCAGAAGCCCAGATTAAAGCATCTCTTAAAGAGAAAGAAATTCTGCTCAAAGAAATTCACCATCGAGTGAAGAATAACTTACTTGTTGTGTGTAGTCTCCTAGAATTGCAGACTGACTCTACCGAAGATATGGAAGTAATTAAGGTGCTTGAAGAGAGTCAATATCGTATTCACTCAATGGCTCTGATTCACGAAAAATTATACCGTTCTGATAACTTGGATCAAGTCAATTTTGGTGAATACCTGGAGTCTTTGTTGGATAACTTATTGAGTTCTTATGGTTACGATGAAGAAAGAATTGAATTTGAATTAAATATCGATCCAGTCTTGCTCAACATTGAGACAGCTAACCCTTGTGGTTTAATTGTCAATGAATTAATTACCAATACCTTTAAACATGCTTTTCCTAAGGGGAGAACCAACAATAAACTTTGGTTGGGATTGCATCAATTACCAGATAATCAAATCACCCTCACAATCAGAGATAATGGTATTGGCTTTCCTGGAGATATAGATTTTCGGAATACTGAATCATTAGGTTTGCAATTAGTCTGTACTCTAACTGAACAGTTGGAAGGAACCATTGAACTGGAGCAGTGCAATGGCACATCGTTTCAGTTGAAATTTTCAGAACTTCATTATCGACGGAGACTGTCAAATTGTGAGTGATACCAAAATTTTAATTGTAGAAGACGAACTTTTAATTGCTAAGGGTTTATCCCGAAAGCTGAGAAAGTTAGGATATACAGTGATTGATATTGTTTCTTCGGGAACCAAGGCGATCCAACGGGCAACTGAGGTCAAGCCAGATTTAATCTTAATGGATATTGTAATTAAAGGAGATATAGATGGCATAGAAACAGCTGCTCAAATCCACGAACAACTAGGTATTCCCGTAGTTTATCTAACGGCTTATGCCGATGAGCAAACTTTAGATCGAGCGGAAACAACTGGCTCTTATGGTTACATCCTTAAACCTTTTAAAGACAGAGAATTACACGCCACTATTAAGATGGCTCTGAAAAAACACCAACAGCAAGCCGAAGTGCAGCAATCTCTCCTCAAAACTCAAGTTTTCAGTGAAGAGAAATCACAGTTACTCTCGATGGTAGCCCACGATATCCGTAACCCCCTAACTACTATCCAAGGTAGCTCTGAAATCCTCCAATACTATCAGCATAAACTCACAGAAGAGAAACAAGTTAAACATTTTGAGCGGATTCAATTTGCTATAGACAATATCAATCAGATGCTCGAGGATATTTTAATTATTGGTAAGACAGGAGCTAGAAAACTCAGTTTTGAACCAATCCCTTTGAATGCGCTCGCCTTTTGCCAAAGTATACTCGAACAGTTCCAAAGTACTACCAAGCAACACCAACTGACTTTTTGCTCTCAGAAGGAATGTTCTCAGACTTATTTGGATGGCAAACTACTCAGCCATATCCTGGCAAACTTACTCTCCAATGCAATTAAATATTCTCCTGAAGGCGGTAATATCCACCTAGAAGTCTGCGGTGATGAGCAGCAAATGATTTTTCGTGTTCGAGATCACGGAATTGGTATTCCCCCAGAATATCAAACCAAACTCTTCGAGCAATTTGAGAGAGCAGATAATGTAGGAAAAATTCCTGGGACAGGTTTAGGTTTGTGTATTGTGAAACAAGCAGTTGATCTACACCAAGGCACAATCACGATGGAAAGTGAATTAGGAGTGGGGACTACGTTTACCGTGGTACTGCCTGTGCTGAAGGAAGATGGGGAGCTAGATATTACTCTATAAGCATTCTTAATTCTTAATTCTTAATTCTTAATTCTTAATTCCGCGCAGCGGCACTACTGCGCTCCCTTAATTCTACATCCTACTCCTCCTCGCTCTTTGAGACTTTGTTGTGCTGCAGCTATCGGACTAAAAATTACTTTATTCACTACCTTCCATTCCTGTACCATCAGAGCCTCAAAATTTTCCTCCTCCTCTTTTGGTCCTCCGTTGGTTATGTAATAATTCAATCCATCTTTTCCTTCTACAAACTCACCGTTGAAGAAGTTGTAGCTCATATCTTTTTCTAGTTTTTTTCGTATTACCTTAATACCTGCTTCCTCCAGATCTTTCGCTGCTGCTTCCTCTAGTTCAAATTGCAACTTCAGCTTTGCTGCCATTGTCTGTGTTGTCATGCAAGGAACCATTTCGGACATTTCTATGGCGTCTTTGAGATCCTCGCTGCTGTTGTTCACAATGACAACACCATTGCCGATAAACAGCATACCCATGTCAAGATGGAACTGACCTGGTTGCTCCACACAGATCACCTGTTGAATAGTTTCCAGACCAAAATCCTCGCAGATGATTCTCTTGACATCGTCGTCGTCTAGTTGATAAATGTAGGCTGTTGTAGCGATCGCATCTTTACCGATCATGATCACTGGTTTACCTGTAGCATCCTCTCCGGTGATCATATTCCCGCCTTCTATATATGCTCTGATATGAGCTACTTCTTGTCCCTTGGCTTGCGCCGTACGCTCCCGTTCTATCCCCGTCTCACCAGCATTAACTCTTATCCCCAAAGGAATCCACAAGTGATCTTCTTGTAGCGCTTCTTCTAAGTTCTCTTGGGTTATTTTTCCTTGCCATCGATGTCTCCTCCCTTCTGTCATAGCCCATTGAAGGAGTTTTTCATCGAATTGGTTGAGCACAGCCACCTTCCCATTTTCTAAGTATTCCACACTGTCCTCTGCCCACTTCGATACCGGTTTACGACATTCAGTTATGTTGTACTCCAGCTCCTCATATTGCTCTTGCTTCAGTTCCTGCTCAATATCTTCTCGACTTTTCTCGTTAGTCAAGATTTCCAATTGCAACCCGAGTTCTTTTGCCGTTTTGGCAAAGAAGCGCAAGTGAGCCATTTCTGTTTCGACTGTTTTATCCGTTTTGCTTCGTATGTAGTTCAGATGCAGAACTTGAGTTCTGCCACTTGGCGTCTTCTTCTGTGGGAGAGCTCTGCCTGTATCCATGTTTGGGAGCATTTCCGGAATTCTTGCTTTGACTAACTCAACTTCTCCTTCTTCAGTATTCCCATCTCTTGCCATTTTTCTCCTCCTTATCGCTATACAGGATGTTAACTAATCCTCCGGCTAAAGGACGGGGGATGCAAGTGTTAGCAAGTTGTTAGTTGTTGGTTGTTTGTAAAAAAAACTTTCTAACAAATAACCAACAACCAAGCGGCGGGCAGCTGCAGCTATCCCTCACATCCCTAAAGGAATGGGCTTCCCGCCGCTTTCGGTAGATTTAGTTAACAAAACCTGTTATGGTAGCATAACAGGTACAAAAAATCCAGATTAAAAATGCAAAGTTCAGAACTACAATTGCAACTTTACTACATTGATAAGCAAATTCTGGTGATTTGTACTGGAGCAAGTGGTGAAGCTTATTCCATTATCGAAGAATCAAAAGTAGAAGAATTAATCAAAAAATCAATATTTATCCATAAGCAAATAGATAAGTTTTTCCCAAAAAACAAAGTTACAAATAGTCCATCTAGAAGTGTTAATCACAGTAATGCTAAAGCTAAAAAAGCAGGTATTGATAAAGCTACTAATACTCAAAAAACATCAAATAAAATATATGATACCAAAAAGGCTAGATTAAAATTGCTCAGTAATCTACAAGAGTTAGGAGAAGTGCTATTCAAATATACTTTCCATGCTGAAATTTTAGATTTACTTAATGTAGCTGTAGGTCAAGCAATCAGCTCAAATAGTGATGTTGTTTTAAGGTTGATGATTGCCAGTGATTTTCTCAATTTAATTCCTTGGGAATTACTTTACAATGACGAGACGTATTTATGTCATGTGTACGATATCGTGCGACATCCTTTCCTTCAGCAGCCAGTAAGAAGACCAATATCTAGTGAAGACAATATTAGAATGTTGTTTGTCGGAGCTAATCCTTTAAATGATCTTTATGTCAAAGAGCAAATAGAAGCGGTTGAGGCTGCAATCAAGCCTGAGAATAAAAAATTGAGTAAATTCATCAAGAATGCTACTTATAGCAAGATTGCAGATGGGATTTATGATGGTGTAGATATTTTACATTTACTCGCTCATGGTAAATGTGAGTATGACAGTAATAGCATAAAGTATCATTTTCTAGTATCTAGCGAAGATAAAAATAAAAAATATGACAAAATGCCAGTAGAAATGCTAGAGAATTTTTGTAGAGTAAATCCAATGAAGCTTGTCATCTTGAGTACTTGTAGATCAGATCAAGCTATTCTTTATAGTAATTCATCTTCCCTCAAAAAACATATTGAAAAGTTCGAGAATATACGCTATCAAAGTCTAGCTCATGCGCTAATTAAAACTGGAGTAACTTCTGTCTTGGGTATGTCTCATCCCATTTCAAAAATGGGCGCAGAAATACTTACAAGAAGAATTTATCGTACTGTAGTTGAGCGCCAAGAAAGTATCTATAAAGCTATTAGACAAGTCCGACTTGAACTATTTGCCCATATAGATTCATTACCACCTTCAGATTGGTTTACTCCTGTCTTGTATTCACGAGATTATCAAACTATTTAGGCAAAACACATTTATGAGGATGGCTTAAATGAGCTCATCACGGTTTGATTTAAAAATTATTCCCATTAAGAATAAAGTCGCTATTCTAGCAGAATCAGCTTTTGGCGAGGCTGCAATTAAAATTGAACAAGACTTTTTAAGTCAGATGATTAAAGAGTCCAAATATTTGAGAATGTCTTACAAAAAGCTAATCAAATATCCCTATCTAAGACGAGATATTGAGCCAAAACTTCAATTATTTGGGAGTAAATTATTTAATGGTATCTTTAAAGATGGTATATTAACCTTATTTAACCGTACTGTTGGCGGTTCAGAAAATTCACAAATTGACATTAGATTAATACTGGGCTGTTCTAATCTTAACTCTATTCAGTGGGAGGTTATGCGCTTCCATAATGAATATATTGGATTGAGACATAATCTGATTAGACATCCTTTTGTGCCACAACCAATTAATATTCCCATCAAAACCAGAAAACAGTTGCATATATTGCTCGTGGCTGTTGATCCTATTAGCTCAAGATCTTTACCAATCCTCGAACAAGAACATAAAGCTCTAGTTCAGCTGCTTGAGGGTTTTGGGCAGCAAGTTAGAGTATCAACTTGTTGGCAAAATGAAGCAACGGTAGAAAGAATCAAGGAAATTTTATTTGAAGGTGTAGATATATTTCACTTCAGTGGTCATGGTTTCTTAAATATTGAAAATCCTCTAGATAGTTCTTTGGTAGTTTGGAGAGATGAAGAAAATAGCAGATGTAGCAATTTTAGTAATAGAGAACATTTTGGACAATTATCCATAGGTTTGCTAAATAGTTTAGCAGCAACCCAAAATCTAGGACTCTGTTTTTTAAACACCTGTGATATAGCCAATTCTGTGGAAACTGAAACCCAAGGTGATATCCCTTCAAATGCTAATGATGAACCTAGCATCAATATGGATGACAATGAATTTGTTAATATGGCTCATAACTTGACTGAGGCGGGTGTTCCAGCCATAGTAGCTACTAATCATGCAATTACATATATGGCTAGTTATCGACTAAGTAGAAGGTTCTACACAAGTGTGATCAAGTATGGCAAGCGAATAGATCAAGCTTTACGTGATGTAAGAGTTGAGTTGTTCGTTGATACCCACGAAGCAGTTTCTTTTAGTGATTGGTCATGTCCAGTTCTCTACGCCCGCTCACGACATTTAGGTTTAGGAACAGAACCGCTAGAATGGGAAGCTGTTCCAGACATTTACAGCATACGTAATGTCGAACGGCTTCCCAGAGTATCGATCACAGGCTAAGATAATAAATTAACAATTAATAATTAATAATTAAACAATTAAACAATTAACAATTAACAATTAACAATTAACAATTAACAATTATCTGTAGCCAAATTTCTAAACTAACTAAAAGCCACAATTTAACCCCATAACGTTGCCAAGGATCACCACGGTAGCTTAACCAATTACGGATTATCGATTGATTGAGGTAAGGAGCGATCGCAGCTTTACGGTTCAGCAGTAGTGCCTTTGCTTCTCGTCGCCAGTATTGATTAAATCCAAGTTGCACTGGTACCATCATGCCACTTTTGGGGCGGTAGATAATTTCCTCTGGCAATAGATCCGCAACCGCTTGCTTGAGTACCGCTTTTTCCTCAACACCAGATAGTTTATATTCGGGGGGAATCTGCATACTAAGATCCACAATCCGCTGATCAAAAAGGGGGGATCTCCCTTGCAATCCTGCTGCTCGTGTCAAATTATTGACTTTAGTCAAAATGTGATCTGCACCTTTAAATTTGATATTCAAGGCCATGAGACGATTGAGCCAATTGGCAGTAGACTCTAGCTCTTCAGAGAAAACGTAAGGTTCCATCTTTACTGCTCCCCAAACTTCCGGTTTTAGGAGTTGCGGCAAATCCAACGCGCACTTTTTAAAAGCCAGTAGATATGCTTGCAGGGGATCTTGCTGAGTAACAGTGCCATAAAGCTGATTGAGAAGCATTGGTTGGTTTTTCGGCCCACCAAAACAGGGATCGCCACCTTCACCATTCAAGACTACCTCAACCGACTCCCGGGCTAATTGTCCAATAAGTAGATTGGGTACAGTCAACGGATCCCCAATGGGATCATCTAACCAAGCCATTGTCTCTGGCAATCTCTTCCACATGTCACGGAAGGAAATTTCTAAAATGTGATGTTGAGTCTGACAATGTTGAGCAACTAAACTGGAAAATTCCAGCTCATTGGGACATTCACTACCAAAATGAATCGAGTAGGTGTGAACAGGCTCTGAGTGAAACTTGGCTGCTAGAGCGGTTATGGCACTGGAGTCTAAACCACCTGATAAAAAAACTCCAACGGGTTGATTTGATGGTAAGCATTCCTGAACAACTTGCTCAAGCAGTTCTCGCAAGTGATGGCTATGCCAGGATAACAGTTGCTCGGTTCCGGTAATCTGCTCTTGAAGTTGCCAGTAAGAGCGAATTCGTTTTTTCGGGAATTGTACTACTGTCCCCCGGTCGAAGTTCCCGCACTTGTTGCCACAGGGTTCGCTCACCAGGTACAAATGCACAGCAGAGGTAGTCTCGGAGTGCGACTAAATCCAGCTCCTTATTGTGGTACGGTGCTAGCGATCGCAAGTTAGGAGCAATCCAACATGGCCTTCCCTTCACAGTGTAATACAGCGTCTGCGCACCAGTGCGATCGCGTCCCAGCCATAACTTTTGCCGTTGACGATCCCAAACAACTAACCCAAACATACCCACTAGCTTGTTGAGGGTTTCTACACCCCAACGCTCCCATGCAGTGGCAATGATTTGTAGGTTAGAAGCAGATAAAGAGCAATTGCCCTCCAACTGCTGAGCCAATTGCTTGCGATTACTGAGCCAGACTTCTCCAATAGTAACGAACCGCTGAGAAGGACTGAATGCCAGAGGCAAAACAGACGCAGATGAGGGGGGTAGAAAAATGGCAATCTGCTCATCCTGCCAGTAAGCTCCAGTGAGATTGTCAACCTTACCCCAAGCTAAACGCCAGGTTGTTAGAACAGTTGAGTGAGACTTATGAGCCACTATCTCCTTTAAATTAGAACCTTAGACTCAAACAAAGCTAACAAATTTTGACTGAGTTTAAGTAGTTACGACAGAATTATCAGTTAACCACAATGCTAATTGACTTTGAGTAATGTTTCCTTGTGCTAGATTAATCATTATATCAACCGCTTCAACTTCCGTGGCAGTAAGTTCATAACCATTTCTCAATAAGAAAACTGCCATAACCACAAAGGCAATTCGCTTATTCCCATCCACAAAACAATGATTTTTGACTAACCCATATCCGTAGGCTGCTACTAAATCACACAGAGGAGAATTTGGTTGATAGTATGCTAATTGTTGAGGACGGAAAAGAGTTGATTCTAAAGCTCCCTCATCCAAAATACCATCATGTCCACCATAGTCTTTGATGAGTTCTTGATGTAATGCAATAACTTCTTTGAGTGTCAGCCAGTAATAGGTATTGGTCATTGCTCTGCTAACGTTTTTAAGGTATTGCGATATCGCTTTTTAACTTGTTGATATGCTTCCATTGTTGCTGCGAAATTGGGATCGTAAGGGGATAAAACGATTCGACCATCCGCTTCTTTAGTGATAAAAACTTCACTTCCTGATTCTACTCCCAAATGTTTGAGATACTCTTGGGGAAAGGTTACACCAACTGAGTTACCGATTTTTCGGAATTTTAGAGTGTCCATTTTGTTAATTTGGAGTCTTGTAATTACATTATTATAACATGTACAACTGTAGGCTAGATTGCACTAATGCCAGGAACTTGATAGAAATACTGATGTCGAAATTTTTCTTCTTCAGCTCCTGCCAAGAATTAGGGAGCATCTCATTTTGGCAAAGAAAGTAGTGCGAGTATCCTGTTCGCTTTCAGTAATTTCCATCCTGCTCGCTTTCGGTAATTTCAGGGAGCAAGATGCTCCCACTACTCTCGTTTGTGCGATCGCTTAATTCCAGCTTTAGGATTCAAATCAAGCAGTACCACTTAATCCTCAATGCAGAGTCAATTTTTATGCATTTAGATTGAGAGAGATATCTCAATGAAGAAAAATCATATTTTTACATTCTGTTACCATTATTTAAAAAAATCTATTTTTTTGAAAATTATTATCTACAATAAAGATTGATATAGACAATATAAATACTAATATGACCGTAGATTTACAGAGGTTTTACCAAGCCACCAATCCCACTAAAACCTTAGCTATCGAGAAAGAGGAGGATCTAAAGTATTATATTGATTTCTCCTCAGTGCGTGGAGGGCAGATTATTGAAAAACTTAGAAAAAAAATTGCTATTTTTTCAACTAATGAGGCTACCTGTCAACTGTTTACTGGTCATCTTGGCTGCGGTAAGTCTACTGAGCTACTGCGCTTAAAGGCGGATCTAGAGCAGTCAGGATTTCACGTCGTTTACTTCGAGTCAGATCAAGACTTGGAAATGAGTGATGTTGATGTCAGTGATATTTTACTGGCGATCGCTCGTCGAGTCAGTGCCAGTCTTGAAGACGCTGGTATTAACCTTCAACCAGGGTACTTTCAGAAGTTATTCGGCGAAGTCAAAGATATTTTACAAACACCAATGGAGTTATCTGAGGTGGAATTCTCTGTAGGAATTGCCACCATTACCAGTCAAACCAAAGCAAGTCCCAAGCAACGGGATAAGTTGAGAGGATATCTAGAGCCACGCACTAACGGGATTATAGAGGCCATTAATCAGGAGGTGCTGGAGCCTGCTATCAAGAAATTGAAACAGAAGGGGAAAAAGGGACTAGTCGTATGATGTCCTAGATAGCATGATTCAGGAACAGCGCCATAAATTCGTCTTAGCAATAACTGACGATGAGTGGGATTTACTGCGTCAAGTAGCACAGCACAAGAAAGTGACTGGAGATGACGGATATCAAATATTAATCCGCAGTCGCTTTGTTTACGAGTATTACGATAGAGAAAAACCTTGGTTTGACGTTAATCCGATTTTGGCAGAAGCTAAGGAATTACAGTTATGAGTATCTCCCATCAAGCAAAAGAGGTTACTGCCTACAACGAGCGTGCGTTGAAAAAATTGGCTTGGGCAATTGAAGCTTGTCAGGGTCAATTCTCAGTCATTTTTGCACACTGCAACTATACCTATATACAGCAGCAAATGACGCAGCGGCTGGGAGAAATCTCTTCTGTTCAAATCTGCGAGATTGTCCTGAAAAAGTCTGATCGCAGGCTTTATGCTAGGATTCGGCAGGAACTAGAAGATGAACAGCCAGGGACTGTGATTGTCTTCGGCTTGGAGTCTGTTGATGATCTTGATAAGTTGCTGGCAGCGACTAACCAAGTGCGGGAGGAGTTTCGGAAAAATTGTCATTTCCCGCTAGTGTTGTGGATCAATGATGAAGTTCAAACCAAACTGGTTCGGGTTGCTCCTGATTTTGAGAGTTGGGGCATAACCAAGAAGTTTCAAGCGCCTCCTGATTGCTCGTCTTATGAGTTAATCTATTGTCTGTCTCAAAAAGCCGAAGATATCTTGGTTTATTTTCCAAATTATAATCCTCAAAAATTTTTATATGGGCTGAAATTAGGGCTGGATAATCTGTCTGAATTTGAGTTATCTTGGCAAGATTTACAAGCTCATGACCAAGAAATAGAGCCAGAGTTAGAAGCTAGTTTTTACTTCATGCTAGGTAGAAACTACTATGCAACCAAACAGTATCAGCAAGCCTTAGCTTACTATCAAAAGAGCTTAATAATATGGGAAAAAATCCACCGCATTGATTGGCAAGCGATGGTTTTATTTCATATCGGCTTGTCTTCTTATGGTAAAAGTCAAGAATACAATGCATTTGAGCAATGTGTTGATATTTTAGACCAGGAATTGTCTCTCGATTTAGTTAACAAATTTATTACTCAATTTTGTATAATATTGCAACGATCGCACAGATGGCAAGACTTAGAGACTCTAGCCGAAAAATCGCTCAATCTACATAGAAAAGATGCTTGCTCAATTGAGTTAGCTCAAGATTATGGTTTTCTAGCCGAGGTTGCTTTAGCCCAATCAGCTTGGACTGAAGCTAAGCAATTAGCAGAAGCAGCACTCTCAATAATAACAAATATTTTGTCTGTTCAATCAGAACGCACCTCATCCAAGCAGCAGGTGAAATTAGATTGGATGCAATATTTTCATCAAGGGTGGTATTTATTGTTATTGGCAATAGCAACAAAAGGTCTTGGTAAGTATCAAGAAACCATTGATTACCTCAAAAAAGCTAAAGCAGAAACTCAACCTCATTTTGATCCAGGACTTTATATTAGAATTTTGTCAAACTTGCGGGCAGTATACTTCAAACAAGGTAACTATCTAGCTGCTTTTAAAGTTAAACAAGAAAGAATTGGTATTGAACAACAGTTTGGCTTGAAAGCCTTTATTGGTGCAGGGAGATTACAGCCAAAACAAAAGACAGCTCATCCTCAAATTTCAATGGTTGAGCAGTCTGAGAAAGTTGCAGACGAAATCATAGCTTCTGGTAGACAAAAAGATATCAATAATTTGCTCGCAAGGATTGGCAATACTCAGTGTAAATTAACTGTTATTCATGGACAATCTGGAGTTGGTAAAAGTTCTTTAATCGATGCAGGATTAGTGCCAATTCTTAAGCAACGAGCTATAGGTCAACGAGATGTACTACCAATTATCATACGAGTCTATACTAACTGGGTTAGGGAGTTGGGCAAGTTATTGGTTAACGCCCTCAAAGTAAGAGGGATTAGTGTTTCTATTGAACCAGAATCAGTAACGATCCTCTTAGAAAAGTTGCGAGATAATGATGAATTAAACTTACTGACAGTTTTGATTTTTGATCAATTTGAAGAGTCCTTTTTCCCTGTACAAAGTCTAGCTGAGCAGAATGTTTTTTTTGATTTTTTGAAAACCTGCATTGATGATTTGCCACACACTAAAGTTATTTTGCTATTAAATGAAAATTATTTGCATTATTTGTTGAAATTTGAGCGCTCAATTAAATTAGACACTGTTAACAATATTTTAAACAAAGACATTCTTTATTATCTAGGACATTTATCTCTTAAAGATGCCACTAAATTTATCCTAACTTTAGCAAATAAAGCTCGATTTTATTTGGAACCTGCGTTAATCGATCAACTTGTGAAGGATTTAGCGGGAGAGCGTGGTGAAATCCGTACAATTGAGTTACAGATTCTGGGTTATCAATTACAAACTGAGAATATTACAACTCTAGTTGAATATTACCAGTCTGGTTCTCTCCAAGCATTATTAACGCGATTTTTAAAAGAAGTTATTTCAGACTGTGGTCCTAAAAATAAATCTGGGGCGCAGCAAATTCTGTACTCACTTACTGACGAAAACAACACTCGACTGCTCAAGACTAGGACAGAGTTAGCATCTGATGTAGGATTAAAAGCAGAAGCACTAAATTTAATCTTAGAGATTTTAGTAAGTTCAGGATTAGTTTTACTTCTGCCAGGGCATCCAGCTGACCGCTATCAATTGGTAAATGATTATCTCGTTACTTTTATCCGCAGACAACAAGGTGCTAAATTACTTGCTGAGTTGGAAAAAGAGAAAGGGCAGCGACAACTTATTGAAGTCAAGCGGAATAAGTTGAAACGAAGAGCACTGTATACCTTAGTTGCATCTGTGACTACGGCATTTTTGGCATCATTCACAGTATTATCATTCCAGCAAGCAAAAAACAGTGAAATTATAGCCCTTACTAAATCTTCAGAAGCCCTCTATAACACCAATAGGGAGTCGCTTGATCCACTCATAAAAGCTTTAAGAGCAGGAAGACAAATTAAGTCAACAATTGGAGTAGAAACTGATAACCAAACTCAGACTTTAGCTGCATTACAACAAGCAGTTTATGGAGTAAGAGAACGCAATCGCTTGGAAGAAAAGCATTCGGAAAATCATACAAGTTGGGTTAATAGTGTAAATTTCAGTCCTGATGGTAAAGTCATTGCCACTGGCAGTGCTGATGGTACGGTAAAACTTTGGAACCGAGACGGTGAGCTACTAGACAACCCCCAGGAACATACAGATACAGTCAATAGCGTCAGTTTCAGTCGTGATGGTAAAATCCTTGCTACTGGTAGTGCTGATGGCACAGTTAAACTTTGGAGCCTAGACGGTGAGCTACAACTTAAAGATACATGCAAACACAAAGATGCAGATGCAGCAGTCAATAGTGTCAGTTTAAGTCCTGATGGTACAGTCCTTGCTATTGGCAGCACTGATGGGACAGTTAAGCTCTGGAGCTTAGACTGTAAATTGCTCGAATCCTTGCCGAAAAATAAAGCTGGTATTACGAGTCTTAGTTTCAGCCCTAACAGTAAGATGATTGTTAGTGGTAGTCGTGATGGAACACTAAGATTGTGGGACAGACAAGGCAACCTAATTCCGTCATTCTTTCAGGGGAATAAAACTGCTATTACGAGTCTCAGTTTCAGTCCTGATGGTCAGGCAATTGTCAGTGCTAGCCTAGAAGGAAATGTTACACTTTGGAATCTTCAAGGTCAGGAACTTCTAAATCTCCAAAGCTCCGGTGCCACAATCAGTAGCGTCAGCTTCAGTCTTGATGGTAAGGTAATTGCCACTGGTAGTTTAGACGGAACTGTTAAGCTCTGGAGTAGGAAAGGTCAGGAACTTGAAACCTTCCGAGGTAATAACAAGGAGATTACAAGTATTAGTTTCAGTCCCGATGGCAAAATTTTAGCCACTGCCAGCAAAGACCTAACAGTCAGACTCTGGAGCATTGAGGGCTATCGTCCTGAAACCCAAACCCTATTTGGACATGACGCTGCGGTTGATAGCGTCAGCTTTAGCCCCAACGGTAAGTTAATTGCCACTGCTAGTTTCGATGGAACTGTGAAGCTCTGGAAAGAAGACGGTACATTAGTTATGACTTTAAAAGGACATCAAGGCGCAGTCATAAGTCTTGGTTTCAGCCCGGATGGTAAATTTCTTGCCAGTGCTGGTTTGGATGGAACTGTCAAACTCTGGAGATTAGATGGTAAACTGAGCAAAACACTCGAAGGTCATGGGGACTGGGTTGAGAGCGTCAGTTTCAGCCCGGATGGAAAACTCCTTGCCAGTGCTAGTGTAGATGGAACCGTTAAACTCTGGAATTTAACAGGTAAAGAACTGGCAACTCTCAAGGGACATAAAGGTGATGTTTACAGTGTCAAGTTCAGCCCTGATGGCAAGATCATTGCTACTGCTAGTCAAGATGGAACCGTTAAACTCTGGAACCTAGACGGTGAAATAATCAAAACACTCCAAGGACACAATGCTGCGGTCAATAGTATCAGTTTTAGCCCTGAGGGCAAGATTCTTGCTACCGCCAGTCTAGACGGAACTATTAAACTCTGGAATTTGACAGGTCAAGAACTTGTAACTCTCCAGAAAGATACTACCCAGGAACATACTAGTGCAGTTAACAGCGTCAGTTTTAGTCCTAATAGTCCGATAGTTGCTAGTGGTAGTAGTGACGGAACAGTAAAACTCTGGTCTACAGACGGTACACTACTCCAAACTCTCCAGACGAGTGGTGCTGCAATTAATAGTGTCAGCTTCAGCCCTGACGGTAAGACTCTTGCTACCGCTAGTCTTGCTACCGCTAGTGAGGATAAAACTGTGATCTTGTGGAATATCAATTTAGCTCTAAATGATCTAGATAAGCTACTGCGACGTGGTTGTAAGTGGGCAGGGGATTATCTGAAGCATAACCCAAATGTAAGTGAGAGCGATCGCGCTCTTTGTCGAAGCATTAATGAAAATAACAAATCAGGACTTACGCACTCAGATAGATAAATCGCCTCAGAGCAGCAGAAAATACTTGTGATCGTCACTGATAATTACATGGGTTGTTACATCACCGAATATATCTAAGCCTATGAAGCAACACTTTGGGGATTAACACTTATAATTTCAGAAAAACGTTTGAAGTCATCAATGTTAAATGTAAGTAAATGTGTAATTTTATGAGTTACCATTGCAGCGACCAAACGAGCATCATGTACTTGTTTTCCCTTAACCTGATGTTTAATAACAATACTTTCCCACTCGTACAAAATCCCAGGAGTATCAAGATATAGTACAAATATTCTCTTGATTTTATCTGTTGCTTGTGAAGCTTCATCAATTGATAAACCTAAACCATTATTACTAATTGGTCGTGTGGCAACAGCCCAAAACTCGATAATATTTTGTGGAATAATACATAAGGATACACCTTGTCTTCTAAGCCTAGAAATAGCTTTGCGAGCATCGGGATGCATCGAGCTATTCTTCTGCACCAAACGCAACAAAACATTTGTATCCACCAAATAGCTCATAACATTTCTTCTTCTCTTGTGTAGATACTTTCTCGGTCAACTGCTGTATCGTCAAGTGGCGGTGCGACAGTAAAAGCTGGACTATTGATTAAATCCATCAATTCCGAGTTCCATTCTTTATCGGTTGCTTTTTGATTCAAAGATCTTTGTTCTTGGTGAATCAAACTCTCTTCAATCATAGATTCAAGATAGGTTTCTACTGATACACCTTTAGCGGCAGCTTGAGCAATTATACGAGCCTCGACTTCTGGTTTAAATTGAAGCGTTAGAGTCATTTTTTTAATAAATAATCAAATTATTTTCCAGGCAATACCATTATACAAGACAGTCAGATGCACCCTCATATATCAAGCTTTTCTCAATAAGATAAGTAAGTTTTCATAACCGGATTTAGTATGATACCGTTATCTAGTCGTCTTTAGACGACTTTAGCTATTAGACAGGGGTTTCAACCCCTGGCGGGTTATCGAGAATGGTGCAAAATCTCAGGCTAAACACTTATCATTCCCTTCTACCTTGCAACTTTGGTCTTTTCCTTGGAGCCCTTTGCCTTATTGCCACAAAAGTGCAAGTACTCCACCGGACTTGATATAACCAATAACAAAGGTTATTTTATGGGAATCTCGATCGCAAATTCTGTCCCTTCTCCTGGTGCGGAAATACAACTGAGCCGACCTTTATGATACTCTTCGACAATCTGACGCGCGATCGATAAACCCAACCCCGTCCCTTTACCTGGAGGTTTCGTGGTAAACATCGGTTCAAAGAGCCGCTGTTTAACTGATTCTGTCAAACCAGGACCATTGTCAATAATCCGGATAACTACTGAGTTGCTGTCAATTACTTCTGTGTGAATCCGAATAGTTGGGATGGAGAACTGGTTATTGACTATTAGTTGTTGGTTGTTTGCCTGGTTAGTTTCACTACTATGTAAACTCCCACCATACTGTACACTTCTCCTCTGCTGAGATAAGCCATTGTTTGCGTCTTCAGGAACCTTCCTTAGTTGCTGCTGGGCTACAGCAAGAGCCAATACTGTTGGGGAAGAAGCTTGCCTAGTTTTCACTTCCCCGTCTCCAGTGCCCAATTCCAAAGCATCAATAGCATTGGCCAAGATATTCATAAATACTTGATTTAGTCGTCCAGGATAGCACTCTACCAAAGGTAAGTCACCATAATCTCTAATTACTTCAATAGCAGCAAATTTTTTCTTGGCTTGCAATCTATGCTTCAAAATTAACAGGGTACTATCTAACCCTTCGTGAATATCTACTGACATCTTCTCTACCAGATCTGAGCGGGAGAAATTGCGCAAAGCCAAAGAAATATTACTAAGGCGTTCAGTTCCCACTTTCATTGATTGGAGCACTTTGGGCAAATCTTCCAGTAAGAAATCTGGTTCAACCTCCTCTAACTCCTCACTAATTTCTGGGCAAGGATTGGGGTAATACTGCTGATAAAGTTGCAAGATTCTGCTCAGGTCTTGGAAGTAGGTTTCAGCATGACCAAGATTGCCAGAGATAAAGCTGAGTGGGTTGTTAATTTCATGAGCTACCCCAGCAACTAATTCACCTAGGGTAGACATTTTTTCACTCTGGACTAGTTTAACTTGGGATTGTCGAAGTTCTTGCAGAGATTGGGAAAGTGCAGCGGTTCGCTGAGCCACTCGTTGTTCTAAATCCTGTGCTAACTGTTGCAGTAAGACATTTTTTTGCTCAAGCGTCTTACTCAAATTGCGTAGTTTTAGATGTACAGTAACTCTAGCTAATACTTCCTCTTTTTGAAACGGCTTGGTGATGTAATCCACTGCTCCCAAAGAAAGACCTTTAACTTTATCCACTGTGTCGGAAAGAGCCGTCATGAAAATCACAGGGATGCCCTGAGTCAAAGGATTTTCCTTTAACCGACGACAAGTTTCAAAGCCGTCAATTCCTGGCATCATCACATCTAATAAAATCAGCTCCGGTGGGTTATATTCAGTTTGCTCGATCGCACTTTCGCCATCAATTGCTACTGCCACCTCGAAGCCTGCAGTACTTAAAGACTCTGATAGCACTTCCAAATTTGTGGGGGTGTCATCCACAATTAAAATGATTTTTGATTCTGTACTCTGAGTCATTGTTCTTTGGGTGTTGTTCAACAAATCTCTGGAAAATAATCAATCACCATTG
>CBDCVG010000091.1:0-25141 GCA_965222765.1 Caldora sp.
TTATTTGGGATGGTGCAAGCTATCACAAAGGGCAAGAAATGCGTGAATTACTTGGCTGTGTGAATCAAGATTTAACAGAGTCAGAGTGGAAAGTAATCTGTGAACTATTTGCTCCGAATGCTCCGGAAGAAAATCCGATTGAGGCAGTTTGGTTACAACTAAAAAACTTACTGAGAAGGTGTCATCGTTTTTGTAAAAACTTCAATATTATTAAGCGTTTATTTAAACTTTTGGTTGACCTTAAGTTATTCAATTTTCCTAATATTGAAAAATATGATGCTTTTTCATGTCTCATTTAGAAACGCTATATAGTCTCTAATTTCCTCTCTTAGATTCTCTATTTTGCTAACTTATTGTCAAATGGGTGAACAGTGACAAATAACTAATAACTTATGAACAATCTGCGCCTTCCCTTTACTTCAATCATTCTCTGGGCAGTTGCTCAGTTGATTGTTCAAAATCCTTCAACAGCAGAAAATTCTTGTCCACCACCTGCTCTCTCTCGCCTGAGGAGCCACCAGGTTGTTGCGGGTGAAACTGTCGAGAGTATTGCTAGCCGATATAATCTCATCCCAGCTACGCTGGTACAGTTGAATCCTTCTTTGACAAGAGGCTCGATACCTATTGGCTCGACAATTTTGATTCCCCCCTTCAATGGCATTCGTGTTCAGGCTCCTACAGGTGCTAGCTGGAAAGACTTAGCAGAAACCTATGGTGTTCCAGCTGATATTTTATTTGAGGTGAATGGCTGTCAGCAACAGCCTCTACAAGTCTTTATTCCAGGGGTAGATTTCTCAAGAGGGGAACGTCCAGTTAGGGAAAATTACACTGGACTTCCTGGTTATCCGTTGCCTTCAGTAGCTTCGGTAGCATTGGGTTATGGTTGGCAGCAAAATTCTAATCTTCAACAATCTAAGTTTCACAGTGGTTTAGATTTACTAGCAGAGCCTGGAACTTCTGTACTGTCTGTTGATGCTGGGACTGTAGCTTTCGCTGGTGAGCAAGGTAATTATGGTAACTTGGTAGTAGTTAATCATCAAGGTGGACGCCAAACCCGCTATGCTCACCTTGGTAGTATTAGTGTTAGTGTAGGTCAGCGGGTTCAAATAGAAGATACCTTGGGAACAGTTGGTTCCACTGGACGCCCTGACATTGAAGAACCCCATCTGCATTTTGAAGTTCGCCAGGATTCTGCTCTGGGTTGGGTAGCGCAAGATCCTAAACTACACTTGCAAACCAAACCAACAGCTCAAAGGTAATGAGCTTCCAATCCATTCAGTAAAGGCAGAGGAGTTGGGGAGCTGGGGAAGCGGAGGAAGATGAGGAGAAAAAGGAGACGATATAGCTACATCATTCTTTCCAATTCTAAATTCTAAATTCTAAATTCTAAATTCTAATGTCTGTATCCATTGCCCATCTAGGACCACCAGGTACTTACGCAGAAGCTGCTACCTTAGCTTACATTCGTAATCTTGCCGTAGAAAAAGGTAGCAAATCTCTGTTATGTCCTTATCCGAGCATTGCTCAAACTTTATATTCGGTGGCGCAAGAGCAAGCAGATTTAGCAGTTGTCCCAGTGGAAAATTCTATTGAAGGCAGTGTTGCGATTACCCTAGATTTGCTATGGCAACTGGATTCGCTACAAATTCAACAAAGTCTGGTTTTGCCCATTAGACATACCTTACTATCTCGATCTTCGACTATAGAAACAATTAAAACCATTTATTCCCATCCCCAAGCTCTGGCACAATGTCAACGATGGTTAGAAAAGTTTCTCCCTGGAGTACAACCAACTCCAACTAACTCAACTACGGAAGCGCTACATTACCTAGATGAAGACCATACAGCAGGTGCCATTGCTTCCGAACGAGCAGCACAGCTTTACAATTTACCAGTACTGGCATCTGCTATCAATGACTATCCTGACAACTGCACCAGATTCTTGGTTCTAGGGAAACAACCTTCTACTAGTGGTAGTCATACTTCTTTGGCTTTCAGTACTCCTGCTAATGTACCTGGAGCTTTAGCCAAGCCACTCCAAGTGTTCGCTGAGCGCGGGATTAATATGAGTCGCATTGAGTCCCGCCCTACTAAGCGATCGCTTGGTGAGTACCTTTTCTTCATTGATATAGAAGCTGATGGTTCTAGATCATCAGTACAAGCTGCTCTTGAGGAATTAGTTTCTTATACAGAAATTCTCAAAATCTTTGGCAGTTATAGTGTCTTATCAATTGACTTAGGCATGGAGAATGGTGAATAGGCAATCAGCTCAGAGAGTAACAAGCAAGCGGAATGCTGATAAATCAAGTTTTTCACCCCAATGATAATGATGCCTGAATTATAGTATATACCTCATGAGTCAGAGGAACGCTATATCTAGGGTTTGCTGAATAAGTCGTAACTTTCGGGTTTGAATAGGTGTTAGGTGGTAGGTGAGGTTGGAGGTGTTAGGTGTTAGGGATTTTCCACTTGCGGTGCAAGGAAATTGCATCGATAGGCTCAAAAACCTTACACTTATTTCGATTGTAGGGTAGTTGAAACCCTTGTCTGGCATCGCTTACACACTTATTCAGCAAGCCCTATCTAATTCAAGGCATCCTTAAGAACTGTACGTGCTGCGAGGTGATTGCGGGTTGAGGTGAGAATTTCCGCTTCTCGTTCTAAACGAGTTGCGGTATCTTGCATCTCTAACAGCGCCTGTTGTTCTGAGGTTACTCCGTAAAGATTACTAGCAACCCAGTAAGACAATTCTAGGGGTAGA
This sequence comes from Caldora sp., assembly GCA_965222765.1. Classification (GTDB taxonomy): domain Bacteria; phylum Cyanobacteriota; class Cyanobacteriia; order Cyanobacteriales; family Coleofasciculaceae; genus Caldora. Next base: position 2,762 of record CBDCVG010000091.1, read on the forward strand.
TCAGGCAGATCTTCTGGTAGCTCAATTTTCTGGCCAGTCAACTTAGCAGAAAGATGAACAACATCCCGGAGTAGTTGTTCTACTGACATGGCCATCGCTCTGAGGTCTTTGTTTGTTGGTTTGTCTTCAATCCATTCTACTAAGCCAACGCGATAGGGTTTTTCACGAACGTATTCCAAAACGCGAAATCTTTGTTGCCCTAAGGTCAAGATCTTCATCCGGTCATCGGGCAGACGCTGGAAGTGGATAATTTCGGCGCAGCAGCCAATGGCAGCTGGTTGACCTTGAACTTGATCCCACATCAATACCCCGAATCGGCGATCGCTATCCAAAATCGTATTCATCATGATTCGGTAGCGAAATTCAAAGATATGCAGGGGAAGAGGACGCCCTGGAAATAAAACCACTTCCAGTGGAAATAAAGGGAGTTCTCTTACAGCAATTGAGGAATGGGATGCCATTGTGCCTTAGTAAAAACTGTAACTGCGCTTCTTTACTTACTTTAACGAATTTCTTCTAGAACAAGAAGCAAACAACTGACTTGCGATAACTCCTGGGGACATTGGGCTACTCTTCCTCGTCAGTATCAGGATTCACAGAATTGCAGGATTAACGGAATTTTTTTATTCAGAGATATTTATTGATTATCTTTGAATTTTGTCTCTAATATCCTGAAAATCCTGAAATCCTAATAATCCTGATACTGACGTTGATAGGAATGGTCAAAGTTTAACTTCGATATCAACACCTGCAGGCAAATCAAGTTTCATGAGAGCGTCAATGGTTTTGGAAGAAGGCTGATAAATATCAATAATGCGTCGGTGGGTACGTGTTTCAAAATGTTCCCGCGAATCTTTATCAACGTGAGGCGATCGCAAAATGCAGTAAATACGACGCTTGGTAGGTAAAGGAATAGGACCAATAGCTGTGGCGTTTGTCCGGTTAGCTGTATCCACTATCTTCTCACAAGAGGTGTCAAGCAGTCTCCGGTCAAAGGCTTTCAGGCGAATCCGAATTTTTTGCTGTTGAATCGTTGCCATTGTTTAATTTTCCAGGTTCAAAACTCAAGAGTATGGGAATTAGTAATTTGCCCAACTATGTCCCGCTTTGCTTTAAGGGTAGCTATGCCGCAGTAGATAAGTAAGGAGCAGAAAAGCTATTGCCTATCTGCTCCTGTTCAAAATCGCAATAGCGCTACTCAAGGATTTTGGAAACAACACCCGAACCGATGGTACGACCACCTTCTCGAATGGCGAAGCGCATTCCTTTTTCAATAGCGATTGGGTTGATTAGCTGTACGGTCATTTTGATACGATCGCCTGGCATCACCATTTCTGCGGTGGAACCATCGTCAGCTGTAAAAGCATCGATTGTACCGGTAACGTCGGTAGTACGCACATAGAATTGAGGTCGGTAGCCGGAGAAGAAGGGGGTATGACGTCCACCTTCGTCTTTCTTCAGAACATACACCTCAGATTCAAACTTAGTGTGAGGGGTAATGGAGCCAGGTTTGGCAAGTACCATCCCCCGCTCAATACCTTCCTTGTCGATACCCCGCAGCAGGACTCCTACGTTGTCACCAGCCATACCTTCGTCCAAAGTCTTTTGGAACATTTCTACGCCAGTTACAGTGGTTTCCCGTGTACCTTGAATACCGACTAATTCTACTTTTTCCCCGACTTTGACCTTGCCCCGCTCAATACGACCGGTGGCTACAGTACCCCGACCTGTGATCGAGAATACGTCTTCCACTGCCATCAGGAAGGGCTTATCAATATCTCGCTCTGGTGTTGGGAGGTATCCGTCTACTTCATCCATGAGAGAGAGGATTTTATCAACCCATTCATTGCCACCCTTGGCAATATCGGGTGTTTTGGTAAGAGCTTCCACTGCTTGCAATGCTGAGCCAATGACAATGGGTATATTGTCACCGTCAAAGTCGTACTCACTCAAGAGTTCACGGACTTCTAGTTCCACTAGTTCGATTAATTCTTCGTCATCTACTTGGTCTTGCTTGTTCAAGAAGACAACAATGTTAGGAACTCCAACCTGCCGTGCTAGGAGAATATGCTCTTTTGTTTGTGGCATCGGACCGTCAGCTGCAGAAACCACAAGAATAGCTCCATCCATTTGAGCTGCTCCTGTGATCATGTTCTTGACGTAGTCCGCGTGTCCTGGACAATCTACGTGGGCATAGTGACGATTGTCAGTTTCGTACTCAACATGGGCGGTGTTGATGGTAATACCCCGTGCCTTTTCCTCAGGGGCTGCATCAATCTCTTCATAGCTTTTGACTTTAGCTTTCCCTTGTGCTGCCAATGACATAGTGATAGCAGCAGTTAGGGTAGTTTTACCATGATCTACGTGACCAATCGTGCCAATGTTGACGTGGGGTTTGTTCCTTTCAAACTTTGCGCGTGCCATGAATTACGTGTTCCTTATTCCTAGTTATGCGTTCCCTTTATTTTTAGCGATGATGGCTTCAGCGATATTGCGAGGTACCTCGTCATACTTGCTGAACTCCATTGAGAAAATACCCCGACCTTGAGTCTTAGACCGGATATCAGTAGCATAGCCAAACATCTCTGCTAGTGGAACTTTAGCAGTAACTTTAGCTAAACCTTCCTCAGAACCCATACCCTCTATTTGACCACGGCGGGAGTTGAGGTCACCTATGACGTCCCCTAGGAAGTCTTCAGGCACTTCAACTTCAACTTTCATCATAGGCTCTAATAGTACTGGTGAAGCCTTAAGCACAGCATTCTTGATTGCCATTGATCCAGCGATCTTAAATGCCATTTCTGAAGAGTCTACGTCGTGATAAGATCCATCAACTAAAGTAGCTTTGAGGTCAATTAGAGGATAACCAGCCAGCACACCCGATTCACAAGATTCTTTCATTCCTTGCTCAGCAGGAGAAATGTATTCCTTCGGTACAGCACCGCCAACAATCTTGGAGACAAATTCAAAACCGCTGCTGGGTTCCCCTGGCTCCAACTCGATTACAACATGGCCATACTGACCCTTACCACCACTTTGGCGAATAAACTTGCCTTCAGCCTTGACTGGTTTGCGAACTGTTTCTCTGTAGGCAACCTGAGGGGCACCAACATTAGCCTCTACCTTGAACTCTCGCAACATCCGGTCTACCAGAATTTCCAGATGCAACTCACCCATGCCTGCAATTACAGTTTGGTTAGTTTCTGAATCAATACTGACTCGGAATGTTGGATCTTCTTCGGATAAAGCTTGGAGTGCTTTGGATAGCTTCTCCATATCTTGCTTAGTTTTTGGCTCTACTGCTACTGAAATCACTGGTTCGGGAATATAGAGAGATTCCAGAATTACTGGGTTCTCTGGATCACATATGGTATCCCCAGTAATAGTTTGCTTCAAGCCCACCGCAGCTCCCAAGTCACCGGCTCTTAGCTCCTCAACATCTTCCCTGTCGTTCGCTTTCAAACGAATCAGGCGTGAGATTCTCTCCTTGCGATCCTTTGTGGAGTTGAGGACATAGCTGCCCTTCTTGAGTACTCCTGAGTAGACCCGCAGGAAAGTCAAGCGACCATAGGGATCAGCCATAATCTTGAAGGCTAGGGCTGCCATCGGTGCTTCATCATCAGCTACCCTTTCGGTAACTGTACCATCTGGCAATGTTCCCTCAATTGCCGGAACATCGATCGGAGCTGGTAAGTAATCAATGACGGCGTCTAGCAGCAGCTGAACACCTTTATTTTTGAAAGCAGAGCCACATAACATAGGCACAATGGTTCCTTCAATAGTGCCTTTGCGTAGTGCTTCGCGAATTTCCTCCTCACTAAGTTCTTCACCTTCGAGGTACTTTTCAGTTAAAGCGTCGTCGGTTTCAGCAACGGACTCAATTAACTTAGCGCGGTATTCTTCTGCCTGATCTTTGACATCTTCAGGAATTTCGGTGTCCTCAATATCCGTTCCTAGGTCATTGGTGTAAATTTTCGCGCGCATCCGCACCAAGTCAACGATGCCTCGTAATTCGCTTTCCTTGCCAATAGGTATTTGGATCGGAACTGCATTGCACCGTAAGCGATCGCGAATTTGGTCGTATACCTTGAAGAAATTAGCACCTGTACGATCCATCTTGTTGACAAAGACAACACGAGGCACTTTATAACGCTCTGCCTGACGCCAAACTGTCTCAGATTGGGGTTGAACACCTCCCACTGAACAAAAAACAGCAATCACGCCATCCAATACCCGCATCGAACGCTCAACTTCAATCGTGAAGTCAACGTGACCTGGTGTATCAATAATATTAATCTGGTGTTCTCTCCAGCTTGTACTGATGGCAGCGGCAGTGATGGTAATTCCCCGCTCCCGCTCTTGTGCCATCCAATCGGTTACTGCTGTCCCGTCATGGACTTCACCGATTTTGTGAACAATCCCTGAATAAAACAGAATTCGTTCAGTTGTTGTTGTCTTGCCCGCATCAATGTGGGCTGCAATACCAATATTGCGCGTTTTATTAAGCGGGGTGGTTCTTGCCACAGCTACCTCCTTCGTTTGCTGCCACTGTCATTTGGACGTTACTATTTGTACTATCTGTTTACAATTCTATACTTTCGTTTAAAATTTTAGGGATTTGTTAGAATCAATCTACTCAGACCGACTCTACAAATCTCACTATTCAGTAGCACTGCTAGGCAATCAGCAAGATTACTCAGCCATCAGTAACGATAGTGGGCGAAAGCCTTATTTGCCTCTGCCATTCTATGGGTTTCTTCACGCTTGCGAATAGCGTTTCCGGTTTCATTAGCAGCATCCATCAACTCATTTGCCAATTTGCTTGCCATTGTTCGACCAGAGCGAGTTCTTGAGAATCGGATTAGCCAACGCAGAGCAAGAGTCGTTCCTCGATCTGATCGCACTTCCATTGGCACTTGATAGGTTGCACCTCCCACCCTACGAGCTTTAACTTCTACTAAGGGAGTAACATTTCGTACTGCTTTTTCAAATGTTTCTAGTGGTTCTTTACCTGTGCGTTCCTCAATTATTTTCATTGCCCCGTAGATTATGCGATTGGCAACAGATTTTTTCCCATGGTGCATAATCCGCCGCACCATCATGCTTATCAGGCGGCTATTATAGACTGGATCTGGGGGTACAGGACGCTTTTTGATAACTGTGCGACGAGACATAATAAATCAAAAAAAGAAACAATATTGACACTTAAAAATTTATCCAACAGATAATATTACACCTGATGGGTGTAATGCAGTTGCTTTGACAGATTGTTTCTGTCCTGTTCAATAATTTTTGAACTTGAGAACTTCCTCAATGCATGCGACCAACTTTTAGCCTCATTTTTACTTTGCACCTAAACCTTGTTACTTAAGTCTTGCAGTGCAGTAAATCAAGCGTTACTAAGTAATTTTGCCAAAATCTCTTATAGCAAAGAGGAAGTAAGAGGGAAAGGAGCAAAAGCACTATCGACCATAGCTAATGACAAACAGGCTTTAAGCTTTCTTCGGACGCTTTGTTCCATATTTAGAGCGACCTTGAGCCCTATCTTTAACTCCCGCAGTATCTAGGGTTCCCCGAATAATATGGTATCTAACTCCTGGCAAGTCCTTGACACGACCTCCCCTAATCATCACAACTGAATGTTCTTGTAGGTTGTGACCAATACCTGGAATATAAGCCGTCACTTCAAAACCAGAAGTCAAGCGAACCCTTGCCACTTTTCTTAGGGCTGAATTCGGTTTCTTGGGAGTTGTTGTGTATACTCTGGTACAGACACCTCGGCGCTGTGGACATTGCTTCAGCGCAGGTGATTTGGTCTTCTTCTTGGCTTTTGCTCTTTCGCTACGGATGAGCTGCTGGATTGTGGGCATGAGTTACGGAGTGTACAGCTCCCTTGACAGTGCTAAATATTGACAGCTTTTAATTGTATCGACATTGCAGAGCTGGTGTCAATTTTTCTAAAATTTGTAGCTTTGTCAATGTATCGCAATTCAAGTTTCTACACTAAAAGAGTTACCGCAGCCACAGCTTTCTAAGGCGTTGGGATTATGGAAACGAAATCCCCCTCCCATGAGATCTTCGGAATAATCTAGCATCAAACCTTTGATGTAGTTGAGACTATGAGTATCTACTATGACACAGATGCCTTCACAGTTATAGATGCGATCGCCAGGATTTATCTCGTTGTCAAAATCAATAGTGTAGTAATGTTTGGCACACCCCCCGGATTGAACCCCTAGGCGTAATCGTGCTTCCTGGTCGTTACGCTTAACCTGTAGGCGTCTAATCTCACTAATAGCAGTTTTGCTAAGACTAATCATTACCCAACTATCTGCAATCTTGTTCACCTAGCCAATCCTACAGCAGTGTAGGTAATATGTGCAGCTCATATCACACCTTTCGACTCATGCATCCAAGAGCTGCTGCGTGATACAAAATGGGGGTTAGTAACCTCTGCTATTTCAAAAAAGCAGGGAGCAGAGGAGAAAAATCCTGGAATACTTATAAAAGGAGTTAGTAAGGCGGATTTGGTATCATAGTTTGATATTTCCAGGACTTACGCACTCAAGTGTCATGCTGAGCTGATAGTGAAGCATCTGGACCGTCTGGAGATCCTTCGCTATCGCTCAGGATGACATAATTCCGTGACAGTACGTAAGTCCTAATTTCGTCAAAGTTTTCATACAGCACTTGGCAGCTTAATGAGGTACATCTTAACTCCTGCCTTCTGCCTTCTGCCTCCTGCCTTCAAGCGACAAACTCTCTACTTCACTTAGATGAAAACAGCTGTAAGTGTTGGTCTTAGAAAAGTTGCACCCTGTATCGCTATTACCTATTTTCCTTCAGAACCGCCACGGTAATAGTCATCTTCAAACCTGACAATATCATCTTCTCCCAGGTACTCCCCGTTTTGGACTTCAATCAGTACCAAGGGAATGATACCTGGATTTTCGAGACGGTGAACATGGCATTGGGGAACATAGGTAGACTGATTCTGATAAATGATCGATTCATTATCGCCACAAATTACCTTGGCTGTACCGCTTACAACAATCCAGTGCTCACTCCGGTGGTGATGCATCTGTAGACTAAGGCGGTGACCAGGGTTCACTTCAATTCGCTTAATCTTGTATCCTCTTCCTTCTTCCAAAACTGTGAATGAGCCCCAAGGGCGCTCACCATAAGCAGCAGATTCTTTCACAGTCATGGATGTCGGTAGGGTAATTGCCGAAACGTGAGAAGCCTCTTTCTCTCTCGACTGAACCATGCCTTTTCTCCTGAGAACCTAAGTATTAACTAAGGTAAAACTAGCTGATCTGGTATCACTAATGAGAAATTCAACACAAACAAGCTAGCTATCCACAACAAACATAGCAAATCAGTCATGCTCTTTGTCACTATTAAAACGGTATAGTTGTTAAATTTATATGAACTCTTTACATTCAGGCTGAGGTCTATTTCATCCGTCCCATACGTGAAGAGGACTTTCATAATCGCTGTTTTGTAAAGGTTTAGTTGTATATTTGGATACCTTCTTGCCCATATAGCAATTTCAGCAATTATTCTGTAGTTAAAGCTACATACAAGACAGCCCGTGCGTCGGGATTGCCAGATGAGAGCATTTCCTATAATATGTCTATTCCCTCAATCTGACAGGACGTGGTCGTCAGCAGGCCAAATAAGTTTATTCCTTGCTAACAATTGAAGACTCAATCATTATCACAAGTCCTAGCCTAGTCAAATTTAACCTTTTGTTTACCGAATGTGTAGCCCTTATGTCAGCTGCAGAAAGTAGTTGAGCAGATAATTATTACAGGAGTGACTATAGAAACTATACCATTAGCGTAGATTGTGGCTAATTTCTCTGGCAATTTGGTCTAAGCAAGGTATGAGTTTGCTAAGGGCTCAACACCCTTAAACCCTTCAACTTTATATCAGGAAAAACGTGAATTATTCAATGGATAACAGGAGCATCAACGACAAACAACAACGTCAACTGAGCCAGACGTTCCAGGCGTTGCCACTGCATAAAGGTAAGCCTTATCCTGGTCAACGATGGTTAGTGGAAGAGCGGGATGCATGCGGTGTTGGGTTTATTGCATCTCAACGAGGAAAGCCAAGTCATAAGCTGATTGAACAGGCTTTATCTGCCTTGAGTTGTCTAGAGCACCGAGGTGGTTGTAGTGCGGACAAAGACTCTGGAGATGGATCTGGTTTATTGACTGCAATTCCTTGGGAATTATTCAAGCCTTGGTTTGCCGAATTGAACATAGAGATGCCGCCAACGGAGCAGTTAGCGGTGGGTATGGTTTTCCTGCCTCAAGAGACGAATTTACTTAACCAAACCCGTGAAATCGTTGAGCAAGTCTTAGCTCAAGCAGGGTTGAGTGTTTTGGGCTGGCGCATAGTACCAGTGAAAACTGAGTTATTGGGAGTTCAAGCAAGAGCAAATCAACCCCGAATCGAACAAGTAATAGTACATTCTCCAAACCAAAAAGGAGACGAACTAGAGCGTAAATTGTTCAAAACTCGGCGTCGAATTGGCAAGGTTTTAGAGTCTAAAACTAGTATTAAGTGGTCTGAGGATCTCTATTTTTGTTCCTTTTCTAGTCGCACGATCATCTACAAGGGCATGGTGCGCTCAGCAGTGCTAGGAGAATTCTATACAGATTTAAAAAATCCTAATTATCAAAGTACCTTTGCTGTTTATCATCGACGCTTTAGCACCAACACGATGCCCAAATGGCCACTAGCTCAGCCAATGCGGTTGTTAGGACACAATGGGGAAATCAACACCCTATTGGGCAATATCAATTGGATGATGGCGAGGGAGGCAGACTTAACTCATCCTTCTTGGGAAATAGGCAACAGCGAAGTTTCTAAACAATCATCGCTAGATGAACTCAAGCCGTTTGTGCGTCCTGAAAATAGTGACTCAGCAACATTGGATAATGTGTTTGAGTTACTGGTGCGCTCTGGGCATAGTCCGATGGCAGCAATTATGATCATGGTGCCAGAAGCTTATCAAAATCAACCAGATTTGGCACAATATCCCGAAATTATTGATTTTTACGAATACTACAGTGGTATTCAAGAGGCTTGGGATGGTCCAGCGATGTTGGTGTTCGGGGATGGCAAGAAAGTAGGAGCTACCCTTGATCGGAATGGACTACGACCTGCTCGTTATAGCATTACCCGAGATGGCTATGTCATCGTCGCATCAGAAGCTGGTGTTGTGGAGTTACCAGAAACAGAAATTATAGAAAAGGGTAGACTTGGACCAGGGCAAATGATTGCTGTGGACTTGGAAACCCACGAAATTCTGAAAAATTGGGAAATCAAACAGAGGATAGCGACCCAACAACCCTACGGTAAGTGGCTCGCTCAGCATCGTGTGGTTTTGGAAAGCCAATCCTTTGGCGATACTCCCTTGCTAGAGACTTCGGAATTACTCCGCCAGCAGACAGCCTTTGGCTATACAGCTGAGGATGTGGATATGATTATCCAGACAATGGTTACCGAAGGGAAAGAACCCACTTTCTGCATGGGAGATGATATTCCCTTAGCGGTGCTCTCTGGTAAACCTCGCTTGCTTTATGACTACTTCAAGCAACGTTTTGCTCAGGTAACCAATCCGCCTATTGATCCTCTGCGGGAAAGTTTGGTGATGTCTTTGAGTATGGAGCTGGGTAAACGGGGTAATCTCTTAGAGGCAAAACCAGAGTATGCCAAGTTATTAAAGCTCCAGACACCAATACTTAATGAGGCGGATCTAGAAGCAGTCAAAACCTCAGGCTTTGCCACTGCCCAACTATCTACCTTATTTGAGATTGCTGCTGGTCCTGAGGGGCTAGAAACAGCTGTGCGTCATTTGTGCAATCAAGCGGCTGAGGCTGTCAGGGAAGGGAAAAAGATTCTGATTTTGAGCGATTTCCTTGGAAATAACTCTGCTGCCAACATTGGAAGTATGCTCTCGGAAAGCTACAGTTACATTCCTCCTTTACTGGCAGTAGGTGCTGTTCACCATCATCTTATCCGTCAAGGACTACGGATGAAGGCCTCGATCATTGCTGAAACGGCTCAATGCTGGAGTACTCATCACTTGGCCTGCTTAATTGGTTATGGCGCATCAGCAGTTTGTCCTTACCTAGCTTGGGAATCTGTGCGGAACTGGTGGGCAGACAGCAGAACGCAGAAACTCATGGCACGGGGCAAAATTAAGAGTCTTACCATCGAAGAGGCTCAGAAAAATTACCGCAAGGCATTGGAAGCTGGCTTGTTGAAAATCCTCTCGAAGATGGGGATTTCTTTGCTGTCTTCTTACCACGGAGCACAGATTTTTGAAGCGATTGGTATTGGCCCAGATTTATTGGCATTGGCTTTTAATGGGACGACATCCCGACTTGGTGGCTTGAGTATATCTGACTTAGCTCAGGAGGTGATTGCTTTCCACCAGCGGGCTTTTCCAGAATTGACAACCAAAAAACTAGAGAACTTTGGTTTTGTCAACTACCGTCCTGGGGGTGAATATCATATGAACAGCCCCGAAATGGCTAAAGCTCTGCACAAGGCAGTTTCCTCCTTTGTCCGCGCACAGTCATCTAACAACGGCAAACAAACTCCTGACAATCAAAAAGCCTATGACCATTATGACGTATATCAGAAACTCTTAGAAGAACGACCGACAACGGCTCTGCGGGATTTATTAGACTTTGATAGTGACCGAGCTAGTATCAAGATTGAAGAAGTTGAATCTGTAGAAGAAATCGTTAAGCGATTTTGTACTGGAGCTATGTCCCTCGGTTCCCTATCGCGAGAAGCTCACGAAACTTTAGCGATTGCGATGAACCGGCTTGGCGGTAAATCTAACAGCGGCGAGGGTGGAGAAGACCCAATGCGCTTCAAAATGATTAATGATGTAGATGAGACAGGACATTCTACCACCTTCCCCCATCTTAATGGTTTGCACAAGGGAGATATCGCTTCTTCGGCAGTTAAGCAAGTAGCATCAGGTCGTTTTGGGGTAACACCAGAGTATCTGATGAGTGCTAAGCAAACTGAGATCAAAATTGCTCAGGGTGCTAAGCCTGGGGAGGGGGGGCAGTTACCAGGTAAGAAGGTAAGTCCCTACATCGCTATGCTACGACGCTCCAAGCCAGGGGTAACTCTGATTTCACCCCCACCTCATCACGATATCTACTCTATTGAAGACCTGGCTCAATTGATTTTTGACTTGCATCAGATTAATCCTCAGGCTGGAGTATCGGTGAAGCTCGTGGCGGAAATTGGTATTGGCACCATTGCCGCTGGAGTAGCCAAGGCTAATGCTGATATCATCCAAATTTCTGGTCATGATGGTGGTACTGGTGCTTCTCCCTTGAGTTCGATTAAACATGCGGGTGTTCCTTGGGAACTAGGTTTAACTGAAGTGCATCGGGTACTGATGGAAAACCAATTGCGTGATCGCGTGCTTCTGAGAGCTGATGGTGGCTTAAAGACTGGTTGGGACGTGGTAATGGCAGCGTTGATGGGGGCAGAAGAATACGGCTTTGGCTCAGTATCCATGATTGCTGAAGGCTGCATTATGGCGCGGATTTGTCACACAAATAATTGTCCTGTGGGGGTTGCCACTCAGCAAGAGAAATTGCGTAAGCGCTTTACAGGCATCCCAGAGCATGTAGTCAACTTCTTCTACTTTATCGCCCAAGAAGTGCGATCGCTCCTGGCAAAACTAGGCTACCGCTCTTTGACAGATATTATCGGTCGGGCTGATATTTTGAAAATGCGGGAGAATATCCAGCTGACTAAAACATCTATGCTGGATCTTAATTGCTTGCTCCAATTGCCTGATACTCGGCATGACCGCAGTTTCCTCAACCATGGAGGGGTTCACAGTAATGGAGATGTACTTGATGATCAGCTGCTGAGTGACCCGGAAATTCAGCTTGGCATCCGTAACCAAGGCTCTGTAACTAAGTATCTAGAAATAGTTAATACTGACCGAACTGTTGGAGCCCGTTTAGCTGGTGCTATTGCCAAACAGTATGGCAACACTGGTTTTGAAGGACAAATAACCCTTAATTTCAGTGGTGCTGCTGGTCAAAGCTTTGGTGCTTTCAATCTACCTGGTATGACTCTTGTCTTGACTGGTGAAGCCAATGACTATGTAGGTAAAGGTATGCATGGCGGTAAGATTATCATCAAACCACCAGCAGAAGCCAGCTACGATCCGGCTAAAAACGTGATTGCAGGTAACACTTGTCTCTACGGTGCTACTGGCGGCACTCTGTTCGCCAATGGTGGAGCTGGTGAGAGGTTTGGTGTTCGGAACTCCAAAGGTTGTGCAGTAATTGAGGGTGCTGGTGACCACTGTTGTGAGTATATGACTGGTGGTGTAATTGTTGTCTTAGGTAAAGTGGGGCGCAATGTTGGCGCTGGTATGACTGGTGGTTTTGCCTATTTCCTAGATGAAGATGGCAGTTTTCCAGCCAAAGTCAACCCGGAAATTGTCAAAATTCAACGAGTTACTTCCCAGAAGGGAGAACAGCAGCTCAAAGAGCTCATTCAATCTCATGCAGAATACACTGGCAGTCCTAAAGCTCAGATGATTCTGCGTAAGTGGTCTGAATATCTCCCCCAATTCTGGCAAGTTGTACCACCTTCAGAAGCTGATGCTCCTGAAGCTAATCCGGAAACTGTGGAAGAAAGGGAGTTAACTCCGGTGCAGTAGGTTGCTTGTTGTTTAACCTGAGTTCCATGTAAGTATAAGGTGGGCATGATTTTGAATCCTATCGCAGGTGTTTGAAATTTTTGACCATGCCCACCCCAATACTGCTCGGTTAAGAGAAGTTTCGGTACAGATGAGTTTAGACAAAAGACGCTGAACAATTCAGAAATATATGATATACAGCTATTAAATTCCCTGCTTCTCGTTCATGCTCACTAACCCATACATCAGTCATCGATGATAAAACTTGGGCTTTGTGCAACAGCTGTATGATACGCAAATCGTTGTTTACATCTTTATAAAAGCTTCGCTCCAATTCCGATTCCCAATAACTGGCAATATCACTTTGGACATATCCAATCATTGCTGCTTCTGGGTATTGTGATGCGTACACACCTTGGACAAAACACTGTAGCCCGTCTTCGCCTACATATTTTCCAATGGGATAACCATTTTTGCGCAATCGCTTGGCTTCAAAGATGTACTTGGGTCTTGGGCGGCTGTGACCACTTACAGGAGAACAAGCAAAGCCCACTTCTTTTAAGGGTGGGATGTAGCGTATGCACTTTTAAGTGCCGTCAGTCTTTTCCTTGAGCCTCAATGTACTTCTGAATAGTTGAGCTAGCAACATTGCCTGCTGTTGAGACCAAATAAGCTCTCGTCCACATACTTGGAAGCTTCATTAATTCAGGAAACTCTTTTCTCAGGAATCTAGCAGTGCGTCCCTTGATGCGGTGCATTAACTTTGATGGGGCTATGTCAGGAGGACTATATGTTTATGGACTTAGTATAATAGACATTATGAAAACTCTGAAGTTTAAGCTCTACAGTCATAAGCGCAATCGTTATCTCAAGCAAACCATCAACGCTGCTGGTGTGATATATAACCATTGCATTGCTCTCCATCGTCGGTACTATCGTTGGTGGGGCAAACACTTAAACTGCGCCAAGCTTCAGAAACATATAGCCAAGTTAAGGAAACGAAATTCCTTTTGGCAGTTAGTGGGTTCTCAAGCTGTTCAAGATATTTGCCAACGAATTGATAAAGCTTATCAACTTTTTTTTAAGCATCACAAGAAGGGGGTAAGACCGCCAGGATTCAAAAAGGTCAAAAAGTACAAATCATTCACGCTCAAGCAAGCCGGATACAAGTTTTTAGGAGGGAATCGAGTCAAGATAGGAAGTCGGGTTTATCAATACTGGAACTCTAGGGAGATAGAGGGAACTCTCAAGACGCTAACCATCAAGCGCACAGCGCTAGGTGAGTTGTTCATGGTCATCGTTGTTGACGGATATCCAACACCAAAAGTCAAATTCGAGACTAGTAAAATAGCTGGAGAGAGACTTTGGCTTGAAGACGTTTCTCACCTGTTCTGAGGGGTTTAGTATTGAGTCGCCATTATTCCTAAAATCATCCCTTAACACTCTTCGGAAAGCGTCTAAGCAACATTCTAGAAAGCAGAAGGGGTCAACTAACCGAGAACAAGCGAGAAAGCAGTTAGTTCGTTGTCATGAAGCTATTAGCAATCGTAGGCGTGACTGGTTTTGGAAACTTGCTCACAAGTTGACTAACCAGTTCGATGTGTTATGCTTTGAAACTCTAAACCTGAAGGGAATGCAGCACCTCTGGGGTCGAAAAGTTAATGACTTGGCGCTAGCTGACTTTTTGGCGATTCTGGAATGGGTAGCCAAAAAGAAGGGGAAGCTGATTGTTTATGTAGATCGCTGGTATCCATCCAGTAAGACTTGTTCGTGCTGCGGTCATGTCTTGGACGAACTAGATTTATCGGTTAGGCGCTGGCGTTGTCCGTCGTGCAATTCGGTAAACGACCGAGATGAAAACGCAGCAATAAATATAAAAAGGGTTGGGAGTTCAACCCTAGGCGTAGGAGATGTCAGACAGCCTCAGGTTGCAATCTCTGTCTGATGCCTGAATCCCACGCGCTTCTAGCCGTGGGAGTGGCTCAACACGACTAAATCTAATCTACGTCTCTTCTTGCCTTTACGTCCTTCAACGGCGATTGGTTTCTCTTCATCGATAGAGTATCGATCAAATTTTTCTGGAGTAGACGGGTTATTCAGCCTTTCTTCTATCGCCTCCACGATTAGCCCTGTAATTTCCTCTTCTGTGAGATTGCAGTGTATTTCTAGTAAAGCATCCTGATATCCCCAAGCTAGTAGCTGATGTGCGTCTCGACGAAAACCATAATCATAAGAACTCCGTGCAAATGAGTTAAGTTTCTCTGCTCCCATTATCGAATCACCTCACGGAGTCCAAGGTTAGCAGAGAGAATTTCTGCAATGATGTCATCAGCGTCATTCAGCGCTTGGGTTCTAGTCCAATCAATCAAACGGGGAGACTTACAGATATAGACCCTTGAATCTTCAAAGATACGAAGGCTTCGCTGCACATAGACCCATTGACTAAACTGCTGTTTAGCCTTTTCCTGAATCCTATTTAGTAATAAAGATAAATCCTCCTGTGCTTTCTCAACGGTTACGTCTATAGCAGTAGGTTCATCTGAACGAATAAACTCTACTGAACAGGTGATTAATTGTTTTGAGTAGAGCAATTCAACTTTGTGTCGAAGCCCACTTCCTTCAATAAAAGTATCAAGCTCATTTCTAAGATATAGTCCATACTTCTGAAGATGGTCTTTACTTGGAAATGTAGTTGCAGGAACAATAGACTTTCCATTATCAAGTTGTAATCTTACAGAAATGAACTCTCTTGTAATAACTCCTATATTTATAGGAATTGACAAAAGCTCTTCAACAGTGTCATCTAATAACTGCTGAAGCGACGGGTCTGACATGTCTGTAAATTCTTCCAAATACGCTAATCTCTTCTGTAGTTGTGACAACTTGATAATTTGTTGAGATGAAAAATCAGGGAGCGGAATAGACTTGAAATCTTTGGGATATATTCTGCTACGCTTCACTCCCCATGAAGGACTTCTAAAAAATAGAAAATATCGAGCCAGACTAGAATTTAGCCAAACTGATATCGCACGCAAGTAATCTTCATCAATTTCAGTCGCAGAAATTCCTATTTGAGGATCGGGAATCACAAAGTCAACGTTGCTATAGATACAATCTCCTGATGCTGCTTTGATAAGTCTATGTGGAGCTTTAGCCAAGACAAACGGACGGCTTCGCCCTTTTCTAGTAAAACGAGAATCTTCAGGAATCAGATTAAGCGTGCTTTCTGGGACAGCAAAACGGAAAGCAGTGCGTGATGCCTCAGAAAAATTGACTGTGGCATTAACGTCAACAGCTTTCCATCCTGCCAAATAAGGAGCAGCTTCTAGTTCCTTTCCAGAATTCTTCTGTCTTATTTCTAAGCCTTTATGGCAGTGCCACTTTCTACGATTTACAAGCTCACCCAAAGTGACAGGAAGTAGAATCTGCAAACGCTTGAGGATTTTTGTGTCACGAAAATTTCCCCACAATGCAATTTTCCATACAAGCAAATCGCCTGTTTCTGCATCTTCGGGTGAAATTATCGATACTTCGTTTTCATTGATCGAAATTGCCCAGGTTATTTGTTTATTTCCCTTGCTCCAAGGACGATTTGCAATTTGATCAATCATCAAAGGAGCGTAGTGGATAATTTCAGTTTTCTCTATCCCAGGTTCTGCTTTAGTGTAAATTAGAGTTGCAGCAGCTTCTTGACCTCTAACATTAAACAGAATGTGGACAAAGTGTGAGAAATTTGTAATTCTCGAAACTGAATGACCACTAAAAAAAGCTTTTCTATACTTTTGAGATTCATGATTGAATAAGCTATTTGCATGGATAAGCAGTCCTACATATCCGTGGGGAGCTAAGAGATCAACTACTCGCCA
The DNA here is from genome assembly GCA_965222765.1 of Caldora sp. Lineage (GTDB taxonomy): Bacteria > Cyanobacteriota > Cyanobacteriia > Cyanobacteriales > Coleofasciculaceae > Caldora. The sequence goes on from CBDCVG010000091.1 coordinate 19,337, forward strand.
ACTAAAGGCTTCACAAACTCGATTCCCTGTAGCAGGTCTTTCTTCTGTATTTCTCCTAATCCAAGAGCGAGCTAATTCCTCATTCTCGCTCACTGGCTTGAGTTCAATCCAGGGAGGATTACCCACGATCCAGTCAAACTTTTTGTTCTGCTGCCAGAAATCTGACTCATTATCGAAGAAATCACATTCAAAGATTTGTGTATTGTGGAGTGACGGAAACTTGAATTGTTTGTTTCGGTGTAAATCAGGAGGCTCAATGTAGTTTAGCAATGTCAAGATCAAGCTGAATTCAGCGACAGAACAAGCTTCTTTATTTCGTTCTATGCCATAGAGACTTTCACATATAATTTTACGCAGTTCTGTGGGCTTCAGTTTACTATTTGGGCTTTTTGCTAGTGCTAGCTCAATCAGTTTTCGATAAGCTAGTACCAGAAATATTCCAGAACCACAACATGGATCAAGAATTTTCATGCCACTCCGCAAGGGCTTAGATTCTTCTAATTCACATAACAAATAATCTGCTACTGGCTCAGGAGTGTAGATTGCACCAACTTTTTTGCCTGTTCCTTGGGAATGTAGAAATTGCTCATAAATCGAGGATAGTGTTTCGACTGGAATATAAGAAAAGTCATAAGCTTCAAAGTCGAGATGGAACTGCCCTGAAATTGGATCATCGCCCTTAAAAGTAGAAGCGACTAGGGATACAATTTCATCACCCACTATCGTTGTAACATCGGGAGGTAATGGGAACACAGCACCATTAAAGCGATTTTCTAGAACCTCAGTCAAATGTAGCAAACTGACTAGCGTTGCATTACGACCTAGTACAGTTTCTAAATTAATATTGTTTTCTGCAAGCCATTCTCTTGAAAGAATTCCTCGATCATACAGATAGCGAATATAAACATATTTACCAATTAGTGCATGAATGATTTGTAAGTCAAGATTTTTATCTTTAAGATATTGCTCTAATTTTCTCAGGTTGTTGAGCAAGTGTGTATCCACCCTTTTTTCAGGGGTGATATACTTCGATTGAGTTTCCCAAATTCTTCCAGAATCTATAGAGTCAGAGCAAAAGTCTATAAGTTGATCGCGGATACCTTTGAATGTGAGATCAACGATGTCTGTGATTCCCTTGACTAAACCTTTCTTCTCATTCCTTAGAGAAAAGTCAAATCCTGTGTAAACTCTAATTTCATTGGGAAGAAGAATGACCAGAAAAGGTGCATTTCCCAGATTCCATAGCTTCTGATGAATCGCTCTAGCCTCATCCCTTGTTTTGGCTTCAGTAACATACACAGCAGGACGAGGTGGCAGAATTTTCTGATCTGGGGGACTGGTTTCAAAAAGATATGCTCCCTGAACTCCCGCTTTCTTAGCTGCACGAAAAAGATGCTCAGTCAATGGCTCCTGTGAAGACTCGCTGGTAGAGCGATAATATGGTGACTGGGCATATCCAAGTTCGTCTAAGAGTTGATCTAGTTGCAGAAAATCACCCCCACCATCATCTAAATCCAATATTTTACAACTATTACAGCCGTTTAACGCAGGAATTCATCTACTATATAAATCACACTTCTACAATAGTACATAAGATCTTAATTGAAATGTTTTTACACAATGAACAGGAGTTAGTGGATCGCAGAAGATAGTAAAATCCTCTCCAAGGTTTCTCAAGGAGAGGAAAATGATTAATCAAATAGTTGCTCTGTAATGAATCATAATGCGTTATGATTCAGCCTTTATTTGCCTGAAGTTCTTTCTCTCGCATTTCCATCAATTCCGGCACAGTAACAAATTTGTAACCCTGTTGTCTGAGTTGATTAATCATTTCCGGTAGAGCATTCACAGTACCCATACGGTTACCACCACCATCGTGCATCAGTACGATCCCTCCCGGAGAAGATTGGTTCATTACATTACGGAGCAATGTTGATGAGGAAACAGCATAATCCATAGAATCAGCTGACCACATAACGTTCACATAATTTTTGCTATGAGCGTAAGCTACCAACCCATTTGTTAGGTAACCTCCTGGTGGTCTAAACATAGTGGTCTTGATACCAGTAAGTTTGTATATTAATTCAGTTGTCCGGTCTATTTGCTGAGCCGCTGTAGCAGTACTGTGTTGGTGATAAGGGTGACTCCAGCTATGGTTACCCACAGCATGACCATGTTCTGCAACTAGCTTGGCAAGATCTGGAAAGCTTTGCACATTTCTTCCTATGAAGAAAAAAGTAGCCTTAATGTTGTTTTTGTTAAGGATATACAATATTTCGTTAGTGGTCTTTGGCCAAGGACCATCATCAAAAGTTAAAGCAATGACTTTTTCACCACTACTTAGGGGGATGTCATTAATAGTTTTTGCTGTAAACTGAGCAGGAACAGGAGGGTTAAGTCGTTTTGCTTTTTCCGCCTCCATTAATTTAGCAACGAGTTGTTTAAATGGTTCATTTGGCTGCGCAGTTAAAGATTGAGAGTTGGCAGCGTTTTGGCTTTGCTCTCCCAAAGGCAAGGTAATTGTGTTAACAGCTTTCTGAGAAATTGATTTATCTACTGTTAAACTGAAGCCAGCCATAAAACCAAGGGCAGCAGCAGCTACAACCGAAATACTGCGCTGCCAAACAAACAGATGATGGTTCGCCACGTTAGGTTTTCTTCACTCCTTTGAACACCGTTAAACATGAGGGCAAAAATTGATTTTTTTCCTTAGCCTTGAGCTTTATAATTGGCGGTGGTTGACAGTTACCAATTGGCAAAAAGTTCTAAGAAAGAGGTTTGCCTACATCACCCATGAGAAAGTATACTTACTGGGCAACTCAATCTTACAACGAACTTCAGTTTTGACCACTGTTACGTGATCGCTCTAGCTAGAGGTAGCAATTTGGCTTCTCCCTGAATCAAAATTTGCCCTGAAGCTAAGAATACTTTGAAGGTTACTGCAAAAACCGATGATTTTCCGGAAAATACAGTGTTTTTTTTTCACCAGACAACTAATCTTTGCTCCAGCTTGTTGGTGTCTAGAGCGATTCCTCCAAAATAACAATCTACAACCCACAACCAAAAATCATTGCTTCCTGCCGGAATTTTACCAGATTTGGTTATTCCAGTGGGATAATTCTGCTAATAACTTGCTAACACTTGCATCCCCCGTGCTGTCTTCCGGGGGATGAGTTAAAGGGAAGAGAGCAACGCGGTATCTTACCCTACTCCCTGCGTCTTCAGACGCTCATTACTCAAAAAAGCTCTCCCACAGCTTTTTTCCCCTCACCCGCGATCGCCTTTTACAATTGGGTGTCGATCCCAAGAGCCTGATATGGGTTATATGTTATTAGTTATTGAGTAATTGTTAATGATTTGTGTCTGACAAACAAAAGCCTTCTCGCTCCTTGGTGGGTATTGCGGGGATTGTAGCGGTTGCCACGCTGATTAGTAAAGTTTTTGGGTTAGTGCGTCAGCAGGTGATAGCGGCTGCCTTTGGTGTGGGACCAGTTGCTAATGCCTACTTCTACGCTTATATTATCCCTGGTTTTTTATTTGTGCTGTTGGGGGGAATTAATGGACCATTCCACAGTGCTTTAGTTAGTGTGCTCGCTAAGCGGGATCAATCAGAAGCTCCTCGGTTAGTGGAAACTGTGACTACTTTGGTGGGGTGTATCCTAATATTAGTTACCATCGCCTTGGTACTATTTGCCGAAGTCTTTATTGATTTGATTGCCCCTGGTTTTCTCAAAACACCGGAAGGGTTGGAAGTCCGCGCGATTGCCATTCAACAGTTACAAATTATGGCTCCCTTAGCAGTACTGGGGGGGTTTATTGGTATTGGCTTTGGTACTCTGAATGCTGCGGAGCAATATTGGTTGCCTGCTGTGAGTCCCTTGTTTTCCAGTGTTGCAGTTATTGGCGGCTTGGGTATTTTGGCACTGCAACTAGGAGAAAGCATTAGCTTACCAAAATATGCCCAATTGGGGGGAGCTGTATTAGCTGGTGGCACTCTCATTGGAGCCATTCTCCAGTGGTTAGTGCAACTGGCAGCCCAGTGGCGCATTAATATGGGCAAGTTACGCTTGCGATTTGACTGGCGACTACCAGGGGTTAAGGAAGTTTTTCTGGTAATGGCACCGGCAACCCTTTCTTCTGGAATGCTGCATATTAATGTTTACACGGACTTGTTTTTTGCCTCTTATATTCCAGGCGCTGGTGCTAGCTTGAATTTTGCCAATCTTTTGGTTAATACGCCTTTAGGCATTATTTCCAATGTGATTTTAGTGCCTCTGCTGCCAGTATTTTCGCGGCTAGCTGCTGCGGAAAATTGGCAAGAACTCAAGCAGCGGATTCGTCAAGGCATGATTTTGACAGCTCTGACTATGTTCCCTCTGAGTGCCTTAATGATAACTTTAGCGATGCCGATTGTGCGGGTAGTGTATGAGCGCCAAGCTTTTGATGAGCAGGCAGCGATGCAGGTTGCCCCGGTATTGATGGCTTATGGTATTGGTATGTTCGTCTACTTAGGAAGGGATGTTTTAGTCAGGGTATTCTATGGTTTGGGAGATGGACAAACACCCTTTCGCATCAGTGTGTTTAATATCTTTCTCAATGCTGTGCTGGATTATTTTCTGGTGGATGCCTTTGGTACACCAGGTATCGTATTCGCCACTGTTGGAGTGAATATTAGTTCGATGGTGCTACTGTTGTGGCTGTTGAATAAACAACTTAATGGCTTACCTTGGCGGGAGTGGATTTTGCCGATTCTTGGATTAGCAGTTAGTGGTGTCTTTGCTGGTTTAGCTAGTTGGGGTGTCAGTTGGGGTTGTGAGCAAGTTCTAGATATCGGTAATCTTTGGTTAGGACTGTTGCAGTTAAGTTTAGCTGGGATAGCTGGTTTAGCTATTTTTGCTTTATTAGCGACTAGACTGAATTTGCCAGAGGTGGATATTTTTGTTACCCGTATGCGTCAGAAGTTTGGTAGGTAGGGTTTGCTGAATAAGTGTGGAAGCCATGCCAGACCAGGCTTTCAATCCTATGGCAAGCCAAACAAGTCCAAGCTTTTTGCATCGATGGGCTCAATTTCTTAGCACCGACTTGGGAAATTTCCTAAAACCTAACACCTCCAACCTCACCTACCACCTACTACCTAACACCTAACACCTATTCAAACCTGAAAATTACGACTTATTCAGCAAGCCCTAGGTAGGTGCCACAAACTGTTTCCTTAGGGATTCTGCTCTACGTTTAGTGGTTGGATTTTCTGGATCATACTTCAGAGCTTCTTCGTAAGCTTCCAAAGCCTGAGCTGTTAGTTTCTTGCGTTCGTAAACATGACCTAGGTTATTCAGCGCTATGACATATCCTGGCTCTTGTTTGAGTGCTTCTTTATACTGACGAATGGCGATATCGTACTGTTCTTGGGAAAAATAGGCAAATCCCAAGGCATTGTAAACAGGAGCAAGGTTTTCTTCCTCACCATCTGAAGCTTTAAGTGCTTTTTGAAATAGAACTATTGCTTGGGCGAACAGTTTCTTATCGAGATAGATACTACCCAACTCGTAATAATCCTTTACTTCGCCTCGTTCTTGCTTGAGCTTTTTCTCCAGTTTAGAGAGGGTGCTTTCCACTTTACGAGTTTTGAAGATCTGGCGAATGATCGTAAAACCAGCTAAGCAAAGTAAGAACAGCAATAACGACAGATAAATAACAGGAAGTGAATTTTCCATAATTGTCTAAAACTGGACTGGTTTCAAAATGTTTGCGGTAGTCCCCAGACTCAAACTAGTAACCTGGGAAGGGGTGAGCGAAAAAAAGGGT
>CBDCVG010000092.1:0-167136 GCA_965222765.1 Caldora sp.
AAATGGACAAGTCTTTTTGATTGAACCCAATGGTTTTTTGATCGCCACTTCAACAGAAGAAATTCCCTTTGAGCCGCAACCGCGCAGTAAGCTATCTGAAAATGTGGATGTTCAGCATCGACGCTTATCTGCAACTCAAAGCCAAAATGAGATTACCCGTGCCACAACTAAGTACCTTCTGAACACCGAGCATTCACTGACTAATACTACCCAAGCCCAAGTTTTTGAGTTCTGGTTCAATTCAGAACGCTATTTAGGTCAAGTTATTCCGTTGCAAGGTGAGCTGAACTGGCTGATGGTAACGGTTGTACCAGAGTCAGATTTTATGGCAGAAATTTATGCCAATACCAGAATTACAATCGTCCTGTGTCTGTTAGCTTTGTTTGCAGCAATTATTCTGGGAGTTTTTACAGCACGTTGGATTACTCAGCCAATTTTGAAGTTAAACCAAGCAGCAAAAAGTCTGAGGGAGGATCAATGGGAGCAGGAAACGGAGCTAGAGATCGATCGCCAAGATGAACTTGGAGAACTCGCTCAATCTTTTAGCAGCATGGCAACCCAACTAAAAGCTTCGTTTGCAACTCTAGAACAACGAGTAGCAGAGAGAACTGTTGAACTTACTGAGTCGAATCAACAATTGGCTGTGGCAAAAGAAAAAGCAGAAGTGGCGAATCAAGCTAAAAGCACTTTTATTGCTAACATGAGTCATGAATTACGCTCTCCACTGAATGCGATTTTGGGCTTTTCTCAATTGTTGAATCGTTCTTCCGACTTAACTTCCGAGCACCGAGATACTATTCGCATTATCAACCAAAGTGGTGAGCATCTATTGACCTTGATCAATAATGTTTTAGACCTCTCCAAAATTGAAGCCGGAAGGACAACGCTCAATTCCCAAAATTTCGACCTCTGGAATTTGCTCGACCAAACTGTAGATATGTTTCATTTACGAGCAGAAAGTCAAGGTTTAGAATTGCTCTTTGAGCGAGAACCAGATGTCCCTCGTTATATTTGCACCGACTTACTAAAGTTACGCCAAGTTTTAATTAATCTACTCAACAATGCGCTTAAATTTACCAGTGAAGGTAGTGTTGCTTTACGAGTGGGAATTGCGAATAGTCAATGGCTAATTGCTAATGGTAAAGAACAAGCAATCAGCAATGAACAATTAACCATTAGCAATCAGCACTTAGCAATTTCCTTTGAAGTCGAAGATACCGGTTCAGGTATTGCAGAGGAAGAGCTCAATCAGCTATTCCAAGCCTTCAGCCAAACCCAAACAGGAAAGAATACCCAAGAAGGGACAGGGTTAGGATTGGCAATTAGTCGTAATTTTGTGCGACTGATGGGTGGTGAAATCACGGTTACAAGTCAAGTGGACGTAGGCAGTAGCTTTACCTTTGAAATTCAAGCTTCCTTAGGAGATGCTACAATGGTACCCCCTCAAAAACCTAGCTCTAATATCCTTGCTCTTGCCCCTAACCAACCCTGCTATCGTATTCTGATTGTTGATGACAAAGCAACCAATCGCCAACTCCTAGTTAAACTCCTCTCTCCTTTTAAATTGGGATTGCAGGAAGCTAGTAATGGTGAAGAAGCGATCGCTATTTGGCAAGAGTGGGAACCTCATCTGATCTTTATGGATATGCGGATGCCTGTAATGGATGGCTATGAAGCAACTAAGCAGATTAAATCTACTACCAGAGGTAAAACTACTGCTGTGATTGCCGTTACAGCCAGTGTTTTAGAGGAACAGAAGGCAGTTGTCCTCTCAGTTGGCTGCGATGGTTTTATCCATAAACCTTTCCAGGAGACGGATATTTTTGAGACAATGAATAGGCACTTGGGAGTCCGTTATCTTTACGCAGATGATAGCAACAAAATCTACCAAAGAAAAAAAATAACTTCTGCTGAACAGATGCTAGCAGTTCTAACTCCAGCCAACCTAGGAGTTCTGCCGAGGGATTTACTCTATAACCTAGAAGCAGCCGCCATTCGCTCAAAAATGACTCAGGTAAATAGCTTGATTGAGGAAATTCGTATTCTCAACGCTTCTTTAGCAGATGCTCTGGCAATTTTAGCTCATCGTTTTAAATATAATCTCATTGCAACTCTGATTCAGCAAGCTACACGGTGTAATGAACAATGAACAATTATCATTCCCCAGAGACAATTTTAATTGTAGATGATAGCGAAGACAATTTACACCTGTTAACCGAGTTGCTAACAGAGAATGAGTACGAGGTTAGACCTACGCTGGATGGTGAATCAGCAATCGTTGCCGCCTTAGCAGAACCTCCTGACTTAATTTTACTAGATATTCTTATGCCTGGTATAGATGGCTATGAAGTCTGCCAACAATTAAAAGCCGATGAACGGACTAAAGAAATTCCAATCATTTTCCTGACTGCCTTGTATGAAGTATGTGACAAAGTCAAAGGCTTTTCCCTAGGTGCGATGGACTATATCACCAAACCGTTTCAAACTGAAGAAGTAATTGCCAGAATTGAAGTACAACTAACCAACCAAAGGCTGAGAAAACAGCTACAAGAACAAAATCGACGATTGCAACAAGAAATAGAAATTCGCACTGCTGCAGAGGAAGCTCTGAAAAAAAGTGAAGAACGCTGGCAGTTAGTTCTGCGGAGCACGGGAGATGGTATCTTCGATTGGAACATACAAACTGGGGAAGCTTTCATCTCAACAGAACTCAAGCAGATGCAGGGTTTTGCCGAAGAGGAATTAGCAAACAACTATGAGGCATGGTGCAATCTCATTCATCCTGAAGATCTTGAAGAGACTTTAGCTGCACTCACCGCTCACCTCAAACGCCAAACTCCTCAATATCAAATGGAATATCGCCTACGCTGTAAAGATGGTAGTTACAAATGGATTCTGGCACGGGGGCAAGCACAGTGGGATGAACAGGGAAATCCTATTCGCATGGTTGGCTCCCATAAGAATATTAGCGATCGCAAACAAGCACAACAAGCACTAGAGTCTTCAGAAACCCGACAAAGAGAAAAAGCCAAGCAGCTAGAGTTAACCCTAGCCGAATTGAAAAGTACTCAAGCTCAACTGATTCAATCGGAAAAAATGTCGAGTCTGGGGGAGATGATCGCAGGAATTGCCCACGAAATCAACAACCCTACTAGCTTTATCTCTGGCAATATCGAGTTTGCCCGTCAATATTTCCAAGACTTGATGCACCTAGTTGAACTCTACGAGCAAGCTTACCCCCATCCCACAGCCAAAATTCAGGAGTATGGGGAGGAGATGGAGTTGGATTTTCTCAAGGAAGATTGGCAAAAACTAACGAACTCGATGGAAATAGGAGCCAAGCGTATTTCTGAGATTGTGCGATCGCTAGGAATATTTTCCAGACAAAATGAATCTAAGCTAAAACCTTTAGATATCCACAAAGACATTGATAACACCCTACTAATATTAAAACACCGACTTAAGCCAACAGGTAAGGCAGGGGGGATTAAGGTAATTAAAAACTATGGTCAACTGCCAAAAATTACTTGTTATGCTAGTCAGTTAAATCAAGTGTTTATGAACATTTTGGCTAATGCTATTGATGCTCTAGAAAATCAAAATAACCCACGGGTAATTACCATCAGCACCTATGTGACTAAGCAATTCAATTTTCAAAATTCAAAATTTGTCAGACTAAGTCCCCCTCCAATTTCACGTAGTTTAGCATTGGCATCTACTCTTGCCTCATCCAAGCACAGCATTTCCCGAGGGTATTGCTACACAAACAAAATTCAAAATCATCAAACTGAAGATACTCAAGATTTGCAAAAATTATCATACCAAGATCCTGAATTTCTCGTCATTCGGATTGCCGATAATGGTCATGGGATGAACAAGGAAGTGCAACAGAAGATATTTGATCCATTTTTTACTACTAAACCTGTGGGAAGTGGTACAGGATTGGGACTATCTATTAGCTACCAGATTATTGTAGAAAAACATGGTGGTGAACTCAGTTGTATTTCGACTCCAGGACAAGGTACAGAGTTTATTGTCAAGATTCCTACATAATTGATAATTGATAATTGATAATTGATAATTGATAATTGATAATTGATAATTGATAATTGTTCATTGCCACAGAGCTTCTTTGGAAACCCGAAGGAGTTGATAAATACCAGCAGCGCCTAATTTATCATATTCATCAGGTTGTAGTTGACCTACTATCAGCTTTTTTGAACGATTTAAAATCAGAACAGAGGGGGGAGTTGGTTGAGTCTTGGCTATTTGTTGAATGTGGGCAATTGCCATTTCATCGAAGCGAAAGTAAGTTACTAATCTCTGGGTATAGAAAGTGACACTAGGCTTTTGAAAACCAATCATGATCAGTTCTTCTCCAGGTTGCTGTACCTGAGTAACAAGTTGGGAAAGTTCTCGCAGAGGTTCCTGACGCACTTCATCTAGCAGGAAAGAAGCTGGTGTGATAACAAAGATTAAAAATGCCACAAATCCGACAAAATTTGCACTCCACAGCCAACGCCAACGACATCGCTTTAGCAACAACAGTGCCACTACGACGGCAGTTAGCCACCAAATAAAACTACCTTGCAAAGTTAAACCTGACTGTTGAAGTATCTCAGATAAGTTGGGTACAGCTGGATCATAGCCAATTAGGCCAGGACTATATAAAATAACACCAGCCAGGGCTAGCAACAATAGTAAGTTGAACACCCCACTCAGTAACAGAGGCAGTGAGCGAGTTTTTCCCTTAGCTCCACTATTTAGAAACGGGGTTTCTGGTGAGGAAGACAAGGAAATATCAGCATTTTCCCCCAAGAAACCGGTTTTCTTTGCCGAAGCTCTAGTAATTTCTTCACTCCACAACAGAGCTATCATAATAGCCGCAGCAGGTAGCAGGGGTAGAACATAACTGGGTAGCTTGGTTACGGCAATGGAAAAGAAACCAAAGATGCCGACAAACCAAAATAGGGCAAATAAACCCAAATGAGTGGAACGGGGAGAGGAGCGCCACCGTTTTCGCTGCCAAAACCGTAGCCTTGCGATCGCTATTGGTAAGTATACAGACCAGGGGATGAAACCGACTAGTACTATAAGGAAGTAGAAATACCAAGGAGCAGAATGACCATTGACAACGTCAGTGAAGCGTTGGATATTATGATAGCCAAAAAACGAGTCAATGTAGGCTTTGCCGTTAGCTGCGATTACCAATCCATACCAAGGCAGTGTTAGAGCTAAAATCAGCAAGATACCTCTAACAACCTGCATCTCTCGTAGAACTTCTCGCAATTTGCCTAGATAAACAAGAAAAGCTCCAATAATTATCCCTGGTAGTACAATGCCTACTGGTCCTTTAGCAAGAATAGCTAAGGCAATTAGGAAGTAAAAAGCTAGATACCAACTCCAAGAGGAGATGGGGAGATAGGGAGATGGGAGGATGGGGAGATGAAGGGATGAGGGAGAGAAATTATCTTTTGCTTCCTGAAGTTCTTGTTCTTTTTGCGCATATCCTAGGAAAAAAGCTAGGAGTGCTGTACCCATACAGCCGCTGAGTAGCATATCTGAGACACCGGTTCTCGCCCAAACGATGGTTTGAGGATTTAAGGCAATCATCGCTGAACCTATCCCAGCAGCTAGCCATAATTGGCGTTGGAGATTGGGAACTTTAGTCTGGTTGTATTTACTAGAATCCTCTGGGGGAACCACAACAGCGGGACGGGATACCCCATAATATCGCAAAGTATAGAAACCCAAAACCATTAATGCGATCGCAGCTAGGGCTGAAGGGAGTCGTACTGCCCATTCGTTCACACCAATCAGTTTATAACCAATAGCCATCAACCAGTAGACCAATGGCGGTTTATCAAAACGAGTCTCACCATTAAAATAGGGTGTAATCCAGTCTCCCGTCACTGTCATTTGGCGAGCCGCTTCTGCAAACAGAGGTTCAGTCTCATCTACTAAACCTGTACTTCCCAAGTTCCACAAAAAAGCTAACCAGCCAATCAGTAACAACCAGAGTATAGACAAACTCCAAGTCAGAGTTGGCTGCTTTTCAAAAGACTGCCACCAATGGGTACTTACTTTGTTTAGTCTCAACTTCATTCTACTCACACCACTCACACGAGTCCTTTAATGACACGCAGCATTAAAGGAAGTTTTCCCAGACCTTAATGTATGATGACTGTGAGTCTATTGACCAGTTCCCATTAGACCTCTGCAGAAATTGGGTTTTCACCTCAACCGGATCAAAGTTTCAGTACCGTAGTGGCACGACTAAAAAGGTAGGTTGGGTGTAACGAAGTGAAACCCAACAGAATATACGCCGGTGTTGGGTTACGCTATCGCTCCACCCAACCTACTTATTCCCTTATTTTAGGTGTGTCGCGCTACTAGTTTTTGGGTAATCATCACTGAGAATATAACTGAATATAATTACTTGTTTATACATTGAGTATACTATAACCATTGTGGAACTGGCATCTTGCCAGTTAAGCATCTTACCAGTTACCAAAGTTATTATTTGACTCAGATGGAGACAGGCCCGAAGCCTGTTCCACAAGTCGGTAAACTGACATAATGTGATTGATAACAGATAATTTGGTAATACTTTTTCCATACGTAGCATGACCAATTCTGGCAATGACCTTGAGAGCAAATTAGCCGCACTCAAAGAAGACGCGACCCGAGCGATCGCTTCTGTTGATACCCTAGAAGAATTAGAACAGTTGCGCGTCAGCTACCTTGGCAAGAAGGGACAGCTGTCTCAAGTATTGCGGGGTATGGGTAAGCTTTCCTCGGAAGAAAGACCCCGTATTGGTGCTTTAGCAAACGAAGTCAAAGAAGCTCTGCAAAAGAATCTAGAAAGCAAGCGCCAAGAGTTGCAAGCTGCTCAGATTCAGGCACAATTAGAAGCCGAAACCCTTGATGTTACGATGCCGGGGATTTATCGACCCCAAGGTAAAATCCATCCGATTAACAGTACCATTGACCGGATTTTGGATATCTTTATTGGTCTAGGTTACACCGTCGCCACTGGTCCGGAGATGGAGACGGATTATTATAACTTCGAGGCGCTGAATTTTTTGCCGGATCACCCAGCCCGTGATATGCAGGATACGATGTATCTTCCTGACGGCAATTTATTACGCACCCATACTTCCAATGTGCAAATTCGTTACATGGAAGAGCATGAACCGCCGATTCGGATCATAGCACCTGGTCGTTGTTACCGAAGGGATACAGTAGATGCTACTCACGCTGCCGTCTTTCATCAGATAGAAATTTTGGCGGTGGATGAAGGGATCACCTTTAGTGATCTTAAAGGCACTATTAAAGTATTTTTTGAGGAATTGTTTGGTGAGGAATTACCAGTACGTTTCCGAGCCAGTTATTTCCCTTTCACAGAACCTTCGGCAGAAGTCGATGTGCAGTGGAAAGGTAAATGGTTAGAAGGACTTGGCTGTGGTATGGTTGACCCCAATGTCTTGAAAGCAGTAGGTTACGATCCTGAAATTTATACTGGCTTCGCTGCCGGTTTTGGGGTTGAGCGCTTTGCCATGGTATTGCATCAGATTGATGATATCCGCCGGTTGTACAACAGTGATTTGCGCTTTTTGCAGCAATTTTAAGATTGGTTAATTGTTACAGCATCACGAATTACGCAAAGCCTCTTTCCTCCTGCCTCCTACCAGAGTGTTTTGTCAGAGATTAGCAATTAACCATTAACTATTAACCATTAGCCATTAACCATTAACCATTAACCATTAACCATTAACCATTAGCCATTAGCCATTAACTCTTCAGTGTTTCTTAAAGAGTGTTTGCCCTAAAATTTATTGATTTATTTGCTGGGATAGGCGGTATTAGACTAGGTTTTGAACAAGCCATGCAAGCCCTTGGCATTCCTAGCAAATGTGTATTCACGTCAGAAATTGATACTAAAGCCTGTGAAACCTACACACTGAATTTTAATGAGCAACCTCACGGTGATATTGCCAAATATAGTAATGAGATTCCAGAATTTGATTTCTTGTTAGCTGGATTTCCCTGCCAACCATTTTCTTATGCAGGTAAACGGGAGGGATTTGGTGATACGAGAGGTACTCTTTTTTTTGAAGTTGAAAAGATACTAAAGCAGTATAAGCCACGGGGCATATTCCTGGAAAATGTTAGAGGATTAGTTTCCCATGATCATGGGAGAACACTCCAAACTATTCTTCATTCACTTGAGGAACTAGGCTACTCAACCTCCTATGTTCTGTGTAATAGCAGCAATTTTAGTGTCCCTCAAAACAGAGTAAGAATCTACATTCTTGGTATACTGGAGCACGAGATACAATCAACTATCTCAAGTGATCTTGGTTCTGCTGATTCCCATGCATTCAAAAAAGGTCACAATCAACTTAATTTATTTAGCGCAACATATCCCCATCGTGTAGTTAGAGATATACTGGAAGCCTATGTTGATCATCGCTACCATTGCAGTAGAGATTTTATCAGAAGGCTTGATAAAGTTGTACAGGGAGATTTCGAGCAACTACACGGCAAGCGTTTAATTGATACCAGAGGCGGTAACTCAATTCATTCATGGGATTTAGGCATCAAAGGAGAATGTTCTAAATTAGAACGTCAATTCATGGATGCCTTGATTATGAATAGAAGAAAAAAAATATTTGGCATACACCAAGATGGGAAAATGCTGACGAAGCAGCAGATAAAAACCTTTTTCGATATTCCTAATCTAGAGCAGTTGATTCAGGGACTTATACAAAAAGGTTATTTGAAATGTGTGGACGAAAAATACAATCCAGTGTGTGGGAATATGTCTTTTGAAGTATTCAAATTCTTAGATCCAGATAGTATCTCGATTACGCTCACTTCATCAGACACTCACAAATTGGGTGTAGTGCAACAGAGCATACCACGGCGCATTACCCCAAGAGAAGCGGCAAGATTACAAGGTTTTCCTGATAATTTTGTTCTACATCCAAACGATAGTGCAACATACAAGCAAATGGGAAATGCTGTTTCAGTGCCAGCTGTTAAGGCGGTATTGCAAGATATGTTTCAACAGAATGCTAAGGCATTAATTACTTGATAGCGTCTTATATATTAAGAAGGCAGGAGGGAAGGAAATTAAAGCTTGTACCATTATCGCGAGGTAGTTGGCAATCACGGCTCGAGGTATTCTGAGAAAACCGGTTTCTCATGAGAACAACAACGAAATATCACCGAAAGCGGCGGGAAGCCCATTCCTTCTAGGGATGGGAGGGATAGCCGCCCGCCGCTTGGTTGGCAAGTTATTTGTTAGAAAGTTTTTCTTGACAAACAACTAACAACCAACAACAAATAACGCGAAATCCCACGTACTTTAGTCGTGGGATGAGCTTAACATTTTTTCATTTTTCCCGAGAAACCCAGTTTTACCAATTGACGCTCCATAGGAAGTTGAGCTCGCAACCTGTTTGAGGGATTTACCTATCGGAGGGAGCTAAAATTCAAAAGCCGCGCCTCTCATCCGCATCCCCTTGTGGGTGAGGATGAGAGGCGGTATTAATAAACTTCCGACGCCATCAAGCTTGCTATTAATAACGCTTCTTCCGTCTTCTCGCGATCGCTTTTCGCTTCTTTTTTTCGTGGGGAGTTTCAAAGTGACGAAGCCGTTTCATATCAGCAAAAATTCCTGCTTTGGAAACCTCACGCCTAAACCGACGCAAAGCTGATTCAATCTCTTCATTTTCGCCAACAGTTACTTGTGTCATTCTGTTTACTCCTTTGCTTGGGTAGATAGCTAGTTAATTGTATTCTGTGAAAGTAACTCTTATCCAAGTAAGTTCAATAAAAATACTTCTACCTGATCTAGATCTAGTATAGTTTATACCTTAACCATGACCAATATTCCCATACATGAAACCTTCCAGGAAACAATCCAGGGAGAAGGTTACTGGGCTGGGACACCAGCGGACTTTATTAGGTTAGCAGGGTGTCCGGTGAGATGCCCTTGGTGTGATACGGGATACTCAGATGGTGGAGTTAATTTGCCTCGTGTGACTAGGAGTTTTGAAGAACTGATAGCACAACTACGTTCTGCTTATGTCGTGATTACAGGCGGTGAGCCTTTTATTCATCCAGAATTACCTGAGTTAGTCCAAGCAATTGGAGCTACCGACAGAAAAGTTTCTATAGAAACTTCTGGGGCTTTTTGGAGGGAAGTTCCCCAGTCGGCTTGGGTGACTCTCAGTCCAAAAGAACATATCAATCCTCGCTATCCTATCAAGTCACAGATGTGGGAACGAGCCAATGAGATTAAAATTGTTATAGCAACTGGGTCAGAGCTTGACTTTTATAGCGAACACATGCTTTATAAGGAAGAGATACCAGTATTTCTTCAGCCAGAATGGAATCAAAGGACTCATACAGTTCCCTTGGTTTTAGAGTTGCTTAGGAAGTTTCCCAAATATAGGCTCTCTGTGCAGTTACATAAATATATTGGAGTACCATAAAATTTTCAAGAAACATGCTCAAAGCTAATGGCTAATGGCTAATAGCTAATCTCTGAAGAAACACCGAGTATCCGAGTCTGGAGGGAAAAGGATTTGAGTTGGTATATTCCTTAATTTTGGTGCAACTCCGAAGCTGCATCAGGTTCTACTCGCTTAATGACTCCTCCTAGTGTAGGGTCATTAGGCTCAACATCTTGGTTACAAATTAAACTCAAAAACCAGGTATATTCTTTATTGGTTTCTATTACCGGTGCATCGGCTGGTAATGAAAAATTAAACTGACCAGGGTTAGTAGGAAGGAAGATTGTGGTTTGGTAATAGTAGTCTTCGGTGACATCTCTCAAACTAAGAAAAACCTTCTTGGCAACAGTATTGGGAACTTGAAGCGAGAAATTTGGACGCTCCTCAGTAGTTTCACTATAGGGTGGCATCAAAACTTGGAAGCCAAGTGATTCTTCTGTAATTTGATCTTGTGGACAAGAGCCTCCGTTGCGAGTACCTGCTCCTACTGTATTAACTGGAGTATTATCTCCCGGAGGTGTAATTGTAACATTGGGGCTGTTGCTTTCTAACTGGTTAGTTTGTGCTACTATCCTCGGAGCAATTATTAGTGTTAAAGATAGAGTGAGAGTAAACACAGCTAAAGGTAAACGATGATTATACCAATTCATGAGGGCATAGGGAATAGGGAACGGTGAACAGCCAAGAATATCTTAATCTCTCTCAGTAGTGCTATAACTAATGAAAGGGATAGATCACTCATATCAGTTTCTAGAAAATTGGCATGAGTTAATGCCTTATATCATAATCTAAAAATATTCATATCGCCAGGATTCTTTACCTTATTTTTAATAAAATACTTATTGAGTAAAGGAAGAGTAAAAACTGATAGTTGCTAGATTGAAAATCAGCATTTAACAATTTAACAAGAGATTAACTATCTAGAAATTTATCTTGAAAATAACGCCGATACAAATCGCAACTCAGGCTCACTCGATTTCCTTGGAGTTTGATTAGTCCCATACTATGCAACTTGAATCCCTGTAACTGTTCTAATGCCACCGGCTCTGTGGTACTTAATACTTGCTGACAAGCAGCTGCTAACTCTGGATGCTGTTGTAGGTTCCAGAGGTGTCGGTGCAAATGATCGCTGTAAATTCCTGTATCCGTCGCAGCTGTTGTCACCAATTCTTCTAAGGTGAGTTCCTTTCGTGCTAGATGGTATAAAGTTAGTCGGATCAAGTAAGGATGACCTGCTACCAGTTGTATTAACTGAGTTAGTTGATCGCAGTTTAACATCAGTCCATGACGGTTAACTAAATCTTGTAACTGTTGTGAAGTCAATGGTTCTAACTCAATTCCTAGCCCAACATTGAAAGGAGATTGATTAATATTTAAAGGAACATAAACGTCCGTCGATTGCACTATCACCAATCGCAGCTGTTGCCAGAGCAATACAACCTTGGCTTTCTCGTGCCAAGCTCGTAACAGACTCAGAAATTCTTGAGCCACTTTAGGTTTCTCAAAAAGAATACTTAATTCATCTAGAGCTAAGACAATGGGATTTTTTATCTGCTCTAGTAGATATTCTTGAATATAAAGGGTGCAGCTCATTTTGCTGCCAAGATCATCATCCCAATATTCATTAAGCCTCGGTTCTAGCTTTAGTTGTCGAGTCAGATTGGCACAAAACCACCGCAACAATTTATACAAATCGCTCAGAACGATTTCTTCTGCTTGTTGAAAGTCTAAAAGCGCTGTTTTGTAGTCTTGTTGAGCTGCATAGACGAGAATCCGATTCATCAAAGACGTTTTACCCATCTGTCTAGGAGCTTTAATCCGAAGCAAGGCTCCTGGTTTGAGCAGTTCATCATAACATCTAGATTCGTGGGGTACTCGCTCTACATAAAAAGGGGAATTTAAAGGTACGCTGCCATCTGGTAATTCCGGCTCCACTGATGGCAAAGGTTTATCATCTAAGCGATACTTGGTAGTTGTTGGTACTCTATTCTGACTAATTCGTAGCCTCTCAGTAGCTAGTTCATCGGCTAAAGATATTTTTGCTTCCTCTGGTTGTTCTACCAACTTGTGCAAAATTTCTTGAACCAGAACAGGAGTATCAGAGGGACTATGCCACTCCCATTGCTGAATCTGGTTGAGATATCCTTGTAGCTGATAGCTAATGGGTGTATTCCAAGGTAGGTTAACCCTAACACCCCAAATAACAGGTTTGCGATCGCGGCGAGTTTTCCTGACTGAGATTGCCTGTCGAATCGCCTGGGTAGTCAATTCACTGACAAGGGATTCCTGCAATAATAACAGTAGTAAGTAATCACAACGCCGATATTCTTCTTCAATTTCCTGTGGCCATTGTGTACCCTGAAATATTCTTTCCCTTGCCCCCATAAAGATATCATAACCTTCACTAGTTAAGGCTTTCTGCAAATCTTGAGCTAAACTGATGGCTGGCTCTTGATTGTGATAGCCAAGAAGAAAAACCCTAGTAGCCATCGGCTTTGCCATTTTCGAGTTGTTTTGGGAAGCAATTCGTCTTTCTAGTACAGAGCGAATGTTAGTTTTAGTGACTTTTTCCCCAAATCCTTGGGAGAGGAGTCTCCATAACTGAGGGGCAACAGCTTGTTTGATGTAGCTAGCCGAATAACCATACTCTTGGGCTACCTGATCATAGGTTTTTTTTGCCTCTTGCCAAGATTCCCGCAGGATAACCCTTTGCAGATCATTGAGATGTTTCCCTGTTTTAGTATGGACTATTTGATCGGTAAATTCTAAGACTACTTCAATGCCCCTCATTTCTACTTTTAGTATCTTGGCTGTTATGTAGATATTATGCCAAGTTAGTAGTAAAACTTTCTCTGGGTCTGATTTTGTAGCGAATCTGAGAAAATTTAGTTTTTTCCTGCTCTGTCGTCGGGAATTGAGAATTGGTAATTATTGACCGAATGCTAAAGATTTTGCTCCCTCATGACGAAGGATAGATAATCCTCCCTAACTCAAAAATGGGGAATAAGGAACACTCGTATTTTTTAAAGCAATTTTGATTAATTTCTACTAGAACTGCTGAGTTTTTAGGTGAAAGATACATTTATCAAGTGATCAAGATCATATCTTTAGTTGCAAACTTCGGCATATTTGTTAATTTCGCCAAGTAATTGATTATCTCGAAGGCACTGAGAAGTTTTGAGTTCTCGTGACTCTTGCTGAACCAGACCAGTCATCGCTGCCTGTTGTAATCTTATAAAAGCATTGATGTCTTCCTGACCATACTTGGTTGTTTGCAGAAGCAATCTTAGCTGGTCTTCTGCTTCAACTGTTAGATAACCAGTTTGAAAAGCTTGTTGTACGATCTGACGGATGAAAACGATCCTCATTTCTGATGTAATAAATTGAGAGGAGATGCTCTCATTAAGGAGTTTGGTAGGCACAATGGTGTTGGTTTCACATATCTAAAGTATGACTGTTTATAAGGATGATTGATTCAACTTATGCTTGTAAATATATAAAAGTTGATCAGTTGTTGATGATCTGACTCTAACAGCTCTGACTCTATATCAAAAAAAAAATAATTTGTCAATATATAAAAATTGAGTAGTTTAACAGCTCTCCCAACCCTTGTTTCCTTCAGCCCTTCTCATATTCTACTGTACTCCAATGCTTCTCCCCCCTGAACCAAAACTAATAACAGCATTAGCATTTATCGGTTCCCAACCAACTCCAAAATTGTTTTTCCAAGCAATTTCCCTAGCCTCTCGAAATGCCTCAAAGCTATCTGCTCTGACGAGAAAAGCCAGATAATCTGTGCCGGAGTTCAGTCGTTTGAGAACATTTCGGAATTCTGAGGTTGCTTGAGTTAATTCTTCCGGCGATTCTCCTGCAATATCTTTTCGAGGTTGAAACACTAATCCATTGGAGTCAAAGAATACTTGATAGTAAGCTGTCGTAGTCCGAAAACCACTTAATAACTCATCTTTATTTCTTAAACAAGTTTGGTAGGCTCGTAGCTGAACAAGATAGGAATTGTAAACTACAGAATCGAAAGTAGATGGTTCCTGTGGCTGAACGCAAGGGGAAAGACCTCCATCAAATTTTCTCAACTTTTCTTCAACTTCTTCCTTGTCAAGATAGATAACTGTATTATCCCGAACTTCAAAAAAGTGGGGAATCTTGTTCGACTCAGATACTAAAGGAGTGCGGATAACTTTCTCAGTTTTGACATTGTTGACATTAAAAGTAAAAAGACTGACAAACAAGCCAATGAACATCAATACACCTACTGTATTGGTGAGAATATCCAAAAAGGAGTCTAAATTTTGGCTAGGGGCATTATGTTTGAAATATTTTCTTCTTCTCATTCTTAATCCTTAATTCTTAATTTCCAATCTTGATCAATTGGCTCAAACCCAATATCAATATCTGCTTGTTCGAGTAGGGTTCTCACTTGCTCAAAGACCTTAAATCCATTAGGACGAACTGCTACAATCACATAATCTTGCTCCTTGCGACTACTCACCTGAACTATTAATTTGGTTAATCCTGAACCAGGCTGAGTAATATCTTGGTTAGAGACAAATTCCTGACTAGGGTGAATGATGATGCCATCTTCCCGACATTCAATGTAATGAGGGTTTTTACTTTGATTGTTACCATCTTCAGTCCTAGCTATAATTGCAACTTCTGACTGGCTACTGAGAATTTGGCTTGAGGCAACAATAATTAGCAAAACTAATGTTCCAATAGTGCAGACTAGAACTGATAGAAAAGGAAATAGTTCAACATTATTCGTCTGCCGAGAAATAGAACGTCTACGCATAGTCAAAAGAATTTAGAATTTAGAATTTAGAATTTAGAATTGGGAATTGCTAATTGCTAATTGGGAATTACTCCCCCAACTTCCTCAGCTCCCATCTTGTTCCCCTCCTCGGAGGGGTTAGGGGTGGGTTCTGCTCCCCCAGCTCTCTTCTGTCCGCGTCCCTTCCTATCATTACTCTTGTTCTAACAGAGTGATGCGGCGCGGCTTGCTGAGTTGTTCAAGGGCAGGCTTTAACTGGGCAAGGTTTTCCTGTACTGTAATGAGAACCTGCTCTAACTGTGCCGATTTTTCCAGAGACTGTAGAGTTTGCTCTAAGCTTTGCTGTAGTTCGGCAACTTCAGACACTTGAGCTGAATATTGTTCGAGAGCTGCAACCCGATTTTGTAAGGCGCTAGCAGCTTGTTCTAGTTGATTGCTGATTTGCTCTGCTTGAGTAAATAAACCTTTAGCAACGGCGGAATTGCCTGTATTGATTTCCTCCACCAACTGCATATTTGTGGCTCGTAGTTCACTCAGTAGATTGGTAAAAGCAGTGGTATTTGCTTGCTGCTGTTGTTCTAAGGATGTGATAAACACTTGGCGATCCTCGGAGACAGTTTGGCTCACTTCGCCGAGCTTGCCAATTAGGGTTGCTGTTACCTCTTGAACCTTACCCACTTCAACAATGAAGCTTTCAGCTAGCTTAGCAGCAGCCTGCCTTGCATATTCCTCGGCTGGCTCAACCAAGGCTTTCGGGCTAGGTAAATGTTCCTGAAATGCTTGATCAACTACCTGTTGTAGGGCAGTTTCATTGAGGTTGTCTGTACTATTTTTAAATTGAGGCAGTAGTTTGTCATTAATAAAGATATCAATTGCTAGAAGGAGTCGAGATTCGGAGCGTTCGACTAATACCAAAGGAATCATCACTAACACACTCAAGCATAAAGCTAGCAGGGTTGTATCAAAAGCGATCGCTAATCCTGTGGTAACTTGCCCGATACCTTCCTTAATCTGCTCAATTTCTCCAGCTTGTTCTAGGAAACCAGAAAAACCAGTAACCGCGCCACTAATACCAATGACTGTACCAATAAATCCTAGTAGAGGAATTGCCCAGATAAGGATACGTGGAACTGAGTAAGATGATTCTGAGGCGGCTTGATAGAATGTGGAATCATCTAGAGCTAACTCTGTGGCAGCTTTACGACTACCTGAATGAATATAGGCAGCAATAACACGGCTACAACGGGCAGCAATCAAAGGGTTGGCACTAGAAAGACTGTAGAATAACTTGATGAGTGGCTGAGCTGTGGGATCTTCCCAAGAAATACCTTTAGGAATCCATTCATAGCCCAAAGCGCGAAATTCCCATTGCAATTTGACAAATTTGAGGATGGTAAATGCTACTACCGTACAAGCTAAGATGATAACCGTATATTGGGTAAATCCCCGGTCATAGAGCAAGATACCAATGAAAGATGTGCGCAGGGGAAATAAAGCACCATAGATGATGGCTGCTAGTGCAAAGGCAGCGGCTAAAGCAATAGGCAGTTTAACATCCAACTCTTGTCGTTTGGATTCACGAAACTGTAACCAGGGCTGGTGGCTAGGTTTTTTTTTGGGCATGTATGTTAATTTTTGATCTTGATCTAGGTAAGCTAGGATTTCTTCAATATTCTAGGCAATCTAGCCAGAGCTGACTTTTATAGTGTTCATCCTCCGACAATTTGTATCCGGCTAAAATACGCTGTGCTATTACTCTGTTGAGGTGAACCTGAAGCATCTCAGACGTCTGGGAGATCCTTCGCTATCGCTCAGGATGACATAATTCCGTGACTGTGTGTAAGTCCTAACAACTAATACTTACAACCAACAACAAAATCCTTAAGTTATGCTGGAAACGGCCTTGTCAAGAAAATTAAACTCAGCGACATGCACTGGATATTTTCCGGCTCGTTATGTGTTGAACAGATTAAGGTAGCGATCGCTAATTTACCACCAGGGTTGCAAGGCACAAAACTCGTACAGCTTTCAGATTTACATTACGACGGCTGGCGATTGTCAGAAAAGATGTTAGCTCAAGCGATCGAAGCTACCAATCAGGCTGAACCTGATTTAATTGTTTTAACCGGCGACTACGTAACTGATGATCCAGCACCGATTAACCAGTTAGTGAAACGGCTCAAGTACCTGCAAAGTCGTGCTGGTATCTATGCGGTACTAGGTAACCACGACTTATATTACCATCATTCAAAAGCAAGAATTATTGATGCCCTGACGAGCATTGGGGTAAAAGTTTTATGGAATGAAGTAGCTTATCCCCTTGGTAGAGGATTACCCTTGGTAGGACTACCAGATTTTTTCTCCCCTGAGTTCAATCCTCCACTAGTGATGAACCAACTTGCTCCCCATACTCCCCGCATTGTTTTATCCCACAATCCTGACAGTGCCAAGTTGTTGCAACAATGGCGGGTAGACTTACAGCTATCTGGGCATAGTCATGGTGGTCAAATTATTATTCCAGGATTAGGACCTGCCCCCAAATTGTTACACATGCTTGGGCGCTCTTTACCCAAATCGATCAGGTACTCGATACCTTTAGTTAAGGAGTGTTCCCATATCATGCAACATTGGGAGTGGGTAAAGGGGATGCATCAGATAGGCGCAAACCAGCTTTATGTCAATCGCGGCTTGGGAACTTATGCCCCAGGACGCTTTTTGTGTCCACCAGAGGTTACAGTAATTACTCTAGTGCAGCGGGCATGGAAATAACCCACCAGTTTGATATCGCTAGAATCCTTACTCTATAACCATTCTTAATTCTTAATTCTTAATTTTGAATTCCGCGTAGCGGTACTAGTCAGCTCTTCAGATTACTCGCATTACGCACCTGTCTAATTGTATGAGGCAAAACACCAACCAAAAGTGCAAATGCTTCATCGGGTAATTTAGCAATTGTGTCAGCTTTAAAGTTGAAGCCTTCAAACTGTTCAAGGATCTTCTGAGCACGTTGTAAGGATTCTGGCTTACTGGTAATTTGTTTAATCAGTTTAATCCACTGCATACGCAGTGCATAAGCCCTTTGTCGCTCCTCTGATGATTGAGGAGAGAGCAAGGAAAGATTACCTACTGCTAGCACTCGCCGACAATCAAGATCAAATAATCCCCCCACTACTGCCCCTGGTCCTGCAAATTCAGCATGATAGCGCTTATATAGAATTAGGCCATTTCGACGCTGACTCACAATCAACAACTGTTGATCATGCAGTTGCGAAAGAATGCTCAATGCTTGAGAATCTTCACTATCGTTATTACTGGGGTTCAGGCTTTGCTGTGTCATGCCACCATAGCTTTGAGAGTTAGCGAAACCTTTATGGTATGCTCCCTAAATTTATAAAGGATTAGTATTGATAAATTCCTAACCATAGCCAGAATCGGTCTGATAATTAAGAGATAATCAGAAGTTATTATGCCATTTTTCAATTGAGTTAAACCAAGCTACACCCAAAAACTTACTTTTTACCAATTAGATATTTTTTATTTGGAAGTTCCTAATTGGTTGAGGTAGTTATGAGATTCTTTTGCAAGAACAAACGTTTAGGACGCCTTAATAGTTTGGATGTACCGTAGCTAGGCTCAATCTGGGAGAGTTTATATCCTGTCTTGAGATAAAGCTGTCGTGCCTGATGATTGTTTTCCAGCACATGGAGGGAAAGCTCTTGAAATCCCCATTCTTTGGCAGTATGATCGCAAGCTAGGAGCAATTGTTTGGCGACTCCCTGGCGCCGACACGAGTGGCTAACTGCTAGATTAGAAATGTAGGCATATTTAGATACCTGAGGTTGCCAAGAAGGAGAAGAACGAAGGGCGATTTCTACGGTACCGGCTATCTCTTCATCGTAATTAGTGGCAGTAGAAGCCTGGGAAACAGCAACTAAACAGAGGTAATGTTCAGAACTCGAGCGCAGTCGATTTCGCAAATCTTCATAAATTCCTAACCTTAATATAGGAGAAACCCAGCGCATAATTCCAGTTGGAGGATGAAAGCTATCCGTCAAAATCTCCGCCAGTTGATTCAAATCTTGAGTTTGAGCTGTGCGGATCTTGATGTCGGGTGCATTAGTTGCAACGGCATCCTGAGCGGCAATCATTGTTTCGTAGGGCTTCAAGAAAAAGAAGCAGGGGTTCACAACCACAATAATATTTTGCTAAAAAACAATTTAACTAGCCCGAACAACAAAGGCAATTTCCCTTGTAAGTTCCAGCAAAAAGTATAACTCAGAAGGTGTCCTGAGGCTCTGTTTATAGGCATCTTGAGCATCTGAAGTAAGCTATTGAAGATACCCATCGAAGTTTAATATTAACCAATATCGGAGTTGGGAACTTAAGAGTTTGACAAGATGTCTGAATTATAAACCATCCGTGAATACACTTAAATTTTTGCCTTGCCAGGGTTTGAAACCACGGTAACGGTTACGAAATTTTACATCTACAGGACTTACGTTCAGTGCCCTGGGCTCAAAAGTGTTCCTCAGACGGTGCTGATCTTGGCAATGCAACCAGTAAAAATTAGAATACTTTCTTGTATGTTGATTTTTGAAATTTTTAATTGCTTAAGGGAGCTAATTTTGATAAATTAGCGTCTATTTAGAACGTAGAAGTTGAGTTTATTGCTTAGATCATGAAAATTGCTAAATGGCTTCGAGCTGCTGTTATAACTACAGCTTCCTGTCTCACTATTGGTGGTTTTACTCCAGCCACTGCTAATGTTTTTGAAAAAACAGAAGTTGACCCTAATGATTTCATCGCCATAGCAATCGAATACAAGGACGGTGATCATAAAATGATCATTGTAGAACAGGTTTCCAGGGAGCAGCGTTGTTGGGCTGAGGACGACACTCAGAGCTTAAACAATCAAGATCTTCCAGTCCTCGTAGATCCTCTACTGATGACCTTTGACTTCACCGGTATTTGTCGGCGTAGTACTGACAGTAACGGCTATTCAATCCGTATGAACGATGAAGACTTAGGCTCCAATTATCTGCTCACATTAGTTAAGCGTAAGGGAGAATTTGTTTTAGTTGGTGTCCCTCGACCTTGGGCAGGGCGTGGGCTAAAAAGGATTGAGATTGGTCGAACTCGAGGTAACGAGAATGGAAATGAGAAAATTTTTCTGGATCCCGGTTGGCGATTTACGAAAAGGACTTATCAAGGAAGAGTGTTAGGTCACGTATATCTTACCTATGATTCGGCAGAGGGTATAACCAGAGAGCGAAATACTACTCCTCAACCGCTACCACCGGCTAATGAACCGGTGAGGGAATTGATTTTTGAGTCAGGAGCAGACGCAGTTGATCCTTTCATAGAAGAACCCGAAACTAGCAATGAAACTCCAACGGCTCCTTCTAACTCAGAGTCCACAGTACCAGTACTTGTTGTCCCTGTAAGATGAGTTTCCCAAGAGCAACCGCCGTTAATGGGGTTGCTAAAACTGGCATTCCCCGGAAGATAGCACGGGAGATGCCAGTTTTAGCAAGTTGTTGGTTATTTATTATTACAAACAACAAATAACCAACAACCAACAACAAAGCGGGGGGAAGCCCCGCTTTCAGTAACTACTCAAAGCGTTTTTGCTCACTGCGATGACGGAGGGATTCAGCGACGAAGGCAACGAACCCAGATCCCAAAATTAACATCACACTCAAGGCGTTGATATCCGGTTTAACACCAGTGCGAATACGACTAAAGATTTCCATTGGTAAAGTTGTGGCACCAGTACCAGCGGTAAAACTGGCAATCAGAAAGTCATCCATACTCAGGACAAAAGATAACAGACAACCAGCAATAATGGCTGGCATCAGTTCCGGTAGCAAGACTTTGATAAAAGCTTGAACTGGAGTTGCTCCTAAATCGAGAGCGGCTTCTTCCAAGTGAGAGTCAAGACTAGAAATTCGTGAAGAGACAACAATAGCAATATAGGCAAGACAAAAAACCACATGAGCTGCCACAATCGTCCACAGACTCAGGGGAGTACGGATGACTGCCAAGAAAACTAAGGTAGACACTGCGATCGCAATATCGGGTACAATCAGCGGCAGGTAAGAAATACCTTTATACAAGGTTTTGCCTCTAAATCGGTAACGGGCTAAACCTACAGCCATCATCGTACCAATTACTGCAGAAATTAGGACTGCGAACAAAGCCACTTGTAGGCTATTCAACAATGAACTGCCTATACGGGAATCTTTTAACAACCTGATATACCACTTCAAGGTAAATCCCTGCCAATTAGCGCTATAAGCAGAATCATTGAAGCTATAAAACGTCAGCACCAGGATGGGCAGGTACATATAAAAGTACATTAGTAGGGAAAAAATTCCCTGCCAGGAGAATGGAAACTTCGATTTAGATGAGTGCATCTCTATGGGCATCTCCTCCTCCTGATGCTGCAATAGTTTCTCTGTCATCGTGATTGCGTCTTACCTATTTTGCCTTGATTCGGATAAAGCATTATTATCCCTCTGTTTACCGCTCGTAGAAACCTTGACAAAGTTACCAAAAGGTAGTCAATGTTAGACATCTACGTTTGTAATCTTAGACCAAACTCCTAAAACTACAGGCACAAACGGCAGTGCCTCTATTCCCTCAAAAGCATTGGGAATTACTTTACGGGCGATATTCATGCTTCCATTGATATCCGCATTTATGGTTCTACCAGTGGAAGTTTTATATAAACCACGTTTGATTCGTTTACCACTAAACACCGGTTTGGCTTCTGTTTTAGTATTGTAAATAGGTAAATTATCACCATCCAAAGCACTCGCTTTGGATGTGTAGCTCTCTTCAGTTGAAACTAATTCAATACCTGCCAGTTGGGCTTTGTAGGTCAACAACCTAATCAATTTGGCATGAGGAATTTTGGTAAAGTCTTGATTATTCTTTTTCCCAATGTTGAGCTCTTGTTTCCATCCTTGATTATTACCAATAATTAATTGACCAATCTCATTTAACTGACACCAATCAATAACTCTACGACTCACAGTATGAAGGTAGTTATCAATCTTTCTATCTCGCTTGCTGTTGAGCTGTTTAACTTGCCTCCAAGCCTCGATTGATTGTGCTTTTGCTACTCTCTTATTGAATAATTGGTTAATACTTTTCAACGGTCTACCATTAATCAACAGCGGTCTAATACCGGGATGATTGGATGTTATAGCCATCAAATTGTTTAAACCAAGATCTACGCCAGCAACATATTTACCATCAAATTTAGGTAGTTCATTAACTGTGTAAACAATCTCAATCACATAGTGGTCAAGTTTAGGAACAATTCGTACTTGGTCTACATTATTAGCCTGAGTCGTCAACTCAATATTCGTCTGAGACAGCTTGACAATACCTTTAGCTAGGAGTGGTTTGGATATTGCATCTGTGGGATAAATAACAACATTCCGACCACGTTCTTTATGCTTGTATCCTGGCATTTTAGGTTTACCTAAATATTTTGCAGGATATTGAGACCAATCTTTTAGAGCTGTCAACCAACCTTTCCAAGCTTCAGAAACTCGACGAACAATCTGTTTACTAACTTTAGTTGGAAGGTATCGATAAGCTTCTAAGTTCTTAGTTTGGTGGTAAATATCAATCGAGTTATAATACTTGTGAGTGACAAATAAATATTGACGCTGGAGATAATTAGCACAGTTATAAAGATGCTTGGATTGCAATGCTAAATAGTCACATTCTTGCCAAAAGCTATGCTGTCGGTTAATGATATGCTTCTCAACTAACTGCATTTGACTCGACCTCTCAAATGTGCAATACTCATATCATATATGAGTAAAATAAAGGTTGTCAAGATGGCAGGCAAAAAAATCTATAATGAGCCAAAACGTAGATTTACTATGACTTTGACTCCAACAGCTATCCAGTGGTTAGAAAAAAAACAATTAGAGTTAGGAGCAAACAGCTTAAGTGATGTCATAGAGAGGATGGCAAGACAAAAGCTACCAAATAATGAGTAGCAATGGCTAGCTTTGTCCAACAATTAGGTTACAGTTTCAAACCCTTAAACCGACAAGTATTGCCCCAGTCCCAAGTTTCGTCAATATCATGGAAAGATGAAGCACTGCTTGTTTTTGTGAACAGAGCCATTCCTACAGGTAAGAACAAAGATGTCGAGCAAACCAAAAAGTAGAAAAATTGCGGCCCTGCTAGCCTTCAGTGGAGTGGTGCTACCGGTTTCGGGATTCCACAAGCTTTATCTGGGGCAACCGCTTTGGGGGGCACTATATCTGCTACTATGGTGGACGCCTATTCCCAACATTGCTAGTGCTATTGAAGGGGTTTGGTATTTGGGACAAAGTCAGGATGAATTTGACCGCAAATTTAACTGTGGGTTGGTACCTGAGATCTCAGAAAATGTTAATCAAACACCTATAGTTGATCCCGCGCAAGTAGGAGCAGTAGCTGATGCTCTACGACAACTAGACAGCTTACGCCAGGAGGGGTTAGTGTCTGAGTATGAATTTGAGCAAAAGCGTAGGCAATTGCTTGACAGGATTGCATGAAGTCTCATGGCACTATTTGACTGGCTCTCACCAACAACTAGACAGTATCCGAATCAACAATCAATTCGGGTGCGGATTCAAAATGACCCTTACTATCGACTACAATCAGCCCAAGAAATTGCGATCGCAGCAGCTTTGGGTATCAAAATTGATGTCAATCAAGCTAGTGTAGATGACTGGTTGAGATTACCAGGGGTTTCAATTCATCAAGCGCGATTGCTGGTTGAACTTACCAACAGCGGTGTTCAGTTTTACTGTCTGGAAGATATTGCCGCAGCTCTTAGTGTATCAGTAGGACGTCTGAGACCTTTAGAACCAATTCTGGATTTTTGTTACTACGATACCGAAAGCCTCTTGATGCCTCAGCAAATCAATGCTAATGCAGCTTCAGTAGAACAACTGACGAAAGTACCAGCAATTGACTTATTTCTCGCCAGAGCGATCGCCCAAAATCGACTTGAGCATGGCTTGTACCGTAATCTTGCTGATTTCCAGCGACGCCTTGACCTTAATTCCCAGTTAGTCTCAGAATTAATGTACTATCTCAGGTTTTGAGTAGAGACAGGTCATAGTCTTAGCAAATCAATATTAGGAAAATTGAATAACTTAAGGTCAACCAAAAGTTTAAATAAACGCTTAATAATATTGAAGTTTTTACAAAAACGATGACACCTAATCAGTAAGTTTTTTAGTTGGTCAATCGGATTTTCTTCCGGAGCATTCGGAGCAATTAGTTCATTACTTTCCACTCTGACTCTGTTAAATCTTGATTCACACAGCCAAGTAAATCACGCATTTCTTGCCCTTTTGATAGCTTGCACCATCCCAAATAATTAATTTGTCTTTCTTCTTCTTTCTTTTTCGCTTCTTTTTGATTGATTTTGATTAGCTCTTTAATTAACTGTGCTTTCTCCATTTCCTGCTGGGTAAATCTTCAAATAAGTTTAATGCTCCATAATATGTTTATTCTTTTCATTATTAATTGGTATTAGACCTCTCCGAAAAATAAATAATTTGTGTTTTAATAATATTAATTGTGTTTTTTATAA
Source organism: Caldora sp. (assembly GCA_965222765.1). Lineage (GTDB taxonomy): Bacteria > Cyanobacteriota > Cyanobacteriia > Cyanobacteriales > Coleofasciculaceae > Caldora. Next base: position 24,929 of record CBDCVG010000092.1, read on the forward strand.
GATTGTATGAGTTCTCTATTCGAGCATATTCAAAATCATCCGCAAGATGCACAGCGTTTACTTGGTCTGAAATATGAGCAGCTAGAAAAATTGCTAGAAAAAGCCAGAGAGCTACATTATAAAAAGCTAGCCTCATCTGAGGCTAAAAAAGTCAGAATTATTGCGGCTGGAGGGGGTCGAAAGACCCTACTTTCTCTCGAAGAACAAGTCCTCCTTACTTTAACATATCTGCGACATTTGACAACATTCCAATTACTGGGAATTCAATTTGGAGTCAGCGAAACAACCGCCAATGATACCTTCAATTATTGGTGTCCTATTTTGGCAGAGTTATTACCGGCTAGCTTACTTGAACAAGTAAAAAAAAACTCAAGTGACAGTGAAATCATCAAAGAAATACTACAGGAATATCAATTAATAGTGGATAGCTGTGAGCAGCCAATAGAAAGACCTGGAGCCTATGAAGAACAAAAAAAATACTATTCAGGCAAGAAGAAAAATCATACTCGAAAAAATCAATTAATTGTTTTGCCTAATGGCAAGGATATTGTTGATGTAATAGCAGGTCAACCTGGTCCTAAAAGTGACGTTAAATTATTTCGTGAAACTCAAAACAATTTTGACGAAAATCAAAAGTTTACTGGAGATAAAGCTTACGAGGGAGAAGCATCGATTAGAACTCCTAAGAAAAAACCGAAAAAGCGAGAATTAACTGCAGAGCAAAAAAAGAAAAATCAAGAACTAGCAGTTGAAAGAGTGATAGTAGAACATGTAATTCGTCTAGTTAAGATATTTAGAGTAGCTCAAGAGAGATTTCGATTAAATACCAGAAAGTATGAACAGATAATTGGCATAATTTGCGGGTTAGTGAGATTAAGGATTGGTGCATTAATACTACCAACATAATTAATTGAATGTCTATTATTGATGAATAAAAATAATAAAAATAGATAATAAAATGAGAAATTATTAACAGTAATTGGCTCAAGTACCTATTTTAGCGTAGAAATTGGCTCTAATTGAAATTGGCGATTATAAGACTGAAAGCCAGTTACATAGGCGTATTGAGTATTTTCGGAGAGGTCTAATGCGCTTGTATCTCAAACAGATACCAACGCATGAGCGTCCTCTTTTAGCCGTAGATCATACAGCTTGGGCTAGACTTCACTCGCCAACACTACAAGACCGTACTTACCAACATCAGCCTAGTACTCTTGGTTCAAACAAACCCATTTGTATTGGTCAAGGATATAGTACCATAGCTTGGATACCCGAAGCTCAAGGAAGTTGGGCATTACCTTTAAGACATGAGCGTATTACGAGTTGGGAAAATCCGATTAGCAAAGCAGCTTGGCAAATAAAACTTGTGTCTCAACATCTGCCACTACGTCCGATTGTCCTGTTAGATAGCGAATATGGCAATGCTTCCTTTCTCAATCAAACTGTAGGGATAGAAGCTGACTTGAAGAGTGAGGATTCGTTCTAACCGTGTGTTGTACTCAGCCCCTCCTCCCTATAATGGTAAGGGACGACCAAAAAAACATGGTCAAAAATTTAAACTCAATGACCCCTCTACTTGGTGGGAAGCGGGAGTTATGGTTAGCTAGAGATTTAGTGGCACAGCATCATCTTCCCTGGCAAAAACCACTCGACAATTTAACTCCTGGAAGGGTGGCTCAGTCGTTTGCATCACTTTTAATGGAGATTGGCACACCAGCAGTTTCTCCCAAACCGCGTGGAAAGTCTCCTGGTTGGACACTAGGGAACAAACGTACTAAAAAAATTCGCTATCCAGTGGTTAAAAAAGGCAAAACATCACACAAAAAATCTCGAAAAAAAGCCTCTTAATCTCGATTTTTTCCTTGATAGTGACTCTATCTCAGCTGTGAGCTACAGCTGAGTCAATTTTTCTTAGTCTAAACTCCAGTTATCTACCTCAAGGTGTTGTCATTAGCAACACAATTAATTTTAGGACAAGTGCGATCGCAGATCTTGTAGTGGCGCGACACACCTAAAATGAGGGAATAGGTAGGTTGGGTGAAGCGATAGCGTAACCCAACGCCAGTAACACGAATGTTGGGTTTCACTACTGTAACGCACCACGTTGTGGGTACAATAATTTTCAAAAATCGCCCAGTTGAGGCCAAGGAATATTAGGATGACTAGCAATAAAACTGGCAACTGCTGCTGCTCCGTAGCGATTTAAATGGCTCGGATCAGCAAAATATTGATTCTGCTTCAACCATAGTCTTCCCATATCAATAAAAATCAAACCTGTTTGTCCCCGCATCAACTGCTCAAATTGCACTTCACGTCTCGAACGTTCCCAATCTAAATAGTTTTGACTAACAGGTAAATTAACTAAAACTAGGGGAATCTGTTGCTGTTGAGCAAACGCTCTGACTGAGTTAAGAGCATTCAATTGGGAACCGGAAAAACTAAATGGTTGATAATCCCCGTCATACAAACCTGCTACTCTTGGATGTGTCTGATAGTAGGTATTGGGATTAAAGCGACTTTGCAGTGGTAGGAAGCCGTTGGCATCAATGGCAACAGTACTGTAGCTATTATCAGAAGCATTTTTTACTAAAGTCAGTCGCTGGGGTGTTGGGGTTCCAGTCAACTGAGTTAATATTAGCAGCTCACTAGAAGAGGCTTCTGGATTACTGGAAGTCTCAAACGGAACCCTTGCTAAGCGCCACTCCTCAGAGGTAGGACTGGAGCTAGCTGCATCTACTGAATTCTGTGACTTGTCTGTGGTAGTTTGGGAAATAGTAGAGTCTTGAATTGCCCCGCAATCATTGGTAACTTCAGGTATAGTTGGGGGAAGGGTAGGACGACTCCCTGTCATCACTACTTTGTATCCTTGAGATGCTGTCAATTGATTGTAAGTCCGGTCTACCCGTCCACTATTAAATGAGCGTACGCCATCCGCCCAAATAATTAGCTTTGGTAGTTGTTCGGTAGTCAACATTTGCCGCAGCTGGAAGGCAACCATTTGAGCAGTTGCGCCATTGATACCAAAGTTAAAGACTTTGAGATTGCCTTTGCCTTGAACTGCTAGCTGTCGCTCTAGTTGTCTAGGATCGAGCCCCACTAAAGCACGAGAACTGCCTACAATGAGTACATCTGGAGGACCAACAGCAGCAATATAGGATAAATATAGTAGTAGCTGTTCGTCAAAGATTTGGTTATTAAAACTAGCAAAAGGCAGGGATTGAGGGTTAGAAGTGGCTTTTTTTTGAGCTAAATCTAGGGCATTGAGATACTCTACTACTTTTTTTTGCGCATAAGCTCGTTTAGGGCTGTTGATGGGAACTGCTTGCATCCCCTCAATCGCTTGCATCCACTTTAAGACAACTAAATCCAATTCTTGTTGGGATTGGGCTGTTTGGGATAGCTGAGCAGCACTGTTGGCTTTGCTAATCCCTTTAGTAAAGGGACTAATCGGGGGACAAACCGAGGGAGAGTCTGACTCATTAGCAACAACATTGCGAGTGTTGGCATTTCTGTTGAAGTTCAGCTTGGGCAAAGAAGTCTGGGAACAGCCAGTAGTAACTAGGAGTAAAGCTAAGGTAGCAGTACTTTGGAATTGAAAAGAGAATTTAGGCATAATGCGATCGCCTCTGGTTAGGGTAGCTCGATAAAGTCAAATGGGAATGCTTTTTGAATTAAGAATTAAGAATTAAGAATAAGGTTAGAAACTAATCATATCAAGGTTTTCAGACCTAAATCAGTATTTTTTAGTTGAGGAGTGTCTTCAGTTAGTTTACAATACTCGCTTTATTCAAAAAACTAAAAAAATGCTGTAGAGACGTTGCAGGCAACGTCTCTACAGTCTGAATACCTAATATTTTTAACTAGCAACTTACGTTAGTAGTATTTGATGCCGAACCTAGATATTCATTTCAGCAGCTTGCACTTTCTCAATTTGCTTCTTCTTCAGTACCAGCAGGACTTGAGAAAGCATAATCGCAGCAATGAAAGCCATCAACCACTTAATCCGAGTTGCATCTTGCAGAACAATTTCTACATCCTTCTGACCAAATCCACCTACATTGGGATTATTCGTTAGGCTTTCCCCAGCAGCTACTTCTTGTCCTTCAGAAACAATTAACTCTGGTCCTGCAGGAATATTATCAACAACTGTTTCACCGTCTGCTTGGCTTATAGTTACTTCGTAGCCACCATATTCAAGAGCAGTAATTGCTGTAATTTGACCACTTGTAGAAGCCTTGAAGAGATTGTTATTGGTTTGGTCACCAGTAGGATATACTTGACCGCGACCTCGGTTAGCACCTACATGTATCGGATACTTACCGAAGTGAATTCCTTTATCAGTTTCTGGATTAGGAGAAAGGACAGGAAAAACAATTTCTTGGTACTGTTCACCAGGTAGGGGACCAACGATCACCACATTTTCTTGGTCGTCGCGGTACTGTTGGAAATAAACGTCCCCAACCTCTTCTTTCATTTCCTCAGTAATTCGGTCTTCAGGAGCAATCTTGAAGCCATCAGGCAACATTACTACTGCACCCACATTCAGACCACCTGGGGAACCATCACCTAAAACCTGCTGCGCATCTAAGTTGTAGGGTATTTCTACCACCGCCTTAAATACAGTATCCGGCAACACAGATTGGGGAACTTCTACTTTTGTAGGTTTAGAAGCCAAATGACAGTTGGCACAGACGATCCGCCCAGTAGCTTCGCGAGGAGTTTCCGGAGCTGTTTGCTGTGCCCAGAAGGGATAGGCCGCAGCTGGCTGAGGAAGGGCAAGATCGCTGACAAAGAAAAAGGCACAAGTTGCCAAAGCTAGTACAACGGCTCTAGTAATTATTCGCTTGCCGTTGCTGTACATCACCGATAAAGAAGGTGTTCTCATCTTGTAAGGAAAAAACTTAAAACTCACATTGTCGATTGGTTAGTTGGTTAGTTGGTTTTTAGTTGTTAATTATTGAGCCTTGAGCAACAAAAAACTTGCCAACAAGCAACTTTCCCTAAGTCCACCAAGGTTGTTCCCCTGTGCGGAAATCAGTTTCTGTCCACTGGGTAAAGGCTAGTTTGTCGTCTTCTGTAGTATCAGCGTGAACTAACGCCAAGGATAAAGGTGCTGGTCCGCGTACTACTTTGCCTTCATTGTTGTACTGAGAACCATGGCAGGGACACATAAACTTGTCCTCACTAGCATTCCAGGGAACAACGCATCCCAAATGGGTGCAGACCGCGTTGATACCGTAGTTGGCAATGGATTGATCTTCTGTGATTACAACATAGGTAGGGTCACCTTTGAGACCTTGAGCCAAAGTGCGATCGCCTGCATTATGGCCGGCTAAAAATTCGCTGACGATGAGGTCATTGCCCAAAGCATCCTTGGCAGTGACACCACCACCGCTGCCACCACTCGAAGGTGGAATGAAGTACTTGATAAATGGATAGAGCCCTCCTAGAAATGTACCGGTTATCGTACCGAACGTCAGGAGGTTCATAAATTGGCGACGCCCCATATCAGGGACATCTGCAGAACCAGAAGCTTGAGCCATAACTAAACGCCTGAAGATATATTTTTCTTAACAACTCTGGAAAGTCTTCCAGAGTTTTGTTAACCCTGCTCTATCTAATGTAGAGTGATTCAAAAGCTATCAGGGTTGCTAGAATCCTTTGAGTAGAAGGATTTTTGGCTTGATATATAAGTATTATTGCATTGTTTTACACCGGATCATAAAGTTTCGCATTTATTACGAAATATAAAGAAAATCCAACAAAGTATTAAGGTTATGAACGGAGACGACTTGCGCCAACTCCTGCTCAATAAGTGGGGACGCTCTTATGACATTCAGATTCGACGGACTCAGGGCAAAATCTTTGTTCAGGTAATGTGGAAATACCTAGAACAAGTCTCGTTCCCACTTTCTGAAGCAGAGTACTTGGAGCACCTTAATACCATTGCCAGTTATATCCATGGTTGGGGGGGAGTCCAGCAAGTACAAAATTACATCCACCAAACCCATGAGCGTCCGAGAGTAGGGAAAGTAATTAGTATTCCCCTTGAACTAGGTGGAAGGGCATCAGAATGGATGTTGGAGGATTTTTAGCTGACTGAAGGTAGAAGGCAGAAGGCAGGAGGCAGAAGGCAGAAGGCAGGAGGCAGGAGGCAGAAGGCAGAAGGCAGAAGAGTTTTTCTTTGTATTTTCTCCTTTATACCAATAACCAATGACCAGTGACCAATAACCAATGACCAATGACCAATGTATCCTGATTGATATTATCAAGTCTTGTATTCTAATAAACCTACTTTCCTAATTAAATTTAGTCCATTGGAGAAATTTCTATTTTCTTTAAGCAAAAAGTTATAACTGAATTTTCAAGGTAAAAAACCCTAACCAACTAATACATTTATGGACACTAACGAAATTCAGTCACGCTATACAGCAGGGGAGAGAGATTTTCGCGAAGCCGATCTCAGCGGTGTCAACCTGCGTGGAGCCAACCTACGGGAAGTCGATCTCAGTGGAGCCAACCTCAGTGGAGCTGATCTCAGTGAAGCTGATTTGCGGGAAGCTAACCTCACTCAAGCCAACCTTGGTAGTGCTGACCTGATTCTTGCTAACCTTAGTGATGCCAACCTCAGTGAAGCGGATCTGAGTGAAGCTAATCTAATTGGCGCCAAACTTGGTGTCGCCAAACTAGTTGGGGTTAATCTTGTGGGTGCAAACCTCAGTGGTGCTGAACTGAGTGGTGTTAACCTGGCTGAAGCTAGCCTCAGTGGTGCCAATCTCATTGGTACTATTCTGATTAAAGCTAATCTACGAGAAGCCAACCTAGGTGGTGCCAACTTGAGTATTGCCAACCTGATTGGTACTAACCTGATTGGTGCTAACCTGATTGGTGCTGACCTTAGTGGTGCTAACTTGATTGAAGCTGACCTCAGTAGTGCTAACTTAAATGGCTCAAAGCTGTATCGCTCTAATCTGGCTCATGTCAAGCTTAAAGAAGTTGACTTGGGTAATGCCAACTTAAAGGATGCTAACTTAGCTGGAGCCGAATTGACTAATGCCAATCTAGATAACGCTAATCTGGAAGGAACCATCCTAGGTTTAATGGAAAGTGCTAAACCCAATCCAGTGATTTAGTATGCAGCCTTAGGTAAAATAATTCGCAATCGCAAATTACCTTGCTGTTAAGCTTGATGCGCTAGCAGCTGAGATTATTTGTTTTAGGAAAGCTTGGTAAACACTTGTGTAGCAATACCTTTACGGGATGCTACGCTTATGTGCTTCAATAACGCATATAAAAAAAAATTGCTCCTAGAGAAGTTGTGATACCATCTTGCTTTCAAGAAAACTACCTGCTAGCTCAGTTGTCAAAGGGGATTAGAGGGATTCAATACTGGCATCGACAGTGCAAAACGCTATGAAACTAGTTTGAAAATGCTGGATCAAAGTTGAGTTCCCGAAATACAAAACACACATATGGATGCTAACGAACTTTTAGCAAATTATGCAGCAGGCGAGAGAGCTTTTCGTTTTGCCAACCTCAGTGGGGTCAATCTCCACGATATCAAACTCAGTGGAGCCAATCTTTATTTTGCCAACCTCAGCGATGCTAAACTCAGTGGAGCCAACTTCAGTTTTGCTAACCTCAGTCGCGCTAATCTTAGTGGTATTGAACTTAGTGGTGCTTATCTGATTGATGCCAACTTCAGTGATGCGAATCTCAGTGGTGCCTACCTAATTAATGCCAAACTTAGTTTTGCCAACCTTGGTCATGCTGACCTCAGAGATGCTAACCTTAGCGGAGCTAAATTGAATGGGGTAAAACTCAGTTATGCTAATCTCAAAGGTGCTAACTTAAGTAATGTCAATCTCAGTGGTGCTAACCTGAGCAATGCCAACCTTATAAATGCGAATCTCTGCAATGCAGACCTGATTAGTGTCAACTTGAGTAATGCCAATCTCAATGGTGCTAACCTGAGTAATGCTAATTTAGATGATGCCAACCTCAAAGATTCCAGTTTGATTAGTGCCAACTTAAGTAGTGCCAATCTTAAAGATGCTAGCCTGATTCAGACCAATCTACAGAAAGCTAAGTTACACCAAGCTAAGCTATCTCGTTCCAACTTAGCCTATGCCAAGCTTAATCAAGCGGATTTACTGAAGGCTGATCTCAGAGACGCTAACTTAGCTAGAACTGACTTGACAGACGCAATACTCAACCACACTAACTTAGAAGGCACAATACTGAGTTTGACGATCAATTCCCATATAAGTAACGAGGGTATTAAAGCTCCCTACCAATGGAAAAGTTTTTACTTTCGCTCGAAAACTGAGATAAAAATTGCTCAAGCACTTGATCGTGCTGGAGTACTTTTTTATCCAAATTGCAAGGCTCGTCTCACCCTTGATAAAAGTAGAGGTAGTAAAGAAACTAACTTCCTCGTTTTCCATCGGGGTAAGTGGGGAATTCTTGAAGTTGATAGTGAGCAGAGATATCGGGCATCTGGCACGGCAACAGACTCTGAAGCTCTTAGCGAAGCTACTTTAGGAAAACTGGACCACCTTAAAGTTCATGGTCTTAGTATTATTGAACATTACGATTCTGCTAGATGCTGGAATCAACCAGATAAAGTGGTTGACGAATTCCTCAATATTTTAAGTCAGACCTAGCACTAAGCTTAGACGCATTAATGTTTCCTGGTGATATCTCGACCTATAATGTGTATTTTTTGAGGCAATTTTGCGGTTTGTAAAGACTTGTCAAGGTTAGTAAATAGTTCTTGGTTATTAATGTCTGCTGCGCTACATTAATAAATGTAGGTCATCCTCCAAAATCAACAAATGGAGAAAAATAACTTACTGGGTATAGAGAAAGATGATCTACTCGCTCTGTGACTCAGACGTAGTTCTAACTAGTCAAGCATAGTTTAAAGTGGTCAGTTATTCGGTATGATCCGAATTTAGCCAAACCAAAGTCCGGAAAGACACAACTAGCTTGGGAGATTAAAGGTGGAGCTGCGTAAGTTTTAAACCTTAGTAATGAACGATTGATAATCTGAAAGTTAACTTATTGAAAACTTGTTCTTTTGTACTCATAGGGGTTCAGCCACCGTTGGTTGAGCCCTTTGAGTTTTGATGCAATTAGAATCAGAATTCTTAATTCTTAATTCTACTTCCTATGCCTATCCGTCGCTTTCTTGGGCTTCTCTTCTTAAGTAGCCTTATCTTTTGCCTTTGGCTAGATCAGGTTTCGTCGGCTCCTTGGCAGAAAATATCAAATACTGTAGCCACAACTGAGCCTAATCATCCCCATCAACTGGTACAAAAAGGAGTTGAACTGTACCAAAAAGGAGATTTTCTGGAGGCGATTGAAAATTGGCAAACAGCTTTAAGTACTTATCAAAGCAGCAATAACGACTCTAACTCCGCCCTTGTCCTGGAAAACTTAGCAAGAGCCTACCAGCAAATTGGTAAAACTAGTCAAGGAATTAGCCATTGGGAGCAAGCAATCAACCACTATCGAGAGCTAGAAAACTGGCAGCAGGTAGGACGCTTGCTTACTGAACAAGCTCAATCTTACAGCCGTTTAGGACAATCTCAAAAAGCGATCGCAATTTTATGCGGTAAGATTGATCACAATTCAAGTTGTACCCCACAGAGTGCCTTAGGTCTTGCCCGCACTCACCAAGACAAAGCAGGAGAAGCTGCTGCATTGGGGAGTTTAGGAGACGCTTATCGCCTCCAGGGTGATTACAATCAAGCAATTGCTCAGCTCCAGAATAGCTTGCAGATTGCTAATGAAATTAAGCATTTAGCCTATCACTCCTCAGCTCTCAATAGCCTAGGCAATGCCCACAGCAGCCGTGCTCAATTGAATTATCGTCGTGTCAGCTCCGCCCTAGCAAGGGGTAGTAAGAATGAGGTAGAGAAGTTTAGAAAACAAGCCGCCGCTGATGATTCCCAAGCTTTGAGATACTTCCAGGAAAGCCTGCAACTTACCCTCGCTCAAAACGATCAACCGGGTAAAATGCGGTCTCTCCTCAATGCTCTTCCTATCTATTACCGCCAAGGAAACTTCTCTGCTGCGACCCAAGCTAGAGAACAGGTGCGTGGGCTATGGGATAGTTTACCTGATAGTCAGCAGAAAGTTTACGCCGCCATCAATTTAGCTCGACTGCTGCAAGGGACAACTGCGACTTCCCCCACTCAATGCCTCAAACCAGAACAACAACCCTCGGCAATAGCCCTCCTCCAGCAAGCTGTTGCCATTGCTCAACGCCTGGAAGATCATCGCTCTGAATCTTTTGCTCTTGGTGAACTAGGTCATATTTTTGAGTGCCGCCAGGATTATCAGCAAGCTCTTAATTTTACCCAACAGGCACAGTTAGCAGCAGACCAAAACTTACTGGCTCAAGATAGCCTTTATTTGTGGGCATGGCAGGCTGGACGCATATTCAAAGCACAAAGTCAAGAGTCAGAAGCGATTAAGGCTTATGAAAGAGCGATCGCGACTTTAGATGATATCCGAGACGATATCCTCACTACTAATCGAGACGTACAATTTGATTTTCGGGATACCATTGCTCCCCTCTACCGCCAGTTCAGTCAGTTAAGGCTAGAACGTGCTTCCCTAGCAATTACTGAATCCGAGAACCTGACTAAGGAACTAGACTTTGCTCTCAAAACTATTGATTCCCTCAAACTAGCAGAACTGCAAAATTACTTCGGTAATGATTGTGTCTTGGTTACATTCGATGAACAACAAGTTGATCAGTTAGTGGGAGAAGATACTGCTGTCTTTAGCTCTATTATCTTGAATAATCGCACTGCTGTTGTGGTTACTCTTCCTAACCAGGAAAAGAAGTTGGAGTGGATAGATATAGATAGAGAGACTCTCACACAACAAATCAACGAATTTCGTAGAGGACTTGAAGATAATAGCGATATCTATTACAATCCCCAACCAGCCCAGGAGCTATATAACCAGATTATCAAACCCTTTGCAGCGGATTTAGACCAAGCACAGGTCAAAACTCTAGTTTTCATCCAAGACGGTATCTTGCGTAGCGTACCGATGGCAGCACTCCATGACGGGACTCAATTTTTAGTGGAAAAGTATGCCATTGCTACCACCCCCAGCTTAACTTTAACAGACCCGAAAGCCTTGAATCGTGAAGAGCTACAAGCATTAGCATTGGGTTTGACTAAAGCAGTTAAATTAGATGATGAGAGATATTTTCGTCCTCTACCCAATGTAGAATCAGAACTTAGTGAAGTTGAAGCTCTATTCCCTGATACTAAGAAATTTTTGAATGAAGACTTCACCCGCGATCGCTTAAAGCAAGAACTTAACCAAACAGCATACCCAATTATTCACATTGCTACTCACGGTCAGTTTAGTACGGATCCAGAGGATACCTTTCTTGTCACAGGTAATAATCAGAAGCTCACTCTCACAGAGCTAGATGATACTATCCGTAGCGTCAGTGGTAACTCCAAAGTTCTAGAGTTACTTGCCCTGACAGCTTGTCAAACAGCCGTAGGAGATGATCGTGCTGCTCTCGGTTTAGCAGGCGTTGCCATCCAGGCTGGTGCCAGAAGTGCCCTTGCATCTCTTTGGTTTATCCCCGATGCCTCCACCAAAACCTTAGTTACTGAGTTTTATCGCCACTTGCACAACTCAGGAGTAAGTAAAGCTGAAGCTTTGCGTATAGCTCAGGGAAAATTGATTGAGGCTAAAAAATATGCCCACCCTAAATTCTGGGCACCGTTCATCCTCATCGGTAACTGGTTGTAAATTATAGGCAATAGATACAGCGTTTTTCACTGCCGAGGAGCGGCACAATGATGGGCAATCAACAAGCCCCAAAGATTATCAGCCTGTAAGAGCGGAACGACTACACTAGCTTTGACCTCAAATCCTTTGAGGAAATCAACATAGCAAGGCTCCAATCCTGCTTTAGCAATGTCGGTGATCGTGCCAATGCGTCCCTGGCGATAGGGTTCAATGTATCGATCTTCAAAGCAAGGGTCATAGATGTTACTATGGAGGCTCGGTGTCCACTCAGGAGCAACCGATTCCATAATCACTTCTCCCTCCCAGTTGGGCTTAAAGCGAAAGATCAGTACGCGATCGGTGTTGAGTAAGGTTCTGACTCGCTCCACTGTAAAGGATAGCACCTCGTTGAGATCCAGAGAACAACGAATATCCTGAGCTATATCAGCCAACAATTGTTCTTGCTTGATTTGCTGTTTGAGTATTTTTTCGTTTTCGCGTAATGCTGCTTCTACAAGTTTGCATTCTGTTTCAATCTGTGACTGTTCGCTGATGTCCAAAGACTGAGCGGCTCTTGAGGAAATTACCAGTCTCATCTGTAATCGCAGTTGTACTGAGGCTAACTGGCAGAAGGGAACCGTCCTTGCAAATCATCTGAGCCTTCAGATCTTTGAGCCAACCTCGCTCTTCCAGGAGTAGTACGCTTTTACAATGAAGTGCTTGGTCTATTGACTACCATCAGCGAGTAAGCAAAAGCATTGCTCAGAATATTACTTCTGTTTGTGTTAATGAGTTTGGCGAGAGTAGCTTTTCTTTTGTTGCTCCAGATGGTTATTTTTGGACTCTTGTTGAGCAATAAAGCAAGGTATTTTAATGAAGAACTATCATTTTTCTATGATAGCATTATTGGGTGATTTTGGGATGGTTCAAGGAAAAAGTTGATGAGTAATGAGGAAATGACCACCGTTTCATCTTTTGCCAAAGATGAGTACGGAATTAGTGCGGCTCCAGCAGAAACAATGCTCAATTATGGTTATAGTTTGTTAGCTATTGCTGGAGGTGATGAAGAGGTTTCTGAACAAGAAATGGAGTGGTTAATTAACCACCAAACTAAATTTGGTGTCCCAGAAGAAGTTATTGCCCGCTACAAGTCCTTTGATTACAAAAATGCTAATTTAGAGGAACTGCTGTCTAATATGAAGTGTGATGTTGCCACTTGGTCAGCACCACCCCACTTGATATATCATGCTATTCATATGTCATCAGCAGACAATGTTTATGCTGAGGCAGAGAAAGCCAAAGTCAAAAAAGCAGCAGAGGTACTCGGAGTTCCTAGTGAAACTCTTTTGACTATAGAAAGTTTAGTGGAGATGGAAAAAGCTGTTGTCAAGATGCGTAAGGCATTGTTCCACATAGACACATTATAGCTAATTAGGGCTTGCTGAATAAGTCATTAGCTATCGGCACCTCTCTACCCCAGTTGAGGGCACACGTCTGTGCGCCCCTACTGAGTTTCTTCTACTGGAAAGACTTCTCCCTTTAAGTACAGCTCAAAGTGTTTCTTAAAGTAGAGAATACTCGTCATGTTAGGTTCATCACACTCATCGGGGGTAAATTCATAGATGGGTAATTTATCCCTTACTAGCTTGACTAACTTGGGATTGAGCTGCTCAAATGACTCAACTCTGGCTATAGTAGTCTCATATCTCAATTGAGCAGGATGACCATAACCTAACTTCATCCAAGGCATCCAAGGACAATCTCTTGCCCAAGTAGCAGGTGGTGCTTCTGTGACATCAGGTCGAGAAAAACTAGAGGTAAAATACTCAACTCCTTTGAATGTTTCACCAGGGCAATAGTCTTGATATTTGCTATCCCCAGCTAAGGGATGGGGGTACTCTAAGGGAATTTCATTAACCTTGGTAAGATATCCAGAGTTTTTCGGAATGACTATCTTCCTAGGGCGTACTGTTCCTTGTACCATGCGGTTAGTAATATGCACAACTGGTACTTCTTGACTACTTCCTTTTGGCTGCCAGTAATGCAAGATTTCTTTGGTGTCTGGATGACAAAATAACCCGATTTCCCGATTGAGTCGATATCCTACTTCACCATACTCAGGATGAGGTTTGACCAAAACTTTAGTAGCATTCATACCAATGATTGAGAACAATTTCTCTTTTGGTTTGCCCGGTTCTTCTATCCAGGCAATTTCTCCTTCCCAATTGTAGTAAAGCTGTAACCCATGATTCTTTTTATAAAAATCTAGGGTGTTGTATTCGTAGTCAGTTGAATAATCTTTCATCTAAAGTAGTCTCTTGTTGGGTGAGCAAGGGGAAACTTTACTAATCAAACCTGAGTTTGATGGAGCTTAAAACCTCTATTCTTTCGTAAGATGAAAGCATGATTCTTTCGTTAAAGTTTACTTACTGGCTATTCAGATACTGGGTTGCACCATAAAATGGTTCTCCTTCAAAATTCAATTGTGAAATCTTGGCAAGAATAAAACTTTGTAAATCTACCAATCCACTCAATACACAACGAAGATCATAGCCATCCATCATGACTATTGATTTTTGAGAGTTCTGCTTCAATAGAGGCGGCACGTTTTCTGACCAACCATTTATCGAAAGAAAGAACCCCATTGTTTGTTTTCCTGAACGATCTACCTGACCACTTAACCCATCTAGCTCTCGTATGTCAGCTAATTTCTTGCGCCATCTGCACTCAACTATGTAATGCCAACCTTCTAACTTAAAAGCCCCATCTATTTGCTCTCCACCTTCATTTCTTGTAAAGCTCCTGATAACTGGTATAGTATGAAGGTCAAAGACACGATTCATGAGATCTTGCAAAAGATAACCACGACGCTGAGGCTCCTTTGACTTCGCTAAATCATCGAACATCATAAGCAAAAGCTCTGATTGTTGCCTAGTAATTTTTGCACGTTCACGCTCCATTCTGGCAAGTTCTTCTTTTCTTGCCTGCTCTCTTTGTTCAGCTTCACGAGTTTCCATAAGTTCAATAGAGCCCAAAACTTCACGGGCTTTTTGAACCGTTGCACGCGCTGCAAACTCATCGTTAGCTAAATAAAAGCTCGACCATTGAGCAGCTATTTCTATAATTTTTATCAAAATTTCTGAGCAATCTGCTCTTTGCTCAACAGCTTCTATTATTAAAGGAGCAATCTGACGCTTAGATAGTGGTCGACCCGTAACTTCATCACGACGATATAAATGAGATTGATAAAGCTCAAGAGGTATACCTGCTGGTTTAAGAATTAACTCTGCCATAGTTTTTTTTATATGAACAAGAGTAGCGATTATCTCAATAATTAACCGTTTCTCTTCTACTCCAAATTCCATTAACTTTTCTACCTTTGAACTTATTGCAGGCTAAAGATTTAAATTACAAGATATGAATTATATAAATGTCTATATTATAACTGATATTTTGTACTTAGCTAGCACAAATTAGGATGGAAATCGGATTAGAGTCTTCCCTACTACTGAGACTACCGAGAGCGATCGCCCACACCAGTCTTGTTATGATCTCAATTAGCGGTTGTAAAGGGAGCTTAGACTATGTTTGCCCTCGTCTCACCAGAAAAAATTAACTTGCCTGCGGGTTCGGTAGTACGGTTGCCTGCAACCTGGCAAGAGTATCAAAGTTTGTCTGAACGGCGAGGAGACGGTTCAATCCCCCGTATGAAGTATCGCCATGGAGAAGTATTGCTGATGTCGCCTTTGCCCGTTCATGGAAAAGATGCCCATTTGATTGCCAATATTGTCATAACCCTTTTGGATGCCGATGGACGGGAATACGATGCCTTTACTCCTGTAACCATGACATTGCCAGAAGAAAGCGGTATTGAACCAGACTATTGCTTCTACATAGACAACTGGCAAGCAGTGTGTGGCAAAAAGCGGATTGACTGGCAAAACGATCCGCCGCCAGATTTAGTTATCGAAATTGATGTTACCAGTTATTCCGATGTAGAAGATTATCTTGCTTATCGGGTTCCTGAAGTTTGGCTATTGAAGAAACAGCAACTATTAATTTATCAGCTGCAAGGTGCAAAATATCGACTTCAAACCCAAAGCTTATATTTTCCAGGCTTTGATTTACAAAACGCGATCGCACGTTGTGTAGAAATTGCTTATCAACGCAACACCAGTGCTGCCATTAGGGATTTAAAACAACAACTTGCTAATTCTTAAGAAGGCAGCAGACAATCCCTTCTTTAGAACACTTTAAGATACCCGACTTCTAAGCCGGGCATCTGAATACCAAACTTATAGCACTACTGGCGCGACACAGCTAAAATGAGAGAATAAGTAGGTTGGGTGGAGCGGTAGCGTAACCCAACGCTGGAGGATATTCCGTTGGGTTTCACTTCGTTCCACCCAACCTACATTTTTAGGTGTGTCGCGCCACTACGCATTTTGGTTAGGACATTTAGGAAACTCACCACTCCAGGCACAGAGGAACACAGAGAAAAAATATCGTCCTAATGTATGTGCGTAGCGCTATACTACCCATGAAATGGCACAGTTGCCATCGGGAGCAAAGCTAAAATTACCCAAATCCAAGTCCAGATACTTGAGGAAGTGGGATAATCTACCTCCTCTAAAAGTGTATCAATCCGCTCTTGTAAACGATTACGCAGAACAGCGCAGTTAAACGCTGCAGAAAAATTTGCCGATGGCATCACTGAAGCACTTACCACCATCAACAGTGATTCTGCCACTAGTAAGGGATCTACCCGTTTTGCCGCCCAGCTGTCAGCCCGAATTTCCCGCAACAGCAGTAGTTCCTGCCATAATGATTCTGTATTCGGTAACCAGGCACTACAACAGCGTATCCAACCTAACCAGAAAAACCAGAAGGTATCCCGGTAGTAGTGATGAGCTTGCTCATGGCGTAAGACTGCATCTAAATGCTCTGGTTGCAATTTGTGCAATAGCCCCTGACTAACCAGTAGTTCTGGTTGCCAAAAGCCAATCTGAGCGATAAATAGTGTGGGATTTTCTAGAAGACGAGCTGTTGTACAGGAGTTCCTCACATAGTAGCGCTTGCCACCCGGTACGAAGGGAAGAAACCAGCCAAATTCTCTTTCCTTCTGCCTCCTGCCCTCTGCCTCCTGCCTTGTTTCTTCACTGATTGTCCATTCCCCATTCCTTAACTCAATCTGGGGATAAGTACGAACTTGTTGCAGAAATTGCCAAGCTTCAATAGCTAACTTCAAACATAAGCACAAGGAGATACCTATACCTGCGATAACCAGCCAGTAACTAAACCAACTAGTGCGTAGTCCCATCATTTTACCCTGGGGACCCATACACAATACAGCAATGGCTGTCATTATTAGTAGCAGAGGGGGTAACAGAAAAAACAACAGTGCTCTTTGCCAGCGTTGGCTCCAGTTGCCCGTTGATTGCTGCCAACCGGATCTGAGCCACCAAGCTAGTACTAATGCTGCCAGAATCATCAGTAGATGCATTACTTTTTCTCCTGTCTCGCTTTACGGACAGCTTTTAACCGAAGTGCGATCGCTTCCATTTGTTCTAAGCTGTCATTGTCTAGGCTATCGGCAAAGGCAGCAACGATATCTGGGTTGCCTACTGCTAGAAAGCGGTTGAGCTGTTCGTGGGCTTGTATTACCTTTGCTTCCTTACTAGATACAAGAGGTTTCCAGGTGAAAGCGCGCTCTTGTTGATCACAACTTAACCAACCTTTCTGCGTAAGGCGGCGCAGTACTGTGGTGACGGAGGTATAAGCTAACTCTCGGTCTGGATCAGCCAAAATCCGTTCATGCACATCTTTAACAGTAGCAGAACCAAGTTCCCAGACGATCTGCAAAATTTCTTTCTCTAAAGGACCAAGAGAGAGTTGTTTGGGACGGTATTCGGGTAGAGGACTCATAGAATTTAGAATTTAGAATTTAGAATTCAGAATTGGGGATTGACAAAGCGGTAGGACCTTTTCGATGAATATTTACTGCAAAAGTATGCTTTGTTGTTACTTTCGTGATATTTAATCAAATTTTAAGTTAACGATCACGGGTTTGTCAGATATCATCTGAACTGTAAATTCATCTTCTTTGATTGATTCGTAGTCTCTACCAAGTAGCAAGTATAGAGGAAAATAACCTCTACAACCCGTCCCTAACTCTTGTGACTATGTAAATCCAAGGCAGTAAGGGTTCCGTTTGTTTGTACACAGGGAAGCGATATCTCGCCTCGCTTTCCTCTCCCGCTAAAATTAGCGTTGATAACGGGAGTCTCCAGCGAGTTTTTTTTATGATTGCAACACCACCATCTATTAACCCATCTGCATTGAAGGAAATTAGCTCAAGATTACCTGACATTTGTGGTCGAGAAGCAGAAATTGCTTCAGTGGTAAACCATAACGAACCTGTATTTTTGCCAACGACAAATCTCAGTGTAGAAAACATGACAGCGGGATTTGCTTGTGCTCTACACATGCATCAACCTACCATCCCTGCAGGAGCTAATGGTGAACTCATCAGCAATCTCCAGCACATGTTTGAACACTCTGGTGAAGGGGATAATCACAATGCGGGTGTTTTTGCTCAGTGTTATAGTCGCATGGGCGATTTTATTCCCGAACTAGTAGCCAATGGTTGTAATCCCCGGATTATGCTGGATTACTCAGGCAATCTGTTGTGGGGATTGCAAAAAATGGGACGAGATGATGTGCTCAGCAATCTCAAGCGTATTACTTGTGAGCCACAGTATCAGCCTTATGTAGAATGGTTGGGAACCATGTGGAGTCATGCGGTGGTTCCTTCCACACCAATTCCTGACATTAAACTCCATATTCAAGCATGGCAACATTACTTTGCCGCTGTTTTTGGTGACGATGCTCTCAAACGTGTCAAGGGTTTTTCTCCTCCAGAAATGCACTTACCCAACCACCCAGACACTCTATATGAGTACATCAAAGCCCTTAAAGAATGTGGCTATCGCTGGCTGATGGTGCAAGAGCATTCAGTTGAACGTCTGGATGGTTCTGGACTGTGGCACGATGATAAATATGTTCCTAACCGGTTGGTTGCTCGTAACTCTAAGGGCGAAACCATTAGCATCACAGCATTGATTAAAACCCAAGGCTCGGATACCAAGTTAGTAGCTCAGATGCAGCCTTATCACGAAGCCAAAGGCAGGGGCAAACAAACAATTGGCAATATAAGTGTTCCTAGCTGCGTTACCCAAATTGCTGATGGGGAAAATGGCGGCGTGATGATGAATGAATTTCCTCGGGATTATCCTAGAGTTTGGCCTGAAATTAAGGGTAATGGTCAAGGTACAGCTGGTGTTGTGGGAGTTAATGGCACTGAATATTTGGAGCTGATTGAGGCAGCAGGGGCTAATCCAGAAGAGTATCCTGCTTGTCAAGCGGTTCATCAGCACAAAATTTGGCAGCGAGTAGATCCCAATAATGCTACTCCAGAAGCTGTGGAGAAAGCGCTCCAAGAGTTAAAGGAAACAGATCATCAATTCCACATGGACGGTGCTTCTTGGACTGATGATTTAAGTTGGGTTAAGGGTTACGAAAATGTCTTGGAACCCATGAATCAACTCAGCGCCATGTTCCACGAAAAATATGACCCCTTGGTGCAACAAGACTCTTCAGTAACACAACGTTCTGACTATCAGGAAGCCTTGCTGTACACTTTGTTGGTAGAAACCAGTTGTTTCCGTTACTGGGGACAAGGTACTTGGACTGATTATGCTCGCGAACTTTATCGTCGCGGTGAAGCCGTGTTGAAAGGGTAGTAGCGCGCATAAGTTAATGGGTGTAGTTTGAGTCTAGGGGGTTGACTCCTCACCCAGCTCTCACCGAAATAGACATCTCCAATAATTGTGCTAAAACCCTTATGCCACTGTGCCAAAATGGGGGTTTCTGGAGATGTCTATTCAGCAAGCCCTAAGTAGGGTTTGCTGAATAAGTCGTAACTTTCGGGTTTGAATAGGTGTTAGGTGGTAGGTGGTAGGTGGTAGGTGAGGTTGGAGGTAGTAGGTGTTAGGGATTTTCCACTTGCGGTGCAAGGAAATTGCATCGATAGGCTCAAAAACCTTGCACTTATTTCGTTTTAAGTTTAGTTAAAACCCTTGTCTGGCATGGTTTGCACACTTATTCAGCAAGCCCTAAGTAGGTAACCCCGCTCGATTACAAAGTGAAATTGTAAACATTCCTGCTGCTAAAAATGCTGCAACTGTCCGAACATGGTTCCAGAATGTCCAATCATTCAAATATTTTGCCCAAAGCATCATCCCTTCAGCACTGTTTGGACTGACAATTGCAAGGGCATCATTCAACGGAATATTACCTGCGATCGTAACACCGATCGTGCCAAGCAAATAAAGCAGAGTCCCAGCCAACCAATAGATAGAACCTGGTTGCTCCCATTGCTGTAAAGCCAAAATAGTGAGCACAATGCCAGCCAATGCCGGTCCAAAAAATGCTGTCATAAACCAGGGGTTGATCACTGTAATATTGATAGACTGCATTGCGGCTATGCCCGGTTCCGGTGGTTGCAGCGCTAGCGCCTGCATGACAAAGGTTGAAAAAGCGAAGAAGATACCAGCTGTTAGAGCGCAACCAATCGCAGCACAAAGGATCAAAGGTAGGCGTAAGTTTTGCATAGTTTCCATTATGTCTGTAGTGAATAAACGTCAGTTTTCAAGAATGGCATTGCCTTATTTAGCAGAGGTTCAGCAACCCCTGTTAGTTTGAAAGAAGTTAGAAGTTAGTAGGAAAGACTGGGCGTTTGGTACAGATAGGAATCATCGACTAATTGCTTTAAAATGAAGTCCGCTACATCTGCACGGGAAATTTTGAGCTTGCATGTCTTATCTGTGCCAGGAAATCCGTGACGGTACTGACTTGTTTTACCTCCGTCAACAAATGCTCCCGGACGGACAATAGTCCAATCCAAACCACTTTGTTTCACATCCTGCTCTTGCCGTTCATGATCCACAAACACATTCCGCAAGATCAAGCCAAACATAATGTATTTCCAGTAAAAGTTTAGACTGCCCCAACTATCACCCACTCCCATAGTGGTTTGGCAAATAAACCGTTGGATACCTGATTTCTGCATCGCCTGAACAATATGCCGTGTCCCCTGTGAGCGAACAGTTCCTGTCAGTTTTTGCCCAGATCCGAGGGTACATACCACAGCATCTTGCTTTTGTACCACCTGTTCGACAGAAGGGAAATCTAGGACATCACCCTGAACAAAGTTAAGATTAGGGTGCTGGATGTCGAGTTTGGCAGGATTGCGTACAAATGCTGTAACCGTATGCCCTTGCTCAAGCGCTTGTTCTACAACTTGGCGACCAACACCACCTGTTGCACCAAAAATTAGTAGTTTCATGATTGCCTTCTCCTAAGTCATAACACCCTAAGCTTAGGAAAGCAATTGATTCGGAACTATCTAATTCTTGCGTTACTTGTACAATCTTGCGGTTAGTTGCCAAACCTTGAGAATTGAGTTCAAACCTATATTTTTAATGGACTGACACGCCCAAAATGGTGTAATAAGTAGGTTGGGTGGAGCGATAGCGTAACCCAACAATGACGTATATTCTGTTGGGTTTCACTTCATTACACCCAACCTACGATTTTAGGTGTGTCGCTAATAGCACGACACACCTAAAATGAGGGAATAGTGCGAGCATCTTGCTCGCGGGATGACTGATAGATCGCGAGCGAGACGCTCGCACTACATTCTTAAATTCTAAATTCTAAATTCCCCAACCGGTTTCTAAGCCACAAAATTAGGTGTGCCACAGCATTAGTATGGTAACGGTATTACACAAGAACCAATCAGAGGACTGTATTGAGTGCCTTCAGGACATGAACAAATGCTTGAATGACCGCACACATTGATATCTAGCGTACAAGGACCCTTTGAAGGAAATGTACACTTGCTCTCAACAGGTTTTCCGGGACCGTCTGCTAGATCAATGTTGTCGACCAGACATGCCCCAACCGATGCATCATAGGAATATTCTGGCGGACAAAGGCATTGGCTAGGATTGCCACAGGGATTGATGTCTCTAGTACAGGGAACTGTTGAGGTATCTGCGACACAAGGACCAATTGGCTGTGCGATCGCAGCAGGTGAGCTCATGAAAAACAGTTGCACTACTAATAAGAAAGCGCAGAATAACTTAAATATTCTCGACATTTTGAAATTAATGACTCTTTTGATGGACTTTGAGGTCAGCATCGTTCAATCTATCTTGGAGTTTGAACAATCATAAAAAAATCATACTAATTGAGAGATTTTTTTCAATTAAACAGGAAATAATTTTACAATTATTATTACTTAGTACGAGATTGGCCTCGTGAACAAAATTGCTCTGCAACAAGCTCAAAATAGTTCCTTACCTACCCTGTCTAGCCAAACGGAACGGTGGGAAAACATTCGAGTCAAAAAACTCCAAAATCCGCCGGGAGAAGGAAGTTGTCATTTCGAGAGTGAGCATACGCTGTATATGTCCCTTGCTCCGCGTCCGCTTCACTATTTGCAAGTTCAGGATGGCAAGACCTACAATGGTCTGTATCGTCAAGGAGATATGTTGATAACACCGGCAAACATGCCCCTGTTTGTTCGATGGGAGGGTGATGAAAATTGCTTGCGGATTCAGCTCACTGCTGAGTTTTTGCAAGATGTTGCCAGAGAAACTCTTAATCAGGATTGCGATCGCCTGGAATTACTGCCTGAATTTCAGATTTGTGATCAACAAATTCAAGCGATCGCGATGATGCTTTTCACGGAATTTCAACAGGAACAATCTGGTAGCCAACTTTATCTGGACTCGCTAGCTAATGTTTTGGCAGTAAATCTCATAAGGCGTCATACAATAAAGAAACCGCAGTTGCCTATTTATGAAGGAGGTCTAACGCCGCGTCAACTCCAACATGTTTTGGAGTACATTGATGCTCATTTAGATCAAGATCTGAAACTTGAAAATTTAGCTCAATTGCTCGACATCAGCCAATTTCATTTCGGCCGTCTATTCAAGCAGTCTCTTGGCAGCTCTCCATATCAATATTTAATCCAGCAACGGGTAGAACGGGCGAAGCAATTATTGAAACAAACCGATCAATCTATTGTAGATATTGCTTTCGATTGTGGATTCAATAGCCACAGCCATTTAAGCAAAAAATTTCGACAAATTACAGGTATAACACCAAAAGCCTATAGAGGAATGGGACTTAGATAGGGCTTGCTGAATAAGTCGTAATTTTCGGGTTTGAATAGGTGGTAGGTGGTAGGTGGCAGGTGGTAGGTAAGGGAAAGAGGTGGTAGGTGTTAGGGATTTTCGACTCACCGTTCGCTCATTTGAAAAGTTAGCTGCTCGATTTATCGAGCAAAAAGCCTTGTACACAAGGCTTTCAGAAATTTGAGAGGAGACAGGGAAAATTTTTCCCTGATTGGGCTACCAACGAAGTTATCAGGAGTTGAAGGATCTTAGCTAGCGATCGCATTCTTTCAATTTCTAGAAAGCTCACCCCTCTCTATATCTTCTCAAACCTTTATATAATAAGTGTTTTAGCACAATAATTCTGAATAGACAAAGGAAATTGAGCGAACGCTGAGTGATTTTGAAGTAATGAATAATTGTTAATTGTTAATTGTTAATTGTTAATTGTTAAGTCAACGACCTAGCCAATTTTTAATCACGTCAACAAGACTAGTACCACCGAACCAAAGAGCTATCAGAATTGAGATAGAAAGAGTTGCTCCCATTACACATAAGATTAAACCTCCTAGGGTAATCGCCCCATCATCTTCGACTAAGCCAAAGCCAGTGACGAAAATCCCGATCGCTGGTAAGGTATTGGTTCCTGGAATGGGAATCATCATCGAAATTGACATCAACGCGATCGCAACGCCAATGACTACTCTACCAGGCAAACTAGTGCAAATATAACTCAAACGCGGACGTGCGATCGCTTCAACCTTTTTTAACCAGGGAATTCCTGCTTTAACGAAACCCTGTACTTTTTCTAACTTGATGGCATGATTCATCATCCCCTGGGGTAGCCAGGGACGTTTAGCGCCAACAATTAGCTGAGTTGCTAGTAGCAGCATAACAATTCCAAAGGGAATTGAGTAACCAGGAGCAGGAACTGGTAAAGCTGAAGGAAGAGCGAGGATAACGAACAAAAAACCAAAGATTCGTTCTCCTGCTAGGGAAAGGATATCTATCAACTTTACTTGAGGCTGTCGGTCTTCTTCAAAAAAATAGCGCTGTAATTCCGCAGAAAGTCTAGCCATTTATTGTATAAAATATTACTCCCAATTTTTCCCTAATACCTAACACCTAATACCTAATACCTAATACCTAATACCTAACACCTAATACCTAACACCTATTCCCTGGTACAACAGTCAACAAAAGGTTTTTGAGAAATATCCTCTAGTTCCACTGACTTTAATAATTCTTCCCACTCCCTTGGATTAGATTCGCGCAAATCAGCCATAAGAGCTAGAGTCTCATGCCAAATCTTAGCCTGAGAATAGAGTAGAGCCTGCTCCAGGAGATCAGACTCCTGTTTTAGCATAGTTTCCAGCTCGGGATTTAGTTCAGTGCGTTGGAACCAACCTTGAACAAAAGGTTCACGGCTGCGCTCATCAGGATCGCACATCAGGGAGAAGTACCACCGATAATTCTTGCCAATTTCGAGAGAGACAGTTTCTGGAAGGCTTAATCTCAAGATACCTGGAGTATTGGGAAGTAGAAGATTTTGTCTGTAGACTGTATTATTCTCTCCATCATAAACAGCCAATTCCGCTTCTACAAATTGACCAGTTTCCGGAATATAGATAAATAATGTTGGATGAGCCGCAATAGTGGTTACCAGATTATCGGGAGGCATCAAGGCAGTCATTTTTGTGGGTAAGCGAAACGCCTTAGGGCAAGGGGTTCGTGCCTCACCTCTGCCATCGGAATGTCTTCTGCCAGGTAAAAATTCGCTGCTTTGAGGGGGGAACTCGAGGCTGAGTTGCCACTCTCGATAGGATTGAGCTAGCACTTGTGAAGGCAAGCCAGAGAAAATTACCGTTACAGTCCCAATGACAGCAGCAAGTTTACCCACGATGAGCTAACCTCCGTGTTTAACTCAGTTACCAGCCTCTTTGAGGATGGGGAAAGGTTAAGGGTTAAAGGTTAAAAGGTTAAGAACTGATGATTCTTCCTTTTTCCTTTGCCCTTTTTCCCTTTTCCAAGCCGTTAGCTTCGAGTTCCGGAGAAAAAGCTTTCTCCTTCCCTTTTTTCCACTGTGACATACTCCCACACTTTAACCAGAGGCTAAGTGTGGGCTTCTAGTGAGACTTCCGGCAACCCGCTGTTAACTGAGCTTTACTGACGACACGGGGTACTCCACCGCGTCAGAACAATCGAATGAAAGTTCAGCTCAAATCTAACCTTTCTAGGTTCCAGATGTCCAAGAGTTCATGTACTCAACTTGCTCTGATGTCAGAGTATCAATGAAAATACCCATTGCTTCCAGCTTCAGTCGGGCAATTTCTTTGTCTACCTCAACGGGGATAGAGTGCAAACCGGGTTCCAGTTTACCTTTGTTCTTCACCAAGTATTCACAAGCCAAAGCTTGGTTGGCAAAGCTCATATCCATCACTGCACTGGGATGTCCTTCCGCTGCTGCTAAGTTAACTAGGCGTCCTTCTCCTAGTACGACAACAGATTTACCATTCTTGAGACAATACTGCTGAGTGAAAGGACGGACATCTTTCACTTCCGATGACATCTCGCCCAAGGACTTGAGATCAATTTCAATGTCGAAGTGTCCGGAGTTAGCAACCATTGCTCCGTCTTTCATCACCTCGAAATGTTCTGGACGAATAACGTGCTTGTTACCGGTGACGGTGATGAATAAGTCTCCTTGGGGTGCTGCTTCTTCCATTGGCATTACCCGGAAGCCGTCCATAATTGCTTCAATTGCCTTAGTGGGGTCAATTTCGGTAACAATGACATTCGCTCCAAGTCCCTTGCCTCGCATGGCAACTCCTTTGCCGCACCAGCCGTAACCAGCTACTACTAAAGTTTTACCTGCAAGCAAGACGTTGGTAGCACGAATCACACCATCAAGGGTAGATTGTCCTGTACCATAACGGTTGTCAAAGAAATGCTTAGTATCAGCATCGTTGACATTCATCGCCGGGAAACTTAGTACCCCGTCATTGAACATGGCTAGCAGACGGACAATACCAGTGGTTGTTTCTTCAGTGGTACCAATAATCTCGCTAATTTGACTTTGCCTGTCTTTGACCAAAGCGGCAGTAACATCACTGCCATCATCAATAAGAATATTGGGACGGTGGTCGAGAGCGATTTCAACGTGGCGGTTGTAAGTAGCAGCATCTTCCCCTTTGATTGCAAAGACAGGGATTCCCTCATCGACAACTAAGCTAGCAGCTACATCATCTTGAGTGGACAGGGGATTGCTAGCAATCAAAATGGCATCAGCACCACCCTTCTTCAGAGCGATCGCTAAATGAGCTGTTTCTGTGGTTACATGGCAACAAGCCACCAAACGAATACCGTCAAAAGGCTTTTCTTGGGCGAAACGTTCTTTGATTTGCCGTAGTACAGGCATTTCCCGTCCAGCCCATTCAATCCGCTGCTTCCCGATGGGAGCAAGGGACAGGTCTTTGACTTCGTGCTTTAGTTTAGTAGGTGTTGCAATCATTTACTTAGCCTGTAACAAAAATTCGTGTTGTAGTCTTAACTAGGTTACTTCATCTTTTGGAAGCTGTCTGCAAATTTCTTCGGACAGAATGAACACAATGCCTCTGTATATGTTGTATTGGCGGGTAAGAAGCGTGTCATTGGTCATTGGTGACAATTTAAAGAAAAGAGTAATTTGTCAAGCCCTTTCTCAAAGATTATTAAGTTTTCCAGCATCATTCTTTGAAAGAGCTCCTGAGGAGCGCTTCGCGCCCCCCAATTGAATGGGAGAAACACTATCTCCTACCTCCTGCCTCCTGCCTCCTGCCTTCTTGCTGAAGCTTGGGCAAAACGCGATCGCAAACAAAAAGGGTTCCGGAGGCTACACACAGGGGAATAATCAACAGATTTAGCACTGGCACACTCATTAACCCCAAGCAAACCAAGCTAAAGCTAGCACTAGCAGGTAAGGCACGGAAGATAATCCCTAACTTTGCCCTAAATCTTAGGCGTCGTCGCTCCAGGGGACCATCGAAAAAGTCAAGACAAGTAATCGTTGCAGTAATCATAATGCCACCGACTGTTGCGATGAATGTCCCAATCCCAGGAAACCAATTCAGTAGGAACAAAGGTACTCCCACTCCCAACAGTAGCAGGAGTTTTTTCACTTCAAACAGGATTGCGCGCCCAATATCCCGAAAAAACCCTACCTCAACTATCTTTACCTGACCAGTACGTAGCTCCTCTAACCTTTCCGAGAGCTTACCATACCAAGGCGCACCTAACAGAGTGCCAAATTGCAACAGTAAAAAGCCAATTACTAACAGTAATCCGACAATCAACAGGAAGCGCAGTAAAAAGCCTAAACCGATAATCAGAAATTCTAAATAGCTCAACCAAGTTGGCAGGTTAGCAATGAGTCTGTCGAACCAATTATCCAGATTGATTGTCAGTAGCTCAACCCCGTGCCAACCAGGCAATAGTAACCCTGCATATAGGACAATGCCGATAATAAAATTTACCAGCATTGGGAGCAGCATATAAACCCACAAACCTGGTGTGCGCTGGAAAACTGCTAGCGCACGTAAAGGATAAGTTGCCCCTGTCAGTAACCCAAATCCACCAACTGCTCTGCCCATAATGAAGTTCTCTACTTTCAGCTAGTGCAGCGCGATGGTGGTGAAAAAAATTTTTTCATCGGGACTGCCTAAGAAAAATCTTTTTTTATTTCTTCACAAACGAAGAGATATTAGACCAAATTTACCAATTATCAATTATCAATTACCAATTACCAATTATCAATTATCAATTATCAATTGTCCATTGATAAATGGGTCAATGCATCTAGTAAAGCTTTAACAGGGGTTTCTGATAAATCTGCTATCTCAAGTTGGCGTTCTATACGGTTATAGCACTTACCCATTGACCGCCTGTAAGCAGGATCATAATGGTTTTCGAGTAAGTCTCCTACCAAAATATGCCATTGCTCCATATCGATGAGACTGTACCACTCGTCGATTTTTTTCCTACCGTAGCGAGATTTTAAGTGCTCTAACTTACCTTTGAGAAGATCAGGGTGAGTTACTAAATGAGGATATTCTTCTAGAAGCCATTCAACTCGAGCAGCTTGGGGCAGTTGTACTTCCACACAGCCAGCTTGTTTCATTTTTTCCCACAGGGATGGGGGTAGATAAAGCCCACCAATTTTGTTACTTTCTGCTTCCACCCATACCAATTTACTGCTATCAAAGCTTTGCAACGTTATCAGTAGCAGGGATTCAAAGCGCTTTTGTGAGGGTTGAGGTGAAATAGTTGCAGAATTTTCCTCTCCTTTCCCCATCTCCCATTCTTGACCGAGTAAGGAACCACGATGATTTGCTAGACTTTCTAAATCCAGCACTTGTACATCTCGCTTTGCCAGCTGTCGTAAGATATGGGTTTTCCCACTACCCGTTAATCCAGATAAGATTTTGTAGGTAAACTTTCCTGGTAACTGGTTTAGTTGTTGACAGACATAACTACGGTAGGTTTTGTAGCCACCTTCAAGGAGAGTAACTTGCCAGCCGATGTGGTTCAATACCACTGCCATGCTGTTAGAGCGTTGCCCTCCTCGCCAGCAGTAAACTAAGGGATGGTAATCTCTGGCTTTGGTAGCGAAGTGAGTACTCAGATGTTGAGCTAGGTTTTGGGCAACTAGGGATGCCCCTAGTTTACGAGCCTCGAAAGAAGAAACTTGTTTATAGATTGTCCCCACTTTTACCCTTTCGGTATCATCTAACACTGGCAAGTTAATTGCGCCCGGTAAATGATCCTCTAGATATTCACCAGGGCTGCGGACATCAATAATCTCGCTGTAGGTTTCTGTCCAAGGTTGCTGGGTGTAGTTAGGCGATCGCATCATTTTACCAAGGATTACCAATTAGCGTGAAGGCACTCCAATAGTAAGGATGACTGAAATCCCTGTCTGAGAGTTGGGCTAACTCTGGTGGTAAAGGAATACGATTATCATCAATAACTAACTCCCCATTTTCTATACGTACTTCTCCCTGGAGCATTGCTAGTTGTGTCTGTCGCAGTGCTTCTGCTTTCACTGGAATTTGCTTCAATTCTTCGTAAAACTTTGTCATTAGTCCCAAGGTTCCTTCATCACTGACGTACCAGAGGCTACCCATTGCTGTACTAACTCCCGCTTGTACTGCCAACCCAGCAAAACCTAACTCTGCTTCTTTGCTTCCCACTGCTGTGCGACAAGCGCTCAAAACTAACAAGCTTACTGGTGGGTTATTTAACTCGAGCTCTCGTAGTTCGTCAAGAGTAATTTTTTCGTCCCATAATTGAATGTAGGAATTGTTTGCTCTACCTTCTCGAAATTCTGCATGGGTAGCAAAATGAACAATGGAAAATGGCTCTTCCTCACGAGCTTGCTTGAGGGTTTCTACTGTAAAAGTTTCGTTAAGATAAGCTTCTCCTGGCCACAGCTGACGTGTAATTACATCTAATTCTACTGGAACTGCTGGTAAAGGAGTTTGATCGGGAAATACCTCAGCTCCCATTCCCAAGACTTGGGAACTTCTCACATCTACTGGCCCTAGATTAGTTAGGGAAAGACCTGGCATAATACCGATACCATATTTTTCTACGAGAAATTTCTCGCCATCATGCAGTGCTGCCAAGGGTAAGGAACGCAAACCCTGATCCATCAGGAAGGCAACATTCTGGATTTCTTGGGTTTGTAAATTCTGCTCAAGTGGTTCAACTAACAATTTATATAGTTCCTGAGCCGGAGCCAAGTAGCCATTGGGATCTTTGACATCAGTAACAGCTCTGCGGAATTCCCGAGCTACTCGGCGGATTTCGGCACGGGTTGCGCCTAAGCGCTGTCGAATGAGTTTGCCTTCAGCAGTAACTAATACTAGCTCTAGTTCCTCATTGTCTTGTTCTTGCAGATTCTGGGATAGTACTGGCTGTTGGGAATTACTTAACTCAGAAGCATTAAGGAACCAGAGTTTTGATGATTTTTCTTGGTTTTTCCCTAGCAGGGATTTGAGAACATATGCGGTGGTTGCTTCTTCCTGCTCCTCTTCCTTTGGAGTTGGCATATATTTGGTATACATGAAGGCAGATTTAACATCATTGTCTTCTTCCATCTGCCGCAGGATATCGCGGACATCTTCTAGGCTGGTAATGGGGGTATTGGTAATGCCCAGATATTTTTCATACTCGGTAGTAAAACCAACTTCCAGTCGTGCTACTTGAGCGGATTCTAGCTGCGCTTGTGCTGTTTGAGCTTCTTGTTGAGTTTCGGCTAACTGCTGCTGGGATTGTTGAACTTCGGTTTGCACCGTTTCAACTTCCTGTTGAATCTCAGTGAACTCTTGCTGAGATTGACGCAGCTCAGTTTGTGCAGTTTCAACTTCTTGTTGAATTTCGGTGAACTCTCGCTGGGATTGACGCAGCTCAGTTTGAGAAGATTCTAATTGTGCTTGTGTAGTTTCAACTTCTTGTTGAATCTCAGTGAACTCTCGCTGAGATTGACGTAACTCAGTTTGTGTAGTTTCAACTTCCTGTTGAATTTCAGCGAACTCTTGCTGAGATTGACGCAGCTCAGTTTGAGAAGATTCTAATTGTGCTTGTGTAGTTTCAACTTCTTGTTGAATTTCAGCGAACTCTTGCTGGGATTGACGCAGCTCAGTTTGAGAAGATTCTAATTGTGCTTGTGTAGTTTCAACTTCTTGTTGAATCTCAGTGAACTCTCGCTGAGATTGACGTAACTCAGTTTGTGTAGTTTCAACTTCCTGTTGAATTTCAGCGAACTCTTGCTGGGATTGACGCAGCTCAGTTTGAGAAGATTCTAATTGTGCTTGTGTAGTTTCAACTTCTTGTTGAATTTCAGTGAACTCTCGCTGAGATTGACGTAACTCAGTTTGTGTAGTTTCAACTTCCTGTTGAATTTCAGCGAACTCTTGCTGAGATTGACGCAGCTCAGTTTGAGAAGATTCTAATTGTGCTTGTGTAGTTTCAACTTCTTGTTGAATTTCAGCGAACTCTCGCTGGGATTGACGCAGCTCAGTTTGGGAGGATTCTAATTGTGCTTGTGTAGTTTCAACTTCTTGTTGAATCTCAGTGAACTCTCGCTGAGATTGACGTAACTCAGTTTGTGTAGTTTCGACTTCCTGTTGAGTTTCAGTTAACTCTTGCTGAGATTGACGCAGCTCAGTTTGGGAGGATTCTAATTGTGCTTGTGTAGTTTCAACTTCCTGTTGAATTTCAGCGAACTCTTGCTGGGATTGACGTAACTCAGTTTGGGAGGATTCTAATTGTGCTTGTGTAGTTTCAACTTCTTGTTGAATTTCAGCGAACTCTTGCTGGGATTGACGCAGCTCAGTTTGGGAAGATTCTAATTGTGCTTGTGCAGTTTCGACTTCTTGTTGAATTTCGGTGAACTCTTGCTGAGATTGACGTAATTCAGTTTGGGAGGATTCTAATTGTGCTTGTGTAGTTTCAACTTCCTGTTGAATTTCGGTGAACTCTTGCTGGGATTGGCGTAATTCAGTTTCGGAGGATGCTAATTGTTCAGTTACTTCTTGGCTTTCACTACGAATATCAGTCAGTCTCTGTTCAGCAACATTGATTTCTCGGCGAATCTCAACTAGTCTTTGTTGCGAGGTATCTATCTGTGCAACAGAGATGTCTGAAGTTTCGATAGCTGAGATTAATTCAGTAATTTCAAGATCGTTAGGATTAAAGCGTGCCGCATTTTCCCAAGATGCGATCGCATCTTGGTAACGTTGTAAGCGATAGAGTGCTAGTCCTCTGCGTTTCCAAACGAGAGAGTTTTGTGGTTCTAGTTGTAGCGCTCTGTCAAAATCTGCGATCGCATCTTGATATTGATTTAGTTGATAGAATGCAACACCTCGGTTAAGCCAATTAGCTGCCACATCTGAATCAATTGCCACTAATTGGTTATAAACGGTAATTGCATCTGTGTATCTTTGCAAGTCATATAGCTGTACCCTGGCAATTTGCTGGGGAATACTTGTACTTACCAATTGTTGTTGATAGTCTGAGCTAGCAGGTAAAGTTAATGCCTGCTGCCAAGAAGTAATTGCGGCTTGATAACGCTGTAGCTGATATAGAGAATTGCCTTTGTCCAACCAAGCCAAGAGATAATCAGGTCTAATTGCGATCGCATCATCATAAGCAGAAATTGCTCTTTGATAGTCTCCCAAGCGGTTGAAGATATCCCCTCGCCAGTACCAAGCCAGGAAAGAATCTGGCTGGAGCCGTATAATTTGGTCTAAGATAGCCAGAGCTTCAACATACCTACCAATTCCCTGCAACTCCCTAACCTGTTGCCATAATAGGTCAACAGTTCTCCCTTGAGCCATGAGTTGCTCTGTTGGTATAGTATTACCGTCAAAATCAGGTTGAGCCGCTAAGATTTGAGAGTTCGTGCTGGCAATGCTAGTAGTTATAAAAGTAGCCAAAGCTACTCCTAGTTGAAATCTAAAATTTTTCATACTTACTGCTGACTGCCGACAGGCAAGGGTTTGAATCGTTATAACTCTTAAAAATTTAGCAAGCTTGTAACTTACCAAATTTACCAAGAAATATAGTACCACCTAGGGAATAATTTGGTCATTGGTCATTAGTCATTAGTCATTAGTACAAATAATCAACAAGGGAGAGTTCTACCAATGCTCAAAAAACTACTTATTGATGCCAAATTCATCACTTACATGACTGCTTGGGGCTTACTGTTTAGCATAGTCAAGCCAGCTCAAGCTACCACTTTGAACGCACTCAATCAAGGAATTGTCATCGATACTTTTACTGAATGTATCAACGATGGTGTTGCTCTTGTAATCGGACAAAACCCAACAGATCAGTATGGATGGCAGTATGCCATAGATTCTGCCAATGATGGTGTTAATGGACTTCAAGTTGGTGGCAACGTGTATGAAATTTATAGCTTGGCTCTCAAGGAAACTGATAATGATATTTTCGTAGCACTCAATGCCAATATGCCGTTAACTGGTGCAAACGGAACTGCTGCTAATGATGGAAATATTGGTTGGGGAGATTTGTTCTTCAATTTCTCAGGCAAAGACTTCAGTACTGCTAGTAATGAAAATAGTTTGTTCGGTGTACGTTTTGCTGAAACCAATGATTCTTTAGTATCAAATATTGGACTCTACGGTGATGTAACTGCTACTAGTACTACGGCAATTAATAGTGGTTTTAGCAGTATCGAAGCTTATAATCAGCATGTAGCGACCTATGGCTGCACCGGAGCAGATTGTCAACCTAGCCTAGGGGATTTAGCTGCCAATAGTAACTATTTTAATCAAAGTCAAAGCCTCAATGCGATCGCTTCCGGGACATTTCTTACTGGTATTAGCTTTCTTTCGACTGCTGAGTTGAGTGCGGCTGGCTATAGTTTGAACCAATCTAGTGGTCAGCATACCATTGCCTTTAAATTTAGCAAATCTAGCATTTGCGATCGCGGTTTTTGCCAAACAAATCAAACAACTGAATCTGTCCCTGAACCCTCTGGTATTGTTGGCTTAGGGGTTATTAGTTTAGTAATGACAATGCGCCTACACCAGCGCCGTTCTTGACTAGCCAAACTCTCACTCTTCTCATCTGAAAATAGACGCACCAGAAGCGGGGATACGGGGACACGGAGAAATGCATTTTTATGCATGGTGGTGAAATTTTTTCATTAAGACTGCCCTCTAGTGGCGCGCAGCAGAAATAACCCACCAGGAGAGAGATTGATAGAATCCTTACTCTATAAGCATTCTTAATTCTTAATTCTTAATTCTTAATTCCGCGCAGCGGTACTAGTAGCTCTTGCTACTTACATTTTGTAATTGTTAGCATAAAATTGTATAAAAAAGAATTGACATTATTGTCAATATCCTAGTAAGCCAAATAATCTTCAACGAAACAAATATAGGAAATAGCTTGCTATGTCAAATGAGACAAAAACCCAGTCTCCTCATCACGTAGTAATAGTTGGTGGTGGATTTGGTGGACTTTATGCAGCCCAAGCCCTAAGAAATGCACCAGTTAAAGTCACACTTATTGATAAACGAAACTTTCATCTGTTTCAACCTCTGCTTTATCAAGTTGCTACTGGCAAATTATCTCCTGGGGATATTTCCTCACCGTTGCGAGGGATACTCAGTCCCAATAAGAATACCAAAGTGCTGATGGGAGAAGTAACTGGTATAGACCCTAAACAACAGAAAATCCAACTGCACGATGAAGAACTAAGTTATGATACCCTCATTGTTGCTACTGGAGTTAGCCATCATTACTTTGGCAATGACCAATGGGCACAGAAGGCTCCTGGCTTGAAAACGATAGAAGATGCCCTAGAAATGCGGCGTCGTATTTTTTCAGCTTTTGAAGCAGCAGAAAAAGAAACTAACCCCGAAAAACGGCGTGCTTGGTTAACTTTTGTTTTGGTTGGAGGTGGACCAACAGGGGTAGAATTAGCAGGGTCACTAGCAGAACTAGCTTACCGCGCCCTCAAAGAAGATTTCCGTAACATCGACACCTCAGAAACCAAAATCTTGCTTTTAGAAGGCATGGACAGGATTTTGCCCCCTTATACCTCTGAATTATCAGCAAAAGCCAAAGCCTCACTAGAGTATTTGGGAGTCATGGTACAGACTGGCACTCTAGTTACCAATATTGAGGATAACTTGGTTACCATGTGTCGAGGTGAGCAAATTGAACAAATTTCAGCACAAACAATCCTCTGGGCAGCTGGAATGAAAGCATCTGGCATGGGAGCAATGCTGGCAGAATCTACTGGTGTAGAACTTGACCGTGCAGGACGAGTAATCGTAGAGCCTGATTTGAGTGTAGCAGGACATCCGAATATTTTTGCGATCGGTGATTTGGCAAATTTCCCCCACCAATACGAAAATGGCAAACCCTTACCAGGAGTTGCACCGGTGGCAATGCAGCAAGGAAGCTATGTCGCACGTTTGCTCAAGAAGCGACTACAGGCGAAGACTTTACCTCCCTTCCACTACAATGACTACGGCAGTTTGGCGGTAATTGGACGCAATGCAGCAGTAGCAGACTTGGGCTTTGTGAAGTTTGCTGGTTTTCCTGCTTGGCTGGCATGGGTTTTTATTCACATTTTATTTTTGATTGAATTTGACAATAAACTGTTGGTGATGATTCAGTGGGGTTGGGACTATTTAAGTCGCCAAGGTGGAGCCCGTCTAATTACAAATCAGAGCCCACAGCCACCTACGGCAGTGGAAGAAGAAGAGAATCATCGGACACCAGTTAAGGTTTAATATCATGTCCGGTTTAATAACCTTAAGGCGGGCACTGTACATCCAAAACAGTGCCCCTCCTAAATCTGCTCTCTAGAGCAGCTCTAAAACTGTAGTACTAACGCTTTCCTTTAAGAGTGCAACTACTATGAGAATTTTGTTAATCGAAGATGATCACGAGCTCCGTATTAGCCTTGGCGATGCTTTAGCTCAACAAAACTACATTATTGATATAGCTGGGGATAGTCAAGAGGCTTTACAGTTCCTAGAAACTTTTCCCTATGATTTGCTGCTATTAGATATTGTGCTACCTGGGATTGATGGCATTACCTTCTGTCGGCAATTGCGCTCCCGTGGCTTCAAGATGCTGATTTTATTACTAACTGGCAGGGATGCTACTACGGATAAAGCCAAAGGTTTAGATGCAGGAGCCGACGACTACTTAATCAAACCCTTTGATTTGCAAGAGTTACTAGCTCGGATTCGTGCCTTACTCAGACGAATAAATTATCCACTCCTCTCAACCATAGAATGGGGTGACTTATGTTTGATACCCAGTAATAATGAGGTTACCTATCGCGACCAATCTTTAGATCTTACCCCAACAGAATATCATCTATTAGAGCTATTTCTTCGTAACAGTCATCGGATATTTAGCTACGATGATCTGATCCAACACCTGTGGTTTTTTGAAACTCCTCCTACTGAAAACACTATCAGGTCTCATATTAGAGGGTTGCGAAAGAAACTAAAAGGAGCGGGAGCTGGAGCTGATTTAATTGAGACTATTTACGGTTTAGGTTATCGACTTAAGCAGGAACATAAAGCGGGAGAGGTAGGGCAGACAAGGAAACAAGGAAATATCCCCAGCCTCCAGTCATTTTCTAGTAGGGAACAACAAACCTTAGCAGCACTGCGTCGCAGTTGGGAACATTTCAAAGACAGTGTTTTTGAGGATATAGCATTTTTGGAGGAGATTGCTACAAATGTAGAGAGATTGCAAACCACTTTTCTTCGTTCACGAGCCATCAGAACAGTTCATAATCTGGTGGGATTATTGGGGAGTTTACGTTTGGCTGAAGCTACCAAGATTTGCCGTGAAATTGAAAATTTGTTCCTAATTCAGACACCTCTAAGCTCAGAGCAGGTGTTGCGGTTTGAAGAACTTTTAGTTAGATTGCCTCAGGTATTGGATCCACAGTCTGCCAAAATTTTTGCTCCAAAGGAGCCATCTTCAACGGAAATACAAGGGAAGCGTCCTCTAGTGTTAATCATTGATGATGATACAGAGCTCACTCAACAGTTACATCAACTAGGGAATGATTGGGGAATTCAGGTAGAAGAAGCCTCCAGCTTATCCGTTGGTAGAGAAAAAATTAAACGCATTGATCCGGACCTAATTATTTTAGACTTGATCTTTCCCAACGAAATTGAAGATGGTTTAACGTTCTTAGCCGAATTAAGTATCATGAAACCTTCTATACCTGTCTTAGTGCTAACAGTACGTGGGGAGCTGAGCGATCGCCTAAAAGCTTCAAAAGCAGAAGCTGTTGCTTTTTTGCATAAACCTTTTTCCCTAGAACAGATTCTGACAATGGTTTATCAAACTCTACAACAATCTGGCTCCATATCGGGGAAAATATTGGTAGTGGATGATGACCCTACATTTCTCTCTTTGTTGCGCAATAGATTGGAGTCAGAAGAACTGCAAATCACTACCCTTACGGAGCCCCAACATTTCTGGGACACGTTAGAAAAGGTGTCACCAGATCTACTGATTTTGGATCTGATCATGCCTGATTTAAATGGTATTGAACTGTGCCGCGTAGTACGCAACGATCCTCAGTGGTATGAGCTACCTATTCTATTTCTTACAGGTTATTCCAATAGAGGAAATATGCAACGATTGGTTGCTGCTGGTGCTGATGATTTGATTAGTAAATCAGTATTAGGTTTGGAACTACAGACTCGCATTTTTAGTCATTTGCAGCGAGTCCGACGGTTGAGACAAATGTCTGGAATTAGGAAAATGAAGTATTAAGGATGAAGTATGAATGGGAAATTCGCAATGGGGAATGGAGAATTACTAACTGCTCACCAGTTAACATCCTCTATACGAATCAATAATTTTGAGGAAAGGTTGCGAAGTATCCTCAACGCTACCACTGAGTCAGTAATTTTGGCAGATATTCAAGGAATCATTCTAGTTGCCAATGAAACTTTTGCTCAAAGATTAGGTAAAAAGGTTGATGAAGTTATCGGTATGTGCATTTACGATCTCTTTCTACCTAAGCTACCCAACTTGAGAAAGGTCAAATTTGATGAGGTTGTGCAAACGCGATCACCTATCCATTTTGAAGATAGGCGGCATGGTAGACGGCTGGATAACTTGATCTATCCAGTGTTTGATGCTCAGGGAAAAGTTGCCAGATTTGCAGTTTTTTCCCGCGACATCACTGAGCATAAGCAAACAGAAGAGTCTCTTAAGCAGAGTGAGGAAAAGTTCCATCAGTTTGCAGAACATCTCCGAGAATTATTTTGGATGTATGACCCTATTTTAAGTATTGCTAAAGACATTACTAATCGCAAACAAGCAAATTCGGCAATCCTTACCGAGCAAAAGCAAGCAGAAGAGGCGGTACGTAAGCTAAATGAAGAGTTGGGGATTACCGTAGCAGAAAGAACCATCTACCTAGGAAGTGCCATTGAGAAATTGCAACAAGAGATTGTTAGACGCAAACAGGTAGAAGATGCATTAAGAGCAACTCAGGAGCGCTTCCAATACCTTATCGCCTCTAACCCAGCAATAATCTACTCTTGTCATCCTGATGGCGATTACCCCGCCACCTTCGTTAGCGAGAACAGCAAAGATATTTTAGGCTACACTACTCAAGAATGGTTAGCCGATCCCAAGTTTTGGGTTAACCGGATTCATCCTGAAGATGCTCCTAGAATATTCGCTAACTTATCTCCCTTATTTCAGGAAGGACGCCATACCCATGAATACCGCTTCTTGCATCAAGATGGCACTTATCGATGGCTACGGGATGAACTGAAATTGGTGCGAGACGAAACTGGTCATCCTTTAGAGATGATTGGTTCTATAGTTGATATTAGTCCTCAAAAATACATAGAACAGGAACTTCAAGCCAGCCAACAGAAATACAAAACCCTATTTGAAATTTTGCCTATTGGAGTTTCTATCACCGATAAAGTAGGCAATATCATAGAAGCTAATCCAGCCTCAGAGCAGATTTTAGAAATATTAGGCGCACAGCAGCATCACCTAGTAGATAGGAAAGACAAGGGAGGTAAGGAGACGCGGAGATTGGAAGACAAGGTGAATAAAGTGCTATGTACTAATACAACTCAGTATCAACAACACATTATTAGACCCGATGGTACATCGATACGAGCTTCAGAGTTTGCCTGTAAAAGAGCCTTAAAAGAAAACAAAACTATTAAAAATGTAGAAATGGGAGTAGTCAAACCACAGCAGGAGACTACTTGGCTAAGTGTAACAGCTGCACCTATTCCCCTTAAAGATTATGGAGTAGCGATCGCCTATGTTGACATCACAGAGCGCAAAAAAGTAGAACGAATAAAGGATGAGTTTCTGGCGATCGCTAGCCATGAACTCCGTACTCCCCTTACTTCCCTGCGGGGTTCCCTCGGATTACTTGCCACTGAACGACTCGGCAACCTGACAAAACAAGGTCAACAACTGTTAGAATTTGCCTTGTTGGACACTGAACGCTTGGTGCGTCTGGTTAACGATATCCTTGACCTTAAGCGTCTCAAGTTTGGCAAAAACGTTATCACCCCAAGTATTTGTCAGACACTTGACCTAATCGAGCAAGTGACACACGTCATGCAACCCATCGCAGATCATGCAGGGGTGAAGCTTTCAGTTGCGAGAATTTCCATCCCCGTGTTGGCAGATCGCGATCGCATCATTCAAGTTTTGACTAACTTGCTGAGTAATGCAATCAAATTCTCCCCTCCGGGTGGTACAGTCTGCCTGAGTGCGGAACCTAGGGAGATGGCGAGCTGGGGAGCTGGGGGAGCTGGGGAGTAGAAGAAGACAAGGGAGATATTGATACTTACCAATTCCCAAACAACAAACAACAAACAACAAATATCTTATTTCAAGTTAAAGACCAAGGAAGAGGGATTCCCTCAGATCAACTCGAAAAAATCTTTGAACCCTTCAGACAGATAAATGTCTCCGACTCTCCCCAAAAAGAAGGTACTGGCTTAGGTTTAGCCATCTGTCGCAGCATTGTACAGCAACATGGGGGACGTATCTGGGTTGAAAGTACCCCCGGAGTTGGTAGTATTTTCTACTTTACTCTGGCGATGTCACCAGAAAAAATTCTCTAGAGATGGTTTAAGCGATTTCAAGACTCAATCTGTGTTGAGAGGGATAATTTCCTTGCAAAATGATAGAACCATGACAACTAAAAAAATTTTAATTATTGATGATGAATACCGTATCCGGGAAGTTATAAAGATGAGCTTAGAAATGATGGCAGGATGGAAAGTCTTAACCGCTAGTTCAGGTAGTGAGGGTTTAGCTATTGCCCAATCACAACAACCCGACGCTATTCTCTTGGATATGATGATGCCTGATCTTGATGGAACTGAAACCTTAGCAAGATTAAAAGCTGATACCACTACTGAGCAGATTCCTGTGCTGTTGCTAACTGCCAAAGCTCAGCCCATTGAGCACAAACAGCTGAGTGAGGGAGTACGGGCAGTGATGCAGAAACCCTTCGATCCTTTGCAATTGGCTAACCTGATAGCAGAAGCTTTAAGCTGGAGTTTTTAACTTAGGACTTACGCACTCAACTGTCATGCTGAGGTGCTAGTGAAGCATCTGAGCCGTTTGGAGATCCTTCGCTATCGCTCAGGATGACATAATTCTGTGATGGTGCGTAAGTCCTAAACTCTGACAATTAAGCTCACCCCACGACTAAAGTACGTGGGATTTCGCGTTATTTGTTGTTGGTTGTTAGTTGTTTGTCAAGAAAAACTTTCTAACAAATAACAAACAACCAAGCGGCGGGCGGCTATCCCTCCCATCCCTAGAAGGAATGGGCTTCCCGCCGCTTTCGGTGACAGCTCCCGTCGCTAAACCTACGGCTATGGAGCTGGGCTTCTGGCGGTTAAGCTAAGTAGACTCTAGCATTGAGTGTTTATAAATACAAATTCTCTTCAAGTCTTTCCATCTGCACAAGTTCTGCACAATTACCAACTAAGCTGAGGAGCAATTTGGCAACTATAGGACTAGATCTCAGGCTTGAGCCTTATCAAAAGTAAATGATTAAAGGAAATATTCTAATTGTTGATGATACTTGGTTAGACTTGATTGCTTTAGCTAAAACCCTAACGGCAGACAGCTATAAAGTTCGGACAGCTGAGAATGGGCAGATAGCATTGAAAATTGCCAAGCTAGACCCTCCTGAACTGATTTTGCTCAATATTAATATGCCAGGAATGAATGGCTATCAAGTCTGCCAACACCTCAAAGCTGAGGTCCGAACTTGTGAAGTACCAGTGATTTTTATCAGCACTCTGAATAATGTGGTGTATAAGGTAAAAGCTTTTGAAGTTGGTGGCGTAGACTACATCATCAAGCCATGGTTTGATCAAGAGGTTTGTGCCCGTATCCAAAATCACATGAGAATCCACAGATACAAACAGTTACTCATCGAGCAAAATGCCCTGCTACAAGAGCAAAATACCTTGCTAAAAGATGAGATACGTAAATTAGAATCTTGGCAAATAAGGAGTTTTTGTATTTCTGCTGACCTAAACTGAGCAAAAGAATACAGTAGTTCAAGAAGTCAGGATTGATTAATTATTAATTATCAATTATCAATTATCCATTATCAATTATCCATTGGTAATTGATATTACTTATACCAAATTGCAGATCCAAGGTATTACTACTCATGTCTTTGGGGGTAAGCAAGTGATATTCAATTCAATGTAAATTGGTATTAAAATTGTCATTAATTACCAGTTAAGCTGGTTAAATTGTGCAATCCTTCAATAATTATTGACCATTTTCAATGGAACAATTATCAATTTTCAGAGGACTTACTACTCTGTAACGTTGATTTCCTCTGGTAGGGGATATCAAGGTTGGAAAAATTTCTAATTAAACTAGTTATGTGCATCACAGGTTACCTAACAGACTTTTCCTTGCCAGAAATTTGTCAGTTGCTTGACAAAGGGCATAAAACTGGTTTGCTGAGGATTTATGCCTGCCTCCCAACTCCAATATCCTTGAGCAGAGTTCACTATATTTGGGTGTACCACGGTCGCATTGTAGCCATAGCTAAGCGGTTAGATGATCAGGGTTTAGTTTCACTAATTGCTCAGAGCCGGTGGATTAGCTCTCGTGCCTTCACTAGATTAATTCAACAATGCTCAACCAATCAACCTTTAGGTTCATACCTAAAAAGTCGAGGTATTTTACAAAGCAAACAATTGAAATGGCTATTTCAGGTGCAAGTTTTAAAGTCGATGTGTGCCTTGTTTCAACTCCAAGCAGGCAAATTCCAAATCGACTTTAATGTGCCACTACCGACACGAGAAATGACAGGCTTAAGTATACCAGCAACAGCAGCGACATTAATCGGGTTACGATCGCTGCAAAATTGGGATGCCTTAGTCGATAAATTGCCTGCTCCCGATAGCAGTTTGGTAACTGTTATTTCCAGTAAATACCACTATCGATTAAATACCCTAGAGTTGCAGATTTGGAAATATGCCAATGGAAAGATTTCTCTGAGTGCAATCGCCAAGCAGCTAAAACTACCTGTAGAAAAAGTGCAACAGATTGCGTTTGAATTGATTGCAGTCGGTTTAGCAAAAGAAGTCCCCTTACTAATTTCTACTAGAGCTATACCAGTTGCTGAGCCTTTAGGTAGAGGATTGCTCGAAGAAACTTCCAAATCAAACCTCAGCCACTCATTCATACAAAATTTAGTGGGTTTCTTAACTACTGTAGTTTAGACTAAGAAAAATAATTCTTAATTCTTAATTCTTAATTCTTCATTCCGCGCAGCGGTACTAGTTACCTCCTGAATCTGAGCTTCTGTCAAATACTTGACTAAAATCAGGTTAAATGGATCTTCACTAATTGCCTTAACATAAGGCTCACTCAAGTAAACAGCATATTCTGGTTGATTAGCGATGTAGGTCTTAAAAAAAGCTGTACTCAAAGCACTCAGATAAGGCTGAGCCAGCATCGGATCTGGACCAACCAATTCTGGAGGTAATTCAAAGGCTCCTCGACCTTTTGCTCCCAGGAAAGAAAAATGAGTACCACCTTCGGTGACTACCAGATATTTGTTGGGGGTGGTGAGCCAGAGAAAGGGGAAAAGTTGCTCTGGTACTGCTGGTGCAAATGCATCTTGAGTACTAGAAATCATCATCAAGGGAACTTCAATTTGTGACATTCCTTGTCTACCAAAGATGGCACTACTTAAGGAATTGATTGCAATCACTGCTTTAACCCGTTCGTCTCGCAAACTAGTAGTTGTTCTGGGTAAATCTAGTCCTTGACACTGAAGCAACAGTGAGACATTTAAGGATATACCAGCTTCTGCTTGGGCACATTCAGTAGTAAGATTGGGAAAATTAAGGGTAGCTCCCCCCGCA
Source organism: Caldora sp. (assembly GCA_965222765.1). Taxonomy (GTDB): domain Bacteria; phylum Cyanobacteriota; class Cyanobacteriia; order Cyanobacteriales; family Coleofasciculaceae; genus Caldora. The sequence continues at coordinate 67,911 of CBDCVG010000092.1, forward strand.
GCAAGAACAGTATAGCCTCCCAAAGATTGACCAATTACTCCCACAGACTGGAGATTTAGTTTCCCGAATCGATTTGGTTGGGCCTGAACTTTAGCTGAGAGTTCATCAAGTAAATACTTAATATCCAAAGGTCGGCTGATTAATATTTCTGCTTCTGGAGGATCACTAAAACCAGCAAATAGCCCCTTGATCTTTTGGGTACTTGAACCCGGATGTTCCAGAACTGCTACTCCAAAACCGTGAGAAGCTAAATGTTGTGCGAGATAAGCAAAGGTATCACGGTTTGAGCCTAAGCCGTGGGAAATAATTACAAATTCGGTTAAGCCTTCCTTTGGAGTAGTAGGTAAGTAGATATCAAAGGGAACAGGTTCCTCACGTCTAGGATTGGTAAAGGTAAAGCTATTTTTTCGCCATTTCCCAGAGCCAGTCAGACGTAAATCCGGTAGCGTGGAGAAATCAACAGGCGGCTCGGTTGTAGCTTCAGTTGCTGCCTGCTCTTCAATCTTTGCTAAAACTAAACTCCCTTCTTGGAGTGCTAGGGATAGCTGATTGATTACTTGGTTAATCGGTTCTAAGTCAAGTCGGATAGTCTCTAAGGGAAACTGGCGCAGGAAATTGACAATAGTTAAGCCTTCTGGAGAAGCAGCAGCCTGATTTAAGGAAGCTCGCAAGGCATGGAAGCCATTGCGCTGAAAATCTGCTTTGATTATTTGACCCAGCTTCTTGAGTATGCTTTCTCCAGTTGCTGAGTTACTAAATTTATAGACGACTATGGGACTATAATCAAAGCGTTGGTTGAGCAGCTCCCGCAATTGTGTTAGCTGTTCTGGTGGTACACGGTTGGCATAAAAAGCAAATTCATTGGTAATTCTACCTTCTTTGGCAAAGATCTCTAGATCTTCAATGGAAATATAGAATTCTCCAAAGGGGGAGTACCAGAAAGCAATCCGCTCTGCTCCCAACACAGGAGTCGCGCTAAAAGCAGCAAAAATGCCTAAGCCTAGAGAAAAAGCTAGTTGAGAGCACCATCGAAAGAATCGTCCTCTGTTTTTCTTTGGCTTTTGGGTTTTTATGTGTGGTGAAGACGTCAGTGGGGCAAAATTTACTTTTGGGGTGCTTACTCTCAGCATTCACAACTCCTAAAAAGGCTCTAATTAAGAGCTCATTTGTTAACGAAATCTTAAAGCTGTAGGGTTTCCCATCGCGTGATCCCCATAGCTAAGATTAATACAACAGCGCAACTTACCCGTAAGGTGATAGGTTACGGTGCTCAAGAGGATAACACAACCCTAACAATTCTTTTATAGCAAGTTGAGGAACTGTCCAACAATAAGGTTGAGAGTCTATTTTCTCGAGATTTATAGGACTTATATCAAGTTCTGCTAAACAGTTATCATTCCCTTCTACCGAACTTGATATTAGCCACTGTCACGGAATTATAGCGTTTTCAAACTCCATGTAATACATGTTACTGTTACTATACTACTAGTCTGTCAGGCAACAGGGAAGAGAATTGTTTATCCTATTCAATTGGGGGAGCGAAGCGCTCCTGGGGAGCTCTTGAGTAACTAAAAATGAAAAGGGATGGCTAAATCCCTTAATACCCCTCTTCTGTCACTTTCCGAAATTCTGACGAGATTCCGTCATTACAGCCAACGATACCTAACGAGAGAATCAGGGTTTGACCCCTATTTTTCGGAGTCTGACAGAAGAGGGTTAAGGTAAACAAACATTTATTTTGCCAACGGTATCCTAGAAGGATAGGGTTTCAGACCCAATTTTTTCGATGATTTCGTTTAAAATAGTCGTTCTGCCGACGATTAGCCTGTTATTGCATGACTTCTGATTCTGCTGAACAATCACCAGTTTCTACTGAACAATCACCAGTTTCTGCTGAACAATCACCAGTTTCTGCTGAACAATCACCAGTTTCTGCTGAACAATCACCGGTTTCCACAGTTTCCCCCAGTGACACGGTAGTAGATTGTCATATACAAATCCGTCTCAAACGGGAGGGAGAGTGGTTACTATTAATCTTGCCTAAGTCAGCTGAAATGCCTGATGAAGCAACTTGGTTTGATCTTTGGCAACAGCTAAAACATCGCCTTAATTGGGGTGAGCGTTTTTGGCAGGAGAACACAATAGTACATTTAATAGCGAATGATCAACTATTGGATGGACAGAAGCTACAAGCCATCGCAGATGCTCTGAGTGAAATCAAACTAAAACTACAGCGGGTTTTTACCAGCCGACGGCAAACAGCTGTTGCTGCAGCTACTGCGGGTTACTCCGTCGAACAACAAACTCTTATTAATTCTCTCCATAAAAACCCTGTTGAATCTACCGAGTTGCTCGCAGAACCTCTATACTTACAAACAACAGTGCGATCTGGTGTTGAAATTCGCCATCCCGGCACTATTGTTATACTAGGAGATTTAAATCCTGGTGGTACAGTAATCGCTGCTGAAGATATCTTCATTTGGGGGCGTCTGCGAGGCATTGCTCATGCCGGTGCTAGTGGTAATCGAACTTGTCGGATTATGGCTCTGCAAATGGAGCCAACCCAGCTACGGATTGCCGATGCGGTAGCTAGGGCACCAGAAACGCCACCATCTCAGTTCTATCCTGAGGTGGCTTATATAACCTCCAATGGCATTCGCATTGCCAGAGCCCTTGATTTCTCTAAGACCAACTTTTTGTTGAATTCATGAGTCGCATTATTGTTATTACCTCCGGCAAAGGAGGAGTAGGGAAAACTACTGTTACTGCTAATTTAGGTATGGCGATCGCTAAATTAGGTCGTCGAGTTGCTCTAGTAGACGCAGATTTTGGTCTGAGAAACTTGGATTTACTGTTGGGGCTAGAAAATCGGGTAGTTTATACTGCAGTTGAAGTTCTAGCTGGTCAATGTCGGTTAGAGCAGGCTTTGGTAAAAGACAAACGACAGGAAGGACTAGTTCTATTACCCGCTGCTCAAAGCCGCACCAAAGAAGCAGTTAGTCCTGAACAAATGAAAAAGCTTCTTGACCTATTAGCGAAGAAATACGAGTACATCTTAGTTGATTGTCCTGCAGGAATTGAAATGGGCTTCCGCAATGCGATCGCTGCGGCATCAGAAGCTTTAATTGTTACTACCCCAGAAATTGCTGCTGTGCGTGATGCTGATAGGGTTGTCGGCTTACTAGAAGCCCACAGCATTAAAAAAATTAATCTAATTGTCAACCGCCTGAAACCGTCTATGGTGCAAGCAGATCAGATGATGTCGGTTCAGGATGTCCAAGAAATTCTCGCTATTCCCCTTATCGGTGTTATTCCCGACGATGAACGGGTCATTATCTCCAGCAACCGGGGAGAACCCCTAGTAATAGAAGAAAAACTTTCCCTTCCTGGGATCGCAATCAATAACATCGCCCGTCGTCTAGAAGGTGATAAACTTCCCTTCCTCGACTTGATGGCGGAACATGATAACTTGATCAATCGCCTCCGTCGTATGTTCCGCAGCTAAATTTTGTCCAGATAAGAAACCTATATTTACCCCAAATTTTGTCTTGATGAAAACAGACTAACCAACACCACCAAACAAGAGAATTGATATCAATAACCCCTTACAAGTCCCATGATTAGCGAACTTCTGGAGAGACTTTTTCCCTGGACTAGTGGCACTAATAGTCGTAACCAAGTCAAACAACGCCTCCAACTAGTAATTGCCCATGATCGGACTGACCTTAGCCCGAAAATGATAGAGTCGATGCGCAATGAAATTTTGGAGGTAGTCTCTCGCTATGTAGAAATTGATACTGAAGAGTTAGAGTTTACCTTAGAGAGTAACCAACGAGCAACAGCATTGATTGCTAATTTACCTATCCGACGGGTCAAGAAGGAAGTGCCTTTACCTTCTTTAGATATAGAATAATTGTACTAATAAAAAAAGTGCCCCCTTGACTAGGGAGCACTTTTTTATCACGTTTCTCATGGGGATAGAGATATGAAATTTCACATCTCTATACCTAGGTCAAAATTAACCGTTGATCACTGGAGCTGTTAAAGCAACCGGAGCAGCTTCACCAGCAGCCAAGTCTAAGGGGAAGTTGTGAGCATTACGCTCGTGCATTACTTCAAATCCTAAGTTGGCGCGATTCAGAACATCGGCCCAGGTATTAACCACATGACCTTGAGAATCCAACACAGACTGGTTGAAGTTAAAGCCATTGAGGTTGAACGCCATAGTGCTGATTCCCAATGCTGTGAACCAGATACCAACTACGGGCCAAGCTCCTAGGAAGAAGTGCAACGAACGGCTGTTGTTAAACGAGGCATATTGGAAGATTAGGCGACCGAAGTAACCATGAGCTGCCACGATGTTATAGGTTTCAGTTTCTTGACCGAACTTGTAACCGTAGTTTTGTGACTCGCTTTCGGTGGTTTCACGTACTAGAGAGGAAGTCACCAAGGAACCGTGCATGGCAGAGAACAGGGAACCACCAAACACACCTGCTACTCCCAACATGTGGAAGGGGTGCATCAGGATGTTGTGCTCCGCTTGGAACACGAACATGAAGTTGAAGGTGCCACTGATTCCCAAAGGCATACCATCAGAGAAGCTACCTTGACCAAGGGGGTAAATTAGGAATACAGAGGTAGCTGCAGCTACAGGAGCACTGTAAGCAACGCAGATCCAAGGACGCATTCCCAAACGATAGCTCAGCTCCCACTGACGTCCCATCCAGCAGAAAATGCCGATCAGGAAGTGGAAGACGATCAACTGGTAGGGACCACCGTTGTAGAGCCACTCATCCAAGGAAGCTGCTTCCCAAATAGGGTAAAAGTGCAAGCCAATGGCGTTGGAAGAAGGCACAACCGCACCAGAGATGATGTTGTTGCCGTAAAGCAGAGAACCTGCTACCGGCTCCCGGATACCATCGATATCCACAGCGGGAGCAGCAATGAAGGCAATAATGAAGCAAGTGGCGGCAGTTAGTAAGCAGGGAATCATCAGCACACCGAACCAGCCTACATAGAGGCGATTATTGGTGGAGGTGATCCAGTTGCAAAACCTTTGCCATGCAGAACCACCTTCGCGTCTTTCTAATGTGGTTGTCATGTTTTAATGATTACAATCGTTTGTTTTTTATGTTAGCCCGACTTGATGTCAGCTTATACATAATTAGACTTATATTAATACCTTTCTTCATTTCTGTTCGTAAAGTTATTTAAAGAATTCGATAACTTAGTGTAAGAGGGCTTTTATCGAAAAATTTAGTAATTTGACTACAAAAGCTATAAAAACAGCTTTAATTTGTTCTTCAATGCTTCATAACTCAGTTTTTGCTTAATTACGTGGTTTTGGACTCATGTGTTAAGGATTATTTACAATATTTATGTTAAGAAATGTCAACACAAATTTAGTGTAAGTTAAAAATTTCCAGTTTATACTTAAACAAAATAAACAAAACTTAATTGATTTTGTTTAAATGCTCCAAAAAACTCTGAAGAAACAAGGCAGGGTGCTCCGAGGCAGGAGGGAAGAGAATTTGAGCTTGTTTCTTCCATTCAATTGAGGATGAAAGCGCTTCTTGGGAGCTCTACAGTATAAACAACTCGCAGCGATAAGGCTCTGAGATTAACCCTCTATCTCTCGGCGAAACGTTCTAATAGCTTCCCCGGCATCAGTTTCGGCCATCAAAATGCAGTGTTTGAGCAAATCGGGATCTAGTTTAATGAGTCCAGTTAATTGGCTGCGCTCAACGGGTTCATAGTTGCCGTCTCGAAGATGATAGAACTGGAGCAATCCATCTTCCCAGAACCAAACTTCTGGAACACCCAAAGCTTGATAGCGTTCTAACTTGCTGATGCCACCACTAGTAAAAACCACTTCAATCGACAAATCTGGGATTGGCTTTACGCTCCCGATGCAGTAAGACTCGTCTGCTTGAGCAGAGACAACTCCTGACTTTTCCTGAGTCATTGAGCGAGTTGGCTGAAAGAATATACCTTTTTCCGTAAGAAAAGTTGTCACTAAGTAGCCGATGATACTGGCAAAAATTTCATGTTCACGTCCCGGCATGAGAATCTCGATCGTCCCGTCATAGAAAAATAAGCGCACCCCAGGAGAACCAGCAAAGCCCTTTTGAATTAACTGAAACTGTTCCCATGTTCCATGATGAACAATTCTTTGATCGGTAGTTTTGTTCAGTAAGAGGGGCATGGTACTCTCATCTCCGGCTATCCTTACCGGTAATTGTGGCATATCGTTTGCCAGAAAGATTTCACCATAAACCTTTACATAAATCAATACCAGAACTTTTCCGGAAACGAGTCAAACACAAATGTAGAGAACAAGTGTCCAAGAGAAACATCTCTCTTAGATGATTTACATCAAGCAAAATCTTAATAAGGATTACCAAAATGTTTGACTATAAAGACCCCACAGAAACTAATTTCCTGGAAAGTCAAGGCGCATTAGATGAATATCGAGCTATTCTTCAAAGCCAATATCTCAATTCTGCTCGTGTACCCAACTCTTCCTTTACACTTCTAGAAGCTTTTGAAGAGCTTGCGGTGGGAACTGTACCGTCAATTACAGGTGTTAGTTGGCTTGCTTTCCCGAAAACAGCTTCTGTTTCCTTTGAAACAATTGATCAACAGAGATTTAGTTGGCAGGATGAATATGTTGAATGGAGAACCGAAAAAGATGACAGTGGTTCAGTAACTCGAATAACCTTTACGACCGAATTTCCTGAGTATTATCAAGCTCTTGCTGAAGTTAGCTTAGACGCTCTAATTGCTGGTGTTAAAGAAGTTATTCCTGGTGCTAATCCTACGGTTCAAGAGTTACTAGGGGTAAGTTCAGATCCGATATTTGGTCGTTCCTTGAGATTTCGTAACCATCTGCAACACAATCCTTGGAATAATGGTGAAAAGGGAATTCTGTGTTTAACTCAACAGTTTAATACTCTGGGTGCCCTATTTAATCTTCTGGATAAATGTGGTATCCCAAACCCTGGAGTTGCACCAGATACAGTGTGTGGTATCGTCGGAGGTGCTTGTGGTCCCGGACGTAATTCCGATCCCCGGGTTTGCTCAGCGGCACAAACTGTAACAAGGAACTCTCAAGGTTTGAGCTTGTTGGATCCAGCAGGCATTAACATTGTTGAGCTTCAAGGTGTTTGGCGAATCAATGGCCAGCGAATAGATATTAATGATTTGACTAATAATCGTAACGTCTGGAGTCTAAGCCGTGGTGGACGACGTGCCGTTCTCAATGTTGTTGATGGCCTGACACTGGATGGCGAGGCAATAACGACTGGTGCTCAAGTATCGCAAAGCTTATTCGTTGATGCCAAAGTTATCTCAGCGCCTGAAACTTCATTACCTGATTGGGCGAAAATTGGACAGGAGGCTCGCATATGAGATTTTCCAAGATTTCTCGCAAAATTGGTTTCCCATGTCTGGTAATTGCACTTTGCTTCTTCCTGATGTTTGGCATAGGAGAGAAATCTGCATTGGCTCAAACATCTACAGATAGATTATTCGTCCAAAATACGGACAGAAGTCAGGTACGGAGCATAACTAACCAAGAGTTAGCTGAACTAGGGGATCCTTTTTTCAATTTAGTTTTGAAGGATCATGCAGATGAAACCAATTTAGCTGAAATCGAACAGTTACTTCAGCCAGATTCAACCAAACGGGAAACCTTTGTTGTTAGCGAACGTATTCTCGATGCGAGCCGTCCTCAAAGTAGAAGAGCTATATTGACTTTTCAAGGCTCCAACCGAAACAATGGTAACCCTATTTTCTTATCTCCTAACGTAATGATATCTGTATCCTTCAACTCCGAAGATTTTTCAGATAATCCAGAGCAATTAGAGATCTGGGGATGGGATGAGCAGCGAGGGCGATATAACTATTACCGTCTTGATCGAAATGGCAATAGATTGAGTGAACCAAGACAAGGTACACTGACCTGGAAGTTTCGCGGCAACTCAGTTAACGCTGACAACATATCTCCTGCCAATCGCCAAGGGACTTGCCTACAGTGCCATGTTAACGGCGGTCCGATAATGAAAGAACTCTTTTCGCCTTGGAATAACTGGGAATCATCTGTATCAACCCAACCTTATTTAAGGTTTGCACCACCAATTGGTTGGCCAGTAGTTAGCAACATTCGACTGAAGACATTGGAAAGTGCTGAGTTTCTAGAATCAGAAATTATTTCTGCCATCAAGCAATTCAATTCTCAAAGAATTGATGAATTGACTAGTGAAGATAGTGGTGTCATCGAAGTATCTGATACTCAGCGTTTATTGAAGCCTCTGTTTGAAACAACTGAATTCAATCTCATTAGCAGTGATACAACTACAAGACTGCATCCATTCACGAGTACTACGGAACAACCGACTGATGATTACATTATTCCCAATAGCTTCTTTTTGAATGCGGATATAATTGCTGGAAGTAGATTAGGAGAACAATTTACAGGAGGTTTCAGAATTAATAGCGCTAGAGCATTTGAAGTTAAGGTGAAACCAGAAGAATACGAGCGTTTGGTGAATGGGGCAGGGGTAAAATTGGCAGGTCAGCAGCCCGGTGATGCCAACTTTGCTTGGTTAGTACCAGAACCTAGTTTTATTGATAATAATTTGGTTGACCAACTAATTACCAAAAATATTGTTCCCCGTGAATTCGTTGCTGCTGTATTGGCGATTGATTTAGATAATCCAGTTTTATCTCAAGAGCGACAACGTCTGTTTGAGCTTGATATTATTCCTAGTCAATTTCAGGTTGAACCGGTGAATAATTTAATACCACAGACAGTTGCTGCTTTGGAAAGTCTTAATCCGGCCAGTAATTCTCCAGAAGGGCAGTTTTTGGCAATCCTCAAAAGTGAAGATCCAGTTGTGCTCCTGAGAAATAAGGTAGATGAATACTTAGAGCAGGAAACCAGTTTGCTCAATGCAGATGATAACACAAGGTTTACCGAACTAACTCGGCTTTATCAAATAGCTGTCGAGCGCCGACAAGCTGTACTTAACGATGAAGTTCTTGGCAATTTGGATGAAACGAATGGAACTCTCCTGTTACCAGTTCCATAATGCTCTGAAGAAACAGTGACATACTCCCACACTTCCCTATCGGGTAAGTGTGGGCTTCTCAGCGACTCCCGGTATTCCGTCGGACATTAACTGAGCTTTATTAACGAGACGGGATGCCCCACCGCCCCTTTTCAATACACACATACTAGTTCAATCTATAAAGCTAATGGCATTTCCAAGGGTTGCGGAGAGCTTGTCACCCCTTCAGGAGAAATTCTCAATTCTCAATTCCTTGAGCTAGATTAGTGGGTAGCTCAGTGATTAACTAATATGCTTCCTCTAAGGCGACGTTGGCATCGGTTTATTATCTGCTTTGTGGCAAGTCTGGTAAGCTGTCTGGTGTTTTTCCCTTGGTTAACTCCCACAACCGCTGCTCAATTCCCTCAGTCTTCAGTACCTGTGAAAGTAGCTCAACAGTCTGATCAACAACTGGTAGAGCAAGGGATTGAAAACTATCAGCGGGGAAATTTAGCTGAAGCGATCGCAAATTGGGAACGTGCACTGCCACAGATTACTGTAGCAGAGGATAGAGCCACTGTTCACAATAATCTTGCGATCGCTTATCGGGAAACTGGTAAACTGAGTCCGGCGATTAAGCATTGGCAACAGGCGATTGAACTGTATCGCTCCCAAGTTGAGGAGCAGAAGGAACAGGTAATCGCTGAATTGTTGCTCAACCAAGCACAGGCTTACAGCGATTTAGGACAGCATAACCGAGCAATTAAGCTGTTGCAGCCAACGGCGGAACTTGAGTTTCCTCAGCAGGAGCAGCTAACTAAAGCCGCAGTTAAGGGAGCCTTAGGCAATGCTTATCGAGCTTTAGGAGACTATGAGCAGGCATTGGCAGCTCACGAGGAAAGCTTGGATATTGCTAGGGAACTCAACAACCCTAGATATATTAGTATGGCTCTTAATGATTTAGGTAATACCTATGTCAGTCGAGCTAATCGCTATCAAGAGCAGGCAAATTCTGCTCTGTTGGAGGGTGAGAGAAGAGAATATAACCGTTTAACAGCAGCTTTACAACAGGATCGAACCGAAGCCACAGATTTGCTTCAACAAAGCGTGGAAGCAGCTAGAGGTGTAGCTCCCAAAGAAGAACTTAGAGCTTTAATGAATCTCAATCGCCTGTTGAGCAAAACTCAGGCAGAGCCAACAACCATCCTTAACCATTGGCAGCGGGTTAATCAGTTACTCCCATCCATACCAGATTCTCGGGAAAAAGCCTACGCTCTAATTCAGTTAGCACAGAATACTCCATCTCAGGAATCATTCCAGATTTTAGAACAGGCTCTGGCGATTAGTAAAAAACTGGGGGATGCTCGAGCAGAATCCTTTGTTCTCGGTACCTTAGGTAAGTTACACCAAACCAGGAATGAATATGCTCAAGGGATGGAGTGGACGAGGGAAGCTCAATTCAAAGCTCAGCAAATCAATGCTCCAGATAGTTTGTATCGCTGGCAGTGGCAAGCAGGACAGATTTTGAAGGCAACAGGAAATTCTAGCAAGGCTATTGCTGCTTATCAACAAGCGATCGCGACTTTGCAAACTATTCGTGGTGATATTGTCAATGCTAGTAAAGATTTGCAGTTTGATTTCCGAGACCAGGTAGAACCAGTTTATCGCGAGTTGATGGAATTACTGCTGGAAGCACCAACCGCGACAGTTTCCAGTTCCCAGGCAAAGGAAGTAGTAGATACTCTGGAACTACTGAAACTAGCTGAGCTGCAAAACTTTTTTGGTGATGAGTGTGTAGAGGTAGCTGTCTCCCAAGGTGGAGCTGAGCAAGGTTTGAGGGAGACGAATACTGTAGTAATTTACTCAGTAGTTCTGGATAATTTTACAGAAATGATTTTGCGATCGCCTGATGGTTCCATGAGTAATTATCGGATACCAATCAGCAAGCAGAAACTAGAACAAGAAGTTACTGAATTACGCTCTTTACTAGAGAGGCGACAAACTTACGAATATTTGCCGAAGACTGAGGAAGTATATGATTTATTAATTCGTCCCCTAGAAGCAAAACTAGCAGCAAGTGAACCTAGTACCGTAGTTTTTATCAATGATGGAGTATTGCGGAAAATACCCATGGCGGCCCTATATGACGGAGAACAATTTTTAATTGAAAAGTACGCGCTTGCCACTACCCCTGGACTTAAACTTACTAGCCGCCAAGGGTTAGATCAGCAGAATTTATCAACTTTGAGCCTAGGTTTAACCGTTGCTAGACCACCTTTTGCTCCTTTAAGTAATGTAGAGGCAGAGGTAACAGCGATTAAAGACATTTTAGGTGGTAATCAACTAGTAGATGAAGCCTTTACTCTGGCAAATTTTCAATCTCAATTACAACAGCAGAACTATCCCATTGTGCACATTGCTACCCATGGTAAATTTGGTGCAGACCGCCAGACTACCTTTTTGGTAGGATATGACCAAAAGATTAGTATTGAAGTATTAGATAATTTGTTGCGATCGCACCATAGAGGACAACCGGTAGAGTTACTTACCCTGAGTGCTTGCCAAACCGCTGCTGGTGATGATCGTTCTGCTTTAGGATTAGCCGGTGTAGCAGTTCGTGCAGGGGTAGGGAGTGCTCTAGCGACCCTATGGTACATCAACGATGAATCAACAGTACCTTTGATAGAGGAGTTTTACCAGCAACTAAGTCAACCTAATATTACTAAAGCCGAAGCTTTAAGAAAAGCCCAGCTCAGGATGATTGCTGATCAAGAATTTGACTACAACCATCCAGCAGTTTGGTCTCCATTTATTCTTATTGGGAATTGGCTGTGAAATTTTAGATTTTTGAGGCTTTGTGCATTGCCAATTTTATCGTCATTAATCAAGCTGAGATGATATAATATCTCATTGAACCTGCTTCCTCGATAATCCCAGAATTAGGAGTGACATTCGGTCAAAACTAATCCAAGTTCAATGAAATCTATAGCTCAGACTCAACAAATAGAATTATTTCCATTATTTAAACCGACGAATCTAGTATTTTTTCAATCTAAGTTTACTTTTGTGGATTTATTTGCTGGAATTGGTGGATTTAGAATTGCTTTAGAAGAAATAGGAGGAAAATGTTTAGGATACTCAGAAATTGATCAAGAGGCTATTAAGGTTTATCAAAAAAATTTTATTGGCTACATTAATTCTGGCGAAATAAATCTTGGAGATATCACCAAGCTCAATAAGCTACCTTTTAAAATAGATGTATTGGTAGGTGGAGTGCCTTGTCAACCTTGGTCGATTGCAGGTAAATTAAAAGGATTGGATGACCCAAGAGGTAAACTATGGCTTGATGTTTTTCGAGTAGTAGAAGCCAATCAACCTAAAGGATTTATTTTTGAAAATGTCAAGGGTTTAACAGAACCTCGTAATCAACAAATCTTAGAATATATTATTCATAATTTACAAATACTTGGCTATACAGTTAAATTCAATATACTCAATTCCTACGATTTTGGTCTACCTCAAGATCGAGATAGAGTATTTATAGTTGGCATCAGAAATGATTTAGAAAACAACGAGTATTTTACATTTCCTCAACCTTTGGATAAGCAGGTGAAATTGTATGATGTCATTCCTGGTATTCAGGTTACTAACTTTAGGAAGAAAAAAATTCCTCCAGAAGTTTTGTTTGATGGTAAAATTCCTGCTTCTAGAGGCAGATTCCAAAAAAATGATGAATTAAATGATTTTTTCCTTTTTGCTGATATCAGAGATGGACATACTACGATTCATTCTTGGGATTTAATCAAGACAAATGCTAGAGAAAAATTGATTTGTCAAACTATTCTCAAAAATAGAAGAAAGAAAATTTATGGTCCTAAGGATGGTAATCCTTTAAGTTTTGAAGTCTTAAATAAGCTTATTTCAGGATTGCAAATAGAAGAACTTGAAAAGTTGGTTGCTAAAGCAATACTGCGTAATGTTGAAAAAAAAGGATATGAATTTGTTAACTCCAAAATTTCTTCAGGAATTAACGGTATTTGTAAAATTTTCTTCCCCCATGCAGATGTAATAGCAACTTTAACAGCGACGGGAACAAGAGACTTTATCGCCACAAAATCAATAAAATGTCAAAAACCTGAAAGCTATAAACGAACTTTTATCAATGAAATTTACAAAAAGAAAAAAATTCAGCCATTAACTGCACAAAATTATGCCAGGTTGCAAGGTTTCCCTGAATGGTTCCAGATTGCTGATAATGAGACTACGGCAAGGCATCAACTGGGCAATGCAGTTTCTGTACCTGTTGTCTATCATTTAGCCAAATCTTTGCTAAAGATAATTGATAATTGATAATTGATAATTGATAATTGATAATTGATAATTGGTTAATTTGGTCTAAGACCTCTTCATTTATGAAGAAAATAAGCTGAATCTCATTTTTGCACATCTAGTGTAGATATCTTGTCTGCAACTGATTATAGGCTGGCAAGATGCCTTCAAGACTAACGATCACACATGGCAGTTTTAAGAAAAGCTATGCTAGAAGATAGTAAAGTCAAGCGTCTTCTTGGCAATAAATAGGGCTTGCGTAATAAGTGTGTAAGCTATGCCAAACAAAGCTTTCAATCGTTTTCTGCCTAGCAAGCGTGCAAGGAAATTGTATCGATGGGCTCAATTTCCTTGCACTTTCGTGGAAAATTCCCTAACACCTAATACCTAATACCTTACCTACCACCTGCCACCTACCACCTACCACCTATTCAAACCCGAAAATTACGACTTATTCTCCCAAGCCCTAAATAGGATTACTTGGGCAGTTCTCAATAACACAACGCCAATTTAGTCGAAGTTGAAAATAATGAAATTCTCTCGCCTACTATCAATTTTTACTATAGTTTTTTCCCTATTACCTATTGCTGAAGCTTTAGCTCAGATAACTCCTGATAATACTCTGGGAGCTGAAAATTCAGTAGTTATACCTATTGATCAACTCAATGAGCAGATTGATGGTGGTGCCGCTAGAGGAGCCAATTTATTTCACAGTTTTCTCGAGTTTAATGTTGGTGCAGGGCGAGGGGTTTATTTTGGTAATCCTACTGGGATCGAAAATATCCTTTCTCGTGTCACTGGTAACAATCCTTCTAATATTTTTGGTCAGTTGGGAGTATTGGGTGATGCTAATTTGTTTTTGCTCAATCCTAATGGAATTTTCTTTGGCGAGAATGCCAGCTTAGATATCAATGGCTCCTTTTTAGCTACTACTGCTGATGCCATTAGTTTGGGAAATCAGGGTTATTTTAGTGCCTCTGAACCCCAAACTAGTAGCTTAATTGCCGTTGAGCCAGGAGCGCTGTTTTTTAATCAAGTTGCTAATCAACCCGGGGTAATTACCAATAGAGGCAATTTAGCAACCGGGGACAATTTTATCCTCTCAGCAGACAATCTGGACTTGCAAGGTCAATTGCAAGCTGGGGGAGATTTGCTCTTGCAGGCTCAAGATACGATCAAGGTACGAGATACTGTAGCAAGTCCCTTTCATTGCTGATGCAGGGGAGCAGCTATTGGTACAGGGGAATCAAGGAGTGGATATCTTTGCCTTGAATCATCCTGATAGTGGCTTTTTCTCAGGTGGGGATATGGTATTGCGCTCAGCTAACACCATTGGAGGTGATGCTCACTATACTAGTGGTGGTAATTTTAGGATTGAGCAGTTAGATGGCAGTTTAGGGAATCTCTTTAGTCCCTATGACCCAGTTATTCGTGCTAGTGGAGATGTAAGTTTCGATAGTTATACCGGAGCCTCCCTACATATTTTGGCTGGAGGGAGTGTGACAATACCAGGCAATATTACTATTAGAAGGACAGATACAGTAGCCAACTCGATTCAAGAGAATGTCACCCTATCTAATGGGACAGTAGTTGCTGTTGATGGTAGTGCTGAGCCAACTTTGGATATTAGAGCCGGAACTACAGCCTTTGGTACAGCGGGAATTACTGGCAACACGGGCGGCTTCTCTACATTTCCTGGTACTGGTGGTACTGCTACTAGTGCCAACATCACTATTGGTAATATCACTAACGAAGGTGGATTGGTTTTACTAACCAATCAATATGCTCCTAATAACGCCTTACCAGGGGGAACAATTCAAATTGGCGCAATTGATACCAGTAACCGAAGGGATGATGGTGGTAATATTTATCTCGACTCTCGTGGTAGCCTGGAACTCACTAGTGACCTTAACTCTTCTGCTCGAAGGGATGGAGATGCAGGCAACATTCATTTGTTCGCTGAAGAACAAATTGCGATCGCTAATAGTAGAATTGCCAGTGATTCGGTAAATGGGGTGGCTGGATTAATTGAGCTACAGGCGAATAACGATATCAATATCACTAATAGCAACATTAAAGCTGAGAGCAGAGGCAATGACGCTGTTGGAGTTGGTGGTTTTATCGCCATTACTGCTCAGGCTGGCTCGATTTCTCTTAACGACGGAGCACAGTTAAATACGAGTGCTAGAGGTAACGGATTTGCTGGGAATATCACTCTGGATGCTGGCAATCAAATTACGATTGCCAATAACAGCACAATCAGGAGTAATGCCAACAATGGGGTGGCTGGATTGATTGAGCTACAGGCGAATAACGATATCAATATCACTAATAGCAACATTAAAGCTGAGAGCAGAGGCAGTCAGACTTCTGGAGAAGTAGGTGAGATTAACATTAGAGCTGAGGTTGGCTCAATTTCTCTCAACGAGGGAGTACAGTTGAATACTCGTGCCACGGGTAACGGATATGCGGGGAATATCAATCTAGATGCTGGTAATGAAATTGCGCTTGCCAATAACAGCGAAATCATCACTAATGCCAAAAATGGGTTTGCTGGAAAAATTAATCTACAGGCTGATAACTCTGTCAATGTTACTAATAGCAATCTCAGAGCCGAAAGTGGAGACAGTGACAATTCCGGAGAAGTAGGTGAAATCAACATTAATGCTGAGGCTGGCTCGATTGCCGTAAGTGGCGCGATATTGGATACCAGAGCTACAGGTGATGGATTTGCCGGTACTATTGCTTTGGCAGCTGGTGACTCAGTGGAGATTACCAGTAGTAAGTTTACTGCCCAGAGTCCAGGATTAGACAATTTTACCAAAAATGATGAGAGTGAAGCGATCGCCATTACTGCCGCTGGTTCGATTTCTCTTGACGGAGCAGAGTTGAACACTAGCACTAGCGATGAAGGATTTGCTGGGAATGTCGTTTTGGATGCTGGTAATCAGATTACGATCGCTAATAATAGTGAAATTAGTAGTAATGCCAACAATGGGGTGGCTGGATTGATTGAGCTACAGGCTAATAACGATATCAATGTCAGTAATAGTGATATTAAAGCTGAAAGTAGAGGCAGTGACAGTTTTGGAGTTGGTGGTTTTATCACCATTACTGCTCAGGCTGGCTCAATTGCTCTCAACAACCGAGCACAACTGAATACGAGTGCTAGAGGTGACGGATTTGCTGGGAATATCACTCTGGATGCTGGCAATCAAATTGCGATCGCTAATAATAGTGAAATCAGAAGTAATGCCAACATTGGGGTAGCTGGAGTCATTAATATAGAGGCAGATAACTCAGTTGAGGTAACTAATAGTAAACTTGAGGCGGAAAGCCAAGGACATAATACTTCTGAAGACTTTGGTGAAATCAACATCACTAGCGAGGCTGGCTCAATTACTCTCAACAGCGCTACAGTAAGTACTACCGCCAAAGGTTCCGGAGTGGCAGGGGATATTAATTTCAATTCTGGTAACCAGATTGTTGCCGATAACAGCAATATTCAAAGTAATGCCACTAATGGCTTAGCTGGAGCAATTAATTTGCAAGCCAATAGCTCAATCTCCCTAACTAATACCCAAATGACGGTTAACAGCTTACCTGTAAGTGGAGGGGTATTAATTGATGGTGAAGAGGGTAATGGTGGTGACATTGATATCAGTAGTTGGTCACTTTTACTAACTGATACCACCATATCTTCTAATTCCCAAGGAGATGGAAATGCCGGTAATATTACCCTCAACATCGCGGATAACCTCAGCCTTGATAACAGTGCAATCACTGCTGACTCTACCCAAGCTGGAGGCGGTGACATTACTATTACTGCATTAGATAGCCGTCTGCGTAACGGTAGTCTAATTAGTACAAGTGTAGCTGACGGTGACGGTGGTGGCGGAGATATTACGATTACTTCCCCTCTTTTCCTGGCTCTGGAAGATAGTGATATCCTTGCCAATGCCAACCAAGGTGCAGGAGGCAATATTAATATTAACTCCGAAGCCTTCTTAGCTGACTTATTTGCTAGCGGTAATGCGGTTGCCGTAGGTAGGAACCCCGGTGACTTTAACCAGTTTCGCGGCAATGGTAGGGTAGATATCTCCGCTTCCTCACAAGTAGCAGGACTAAGTGGTGATGTCAGTTTTCCTGATTTCAGCTTCCTGCAAAACTCTCTTTCCCAACTAGCAGCCAACTTCGTCAATCCAGAACAAGCGATCGCGAATAGTTGTCTAGCATACCGCAATACGCGGCAAGGCAGTTTCAGTGTTACTGGTACTGGTGGCTTACCCCCCACTCCCAACAATAGCTTCAGTAGTCAGTATTACCTCAGGGGAGTACAGTCGATTGGTGAGGCAACTGTGGGAGTTCGCAATACTCAGATACAGCACTCAGCAGCAATCTCTAGTTGGCAATTAGGTGACCCAGTAATTGAAGCCCAGGGTATGATAGCCACAGCTGATGGTAGAATTGTGCTGGGTAATGAGCCACAGTTGGCAGCAATGGCTAGTGCCGAAGATGTGGTTTGCGATCGAAGTCCTCAGGAATCAGAGGTAGCTGAGTGATATAAATGTCATCTTGAATGTTGCGAAGCCAAATGAAGTATCTCAATGTATCCCTAAGATATGAGATGCTTCGCTCCACTATCGTAGAGTTTACCCTCGAACGAAGTGAAGAGCTCAGCATGACATAATCATGATACAAATCTCATGTTGAATATTGCGATCGCGGTATGAAATATCTCAATGTATCCTTCACATATGAGATGCTTCGCTCCACTATCGTGGAATTTACCCTCGAACGAAGTGAAGGGCTCAGCATGACAGGGTTAAGTACTGAGAATGAGTGCATATTATGACACGATAATGATACAAATTATAACTGTCATGCTGAATGCAGCGAAGCGGAATGAAGCATCTGCCGAGTTTCCCCCACATTACGAGATTCTACCCTTCGGGAATGCTTCGCAAACGTTGAGCTATACTCTCCCCTGGTTTCCGAGGAAGAAAATTCAACATTTGAGATTATTTGCGATCGCAAATAGACAACACAAAAGTATCATACTGAAAGTAGCGATCGCAGTATGAAGTATCTCGTTGCATCCCTGAGATATAAGATGCTTCGCTTCGCTATCGTGGAATTTACCCTCGAACGAAGTGAAGGGCTCAGTATGACAAGGTAAAGTGCTCAAAATAACCCAATCACCATGACACAATCATGATATAAATGTCATGCTGAATGCAGCGAAGCGGAGTGAAGCATCTGCCGAGTTTCCCCCACATGCGAGATTCTTCTTTGAGCGGAGCCTGCCCTCGAACAAAGTGAAGGGCTCCACTCACAATGACATAATGAGGCTGACCTAATAAACACAAGGTGAACAGTTATTACGTCTACATTCTGACAAATTACTCAAGAACACTTTACACTGGCGTAACTAATAACTTACATCGTCGTGTATACGAGCATAAAAAAAAGCTCATTCCTGGATTTACTCACAAATATAATATCAATCAACTAGTCTACTACGAGGAAACCTCAGAGGTTAGGGAAGCTATCAGCCGTGAAAAGCAGATTAAGGGATGGTTACGTGCTAAGAAAATTGCTTTGATCGAATCGAAAAATCCTCAATGGCTTGATTTGAGTGCTGATTGGTATGAGAAGTAACTCTAGATTTCATGTTGAACTATTCACCTGAGTTCGAGGATAAACTCCGCTATCGCAGCATGAAGGATCTCGGTGCATCCCTCACATACGAGATGCTTCGCTCCACTATCGTAGAGTTTACCCTCAAACGAAGTGAAGGGCTCAGCATGACATAGTCAAGTCCTAAGAATGACCCAATCACTATGACATAATCATGATACAAATGTCATGCTGAACGCAGCAAAGCGAAGTGAAGCATCTGCCAAGTTTCCCCACATATGCGAGATTCTTTATTTCGCGGAGCCTGCCCTCGAACAAAGTGAAGGGCTCCTTTCAGAATGACATAGTGAAGTGCTTAAAGAGAAAATTAATCAGGTGCTTTGGCAAGATGTCGTTCAAACATACAGATGACAATTTTATCTAAATTTGTTAGCTTTGTAGTATCTTGAAACAAAGGATTACTGTTATGACATCTGAACTAAAAGCTATCAATGTAGATGAACCATTTCTATCACAAAAGGCATTTAGAGATTTTATTAAACTGCCATCTGATGAACCTTCTCCTAAAGTTGGAGTTCATAATTTGTTAAAGGTTACTAGAGAAGTTATAAAACATGAGCTTGTTAGTTGTGGATGCTCTGAGGCAGAACTCATTGGTTGCCAATTAGAATATGAAATTGCTCAAGAGAGTAGCCAAGAAACAGGAGAAATTTACTCCTTTAAGTGGAATCAGATATCTGAATCTAAGAAGACAACTGAAGATGTAGAAGAAATACCCGAAGAGTTACCTGATGTGGCTTCAGATACAGATAATCCTCTATCTTATGAATTTATGAGCAAACTCAATCAGCGCCTTGATGAAGTCAGCCTGGATTTAGATGGAGTCAGACTAAGCGGTAGTCGTGTAGACTTTGGAAGACTTGGAGATTCCAGTTGTCGGAAGAAATGCGACCAGGATCCGAATGATAACAAATTTTACAGAAGATGGTTTTGTAATGGGAATCCAATGGATTGGGTTAGAGAGAATGGGCGAAAAGTTAAATGTGAATTGGGAATACGTCCAGGTTCAGGAACAGGCTCTCAATTGCCTATTGAGCGAGAGTAGTAACAAGGCTATTTACCCCTCTTCTGTCACTTTCCGAAATTCTGACGATATTCCGTCATTACAGCCAACGATACCTAACGAGAGAATCAGGGTTTGACCCCTATTTTTCGGAGTCTGACAGAAGAGGGTTACCCCTCTTCTGTCACTTTCCGAAATTCTGACGAAATTCCGTCATTACAGCCAACGACACCTAACGAGAGAATCAGGGTTTGACCCCCATTTTTCGGAGTCTGACAGAAGAGGGTTACAGCACATTGCAGGTAAATGAAGTACAGATACAATAATAAAACTCTTGTGGAACAGGCATCTTGCCTGTCCTTGTGTACATCATTCAGATAAAATTTGCTGTATATCTGAAGCTAGTTCGGGTTTTTCCTCGGCAAGAGCCTCTAAATCACTGATCACTTTAGAGCTGGCAATCTTGTCTTTATTTAATGCACGCATAATTTCTTGATAAATATCTGTTGCTCTACTTATGTTTCCTGCTTGTAGTTGAGCCAAACCTAGAAGATGTAGACAATCAATATCCTTCCGTTCTCCTTGGCATACGAATTCTAAATCTTCAACAGCTTCTTTAGCCTTACCTTGTTTTAAAAGAATGTCTGCCCGATATTGACGAATGTCAATATTTGATGATGAATTAGGTGCAGATTCAATGCTCTGTGTATAAATTTTAACTGCTTCAGGTAATTTCCCCAATCGCTCGTAAAGTATTCCCTGGTTGATTAGGGCTTCAAAAAATATTGGGTCCCATTTCAAGGCTTGCTTATATTCTATTAAGGCTTTTTCACAATTTTCTCTCATCTCAGAGCAGTCCGAGTTTGTAGTATTTTCATACAGAAATCCTAAGAAATAATGAGCTAGTGACCTGACTCTAATAGTCTGTTGGTTTTCTGATCTTATTATCTTAGTTCTGGCTAAATCAATACCAAGATTGAGAGTGTCAATTGCTTTTTGTAATTTTCCTTCTTTTTTATAAATTTCACTTAGATTAAAGGCAGCCATAAGAGGTATCAGGTCAGGCCATTCTTCTGTCTTTAAGTCTAAATCAAAAGAATTAGCTGTTGGCAAAGATAGCTTGGAGAGATAACTTACGTCATGCTTGACGGCTGTTACGTACACTTCTAAAGTTGAACCACCTCTAGTTCCCCAAACTATTATTGCGGCTCCTAACTTTTTTCCTAGAGCTTGTGCCTCATTACTTCGCGATACAATTTTATCTGTAGGGCAAATTTTTACATCAGGTAGTACTTGTTCTTCCAAGCTTTCTAAAATTTTGTTTTCTAAGTCTGGATTAAGATGGAAACTTGTGCCCGAGTTGTGAAACTTTTTAGCAACGGCAATTGCTTGTTTTCCCTGCTTACGAGCTTGATAAAAACAGCTTGATTCTCCTATTAATTGTGGCAGCCAAAAGGCTGTTGAACTTAATACAGGAACTAAAACCAAACCAGCCCATACCTTCGGACTACTATACCAACTCCCTTTAGCTCTATTCTTGCCAGGAATCAGAGGTGGAATTGTCCATTCCCCTAATTTAGACCAAGCCTTTACCAGCATCTCAGTCGGAATCATAAAAGCGACTTTGGCTTCGATTCGTTCCAAGTCTGCGGCTACTGCAATTCCAACAATACCTTTTAGCTTCTTATCCCAGATGGGAGTGCCGCTGAATCCTGGTTCTACCCGAAAACCTGGTTCTTTCTCCGCTTCTATCTGTACCCAGCCAGCACCCTGGCGTCTACAAAGTACACCGTAAGCCCATACACCATTATCATGTCCATCAGGAAAGCCAAAAGCAGCGAAACCATGTCCCTCCAACTTCTTCTTACTTAGCAGCGGAGCAGGGATTGCCCCCACAGGAGGTGCAGTTTCTAGTTTCAAAACTGCAATGTCCTCTCCATCCTCTGGTGGAGGCAAGGAATTATCTGCCTGAACTTGTCGCCAAATGACTACCCTCGCCTGAAAAATCTCTCCAGGCTCCAGAATGACAAAGTCTAGGTTAACCTCTTCTAATGGTTTCTCTGCAGTGTACTCCGAGATACCCAGTGCTTGTGCTACAACATGAGCGCAAGTGAGTATATATTTTTCCTGTACTAAGAAACCAGCACCAACAACTATACCGTTAGACTTGCAAATTCTAACTATCGATGGCTCAAACTGCATTGCCATTTGTTGTTACTATCAACAACTCTCATTTTTGCTGCTTCCACTTCATCGTGATTTCATAATTTCCCTCAACGCTAGCAGAAGCGATAACGGCTCCAGCTTCCGCACTCATCTTGATACCAAACTTAACCTCAACCTCATCGGCTGGTTGATTCATGCTCCGCAGTTTATCAACAATTGTTCCCGCTATCGGTTTAACTTTCTCTAAAGCTGCCTCAAAAGTCAGTTGAGCCTTTTGCATTACCTGATCTTCACGACTAATTCGTCCTACTCCACTTTTTGACTCTGGCTGTTCGATTTCCACTTCTATGGAACTACCATCTTCTAAAGGAAATGTAACTAAGCGTTTCATAAAGGTAATCTTGACTAGGGCTAAAAAATTTTGTCTTTAACATTTTATCGCTTTCTCCTCTTGTAATTGCCTTCAAAATCTTTACTACCAAGGATGCAGGCAATTTTTACTCATGCTCAAACAGCACTCAGCATAACAAGGTAAGGTGCTGAGAATGAGCGCATATCATGACACAATCATCATACGAATGTCATGCTGAATGCAGCGAAGCGGAGTGAAGCATCTGCCGAGTATCCCCCACATGCGAGATTCTTCTTTGAACTATACTCCACTCACAATGACATACTCAAGTGCTGAGAATGAGGGCATATCATAACACAATCATGATACCAATCTCATGCACAATGTAGCGATCGCACAGTGAAATATCTCGATGCATCCCTCACATATGAGATGCTTCGCTCCACTATCGTTGCGCTCAGCATGACATAGTCAAGTGCTGAGAATAAACGAATTGCCATGACACAATAATGATATAAATTTCATGCTGAACCCTTCACTTCGCTCGAGGGTAAACTCCGCACTAGCGAAGTGAAACATCTCGGAGTATCCCTCAAATGCGAAATGAGCCACAGTTACCGACAATGTTAGTAGCGAAGATTTGGTTTGTGCTCGAAATCCTACCTACCACCTAACACCTATGGCAACCTAATTAACCGTCAAATACGCTGACGGAGGATAAATTCTGCGATCGCTAAATCGACTGGGGTTGTTACCTTAAGATTGGTTTCCTCTCCTTCCACTACTTGCACCGGGAGCTGACACCGCTCAAATAAGGCTGCATCATCGGTAACCTTCCAGCCAGAGTTGCGCCCTTGTTCGTGAGAGCGTTTCAATAGCTGCACCTCGAATCCCTGGGGAGTCTGGGCTGCCCACAGCTGCCGTCGGTCTGGAGTATCTTGAATCAACCCAGTTTCATCTACTACTTTAATCGTATCCTTTACTGGTATAGCAGCAATGAGACCAGAACAATCCTGCAAGGCAGCAGCACAGCGATTCAGTAACTGGGGTGTTGCTAAACATCTTGCTCCATCATGAATTAAAACCCTTGTTGCCTCCGGTGGCAAACCCTGCAAGCCTTTATAAACTGATTCTTGGCGTGTTTCTCCTCCCTGAATCAGCTGCACTGGTTTAGATAGGGAAACTTCAGCGAGGATTGTCTTAAAATCTGACCAGTCATCCGGTTGTCCCATAATTCCAATCCAATGGATATCTTCAGCTGCTTCTGCTGCTAGGAGAGTCCAGGCAAGTAAAGGTTTACCCAGAAGTGTTAAGAGAAGCTTATTGCGATCGCTCCCCATCCGTTTCCCCATACCTGCTGCTGGGATTAGTAAATGCATGATTTTTTCTCCTATTACTTTCTGGATAGTTTTAACGTTAGGTCTTCCCACCTATCAAGTTAAAATTAATCTTGATCCATAAGCTCAAGCGATCTTAGATGAGAATACTAGCCCTAGTGCCTGGTGGAATCGGCGACCAAATTCTGTTTTTTCCCACCCTAGATGAACTGAAGCGGTATTACCCCAAAGCCGACATAGATGTTATTGTGGAACCGCAAGCGAAGGGTGCTTATCGGGTTTCAGGATCTGTTGATGAAGTACTGACCTTTGATTTTAAAGACCGTAACGGTTTGGCAGATTTTGCTAACTTGTTAGGTATAATTCGCGATCGCGAATACGATGCTGTCCTTTCTTTGGCAAGTCAGTCGTCAATCGAACTGTTACTGTGGATGAGTGGCATTCCCGTTAGTATTGGTTACAAAACTATTACTGGAGCCTGGTTTTTGAGTAATCCTGTCCCTCAGAAAACAGAGCAGTACGCTGCCCATATGTATTATGACTTACTACAAGGTTTAGACATTAGTTCTCCCTGTCCAGAACCACAATTGGCACTTCTGAAAAAAGACCTTGCCTGGGCTGAACAGGAGCAGAAACGACTAGAAGCTCAAGATGGTTACATTCTGATTCATGGTGGTTCTACTAACTTGTCTCAAACACAAGGCATCGATCAAGTTTACCCAGTTAAGAAATGGCAGCAGATTATTGAAGACATCCAAGAAAAACAGCCAGATTTGCCGATTATACTTATTCAAAGACCAGAGGATGGAGAATTCATTGAGGAGATGCTCCAAGTTTGTCCTGAGTTGAAAACCACAACACCAGGAAATGTTGGTAAATTGTCAGCGATCATTGCCGGAGCTAATTTGCTCTTGTGTATTGATAGCACTCCCATGTATTTAGCTATAGCAGTTGGTACTTACACCATTGCTCTGTTGGGTTCAACTGAGGCAAAAAAACTGCTACCTGACAATAAGCAATGTGTTGGATTACAATCCCCTACCCGTTGGATTGCTGACATAAAACCGGAAGATGTGTTAGGGAAAATTTGGAATGGCTAGGAGATTTCCTAATCAAAAAATATCCTACTTTACTCTGAACTTGATATAAGAGCTAGGCAGGTTGATTGATATCTTTGATTCAGGAATTTGCGATCGCTAATTGGGGTTTACTCACACTCCTTAACTCCTTCTTTCTTAGGAATTTACCTTGAGACAATTACTTAAAGTAGTAACTAATTCCTGAGCTAAATAAGGCTTGGTTAAATAGCTATTAGCGCCCAACTGCTTGGCTAACTGACGATATCGCTCACTCGTGCGAGATGTTAGCATCAAAATCGGTAGCTCATCTTTAGAAAATTGCTTGCGACAGCTGCGGAGAAATTCAAAACCATTCATTTGAGGCATTTCTACATCACAGATGATCCCCTGAATCTGAGGATGTTGCTGCAGTTGGGCCAGTGCATCTGCACCATTTTGGGCTTGAACAACAGGATATCCAGCTTTTTGCAAGGTTGAACAGATAGTTTGCCGGGTGGTGAGGGAATCGTCAATGACTAGAATAGTTGGTAGAGTTGGTTTGGGAGCAGGTTTAATCTGACTCCCTATTGTCTCAGCTTTTGCAATACTCCCTCGTTGCTCTTTAAGGGATCGAGCTGATGTGACGAAGGGATACTCCTGACTAATTTGGACTGTTGGTGATGGTGTTGCCTCACTAATATCTACACTTAACACTCGTTCTACTAAAGCTGGTCCATCTAACACCGGTACCAGACGACCATCCCCCAAAATCGTGCAGCCATAGAAGTAAGATGGTGCAGTCAGTGCCTTATCAAAAGGTTTAATAACCAAATCCTGTTCCATCAACATTTGGTCAATTTTCAGGGCAATTGTATCAGAACCCTGAGAAACTAGCAGTAGCATCACTTTTCCAGAAGGTTGCTGAGCTTTAGGATGCTTCCGGGTGGTAACTGTCCGTTGTCGATAGTGTAGGGGTAGACTTCCCGCTAAAGCTGTTGGAGTTAGTGATCTAGATGGGTAATGGTAAGCCGAAAAAATAGGCTGGACTATAGGCACTATTTTTCCTTGCCAGTTATAAACCTGATGTCCCTTAACCCGATCACGACTTTTAATGTCATTAGCTGTAACTGACAAAATGGTAGTAATAGTATCTACCGGAATCGCTAGTAAATTACCTTTTACCCGAAACACTAATAGTTTAGTGATTGTTAAAGTCCAGGGCAAACGCAGGGTAAAAGTTGTGCCTTGACCTAACTCAGACATAACAGTGACGCTGCCCTTCAATGCCTCAACTTGCAGAAGCATTGCCTCTAAACCCATCCCCCGACCCGATAATTCACTAATTTGCTGCGAGAGAGAAAAACCAGGCGTAAATAGTAGATTATATAATTGATTTTTTGACATCTTTGCCGCTTCATTACTAGAAATTAGTTTCTTGTCTACAGCAGTGAAGCGAATTTTTTCTATATCAATTCCTTGACCATTATCTTGTACTTCTAGATAAGTATAATTTCCCCGTTTGTAAGCTTTAATAGTAATTGTTCCTTGAGGAGATTTACCGGATAGTTTGCGGAGTTCCGGAGACTCAATACCGTGATCAAAAGCATTCCTGACTAAATGCACTAATGGATCGTAAAGTTTTTCTAGAATTGCCTTTTCAATTAACGTGTTTTTACCAATTAAATCTAACTTTACCTGTTTTTTTTGTTTAGCTGACAGATCCCGAATCGTCCGAGGAAAGCGGTTCAGTAATTCTCCTACATTTAGCATTCGGGCTTGCAGAAGATTATTTTGAACTTGTTTGAGAGTTTGTTGCCGTTTTTTGATAATTTGTTGATTTTGTCGATAAAGTAATTCTATATCTTGAATAACTTCTCCTAGTTGAGCAATTTCTTCGACTATAGTCTGTTCTGGATAAGTTGGAGTCTGATCATTGAAAAAACCAGAATCTTCTAATTTATTAATTAGACTTTCAGGAGGAGTATTTTTAAAATTTTGCAGCTTATTTGCTAGCTTGTTGAAGCGGTTAAACCATCTTTTTAAAGACTCTAATGTTGCTTTATTCTGTTGAACTTGTAGTAGAAAACTATTATCTTGAGTAACTAACTCCCCTACTAAATTATTAATTATATCGAGGCGATTGATATCGACTCGCACCCCTAGAGGTCGTTTTGAGCTGTCTGGTTTGCGGGGATCTGCTTCTACTTGTTCCTTTTGCTCAACCTGTTCTTTCGTCAGGGAAGGGGTATTCACAGGAGAAGATGGTGGAGTTGGTTGTTGATTGTTGCTTATTGGTTGAATTTTTACAGATGAGTCATCAGACTCAGCCGGGGTAGATTTGTCTACTATAGGTAGAACTATCTCAGTTGGTTCTTGCTGACTTACTTCTTCCTGGATAGGGAAAGAGGCACTCGATTGAGTAGAGGTTGGAATTTTTACAGATGAGTCATCAGACTCAGCCGGGGTAGATTTGTCTACTATAGGTAGAACTATCTCAGTTGTTTCTTCCTGGCTTACTTCTTCTTGGGCAGGGAAAGATGAAGTCGATTGAGTAGAAGTGGGAATTGTTAAAGATAACTCATCAGAATCAGTTGAGTTCAAGTTATCTACTATAGGCAGAGGTATCTCAGTTGGCTCTTCCTGGCTTACTTCCTCCTGAATAGAGGTTGGAATTGTTAGAGATGATTGATCAGAATCAATTGAGTTCAAGTTGTCAGCTCCGGATGAAACTGCCCTTGTTGGCTCCTCTATTGATAGGGAAGGGAGAGAGGAAGTCTCTAGGGAAGGTTTTGCTTGAAACCAACCTTTTATTAATTTACCTAGCCACTGGAATCCTGATGACTTATTAACAGGTTCAGAAAAATCTTCAGTTGTACTCGATGACTCATTAGTCTGTGCCAATTCTGAAGGAACAGCTGTCTGTTGACTAGGTTGGGTAGTAGGGGATGGTACTAACGGAGATGTTGTGCTGTCCCCCTTCTCTGTGCTATCACCATCAGGAACTTGACTGGGGGGTGAAGAAGGAGCTGGCACAATCAAGGTAGGATCGTTGTGTTGTTCCTGTTTGTCAGTCAGTTTGACCAACGCTTCACTAGGATTTATTGGTTGGTGGTGCTCATCACTTAAAACTGCCTGTTGTACTTGCCGAAAGTCAGCTAATGCTAGCTGACTAATCGTGACAAGGGCTTGAGGGTTGGCTTGCAAAGCCTGAAGAGTAGTATTCGCGATCGCGACGAAATCTGGTAGGTTCAACATTTCTCCCAGACTAGCAAACACCTCTGCCTGGGTTTTGATATCTTCTATAACCTCTGGAGCTTGGGGATTGGCTAACAATGTTTCCCAGCGATGGAGTCCCTGAGTCACTTCTTCAGTAAATAGAAACTGGGTAATATCTCCCTCCATTTCTACTTCTGGCAATTCTGCTGATTCTGCCAGGGGATGTCCCAGTTTTTCTTCTAGCTGCTCAAATACCGGCTTGGCTTTTTCTACTGCTGCTTGGGGATCATATTTACCCGTTTCAATCTGTTCAATAATCGGCAACCTTAGACTATCAAAAGCTCTCAGGAGAAGCTCCTCTAACTCCAAATCGAAGACTGTCTCCTCTTGATACAATGCCCTAATGCCATTTTCTAAGTTATGGGCGATGGTTTCAATGCCGGTTAAACCAATACAGGCTGCACCTCCTTTGATTGAATGGGCTGCTCGCATTAGTCCGTGAATTTTTTGCACGGCATGATCAGTTTGAAGGCTCAGTAAACCTTCTTCAAGGCGTTGTAACAGTTCCAAGGCTTCTTGGACAAAAAATTCATAAGCTTGGTCATCGGTATCAATGTTCATTACTCATTGTTAATTGTTAATTGTTAATTGTTAATTGTTAATTGCTAATTGACCATTAGACAAAAAACCTAACACCTAATACCTAACACCTAATACCTACTTACTTAACTTTAAACTGAGCGACGCTATCTTGGAGTTGGGTTGCTACCCCTAGTAGCTGAGTAAATGAGTCTGCCACAGTGACGGATTGTTCAGAAGTTTGATTAGCGATCGCGGCAACTTCCTTGATCGTATTCGATAGATCCCCTGAAGTTTGAGCCTGAGCTGTGGCAGATTGAGCAATTTCTTCAATCAACTGTAGAATTGTGGCACTCACCGCTGTTGAGTCAGCAATGGTTTGACGGGTTTCTTGGACTAATTCCGTACCAGTGAGCACCCGTTCCATCCCAGTTTCCATTCCTGTTACTACTTCGTTAGTATCTGCTTGGATGGCTTCAACAATTTGCTCAATTTCTTGAGTAGCACTGGCAGACTGTTCTGCTAAGCTGCGCACCTCATTGGCAACTAAGCCAAATCCATGATCATCTTCTCCAGCACGGGTTGCTTCTACTGAGGCATTCAATGCTAGAAGGTTAGTTTGGTTTGCCAAGTCACTAATCAGACTAACTACCCGAGAAATCTTCTGGGAAGCATCTCCTAGGCGTTTTACCTTGCGAGCAGTAGCTTCCACTGTTTGCTGAATTGCCAGAATTCCCTCAACGGTGCGATCCATTGCCAGATCACCAGAATTTGAGGGTCTGATTAGCTTGCTGTACCTTAATTTCGGCAGCTTGAGCATTAGCAGCAACCCTTTGAATGGAATTTGGCCATCACTTGCACTTGGTTTAGAGCTGCGCTAATCGCTTCGGCTTGACGTAGTGCCTCAGTAGACAGTCTCTTAACGTCACTTTCACTCTCTTTGGCAGTGGTGGTTGCCACAGTTGCTGATGATTTGCACTTGTCGCACCAGCTGTTGCAAGCTTTCAACAGTGGCATTAAAAAAGTCTGCTACAGTACCCATTGCTCCTACTGTTACTCTTGCTCGCACTGTTAAATCCCCAGAGAAGGAACCTTCAATCTCTCCCAGGAAGGCTTCAATTTGGTCTTGGAGCATTTCTTTTTGTTGCCGTTGCTCGATGGAAACTTGTTCTGCCACTTGGCGGAGCTTGTTCAACTTGTTTAATCAATAGGGCTTGTTCAAGGGCGTAACCGACTTGCAGGGCAACTTGTTTAAAGACCTCAATTTCTGAATCCTGCCATTCCCTTGTCGCAGAGCATTGATGGGCACCGAGTAAACCATAGAGCTTTTGTTTCAACAAAATCGGCACTACCACATTTGCCTTAACTTGCCATTTTCCTAATTGCTCCTCGTGGCAAGGAGTTAAGCCAGCTTTAGTTACATCTGCGATCGCACTTACTCTGCCTTTGCGGTAAGGTTCTACATAGTCAGGAGGGAAACAAGGAACATCGTGTTTCCATGTTGATAATTTGGGGCCAACCAGGCTTGACAGTTTCCACAACAATTTCCCCATCCCAGTTTTCATCGAAGCTGTAGATGACGATGCGATCCGCTTGCATGAGTTTGAGGGACTCATCTACTGCTATGCGGAAAATTCGGTCTGGCTCTAGGGACTCCAAAATCCGGACACTAATCTCATTAAGTTGTCTGGCTTGTTGAGCTAGTTTTCTGGCTTGCTGGGCAGCTGTCTGTTGCCGTTGCAGCAAAAACGAATGTTCAAGGTTGTAGCCAACTTGGATGGCAACTTGCCGAATAAAGTCAATTTCCCACGGCTGCCATTTCCTCGGACTAGAACATTGATGGGCAATTAACAAACCATGCAGCTTTTGGTTCTCAACAATCGGGGCGACTAAATTTGCTTGGACTGCAAAGGGTTCTAACTGGTTAATATGACATTGTGTCAAACCTGCTTCATAAATATTCTCCGTCGCCTTTACTCGTCCTTTGAGATAGAACTTAACATAACGCTCGGCAAAGCAGGGGTCTGCAATTTGTGCCCCTAAGGCTATAGGCCACCCTCGTGTTACTGTTTCTGCTACTACAGTACCTTGCCAGTAGGGGTCAAACTGATAAACTAATACCCGATCAGCCTGTAAGATATCTTGAGTATCTTCCACAGCGGAGTTAAAGATATCTTCTGGATTAAGGGATTTTTGCAGATGAGAGGTAATTTGATTTAAACGTCTGGCTCGCTCAATAGCGTTTTGTTGCTGTTGTAGCAGGGTTACCTGATCAAGGGCAAAACCAATTTGGGTAGCTATTTGCTTGATAAAGTCAATTTCTGAGGACTTCCAAGAGCGGGGTTCTGAACATTGATGAACAATCAACAAACTATGCAGTTGTTTTTGAGCGATGATTGGGGCAACTAAATTTGCTTGGACAGCAAAGGGTTCTAACTGTTTAAGGTGGCATTCCGTTAAACCTGCTTCATAGATATTTTTAGTAGCACTTACTCGTCCCCGCAAATAGGGTTTGACATAGCGCTGAGCAAAACAGGGGTCTACAATGGTTGTTCCCAAAGCTGTAGGCCAACCCCGCCCTACTGATTCTGCAACTACTGTACCTTGCCATTGGGGGTCAAACTGATAAACCACAACCCGATCAGCACTTATAGCTTCGCGAGTTTCTTCCACTACCGCATCAAAAATTTCCTCAGTGGTAAGAAACTGCCGCAGCTGTAGGGTAATTTCGTTCAATAGTCTAGCTTGTTTGGCAGCAATTTGCTGTCGTTTGAGTAGCAGACCTTGATCAAGGGCATAGCCTACTTGAATAGCTAATTGGCGAAAAAACTCGGTTTCTGATTCTGTCCAACTCCTTGGCTCAGAACATTGATGGGCAATCAATAAACCTATGAGCTTCTGGTTTGTCAAAATTGGAGCGACTAAGTTGGCTTTTACTTCCAGGGGTTCGAGTTGAGCAATATGGCAATCAGTTAAACCTCCTTCATAGATATTGGTAATTGCTTGCACTCGACCTTTCTGATAGGCCTGAGCATAACGATCAGCGAAACAGGGATCAGTGATTTTGACTCCCAAGGTTACAGGCCAACCTACTTCAACTGATTCTGCTACGATCTTACCGTTCAATTGGGAGTCAAACCGATAGACTACTACTCTATCTGCACCAAGGGATTGACGGGCATCTTCAACAGTTGCATTGAAAATATCAGCTGGGTTGAGAGATTCCCGAATATGGGAGGTAATCTCATTCAACATGTGTGCTCGCTCAGCAGCAGCTCCTTCTCTCTCGAGCAGTGACTGGATTTGATCTGCCATCAGATCCATGTTGGAGCGCCAGACGTTCAACTCTTGGGCTAGAACAGTGGCTTTAGACTTCAAACCCAAAGTTTTTCTAGTTGTTTGAGACTCGAATTCTGCTTGCCACTCCTGTTGAACTGGAACTATAGTAACTGTCTCTTCTACAGTTGATTGGGGAGTCATCTGCTGCTGTACATCACCACCTCCTCTACGATCATTCCGATTATCGTGCCGCTTGGTATGTCTATATATTTGAGTCATTGTGGTTGGTAGTTGCTAGGTGTTAGGTGTTAGGTTTTAGGTTTTAGGTTTTAGGTTTTAGGTGTTAGGTTTTAGTTTTTAGGCATTGGTGTCCAATCTCCAGAAGGGATAAATGCCGCCCAATAGTAGGGGTGCTGGTAATTCTGATTCCTGAGCATCTCTAGCTGCGTCTGTCGCAAGGCTTGGGAACGACCTTCATTGTTGAGCAAGCGCTGGTAATATTTCACCATCAGGTCTTTAGTTCCCGTATCATCAACTTTCCACAGACTAAACAGTTGACTGTCAGCTCCCGCCATCACCAAAGCACGGCGCAAGCCATAGACACCTTCACCATTGGCAATATCTCCCACCCCTGTCTCACAAGCTGAGAGTACTACTAATTTTGTACCAGACAAATTAAGTCCAGCAGTTTCTAGGGCAGTCAGTACTCCATCTTCAGTGCCACTCTGACGCAGGTTGATACCAGCTAAAGCTAAACCGGAACGCAGTAGGGGATTTTCTAGGTTGGCAATTTTGGTAGGAGAGCTTGTACCAGAACCGTATTCTACCCCAATGCTGGCTCGGTTGGAGAAGGGATTAGTATAGTCTGGTGCTGCCACCCGTTCAATATCTTTAAGGAAGAAACCGTGAGTAGCGATATGGAGGATACTGGGACTTTGGACTTGTTTGATAGCATTTTCGGTAGCTTGAGATTCCGTTAGCAGTTGTGCTTCTGGAAACATGGGAGCAATAGCTTGAGCTTCTTGCTTTGTACCTGGTAAAGGACCAAATTGAAGGTTAGTAAAATCACTAGAACGACGGTTACCTAACCCCCCTCTATCCCCCCTACGAGGAGGGATGGCAGAGGATGAAACTCTTTCTTCACGGAAGGGGGGAACACTGCCCTCGGTAACACTCCCCTCTCCTTGCAGGAGAGGGGTTGGGGGAGAGGTTACACCGGGACTACTATAATCAGGATTAGCAACGATCAGGGGTTGAGAGCGATGGGGAATAGAAAGTTGTAGCTTGAGTAAGTCCCTACCAGAGGTGAGGTAGGTGATAGTGTAGTTTTCCAGTAAATAGCGATCGCTTTCATCTACCAGAGCAGCAAAGGGAATCAAATTGAGTTGGCTGTCGGGAGATATCAGGAGATTGCGAGTGTTACCCAGAAGGGGACGGATGGGCTGCATGAGTTGCTCATCCAGTTGACGAGCAATAGTTTTGATATTAGGGGAGGATGAGTTTTGTAGTGCTCTACGAAACTCAGTAATCAGTTGATTGATAGGTTCAGCTGCACCCAAGTCTACCCATTGGGGTTCTCCTTGGGAGTGAAGAATATAGGCAGCGTAGTGGGGTTCACTCACTTGTTCACCGCGTTGATCTTTGGGGTTGAAGGGATAGTACAGTACTAGTTCGACTAAGGCAGTATCATCGGGAATTAACTGCTGCACGGCTTCGATAGTGACGGGTTGGGATGCAACACGAAACTCAGCACTGCGGAAACTGAGGGTGTTTTCTAGCTCATTGACTTCAGCTTTAAGAGTAGCAATTTGCTGGCGGTATTGCTCTGGTGGGGTATTGCCAATGCCTCGGAACAGTAATGCAGCCAATTGGGAACGGGTAGTAGCCAGTTTGTCAAGTAGTTCCTGGTTTTCGGGGGTAAGATTTTGGCGCAGGGTTTGCAGGTTATCGCTAACTGCATCTAGGATACGACCTTTGCGGCGTAGGAGAGTAGTCAGGGCGAGGCGTGCAGCTTGAGAATTGTTAGATGTATCTTGCAGATGGAGGGAGATAGCCCCATTAGTTGTGCCAGCAATAGTTGCTATGTAGTCCTGTTTCTGGCGCTCAGAACCAATGGCAAGAGTCCTATCTAGATTGTATTCCTGAATGTTCACCCCTTCGTTGAGCAAGTCAACCGCACGGGCAATCTCGCCTTGTGCGTAGTACAGTAGAGCTAGGTTGTTGAGGCTAGTTGCCACAGCAGGATGCTCATCTCCTAGCAGGCGTTGGTTCATTTGCAGGGCTTGGCGATAGAGGGGTTTAGCTTCCGAGTACCGTCCCTGACTTGAGTACAGTAGAGCTAGGTTGTTGAGACCTTGTGCCACATCAGGATGCTCATCTCCCAGGAGGCGTTGCCTCATTTCCAGTGCTTGGCGATAAAGGGGGTCAGCTTCCGAGTACCGTCCCTGAATTGAGTACAGTGCTGCCAGATTGTTGAGGCTGAGTGCGACAGCAGGATGCTCATCTCCCAGGAGGCGTTGCCTCATTTCAAGGGCTTGGCGATAGAGGGGTTCGGCTTCACTGTAGCGTCTTTGGTTATGGTACAGTAGAGCCAGATTGTTGAGGTTAGTTGTAACAAGAGGATGCTCATATCCCAACAAGCGTTGGTTCATTTCCAGTGCTTGGCGATAGAGGGGCTCGGCTTCCGAGTACCGTCCCTGACCTGAGTACAGTAGAGCCAGATTGTTGAGGCTTTGTGCCACATCAGGATGCTCATCTCTCAGCAGGCGTTTTCTCATTTGCAAGGCTTGGCGATAGAGGGGTTCAGCTTCCGAGTACCGTCCTTGACTTGAGTACAGAAATCCCAGATTGTTGAGGCTGGTTGCGACATCAGGATGCTCATCTCCCAGCAGGCGTTGGTTCATTTCCAATGCTTGGCGATAGAGAGGTTCAGCTTCCGAGTACCGTCCCTGACTTGAGTACAGTAGAGCCAGATCGTTGAGGCTTATTGCTATATCTGGATGATCTTGTCCTAGTACCTGTTGCAGAATTGCTAGAGTGCGTTCTGCTAGGGGTATAGCATCAGCATACTGACCTTGTTCTGTAAGCTTATTAGCCTGTTCCGTTAGCTGTTCAGCTTCTGCCAACTTGAGTTCAGCTTCTGTGGCTTCTCGCCAACTTAGAGTATAGTTACCCGATGCTCTTGCTTCATAGGAAAAGACAGCAATTATGTAAGTATCAGTGGTTGGTAAGGTTAGCGTTATTTTGGCACTTTCTCCACTTCCCCTATCACCTTCTAAAAGTTTGTTGTCCTCTGGATTGAGTAAAATCAGATAAGGACCAAACTCGCTGCTCGTCAGCTCAATCGTAATCTGCACTCCTGCTCTACCTTCAAAGGTATGAATGTTAAAATATTTGCCGTTCTCAGCTGTATAACTGTTACTATCGAGTCGATCGCTAATTGTGTTACTTTCCACACCCCCTGGTGCTAATTCCGTTTGTGGTGAAGAGCTAGAATCAGTTTGTCCTAGTATGGGGGTTGGTGCGATCGCAAATAACCAGACAACCAAGATATCTGCACTCAACCAAAGTAGCGATCGCTTTAATCGTACTTGTCGCTTGTGCTGAATTTGAGCTTTTCTCCCCATCAGTAATAACCCCAATCTCTCGACTCTCTATACTTATCTGTTTAGAATTGAGTGCCTACGCAATAATTTATAATGGGGGGTTAAATTATATTAAACGATAATTTAGATCCCATACCTGCCCAAACGATAGGCGATCGCAGATTGTTCAAGGAAATACTGTACAATATCATTCTTTGTCAGAGATCGACAAGCCATAAGCTTAGACGAATTCATCTTGCATGTTGAGGATGACAGGCAAGATGCCTGTTGCACAAGAAACTGATGATTGAATTTGGTGCAAATTAGATGCGTTGCTCTGAGTCAGGCAGCTTATCAAAATACTCAATACGCCTATGTAACTGGCTTTCAGTCTTACAATCGCCAATTTCAATTAGAGCCAATTTCTACACTTAAATAGGTACTTGAGCCAATTACTGTTAATAATTTCTCATTTTATTATCTATTTTTATTGTTTTTATTCATCAATATAGCGTTTGCCATATTTAAGAGGTAAAGGGGAGAGTAGGGAGATAAATAAACGTTTTTAAGAGCGACTAAAGCAAAACCTGAGAGTTCATCCAAGAGTTCCGAAGTGTTCTGCGCAAATTTAGACAAAAACTTCACATTTTTTAATAGTGAGACTTGAGCAAGTAGATGAAAACCGCCGTAATTCCGTGACGGTGCGTAAGTCCTAAAATAAAGCAAAATCCCCCACATGGAAAGGAAAGCATCTCTTAAGGAGAAGGAGGGGGATCAACTTAAAATTCAATTTTTGTTACTGCTTATTAAGAGACCAATCATAGTCCAAATATTTCACCTTGTAGTCACCTTGCTCAAGGTACTCTCGTTCTTCTGGACTTAAGTAGTTGCTAACAAAATTCAAAACTGCCCGTTCACTATCATTGCCAGTAAATTTTCCATCTACACCGTAAGTTGGCTCCCAATCTTTCCCAAACCACTTAAAGATAGAGGAAAGATAAACTATATTCTCATCACGGTCAATTTTTAAACCGTGAGGACTATCAAGGAATTTACGAGTTTGATCATCAAGTTGAGCATCTAATTGTTCACCTGTATAAGGTTCATTTCGGAGTGGAGGACAACTGATAGCAGCACAAACCAAGGCTACGTGAATACGAGGTTCATTGAAATTTACCCGTAAAGTTTTGTGCTCAATATTGTCCAATGTTTTGGATTGACCGGCGATATCAAATTTCCTGCCCTTCCAGACTCCTGGAATATCCTTAATACTTTTTTTGAGAGGATTTTGATCAATAATAGATTGTAAAGTGAAGGAATTGTAAGCGTTGGTAAAAAAAGCAATTTGATCATCTTCACTCCAAGAGTCATAAGTCGCAGAATTAACTGCACCTAAAGCCGCGTTAAAATCATCCAACTGCTGGCGATTTTCCTGCAAACTCTGATAATCAACTAGTCCATCTTCGGTGACATAGGTTGTTAAAACCTCAGCATAGCTGTCATAGTTCAACGGTGCTGCTTGAGCAACCGTCGATGTCTGAGATTGAGTATTGTCTTCCTGAGCCTGATTCGATGGTGTAGAAGTAGCACAGCCAGCCAAGATAATCAGAGTAGGAAGTAGAACCAGGATTCGATTTAGTTTATTCATCACTTTTTTATAGTATGGAGCTAATGACTAATTGGTAATGGTGATTATCTCTACCTTATTAAGTCTTGGCAAACTGAGATTGTCCTGAGAACGATATAGGGAACAGGTGAGAAAGCTTATATCATCAGCATTTTATCCCACGCTTCCCTGGAGCTAGAATGAATGATAGACACTTTTCAATACCATCAGTTTTTCTCTTGGCAATTTACCCCTAATATGTTAAAGAATATTCCAAGAATTGAACGCACCCTAAAGGATGCGATCGCTCCTGGATTTTGCTTCTAGTTCTCTAGCCACTCAATAACGATGATGCAGTTTATGTTCTCAATGACTCAAGGATGGTCAAGCCGATCGATAAGTAGATGCTTGACGACTATATTTGGACTAACTATCTTCTTGACAGTAATCTGGACACCAGCAGCAGCCGCTACTCCTGCTACTCTTCAACCAGCAACAGAGGTAAAAGTCAGCCTGGGTAACAGTACTAACGAATTAAAATTTTTTCCTAGTAACCTAGAGTTTGTTGCTGGTAAACGCTACAAACTACTGTTGGATAATCCCAGTTCTCAAAAGCACTACTTCACAGCCAAAGATTTTGCTGATGTGAGTTGGACTCAGAAAGTTCAAGCAGGTAAGGTGGAAGTCAAAGGGGCAATTCATGAACTGGAACTACAGCCCGGTGGCGAAGCAGAATGGGTATTTGTACCGATGAAGCCAGGAACCTACGAACTCCACTGTTCTATCAAAGGACATACAGAAGCAGGTATGGTGGGAACAATTGCGATCGCGCGGAATTAAGAATTAAGAATTAAGAATTAAGAATGCTTATAGAGTAAGGATTCTATCGAGCTCAAACTTTGACCTTTTTCCACTATGATATGCAAGTTTTCCACAGAGTTTTCCACAAAGATAAACAAAAGATAATCACTTGAATAACAATTGTTAACCTCGCATTTGTAGGCTTGGCTTCTATGGATAATCAGGGGAGTCAAATTTTCCTAAAACCTAAAACCTAAAACCTAAAACCTAAAACCTACTTACCCAGATCGTTGCAGTTCTTCTTGAAGCATACGCTGATAAATCTTGGGCAACTGGTGAGTCATCACATTATCTTCTATCCCGTAACCCAAACTTGTCCAAGTAGTAGAAAGCTTACGTAGCACTTCATCAAGCTTCCCTTGCTGGAGTTTTTGGGAAATATCCATACCCCAGGCTTGCTTGTCATTTAGCCAAGCGTAAACCACGGCATCCTGATATTTTGCCTCAAAGCTGTAGTGCCTCCAGAATAAAAAGCCTGAAGGTCCTGGATGATAGCGCATTGCTTTCTCATTCCAAGTAGTATTGATAAACTGATACCGTCCTGCTGCTGTGGTACAGTTGCCTTTATTGGGACCGGCAACAATCGTTACACAATGTTCAGGATGACGGCTCAAATTCCGGACTCGTTTACCTCCATACAAAAGCGTATAGGGTTGAGGATCATTTGCCTCACTAGCAGTTATGGTTCTCATTAGAGCCCGAATATAAGGATCACCTCCCTTCATTACTAGTGGAGGTGTACCAGAGGCACTGCCGTGGTAATTTGGTAGTTGTCCTTGCCAAGAGCCTGAACGGAGTTCTATTGCCAAGGTAATTAAAACCAAGACGCTGGCGATGGTAACTATACGCTTCATGGTGAATGTCAGAAAAATCTCTTTGGGGGCAAATTTTGAGCTGATGAATTACCAAGTTCAACAATCCTCACACTGCCCAAAAATTGAGTTGGACACCACACTATTGCCAGAAGGCAGAAGGCAGGAGGAAAGAAAGCTTGTACAGTAAGCTTTTTTACCTTTTTTCAAGCTTTGGGTTATTTCCGCCGCGCTGCACTATGCTGCTCAAAAGTAACCTGTATCATCAATCAGGTGACACTAGCAAATAGTTGAGTCCAGTTTTTCTCTGGAGCCTCTGTCTTGGCAATCACTTCTACTATTTTATTCCGAGCTTCAGATTCTGACAGGCTCTCAACACAAACTTGTGCTACTTTGGTGCGTGGGATACTACCCTCAAACAAAGTATCTGCCGATGACATTAGCACCTGATCTGAATTATCTTCATTTTTCAGCCCTCCTGGACGCACAATCGTATAAGTTAAGCCGCTTTTCTGGAGATATTCCTCTGCTTGCTTCTTCCAAACCAAAATCAGCCAAAACAAATTGAGAGGGTGGAAAAATTGGGATACACACAGGGAAGATACCATCACAAAATGCTCAATTCCCTTGCTCTTTGCCACATCTACCAGATTTTTAGTACCTTCATAGTCCACTCTATATGGTTCTGTCGGGTCAAAGCTCGGTCTAGCACCTGTAGCACACAGGAGTATAGTACTATCAGCGATCGCAGCCTTGAGACTTTCTGGCTGTAGCACATCTCCCACTACTAATTCCGCCTCCACTGGCAAAATCCCTTTCGCTGTTTCCAAGTTTCGCACTAAAGCACGAACCGGAATATTGCGCTCAACCAGCTGTTTGACAATTCGGCATCCCGTCTCCCCCGTTGCTCCAGCTACAAATGCTTTCATCCCTATGTCAGTGAAACTCCTTATGGTTGACTTTCAGCGTTACAGGCTATGCTGAGGAAGCAATATTCTCGAAGTTTTGCCTCCTAAGTCCAATTCTTCAATTATTGTAGAGCTTTTGCTCAATTTACTGGTCTTGATCGTAAATTAACGAGAAGAGAGTGACCATTTCTTAAGACTAGTGGGCATTCTTAAAGATAGGTAATAGGCAACTAATGTAGAGGAGCTGAATACATGCATTCACCATTTGCTAACGATCAACTCATTCAATTAAAGCAAACTCAGTTGAATGCCACAGCCAGTTTTGTCGGGAATGACAGTTTCGTGACACAAGTACCTAACCTAAATTGTGAATTTACTCAGTTTCAGGGCCATTTTCAAGACTGTATGGAGATGTATGCTGAGGTGGAGGAGGTGGCTGCCTATCTTGATGCTCACCAGGAGTGGTTTCGCCGTTGTGCCT
This sequence comes from Caldora sp., assembly GCA_965222765.1. Classification (GTDB taxonomy): domain Bacteria; phylum Cyanobacteriota; class Cyanobacteriia; order Cyanobacteriales; family Coleofasciculaceae; genus Caldora. Next base: position 108,232 of record CBDCVG010000092.1, read on the forward strand.
ACCCAATGGAAGTAGAACCGATTAGAGAAAATGGTTACGCTTTGGTAATCGGGCGCTTTGGCAATTTTGGCTACGAGTTGGAGCCGAAAATTGGTTTGGAACTGTTACCTCAACAGAATGGTATCTATCGTATTCGGACGATCCCCATACCAAATTATGTCCCTCAAAGTTATGATGTGGACTTCCAGGCATCTCAAACTTTTGTAGAAGTCCCGACTAAAGATTATTTTCAGGGACAAAATTATGACGATAAGCGGCTACCATCGGCAATCACCCGCGTCGAGTGGACTCTTGAGCTGAACATTTCCTTGTGCTTCCCCAAGTTTATCCAAAAATTGCCTCAGTCTTTGGTTCAAACTACAGGCGATCGCCTTTTGTGTCAAATCGTGCGCAAAATTTCCCGGCGCTTAACTGATAAGGTACAGCAAGATTTTCACTACCGTCGGGGTTTACCTCTGCCCAAAAAATCGAAGAGACTGCCAATGCGCGGAATTAAGAATTAAGAATTAAGAATTAAGAATGCTTATAGAGTAAGGATTCTATCGAGCTCTCTCCTGGTGGGTTATTTCCCAATACTGCTCGGATAAGCCTAATCTCTCTCCCCCAGCTCCCCCAGCTCCCTCAGCTCCCCCAGCTCCCCCAGCTTTTTAACCAATAATTTCTCTTAACCGAGCAGTATTGATCCCTACCCTCACCCCCAGCTGAAGACAAATAACTGATAGGATGGGCTGTTGTTGTTGAACTGCCATGGCTGTGCAAGATTTACCATCACCTGATGCTTCCAATGTAACCAAGCAATTGCCCAATCAGCGGTGGCAGATATCACCGGTACAAACAGAACTAGCACACCAACTCTCCCAAGCAACCGGACTTTCACCTTTACTATCTCAGGTACTGATTAACCGAGGTATTGAAACCCCAGAGCAGGCACAAGTTTACTTAAATCCAGAATCAGAGTTAATGCCTCCACCGATGGATGAATTTCCTGATTTGGCAATTAGTGTGGAGATGCTCAAGGAAGCGATCGCAGAGCAAACTAAAATTGCTATCTGTGGGGACTATGATGCTGATGGTATGACTAGCACAGCCTTGTTACTTAGAGCCTTGCGTTGGTTTGATGCAGATGTAGACTACGCCATTCCCAGTCGTATGAAAGATGGCTACGGCATCAATCGGCGTATTGTTGAAGAGTTCGCGGCTGAAGGGGTGGGGTTGATTCTCACAGTAGACAATGGTATTTCTGCCCACGAAGCGATCGCAACAGCAGTGGAATTAGGCATTACTATCATTATTACCGATCACCATGACTTGCCACCAGAACTACCAGAGGCTGATGCCATTCTTAACCCGAAACTGCTCCCGGAATCTTCCCCTTACCGGGGTGTTGCTGGTGTAGGAGTAGCATATATTTTAGCCGTTTCCCTGGCTCAAGACCTAGGTAAACTTCAGGGATTGACGACTCAGTTACTAGAACTATTTACCTTAGGAACCATTGCTGATTTAGCTTCCTTAACTGGTATTAATCGGCGTTGGTTAAAGCGAGGCTTACGGCAGTTACCTCAGTCTCAACTAACAGGGGTTCAAGCATTAATCCAGATGGCTGGAGTTCAGGAAAACCAAAAAGCCTTAAAACCAGAGGACATTGGTTTTAAGTTAGGACCAAGAATTAATGCTATTGGTAGGATCTCAGACCCCCAAATTGTAATTGAACTGCTGACAACAACGGATCAGGGGGTAGCATTAGAACGAGCGATGCAGTGCGAGCAAATTAATCAACAACGTCAGCAAATATGTGCGCAAATTGAACAAGAAGCGATCGCTTATATTGAAGAGAGTCAGTTACCTTGGCAAGAAGAGCGGGTATTAGTAGTAGTACAGCCAGATTGGCATCACGGTGTAATTGGTATAGTTGCCTCCCGACTAGTGGAACGTTACGGTGTCCCAGTATTCATCGGTACTTATGAAGGGGAGGAGCAAGAAGATATCCGAGGTTCAGCGCGAGGTATACCGGAATTTAATGTCTTTGATGCTCTACTCTCTTGCCAGGATTTACTAGGAAAATTTGGCGGACACAAAGCGGCTGGTGGATTTTCCCTACCAACTGAGAACTTAGCAGCTTTTCAAACAACTCTGAGCAATTGTGCTCATGAGTGTTTGCAACCAGAACACCTCAAACCACTGGTTGTCATTGATACTCAAATTGACTTAGAACAAATTAACCGCCAATTTTATCAGCAAATTGACTTACTCCATCCCTGTGGTATCGGTAACCCTGATCCTGTCTTCTGGACGCCTAATGTGCGGGTAGTTGAACAAAGAATAGTAGGCAAGGGACACCTTAAGCTGACTGTGAGTCAGGACAACCAGTCAGTTAGAATCCAAGGAATTGCTTGGCGTTGGGGTGAATACTTTCCCCTGCCAAAACTAGTAGATATTGCCTACAAACTGCGAGAAAATACTTTCAATGGCAGCACTGCTCTTGAGTTGGAGATCATTGGTATTCGCTTACCTGAATCTCCACCACCTGCCAATACTTCACAGAAGACAAGCGAGTTTTATTATAATCAGCGCCGCTACACCTGTAGCTTAGTAGATTCTTTAAATGAATTAAGAATTAGGAATCCTCAAGGAAAAGTTCTAGCTATTCAGAAAGGACAACGAACTGGTCTTTTAGGGGTTAAACGGGAAGATGCCAAAAAAGTTGATGTAACCAAACCGCCTTATTACCAGTTAATTAAAGCCGCAACCCAAGCTTTGCAACTCAAGTAAAGAGTTGGTTGTTGGTTATTTATTGTTTGTTGTTTGTGTTTCTTGACCAACTACTAACAACCAACAACCAAGTTGTTAAAGGTCACCTTTAAGGGCAGCTAAAGCAAAAATAACTACTGGACCAGCAATTACAACCAGCGCTAGCATGGTCAGCTGAGCAATTAACTCCCAATTGATGCTGCCAAAGAATCCCAAATCTATAGCTAACAAGTCTAACAATGGCATATCTATATTATCCTCCCGAATAAACCCAACAAATTTAATAGTAGAACTAAAATTCTATCGATTAGATTCTACTTGGTCACTGCCGTCATGTTTTAAGTAAGTTTACAAAAATCAACAAAACGCAATAAAAAGCATTGGTCATTGGTCATTGCTTATTGGTCATTGATCAAAGCTTACAAAGGACAATTAGCTAATAGCCATTAGCCATTAGCTAATAGCCATTAGCCATTAGCCATTAGCCATTAGCCATTAGCCATTAACCATTAGCCATTAGCCATTACCCGCTACTCCAGCAGCTTCTTGTTTCTGAGCAGAACCTTGAGTTCCCAGTTGAATCAGCTCAATCTTATAGCCATTAGGGTCTTCAACAAAGGCAATTACCGTAGAACCATGCTTCATCGGTCCTGGCTCCCGTACAACTTTGCCGCCAAGCTGCCTGATTTGCTCACAAGTGTTGTAAATATCCTCAACACCAAGGGCAATGTGACCATAAGCATCTCCCAAGTTATATTGTTCCACACCCCAGTTGTAGGTTAGTTCCAGGACTGTGTGCCCCGACTCATCTCCATAACCAACAAAAGCCAAGGTAAACTTGCCACCGGGATAGTCCTTTTGCCGCAGCAGCTTCATCCCCAAAACATCACAGTAAAACTTGAGGGATTCTTCGAGATTGCCGACTCGCAGCATTGTATGCAACATGCGCATGAGTTGATCTTGACTCCTTAGTGTATTTCTCCTTATCTGTTAATCATTGTAAGGAATGGGCTTCCCGCCGCTTTCGGTGAGATTGGGGATCGATAAACATTCTTAAGGATAATTCTGGGTCTTTGGTAAAGGACTTATTCTAAACCCGGAAATGATCTGCTTGCAGGGTGTCTGGAACGAAGTAAAATTTCTCCCCTTCATCTTCACATCGGCGCTAACTAAAGGAGGATAAATGTTAGACAAGTCAGTAACCGCAATTGAAGCGATTGATGCCAGAGAGATTTTAGATTCTCGTGGACGTCCCACAGTTGAAGCTGAAGTCCGTCTTGAGACTGGTGCTGTGGGAATCGCTCAAGTACCTAGTGGAGCCTCTACTGGTACTTTTGAAGCTCACGAACTGCGGGATGATGACCCCCAACGCTACGGTGGTAAAGGGGTATTGGTGGCTGTACGGAACATTAAGGAGAAAATTACTCCTGAACTATTGGAAATGGACGCTCTTGATCAAGCATCCGTTGACCTGAAAATGATAGATCGGGATGGCTCACCGAATAAAAAGAATTTGGGAGCCAATGCGATCCTTGCTGTCTCCCTTGCAACTGCTAAAGCTGCTGCTGATGAGTTGGCTCTACCTCTCTATCGTTATCTGGGAGGACCTCTTGCTAATTTGTTGCCAGTACCGTTAATGAATGTGATTAACGGTGGTGCCCATGCGGATAATAATGTGGATTTTCAGGAGTTCATGATTGTACCGGTGGGTGCAGATTCATTCCGGGAGGCGCTGAGGTGGGGTGCAGAGGTATTTGCCGCTCTAGCTAAGGTTCTCAAGGAGAAAAATTTGCTAACTGGTGTGGGGGATGAAGGTGGCTTTGCTCCCAACTTGGAGTCCAATCAAGCAGCTTTAGAATTACTGATTGCAGCAATTGAAAAGGCTGGATATCAGCCAGGAGAACAAGTTGCCTTGGCAATGGATGTAGCCGCTAGTGAGTTCTATAAAGAAGGGCAGTATATTTATGATGGAGCATCTCACTCTCCAGAAGAGTTTGTTGATTACTTGGCTAGCTTAGTAGATCAATATCCGATTGTTTCCATTGAAGATGGATTGCATGAAGAAGATTGGGATAGTTGGAAGCTACTCAGTGAGAAAATTGGCGATCGCATTCAGTTAGTTGGAGATGACTTGTTTGTCACTAATCCTACCAGGTTGCAAAAAGGTATTGACATGGGTGCTGGTAACTCGATTTTGATTAAGCTCAATCAAATCGGTTCTTTGACTGAAACCCTGGAAACTATTGATTTAGCAACCCGTAATGGCTTTCGTTCAGTCATCAGCCACCGTTCTGGAGAAACAGAAGATACTACCATTGCCGATTTAGCAGTGGCAACTCGCGCAGGACAAATTAAAACCGGTTCTCTATGTCGTAGTGAACGGGTAGCTAAGTACAACCGATTGTTGCGAATTGAGGATGAATTAGGCGATCGCGCCGTTTATGCTGCAAAAGTAGGTATGGGGCCACGAATGACTAAATAAGTTGTTCAGAGACTTGAATGAATAGGTAAAGGATAAAGGGACAGTTGCTGTGCGACGGGTTAAAGATTAAAGGGATAGGAGTTATTCTTCTTCCTTGACTCTTTCCCCTTTCCCTCTTCCTCAGCTTGACTTTTGATAAAATGACATGTTAATTTCACGTATCGTAAATTTCAGAATTTTAAGATTATGGTTTTCAAAAAGATAGCCAACCAAGCCCAAGAAACAGCGGCAGGAGTTTCTGCTGCTGCTGAAGAAAAAATTGATGCCATTATAGATGAGTTCAACAAGTTTATGCCTTTTGCGGAAGAACTAGGACTGAGCATGGCTAGTTTCAATATTGAGGCAGGATTATTACCACAAATCAAGACCACTCTAATTGGTTCGATTGATAATATTAATAACGAAGCTGTCGAACGAATTATCGCCGAAAATGACAATAACAAACTACTAACAGCAGTACTCAAAGCTATATTAATGGCGAAAAGTGTTCATGAGCGACTCGAAGGAGCTTATATATCAGTTTTAAAGGATTTGGTTATTGATATTAAGCTCGGTGTACCTCCTAGTATATCTTGCCGTTTTCAATAGACTAGTACCGCTGCGCGGAATTAAGAATTAAGAATTAAGAATTAAGAATGCTTATAGAGTAAGGATTCTATCACTCTCAAACTGGTCAGTTACTTGTGCCGCACTGCACTAGTAACAAAAGTCTTCATTATTATACATCCATTACTGCCTATAAAGCTATATATTCTGTAAGTTATCTTCAGATCCTAAGATACTTAAGCCTAACCTTTCGTCATAGGCTAAGATTTAATCAACCTGGAGATAGCTTTTCTGTAGTCTTTAGGTAAATCTTTAATCCAGCGATTTTTCTTCTTCTTGGATTTTGAGTCGCGATCCTTTGATTTTTTCTCCATATCATATTTTTTAACGATTCGCAAAATACTTTTTTCTAAAGTCTTCAAAGCTGCTGCTTTCTGTTTCCGTTTCTTTTTCTTCTTTCTTCTACTATCCTTACCGTGAAGCACATCAGGTTTACCACCAAAGGAGTCTTCGCTGCGCAAGATTGTGGTGCTCTTGACATTATCCTCCATACCACCTTTAGTAGCATCCTTTAGATCAGGTTCATCACTAATCGAATCATCCTTGGGTAAAACTGTAGTACTCTCTACATCATCATCAATAATACCCATAGTTATTTTTCCTTCTCTTTCTATTTGTGGTGTCTATTTTTTTGTCATCGTTTCATAATATCATCTGAGCTTGATACCAAGAAAGAACCTCAAACAAATCAGGAGTTAAGATAAGCTGTTGTGCATTTGTTTTTTAATAAAGAGACACCATAATAATGTATTTAAAATGTGTTTTATTACTGCAAAATCTCATATGTGACTAGTATCTATCTTTTTTATTTAATTTCACTAATATGCAATTTAAATGCGCAGTAGTTTAAGGTAATCCGTCAAAAAAATTGGCTGTCGATGGTTTTTTAAATCCAATTAAAAATAAAGACGCGAATGTCGCGTCTCTACATATATATGGATGTGATACTATATTCACCAGGTGAAAACTTTGTAGTTCACAACTAGGCTGATAGCCTAAAACTTCATTAGCTTGGACATAGCCTTGCTATAGTTTTTAGGTAAATCTTTAATCCAGCCGTTTTTCTTCTTCTTATTGGATTTTGAGTGGCGATCCCTGTATTCTTTAGTCGCTTTGTCATACCTGTCAGCGGCTTTAAAGACAGCTTTTTCAATGGGCTTTAAGCCTGCCGCTTGCTTTTTCCGTTTCTTTTTCTTCTTTCTTCCACTACTTGAACCGACGAGCACTTCAGGTTCGCCACCAAACGATTCCTCACTGCGTAATACTGTGGCGCTCTTCACTTCTGTGGTACCACTAGCCATAGGTGTTTTTTCTCCTGTTTGTAGTGTCTATTTTTTGACCTTACATTTTGATCATATCATAACAGAATCTTTTCCAGGGTATTTACTTAGTCAAAATATCCTTACATTTACCTACTGCAGCGGGCATGGAAATAACCCACCAGGAAAGAGAGCGATAGAATCCTTACTCTATAAGCATTCTTAATTCTTAATTCTTAATTCTTAATTCCGCGCAGCGGTACTAGCTTAGTCTTACTTACCTTTTTGTGTGCTCTGGGTTACTTTTTTATGTTGCGGGTTATAAAAGTTAAAAATGGCTAAATTCTAGGTCTGTTCTTAGTTTTGCCTTCTTGTCCGTTGAAGAGTTACAAAAGCATGGACTAACTTTGGTCACTCAAACAAACAAATATCTAGACTTATGAGGTAAACTTTAGCCAAGACCTAACATGGAGAAGTAAGCTAATGGCAACGATGCAAAAGACAAACACTATCGTACTTGAAGTGGGGAGTTCTAGTAAAGATGACCTCGATGATCTACGATATGGCGAAGGTAAGCTATTCAAGAAAATAGCTGGAGTTGTTGAGCGGCTCAAAGATTCAGGTGAAGTTGCTGAAGACGCCCAGCCTGTAATTATAGTTGTTCAGAAGAAAAGCTCTAGCGATTGGTAACATTCCTTCTCATCCTACTGAAGGAATAGGAAACACAGAAGTCAACTTTAGCAACATTTAAGATGGAGAAGTAAGCTAATGGCAACGATGCAAAGAGAAAACACTATCATACTTCAACTCAGAAGTGCTAGTAATGATGATATCAAGGATCTGCGATATGGCGAAGGTAAGCTGTTCCGGAAAATAGGCCTGATTCTTGAGCAGCTCCAGGAATCTGGTGAAGTCGGCGATAATATGCAGCCAATAATTGTAGTTACTAAGAAAAAAAGCTCTAAGGATTGGTAGCATGGTATAGAGTAGAGGATGATTAGGTGGATCTGTAAAAATCAAATCAGAGAATCCAATAACTGATCAAACTCGTTAGGGTGAGTTAACCAAAATTTGAATGACTGTCAATGATTATGAGGGAACATTACACTTGAACTGAACAATCAGTTGTGAACTCCATATTTTCACACTCATTCAATGCATGAGTCACCTAGATCCGGGAATTGACTGCCGTGGTCATTGAAACCTTAACATCATAAATTAACTTATCCCCCGTGCATTAGTCGGGGGATATTAAGTTTTACAGCACATTTATCACAGCAGCAAGGTTAAGTTATATAAATCTAGGACTTACGCACCGTCACGAAATTATGTCATCCTGAGCGATAGCGAAGGATCTCCAGACGGCTGAGACGCTTCACTATCACCTCAGCATGACAGTTGAATGCGTAAGTCCTATAATCGTATAACTTTATAGAGATGCATCGGGAGCAATGTGAAGGAAATTTTGGGTGGGATTTCAATTCTCTGCGTTCCCGCGTTCCCGTGTCTCCTTGCTCAAAATTACCAAAACTCCTGTCACAACCCTGACATCTGCAATTTTTTTGTGTAGATTGGATGATATACCTGTAAATAAGCAAGACGCAGACGAATTCAGGGTACTGTGTCCTAGAGAAAATTTAGCACCATACCTGCATCATACCAATTGAGACTTTTGTACTCAGAGCTAATTAATTAGGGTCACAGGTAAAAAATATTTTAGTGTATCTGCGGTGTTTCTCCAAACAACGTTGTATCTTCATCTTTGCTTCAGTAATTGGGATTAAATCAACTGAATCATTGAATACAGAACTATATTTTTAGAATTTTTAGTTCTAATTACAACTACAACTAAATCATTTTTTTGTGTGAGGATTAATTGTGAACAAATATCGACTGTCTTCTGGCAGTGGAGTAGGTTTGCTATGCCTACTTGCTGGTTATTTATCTTTAGGAGTAGTACCTGCCACAGCTGAAGTTACTGAGGAAGCTGGGTTAAATTTTCCTGAGACTGCAAAAGATTCTATTAACCAGTTGCCCCTGGAAACTCCGGCTGCAAAAACTGACAATAATCAAGTTACAATAACGCAGAATACAGAAACTAGAGGGCAGAAGATTCTCACCAGTACTCCTCCACAGGAGCTTGCGTTAACAGATGAAGAAAAAAATGTTAACCCTGACCCTTTAATCTTTTCCCCAAAACCAATTCCTATTGCTCTACAGCCAGAATCAATTACTTCTGTTAGCGAATCTTCTGCTAATACCTCTGTGTCAGAGCTGCTGACTCAAATCAATAGCCAATCAGACCCAATGGGACAGGTAACCAGTGTATCAGACCTTTCGGATGTACAGCCATCAGACTGGGCTTTTGAAGCACTGCGCTCTTTAGTTGAACGTTATGGTGTAATTCAGGGTTACCCTGATGGTACCTTCCGAGGTAATCGTCCTCTCTCCCGTTATGAATTTGCCGCTGGCTTGAATGCAGCTCTTGACAGGATTAGCGAACTCATTGCCACTGGTAATTTTATTACTAGAGAAGATCTTGTTACTTTGGAGAGGTTACAAGCAGAATTTGCTGAAGAATTGGTCATTCTCCAAGGTCGAGTAGATAACCTCGAAGCTCGTACTGTTACCTTGGAAGATCAGCAGTTTTCTACTACTACTAAACTCAGTGGAGAGGTAATTTTCAGTCTTGCCGGTGCGACGGGAGGAGCCCCCAATGCTTCTGATGCCACTGAGGTTGTATTTAATAACCGGGTAAGGTTAAATCTCAGTACCAGCTTTACTGGTAAAGACTTGCTGATTACTGGTTTGCAAGCTCATAACTTTGGAGGTGGTTTTGGTAATCCAACAGGTAGTATTCCCGGTGCTCTAGGTTACGCAGATCCTCTCTTTGGTACTGCTAGTAATGTCAGTCTAGGTTTTGCACCTCAATTCGGTTTTACTAATCCTCAGGATCTGACTAATACTACCTCCAATGATGTTAATCTTTACAAACTGCTCTACATCTTCCCAGTAGCTGATAAATTGACTTTGTTTGCAGGTACTAATGCAGAGGTATCAGACGCTTTTCCCGCTATTACCCCCCTTTGCTGGGGAAGGACAAGAAGCAGTTTCTCGATTTGCTGGACTTAACCCAGTCACCCGCGTATCTGGAGGTACTTCCCAAATTGGCTTGGCATCTGCAGTAGGGGCAATCTGGAGTATTTCTGATCAAATAGACTTGCGAGCTTTGTACGGTAGTGTTAATGCTTCTATTGCCAATGACCAAGGTTTAGCAGGTGGTACACCTCTAGGAGCAGGTTTCTTTGATGGTAGCACTATCGTTGCTGCTCAACTCACTGTCAAGCCTACTGATAGTATTGATATTGGTCTAAATTATGCCCACAGCCGTCATGATATCAATATCTTGGCTACGGGTTTAAGTATGTTCTGATGTTGGTTCTGTTCTGTTTACTCCTAATGCTACCCAGTTGGCTGCAGTTGGAGGTAATAGTCTACTGGCAATTGCTAATGAACCAATTGAGATCAACTCTTTTGGTGGAACTCTCACCTGGCGAATTACACCCCAAATTGCTTTCACTTCTTTTGGTTCTTTAATGTTTGCCGATTTAGAAAATGTTGATGCTTCTACTGACTTTAGTAGTTGGATGGTAGGTCTGCATTTTAAAGATATTCTCAAGGCAGGTAACACTGCAGGACTGTTGTTTGGCCAACCCTTAACTCGTAGTTCCGTTAGCGGAAGTGCTCTTGAGCCAGAAGATGCAACTCCTTACCATTTGGAGGGTTACTTCAAATTTAAAGTCTCTGACAATATTAGCATTACTCCTGGTGTATACTTTATCTTCAATCCTGAAGGTTTTAGTCAAAATGATACAGCAACTGTAGGTGTCATACGTACGACTTTTACTTTTTAGAGTTTGAAGAGGGAGGGAGATTGATTTAGATTTAGGGCGGAAGTCATTCGCCCAATAATCAATCAAGAACTGGTCTTACCCAAACATACTAACTGTGCTTCTGGTTGTTCCTTAGGGTTGAGAATAGAAATTTGCTTTTCCTCAAACAACTGCTCAATCAATTGCTCAGCTTGGGATGACTGCACCTGAGTAAACTGACTACAAAGATTTTGGACAAGTACCTGACGTCCCATTAATCGGTTAGTTTGAACTAAATTTAATAAATAGTCTTTAATCGAGAGCAATTCATCCTGAGAATCTTCACTAGTTTGATCCCGCTCTTGGTTCCTCAATTCCCTAGTATTTTCCGTATGTTGTTGCCCTACAAAAATACCTAAATCTTGTAATAACTGACAATTTTCTAAAATCTGGGATTCCCGAATTAAGGCTTGTAAGCCCTTCAAACCTAGAGTTTCACTACCAACTAACAAATCCCCCTCCCGAGCATCTTTCACTAAACTGTGATAAGTCCCTAGATAGTGAACAGAATCTAGACTTGGTATGAGGTGACAATGGGCTGAACCGGTGAAAATTTGCTGATAGAGTTTATGCCCTTTATTAGAGGCTTTACCCACTCCTTCAGAACGAATTAGCTGCAAGGTTGTATCATTATGGTTCTGAACTTTTTTCTGACAGACATTCATGACATTGAAAAAGCTGTTCATGTTCAAGTCTTCTGTCCAAATAATTCCTAGCTTTCCAGTTTGACTCGGCAGCTGATAGCCCAGAGAATAGCTGCTATACTTGGTTTTGGTTAAAAAAGGAGTTTCAATCCCCTCTACTTGCAAAGCAATCAGCGCATCTTGCAGCATTCTGATTAGTTCTGGTGAAGACAACTGACGAATACTAGTAACTCTTGCTTGAACCTTACTTAATTCTTCAACCCAGTTTAATTTAAAAGTGGCTAGTAATTCTGATCGTTCATTTTTATGCTGTTCAGGTCGGTAAGTAGGTTGAAATATGCCTTTACTTTCTTGAGCCAACCTTTGTTTGTACTGTTGAAAGATATCTCGTCCAATCAACAGGGTATTTCTCGGATTGGTTTTACCACTAGGTAATTCAGCTTCTAGATATTGACGCTTAAGGGGGTAAATAACAGAACTTGGTTGGTACTCGGCCCGATTGTGGAGAGGGAAAAGACGAGTTGCCCAAATTGATTGCGCTTGCTTAATCGTAATCGGTCGTAAAGAAAGATGTTGATCAATGCGGTCTTTATGAGATTGGTCCAGGCAATGCTCGTTCTGCTTCCAGGTATTAATAATAATACTGATAATAACCAAAAAATTGTGGTTCTCGTCATGAATTCTGGTGTTGGCATTAAATAATGCCGCTAAATTGAGAGAACCATCAGGTAAATAAGCAATGCTTTCTAATTGGTCAAAACAAAGTACAATCGGTTGAGTGGCGATGGAAATTCTGCCAAAATTAGCTAAAATTTCATAAGCTGCTTCTTCACTTTCGATAGAATGTCTCAGTCCTAACTGTTCTAGAAATTCTTCACTTAAATCATCCCCTTTTAACCACTCACAAGCTAAAGGATATAATTTGGGATCTGTAAGGTCATGAAGTAAGCTGAAAAAACTATCGGCATTATAGATTGGCGCTCTTTGATAAGTTTCTTTGAGATTGCTAATAAACCTTTGCCTGTCACTCTTTAACCAGTCCCAAACACTATTTTGCCGCAACCCCTTGCCAAAACTGCGCTGTTTAAAAACAGATAAGCTCTTGAGCCACAACAACAACTGAGAATCTTGCTGCCGGTGAGGTACTTCTACGAGGCTATTAACGGTGTAGCGCAAAATATGCCGCCAGATTTCGTCACTCTGGGGAAAGGGAGGAATATAGGCAAAAAAGGCTCTTTGAGTTGAGATTACGCTTGAGCCTACCCAAAAGAAAAGTCTTACCAGAACCAGGGTCTCCCTCTAGTCTCACAGTTCGGGTACGATGATCTAGAGCAACTTGCTCAAGGATAGCTTCAATAGATGCGATCGCATCTTTGTGAATCGAGGTAACCGTAGGTTCAGTAGCTTGCTGCTGATCCCAAAAATTGACAGACCGATAGTTATCAAAGGGATTTGTACTTCTTAAAATAAGCTCATCGATAGATGTCATATTGCGGATACCTCGGAGGGAATTGGGAATAAACTTGTTTCTATCTATTTAATTGCGGGTGCAGAGCGCTTCTAGGGAGCTCTTTACTCTACCGTAACCTGGATAAAAAACAGCTTACTACCGACTCGCTGCTTGATCCCTGCATTAATTTGCTCTGGGGTATAGTTTTGAGTATGTACTAAAGCACTCAGCTCAATTTGCTCCTGCTTTTGGAGATGGTAGAGAGCTTTATCTAATTCTTCCCTCGACAGCCTGGTGTGTAACTGTTGCCGTAGATGAAAAATTGGCAAATAATTATTCGTGCCTAGCCTCTTATCTAAATCCTGAATCAACTGCAAAATCTCTGTATCCGTTGGCTTGCTCCCAGATAAGGGTAACTTCTTAACCATTGGCTCCTCCTGAGGCTCAGTTGTGGGAGACTGTATCTGCTCCCGATTAACCCCCTGAAATTTACGCAGCAGTCGTAGATAATCCGTCAGCATCTTCAAGTGGATGTGCTCAGAAGTGCTATTACCTTCATAGTTGTTTAACAAATATTGCTGTCCTTTCTCTGTCAGCCAAACTTCGGTAATTCTACCCTCAACTACTTTAATCAAACCTTTGTGACTCAAACTTTCGATAACGGCTTGTTGTTTGTCATGAGGAATACTAGTTCTTTGGGGAGAAATTGTACCCTTAGCACAAGCCTGGAGTACCTGAAGTTCCTCTTCCTTCACCAGTGAGCCAGCAGAATCTAGCTTGAGTAGAGATTTACCAGGAGGAGCAATCTTGAACTTAGTCACCACTAAGGTACTAGCCACAAAACCATGATTACATAGCCGACGACAGAGGCTATTCCGTTCCCCAGCTTTCATCTTGGGAGTAGGCTGAATTTTAGTTAAAGGTGCCCTGTAATCTGGAAAGCCTAACAACTTCAACAGGAACTTTAGTTCTTTAGGTGCCATGCGATCGCTTTTGCCTAAGGAGGAAACTGACAACTGCCGATGCTGCCATTATGGTACAACAGAAGAAATGCGATCGCGTTTTGATAAGTGATGCCTACTATTCAGCAGAATTAACTGACAAGTTTGAGAGAGGAAACAGATGAGTGGAAAAAAGATCTTGATGCTTGTAGGGGACTTTGTGGAAGACTATGAAGTGATGGTTCCTTTCCAAGCACTTCAAATGGTGGGGTCATACTGTTCATGCTGTCTGTCCTGACAAGCAAGCTGGAGAGACAGTGCGGACGGCAGTTCACGATTTTGAAGGAGATCAGACTTATACAGAGAAACCAGGTCATAACTTTACTCTCAATGCCACTTTTGATGCAGTTAAAGCTGATGACTATGATGCACTGGTTGTTCCTGGTGGAAGAGCACCAGAGTACATACGCCTCAATAAGGATGTGTTGAAGATTGTGCAGTACTTTGCTCAAGAGAACAAGCCAATTGCTGCTATCTGCCACGGCGCTCAATTACTGGCAGCCGCAGATGTACTCCAAGGCAAACGCTGTTCAGCTTATCCTGCTTGTAGTCCAGATGTTACCCGTGCCGGTGGAGAATATGCAGACATTCCGGTAGATGAGGCAGTCGTAGATGGCAATCTAGTCACCGCTCCAGCTTGGCCAGCACATCCTCGTTGGTTAGAGGAATTCCTCAAGGTTTTAGGTACCAAAATAGAACATTGTGAGCTTTGAATACAAGAGTAAGGATTCTATCGATCTCCAACTGGTTAGTTACTTCTGCCGAGCTGCACTAGCTTGATAAGTTGTTAGAGAACTCGAAGAATTAAATTATTAATTTGGCTATCATTAAAACCTCTTTATCAGAACGGAGATACGGCACTGAAATTCCCCTAAATCCAGTAATAAAGGGTTTGTGATGCACCTGCCAATAACTGGGACTTAAGTCATAAGCGATCGCTTTTAAGGCTCGTAGTTCCTCTGCTAATTCAGCCGCTAATTCATTAATCCTTTCTGCATGAGTATAAGCCTCTTGGGTCGCATCTTCTATTCTTTGCTCTAAAGTAAGAGATTGACTACTTTGTTGCAAAGACTTTAACTGACGCTGTTTTTGTTTTAACTGAGCTTCTAAAGCCACGATCGCATTATCAATTCCCTTTACTTCTGCTGATACCTGTGCTGCTTCCCTGGCTTGACGGCGGTAAGCCTGAGCAATCTTTTCTGGTGACTCATTCTCTAGTACGATCTCTGTGAGTGTGAGAGCATCACGTTCGGTGCGCAGTGCTTTTATTTGAGAGCAAATCGCCTCAATTTCTATCTGTATTTGATCCATATTCTTCTAAAATCAGTGGGGAGACTCTCATTATCATAAGGTTAAAGAGAAAGGGAAAAGGTAACTTCCAGTGAGAAAAATTGTTATTGGGGTAATGGGACCTGGGGATAATGCTAGTAATATAGATCTACACCGTGCTTATGAATTAGGTCAATGCATCGCTAAGGAGGGATGGGTACTACTGACTGGTGGTAGGAAAGCTGGGGTAATGGATGCTGCCAGTCAAGGAGCAAAAGCAGCAGGTGGTTTAACTATTGGTATTTTGCCGAGCGATAACACTAGTAAAATATCCGAGGCTGTAGATATTGCGATTGTCACAGATATGGGTAATGCTCGCAACAATATCAACGTCCTCTCTAGTGATGTAGTAATTGCTTGTGGTATGGGGATTGGAACCACCTCAGAAATTGCCCTTGCCTTAAAAAACGGCAAACAGGTGGCTTTATTAACAGATAATCAAGATAGTCAAAAGTTTTTCACTAACCTGTCTCCACAGCAAGTTTTTCTGACAACTAGTCCAGAAGTAGCGATTAATTTCGTCAAAGAAGTTCTATTGAGAATTGAGAATTGCTAATTGCTAATTGCTAATTGTTAATTGCTAATTGTTAATTGCTAATTGCTAATTGTTAATTGCTAATTGTTAATTGCTAATTGCTAATTGTTAATTGTCTCCTCGTCTCTCCGTCTCACCATCTCCTAATCACCGTCTCTCTCCAAAACGATATCCTTTACCATAAACAGTATGAATTATTGGTATATCACCCTTTCCTTCAATTTTGCGGCGCAGTAAGCGAATCAAAGCTGCTAGGACATTACTACTCGGTGGTGTATCCTCACTCCAAAGATGGTCATAAATTTGCTCGTGGGTCAACAGTTGCTCAGGGTGCTGCATAAAATATTTCAATAGCTTACTTTCTTTTTCCGATAGCTCAATCAAGCGTCCATTGCGATAAACCAACTGATTTTCTATATCAAGTTCCAGACTACCTACTCGCAACCGCTGATGGGAACTAGTTACTCCTGAACGTCTAAGTAAGGCACGGACTCTGGCAAGTAACTCCCGCAGTTCAAAAGGCTTAACTAGATAGTCGTCAGCACCAGCATCTAATCCCAATACCCGGTCATCTAGAGTATCTTTCGCAGTTAAAAAAAGAACAGGTGTGATTTTACCTTGCGATCGCAAATTCTGGCAAATTTCGAGTCCGGATCGTTGCGGTAGCATCCAATCTAAAATTAGTAGATCATAAACCCCTTTCAACGCCAACTCACTCCCCGAAATCCCATCGTAGGCAACATCAACCTCAAAACCTTCACGGCTGAGTACTCGAGTTAAAGGTTCAGTCAACTCAACTTCGTCATCAACTAACAGGATTTTCATCTTGGCTCTAGTATTTTGTCAACAGAGCAATTACAGCACTTTGCAGCTTAATGAGGTACATCTTATCTTGTGTCTTGGAGCCTCCTGCCTTCAAGCGACAAATTCTGTACTTCACTTAGATGAAAATCGCTGTAATTAATCACACCACTCTATAGACCAATCACTATAATTTTGATTAATTGTTAGTTGTTTTTCTTCCATAATTGATGGACGATTTTTTGCCTGAATAATCCAATCTTCTAACTGTGCAAGAGAAGGAAGTTTTTGTAACAGTTCTCTTTCTTCATTGATTTTTACTAACTTGATATAGAGAACTTCAGGGAAACTATTTGATAATTTATCAACTGTATCTATTGCAGCTGCTTCTAATAATTTAGAATATCCTTGACCTACTCCTTGAATTTGGAACAAATCTGCTAAATTAATCCATCTAAGTATGGTACTGTTAGAAACACCAATAGCTGTTGCTAGCTCATTTCTACCTCGGGCAGATGAACCCTTCTCGAGCAGTGTTTCAACAGTAGTGATACCTAATTTCTCTAACTTATTAATATAGTTTAGGCTAATTCCGTCAATTTCTTCAATCTGGTGTTGCATGGCTAATCCTTAACAATTATGGTTGACTTATTGATTAATTAACCCGTTCTACTGCTTGTTCGGATGCATTCCAGCTTAAGCTTCACTTAAAAATAGCAGATTTCTCCCTCTCAGCTCCCTCTGCTCCCCCAGGTTTTTAAACGATAATTTCTCTTAACCGAGCACTATTGCCTGCTCCCATGCCTTACAGGTTATCCACTCTGCTTTCAATTTCTTTTTGGATTGACTCAGGAACACGATTGAGGAAGTCATAGCCTGTCTTAGTTTCGAGTTCGTCAACAGAGACTCGGTATTTTTCCCAGGATGAGCTAGTATTTTTTCTATTAGGTACATCTACAGCAATAACTCGTGTATCTGTAGATACTCCTCTAACTCCCTGTCCTGGTTGATCTAAAACCACAATTACCTTCCAAGTGTAGTCAGGAGGAGTCACCTGCTTGTTTTTGCCAATCTGCTCTCGTTCACCAGAGACTCCAGCAACGATATAAAGCTCTTTACCTTCATCTACCAAATCCCGACAATACTCTTCTAGATCTTTCCATGCCCCTCGGTTATTTTTAGGAGTTTGCGGCACAATATTAGTCATCAAGAAGGTAGCGGAATTGTCTTCTACTGTAGCTGTACGGTCAGCTGACGGTGTCATATGCCCTCGATCATAGCCACTTCTGGTGTAGTCAGTAGATTTTACCTGATACCAATCTGAAGGTAGGGATTCATCAGAACGAAAATCATCCTGTCTTTCCGCATCACCTAACCACTTGTTACTAAGTTGCCAAGCTACCCAATTAGGTGTCCCCCGCTCTTGGCTGTAGGACAAGGCATATTGAGGTTTTTCCATCAGGTAGTTATTAGGTTCTTCTCCAGCATTACTGGAATTACCTAGCGCTATGTGAGACTGAGTTGGTTGCTCTAGAAGAAGCTCACATCCAGTGGTAAGTGTGAGCAGTAAGGTGGTGAAACTAAGAACTAGTTTGGTTTTCACTTGTAAGTTGACCTGAGGTATTGACGCTCGTCCACTTAACCCTAACGGGTATCGATGGAGATTCTTGATTCACAGACTCTTGGCTAGATGGAAGCACATTGATGCAGCCACCCCCGCTAGACCGTCTCCACAAGCTTTTTCTTGAACGGTGCGCCCCACCGCCCTTTTCTTGAGCACAATTGCGCTGACAATATCCCGAGGCATTGATGAGACACTTCCGCGAAGCAATCCAATCTTTGCGCGTAGGGGAGAAAAAATCAAATAATTATCAAGGAGTTAGTTAACCCTGATTTAGTATGACCAAGGACTAATAACCAATGACCAACCTACTTAATTCCAGGCTAACCATTTCTGAGCATTAAGCCGTTGGATAGTGTAAAACACCATCAGGTTTAGAGTTACTCTGCGCTCATCAATCATGAAAGACTCTATAGTACTCGGCTTTACACCATTGGCAGAGTAAGAGAACGCTTTCCGCTTTTTGATATCTTCATCTGGAAAATAAACGTTGAATTGACGCTGTCCATTGTTCCAGTTACCTTTTACCTGCCAACAATCATCGGTTGGACTCATTCCAGGAATCTGGATTTTGTCCTTGACAAAAGTCACGTTTATATCATTAACTCCTTGTTTGGCAAAAGCAGTTTTCAAAGCTGGCAGGTACTCCTGTTCGATAAACTCATTAAAGGGTTTATCTTCAACTGCTGGTGGTTTTGCTTTCTTTGCTTTGGCTCCCTTAGCAGCTGACTTATCCGCCACAGGCTTTTTCTCCGCTGGCTTCTTGGGAGTCGCATCTGGAGAAGCATTAGAAGCTTGTGCTTCTTTAGGGTTGGGGTTAGGTTTGGTTTCTTCTGCCATAACAAGAGATGAATTTTTGCCTGTAATCTTTGGAAGAACGCTTAGTTTTAAGTCTTTGTCTATCTTATGCTATTCGTCATTAGTATTAAATCAATATGCCAGATTGGATTTACCGTTACCCACCATTAGAAGCTGGAACTCTCCTCAAACGCTACAAGCGCTTTCTGGCTGATATTCAGCTGGAATCGGGAGAAGTAATCACTGCTCACTGTCCTAACACAGGACCTATGATAGGTGTTTCCACTCCTGGTCGTCCAGTACAGGTCTCCCGTAGTGACAACCCGAAGCGGAAGTTACCCTATACCTGGGAGATGATTCAGGTAAATGATACCGAACCAACCTGGGTAGGAGTCAACACAGGCTTACCCAATCGAGTAATTAAATTAGCCTTAGAACAGCACCTGATTCCTGAGTTAGCCAACAAGTACAATACCATCCGCAAGGAAGTTACCTACGGCAAAGACAAAAAAAGCCGGGTGGATTTTCTCTTGAGTAGCGATCGCTCTTTGGGGGAAACTGAAGGCAATTCCTCGGATGCTCCCATCTATTTGGAAGTCAAAAGCGCTACCTTAGCTGAAGGCAAGATGGCATTATTTCCCGATACGGTAACTACTCGTGGACAAAAACACCTGCGAGAACTGACAGCACTACTTCCCCAAGCACAAGCGGTGATGCTTTATTTTATTAATCGTAGTGACTGTTCCCAGTTTGCTCCTGGTGATAACTACGATTCAACCTACGGTAAGCTATTGCGTGATGCTATTGCTCAAGGTATCCAAGTTTTACCTTGCCGGTTTGAAATTACCCCCCAAGGAATTCGCTATTTGGGGTTAGCAGATTTTTTATCAAGTATGGATTTAGCATGAGAGACTGTTTGAAAAGTTGGAAAAGGTATAATTTGTCATTCTGAGTGGAGCAAAGCGGAACGAAGAATCTAGGGTTTGAGCGATTGCTTCACTACGCTATCGCGTAGTTTCCCTCGAACGAAGTGAAGGGTTTAGCATGACTTTTCAAATATCCTCTAAGACTTAAATGAAATTGTGGGTTAAACTAGAACACCGATTCAGTGTTCTGAGAATCCGGGTTTTACCAATCGACGCTCTAGCAAGATATTGAGTGAGGAAAAAAGTGGCATGACTGATGCAGAACTACTGGAAATTATCGCTCAAGCAGCCAGTGAAGATTGGACAGATCTGGATTTGTCTGGCAAAGATATTACAACCATACCGGAAGAAATAAAACAATTAACTAACCTGAAAGAGCTGTATTTATCGAGGAATAAAATAACAGAAATACCAGAAGCAATTAGTCAATTAAATAACTTGCAACAGTTGTACTTATCGAGGAATAAAATAACAGAAATACCAACATATATCAGTCATTTAACTAACCTAAAATTGCTGTACTTATCGAGGAATAAAATAACAGAAATACCAGCATCTATCAGTCGATTAACTAACTTAAAAATGCTGGATTTATCAGGGAATAAAATAACAAAAATATTAGCAAATATTCGTCGATTAACTAATTTAAAATTGCTGGATTTATCGAGAAACAAAATAACAGAAATATCAACATATGTCAGTCACTTAACTAACCTACAAGAACTGGATTTATCGAGGAATGAAATAACAAAAATACCAAAATATATCGGTCAATTAAGGAACCTGCAATTGCTGTATTTATCAGGGAATAAAATAACAAAAATACCAGCATCTATCGGTCAATTAAGCAACTTGCGAAAGCTGTATTTATCAAGGAATAAAATAACAAAAATACCAGCATCTATCGGTCAATTAACTAACCTACTAGAGCTGAATTTAGATGATAACCCCCTTAACCCTATCCTCAGAAGTGCTTATGAAAGCGGACTGGATGAACTAAAAGCTTATTTAAATAGTATAGAAGAACCAGAGCAATGTGAAGAGCTTTATGAAGCTAAATTAGTTTTAGTCGGTGAAGGAGCAGTAGGTAAAACCACGCTACTCAAAGCACTGACAGGGAAAGAACCTCAAAACGATGAAGCAACGACTCATGGAGTTAATATCGAAATTCAAGCCCTACATCTACCCCACCCCCAAAAAAAAGGTGTTGACATTAAGCTAAATGCTTGGGATTTTGGAGGACAAGAAGTATATCGCCTTACTCATCAATTTTTCTTCAGTAAACGCTCTATCTACTTACTGGTTTGGGAACCTCGCCGGGGTGTTCAACAATGCCAAGTCGAAGACTGGTTAAAATTGCTGCGGCTGCGAGTGGGAGATGGGGTTCGTGTCATTATTATTTCTACTTATTGCCAAACAGGTCAACACATTGCCCGCATCGATGAATCCGTCCTTCAGCGTGATTTTGGTGACATGATCGTTGGCTTTCATGAAGTGGATAGTTTAGTAGATGATCCAGCAACTGGGGAAAAGGTAGGTATTGTTCGACTCAAACAAATGATTGCTGAGGCGGCTCAAAATTTTGAGCAGATGGGAATAGTACTAAATCGAGCTTGGCGAGAGTCAAGGGATGCCCTATTAGCGATCGCTAAACCTCGCATTTCCTATACTGAATTTATCACAGTCTGCTCCGCTCACGGTCTCAATGCCATTGCTACCAAAACCCTGGCTGACCTGATGCATGACTTGGGTTATATTGTCTACTACGGTGATGACGAGCGGTTACAAGATGATGTCGTATTGCAGCCAGAATGGTTAACTAAAGCTATTGGTTTTGTTTTAGAAGACCGCACCACCCAAGAAATGGATGGTATCCTACCCGATAACCGCTTACAGGAAGTATGGTGGGAACATCCCGCAGATGGTAAGACACGCTACCCTTCAGCACTGTATCCCTTCTTCCTACAACTAATGGAAAAATACGATGTATCCTACCGTTTGGAAGATGGAACAGCCAGTTTAGTGGCTCAGCATGTACCGCAAGTTCGCCCTCATCTCCCTTGGTTACCAGAGGAGGAACCAGCTAACAACCACCGTCGTCTGGCTACTGTCTGTGTTATGGAAGAGTCACCACCAGGATTGATTCCGTGGATGATTGTTCGCACTCACGACTATATCTATCAGCAACCTGAAGCTGATGGTAAAGTCCATCGATTGCACTGGCAAAAGGGTATGTTCCTGCGGAACAGGCGTCATGGTGAAGCAATGTTAGAATTACGCGATCGCGAGCTTCATCTTTATACTGAAGCTGTCTGGCCTATATACTTTACAAACTTACTTAAGCAAACTTTACAAAAGCTCATTGCTGAGACTTGGCCAGGATTAAAAGGTCGTTATCAGTTTACAGTTCCTTGTCCGACAAAGCAGCACCAGAAAGCTTGTATGGGACGTTTTGAAATAGAAGCTTTACGCCAGTTTCTGGAAGAAGGTGATGATACTATCCGTTGCCAGAAATGCCGTACTCGGCAAAACATTATAGAACTACTCTACGGCTTTGAAGAAGAAGACACCAGAGAGCAATTAAGTCGCATTGAAGCGAAAGTTGAGCGAGTTGAAATAAAAGTTGAGCAAGGTGCTGCTAAGATTCAGCAGAACCTACAAGAATTGGAAAGCCGTATTGCCAACTACGTTATGGTGATTATGCAAGCGGTAGCCAGCGAATCCAAAAATGGACCGCGACTGTTTACTATTGAACCAAAAGAAAGGAATTGGCGACGGTTTATGAGTAAAACCTATCGATTACATCTTTGGTGTGAAGCTCCTAATTGCCAGCATCCAGTCAATGAAACTGGTAAAGGAGTCTATGAGTTTGAGGCTCCCCGGGAGTGGATTGAACAAATTGCTCCCTACGCTAACCTGATTGCTCGTGTTTTGAAAACCCTAGCTCCCATTGCTGCACCCGCTGCTAATGCCTTTTTTGGTGAAGAGTTCATCAAAGAAAGCAATATCAAGTATCAATTAGAGACAATGAAGGAGTTAACTAACACTCTCCTGAGCAATGACAAACTCTTAGTTGATGAACCTGCAAGGCTGGGAGATGGCTTGCTCAGCCAAGGGGAGCGTTCGGGAATTTTAGCTTTGCACTCTTTCTTACGAGAATAAGACCCCCATCATGAATTTTTGGGACTCAAGCGACATCCCACCTATACAGGGGATTATCTTTGGTTATGTGAAACTCACTATCAGCAATCTCAGTCTAAGATACCACAGTTTTGAGGTGTTAGGTGTTAGGTGTTAGGCATTGATTCCGTTATGGCACGTAAGTCCTAAAGCATTCTTAATTCTTAATTCTTAATTCCGCGCAGCGGTACTAGTATCATCGATTTAGCAGCTTTCGTAAATTCTTTTCCTAGTTCTCTCCGTTTCCATCTTAAGAAAGTCCTTAATTGCAGATAGCAGGATATTTTTTCATGCCAACTCAGTTTTATTCGCTTGATAGCAAGTAAATGCTCCAATAGCAATCTCGACATTGGTAGCTGAAGCTTACCTCTATTTGCCGGATCATACCAAATAGCTAGTTCCTCCTCTGTGGGATTAGCTCGCCGTGACATTTGTGGATGATCTCTGCGGGAAAAAAGATATTCTGGGATTTCGTGAAACTCACCCAACATAGCTAGTTCTGCAAACAAAATTATATCTGAACCTTCGTAGTTACCCATCAACCTAGTCATTGCCAAGACAGAACTCCGGAGAACTCCAAATTGTGGATTGCATTTATATTTATACAGAAAACGCCGATGATATTGCCGATAACGTTGATGAGGTTGAGGAGAATCAAGGTGTAAGTCTTCGGTGTAGTTTTGCAGACGATTACCCTCTTGATCAATAAAAGTTGTATTGGCGTAACATAAAACCACCGAAGGATTGGATTCCAGTATCTGAATACACTGCTCTATATATTCAGGAGCACATAAATCATCATGACAGGCCCACTTGAAGTATTTACCGACAGACAACTCAAAAGAGCGATTATAATTCCAAGCCGCGCCGTGATTTTGCTCACTGCGGTAGTAACGAATGCGTTGATCTTTAGCGGCGTATGCTCGACAAATCTCCTCGGTTCTATCAGTTGAAGCATTATCTGAGATAATCAACTCAAAATCTTCAAAAGTTTGATTAAGAAGGGAATTTAGTGACTCTTCTAGAAATTGTTCCCCATTATATACCGGCATCCCAATACTAAGGCAAGATATTTCTGCTGTCACTTGAATTGTTTCACCTCAATTATCAATTATCAATTATCAATTATCAATTATCAATTATCAATTATCAATTAATCTTATCTTCAGTTCTGCCTGATTTGAGCGAAATAACTGGTTGATTATACGAGCCACTTTTCTGAGTGATCAAAGAATTTTGAAAACAACCAATTCTTTGACCACATTTTTGCTGAGATAGCCAATCAAAATATCTTTTTTTCCACAAAAAGCAAGGACTCATTAAGCTACTTAACAATAATTGGCGTTTGCAAGCAACAGCCACATCACTAGCACTTGCTCCTCGTGTTTTCAACCAGTGTTGTACTAGTTTCCTCAGATCATTGAGTAGATGAAGTAGAGTCACCAATGGTCTTTGCCAACTTGAGAGTCTCAGCATACGCAAGTGATGCCGACTTAACCCAATACAACGCATCAAAGAAATCAGATAATCTTTTTCACATCGCCAAGCTGGAATCTTATGGTATATCTGCATTTGCGGATTGTACCAGATTTCCCAACCAGCTTGCTGGATATGCAAAACCACTTCCAAATCTTCACTAGCTAATCCCGCATCTCTTCCCTTGTGATTCAAAAATAGACGCCTGGGTACTGCCTGTTGCCAAGCTTGTTTGCGCACGACTAATCCTGCTCCCGGCGGTAAAAGCTTTTGCCGAGGTTCATATTTTTGTGGCAGTGGTCCTCGGTCGATAATTGCTAAAAAACAGGCAATACTTTTTAAGTATTCTGGCGGATTAGCTTCAAAATCACCCTGAACTCGGCTACCGTAAGCTCCTGCTTGAGGATGAATTTCACCAAAGGCATAGGCAGAAGCTACCCAGTCTGGTGTTGGTAGGTTATCATCATCAAGAAAACCGATAAATTTTCCTCGAGCTTTGTCCACCGCTTTTTGTCGAGCAAAAGCAGCTCCCTGTTCACTCTCAAAATAATATTTAAGAGGACAATCTGCCCTCCAATTAGCTTGATAGTTTTTGACAACTTGAGCTGTATTATCCGTACTGTTGTTGTCAACAACAATAACTTCCCAGGAGAAGTTTTCCTTAGCAAGGGGCAATTTGTTTGACAGTACTAACTTCGCTTCACGCAATCGTTCTAGAACCTCTGGTAAACGAGTTTCTCCATTATATGTAGGGATAGCGACAGTGAAGTCAACCATAATCAGGTGTCAATGAGCAAAAGAGATTTTTCGGGGTTTTAAAAGTGCTCGCTCCTAACAGTTCCTAGTGCCGCTGTGCGGAATTAAGAATTAAGAATTAAGAATTAAGAATGCTTATATAGTAAGGATTCTATCACTCTTAAACTGGTCAGTTACTTCTACCGCACTGCACTAGTGCAAGAAGGCAGAAGGCAGAAGGCAGAAGGCAGGAGGAAAGAAGGCTTGTACAATAAGCTTTTTCACCTTTTTTTACTGGTGGGTTATTTCCATGCCCGCTGCACTAGGAGCATGGGGTAAAGGAAAAAAAATAAACCTTTTCCCCTTCCCAATTCTATGTTCAGCCACTACAAGTTATAATCAATAGCCTTAGCATCAGGGTGCAACTAACGACCTCAACTAACTGTATCCATACCAGTAGAATGCCCAATTTTGCTTGCCAATCAATCTTCGAGAGTCTCTTTATTTAATTTGAAGTGTTAATTTTGCTTCAAAAAAACTTGACAAACAACCCCTGCTTACAATTGTGATTGAAGTTTTTCCGCTACTGTGGTTGAATCTCCTCCTAGCGTTAGGAGGAGTATTAGGGATCGCTTACGTTGCTGCTTGTCTATTCCTGCTATTGTGGCAAAATCGCTTCATTTTTCGACCTTCAAAAACAATCAGAGCTACACCAGCAGCATATAACCTCGACTATCAGGAAGTCTGGTTATCCATTGCGACGGCTTCAGGCAAGAAGAATCAGATTCACTGCTGGTGGATTCCCTCTGCTGAACCAGAGGCAATGATCTGGCTGTATCTACATGGTAATGCCTGCAATATGGGAGAAAATCTTGAGCGAGCTTTGAAGTTTCATCAGCTAGGATTTTCTTGCTTAATGCTCGACTATCGAGGGTATGGTCAAAGCCAAGGCAAATTTCCTAAAGAGTTCAATGTCTATGAAGATGCAGAAGTCGCCTGGAACTATCTAACTCAAGTCAGGCAAATCCCACCAAAGCAGATTTTGCTTTATGGTCATTCCTTAGGGGGAGCAATTGCCATCGAATTAGCAACCAGGCATCCAGAAATTTCTGGCTTGGTGGTAGAAGGTTCATTCACTTCCATACTCTCAATGGTCAACTATAGTGAGCAGTTCGGGATATTTCCAGTAAATTTACTCTTGCACCAACGCTTTGATTCCCTAAGTAAAGTACATCTGCTGCGAATGCCTATTCTGTTGGTTCACGGCAATGCTGATCAAACTGTTCCTGCTTATATGAGCCAAACCCTATTTGATGCTGCACCTGAGCCCAAAAAACTACTTGTCGTGCCAGAAGCAGGGCATTCCGATGTAGTTGAAGTCGGTGATGCAGAATATTTACATGCGCTTCAATGGTTAATAGAACAATCTCAAATTAGACCTCTGGAATTAGCACAGCATTGATTTCCAAAAAACACGCTACAGTACTGAAAATTAAGTTAGACCAGGAGTAGCGACTACAAGTAGTCCTTAAATTCTTTCAAGCTTTTAGTACCTATGTTCTATGAAATCTAGCTATTTAGGGCTTGCTGCAAAAGTGTGGAAACTATACCAGGCAAAGCTTTCAAACATTTTATACTTTGCCAAGTGCAAGGTTTTTGTATCTTTTGGCTCAATTTCCTTGCACCGTAAGTCGAAAATCCCTAACACCTACTACCTCCAACCTCACCTACCACCTACCACCTACCACCTAACACCTATTCAAACCCGAAAATTACGACTTATTCAGCAAGCCCTATGTATGTCTAACAAGCCTGTAAACTAACAATGAAATTTCCTTTTGTTCGCCGTCCGCAGTCTACCGTTGAAGTCACATCTACAGAAAGCTCAGGTTTAGGAACATTTGGTGGAGTGTACACGCCATCGATTCTCACGATTTTGGGCGTGATCATGTATCTGCGCTTTGGCTGGGTAGTTGGTAATGTTGGCTTGCTGGGTACATTAGCAATTGTTACCCTCTCAACTTCAATTACCTTTCTGACTTCTTTGTCTATCTCCGCGATCGCAACTGACCGGGTAGTTCGAGCTGGGGGGGCTTACTATATGATTAGCCGCTCCTTGGGAATTGAAACTGGTGGTGCGGTGGGGATTCCTCTCTACTTTGCCCAAGCTCTATCAGTAGCACTCTACACTATTGGTTTTGCTGAAAGTGTTGTTCAGACATTTGGTCACCTGAACCAGGTTTATGTGGCTCTGATTACTACAATTTTTGTGGCAATAGTGGCAATCACCTCCGCTAGCGTTGCCATCCGTGCCCAATACATCATCATGGCAGCGATCGCTCTTTCTCTAGTTTCCTTTGCCTTTGGAGACCCTGGCAACATCACGAATATTGAATTGGTTGGCTCAGAAAAAGAACCATTCTGGAGCGTTTTTGCTGTCTTTTTCCCAGCTGTAACGGGTATTATGGCTGGAGTGAATATGTCCGGGGATTTACGTGACCCCGTCCGCTCAATCCCCACTGGCACCCTAGCAGCAGTGGGTACAGGTTATGTTATTTACATGATTCTGCCCCTTCTCCTAGCCATGCGGGCAGATGCCACTACCTTGATAGAAGAACCCCTGATTATGCAGCAGATGGCTCTTTGGGGACCGGCAATCCTTCTAGGAGTTTGGGGGGCAACTCTTAGCAGTGCCCTGGGAAGTATTCTGGGAGCTCCCCGGGTGCTGCAAGCCCTCGCAAGAGATGGAGTGTTGCCCCATTGGCTAAGCTTTTTAGGCACTGGCAGTGGACGAGACGACGAGCCACGGATTGGTACCGCTGTCACTTTGGGAGTAGCAACTGCAGCTGTCTGTCTTGGTGATTTGGATGTAATTGCACCGGTGTTGAGTATGTTCTTCCTCACCACCTATTTGGTTTTAAATATCTCAGCAGGTATTGAAGCCTTCCTGCAAAGTCCTTCTTTCCGTCCAGAGTTTCGCGTCCACTGGTCTTTGTCCTTGCTTGGAGCCATTGGCTGCCTTGCGGTGATGTTCTTGATTGATGCTCGTGCTACGGTAGTAGCTGCCATCATCGTCTTGGTCATTTACTTTTGGTTACAACAACGAGAACTCCGAACTACTTGGGGTGATGTCCGCCGGGGTATTTGGATGGCGCTGTTGCGTACTGGTATTTTTCAGGTTGGTCATACAGACGATACCAAGAACTGGCGTCCCCACATCCTGGTGCTTTCTGGGGCGCCGACTAAACGTTGGTCTTTAATTGAATTAGCAGATGCCCTCATTCACAACCGGGGTTTGATGACAGTTTCCAGTGTCCTACCCAGTGGTTCCCGTGACGTAGCTCAGCAATCAGAATTGGAAGCAACAATTCGGGAGTATCTGGAACGGCGCAGTGTGCAAGCTCTTGTACGCTTGGTTACAGCCCCTGACCCCTTTGCTGGTGGCCAGAAATTAGTGGAAACCTACGGCTTAGGCCCTTTGGTTCCCAACACAGTTTTGTTGGGTGATACTGAGCAAGAAACTCATCGCGATCGCTACTGCCAGATGATTACCCAAATCCACCAGGCAAAGCGTAGCATAGTTATTCTTAGGGAAAACCACGAGCGAGGTTTCGGCAAACGCCGACGGATTGATGTTTGGTGGGGTGGTTTGCAAGCCAATGGTGGTTTAATGTTACTACTTGCCTATCTGCTGCGTTCTGATATCAATTGGACTAAAGCAGAAATTTATCTCAAACTGGTAGTACCTGATGAGGCAGCAGCTCAAGCTGCTCGGACTAACCTCGAGAGTCTGGTAAAACGAGTACGCATTAAAGCAGTATCCCAAGTTTTAGTGGCTCAAGGGCGTCAGTTCCCTCAAATTCTTCACGAGACATCTAAAAATGCAGATATTATCTTTCTTGGTATGAGGAAACCGGAAGATGGAGATGATTTCACCGAATACTACAAAAACTTGCAGACTCTAGCTGCTGGTCTTCCTACCACAATATTTGTGCTCGCTGCCCCGGAATTTGCTTTTGAGGAAGTCCTTACTGAAAGTTAACACCAACAGTCTAAAGAGTACTGACGGAGCAGTTAACAATCCTTCACTTGAAATCTTAGGAAATTCCGTAGTCATCCTGGTTTCCGTTACATCCCTGCATAGAATTTCATTGCTCCTAAAGTAGGAGAGGGGCAAAACCCTGTGTACTTTATTTAACAGGCAGCGTCTTTTGCACTACTTTAGGTCGCTAATGTCCCAAAAACAAGTTTGTAATGGAAGCTATTCAACCGATCATTCAAAACGCCGGCAGCATGATTGTGGGTGCTGGTCTTCAAATTATCAGTGCAATTATCCTCTGGATTGTGGGGAAGAAACTGATCAAGTTTGCGATGGGTCTAATTGTTGGTAACCTCAAGCGCACCAGCTTTGATGCAACTTTATTAGTTTACGTCAAGTCCACAGTTAGTGTTTTGCTCAACATCATCCTAGTTGTAGCAATACTCGGTTTCTTTGGCATTGAAACTACCTCATTTGCTGCCCTATTAGCGGCTGCAGGGATTGCTATCGGTGCGGCATGGAGCGGTCTACTCGCTCACTTTGCAGCTGGAGTTTTCTTGGTGTTGTTCAGACCATTTAGCGTGGGTGACTTTGTGACAGCAGGTGGTGTCACAGGAACCGTTGAAGAAATTGGTTTGTTTGTGACGAAGATCAATACTCTGGATAATGTTCATACTATTATCGCTAACAACACCATTTTTTCAGATACAATTCAGAACTTTTCCACTAATCCTTACCGGAGGGTTGATCTGGTAGCACAACTCAATCATGGTGTTGATCCTCAAGATGCGATCGCACGTCTGCGAGAAAGTCTTGCTCAAATTCCGAATGTTATCAGCGAGCCTGCACCAGATGTGGAAATTCTCGAATTCAACCTCGCTGGACCAGTTCTAGCGGTACGTCCTTATTGTAACAATGACCACTATTGGCAAGTTTACTTTGATACCAATCGCATTATTCGGGAAACCTTTGGAGCAGCGAATTATGCTGTACCTTCTGAGCACTTCACTCTTCACCAATCTGTAAACTAACGGAGTTTGATATCCAGGAGCGCACTAAACTATTTACCTGTTCTGGCACCTCATCATGGGGACAATGTCCAGCTTGGAGGTAGTGTTCCGTCAGCTGAGGATAATATTGACGGAATTTCGCTCCCCGTTCTCTGGCTTTGATCCAAGGATCAGCTTCTCCCCATAACATTAATAGTGGGCATTTCATCTGCGCCAACAGTACATCAATTTTTTCTCCTTGGGGTGACTTGAATACTGAAGCAAACACTTTATGGGCACCAGGATCACAGGAAGGACGATAAATTTCTTCTACTAGCTGCTCGGTGACTGCACTCTGGTCAATATAGACTTGGGAGAGGGTTTTGCGAATCTTTGAAGGTTGCCGCACGTACTGGAACAAGAGAAAACTTGCCCACGGTTGCAGCAAAATTGCTTTAGTAAGTCCACCCAGGAATTTTTTGAGGGGATTCTTGGGTGTCGATGACTGGGTATCACTAAAAGGGCCAGCACTATTAAGTAATACTAGACCAACAGCAGATGTGGGATGCTGGGCAGCTACACAGAGGCAGGAATAACCACCCAAGGAGTTTCCTAGCAATACCACTGGCTGATTAATCACCTCGGTAATGAAATCATCCAACTGGTCTCGCCACAAATCACCACTATAAGACCAATCCGGTTTCGCAGAGCGTCCAAACCCCAGCAAATCAATTGCCCAAACTTCAAAATCTTGACTCAATTCGGCAATATTTTTGCGCCAATGGTCTGTAGAAGCCCCAAAGCCGTGTACTAAGAGTAATGGTGGGCGTTCTGATTGCTTTTTTCCAGTTTGCACGTAGTAAATAGATTGGCCTCGCCACTGCCAGTAACTTCCGGGAATTGGGTTGGTAGAGGTTGCAAGTGATACCTGTGTAGTCACGTTAAAATATTAAGTAATGTTAACTTATCTATTTTAGCCTGGAAATAGTTGCGATCACCTTTGCTGGTGTTGTAGGCAATCGCTGCCCTTTTGATAACGACCTAATTTACATATCGTAATATAGTAGAAAGTTATATAACGAGAAAGCTACAATACTACTCGATATTATCCCAAACCATAGTAAACACTTGAATTAAAGAGAGTAGAACCTTGTCTGTCGAGACTATTGAGAAGCGTTCAACAGCCCGTAAACATGCA
The DNA here is from genome assembly GCA_965222765.1 of Caldora sp. GTDB lineage: Bacteria > Cyanobacteriota > Cyanobacteriia > Cyanobacteriales > Coleofasciculaceae > Caldora. The sequence continues at coordinate 139,981 of CBDCVG010000092.1, forward strand.
CCTCGCTATCGCGTTTTGCTCCATAACGATGACTTCAACTCAATGGAGTATGTGGTACAGATATTGATTAGCACAGTAGCGAGTCTCACCCAACCGGAAGCTGTCAATATTATGATGGAAGCCCATATATCGGGTATCGCTTTAGTAATTACCTGTGCTCAAGAACATGCTGAGTTCTACTGCGAAACCTTGAAGAATAACGGATTGACTAGCACAATGGAGCCTGACGAATAAGAGGATTTTGGAAGATGATTGTACCCACAACGTAGTGCGTTACGCTGCGCTAACGCACCCTACGATAGGTACATTTTTTCGGAGGAAATCACCTAAGCAGATTAGGAGCTGGTAGTTATACCAATAAGCCCAGAATTGTTACAGCCAAACTTTACCAAATTAGCTAAATACCCAGCACCTGTGCGTCTGGTAGCCTTTTTAATAACCTTAGCATTATTTTGGTTACCAGTAGCGATACCAATTTATTGGTTAGGACGCGACCCCAACCTCTTGACTCCCAACCTAGTTACTATCCTGACAATGGGACTATTGTTTGGAGGCTTTTTGCTGTTAACCCCTTGGTGGGGCAAGCAAGTTTATCAACAACCACAATTACTGCAAAGTTATGGTTTGGTGGGAACGCGGCAAAATGGTATAGACCTATTAAAGGGACTAGCTATTGGTTTATTGATGACCCTCAGTTTATTTGCTTTGCAGGGGTGGCTAGGTTGGCTGAAATTCCAGACGCCTTCATCAGTAATGTGGCGAGTGATTTTGGAAGGATTAGCCAGCGCCTTAGGGATTGGCTTAGCTGAGGAGTTGGTATTTCGGGGCTGGCTGTTGGAGGAGTTGCAGCGAGATTATAGTCTAAGAGCATCACTGTGGACTAGTGCAATTATCTTTGCACTGCTGCACTTTACCAAGCCCCTCTCAGTGATGATTCGCATGTTACCAGCGTTTCCCGCTTTGTTGCTCCTGGGGTTGACTTTGGTTTGGGCAAAGTGGTCAAGTAAAGGACGTCTGGGTTTATCCATTGGTCTTCACGCTGGACTGGTCTGGGGCTACTACATTATTAATGTAGGGCAACTGGTGCAATATGCTGGTCGAGTTTCTCCGTGGATTACTGGCGTTGATAGTAACCCGTTAGCCGGAGGCATGGGGTTACTGTTTATGGGGTTTCTTGCTTTTTGGATGGGGAAGCGATCATTTCTTTGGCGTAAGTTTTGACATTATAATCCATTCCTCCTTGTGCTCCCTGATGAGGATTTGGGTTCTCAGATTAGATTGTCTGCCGGAAATTGATAACGGAACAATGAATAACTAAGTGTGAATTCTCTTCCGTAACTTGATCAAGGTAGACAGATGAGTAGGACAAAAACTTTAACAACTGTGAGTAGACCCTACCTCGCTTCACTGCTAGGTTTGTTTCTGTGCAGTTTGCCAATGCAGGCACTAGGACAACAGGTTAATTCACCAGCTCTAGAACCAAGTAGACTGACAAACCAGAGTGTAGAGTTAACTTCTCCTACCTTACAAGCACAAGTACCAAAACCCAGGATTCAACGGCGAGCAGGCAGAAGAAAACCTGCTAGTGCTAGGGGGCCATGCTCTCCCAGTGAAAAATCCATCACTGCCTTAATCCCCACAACCAACTTAGGGCTGACTACTGCCGCCTATCCTACATTCTTTTTCTATATTCCCCAAACTCCTGCAACAGCCATGGAGTTTGTACTCATTGATGAAGAAAATCAGCGTCAGATTTATACAACCACTGTTACTCTTACTGGCAATCCCGGTATTACTAGTCTCAGTCTTCCTAATTCTGAAAACTTGCCTCCCCTAGAGATTGACAAGGAGTATCATTGGTATGCTTCAATGATTTGTGATCAACAACAACGCTCTGGAGATATTTATGTAGATGGGTGGGTTAAACGAATTGCGCCTGACTCCATCCTGATGAGTAAGTTGGAGAATACTTCCCTAACAGAGCAAATTACTATTTATCAAGAATCTGGGCTTTGGTATGATGCTCTCCAAGCGATCGCTGAAGCTCGCCGCTTGCATCCTCATAATTCAACCCTAGTGGCAAAATGGACAACTTTGTTGAAGTCGGTAGGATTAGAGGAAATTGCTCATGAGCCTCCAGTTTGAAATAAGGCAGGAGGCAGAGGGCAGGAGGCAGGAGGCAGGAGGCAGGAGGCAAGAGGGTTTGGCTTGCTTGTTCCATTCATCGGGGGGTGAGCAAAATTAGGGAAGGAATTTCTAGCAAAGTATCCTCTCAAATCATTAATTCTCCTTTGTTTCCCAATCTCCCAATCCCCCAATCCCCCAATCTCCTCATCTCCCCATCTCCCATTCGTGTCAACTTAAGCTCAATCGATCTTGAACAGAAACTACTCCTGCATCCATTGCTTGCCGTAACTCCAAAACTGATAGGGTAACCAGAATGGATGATTCCAGGTTCGTTTCCCTATTGGTTCACCTAAAACTTGGGAAACACCATAACTGCCACATAATCAGCAACCAGAGTATCTCACCAATTCTACGACCTTGAATTGCTGCACCTAGCTTGCCGAAGACAATCTGTTGAGCCAGCTTTGGTTGCCAGCGCCCCTCTGCTTGAAGAATTCCAGGATTGAGCCAAGTACCAAGGTTTCGCCACCAATCATGTAAACACCAAGAGGTTAAGGGAACACCCATTCCCCGTTTCTGCCGCCAGACGATTTCCGGTGGCAGCCAGGATTCCACTGCACGCTTGAGGATATATTTCTCACAACCTCCCTGCAAGCACAATTCTCCTGAGAGGCGGAATGTCCATTGTGCCAAGGATAAGTCACAAAAAAGCGATCGCACTTTTAATCCATGAGCAAATGCGAGATTCGTGGCTCGTGGGTGGATGTTTTGTGCTCCTTTGAGCATCAGGGTAGCACGGCGCAAACGGTGCAGTAATGAACTTGTCGAGGTTGCATCTAAGGCTGAGTGCAACCACTCTTGGGGTTGGAGAGTTTCCAGTTGTGCCACAATTGCTGGTTGGAATACCTGTTGCTCATAACCCCAGAGTCGATGGAAAGTTCGGAGATATTGCTCCTCAAAGGATTCTTTTCCTAAGGGATGTTCCCTTTGGTAAACACTGGCGGCGATTAAGGGTTTATTTGTCCAACCAGCAAACAACTGATCCCCTCCTTCACCGTTAAAAATAATTTTAGTCTCCTGGCTGGCTACCTGATTGAGGAGAAACAAGGGAACCGTAACCCCATCTCCAAAAGGTAAATCCAGAGCTTCCACCGTAGGCAAAAGTGCCTGCTCAATACGCTTGGGTGTCGCCTCAACTTTGATGAGGGGAATGTCGAGCCATTGAGCCACCTGCTCAGCGTAAGGATATTCCGGAATGCCACTGTCACCAAAATCCAGGGTGTAGGCACGCACTTTTACCCCAGCCTCAACTAGTAATGCTGCTACAACGGAAGAATCTAGTCCACCGGATAAAAATATACCCACCGGCTCATCCTCAAGATCCGCAATCTGATGCTCGATGCCAGCTTTGAGGAAAAGTTGCAACTCATAGATTGCTTCTGTTTCATCCTTAATCTGCCCAGCTTGCTCGCACCATTCCAGGAGTTGATGAGATTGGGGATTGGCGATGGTTCCTGATGTAGCGTCACCTTGCCAAGTTTGCTCAGTACCTGCTGGTACGGTAAAGATATTGGTAATGGGAGTTAGTGGTGTGGGAACGTAAGAAAAGCAGCTATAGCCGTATAAAGCGGGAATACTTACTTCTTTAGATGCGATAACCGGTAACAGCAGTTGCAATCGGGAGGCAAACCAAATCACCTGCTCGATTTTTGTCCAATAAAGCGGAACTCGCCCAAAAGCTTCTCTTCCCAAAATTAAACGATTCTGGGTTATTTTTACCCAGGTATCAGATGATGCATTAGTTTGGGAGCTGGAGGTTAATCCTCCTGCACACAGGGTTGCTGATAAATCCTTGGTTGAAGCAAGAGATTTCAGGTTCCAGTCATTTCCTGAATACTGCTTAAGGACTATATTCAGGAATTTTGCTAATTCTTGCGGTTGCTCATAACCCCAATAACCTACTAATTGGTGAGGAGAAGTTGCCACCTTACAGCTCAGAATACCAGTCATATCATGTCAGTTTGAAGACCTCTCGAGAAACACGCTCAAAGCTAATGGCTAATTGCCATTGGTGACAAGTTAAGCAAAAGAGCAATTTGTCAAGCCCTTTCGGTGAAATTGCTGTATCCTTGACTATGTAAGCATATTATGTGCTTTCTCATTGATTAAGACTCACTTTCTTGAAGTGCGATCGCTAATCCTAAAGTACGCGATCGCTAATCCTAAAGTATGCGATCGCTAATCCTAAAGTATGCGATTACCAGACTTAAAGGGAAAGCTAAATATCAATCACTGCGTACATTGAGTAGATCTAGTCAACATCATGACCAATTAATTAGGTTAGGAACAGGTTATCAAGGTAATCCCATTCTCAACTTACGTTTGGTAGAAGTAAAACATGGTTCAACTTGGTATCGCTACTTAACTTCTGTGCTCGAGCCTGAGGTATTACCTACCTACATTGTAGCAGATTTGTATGCTAGGCGCTGGAGAATTGAGGAAACTTTTCTGACTCTCAAACGCTTATTGGGTTTGAGTTATTTGTGGACTGGTTCTGTCAACGGTATTCAATTACAATTGTGGGCTACTTGGTTATTTTATGTGGTTTTAATCGACTTAGCTGATGAAGTAGCTTCTGAGTTGGCAATACCTTTTGAAGATATTTCTGTAGAAATGGTTTTTCGTGGACTTTATCATTTTGCTGTTGCCTACGAGCAAGGGAATGCTACTGACCCCGTTGCCTATTTAACTGCCCCAGAAAACCAAGATTTGGGGGTTGTCAAAGCTCCTCGTGCCAGGAGAAAAAGACTTTCCCTTGATCTGTCTCCTTTCCCGCAGCAAGAGGGCTTGACAAATTGCTCTTTTGCTTAACTTGTCACCAATGGGTATTACTTAAGACATAAAACCGAAATCGATGCCTATCTTTGGGAACGTCAACAGCAAGCAGCAGAGATTAGAGAGCAGGTTGAGCAACGTTTTAATCCAGTTGGAATTCGTGATAGCTTACTAGCTAGGCGCGAGCAGCACGGATGATCTAATTTTGAATAGGTTTTAGGTGGTAGGTGGTAGGTGTTAGGTGAGGTTGGAGGTAGTAGGTGTTAGGTGTTAGGAAAGGGAAAGAGGTGGTAGGTGTTAGGGATTTTCGACTTACGGTGCAAGGTTTTTGAGCCGATAGCTTGGTGATTGCTCCTACACTCCTCCACCAACACTCCGAAATTAAAATTTACTGTTCCCTGGGAACATAAGCACCAGCAAGCAACACTATATATACTAAATTCAAGAAATCTATCCATCATCTACAGGTGCAAGGAGCACAGCTAATGACGGATACCCCCAATCCTGATAATCAGCCGCCAGAGTCAAATTCCACTAATCAAGAAGCATCAGTTTCCTCCAACACGGTACGACGCTCAAAGCTACGATGTATCTTACTAGGTCTGGTTGTCGTTTTGCTCGTTGGTACTGGGGGATGTATAGCTGGAGCTTGGATTCTTATTCAGCAAATGCTCTCACCCCAGGTGGAGAAAAGTTTAACACGTCTTCTGGAGCGTCCAGTGAATATTGGGGAAGTGGAAAGCTTTTCCCTGACTGGTTTGCGGTTTGGTACTTCTGCCTTACCCCCAACACCCACAGATCCGGATAAAGCTGTCATTGAGGCGGTGGATGTGGGGTTTAACCCCATTAAACTAGTATTTAATCGTACTCTGGAGCTGAATGTCACCCTGGTTAATCCGGATTTATATGTGGAGCAGGATGCTGAGGGAAGATGGATTACTACGGAAATTAAGCAGCAAGAAGAGGGTGCTCTGAAAGTTGAGTTAGGGACTATCCGCGCTCGTAATGCTGATGTTGTCTTGGTTCCCAGGGGGGCTAAGGATAATCCCAACACCCCTGTGAAGGTTTTTGTGCCTCAGGCTAAGGTGAAATTTTTTGAGGATAATAAGCGGCTTCGCTTTGATGTGCAAGGTCAACTAGTTAGTGGGGGAAATTTCAGTCTTAAGGGAGAAGATTATCGTCCCACAAAATCAACTAATCTGGCAATTTCAGCTCAGAATGTAGAGGTAGCTGAGGTTAGTAGGTTGATTCAGTTACCGCTAGTGCTGCAAGCTGGTCAAGCGGCTGGTAATCTGGAATTACAGATACGACCAGATCAACCTTTGCAGTTGTTTGGACTGTTAACTGTTAAAGATATAACTACACAAATAGCTAACCTACCTCAGCCTTTTAGTAAGAGCAATGGTAAGTTGCGTTTTAAGGGAACTGAGATTTGGTTGGATCAGGTTACAACACTATTTGGTAAGATTCCCGGTAAGGCTAATGGTGTAATTGATACTGAAGGGGAGTTTAAGCTGTCGGCACAAACTCAACCGGTAGAAGTGAAGCAGGCTTGGCAGACATTTGGACTCAATAAGTTGCCTGTACCAGTGGTGGGTAAGGTAAAGACGGATTTACAAGTCACAGGGCCAATTAATCAACCGATTGTTTCTGGTAAACTGCTCACGACTAAGCCGACTAAGATTGATAAGGTTACCTTTGACAAGATTAATGCGGATTTTAGGCTAACGACTAGCAACCAAAAACTGGCGGTTAATAATTTGCAAGCTGAGCCAATAGTTGGTGGCTTGATGACAGGTAAGGGGGAGATAGGATTAAAGAAGAACGAAAACTTACTCTTCAATCTCCAGGCAAAGGAAGTTCCAGGAGATGCGATCGCAACTATATATGATATCAAGTTACCCCTTCCCCTAGGAGCAGTTTCTGGTAAGACGCAAGTGGTGGTGCCTTTGGGGAATACCCAGAAGTATCGTGCTCAGGGTAGTGCTAATTTTAATTTGGCTGGTGGTTCTGTACAACTGGCTAATATCCAGGTAGCAGGAGGAAAGTGGCAGGGGTTAGCACAGTTAAAAAATCTGGCTTTGAGTAAGTTGGCTCCTAAGCTGCCGCCTAAATTTCAGGGACGTTTTAATGGTGCCTTTAATCTAGCTGGTACTCTGGATTCTTTCAAGCCAAAAGATATTACTGCTAAAGGTGCTGGTAACCTCAATGTGGTGGGTGGCTTAGTTAGTTTAACTAATGTACAGATGCAAAAGGGGCAAGTTTCTTCCTTGGTGCGAGCCTCTGGCATCAAACTAGAGCGTATTGCTAAAGTACCACCTCAATTGCGTGGTCCGGTAAGTGCTCAATTTAACTTATTAGCTAATATAGATGACTTGACTTTGGCGGGAATTAGTGGTATAGGTTCTGGCAGTATGAATATTGCTGGTGGTCAGGTTATTGCTAATGAGGTACAAGTCTCTCGTGGTCGTTGGCAAGGTTCGGTACAGGCAAATAATTTAGCCTTAGGACGTCTGTCTCCGAAGATACCACCCACTTTAAGAGTACCTTTCAGTGGTACGTTTCAGGCGGCGGGAAATCTCGAGGAATTCTCACCCGATACTATTAATGCTACTGGTAGCGGACGGTTGAATGTCGCGGGAGGTACTCTCAGAGCCTCGGACTTTCAGCTAGTAAGAGGTCGTTGGCGGACTAAGGTGGCAGCAGATAGGGTAAGGTTAGGAGGCTTAGCGCCCAATATTCCTCCTCAATTCAATGTTCCCTTCAGTGGTAATTTCCAGGCGGCGGGTAATCTGGATCAGATCTCACCTAATACGATTAATGCTACTGGTAGCGGTAATCTAAATGTGGCGGGAGGTACGCTTAGAGCTTCGGATTTTCAGCTAGTAAGAGGTCGTTGGCGGACTAATCTAGCAGCAGATGGGGTAAGGTTAGGAGGATTAGCAGCCAATATTCCTCCTCAATTCAATGTTCCCTTCAGTGGTAATTTCCAGGCGGCGGGTAATCTGGATCAGATCTCACCTAATACGATTAATGCGACTGGTAGCGGTAATCTGAATGTGGCAGGAGGTACCCTCAGAGCTTCGGATTTTCAGTTAGTAAGAGGTCGTTGGCGGACTAATCTAGCAGCAGATGGGGTAAGGTTAGGAGGATTAGCGGCTAACCTTCCTCCCCAATTTAATGGTCCGTTGAACGGTACATTCCAAGCTTCAGGCAATCTTGACCAAATTTCACCTAATGCGATTAATGCCACTGGTAGCGGTAGCCTTAATCTGGCGGGAGGTACTCTCCGAGCTGCTAATGTTAGGCTCAATTACGGTAACTTGCAGGCATTGGTGGAACCAAGAGGCATTCAGTTGAGCCGCTTTTCTCCAGATCTTTCCGGTAATTTGGATGGTAGGGTTAAGGTTGCTGGTAGTATTCGTAATCTGACACCAGTGGCTCTGGGACAATCCTTGCGTGCAGAGGGTAAACTAAACTTTAGTCAAGGACTTGCTGTAATTCCAGGACCTCTGGCTACGGAGTTTCGCTGGAATGGTAGAGGGATACAGCTGCAAAATGCTCAAGCAACGGGATTAACTGCTAGTGGTTTTATTGGTGTCAATTTGGATAGTCTCACCAATCAAGGCTTGTTGGCAGCCATTAGCAATTTGGATTTGGGGGTAAGGGCAAAAGACTTAAATTTAGCTAAACTACCGATTCCCAATTCTAATGTGGCTAATCTTCAGGTAGGGGGTGCAGCAGATTTTGCTGGTAGGATTGTTGGTACTCCCAATAGTCCCCAAGTTAATGGAGACCTTGCTTTAAAGAATTTTGCGATCGATGGTTTAAATTTTGACCCTCTACTCACCGGTACAGTGGATGCAGTACCAGGAACAGGGGTAAACTTACAGCTAGCAGGAGCCAATAGCGATGACCAAATCAGGATTGCTCTTGACTCTAATTATCAACCAGTTTCCTTTGATATCCAGCGGGGTGAGGCTGTAGCTAAGGGTACTAGGGAAGGGGAGCTACTGTCGGTAGAAGCAGCAAACTTCCCCGTTGCTCTATTCAAAGAAATCACACCCCTTCCTCCTCAAATTGCCTCTCAACCCCTCTCTGGCAAACTTTCCGGCGATTTAGATGTTAACTTGAATAACTATGGCATTGAGGGAAATCTAGCGATCGCTAAACCGATCTTTGGTACTCTTAGAGGGGATATTTTCACTGCTAGGTTGGATTATCAACCCAATGGTAGGATTGCACTAACTGACGGGAAGTTTCAAAAAGAAGACCGTGAGTACCTCCTTGCTGGTAATCTCATTCCTACTGCCAGGGGTCCGGAATTTGCTGGTACACTGCAAGTAGTTAATGGGGAACTCCAGGATATCCTCACTGCACTGCAAATCTTCGATCTTCCCGATGTCAATCGTCGTGGCTTGTTTCCTAGTTACGACCAAGCTGCTGACATCGATATTGTAGCAGTGGGTTCTCCAGAAAGTTCCCTGCAAAATCAACTACGGCGTCTGTCGGAAATTGATCAACTCCTCAAAAAACAGCGACAAGAGCGGGAAGAGGCTTCTCCCCTACCGGAATTTGCCGAAGCTCAGGGTAGTTTTACTGGTATCGTCAATCTCAATGCTTCTCCCGCTGCTGGTATCCAAGCTGATTTTGCTCTGGAAGGGGAAGATTGGCAATGGGGTTCCTATAATGCTCAGACAATGGTTGCTAAAGGAGAATTCCAAGATGGGGTGCTAACTTTACTACCATTGCGCTTTGAATCGGGAGAAGGTTTAGCCAGCTTCTCTGGTAGCATTGGAGGGGAAGACCAATCTGGTCAGTTACAGCTACGTAATCTACCGGTTGCTCAGGTGCGGGGATTAATCCAAGAATTTGTGGATTTACCTCCCGCTATTGGCTTTGGTGGCTTAATTAATGCTACTGCTACCCTTTCCGGTGGTATTAGTAATCCCCAAGCTAGGGGGGAGCTGAGAATTAGTGATGCTACCTTGAATCAACAGGATGTGGAAGAGGTTAAGGGAGGCTTTAACTACAGCAACGCTCGCCTCAATTTTGGTAGTACCATTCGTCTCGTTGCTGATGCGGAACCTTTAAGTATCGAAGGCAGCATTCCCTATAAGTTACCTGTTGCTACTGTAGAACCGGAATCTAAGAACCTGAGCCTCAATATTGATGTCGAAAATGAGGGATTAGCCTTATTAAACCTGCTGGTGGGACGTCAAGTTGCCTGGGTTAATGGAGAAGGTACTGGAGATGTGGAGTTAGCTATTAATGGTATTTATGACCAAGAAAATAATAAAACTGAAGGGTTGATAGCTGAAGGAACTGTAGCTGTAAACAATGCTACCATCAAAGCCCAAGCTCTTCCTGATCCTCTGACTAATGTTACTGGTAATGTAGTCTTCAACTTTGACAGTATCGAAGTGTTGGACTTGGAGGGTAAGTATGGTGGAGGTAAGATTACTGCCTTGGGGACTATTCCGATTAATCAACCTACTCCTCAGGAAAATCCCCTAACTGTGAGTATTGGGGAATTAGAAATCAATCTCAAAGGTATTTACAGCGGTGGGGTTCAAGGGGGAGTTGTGGTAGCTGGTACTGCTACCAATCCCCAAATTAGAGGAGATTTAACCCTGTTTGATGGTCAAGTAAAACTAGCAGGAGAGCGTCAGCAAGGTAGTAGTAGTAGTGCTAAGGATTCTGAAACTAATTCTCCTATCGAGTTTGATGACTTAAACCTGGCTTTGACTAGAAATATCCAAATTAGGCAGGATCCTCTCTTGAATTTCCTCGCTACCGGTGACTTAACTCTTAACGGCTCTCTTAATAATATTAGTCCTGAAGGTATCATTACCCTGGAAAGGGGTCAAGTAAATTTATTTACTACCCAATTCCGGTTAGATCGAGGCTACGAAAATACTGCTATATTTACTCCTAATCAAGGATTCAACCCAGATTTGGATGTACAGTTGGTGGCATCGGTACAAGAAACCAACAAATTGCGACGTTTAGGCAGTACGGCTTCAGTAGGTAATCTTTCCACGGAGATTAGTGACGACTCGACAGCCAACAATTTTGGTAGTACCCAAACAGTTCGCATTCAAGCTAAAGTACAAGGGCCTGCTAATGAACTAGTGGAGTCTTTAAGGGGAACTGAAGACCAGTTTAATGATAGTTTGCAATTAACTAGTGATCCAGGTCGTACGGAATCAGAAATTGTGGTGCTTTTAGGGGGTGGTTTTGTGGAAACCTTGGGTAGGGGAAATAGTACCCTTGGTTTGGCAAACTTAGCAGGCACAGCGCTCTTAGGTAATTTCAGCAACATCATCGGCGATGCCGTTGGTTTGAGCGAGTTTCGCTTATTCCCGACGACAATTACCGATGATGAAGAGCGAGCTTCGGGTTTAGGATTAAGTGCAGAGGCTGGAGTGGATCTTACTGATAAGTTCTCCGTTTCTGTGTTAAAGGAGTTGACTAATTCTGAACCTCCCCAGTTTAATGTGCGCTATCGGCTTAATGAGAATATTAGGTTACGTGCGGGGACGGATTTTTCTGAGGATCATAGAGCGATTGTGGAGTATGAGACGAGGTTTTAGGGGTTAGCTGCTCCAGGAACTAGAACTTCGTTGTTGTCTTGGTGCCAAGGAAATTGATAAAACCCACTTGGGTTTTGTTGTAAGTTTGCTAGACTAGCATTACAAGCAGCAATGAAGTTACGAATAAACTGCTGACCTTGCTGAAGATCATTGTGATAATTATTAAGAGGAGCGCGATTATCAAGTATTGCCTGAAAAGCTACTTGCATTTCTTGCACTTGCATTGCTTGGAATAGATTAATTCCTGGTTCATTGTGATTCTGTAACAGATACTCTATCACCTCGAAATCAATATTGTTACCAGGATTACCACCCCTCTGATTATCGTCAGGAGCACGGCAAATATTTAGCGGATTCCAAACTATCACGGAAAAGTATCCTCCATAACTATCCTCAATATTGTTTGGAACGAATCTGGCGAAATCTAGCTCTGGCGCACCATTTTGAATCAAGTGTTGTTCAATATAGTTGGTCACATTCTGGAAGTTAAGCTGTGGGTATTTCTGTACCAGAAAATTGTTTAAATCTCCTAAATTTAGTCGTTGGTTGTTGTGTGCATCTTCAGCAATTGGTCGTAGTACATCCAAAAGCATATTTTGTGGAATGATGTGCCCTTGATGATCCCATGTATTAGTTCCTTGAACCATAAGTCTACGGAAGTTGCCAGGACGCCCATTGTTAAAATCAAAAGCCTCAAACTGATTTTCAGCTAGATTGTTCCGTAAGTTGCGATAATGTGGATTCCACCCATGTAGGTTATCACCGTTAGCTTCTAAAACCATTTTGATTCTCCATCTAATTCATATTTCCATCTTCACTAATTCCACCCAACCCCGTCAGTCGGAAAAGTTGGCTCATAAAGTCGGAAAAGTCAGATTATTCTCGCAACGCTTTATCCCTAAGTGTGGAGCAGATTAAATGAGGTGTTAGGTGTTAGGTGATTTGATTGTTAAGTGATGTGTTAAGGTTGAAATCGCAATTAGGTATTTAGGAGTATCCCAAAGTTTTACAAACGATAGTAGTGGGAGCATCCTGCTCCCTGTAATACCAAATCCGGTATAGATAGCCCCGTTATCTTGAGGATAAGGCAGAGGGCAGAGGGCAGAAGGAAAAGTTTAAGCGAAACCGGGTGTTTGGAAAGCGGATTTGGTATGATTACCGAAAGCGAGCTGTAATTACCGAAAGCGAGCAAGATGCTCGCACTACAAATTTTCCAAAATAGACGGCGGTTGCGCACTTTGTCGAGAATGGCTGGTATTATGTCACAAATTGTAGTTGCGATCTACGCACTTAAGTGTAATGGTGAGGTGATAGTGAAGCATCTGAGCCGTCTGGAGATCCTTCACTATCGCTCAGGATGACATAATGCCGTGATGGTGCGTAAGTCCTGTATAGTTACGATCGCTTATATTGTAGGTTGGGTGGAGCCGCAAGTATTTATCACCGCTTTACCCAAAACAAACATCGGCGAAACCCAACACCCGAATCTTCCCTCACTCTATCAAATGCAATAATATAAGCGATCGCAAATGCAGGTATTCATTACAAGCTTTAACCAACAATAAAATCAGCTCAAACCAACGAAACCTTCTGCTGTTGGGTTTCGCTTCGCTCCACCCAACCTACAAATTGCCATTTAATTTAGCTGGTATTATGTCACAAATTGTATTTGCGATCGCATTTTGCAACAGCTTGGGCTGATTAAACCCCATATTTCTGATACCTTCTATAGATAAGCTTCAACAAACAAAAGTAAATTTGTAGGGGCGGGTTCACCAAATATCTTCCTACACAGCGATAATTTAACCAAACCCGCCCCGGCATCTGACACTCATCATCCTGATTCAACCGGGGCGGGTTTATAATATTGGCTGGTCAATTTGTTTGATGGTTGGTGAACCCGCCCCTACGGTATCTTATCCTCAATCGTGCGATCAGCTCTGCTGGTGCCGGAGGCAATCGCTTTCTCTTGTAGGTTGGGTGGAGCCGCAGATATTCATCACCACTTTACCCAAAACTCACATCGGCGAAACCCAACATCCGAATCTTCCCTTTGGGCGTATGCAATTTCGGCGTATGCAATACGGCCCTACAGTTCTTACCGAAAGATGCTGGCTAGCAACATTATTACAGGAAATCTCAGGAAAGGATAGTTTAAATGCTGAGGCGGACTTGATACTAGGAGTATGACTTTATATATGGGCGCACACTTTTAGCATTATGAAATAATATCAAAAAATAATCGCGATCGCAAGGCTTCTCATCGCTTTTGGTAGGGGAATTTAAATTTACCCAAACTTGATCGCATTAACGCTCTTCTTTGAAGAGCTCCAACAAGTTACGACGAGCATCAACAATACGGACAATTTCCACTGATTCGGACGAGATTCGGTAGAAAATGATGTAGTTTTGCTCCAATAGACCACGAATTTCAGGGTTAAGTTTGGGGTAGGGTTTACCCAGTTTTGGAAAACGAGTTAAGGACTCAAATCGCTTATTAAATTTTTGGAACAGCTGCTCTCCTGCTTCCACATTCTTCTGTAAAAAATAGTCTGAAATTTCTTTTAAATCCGCGATCGCAGAAGGGGCTAGAATAAAGTTCATCAGTGCTTACCTTGACGGGCATCTTGAAACCGCTGTAGCAGCTGCTCCATGACAATCGCTCCATCAACACCCTCTTTCCGCTCTAACTCTTCCAGACCAACCCGTATTTTTTGCTGAGTTTGTTTCAACCAAGCCAGAGACTCTGCATCCAGAAACTGCAACAACTCCAGCGCTAAATCAATTACTTCCTCGGCACTGGTATAGTGTCCTGTTGTCAGCTTATCTTCCACAATCTGCTCCTGGGTCGATGTTAGCGTTATCATTCCAGCTACCTTAATGGACAAAACCTTTAGATACAGATTGTAGCTCACATTCCGCACGTCAAGTTGTAGTGCTGATTCAACAAACAAAAGTAAATTTGTAGGGGCGGATTCACCAAATATCTTCCTACACAGCGATAATTTAACCAAACCCGCCCCGGCATCTGGAACTGATCATCCTGATTTAACCGGGGCGGGTTTATAATATTAGCCGGTCAATTTGTTTGATGGTTGGTGAACCCGCCCCTACGGTATCTTATCCTCAATCGTGCGATCGCTTATATTGTAGGTTGGGTGGAGCCGCAGGTATTCATCACCGCTTTACCCAAAACAAACATCGGCGAAACCCAACATCCGAATCTTCCCTCACTCTATCAAATGCAATAGACCTCTCCGAAAATACTCAATACGCCTATGTAACTGGCTTTCAGTCTTATAATCGCCAATTTCAATTAGAGCCAATTTCTACGCTAAAATAGGTACTTGAGCCAAGTACTGTTAATAATTTCTCATTTTATTATCTATTTTTATTGTTTTTATTCATCAATAATAGACATTCAATTAATTATATTGCTAGTATTAATGCACCAATCCTTAATCTCACTAACCCGCAAATTATGCCAATTATCTGTTCATACTTTCTGGTATTTAATCGAAATCTCTCTTGAGCTACTCTAAATATCTTAACTAGACGAATTACATGTTCTACTATCACTCTTTCAACTGCTAGTTCTTGATTTTTCTTTTTTTGCTCTGCAGTTAATTCTCGCTTTTTCGGTTTTTTCTTAGGAGTTCTAATCGATGCTTCTCCCTCGTAAGCTTTATCTCCAGTAAACTTTTGATTTTCGTCAAAATTGTTTTGAGTTTCACGAAATAATTTAACGTCACTTTTAGGACCAGGTTGACCTGCTATTACATCAACAATATCCTTGCCATTAGGCAAAACAATTAATTGATTTTTTCGAGTATGATTTTTCTTCTTGCCTGAATAGTATTTTTTTTGTTCTTCATAGGCTCCAGGTCTTTCTATTGGCTGCTCACAGCTATCCACTATTAATTGATATTCCTGTAGTATTTCTTTGATGATTTCACTGTCACTTGAGTTTTTTTTACTTGTTCAAGTAAGCTAGCCGGTAATAACTCTGCCAAAATAGGACACCAATAATTGAAGGTATCATTGGCGGTTGTTTCGCTGACTCCAAATTGAATTCCCAGTAATTGGAATGTTGTCAAATGTCGCAGATATGTTAAAGTAAGGAGGACTTGTTCTTCGAGAGAAAGTAGTGTATTTCGACCCCCTCCAGCCGCAATAATCCTGACTTTTTTAGCCTCAGATGATGCTAGTTTTTTATAATGTAGCTCTCTGGCTTTTTCTAGCAATTTTTCTAGCTGCTCATATTTCAGACCAAGTAAACGCTGTGCATCTTGCGGATGATTTTGAATATGCTCGAATAGAGAACTCATACAATCTTATAAAAAACACAATTAATATTATTAAAACACAAATTATTTATTTTTCGGAGAGGTCTATTGTATTTGCTATCTACGCACTCAAGTGTAATGGTGAGGTGATAGTGAAGCATCTGAGCGGTTTGGAGATCCTTCGCTATCGCTCAGGATGACATAATGCCGTGATGGTGCGTAATATCAAGTTCGGATAAACAGTTATAATTCCCTTCTACCTTGCAACCTTCTTTCTTCCCTCCTGCCTTCTGCCTCCTGCCTTTTGATTTTGGTCGGGGAATTTAATTTTACCCAGACTTGATCGCACTAACACCTTTCTTTGAAGAATTCCAACAAGTTACGAAGATAGGCATGTCGGTTAAGCAATTGATATAATCATTAGAGCAAGAAGATAAAAAATATTAAGATGGATAGACTAAATTACGTCAAGATTAAAGAAGAACTACCGAAAATTATCGAAAAAGTCTGTAATGATCACGATCCTGTCATTATTACCACAGAAAATTATCCTCCTGTTGTTTTAATGTTCTAGCGATATTAACCTTTTCCTGCTGTTTGCCTTCTTCTTGACCCTCCAATCTTCCTTCTGAGCGCGAACCTTCGATTATACTGATTTCATAGCGCCTATTCTCCATATATCTCAGATAGTTTCCTCTTTCTTCTTCGCTCAAGCTATCTACTAGTAAATTTTCCTTCGCCTCCGCTAAGCCTTGGGCTGTAAATTCCTCTTTTATTTGGCTCTTTTTCAGGAAATATATCCATTCATCCAAGGTATTTTTGGCTATGTCGTTAAAGTTGTTGACTTTAATCACATAATACTCCGGAAAAATCTCCGATACTTCTTTGATATTAAACAGCTTCTTCTGGTTGACAGATAAGCCTAATTTATCTTCTAAGTGAAGACCATGAAAATCTAATTTTCCCTGGTAAATATAATCATCCCCCTGTCCCAGGGAAAAGTAGACTACATTCACCGAATAGACTTTTTTAACCTGACTGTAAAGGTCTCCTTTTTCCAGGAATTCCGTAATTAATTTCGCTGTGCCGTAGAGCATCCGATGAAAATAATCTTGCTCTGTAGAGTTTTGCACTTCAATGAGAATCAATTCACCCTGGTCATTTTCTGCTACGATATCGACTCGATTGAGCTTGTCATCCTCTGCTTGTTGATTGCTTTCACTTTCGAGTATTGATTGTATCTTGACTTGTTTCCCCAATAACTCGCTGAGAAAACCAGCCAAAACTACATAATTAGCTTTGTTTCTGAGTAATTTTTTAATTGCCCAATCAAATCTGATGTGTGTTTGGGGCATAACGGCATCAAGGGGAAGAGCTACTTAATCTATTGTGACAGATCTGACCTTTTATTGGGAGCATCCCAAAGTTGCTTCTTCAGCTAAGGTTTTTGCCAAGTTTTTGCGAAGAGCGGTATAGGTGATGGTGTCCATTACAAGTTCCATATGTTCACATTCTTTCTTTCAGTGGATTTAAAAACCAAGTGGGACGTTTTTATCTGTTGGTTTTTGGATTGTAAGTTTTTGTTTTTAGTAGCTAAAGCAGTTTATAGTACTTGTGTTTAAATAGAAATCTTTAGGAGCTGGAGGAAAGTTCGATGCTCAAGCTTGGTTCTACATATAGCGACTTACGCTATAACTTTGCTAAGCATGGAGTGGTGATTCTCTCCTTTGATGAAACTCCAATGACGTCTGAAGACTACAGGTGTATCCTTGATATTTCTTGCAAGACTCCTACAAGTCCGGTTACTGTAGGTGATAGAGGTGAAGCACACAGTTTAGAAGTAGGCAGACTGAAGACCGATACACCTTATCTACAAACTCTTACATCTACTGCCTCGGTCATTGAGGATATCTTCCTGAGTGAGCCAATGAAGTCCTTTTTTCAGGTCGTTACTTGTACTGAAGTTCTTGAAATTCGACGCATTCAGTTGAATGTTATGAGACCCGGAGGTTACATTGGTGCTCACTATGACAATGATTCCGATCCACTTCGACATTTAGCAGTTATTATTCATCTCCGGGAAGCTGATGATGGTGGTGATCTAGTTGTTTATGATCAAGGAGGGTCTACTAGCATATACCATCCCATGACAGGACAGGTAGTGATCAGTTCCGGTAATCTACTTCACGAGGTGACTCCCGTTATCCGAGGGGAGCGACGGACTCTGGTAGCGTTTCTCTGTGTAAGATACTGAATTCTTTTAGCTGTCTTCCGGGATTCATCCAGTAACTGTTCTTTTACTGAACTATCTGTGGGTGGGTAAAATTTCAACAGTACATAGATTGAACTAGTATGTCACAGGAAATATCTGATGTCTACTGTTGGGAGCCCTCTATACCCTCATCAAAACTTAATTACCTTTGCTGAAGTTCTCTCTATCCAAGAGTGCGTTGATCTTGTTAAAGATACAGCTAGGTACAAATTTGAAGAAGCAGCAATTAGAGTCGGTGATGACTACTCTACACTGTTAATCGACCGTTCCTATCGGCAGGCAGATCTTCTCAAAATCCCTCGAATAAGTGAGTACAGTTGGCTCTATAAACGCCTAATGATATATGCATATCAAGCTAACGAGATATTCAAAGTCAATATTGAGAACTTACTTTCAGAATCAATTCTTCTCCTACGTTACGGGATCGGAGGTCATTATAAGGAGCATACTGATGCCAACCGTGGTGTAGTTGCTGGACGTCTTGTCAGTATTGTTGTTCAGCTTAGTGCACCTGAAGAGTATGAGGGAGGAAGTCTAATCTTTAGGAAAGCTGGACAAGTAGCTAGCACAGATCAAGGTTCAGCAACATTCTTTCCATCCACTTGGGTTCACCAAGTACAGCCTGTTACACGAGGAACTCGCTTTGCTTTAGTTGCTTGGGTTAATAGTCCAAACTAATTTACCTTGTCCACTCTACGAGAGAAAGCGATCGCACCTGTTCTGTCCTTTGATGCTGTAGGATAGTTTGAGTATTGAAACCCAACGCTAATTCTCTCGGTGTTGGGTTTCGCTTCGCTTCACCCAACCTACAAGATTTAGTCCACAAAGCGTGGACTTGAGCTATTAGCCAGGGGTTTTGAACCCCTGGTGGGTAAAGCGATTGGTGCTAATCAAGCACCTCCCCGCAACTTATCTAACACACTACGATCCTCCAAAGTAGAAGTATCTCCAGCCACTTCTTCCCCTGCTGCCAAATTCCGCAACAATCGCCGCATTATCTTCCCAGAACGAGTCTTTGGCAGAGCATCAGTAAAGCGAATTTCACCAGGACGGGCAATAGCCCCAATCTCACTCATTACGTGTTGCTTGAGTTCTTTCTCTAGTTCCTCACTAGCACTCACACTACCCTCTAAAGTTACAAAAGCAAAGACATCTTCCCCTTTAACTTCATCTGGCTTACCCACTACCGCTGCTTCTGCTACTGCTGGGTGAGATACTAATGCTGATTCTACTTCCATTGTACCCAAACGGTGTCCTGAAACGTTGATCACGTCATCAACACGGCCCATTACCCAGAAGTAGCCATCTTCATCCTTCCTCGCACCATCCCCAGCAAAGTAGAGGTATTGTCCATCCTTGGGGGGAATATGTTCCCAATAGGTGCGGCGGAAGCGCTCTGGGTTGCCGTACACTGTGCGCATCATCCCCGGCCAGGGATGCTTGACTACCAAGTAACCTCCCTGATTATCTTCTACCGGATTGCCTTCTAAATCGACAATATCAGCAATAATTCCTGGGAAGGGAAAAGTCGCCGAACCTGGTTTTGTGGGAGTAGCACCGGGAAGGGGAGTAATCATAAAGCCACCGGTTTCAGTTTGCCACCAAGTATCTACAATCGGACAGCGTTCTCCACCAATAATTCGGTGATACCACATCCAGGCTTCTGGGTTAATCGGTTCACCCACAGTTCCCAGTATCCGCAGGGAAGATAAATCCCGTGCGTTAGGATATTCTTCCCCCATCTTGCTCAAAGCGCGAATTGCTGTAGGAGCAGTGTAGAAGATATTAACGCCGTATTTTTCTACCACATCCCACAGACAGCCAGGATTGGAAGGACGAGGCGCACCTTCATACATCAGGCTGGTGGCTCCATTGGAAAGGGGACCGTAAACTATGTAACTGTGACCTGTAATCCAGCCTACATCAGCAGTACACCAGTAGACATCCGTATCTTTAAGATCAAATGTCCACTTAAGAGTCATGTGGGTATAGAGATTGTAACCACCGGTAGTGTGGACAACTCCTTTGGGTTTACCTGTAGTACCGCTAGTGTAGAGAATGAAGAGCATATCTTCACTATCCATCGGCTCTGCTGGACAATCTCCAGATACCCCAGCTTGCAAGTCATGCCACCAATGATCCCGCTCTGGTTCCATCTCAATTTCTTGTTCAGTGCGCTTGACAACCAGAACATTTTCTACACTAGGTGCGCCATTATTTGCTAGAGCTTTATCTACTTGTTCTTTGAGGGGAACAATCTTATCTTTGCGCCAACCACCATCAGCGGTAACGACTAACTTCGCTTCAGCATCTACCAATCGGTCTTTCAACGCTTCAGCACTAAAACCACCAAAAACCACAGTATGAGGAGCACCAATCCGAGCACAAGCTAACATAGCGATCGCAGCTTCGGGAATCATTGGCATATAAATACCAACGCGATCGCCTTTTTTTACTCCCAACTGTTTTAATACATTAGCAAACTGGCAAACTTCTCGGTGCAGTTGGGCATAGGTGAGAGTGCGAGAGTCTCCTGGTTCTCCTTCCCAAATCAGAGCTGCCTTATTTCTGCGCCAAGTAGTGAGGTGTCTGTCAAGACAGTTGTAAGAAATATTAATCTTGCCGCCAACAAACCACTGGGCAAATGGTGGTTGCCAATCCAATACCTTGTCCCACTTTTGGAACCAATGCAACTCGCTTGCTGCCAACTCCTCCCAAAACTTCTGGGGGTCAGCTTTCGCCCGGTCATAAATTTGCTGATACTCTTGTAAGCTTTTGACGTGTGCTGCTTGAGAAAACTCAGACGAGGGTGGAAATACACGCTTTTCTTGCAGGATGGATTCTATGGTCGGTTGTGACATCAAACTTAGATACTAATGTGTATATAGCAATCCTAAATGAGTAGGACTTACGCACTCAACTCTCATGCTGAGGTGATAATGAAGTGATGCGCTTATTTTTGATCGGACTAAAAAGTCTAACCCTGATAGGTGCTATCATCACTTTTTTGGGAACATTTTTGATAATTCCTGCCACAATTAATTATGGGAGGAACCCTCCTAGCGAGCTAGTTTCTCTTACCCCAATTATTCTGCGAATTTATTTGTTTGGATTAACTGCCTTCGCTAGCGTTGAAGCCGGCTTATTTGGTTTGTTAGCCTCCCTTGAAGTTCCGCTGCGTCGAGCCAGAATAATTTTTGCACTCATCTGTGTTGCGATCGCACTTTATTCTTTCATTCTAACGGCTTACCTTTGATACTTAATCGGAACTATTGAGGATCTAGATGGGAGCAGGTCAGTGTTGTACGAACAAAAGTACTATAAAAATCCCATTTCTCAAAACTTGTCAAAACCTCACAACACCTTCTCCAAATATAGAGAAATCATAATGGGACAGTTTGGCATGGGAGATCGTACCCAATCTCTTGTTATTTCACCGATTTACCCTATCAGCCGCTTTAGCACTCTCCCCGACTTATAGATTAACCTGTTAGTCAGGAAGGTAAAACTAAAAACTCCTTCCCTTCTACTTAAATCTTCAGAGTAAAGTGAAGATGCAACCAACTGCACTACAAACAGAATTTGCAAGGAGTTTTATGACACAACCAAGCTTCGGCGTAATTGGTTTGGCTGTTATGGGCGAAAACTTAGCGCTCAATGTGGAAAGTCGCGGTTTTCCCGTAGCAGTTTACAATCGTACTGCGGCAAAAACCGAAGAATTTATGAGCAAACGTGCTCAGGGTAAGCAGGTGACAGCTGCCTATTCCTTGGAAGAATTTGTCAAAACCTTGGCACGTCCTCGCAAAATCCTGGTAATGGTGAAAGCAGGTAAACCAGTTGATGCAGTAATCGAGCAACTCAAACCCTTGTTAGAGCCAGACGATATGATCATCGATGGTGGCAACTCTCTCTACAACGATACAGAAAGGCGCACCAAAGATTTAGAAGCCACTGGACTGGGATTTGTCGGCATGGGAGTCAGTGGTGGAGAAGAAGGAGCTCTCAATGGTCCTAGTCTTATGCCGGGAGGCACTGACAGTGCTTATAAGGAATTAGAGCCAATTTTGGTCAAGATTGCGGCTCAGGTGGATGATGGTCCTTGTGTTACCTATATTGGACCTGGTGGTGCTGGTCACTATGTCAAGATGGTACACAACGGCATTGAATATGGCGATATGCAGCTAATTGCTGAAGCCTATGACATACTAAAGAATGCTTTGGGACTTGACCACAAACAGCTTCATGAAGTGTTTACGGAATGGAACACCACTGATGAGCTAAATTCCTTTCTAATTGAAATAACTGCTGATATCTTCAAGTATGTTGATCAAGACACCAATTTGCCTCTAGTAGACTTGATTCTCGATTCTGCGGGACAGAAGGGTACTGGACGTTGGACAGTGGTTAGTTCCTGGAGCTGGGGGTTCCTATTCCCACCATGTATGCAGCGGTGAATGCTCGTGTGATCTCCTCTTATAAAGAGGAGCGGATAGCAGCAGCTAAAGAGCTAACTGGTCCGGGTGGGTAAATATAATGGAGATGCTAAAGCATTTATCAATAAAGTGCGGGACGCTCTCTATTGCTCCAAAATGTGTTCCTACGCTCAGGGAATGGCACTGTTGAGTAAGGCATCAAAAGAATTTAACTACAACCTGAACTTGGCAGAAACTGCTCGCATCTGGAAAGGTGGCTGTATTATTCGGGCTGGCTTCTTAGATAAGATTAAAAATGCCTTCAATGAAAATCCCAAGCTGCCTAACCTGTTGTTAGCTCCTGAGTTCAAGCAGACTATTTTGGATCGGCAGGATGCTTGGCGAGAGGTACTGGCAACATCCAATCAATTGGGAATTCCGGTTCCTGCTTTTAGTGCCTCTTTGGATTACTTCGACAGCTATCGACGGCAACGCCTACCCCAAAATCTCACCCAAGCGCAGCGTGACTACTTTGGTGCTCATACTTACGAGCGGGTAGATAAACTGAGGGGTGAGTTCTTCCATACTGAGTGGACGACTAACACTTAAGCTCATCTCACTACTTAAGGGTACTGTTGGTAAATTAATTGGGGGTTATGATACCAAATCCGGGTTTAAGACCCCCATCTTGAGCAAACCCCGAAAACTCGCTCTGAGACGTTGCATGCAACGTCTCTACAGGTTCGTACATAAGGAGGGTATCTTATTATTGACGCTCATTCCTAATTTTGGCAGAATCAATAATTGGAGCTTGAGCAATCTCTCCTAATCCAACTGAGTTTAAAAGTTTTACCCACTCACGGGGATGAGACTTTCGCTGGTGAACATGGATATTCAAAGTCTCATTCCAAATACCAGCATCCGCATAAAGTTTTGCTTGTTTCAGTGGTTCTTTAGTTGCCTGGAGTTTAGCCTTCATATCTGAACTTAGAGAAATGCGTTCCAACCACCCCTCAACCCATTCATCTTTGTCCGAGTTTCCAGGCTCACACATTATATAGAGATCCCAGTGATAATTAGTATTTGTTTTCAGCTCTACAGCTGTTGGGAGACTCAGTTTAACTATGGCAGACTCGTTTGGTAGGTTAAAAGTTTTTTGGTAAACAACTTTTTCTGCCTGTTTATCAATGACTCGAAACTCTGCTTCCTTATCTTTAGTCTCAGGAACATATACATAGACTATGGGATTATGAGCAACCGTTGTTCCCACATTATTTTGTGGCATCAAGGCTATCATCGACGTACTATCTACAGACTCGCTAGGACAACCCCCCCGTGAGCCTGCACCCCTAGTTCTGTCAGGAGCTCCTCGATCCGGAGTTTCTGGAAATTCAACACTAACTAGCAACGGGGAGAAAGACTGGGCCTTCAGCTGAGATGACCAACTAGGAAATAGGAAAATAGCTGGAGATAAACTAACACTCAATATTTTTATTAGATTAAGATACTTTTGTCTAAACATGGTAGGTTATTCCTCCTGTAAGATTTACATTCCGAGTTGCTGATCAAGGGTAGAACTACTTTGCTTGTGTCTTGATATGAATTTTTAGTTGTTTTTTATTGTCAGAAATATGCAAGATATATTTTTGACATTACTCACAAGAATATTTACAAATACTTGACAAATTAATCAAGTATTTGTAAATAAAACTGTCATTGCATTTTTTTAACAATTATAGGAAATAGGGAATTGTCAATTGGAAATATCTCCCTCATTTCCTCATCATCTCAAACAGTAAAATTATAATGTATGACAATATGTCATAGAGGTATACCCGCAATACCACCAGTTCCCTCAATCAC
Organism: Caldora sp.; assembly: GCA_965222765.1. GTDB lineage: Bacteria > Cyanobacteriota > Cyanobacteriia > Cyanobacteriales > Coleofasciculaceae > Caldora. Next base: position 164,372 of record CBDCVG010000092.1, read on the forward strand.
CTGACCTATGACATAGGCAGCAATACCCTTTGAGTCAAACCAACGGCAAGTCTGTTTTGCCTGCTCTACCGGTACAAGCAGCACAAAGCCGATACCCATATTGAAAGTGTCAAACATATTATCGATACTAACTTGTCCTGCTTCAGCCAGCCACTGAAAAATAGGAGGAATAATCCAGCTACTAGAGTCAATCTGAATAGATTTACCGACACCAAGGCAGCGAGGCAAGTTTTCTGGTAAACCTCCTCCAGTGATATGAGCCATGCCATGAATATCAATACCAGCGTGACGAGCATTAAGAACTGGTTTGACGTAAATTTGAGTTGGTGTCAGCAAAATTTCTCCTAAGCTTTTACCAGCCAGTATTTCTGGGTAAATGTCCCAGGGATGAGAAGGTGAAGTGTTATAAGGCAGTTCATTAACTATTTTCCGCACCAAACTAAAGCCATTACTGTGAACACCCTGACTCGCTAAACCAATTGCTACATCTCCTACTTTCACCTGAGAACCATCCAACATCTGGCTTTTTTCGACAATTCCCACACAAAACCCAGCTAAATCATATTCTCCTGGCTGATAGAAACCTGGCATTTCTGCTGTTTCTCCTCCCAACAAAGCACAGCCTGCAAGAAGACATCCTTGAGCAATTCCTGCAACCACTTCAGTCAGCTGCTGAGAATTAAGTTTGCTAGTAGCTAAATAATCTAAGAAAAATAGGGGTTCGGCTCCGGAAGTCAAAATATCATTGACACACATTGCAACTAAGTCAATCCCTACTGTGTCATGGCAGTTGAGTTCACCAGCTAGCTTCAACTTTGTCCCAACACCATCAGTTCCAGATACAAGCACTGGTTCTCGATAACCTACTGGCAGTTGGAAACAACCACTAAAGCCACCCAATCCACCAATTACTTCGGATCGATGTGTGCTTTGTACTAGATCGTGAATCTGCTTGACAAAAGCTCTACCTGCTTCAATATCAACACCGGCTTCTCTATAATCCATGGGATAACAACAAAGGTTTTGAGCTAGAGGGGCTTCGATGTATTTTACCGCTTGCTTCGCCTGGAGGGTTGGGTGAGCGAAATTAGGGAAGGAATTTCTAGCGAAGTATCCTCTCAAATCATTAGTTTTCCTTTGTTTCCCTATCTCCCTATCTCCCCGAGAGTCGTTACACTGAAGGCATAGTTCCTATCCCCTATCTTCCCAGTTTTTTGCTATGTCATTCACCCAGGATGTAAAATCTCTTGATGTTATCCCACAAGATGTGATCCCAGAAGAGATCATCTTCCCTCCTAGTGAAATAGAGAGCAACGAACCTCCTTTGGAAACTTATCTTCACTTACAGCAGATGCTGCTGTTGATTAAATGCCTAGATTGGTCGTGGCGAGAGCGCAATGACTACTTCGCTACAGGAAATTTGACGATTTACTACAGTCCTCAACAGCGCAAGTCAGAAGATTTCCGAGGACCAGATTTCTTTGTCGTACTCAATACCGAAAATAAACCGCGCAAAAGCTGGGTAATTTGGGAAGAAAATGGCAAGTACCCCAATGTAATTATAGAGCTGTTGTCTAGTTCAACTGCCCAAACAGACCGGGGAAGTAAAAAGCAGATTTATCAAGATATATTTCGCACACCAGAATACTTTTGGTTTGACCCAGAGAGTCTAGAATTTGTAGGGTTTGAGTTATTGCGGGGAACGTATCGGGAACTACAACCGAATGAGCAAGGTTGGGTTTGGAGTGAGCAATTAGAACTTTATTTAGGGATTCATCAGAGGAAGCTGCGCTTTTTTACCCGTGAGGGGCAATTAGTAGAGACACCGGAAGAAGCGGCTATTGCTCAACAGCAGCGAGCTGAGCAAGCTGAAGCGTTATTAGCTCGATATCGAGAACGCTTTGGGGAGTTTTCAGAGGAATGATAGTTCATCTCCTATGCCAGAAGTAGCTCAAAGCCTTTGAGGGATAGGAAGATTGGCTGCTATAGTTTCCACAAAGATGAGACAATTAATATTAATTTTTGTAAAATCATCAAAAAATAACTTTTAACAAAGAAAAAAGGCAAATACTTGGTGTAGCGTTACTTTTTTATAAAATCTTAATGTAAATCTTTATTAAAAAAGACCCTCATTTTTTGATCCCCTTGCTAGCCAAAGCAAAAACTTCATGTTAATCTATTTCAGTTCAAATCAATAAAACGAAAACGGAACGAGTACGACTTAATTGGTAAATTTTGAGTTCTCGCAGCAGAACCAGCAATAATCAACCTCAAATTCCCAAAGCTTTTAACAACTGACGTATGAATCAAAAAATTTTGAGTGGCATCACTGTTACTTTCCTGGCAACAGTTCTTGGTGCAGCAGCACCCGCTAATGCCCAACAAGCTAAGAAAGTTGACTATGTTGTTAGAGATAACTCTTCTGTCTTAAATCAGGTTTGGCAGATACCAGCAACAGCTACTCTTGCCTCAAATCAATCACCAGCTCAGCAAGCAGCAGGAGTTGAGGCACAAGAATCTCCGTCTTTGGTAGCAATGGTAGGGGAAGAAGAAGCGATCGCTAAAATTTATGCTTATGAATTAGAGGGACGTGATGCCGCAACCCTCTATGTACGCAGCATTCCTGTGCTGACTTTTTTGGATTCTGAGTCAGTTACTGCTGACGCTAGCAAAATAGCAGCAACTAGTCCAAAGAAGACAGTTAGCTTGGCTGCTTCAGAGGACAATGGAAGCAACTCTAACCAAATAAATGAAACAATCCCGTT
>CBDCVG010000093.1:0-286223 GCA_965222765.1 Caldora sp.
TGCTCCTCGTAGATGATCACAGTACTGATGGTACAGCTGAAGTTGCTCAAAAGGTTGCTCAGGAAAGCAAACAACCCCAACAATTGCAAGTTATATCCGCTCAACCATTACCCGCTGGTTGGACAGGAAAACTCTGGGCATTGGAGCAAGGGATTCGCCATGCACAAGAGCAAACACAACCACCAGACTACTTTCTACTCACTGATGCGGACATTGAGCATGATAGTACTAATCTGCGGGAGCTAATTACTAAAGGAGAAACACAGCAGCTAGATTTGGTTTCTTTAATGGTGTTATTGCGGTGTCAGAGTTTTTGGGAACAGCTCCTGATTCCCGCCTTCGTCTTTTTCTTTCAAAAGCTCTATCCTTTCCCCTGGGTAAATGCTCCTACTAACTCCACTGCTGCCGCTGCTGGAGGTTGTATCTTGATTCGCCGTCAAGCTTTAAACCGTATTGGGGGACTCCAGGTAGTACGTCAAGCGTTAATTGATGATTGTGCCTTAGCAAAGGCAGTTAAATCTACCATTGAATCAGAACTTTCTTCCCCTACTGCCATTTGGCTGGGATTAACTGAATCTACCCGCAGCTTGCGACCCTATCCTTCTCTAGCTAGTATCTGGGATATGGTTGCCCGTACTGCCTTTTACCAGCTCAATTATTCCCCTTTATTATTAATGGGAACCGTATTAGGAATGACTCTGATTTACCTGGTTCCTCCTCTAGCTGCCATCTTCGGTGCTTTAATCGGAAATTGGCAAATAGCGATCGTAGGTTTTGTTAGTTGGTTACTGATGGCTGGAGCTTACTTACCAACCCTACGATTATATAAATGCTCCCCTGTTTTAGCTTTTTGCCTACCCGCGATCGCTTTTCTCTATAATTTAATGACTTTAGACTCAGCACTACGCCACTGGCAAGGGCGAGGTGGTGGCTGGAAAGGTCGAGTTTATGATTAAAACCTAACACCTAAAACCTAACACCTAACACCTAACACCTAACACCTATGCAATTACAAACACAAAAACGCTACTACACGCCTGAAGAATACTTAGAACTAGAGGATAAAGCTAAGTATAAGAATGAATATCGCGATGGGGAAATTGTACCAATGACGGGTGGCACTACTAACCATAATAAGATTGCTTTGAATTTTGCCGCCAACTTGAAGTTTGGTTTAAGAGGGAAGAGTTACGATATCTATATTGGTGATGTACGGTTATGGATACCTCGTTATCGTCAATACACTTATCCCGATGTGATGGTAATTGAAGGAGAACCGATTTATACAGGAACGGGGACAACTACGGTAACCAATCCCTTATTGATTGTTGAAGTATTATCAAAATCAACTAAAAATTACGATTTAGGAGATAAATTTATTTACTATCGGTCAATTCCGGAGTTTAAAGAATATATATTGATTGACCAAACGAAATATCATGTTATGCAGTATGCCAAAAATCCTAATGGTCAATGGTTATTAACTGAGCAGGAATTGACAGAGGGAGTTCTGGAGTTAAGTTCTATCAAGTTTCAAATTCATTTGAAAGATATTTACGAGAAAGTCAATTTTGCTGATAGAGAGGAGTAGAGGTGTTCTACAGGATATCTGACTCCTGTTCTGTCTCAATCACTTTGGGAGAAAATTCAGCAACAGAAGTGAGACCCAACACAGTCTACTCCAGTGTTGGGTTACGAAGAAAGCTCCATCCAACCGAGCTAAGGCTTGTTGAAGTTTCCCTAGCCGAGGGATGAGCTAAGTTAGTATTAGATCAATTTGACAGCCTTCAGACCAAAAAACAGCCCCAGAGCAACCCCTGTGGCAGTACCTAGGATTAAAAAGTAAGCAACTACTCCAGACATTTATCTTTCTCCACAAAAACTTATACAACTACATTGAATCATTTCGTGGGCTAGAATACAGCCCAAAGTATGTTTTTAAAAAGGACTGGGCAATGAATTCTGTTATTCGTGTTAGTATACCGCAAAAATCTTATGATATCGCGATCGCCAAGCGGCTTCCTGAAACCAGCATCGCCAAGGATACAACGGCAGAGGAGAACCCAGCAGGGGGTTTAGATGATTTGGGAGTTTGGATGAGCCGCATCAAGCTGGGTAAGAAAGTTTTAGTAGTATCTAACCCTCCAATTTTTCGACGATACGGAGAAAGAGCGATCGCGGCTCTTAAGTTAGTAGGATATGAGGTATCTAGCTGCACCCTGCCAGTGGGTGAGCGCTACAAAACTCTCAAATCGATCCAAAAAATCTATGATGTTGCCTTGGAACAACGCTTAGAACGTTCCTCGACAATGGTAGCTTTAGGAGGTGGAGTCATAGGTGATATGACGGGCTTTGCTGCAGCTACTTGGTTAAGAGGAATTAACTTTGTACAAGTACCCACCTCTCTATTAGCAATGGTAGATGCTTCAATTGGCGGCAAAACTGGTGTCAACCATCCCCAAGGCAAAAACTTGATTGGTGCTTTTCATCAACCCCGATTTGTCTTAATTGATCCTTTAGTGCTCAAGACATTGCCGCCACGAGAATTGCGTGCGGGGATGGCAGAGGTGATTAAGTATGGCATTATCTGGGATGCTGAACTATTTGCTAAGCTTGAGGCATCTAAGCGCCTTGATCAATGGCGCTACCTAGATAAAGATTTATTATTGACTATCCTCACTCGCTCCTGCCAAGCCAAAGCTGATGTCGTTAGTCAGGATGAGAAAGAAGCCGGATTAAGGGCTATTCTTAACTATGGCCACACTATTGGTCATGCAGTAGAAAGTTTGACTGGCTACAAGTCAGTTAATCACGGAGAAGCTGTAGCAATTGGGATGGTGGCAGCAGGTCAAATTGCGGTTAAACTTCAGCTATGGCAACAAGATGAGGCTCAACGTCAAGATGCCTTGATTAAAAAAGCAGGATTACCAACTCAGCTGCCAGCCGAACTGGATATTGAAGCGATTATTGATACCTTGCAAACGGATAAGAAAGTGAAAGATGGGAAAGTACGATTTGTCTTACCCTCTAAGATTGGTCAAGTAAGTGTAACAGATCAAGTACCAAGAGATGTAATTGCACAAGTACTAAGGCAGATACAGACATCTTGAGATAAGGCAGGAGGCAGGAGGCAGGAGGCAGGAGGCAGGAGGCAGGAGGCAGGAGGCAGTCGAAATGAAAAAATTTTTTCACCACCAGGTGATGAAAGTAGGAGATTTTCTGCTCCCTACTCCCTTGTTTCTATAAAGCGCCTGGCGGGCGGCACGCCACCCCCGATGGATGGAAGAAATAAGCCAAATCCTCTTCCCTCCTGCCTCCTGCCCCCTGCCTCCTGCCTTGTTTCTTCAGAGATTACACCCACGAGCGGAACCACATCCGCAGTTGATAAGCTTCAGGAGACAAAGGTAAACCCAAGTAGATTGGTAACCAAAACACAAAAGCTAACAGAACTACCAAAATTACCGTAGCACCAGCACTTTTATGCTGAGATAGTTGACTAGATAACCAACAATCCACTAACCAAGCTAGAGCCAAACCAGAAAATACTGATGCTCCCATGTAATGGTAGAGAAAAGTGCAGCGAGTTACTCTCACCCAAGGCAATAAGTTTGCTAACCAGTTAAGAAATAAGTACAGAGCAATCCCTGTGTAGGGAGTGAGGGGAATTTTCCAGCCGACTCCTTCTAAAAAGCGTTGAACTAATAGCAATAGGAGTACAATTATTGCCGCTGTCGATAGCCACCACAAGCAAGGGTTACCCATCGCATGGACATCATAAACCACTTGTCCCACGCCCCGAGGTAAGGGGGGGTGCAATGGTACCGGCTCGCTAGTATTAAGTGCAGTGTCATAGAAATAGGCAACAGGACGCCACATCCAGGGGAAGGTGTACCATTTAGAACAATAAGGATGTACCTCAGAGCTACTACCAATCTTTTCATGGAAGGACAAAATCTTGACTTGCGCTTCCCAAAATCCGGGGCTGGGATTCATTATGAGGTGAGGAATCCAGAGTAGTCTGTAGGTGAGAAATGGAATAATACCGAAACTGAGGACAATATGCCAGAGGTTCAGTTGGGTTAAGTTTGCGAGAGGATTGTTGCGTAGGGATGACAAGGAAGGCAATCGTTGTTGCTCTTCAGGGGTTGGTACTAACAGACTTTGACTCAGCTGCCGACGAGCAGAGACATAATTACTTCCAGATTGAGAGGCTACCCTTTTTCTGAGCGATCGCAAAACCCAAGCAGTTCCCCATACTAAATATAAACCCAGCAGAAACCACAAGCCATTCCACTTAATCGTTGCTGAAGCGCCAAAGAAAATTCCCGATAGTATCAACATCATCCAACGCTTTCCTGCTTGTTGATTCAGTGCTAGCAGGAAAAACAACTGACCTAGTAGTCCTAAAATAACTAGGTAGACGTTGTTTAGGGCATAGCGGGATTCTACTAAAAATAGACCATCTGCCGCAGCAAACAGGGCGGCAATCAAAGCATAACTGCGACGGTGATTGAGTTGATAGGCAACTGCTGCAACTACTAGAGGAATAAATGAACCAGTCAAAGCATTCAGCCAACGGTAACTCCAGGTAGAGCGCAGGGAGCCAGTTAAACCGTTGACTGTATCCTGTCCAAAAGGTAAGTGAGAGCCAATCCACATCCCAATGGCGATGATATACTGGCTCAGAGGGGGATGGGCATTAAAAAATTGTTTACCAGTCAAGTAATTGTTAGAAAATTTAGCATAATAAACTTCGTCGAAGACCAAGTCATTAAATCTACCCAGTCCCCAAAATCGCAGAATAATTGAGCAGCAAAAGATAGTAGCTATGCCGATGCTAAACCACGGTATGGACGACTTAGATAGTTTTTTAGGTAAACTCATTTCAACAATTGATAATGAACAATAGATAATGGATAATTACCTTTCCTTGAAAAAAGAGGATTGAACTTAAGGGAAATATTTTCTTGTTATTTTCTTCATAAATGAAGATGTCAAAGACAAAATTAACCAATTATCAATTATCAATTATCAATTATCAATTAGGCATGGCTTAATTGAACTTTTTAGTTACGAGTTTGATGGTAAGTTGAGATGACGGTAATATTGCCAAATATCCCAGTAAGGGCAGCCCGGTTCAATACGAATACCAGCCCAATGTAGGTACTTCAGCTGCTGGTTCAAGTTAGGGTCGATTAAAACATTTTCTTGTCGCTGAAAATGAGGACTACCAGCCCAATTACCTGCTCCTTGTTCTGGTGTACGAACTAGATTTATTCTACGCTCAATGCGCTTCAAAATCATGTAGTTGAAAATCGGTTGATCTGAAGTTTTTTCAGAAAAGTCAAAATACTCAGGATGCTTAGCGCATTCAGCCAAAGTTTCATATAAGTCTTGTTCGGAAATTAAATGCTTTTTAGAAGCCCAAAATCCGCCATTGAAGATATCTTGGAGTTCACTTTCCTGAAATATAGCCTTTTTTTTCACTTTGGGCGTGAAGACATATCTAATTCCTTGTTTATGTTGATAATCGCAACAAAGGAAATCAGCATCAGCCAAATACTTGAGATTGTCTATGATTTTTTCAAAGACGACAATATCTGTATCGATATAGAGAAATTCGTCAAACTCCCCAAACCAACAAGCTTGCTTGCGATACTGATTAGGACGAGCAAAAAAACGCTTACCAAAGATGCTGGAGACTTTTTGAGAGAGACGTTCGACAAGTTCCAAATCTGGATAAAGCTTGACAGCGTAGGACTCTGATAACAGTTTAGCGATCGCCTGATATTGATGATCATAGGGAATCAGGGTAATCGGCGTATCTTGATCGTATAAGCGAATACTATTGAGAAGTGCGATCGCTTGTTCCGTTACTCGATCATTGGCAATAATATAGATACCACGGCTCATAGGAATATTCTTACTTTTTTTAACTGAATTTGGTATAACACCATTACCTAAAACCTAACACCATTACTCAACTAGCATGTCCCGCTTTAAGTCAATAGCAGTATGGATTCTCGTAGCTAGAACTGATGTTCCTTATATGTTACAAACCATACCACATTTGATTAGAGCTTGTAATTACCCTTTCATCGAAATAGTTCTGGCAATGGATACCGTAGCACTGACTGGGGATAAGCTCAACAGATATGGTACAGGTAATCAAGAACAATTAGACTTAGCTTGCCAAACTCTGCTCAACCAAGGTGTGGTAGATAAAATCGTGCCAATTGATTATCAGCCAGCAGAAATCAATAGAATTTATCAGAAATATTTTGGCAGTGAACAAGCGCAGCAGATGCTTAACCATACCCATAATTGGAAGGGTTCTACCGTTTATGGGTCTTTGTATTGTATTGAAAAGTCAGTAACGGATTACTACCTCCATTTTGATGCTGATATGCTCTTGTATCAAGCACAAGATTACGATTGGATTACCGATGCGATAGAGTTGATGAACTCAATACCAACCATAGCAACTATACGCCCCCGTTGCGGTCCTCCTCACCCAGAAGGTAAAGCTTTTCATCCTAACCCCTTCCTCAAGGATACAAGAGGATTTGATGCCCATAAATTTTTTAGTATGAGAGCATATCTCATCCACCGACAACAGTTTTCCCAGCTTTCTCCTCTTCCTTTAATCTGGCACAACAGCGAACTAACTAACAGAAAGCTCGAATCGATGGAATTGATGGTTACCAAAAAACTGAGGGATACAGATTTTGTCAGAGCGGATCTATCTTCAAATGAAGCTTGGACGATACATCCCCCTAATCATGGAGCTGAATTTATCCAAGCTCTGCCTCATCTGATTGAGCTAATTGAGCAAGGTAAGTATCCACCACAACAAGCTGGCCACTACGATCTTAAACTAGATCTGTGGGAAAACCTGTTGAGCAGATATACCACAAACATAAAAACCTAGTGCAGTGCGGCACAAGTAACTGACCAGTTTGAGAGTGATAGAATCCTTACTCTATAAGCATTCTTAATTCTTAATTCTTAATTCTTAATTCTTAATTCCGCGCAGCGGCACTACCACCTATTCAAACCCGATAATTACGACTTATTCAGCAAACCCTATTTAGTTCCATATAAGCGATCGCCAGCATCACCTAATCCAGGTACAATATAACCATCTAGATCTAACTTGTCGTCAATTGCAGCTGTATAAATCGGCACATCTGGATGATGTTCTTGGAAATTCTTAATTCCCTCCGGTGCCGCCAATAGGCATAAAAACTTCATAGATATAGGGTTAGTTTCTTTAATTCGATCGACTGCTGCTATGGCTGAGTTTCCAGTTGCCAACATTGGATCAACTATCAAAATATCTCTTTGATTGAGATCCTGAGGGAGTTTACAATAGTACTCAATAGCTACATGGGTAGTAGGGTCACGATACAAGCCGATATGACCTACACGAGCAGAAGGCATAAGTTCTAAAATTCCGTCCAAAAGTCCTTGTCCTGCTCGTAGGATAGAGACAATCACCATCTTCTTATCAGAGGCAAGCATCGGAGCAACCATCGGAGCTAGTGGGGTCTGGATATCTTGGTACTTGAGAGGTAAATCCCGTGTAACCTCGTATGCCAACAGCATTCCAACTTCTCTCAAGAGTTGACGAAATTTGGCTGTACTGGTGTCAGCCCGACGTATCAATGTCAATTTATGTTGTACTAAGGAGTGGTTAATTACGTTGACTTGAGGGATCATTGGTTAGTTATTAGTGGATGGAAGAAACAGCTGCCGATGGAGACTTGACATGTTCAGATCCCCGACTTCTTTCAGATCCCCGACTTTTTGAAGAAGTCGGGGATCTAGCAGTGCCTCATGGATGTGATTAGAATTTAGAGTGTAATAGCAGCAAACAGTAGCATACTCCAATGAGAAGATAGCTCTATCCTAAGGTCTGTTATGAATAATAATGAATAATGAGCGTTAGAGGGACTTCCGCCCCAAAAAGAAGGAGAGAAACAAGTCAGCTTCCCTTAGAGCCTTCTGCGTCCTGGGTTCAACCCAGCCTTTTCTACTAAGATGAGAATGATTATTATTTTTATATTGGTTTAATAATTTAGGTCTGACCGTACAGAAACAGGTAAAGAGTTAAAACCACGAGATTGGAGTTATTGCTATGCCACTCTACGAGTACTTCTGTTCCAGCAACAAACAAACCGTTGAAGCTGTTATTGTCGGTGCGGGTGCGGCGGGGGTCGGTTGTGGGGTCGTTCTCAAAGATTTAGGACTCCAGAATTTTATCCTATTAGAGCGCCATGAAGTGGGAGCATCTTTTAATCGCTGGCCAGCACAAATGCGATTGATTACCCCGTCGTTTCCCAGTCACGGCTTTGGGTTACTCGACCTAAATGCAGTAGCTCTAAATACCTCTCCAGCTCTATCTTTTCGACAAGAACACATAACTGGTAAGGAGTATGCTCTCTATTTACAAACGGTTGTCGAGCATTTTCAGCTTCCGGTAAAAACGGGCATCGAGGTTCGCGATATTGAACCACTACCAGAAGGAAAAGGGTTTATCCTCAAAACTTCCCAAGGCGATGTTCAAAGCCGCTTTGTCATTTGGGCGGCGGGAGAATTTCAGTATCCGCGCCTCGATCCCTTTCCCGGTAATGACTTGTGCATTCATAATACTCAGATACGCTCCTGGGAAGAGATACAGGGAGAGGAGTTTATTGTTATTGGTGGTTATGAAAGCGGAATGGATGCCGCCACCAATTTAGTTGCCTTGGGAAAACGAGTGGGAGTAATCGATCGCGCTAAAAGTTGGGCATCCAATAACCCCGATCCGAGCATCTCTTTGTCTCCTTACACACTACAGCGCTTAGAGTTTGTCTATGCTACAGGTCGCCTTGAACTGGTTGGTAATACTGACATTGTGGGAGTCAAGCGCGACAACAACGGTTATGCTGTCGTCGGAGCGCAAGGTAATGAGAGTATCCAGTATCGCCAGTGGATGAGTCCCACACCTCCTATTCTGTGTACGGGTTTTAAGGGCAGTCTCAGTACCATAGCCCATTTGTTTCATTGGTCTGACGGACATGCTGTACTGAATGAATACGATGAATCAACCCGTACTCCAGGGTTATTCGTTGTCGGACCTTCTGTGCGTCACGGGGATGTGATTTTCTGTTTTATCTATAAATTCCGGCAGCGGTTTGCGGTGGTGGCTGATGCGATCGCACAGCGTTTGGGTTTAGATCCCTCACCTTTGCAGGTTTACCGGGAACAGGGTTTATTTCTTGATGACCTTTCCTGCTGTAACAATGACTGTGTTTGTTAATAATTGAGTTCTTTTATAGACAGCGATGAACCGAGTTACTGGACAACTCTCTACCCACACTGCCGTCGTTGCGATCGGTAAAGAAAGCGTGGGAAAATCCCAGTTAATTGCCTCTCTCACCCAAAAGCCAGCCTATAGCTCGAATTTTCGGGGTACTACCGTGGCTTGTGAAACCTATCGAGACGGCGATAGCGAAGCGCTGCTGCGAAGCACAGATCGCACCTTTGTCGATACCCCTGGGATTTTGCGCCAGTCTGATAGCGTGACGACGGCAACCGTGCTGAACCGTTTGCCAGAAACGGATACCGTGCTGCTGGTGGTGCAAGCTACTCATATCGACGAGGATTTAACGGAGTTACTCCCATTGGTTCAAGGCAAGCGAGGAGTCGTGGCTGTTACCTTTTGGGATAAGGTACGAGCTAAAGCAGAAGCAATGGAAGTACTCGAACGTCTCCGCCAGAGTTCCGGGATTAGTTTCATCCCTGTGGATGCCCGTCATCTGAGTGCGAGCGATCGCGTCCAGATTCTCGAGGCTCTTTCATCTCCTGGAACCTTTACCCAAGAATTTAAACCAAAACCCATTGGCTGGTGGATCGAGCCGTCACCAACGTTATTGGAACACCACTACTGGGGACCAGTTGCAGCAATTTTGCTGCTTTTATTGCCTGCCATCATCGCCGTTGGGACAGCCAACACCTTGGCTGGATTCGTTGAACCATTAGTACAAGGGTTGGTTAAGCCTTTAGTCGAACAACTTAACCTGTTGCCGTCCCTATTGCGAGAAATCCTTGTGGGTCGATATGGACTGGTGACGATGAGTCCGTTACTGTTCGTTTGGGCTGTTCCCACGGTTGTACTGTATGCCCTGTTTCTTGGTGCTTACAAAGCGAGTGGTTTGATCGATCGCATCACGGTAGCCATGCATCCGTTAATACTTCCCTTTGGATTAACAGGGCGAGATTTGGTGCGGGTGATTATGGGTTTTGGTTGCAATGTCCCCGCAGTAATTAACACTAGGGCTTGTTCGAGTTGTTCGCGAGGGACTTGTATTTCTGCGATCGCATTTGGTTCCGCTTGTTCCTACCAATTCGGGGCAACCCTCGGCGTATTTGCGGCAGCTCAACTGCCTTATCTGGTTATCCCTTATTTATTCTATCTGACAGTAACAACCTTAATTTACACCCGACTGACAGCACCCAAAAAAGCGCGATCGCCATTAAATAAGTTGCTCGTTGAAGGGCGTAGCTTCCTGGAATTGCCCCGCCCGATCGCTATCTGGCGCGAAGCTTACAGCACCCTATCTCAATTCTTTCTCCAGGCAATCCCCATCTTCTTGGGAATTACAATTATTGCTTCCCTACTTGATTGGCTAGGCATTCTCTCTTTATTGTCGGGTGTTCTTGGCCCTGTGATGAGATTGTTTCGCCTTCCGGCTGAAGCTGCTTTACCTGTGGTGCTTGCCTCTATTCGCAAGGATGGCATTTTGCTATTTACCGAACCGAATGTAGTAGGTGCTTTAACCCCCTCGCAGATTCTCACAGCCGTCTATCTGGCAGGTGTAATTCTGCCTTGCCTTGTCACCCTCCTAACCATTGTGCGCGAGGTGTCTTGGCGCTTTGCCCTGAAGCTTTTGAGCCAGCAAGTTTTGGCAGGCGTCAGCTTTTCGCTGCTTCTGGCTTGGGGCAGCGCCTTATTTGAGCATTCAATTAACCGCTTCTAGTATCAAAGTTTGCACTATCTCTCAAAGTATGGGGGCATCGCACTCGTTACTGTTTCTTTCATCGGATTGAATTGACCAGTCAATAACTTCTGAAGGCTGATCAATAACCTTTGATGAGCGACGACCTAACCAGAAAGCACTAAGAGCGATCGCACTTCCTACTGGCACAACTAACCACCAATGTAGATTATTATATTGAAGGATACCCTGCTGTGATAAGCTGGTCTCTTTATTAGTCTCATGGTGGTGTTCATCTTTAGGTTGGGTTTTACCGCCACCCCTTAAGGATTGAGCGTACAGCATTACTCCACCTTCAACTACTACTTGGTCGCCTTCAAATAAACCATTTTTAACTTCCACTAAATTCTCAAAAGTTTCACCAAGATTTACTTCCACTGGCTGATAGTTATTCTGACCATTTTGTACATAAATTAATTGCTTACCATTGGTATCTACTACAGCACTCGTAGGAACTACCAAAGTGGCAACGGGGCTTTTATCAGTTAAGATTTCTAATTGAGCAAACATCCCCGGTTTTAGTTGCCGACTAGGGTTATCTAGCTTAGCTCTAACTGGTACTACTCGTGTTTCTCCTGCTACTAAAGGGTCTATTTGAGTGACTTGACCAGTGAAAGTTTGCTCCGGTAAGCTAGAAACTTTTAATCTAACCTTTTGACCCTTTTTTACCTTTTCTAAGTCCTTTTCGTAAATGTTGGCAGTTGCCCAAACTTGGGTGCTATTAACAATAGTCATCAATTGACCACCTGCATCCTCAAAGGATTCACCTAAGGTAACTTGCCGCTGAGCAACTGTACCGGTAATAGGAGCAAGTACTGTTACTAACCCTTTGTCATTTGCACGATTGCTAAGTTGTTGTAGTCGTGTTTTGTAGGTAGTATCACTCAGTTTAATACGGAATTTTGCTGCATTCACCGCTGTTTGGGTACGTTGGAGTTCCGCTTCCGCTTCCAGGACTTCCCGGCGACTGTTTGCCATTTCTAAAGCAGTTTTTGCTGCTGCTAGTTGAGTTTTGGACTCCAACATCTGACGGCGGGGTAAGGCTCCTTCAGTGGTTAACTCCGCATCCCGATCATAACGTTCTTGGGCTTCTGCTAGTTGGGTACTGGCTTGGGTGATTTCAGCAGTGGCAATTTGACGCTGACGCTCTAAGTTTTGTTGAGCAAGTTTGAGGTTAGCTTCCGCTTCCCCTAGATTGGCTTCAGCTTCCGTGCGTCTGTCGAGAGACTCAACCCGGAGTTCGATTAATTCTGGGCTAGAGAGAACGGCAACTGGTTGACCTTTGGTAATTTTATCACCGGGTTTAACTAACAATTCAGCAACTGTTCCTGGAATCGGTGCAGTTACCTCTACCTGTTGATTTGGCTGAGTTTCAATCTGCCCTGTAGTGTTGATGCCTATCTCCAAAAACTGCCTAGAGACAGGTTGGACTTTGATGCCTATTTGCTTAGCAGTTACGGTATCTACTTCAATATTTTCTGGATTAGCTGTGGTTTCAGTATCACTGTGAAACTCATCTCCATGTCCCGCATGAGCAAGTACTACTGCTGGCATTGTAGAGGTTAACAGTAGAAAGGTAAAAGTTGAAACCAGGAGTCTTGTTGCTTTTTGCATCAGTTTGGTGAGAGCCTTTTTTCGCTTAAGTTCGCTATTACCGAACTATCAGCATCTTAGTTGGTCATTACAGTACCTATGTTTAACTCTTGCAGGTGAATATGAAATTAGGATGAAATCGGTAGAATTCTTACTCTATAAGCATTTTGAATTTTGGAACACATAGCATGGTGAGCGGGGAGCAAAGCAATGCGCAATGGGGATACTTGCGCTCAGGTGCGTAGCAGTAAAGTGTTAGCGCAGCGGGATGAAGTCCGGCAAATTTTGAATTCTGCTCAAATTAGTCCCAATGTCAATATCAGAATGAGCTTTTTTTACCAGCCTGACTCTGCTTAGGATAGGCTTTAGTCTTTTTGAGTAGCAAAAGTGAGTGAACAAATATCAGCCAACTACGATACCCCCTGGAAAGAAGCCTTACAGCAATATTTTGAACCTTTTCTGAGCTTCTGCTTTCCGAAGGTTCACGCTTTAATCGATTGGAGTCAGCCACCCGAATCCTTGGATAAGGAACTCGAACAGATTGTGCGGCAAGCTGACTCAGGAGAGAGGATTGCCGATAAGTTATTTAAAGTTTGGTTGCAAGATGGCAAATCAACTTGGGTTTTAGTTCATGTCGAGGTGCAGAGTCAATCTGACGATGACTTTGCTAAGCGAATGTATCAATATAACTACAGGGCTTTTGACCTTTATGAACAACAGGTAATTAGTTTAGCCGTGTTGGGAGATAAACAAGCAACTTGGCGTCCTGGTCACTACGGTTATACACTAGGAGATTGCGAAGTCAAATTGAAGTTTCCGATAGTGAAACTGTTGGACTATCAAGCAAAGTGGCAGGATTTAGAACAAAGTACCAATCCCTTTGCCGTCATGATTATGGCTCACCTGACAACTCTGATGACTCAGGGTAAGCCACCAATGCGGCAGCAGGGGAAATGGGATGTGGTTCGGAAACTATTGGAAAAAGGTTACCATCAAGAGGAGATCAGGAAACTGTTCCGGCTCGTGGACTGGATGATGACCTTACCACCAGAGTTACAACAGAACTTTGAAACACAATTGAAACGTTATCGAGAGGAGAGACGAATGCCTGTACTCAGCCATATGGAACTCAGAGGAATTTTGCAAAACGCTCGTGAATCGCTACTCGAAGTTTTGGAAGTACGGTTTGCAGCTGTGCCACCAGAATTGATTGAAACGATTAATCAGATAGGAGATGCTTCAGTTTTGAAGCAACTACTTAGACAAGCAATAACAATTGGTTCTATTGCACAATTCCAACAATTGCTCTCCCCAAGTGAGGCTGAAGGATTAGGGAAATAATCATCAGTATTTTGAAGAACAATTGAGTCGTTATCGAGAGTAGAGACAAATGCCTGTACTCAGCCATATGGAACTCAGAGCAATTCTGCAAACAGCTCGCGAATCAGTACTCGACGTTTTGGAAGTACGATTTGCAACTGTTCCAACAGAGTTGATTGAAACGATTAATCAGATAGAAGATGCTTCGGTTTTGAAGCAACTACATAGACAAGCGATAACAATTAGTTCCATTGCACAGTTCCAACAATTGCTCTCCCCAAATGAGGCTGAAGGATTAGGGAAATAATCATCAGTATTTTGAAGAACAATTGAGTCGTTATCGAGAGGAGAGACAAATGCCTGTACTCAGCCATATGGAACTCAGAGGAATTTTGCAAAATGCTCGTGAATCGGTACTCGAAGTGTTGGAAGTACGGTTTGCAGCTGTGCCACCAGAGTTGATTGAAGCGATTAATCAGATAAAAGATGCCTCGGTTTTGAAGCAACTGCTTAGACAAGCGATAACAATTGGTTCTATTGCACAATTCCAACAATTGCTCTCCCCAAATGAGGCTGAAGGTTCAGGGGAATAATCATCAGCACTTTGAAAAACAATTGAAACGTTATTGAGAGGAGAGACAAATGCCTGTACTCAGGCATATGGAACTCAGAGGAATTTTGCGAACAGCTCGCGAATCGGTACTCGAAGTTTTGGAAGTAAGATTTAAAGCTGTGCACCAGAATTGATTGAAGCGATTAATCAGATACAAGATACCTCATTATTATGCGATAGTGCAAGCGCTGCTGCAAGCAGTCGAACTATTCCTCTATCTTTATATTGAGCAATATGCCAAGAGAATTCGATACTAGCAAATCAAGTCAAAAAGATTATCGTGATTTTTGGGATAAAGTCTTAAAGACAATTGGACAGACTGATTTTAATCAGCAAGTAATAGAACGACTGCTAAGAGCAAATTTGGACAAACTAGATAAGCAATTTGCTAAAGTATTGCGAAATTGGGTAACTTTCACACTGTCCAAAATGGAACCACAACAAGCACAAAAAGTAGCTGTAGATATCTGTGATTTCAGTAACTTCATTAAAAATTTTCCACTAGGTAGTAAAGCTGAAAATGTAGAAATTGCTATTACAGGATATAAGGTGGGTGCTGCTGTTTTTAAAAGCCAAAGCTCGGAACTATTTGCAACAGCTCTCAATGGTCTTGGCAATGCTTACTGCAAACGAATTGATGGTGATCCTGCCAAGAACTTAGAATTAGCAATTTCGGCTTTCCAAATAGCCTTAGAAAGTTGTAAAAATAAAATGTCTTTGAAGCAGTGGGCTATGATTCAAAATAATCTAGGTATTGCTTACATTAACCGAATTGGTGGTGAACGAAAACGAAATCTAGAACAATCAATCTTGTCTTTCTACAATGCTTTACATATTCGCAGTCGCCAAGCATTACCTCAAGATTGGGCAGTAACTCAAATGAATCTAGGTAATGCTTACTTGACCTACTATGAGCAGATTGATGATGCTACTGCTAAAGATTTGGAACAGGCAATCTGCTACTACGGAAATGCTTTGCAAGTTTTTAACTGTATAGATTTACCAGAAGAATGGGCAGCAACTCAAATGAATTTGGGAAATGCCTATTCTAGCTCGATAAGTAAAAATCGTGAACAGGATTTAGATAAGGCAATCACAGCTTTCAAGTTGTCATTGAAAATTTATACTCAGCATACTTTTCCTTATGACTGGGCAATGGTACAAAATAATCTAGGTCTAGCATACCGCAACAGAGGTCAAACCAAGGAAGCACTTGAATGCCTCCAATCAGCTCTAAAAGTTTATAAACCTAATACCCTTCCTATGGAGTGTATCAAAACTGGTCGAAACTTGGGTGATACTGCTTTTTTTGCTGAACGTTGGACAGAAGCAATAAAAGGATACAATATTAGTATTGAGGCGGTAGAAACAAGCCGTATATCACTGGACACTGATATTTCCCGACAAAGACTGATGGAAACTTTGATTGGGATTAATGTTTATAGCAATTTAGTACAAGCGTGCCTGAAAAACAACCAGCCAGATAAAGCGATCGAATATATTGAACGCAACAAAGCTCGCAACCTTGTTGAACTCCTAGCTAACAAAGACATATACCCCAAACGCGACATTTACCCTAACTCAGAAATTTACCAAACTCATTGCCAGCAACTAGAACAACTGCGACGGCAAATTCCAGCCATACAGCGAGAATTAGAAGTACTCATCAGCAATCGAAAGTCAGAGGAAAGATATCGGGATGAGATAAAACGACTGCGACAAGAATTGAATCAATTGCAACAACAACGGGATGAACTGCTAGCGGAGATTAACCAAATAGACTCTAGCTTTAACTTCACCCAAAAAGTTCAACCTATCCCCTTCAGCGATATCCAATCTCTCACCGATGAAAGCACCGCTATTGTTGAATGGTACATTACGGGCAGTCAGATTCTCACTTTCATTATCACCTGCCATTATCCCCATCCCCTGGTTGTTTCATCCTCTCCTGAAGAGATGACAGCTTTGGAAAATTGGGATCAAGAATATCGGGATTCCTACCAAAACCAAAACACCCAATGGATTAAGAATTTAGCCTCTCGTCTCCAAAATCTGGCTGAGATTCTCCATATTGATGATATTCTTTCCCGTATTGATGACTGCTTTTCTCAAAGTGGTGCTAAATGTAGCCGCCTCATCCTCATCCCCCATCGCTACCTGCATCTATTTCCCTTTCATGCTTTACCCCTAGCTGACGGTAAATCGCTGTTTGAGCGCTTCTCCAAAGGTGTAGGCTATGCTCCCAGTTGCCAGCTTCAGCAACAAGTACAACAACGAAAGCGCCCCCATTTTCAATCCCTGTTTGCTATCCAAAACCCTACAGGAGACCTGGTTTACAGCAATCTGGAAGTGCAAGCAATCAAAAACAGCTTCCAACCTGCTACAGTCCTCGAACAAACTCAAGCAACGTTATCTGCCATTGATGCTGCACCCCTCCAAACTTTCCACTGCGCCCATTTTAGCTGTCACGCTTATTTTAACTTGGCAAATCCAATTAAATCTGCGCTTATTTTAGCCGATACTTCGGTTGCTGCTGCTACAGCTGACCCTGACTCAGAACGCTATCTCACCTGGCGCGACGGCGAAACTCACGATCTTGATAAATGCCTTACCTTGGATAAAATCTTCAATCTCAACCTAAAACAATGTCGCCTCGTTAACCTTTCTGCCTGTGAAACAGGTTTAACCGATCCCAACAGCATCAGCGATGAATACATTGGCTTGCCCAGTGGTTTTCTCTTTGCAGGCAGTCCTAGCGTTGTCAGTTCTCTGTGGAAAGTAAACGATCTCTCCAGTAGTTTCTTGATGATGAAGTTTTATGAAATACTACAACAACAACAAAAGCAAAACCAGCCGTTTAGTTCTGTTCTCGCACTCAACAATGCTCAACAATGGCTGCAAAATCTAACCTGTCGCGAGTTAGAACAAGAATTTGCTAAACCTCAATTCAAAAATGCGATCGCGCAACTCCAGCAAACCCTCTCAAAAGAAGAGTTTTTTGAAATTGAAGACGCAATTGAATCCCGACGAAAAAAATTCCAGAAGCTCGACCCAAATGATCAGCCATTTGCGAATCCTTACTATTGGGCAGCTTTTATCGCCACAGGTGTTTAAGATAGATTTTTCTTATCTTCTGAGGTGGACTGTGGGGCTTTACAAAATGCTTCTATACCAACTTTAGCAATATAAATTGCCATCGGAGTAGCAACGGCTACCAAAATAGGGCTACCACTCGCTGTTAAAGTTCCTATCAGTGCTCCAATTAATCCGGGAACTAAACCATCTTTAAACTTGCCATCACAAACTATTTCGCGAGCTTTTTGTAAACCTGACTGCCAGTTTGATCCTGCTCTAACCTCTTCGATCTCGGCTCTACGGGACAAGACGCGAGCAGCCCTTTCTAATTCTCCACCACAACGCTCAATCACTTCTAAATCAGCAAGCGCTTTGGAATTGCCTGCTAAGGAGTCGCGAAACTGCTCGATTTCTTCTGTTGTAATCGTAGTCATTTTAGAGCTTTGAGAATTAACAATATCCTCTTCTATTTTATTGCCATTGTTTTCTCTCAGTTCTTGCTCTCTCCGCTTCTCCTTAATTTGGGCAATACGCTGACGAATTGCTTCCTCAGAAATACGGATATTTTCTTCAATTGGTACACCTTCTGGAGTTACTAAAGGTCCATACCAAGTAGCTTCCGAATCAGGGGTGCGGCGACTAAAAAGAACGCGAAGAGGCTCAATTTCCTCCCGATGAGCAAGAGCATAAGCTCTAAGTTGAGCATTAGTCATTTCTTCAAATTTCGGTGGCATCTAAAAAACTCCAATTTCCATCACTTAAGACAACAACTTCTAGTTCCTCACTAGCGAAAATATAGACAATTCTAGTTTGGTCATCAAAACGAAAGAGTTCAATGTTACGGTAGCAGTTGGATAACATCTGGCAAACTCTAACGCAGGCTTGGGCTTGAGCGTCGGTAGGATTAATTTTTTGTTCCTCAATTATGGCACAAGCGTTACAGTATCACATTGATTCCCAACTGCTATTTACATTTTTCTGATACTTGCATAAATATTGATAAGATATCCAAAAAGTCAAAAATATTTGGTAGGAGCTATCCAAATTAGAAGTGCGATCGCTCTTGATAGAATTCAAAGTAGGAAATGCCACAAGATTAAGGATATGACTCTCAAAGAGCTCAAACAATATCTGTTAGCCCTCAGTCCATCTGAAAAGGTCAAGGCAATTGAGCTACTAGCTCAGAGCTTGGGTAATACCTTCCAAGGAATCGAGAAAACTCTTGGTGTTTGTGGTGGAGAAGCTCGCATTACCAATACTCGCATTCCTATTTGGGTTCTCGTAGAAGCTCGTCGCCTGGGATATAGTGATCTTGACCTCCTAAAGAGCTATCCAAACCTTTGTGCCAACGATTTAGCTAATGCTTGGGCTTACGCACAAACCTATCCTGAGGAAATTGAATGTGCTATCCAACGCAACGAGGCAGCATAGTTTATGGCATGTTTTTATGCTGATGAGCAATTTCCTTTCCCTGTAGTAGAGTTATTACGTAATTTAGAGCATGATGTTTTGACTGCTCAGGAAGCAGGTAATGCAGATCAAGGAATTCCCGATGAAGCCGTGCTGGCGTTTGCTATATCTAAAGAGCGAGCAGTTCTGACAATCAACCGAGATGATTTTATCCGTTTGCATCGCCTTGATTCTAATCATTTTGGTATTGTTGTTTGTACCAACAATCGCAATTGGGAACAGTTTGCCGTTCGGATTAACGAAGCAGTTACACGACAAGAAACAATGCTTGGGAAGTTAATTCGTGTTGTGCGTCCTGCCAATTGAAGTTTGTAATTATTTTATTTAACTCCACGGTAGTTCTACCACTCCTTCAGAGCATTTCATCCTGATTTCATTTCCTCATGCCAATCTCATAAGCAGGGGACTTTCAGCACGAACACTGGATAAATGCTCAACTCCATCCTCAAATGGTCAATTGCCCAGCGCTGGCTAGTAGTCATCGGTGCTATTATCGTCACCGTTTGGGGATTTGTTACCATTTCTCGGATGCCTCTGGATGTTTTCCCCAACTTTGCTCCCCCCCAGGTGGAAATCCAAACAGAAGCACCGGGATTGGCTCCGGAAGAAGTGGAATCTCTGGTTACTTTACCGATTGAAAGCGCCATCAATGGTACTCCCGGATTAACTACAGTACGCTCTTCTTCAGCCGTTGGTATTTCTGTAGTAAAAGTCATTTTTCACTGGGGTACGGATATTTATCGAGCTCGTCAGTTGGTGACTGAGCGTTTGCAGCAAGCAGCTGTTAGATTACCGGAAGGAGTGGAAACACCGCAAATTTCTCCCCTTTCTTCCCCTATTGGCACGGTTCTTGCCTATGCCTTCACTTTAGAAACCGGGGCAAATACTAGCCTAATGGATGTGCGGCGATTGGTAGACCGAGATATTACTAACCGACTACTAGCAGTACCTGGAGTAACTCAGGTAATCGCCTATGGGGGAGAGGTGCGGCAATATCAGGTACTAGTAGATCCTGCTCAGTTGCAAGCCTTTGATGTCTCCTTAGCAGAAGTTACCGAAGCAGCAACAGCAGCCAATAACAATGCAGCGGGGGGATTTCTGATTAGTCCAGATAAAGAACTACTCATCCGGGGGGTTGGAAGAGTAGAAACTCTGGAGGATTTAGCAGAATCCGTTGTCACGGCACGTAATGGTATACCAGTACTGTTGCGAGATGTGGCAGATGTCCGCATTGGTGCTGCCTTGAAGCGAGGGGATGGCAGTGTGGATGGCAAACCAGCCATTGTTGTAATGGTGAATAAGCAGCCTCTTGCTGATACTCCCACCGTTACTCAAGCAGTGGAGGCAGCAATGGAGGAAATTAAGGGAGGTTTGCCTAGGGATGTTAACGTTGCTGTTACTTTTCGCCAGTCAGACTTTATTGATGCTTCGATCAAAAATGTCAGGAATGCTCTACGGGATGGCATCATCATTGTCTCAATTATCTTGTTCCTGTTTCTGATGAATTGGCGTACTGCGGTTATTACCCTGAGTGCGATTCCCCTTTCCTTACTAATTGGCTTAATGTTGCTGAATTTGTTTGGTTTGGGTATTAATACTATGACCTTGGGAGGATTAGCAGTAGCTATTGGCTCAGTAGTGGATGACTCGATTGTGGATATGGAAAACTGCTACCGGGGACTGCGGAAAAACCAGCTAGCAGGTAATCCCATTAATCCGCTAAAAGTGGTTTATAACACCTCTGTCGAAGTGCGGGTGAGTGTGCTGTTTTCCACAGTGATTATTGCCGTAGTTTTTGCCCCAATCTTTACCCTAACAGGAGTGGAAGGTCGCATCTTTGCGCCGATGGGGGTTGCCTATTTGGTGTCAATTTTTGCTTCTACCTTTGTGGCACTAACCCTAAGTCCGGCTTTATGTGCTTTTCTGCTAGCTAATCAGCAGTTACCAGAAGATGAAACTTGGGTGGCACGACTTTCCAAAAGTTTGTATCGTCCCCTGATTAAGTTTTCCCTCTATGCTCCTAGCATAGTTATTGTCTCAGCCGTAGCCGCCTTTGTCGCCTCCCTAATTATTTTTACTTCCTTAGGACGAGTATTTCTGCCAGAATTTCAGGAGCGATCGCTAGTTAATGCTTTCACCCTCTATCCTGGTGTCTCCCTGGAAATGACTAATCGTGCTGGATTAGCGATGCAAGTAGCTTTACAAGATGACCCTCGATTTGAGTCGGTACAATTACGTGCCGGACGTGCGCCGGGAGATGCCGATGCTGGCAGTGTCACTTTAGGACATTTGGATGTGGAATTGAGTGAAGAGGGAATGCAGGAGAGGGAGGCAAGTATCGAGCAGCTGCGGGAGGAATTTGCCAAGTTGCCGGGAGTAGCTCCTAGTATTGGTGGCTTTATCTCCCACCGGATGGATGAAGTACTATCAGGAGTACGAAGTGCGATCGCGGTGAAAATTTTTGGTCCGGATCTCCCAGAATTACGCACCATTGGTACTCAGGTCCGGGATGCGATGCGGGATATTCCTGGTATTGTGGATCTCATCCTCGAACCCCAAGTCCCTGTCAAGCAAGTACAGATTCAATTTGACCGCACGGCAGCTGCCCGTTATGGTCTTAGTGTAGGGCAACTCTCAGAAATGATTGAAACTGCCCTCAATGGGCAAGTAGTTTCCCAAGTACTGGAAGAACAACAACTGTTCGACTTGGTGGTGTGGCTACAGGCAGAATCCCGCAACAACCTGGATACCATCCGCAATTTACTGGTAGACACCCCCACAGGTACAAAAATTCCCCTGGCTCAAGTAGCCACTATTGACTACGGCACTGGTCCCAATACCATCAATCGGGAAAATGTCTCCCGCCTGATTATCGTCTCTGCCAACGTTGCTGGTAGGGATTTAGGCAGCGTAGTTAAGGATGTCCAAGCCGCAGTGACGGAACAGGTACAAGTAACTTCCGGCTATTTTATCCAGTACGGGGGTCAGTTTGTCTCAGAACAGCGGGCATCCCAAAACTTACTCATTTTTGGCACTTTAGCACTGATTGTTATTGCCGTGTTAATGTACTTCGCCGTCAAATCTATCTCAGCAACGATGATGATTATGCTCAATTTACCTCTGGCTTTAACTGGAGGTATTTTTTCTGTTGCCCTCGGCGGCGGTATCCTCTCTGTTGCCTCAATGGTAGGATTTATCACTCTATTCGGTGTTGCCACCCGCAACGGCTTACTACTAGTAGATAACTACAACCATAAATTGGCTCAAGGAATGCCCCTGAAGCAAGTGATTTTTGAGGGTTCGATGGAACGGTTAGTAGCAATTTTGATGACAGCGCTGACTTCCGCACTGGGGATGGTTCCCTTGGTAATTGGCACTGGTGCTGGTAAGGAAATCTTACAACCTCTAGCAGTAGTGGTCTTAGGAGGATTGTTTACTTCAACAGCACTAACCCTGTTGGTGTTGCCAGCTTTGTACGCTCAGTTTGGACGCTTCTTAGTACCTAAATTAAAAGTAATAAGCAATTAATAAGGAAATAAAAACATGAAATCATTGAAAACAACTTTAATCGTTATCGGTACTGTCGGACTTATGTTTCTAGCTGCTTGTGGCAGTAGTACAGAAGAAACCGAGACAACTCCCCCTTTAGAAACTACAACAGAAACTGAAGCTCCGAAGTCTACAGCTGAAGGGCACGATTCAACTGTCTCTCAAGGGGGTCAAGTAGTTGAATCTGGTCCCTACCATTTAGAGTTGGTCTCTCTGCCAGAGGATAGTGGAGTTCACCTAGATTTCTTTCTACAAACTGGGAGTGATCACCAAGCAATTCCTGATGCTAAAGTCAAAGGTCAAGTGCAATTACCTAATGGTGAGCAAAAGTCTTTAGATTTTACCTATGATGCTGAAGGTAAACACTACTTTGTTGTTCTGTCGGAGAAAGCACCTGGTGAGTATAAGGTTGTGATTCAGACAGATATCAAAGGGGAAAAAGTGAACGGTCGTTTTTCCTTTAATCAATAAGTTTAATTAGGTAGTAGGTGGGTGGAACTGGCATCCCGCCAGTAGTAGGTGTTAGGTGTTAGGTATTTACGCCCCTAGTGCTCCTAAAGATGTTTATTACATTCAAATTAGTAGCGAGGTTTTTCATGAATCATTTAGTTAGCGCACTCTTCATCACTTCCAGCTTATTCCTAATTCAAAGCTGCTCACAACCAGTAACATCTGGGGATACATCGGCTCAAACAGAACAGACGAATGAGCATACCAAAGGTCATGGCAATGACCATGCAGACTCAGGTAATTCCTCTGAGCATCATCACGATAGCCACAGTCATGGTACAGCAGAAAACTCGGCTACTACCCAGGCTAAACTAACTGCTCCGGCTGAAATTAAACCCAATGAAACAGCTGCTTTCGTGATTGATATTCAAGATTCAGAGGGCGAAGCTATTGCTGATTTTGAAATTTTTCAAGAAAAAATCATGCACTTGATTGTAGTTAGTGATGACCTCCACTTTTACGACCACATTCATCCCGAATATAAGGAAAATGGACGCTTTGAAGTCAAAGCTACTTTTCCTCAACCAGGAAATTATACATTGTTCAGTGATTACAAACCTTCTGGGCAAAATGAACAAGTCTCAGTATTGCAAGCCGAAGTTTCAGGAAACAATCCAGCTACACCGGAAGTTGACCTAAACCGCTCTAAAACTTTTGATGATACTGAGGTTGAACTTACTTTATCTCAACCTACACTCAAAGCTGGGGAAGAAGTCACGGTAATGTTTAACTTAAAAGATAAGGCAAATAATCAAGCTGTTGATGACTTACAACCTTACTTAGGAGAACTAGGACATTTAGTAATTGTCAAAAATTCATCTCCTTTAACCAGAGCAGACTATATTCATGCCCATGCTCTCAAAGATACTTCAGATGGACAGGTACATTTTGTTACTAATTTTCCAGAACCAGGAAAATACAAGGCTTGGGGTCAGTTTAATCGCAATGGCAAAATTGTTACCGCTGATTTCTGGTTAGATGTTCAGTAGACTTTTAGCTATCAAATAACTCTGTGCTCTCTGTGCCTCTGTGGTGATATAGATTCCATATTTAGGACAGATATGATGAGAATTCTCCTAGTTGAAGATGAACCAGATTTAGGTGCTGCTATCAAACAAACTCTTAATCAGGAAAAATATATAGTTGACTGGGTACTAGATGGTAATGAAGCCTGGGATTGTTTAACTAATCAGTGGGCACAATATACTCTGGCAATTATTGACTGGTTGCTGCCCAGCATATCCGGGTTAGAGTTATGTCAACGGTTGCGTGCCAAGAAGAATCCACTGCCGATTTTGATGCTGACAGCCAAAGACAGGATGGAGGATAAGGTAGCTGGATTAGATGCGGGAGCAGACGATTATCTGGTAAAGCCGTTTGGTATGGCAGAACTCCTAGCAAGGTTAAGAGCCTTGCAACGACGTTCCCCTAAGCTTCAACCTCAACAACTTCAGGTAGGAAACCTTACTTTAGATTACAGCACCTACACAGTTTATTGGCAGAAAGCATCCGGGGAGCAACAGCTGATTCCCCTGACAACTAAAGAATTCCAGCTGTTAGAGTACTTTATGAAACATCCGCACCAGATTATCACCCGTGACCAAATTCTCAATCAGTTGTGGGAAATCGGTGCTGAACCCCTGAGTAATGTCGTAGCAGCTCAAATGCGGCTGTTGCGGCGCAAATTAGCAGATTCAGGCTGCTTGGGTTTAATTGAAACCGTGCATGGCATGGGGTATCGTTTCCAGCCAACCGATGAATCAAAATGAACTGTTTAATCGAACCCGCTGGCGTTTGGCTAGTTGGTATGCAGGCGTGATGGGAGTAATTCTCAGTCTATGTGGCTTGGGAGTATACGAAGCGATCGCTCATGCTCATTGGGTAACTATTGACCGTGAGCTAAAGTCTGTTGCTGGTACATTGCATGATAGCATTGAGCCGATTCTACAGCAGCCTGGAAAATTTGAACCTGAGGCCAAGCGACTTTTACCCGATATTTGTTTAACGGGCAATCCCTGTCTGAGCAACAACAGCCATCTTGAGCGCCATACCCTCAGTGCTATTCACCAAGGCAACTACTATGTGCGCTTATTGGATCTTTCAGAAGAGTTGGTGGGGGTAGCGGGAACTATGCCACCGGGATTACTGGAAACATCAGGAACCGAGCAGTGGCAAACCTTGAAAGATTCTACTGGTAAACGATACAACCAAATTTCTATATCCCTGCATACCCAAGATAATTATCCCTGGGGATACTTACAAGTAGGGCGCTCTCTCCAAGACTTCGACAATTATCTTGCTGTGATCCGATGGATTTTGGTACTAGGATTACCTGTAACCATGGGTTTAGTAGGTATCTCTAGTTGGTGGCTAGCAAGATTCGCCATGCAACCAATTTACCAATCCTATCAGCAGATACAACAGTTTACCGCTGATGCTGCCCATGAGTTGCGTACTCCTTTAGCTGCCACTCGGGCTACCGTTGAATCAGCTTTGCGAATGCCTCACCTGTCTCCATCAGAAGCAAGGGACATTCTGGGAACCGTCGATCGTCAAAATCGGCGGCTCACCCAATTGGTAGCTGACTTGCTACTGCTGGCTCGTCTAGAGCGACAAATTTTATCAGTGCAACACCAACTGTGCTGCTTGAATGATATTATCAGTGATTTAGTAGAAGAATTAGCAGCCTTAGCAATTGCTGCCAAGGTAACATTGACTTCCGAGGTAAGGGTAGATACACCACTGAATGTCTTAGGTAATGAGGAGCAGCTTTATCGCTTGGTATCTAACTTAATAATTAATGCGATCCAATATACCCCCCCTGGTGGTCAGATACGAGTTATCTTAGATAGTAGTGAAGATCAGGCTTTGATTCAGATTCAAGATACAGGTATTGGAATTGCACCCAAAGAACAGACAAGGATTTTTGAGCGCTTCTATCGAGTTAGTAGCGATCGCTCTAGAGCATCAGGTGGTGCTGGATTAGGCTTAGCCATTGCCCAGGCAATTGTTCAGGCACACCAAGGTAGCCTGACACTTTCGAGTGTATTAGATCAAGGTAGCATTTTTACCATGAAATTACGTCTAGAAGGCCATTATCTTGATATTCTCGAGAAAGAAGGCAGAAGGCTCTAAGGGAAGGTGACTTGTTTCTTATCTTTATATTGGGGGCGCAGGGCGCTCCTCAGGAGCTCTTCAGAAACAAGGCAATAGGCAATAGGGAAGAGGATTTTATTTGTTTTTTCCCTTCATTGCGGATGCCGCCGCGCCTGTGGGGCGCTATCGAGAAACACATTTGTATATCCTTCTTTTATTTTCTAGACAGACAGTTTTCAGTGTACGATCGATAACCCATCATACCTGCTGCATCTCCCTCCACGATTGTGAAAGCACTTTCCCTGCTGATCTAGCAAAAACAAACGTTAGCAACAAACCTACCCCTAAATCTGGCAGAAGCGAATGAGTCAGAGAAACTAACCCTGCCGCTACTAGAACTGATGTATTGGCAATGATGTCATTGCGGGAACACAACCAAACAGAAGACATGTTGAGATTGTCGTTTCGATGACGAGTCAACAACAAAAGACACAGCAAATTAGCCAGTAACGCTACAACTCCAACGATTCCCATCGTCCATGCTTCTGGACTTGCGCCCATGAATAGTTGATAAGTGGCTCTCGCAAAAACAGCGATCGCAAACAAAAACATCATCAGTCCTTTCAGGAAGGCTGCCCCAGCCTGCGCTTTAACGCTCTTATTAATTACATACAAACTGCTGGCATAGACCAGCGCATCACCCAGCATATCCAGCGAATCCCCAGTTAAAGATAGAGAATCTGCTCGAATACCAGCCCCAAACTCAATCGCAAACATCACTATATTGATCAACAGAACTGCCCAAAGCATCTTGGCTTGCTGTTTTTTTAGCTTCGATAACTCAGAGGCTTTGGCTTGACAGCAATGATCGCCCATAGCTGGCTCCTACAATTAAAACATTCAAACCAACATTAGAATATTACCGCACTGAAAGTAACATTCAAACTAATATTAGAATGTTTTAGGAATGAGCTAGACTTAGCCCGTGCCATTGAGCAAGCGGTGGAAGCCGATGCCCAGGTGATTAATATTAGCTGGTTACGTAGGGATTTATGAGATGATTGTGCAATAATCCTTATCCCCTCGGCGACTATATGGACTGGCTGCTAGACCCATTGAATTACGAGTTTATGCGGCAAGCGCTAACGGCGGGTGTACTGATGGGCATTTTGTGTCCGATTGTTGGCACTTATTTGCTTGTGCAACGGATGGCACTGTTAGGTGATGTGGTGGCGCATGCGGTGCTGCCAGGGCTGGCGATCGCCAACTTCCTTAATATTCCTTTGATCACCGGAGCTTTTGTCTCTGGTATGTTTGGCACTTTTGTCACTGGCTGGATTCGCTCACAATCTAAGGTCAAGGTCGATGCAGCCATGGCCATCACCCTCTCCAGCTTTTTCTCACTCGGCATCGTCCTGCTCACCAGCCTGCGCAGCCGCTTAGATCTTGAAGAGCTGCTTTTTGGCGATATCCTCAGCATTGCCCCAGCAGATGTGTGGGAAATTGGGTTTGTGATGCTTGCTGTGTTGATTGGCGTGAAGGTGTTCTATAAGGAGCTGTTGTTTTTTACTTTTGACCCGTGGGGTGCAGAAGCAGTCGGTCTGCCGGTGACTGCGATGAATGTTGGGTTAATGGCTGCAATTACGCTGACGATTGTAGCCAGCATCAAGGCGGTGGGCTTCATTTTGGTGGTGGCGCTGATGGTGAGTCCGGCAGCGGCAGCCTATTTACTCACCAAAGAACTGCACTGGATGATGATGGTAGGCGCAGGGTTGGGTATACTTTCTTGCCTGACGGGGATGTACATTAGCTACTATCTCGATACGCCGTCTGGCCCAGCGATCGCGCTCACTCTTTTTGCCTGCTTTCTATTAGCGTTGTTGTTTAGTCCGAGTCAGGGGATTTTGACTCGCAGCCGAGGACAATCCAAAGCTTGATTTCGAGGGCTTAATCGTATTCCCTCTTTGGGGTAGTGCATAAGCATTATGATAACGATAGTACCAACCTATTCATTGAGATGAAGAACGTCTATGAGTCCATTAGTTGAGCAAATTGTCCAGCGGTTAGAATTGCTTCCAGAAAAGACGTTGAGGCAAATCTTAGTGCTGGTGACAAAATGGTCAGAGTCCTCAGATTTCTCATCGACTCCTATGTATCAAAACGGTCAAGAGCAACCTATTGACTATGCCGATTATCCAAATCTCAGGCAAGATGGAGAGATGTGGGTTGTAAAATCGAGTGGGGCATCTGATATATCTTGGAACGCTGAAGTCAATAAAGTGAGAGATGAACGTTTAAATTCATTGATGCAATGGTAAAACACGTTCTCTTTGATACTTCTTCATTGGTTGCTGCTTTTCTGGAAGACCATCCCCTGCACATTGCTTCTCTAACCTGGTTTCAGGCTACTTTGAATGATGAGTTGAAGGGGTATGTCTCAACCCATACTCTCGCTGAACTGTATGCCGTATTGACGCGGATGCCTCGACAACCTCGATTGTCTCCTTTTGAGGTAGAGCGATTGATGCGTAATTTAACTGGCTTTGAAAAAGTAGCTCTCAATCATAGCGATTATGCAAAGGTGATTGGCCGTTTGGTAAAACTCAATCTGGCGGGTGGTGCTATTTATGATGCCTTGATTGCTCAGGCTGCTTTGGTTGCTGAGGTAGAAGCCCTATTAACAGCTAATCCCAAAGATTTCTTACGTTTGGGAGAGGATGTAGCCGCGATAGTTCAAACATTGTTAGCGAAGTAGGAAAAGAACTACGCTGGATGATGAGAGTCGGTGCTGGGTTGGGGGTGCTTTCTTGCCTGACGGGGATGTACAAAGGTTTATTATCTAGAATTTTTATCAGTCAACAACTAGCAGGCAAACGGAATGTCGTTCTGATTGTGCAGAGCTGCTTGGATATTTGCACCGTAGGCTTGTTGAATATTTTCCATCGTCATAACGGCTTGCGGCGTATCGTTGGCTAGCACACAGCGATTGAGCAACAGCAGGCGATCATAGCGATTGAGCGCCTCACCCCACTCATGACTGCAAACCAGCAGCGTTTTACCCTGCTGGCTGAGGTCGGCGAAAATACTTAGCATAGTGGCTTCCGTTTTTTTATCGATGCCGCTAAAAGGCTCGTCTAGCAAAAATAAATTGGGCTGCTGGGCTAAGGCACGAGCTAGAAAAATTCGCTGTTGCTGACCGCCCGAGAGCTGACCGATAGGACGGTTTTTTAGGGGTAACATCTCCACCCGATCTAGCGCTGCACTCACTAATTTTTTGGCTTGGCTATCGGGAGATCGTCCCCAGCCGAGAGCCCTTGCCTGCGCCATCATCACCACATTCCAAGCCGTGATCGGATAGTCCCAATCAATTTGCGATCGCTGCGGCACATAGGCGACCTGCCGTCGCTGTCGCCTCAGCGAAGCCCCGTTCAATAAAATCTTCCCCCGATAGGGCGTTAGACCCAGAATCGCTTTGACTAGGGTGCTTTTTCCCGCGCCGTTAGGACCAATGAGCCCTACCCATTCGCCTGGGCGCAACGTCAGCGAAACCGCCGTGAGTGCTTCGATGCCTCGATAGTTAACCGATAGATTCTGGACTGTTAGCATACTAAAAAATGATAATCATTATCAATTTGCAAGTGTATATCTACGGCTTTTGGGGTTCAAGCCCCGGCAAAGACTCACTGAGCATGAGAACACTGCCGTTACCTTCGCTAAGCCTCACAATGATAAGGTAGCGAAGCATTTCGCCTTGTAAAAGTTGGTACGCCAGTCCAGCAGGAAAGTTTTCTTGAGGCTGGAGATCAAAGCCTTTGTTGCTGGTGAGTTCGGGCATGACCACTGTTTGCAAAACCTGTTCAGGTGTTCGCGTTAGAAAGAGATAAAAGGAGGAAACGTCAAGCTTGGGCTGACCGTTTTCATCGAAGAATTGATTGACCTGATCTTCTGATTCTCCGAAAAGATTAAAGATTTCGAGTAGGGGGGTTTTTTCAAATCCTTCATCCTGGTCTTTAAGATGCCCGACCAAGTTCTCCCAGTCCGCTGCGATTTTTGCCTCATCGGTAGGCGTGACTGAAGTGGGAGTTGAAGGGACTGCTGAAGGCGTTGCCGCAGGGACGGTATCAGAATAGGGGGCTACCTCAGGTGCAGGCTCATCGATAGGGCTATCACTCGTCTCAGTGATGGGGGCTTCTGGTGTCAAGTCTGCATAGGGGGCTGCCTCAGGCGCAGGCTCATCGATAGAGCTATCACTCGTCTCGGTGATGGAGTCCCCTGGTGCCAAGTCTGCTGGTTGGTCTACTGCTATAGCTACTGGCGGTGAGAGCGGGACTGCTGGTGTGGGCGGGCTCGACGGGACTGCTGGTGTGGGCGGGCTTGACGGGACTGCTGGTGTGGGTGGGCTCGACGGGGCTGCTGGTGTGGGCTGAGACTCTGATGCTGGCGGCGTTGATAGCTGGCTTGCGTCAACTACAGGAATTGAGATTGTTGGGGTTGAGGACTCCGCCAAAGGGCGAGGCTTTTCTTGCCATGGTAAGAGTGCTAACAAACTGTGGAGCAGCACAGAGATGAAAAGTGCTACGCGATCGCTCTTGGTTGCCATGGCAGTACAGGTTAAACAATCCCAAAATCTAGTCTTTGACAAGCTAAATGGCTAGATTTATACTAGCAAATCATATAATAATGGTTATCATTATCACTTTTTATATCCCACTCTTACCATCTGTGAAACGATAATCCATGAAACTTTCTTTTCGCCTATTCACTACGCTTGCTGTGCTTGGCGGAGCATCCACTCTCCTTCTCAACAATCAGGCTGCCCACAGCCAAGCCAGTCCTCAAGTAGTGGCGAGCTATAGCGTACTGTGCGATCTCACCCAGCAAATTGCTCAAGACACCCTGGACGTAACCTGCCTTATAGAAGCTGGTGAAGATCCCCACCTCTACAACGCCACTCCTTCCGATAGACGGGCCATTGAAGCCGCCGACCTGGTTCTTTATGGTGGCTACGGGTTCGAGCCAGACATTATTCAAATGGTCGAGGCAACAGATGGAGACGCCCCTCAAATTGCCGTTTCCGAAGCTGCCGTTACTGAGCCGCTTTTAGGTGCACATCATGATCATGGCAGCCACGCAGGCGAACATCATGGAGAAAAAGACCATGATGACCACCATGATGAGCATGATGACCACTCAGAGCATGGAGAAGACGACCATGCTCACCACCATGATGCACACTCGGAGCATCGTAAAGACGACCATGCTCACCACCATGATGAGCACTCAGAGCATGGCGAAGAAGAGAGTGAACCTGACCCCCATGTCTGGCACGATGCAGAAAATGGCATTGCGATGGTACGTATAATCCAGGCGCAGCTTAGTGAAGTATTTCCCGATAATGCTGACCTTTACGAAACCAATGCAGAGGCCCTAATCGTTCAGCTCACTCAGCTCAATACTTGGATTCAGCAGCAGATAGATACGGTTCCCGAATCACAGCGAGTACTCGTGACGACCCACGATGCGCTGGGCTACTACGCTGAGGCTTATGGTATTCGCATTGAGGCTGCTTTGACAAGCTTTAGTACTGAGGCTCGTCCGTCAGCTGCCGACTTAAGAGAACTGATCGATGTTGTTGAAGATAGCAGCATACCAAGTGTTTTTATAGAGTCAACTAGCAACCCTGGACTGATTGAAGCGGTTTCCAGGGAAACAGATATTGACATTTCGGAAGAGCCTCTTTATGCTGACAGCTTAGGAGAAGCTGGCACACCTGCATCGACCTATACAGGCATGCTGATGACCAATACCTGCACAATTGTCAGCGGATTGGGTGGTAGATGCGACGAAGCTGCTGCACAGGCATTTCTCGACTAATCTGAGACGACTGCCCACTCAGATGGGTTCTTTTCTTAAGCAGACTGGATGGACTGCTACTTTTTGCCGAACCGGATACCCTGGGCGTACTGACACCTCTGCCAATCTTGACGGGTGCTTACCAGGCCGGGGTATTGCTGCCCTACTCTCTGCACTCACCATCGCCCGTGAACAGTCGGTGCGGTTTGCGGTGGGGCTGATGGCTCAGCAGGCGATGCCGCGATCAGGTTTTCCTTGGTGCTAGCCTGGGGAGGACGCTGACCATAACCTAGACGTTGATTCAGGCATTGTGGCTGAGCAGATTTCCTCACCTGCCATGACCAGAATGGCTGCTCTATATGCGACAATAATTATTCTACTTAGTTCCCTCCACTATGTCATCACCCTTTACTGCCCGGACTTCAGTTGAAGCCGTCGAAGAAGGAATGCTCCTAGCTCCTAAGTTTGACGCCCATGGGCTCATCCCCGTTGTCACCACGGATGCTGCAACGGGCGAGGTGTTGATGCACGCCTACATGAATGAAGCTGCATTGCTGAAAACCCTGGAAACGGGTGAAGCCCACTACTACAGCCGCAGCCGTCAGCAGCTTTGGCATAAGGGAGCTACCAGTGGGCTGGTGCAGACCGTGCAGCAATTGCTGATTGACGACGACCAGGATTGTCTGTGGATGAAGGTCAGGGTAGCCGGTTCAGGGGCCAGTTGCCATGTGGGCTATCGCTCTTGCTTTTACCGCCAGATTTCTCCTGGCGGGGGCGATCTGACGGCGAATCGCCCCTTTGCCCTCACCTTTACGGAAACCACCAAGACTTTTAACCCCGTCGCCGTCTATGGGGATGCGCCCAATCCAACTCAACTTTGAACCGAGGACAATATCATGCCGTTGCGTCATCAACCCGCCCCACCCACCCCCTGGGACCGCGATCTGGATCGGCCCAACATTGCCACATCTGCCTATGTCCATCCCCAGTGCAGTCTAATTGGGGATGTGCAACTGGGCGAAAATGTAATCGTCGCCCCCAATACCTCCATTCGTGCGGACGAGGGGGCTCCCTTTTACATCGGTGCGAATACCAACATTCAGGATGGGGTGGTCATCCATGGATTAGAGCAGGGACGAATCTTAGGAGACGATCAGCAAGCCTACTCGGTGTGGATTGGTCATGATACCTGCATTACCCATATGGCGTTGATCCACGGTCCGGCTTACGTTGGGAATGAGTGTTTTATTGGCTTTCGCTCAACGGTGTTTAATGCCCAGGTGGGTCACGGTTGCATTGTGATGATGCACGCCCTGATTCAGGATGTGGAGATTCCTGCCGGTAAGTATGTGCCGTCGGGAGCGGTGATTACGACTCAGCAGGCAGCCGAGCGGTTGCCAGATGCTAACGATAGCGATCGCACCTTTTCTCACCACGTAGTCCAAGTTAATCAAGCCTTACGAGCAGGGTATCTCTGTGCTAACGATATCGCCTGCGTCACCTCTTTGCAGAATTCGGTCTCCAGTAATAGCTCTCAGTCTATGCCTCAAAATGGCAAAGAACCTCACCCTTTACAGGCAGACATCGTAGACACGATCCGACAACAACTCCGCCAGGGTCACCAGATTGGCCTGGAATTTGCCAATGTGCGACGATTCAAGGTTGGTTCCTGGCAGAGTGGCCCTACGATTACCAGTGCCCATGAGGCTCAGGTGCTAACCCAGGTTACAGAGTTTTTGGCCAATCACCCTGGCGACTACGTGCGATTGTTGAGCATTGACCCCAAGGCAAAACAGCGCCAGTTGGAGCAACTGATTCAGAAGCCAGAGTGAGCCTCATCTGGATAATGGATAATGGATAATGGATAATTGGTTAATTTGGTTTAAGACCTCTGACGCTCGTTCCAGGCTAACGCCTCGGCTATGCTGCTAGCGCACCCGAGCATCCTGAAGGGTATTGCTACGCAAACGCCTAACGCTATCATTTATGAAGAAAATAAAAAGAAAAGATTTTCCTTAAGCTCAATCCTCTTCTTTCTCTTGAGAGGTAATTATCAATTATCCATTGTTCATTATACAGCACATTTCATCTTGGTGAGGTACACTCATGTAGGACAATATGCTTACCTCATAAGAGTTTTACTGTACCTCATATACCTGCAATCTGCTGTAAATTATTGAATATACAAAGACCTGCTATGAATCAAGCAACCTTACCGACTCAAAATAACTCTGTGATTGGCGGGACAAAGAATGTTTACAACTGGAATTTTTTAGACAAACAATATCAAATAGTCTATGAAACCATCGGTGCGGGAAACCCCGTACTGTTACTTCCTGCTTTTAGTACGGTTTCCAGTCGCACCGAGATGAAAGGTATTGCCAATCTACTTGCAACAACCTATCAAGTGACGGTTTTAGATTGGTTGGGATTTGGCGATTCTCAATGTCCCCCTGTGGATTATAATCCCGCATTATTTCAGCAGTTGTTGAAAGATTTTATTAAATCTATCTTTAATAGCTCAATTATCCTCATTGCTGCGGGTCATGCTTCAGGATACGCTTTAAAATTTGCCCAGGATAAACCAGATATAATTTCTAAATTAATCTTAATTGCTCCCACTTGGCAAGGACCTTTACGAGTTATGGGTTTACCCGATGGTGTCAGAAATGGGGTGAAAAACTTGGTGCGATCGCCTTTCATCGGACAAGGGTTATACTATCTCAATACTACCCCTTCCTTTCTGCGCTTGATGTATAAACGCCACGTTTATGTGGATGAAAGTAAACTAACTCCCGAATTTATCGCCCAAAAACACCAAATAACTTCTAAAAATGGCGCGAGATATGCTCCTGCTGCCTTTGTTACTGGCGCGATCGATCCAGTGACAGATAGAGAAGAATTCTTGCAACTTTTGGATTCTGTATCGCTACCTATATTAATCATTCTGGCAGAAAATGCACCCCCGAAATCGAAAGCGGAAATGAAGGCGATGGCCCAGTTAGAAAAGGTGCAAACATTTAGATTAAGGGGAACGTTGGGGATTTCTGAAGAGTATCCCGAAGCCGTGACAGAAGCGATTCAGAATTTTCTTTAGCATCTCCCAGGCTAATTTTAGATTAAAAACCGTTTTTCTGAGAATGAGATCGATTATCATTATCAAAAAGAGCTTAGGAATTAGATTATGGTAGCGACAACCACTAACACCGTTCCCGTCACCGTACTAACAGGTTATCTAGGTGCGGGTAAAACTACCCTCCTCAATCGTATCCTTACCTACGAACACGGTAAAAAAGTAGCGGTTATCGTTAACGAGTTTGGAGAAGTGGGTATTGATAATCAACTGGTAATTGATGCCGATGAAGAAATATTTGAAATGAACAACGGCTGTATTTGCTGTACGGTGAGGGGTGACTTGATTCGCATTATCGGCAATTTAATGAAGCGTCGCAACAAATTCGACCATTTGGTTATTGAAACCACTGGGTTAGCCGATCCCGCCCCCGTAATTCAAACCTTTTTTGTTGATGAAGATATGAAAGACAAGATTGCTTTGGATGCGGTAGTTACTGTCGTCGATGCCAAACATATTCAGCAACACTGGGAAGCTGATGAAGCACAGGAACAAATTGCTTTTGCCGATGTAATTCTTCTCAATAAAACAGATCTTGTTCGTCCCCAAGAATTGGATGAGTTGGAAAGTAAAATTAAAGCCATGAACGGGATGGCAAAAATCTATCGCACCCAAAATTCTGAATTATCGATGGATGCGTTGTTAGGAGTCCAGGCATTCGATTTAGACCGCGCTTTAGAAATTGACCCCGAATTTCTCAACGAAGATGCCCACGAACACGACGAGACAGTAAAATCCTTTGCCATAGTGGAATCTGGAGAACTAGACGGACAAAAACTAAATGACTGGTTGAGTAATTTATTGCAAACTAAAGGGGTAGATATCTTCCGCATGAAAGGTATTTTAAATATAGCTGGCGAAGAAGATCGCTTTGTCTTTCAGGGAGTACATATGCTGTTGGATGGGAAACCAGACCGCCCTTGGAAGGAAAGAGAAACCCGTAAGAATGAATTGGTGTTTATCGGTCGCAATCTAGATGAGGCACAACTGAGAAAGGACTTCAAACAATGTTTGGTGTAGGTACAAATGGAAAAGTCTTATTCCAGCAACAGTGGCAGGGTAGTCTTTCAGAATACGTTACCGCAGTAGCCTGGTCGCCCAATGGTCTATTAGCTGCCAGTTCGGCTGCGGGGGAAGTGGTCTTATGGCAAGATGACAACCTGGTTAGTTTATTACCTGCTGGTGTAGCATCTATTGACTGTCTGGCTTTTTCTTCCGATGGCAAGTTTTTAGCTGCTGGGGGACAGGATGGCAAAGTTAGAGTTTGGTCGATCTTAGATTCCTCCCTTTCACAAGGAGGAGGGATCTATAACCTAGATAATGCGCCCTCATGGGTCGATCAACTGGCTTGGAGTCCTGCTTGTAACCACTTAGCCTTTAGTTTGGGGCGTTACGTACAAATCTGGGATGCAGATAGTCAAGCAGTTATTACTACTCTACCCTTTGCTAACTCTTCTATTTTAGATTTAGCTTGGCGACCCAATGGAGAAAGTATCGCGATCGCAGGGAATGGAGGAGTCAAAGTATGGTCTACTAAAGATTGGGATGATGACCCCTATCTCATCGATATGCCCTCAGCTAGTATTGTTACGGCTTGGTCTGGGGACAGTAAATATATTGCTTCTGGTAATTTAGACAATACGATCACGGTTCTAGAATATGGCAGTCCCCATCCTTGGGTAATGCGGGGTTTTCCTGGTAAGATTTCCAATCTAACTTGGTCGCAACGAGGATCGAGTAATGCACCTTTGTTGGCAGCATCAAGTGTAGAAGGCATTGCCGTCTGGAAAAAAGAAGCTGATGACAAAGATGGTTGGAATGCAAACGTTTTAACCTTACACGACAGTAAGATTCAAGCTTTAGAGTTTCACCCCCATAGTTTATTATTGGCTTCTGCTGCGGATGATGGTTGGTTGGGTTTATGGACGAAAGCCAAACAAGTAGGACAAATATTAGAAGGTGCGTCTGGAGGGTTTTCCTGTGTAGCTTGGAGTCAAGATGGCAAACAGTTGGCTGCGGGGGGTCAGGATGGAGAGTTAATTATTTGGTCGAAGTCTAAGCGGGGTAAAGGTTTTGGTTGATTTAAGTTTAGAGAAAATATCCTGACTCCGAACAATCCTTAATAGATGCAGCAACTATTTGAAAAGTTACAACTATGGAATTACGTCCGCTCAAAAACGAATTAGATTATCAAAATGCACTTAAAGAGATCGAACAACTCTTTGATGTCGAACCAAATTCAGCAGAATGTGACCGCTTAGATATTTTAGCTAGGGTCTGCTGAATAAGTCAGCCAAAAACAACCAATGGATTATGTAGTTATTTAAGCCTGGAATAATGATGAGCTGTTCTTGTTAAAAATTGTCCATTCATAATCATAATTAATATTTGCCGCCAAAAAAGTGTAATTTTCTAAAAAGTACGACAACTTGACACAAAAAACCTGCCGTAGCAGGGTCTCTAAATTAATTACTAAAAATGTAATAGCAATGACTGTTTCCGAAGTATGAGGAAGTTTAGCCATGACTCGATTTAAACCATATCTTCGCTTACTTGTGCCAAACTTTCCTTCAATACGATTACGAATTCTTTCGTAAGCATTCAGGTCAGTACTAAACCATTATTAGTCCTACAAGTATTAGGGGGGAAGGCTTCGCGCTGGTTGATGAACTAAACACAGACCTGAATCCTTACGTTAATCTTACAGCAGAACGAAGATTCACTTTAGATTTTTTTCCTTATTCTTGTCTAAACTCCAGTACATTTTGAAGTGCGGAATGTGGGTTGAAACAACGTACCTGGCAGATATCGTTTGACTTTGGCTCGACCACAAATCCTAATAGCTCAAATTAGACGGCAGGCCAGGGATATTTTCCGTGTTCGCCTCAGAGACTATGTTAACTGGCTCATCCAATCGAGGATGTATTGCTTGGGTTAACGAGCTAGCTATTTGATAACCCAACTCTACAGGCACAGCATTACCGATCTGCCTCATTGCTTCTGTCCATGAGCCATAAATCCTATAGTTGTCCGGAAAGGTCTGGATTCGTTTGGCTTCAAACGTAGTGTAATAACGTATTCGACCATCTTGATATCTAATCATATTTTCTCCACCAGGAACTCCATGATCCCCTGCCTTAAGAGCTTTAGAGGGCATATCAATATAGCTACCAGTATGTCCGGGATAAGATCGAGCACCTTCTCTCAAGACATGTTCATTGTCAAAACTACCTTTGGTGTCAGGAGCTGGAAGTTTTCCAATTTTGTCCCGAACTGTCTTCCAGGGTTCTAGAGAAGGAGGAAATAAACTAGGTTGTTGCATAAGCTGCTTAACCCGTTGTCTTGTTCTCTGGTCTAGATGTTCAACTTCTGATGGTTTTACTTCATTTCTCGTCCAGTAATCACCAGTAACAAATTGTGACCACAATAGAGAATCTAAAGAATGAGATTCTTTAGGGAAAGACCACTCGATATTCAAATCCTCTCTAATCCCAATGGATTAAACGCTATATTTTATTTCATAATAAACGCCATCCTAAAGAAATGGGTGGAAAAGAAATTGAAGAATTTTTAACCCATTTAGCTGTTGAGGAAAATGTGGCTACTTCTACTCAAAATCAGGCTTTAAGTGCTGCTTTATTTCTCTATAAAGAAGTTCTTAAACAAGAATTAGATTTCAAGGTTGATGCAGTACGAGCAAAACGAAGTCATTATGTCCCAACAGTTCTAACAAAAATCGACAACCTCAGAAAGAGAAATGTAAAACTCAAAACGTAGCAGTCTACTTCTACTCGATAACCAGCCTGTTTGAGATGTATGCTTGGGTCGGGTAAAGTCGTTGGACTACCGTTGAAGCAAGAATCCTCATACATGCAAGGTCGAGGAGTATCAATCGGCAAGTTGACTGAGGGCGTAGCGGAGAATCTCGGCGACTCGCTGATCTTTCAGGGAGTAATACACCAGTTTACCGTCATTTCTGTACTTAAGGATTTTGAGATCGCGCAGTTTTCGCAGGTGGTGGGAGGCTGCTGCGATCTTGATTTTCAGCAGAGCGGCAGCATCACAGACACAGAGTTCTTCACCTCGGCTCAGAGCATAAAGAATCTTCAGGCGCGATCGATCAGCTAAAGCACCGAAGAGAATTTGAGCATCTTCGAGCAAATCATCCCCCGGAAGTGCTTCATTGACCTGATCGACTAGTTCTACATTGAAACAACGTACCTGGCAGATATCGTTTGACTTTGGCTCGACCACAAATTATAATCGCTTAAATTCTACAGCTTAATTTTACCTATCTAACGTTGATCCACCTCGCCACAGGAACGGGCTCGTAGACCTTCAAATTCTCCTTTCAGTCGCTGAGTGGATAAGTTTGAAGCAAATAGATCAACTTCCATTTGCCTAAGGGTT
Source organism: Caldora sp. (assembly GCA_965222765.1). Classification (GTDB taxonomy): domain Bacteria; phylum Cyanobacteriota; class Cyanobacteriia; order Cyanobacteriales; family Coleofasciculaceae; genus Caldora. The sequence continues at coordinate 39,665 of CBDCVG010000093.1, forward strand.
TCCTCTATTTGTAGTCTTAATCGCTTATCATTAGTTTATAAAGAATAATCAGATTGTGTTGTTTTTGGTCTTGTTCGGTCATGGCTAGGGATGGGTTTCGGATAGGCTCATTGTTTGATGTGGACAGCAAGGGTTTGCACCCCTAAATGCCTGAAATCTGCCGTGTTGTTTGTCACAACCGTCAATCCATTGACCAAAGCTGTCGCTGCGATAATGGCATCGGGTGTTTTAGCTTTAAATTGCTGTCTTAGCAGAATAGCCTGTTCCGCGATCGCTTCTGTCAAGTTAAATACCGTGGCATAGCTGATGAATTCCCTGGCTTTGGTATTGGATTCAGGGTCAGTCGCAAACTGTCCCCAGCCTAAAAACTCAATTTTGGTCATTATAGAAATCTTAAAGCTATCGGCGAGGATGGCGTCGATAGACTCGTCATCTGTCAACCCGTTGAAGTAGTAGATGATGATGTTGTTGTCAATTAAGTAAGCCATTAGAGCCAACCTTCGCGAGTACTTGCCAAGTAATCATCAATGACTTGTTTGGGTTGGTGGGAAATGCCGAAAAAAGGGCGCGGATCGAAGGGGGGCGGCTGTTGTCCCTCTGGAGCTTCAATCACTTCGTCAATGGTGAGAACTGTTCGATCAGTTCTTTTTTTACCTCTTAATTCTATCGCTTCTGCACTAATGTCTTCGATGGTTTGATCACTCTCGACCGCTTGTTTCCAATCGGTATAGTCAAAAGATTCTCTCTGGATCAGGGCAATAAACCGCTCCATAATACTGGGACCCGATGGCAAATTGAACGCGGCAGAAACGAGGATTCCAATCACCGCACTCAACGCCCCTAGCCCTGCCGATAGCACCACGTAGTTGGTAAATGTACGACTCAGCAACCGGGCAGCACAAGCGGGAATCACCACAAACGCACTCACCAGTAATACCCCGATCGCCTTGATCGAAATTCCTACCACCAGTGACAGCAGCACAATAAACGCTGTACGATGGGCAGAAATCGACACGCCACGGGCGATCGCGAGTGGTTCATGCAGCGTCAACAACATTTGCGTTCGCAAGGTTAGCCCAATAAAGACGGTACAAACCAGCAATAACCCCGTACTAAAGATTAGATCCGGTTCTCGCACTGCTAGAATATCGCCAAACAAAAGATTATTCAGTCCCCCTTTGTACTGTCCCACAAAGCTGAGCGTAATAATGGAGATCGCCAATGACGAAGAATAAATGATGTTGAGTAAGGCATCAGTCCATAAGCGAGTCCGTTCCAGCAAGTACGTCACAATCAAAGCAAATACAACCGCAAAAGGTAGCAATACTACCGAGGGATTTAACCCCAGGAGCAATGCGATGCTAATGCCTAACAACGCCGAGTGTCCCAATGCATCACTGAAGAAAGACAACTGGCGCAAGATTGTAAAACTACCCAGCATTCCCCCCATCAATCCGGTGAGAATGCCGCCGAGCATAGCGCGTTGCATGAAGGAAAACTGGAGCAGTTCGAAGATGCGGGTGAGTTCAGTGGGCATGGAAGTAGGGGTAAGGGCTAACAGCGATGGTGATAGCGAACGAATTCAGAGCCATAGGCTGCTGATAGATTGTCAGGAGAAAGGGCAACTTCTGGCGTTCCCTGACAAAGTATAGTGCGATTGAGGCACAGAACATGATCGCAGTTTCGCCGCACCATATTTAAATCATGGGAGATTTGCAAAATTGTCCAGCCTTCCTCTTGCTTGAGTTGATAGAGCAATTGATAAAATTCTGTTTCGCCACGCATATCCAATCCTGCCGGAGCTTCATCCAGAATCAACAATCGACGCGGATAAACTAGGCAATATGCCAGCAACACCCGCTTTGTTTCACCCCCAGAAAGCCCACTGAGGGGTTGATGTCTAAGATTGAGTGCATCTACCTTTGCTAAAGCATCTCGAACAGCTTGACGACGTTTTTTAATGTTTGCCCAGGGCACTTGAAATCCTAGCTTGTCCCAGCCCAAACCCACCAATTCTTCCACCGTCATTGAGATGCGGCGATCGAATAGGAAGTTTTGCGGCAGGTAGGCAATCTGTTGACGGATCTGTCGCGCGAGTGAACCTTTGCGGCTCAACGGTTGACCTAGAATGAAAACATTCCCTGCTTGCCGAGGCAGAATTCCCAGAATGGCTTGCACCAAAGTACTTTTACCCGCTCCATTCGGACCAACGATTATTTTCAACTTGTTCAATGGCACGTTTGGGATCGAGCCAGACATGTGGATTGTATTCACCATGATGGTGATGCTCTGCCTCAGCCTTTTCTTCCCCTTCCTCATGATCGTCAGCGTGGTCATGATTGTGGTCTTCCTCTTCCCCATGACTACCACCTTCTACCTCTTCATTGGCGATCGTGGTAATTCCCTCACTGGAGTCAATGAGCTTCAAATCTGGATTACTGGCATTTGCGACTAAATCCTCTAAAAATTCCTCTATTTCTAATCCGTTTTGTACCAGCACATCAGCCTCAGCAAGCCGTTGGGCATCTTTTGGTTTAGCCTGATAATCGTGTGGACTTACATTGGCTGGCAACAACTGGTTTACTTCTGCGCGATCGCCTGCCACGGCTTTTGTAAACTGAGTGATAGGCAAAAATGTTGTCACCACTTGTAACTCATCCGTTGTTGCGGCAGTGGTCGATTGTGCTTGTGAATCTGAGTTTGTTGTAGGCGCATTGGTTTGGTAACTGCCTAAACTAACAGCGATCGCAGACACTACCACAACAGACAACCGACGAACGAGATTGCTGGATGGTTGTAATCTTGTTTTTGAATGAATCATCTGAAGTATTCTCTTAAGAAACAAGGCAGGAGGCAGAGGATTTCACCTTGTTTTTTCCATTCATAGCAGGTGGTACGCCGCCTGTCAGGCGCTCTCAACGAATTGGGAAAATGAAAGGATGAAGGGCTACTCCCCACTCCCTCACGACTGCAACATCAACGCCACATCTTTAGCAAAATAAGTCAGAATCAAGTCTGCACCGGCTCGCTTCATGCTCGTCAGCGTCTCTAAAATCACTTTTTTCTCATCAATCCAACCCTTTTCCGCAGCGGCTTTAATCATGGCGTATTCACCACTGACGTTATAGGCTGCAACAGGTAAATTTGTATGCTGTTTGATTTGGCAAATAACATCCATATACGCTAGAGCAGGCTTGACCATGACAATATCTGCTCCTTCTGCAATGTCTAGATCGACCTCTTTGATTGCTTCTTTAGCATTTGCAGCATCCATTTGATAGGTTTTCTTGTCACCAAATTTAGGAGCTGAGTCTAGAGCATCGCGAAACGGTCCATAGTATGCCGAGGCATATTTGGCGGAATAGGCGAGAATGCCCACGTTAATCCATCCTTCTGCATCTAGTGCCCGACGAATTTCGCCTACTCGACCATCCATCATGTCCGAAGGGGCAACGAAATCGGCTCCGGCTTCTGCTTGTACAAGTGCCTGTTTTACCAGCACCGCCACCGTTTCATCGTTGAGAATCTTGCCATCCTGCACAATGCCATCATGCCCTTCACTGCTGTAGGGATCAAGGGCAACATCGGTAAAAACCAGAATATTGGGGACAGCTTGCTTGATGGCTCGCACCGAGCGAGGAATTAAGCCATCCGGGTTATAGCTTTCAGTCCCCGCATTGTCTTTTTGGTCGTGGGGAATGAGGGGAAACAGGGCGATCGCGCCAATTCCCAACTCATAAGCCTGCTTCGCCTCATCCAGCAACAAATCCAGGGTGTAACGGGAGCAACCAGGCATTGATGGCACTGATTGCTGTTGCTTTTCCCCTTCCATGACAAACAACGGGTAAATTAAGTCTTTTACGCGCAAGCTATTTTCCCGCACCATACGACGTAGAGTTTCAGTTCGCCGCAACCGTCGAGGGCGATGCACAATCGCTGGCATAGTGGATTTGGCTTGGTGTCGAGAATCGGCGGGGTCGACTTCTGTTAGCGGAGTTTGAGGTGCAAGCGTTGAGGTTTCAGTCTCGCTCATAATATAATGATAATGGTTATCATTCGCTTATTCTACAGCACCCGCCGTGAAAAGTGACTCATCATCTCAAGAAAGTGCAACCCATTCACCCCGTCTGACTCGCAATCAGCAAGCGGTACTCGATGTCCTGCTAAGCCAAGCGAATGCCCGCTCAGCCCAGGAGTTGTATAGCCTGCTGCGTGAACGACGGGCGATCGGGTTGTCAACTGTGTATCGGGCATTGGAAACCTTAAAGCTTTACGGGTTGATCAAGAACCGAGTGGGTGTAAGTGGTGAATCGCTGTACAGCCCCGTTGCCCTCGATCAGCACTATCTGACCTGTTTGCAATGTGGTCAGTCTTTCCCGCTCGATCGCTGTCCTGTGCAAGAATTTGAAGACCATTTGCAGCTCTCAGTTCCGTTCAAAATCTACTATCACACCCTAGAATTTTTCGGACTTTGTGAACCCTGTACCCATCAAATATCTTAGTGATTGCTCGATTTCTTCCACAAACAAGCTAAAAACGACGATCGCCTGAGTTCCCATCAGTGAAGCAATTAATATCCGAGCTTTGACGCTGCAATCGTCATCTCAACTGCCCTCTGCCCTCTGACTTGAAAGTAGGGAGTAGTAGGGGCGAATGGCCATTCGCCCCTACTCGAATTTTGCCAAGATCCTTTTCAAAGCTTTTTCTAAACTCAACTTTCACGCTTTTGGCTCCAGCAGTTGAAAGATAGAATCGCGGCTAGTTAATTCAGTTGTTTCTCCCTCTGCGATCGCTCGTTCCATTGCCACGTCTTCAATCAGTTCTGCCAAAAATTCAGAAACTTCTTCGCGGTTATCACGAAGTAACTCGATGATTGCACTTTTCAGAATTTCCTTGAGTTGGTCTGAGTTCAGGGTGATCTCAGACATGGTGTTTTCCTCCTACTCGTTGACGTTAAATAAATGAATGCCCCAAGCGTCTAGCTTCTCATTAATCCAGGTTGTAGCTGTTGCCTCATCTGTCTCGATCGCCCGTTCTACTGCTGTTTTAGCAATTTCTAGCAGTGATGTAGGTTGGGGGTCGCGTTTTAATGATTGAACCGATAATCTTCGGGAGAAACCGAAAGCGAAACCCAACACCGAGTTTACCGCATTAGGTTAGTGGTTGTCGTTAAGATCGCTAATTTTAAGGTATTATTTTATAGTGGGCAACTGTGCGCACATGTAGAGTCCCCCAAGGATGCGCTCTCTTTCTCTGGTATCACCTCTAAGTGAAGCTTGGAAAAGAAAGCCAAGTTTAGACGTAATATGAACTATCACTTTCTGTAGACATCTTTTCGGTGTTTGCACTGCAAGAGTAGAATCAGCAACTCTTTGTCGTTGATTTCATAGCGAACACGATAATCACCGATACGAATACGATACTCATTGTCAGAACCTTTCATCTTGACCACTCCATCAGGGCGTGGCTCTTCGGCGAGTTGCTGAATTTTTACAGCAATGCGATCGTAAACCTCATCAGGCAAAGCATCGAGCTGTTTTTGCACAGCTTTAGGCGTAATGATGGTGTAATATCAAGTTCGGATAATCACTTATAATAAAACTGGCGTTGCGTTCATCCCCTGTATAAGTGTTTTGCCCAAACGAAAAGTGATCGCTAAACCTCATGGGTTATTGCTCGAAAGCTGGAAAGCGATCGCTAAACCTCATGGGTCATTGCTCGAAAGCTGGAAAGCGATCGCTAACCTCAAAGTTTTGCCCGGGGCTCGAAAGTGGGAAAATTTGAGATAATGGGTTGCTCTCCCATTTTCACCCAAACTCGACGTAGAATGGGATGAAGCCCTAAACGGTGCTCATCCATACTCCGGACCTCAATTTCTGCCTGGGGATATTGAGCTTGAAGTAAGACGTGTTAGCCCACGTCAACCATCTATCTAGATGCTTCCCTCTTTATCTCGTTCAACCAATTCATCCCACAATGCTTGAGTCTCTATAGGGGCTATGTCAAAAGCCTCAACTTTTCTAGCTGTCACCTCAGATTTCAGCCGAGCTTGTAAGTCTAATGCTGTTGATAAAAGATTATGGGTAAGAGCGGAATGATCAGAAGATGTGTACTTTTGAAGCTTACCGTTGTTTTGGCTCATTTACGGACTCTCCTAGTATCTATGCTTTTCAGCCTCAACTCTTATATCTTTAAAGAGTTCATCTAGCTCGTATTCTAGCTCACGAATTGTTTTTTCCTTGATCTTGTCTCGAATCAGTGGATTATTTTCAATGCGATCGATAGCACGACAAAAACGAATTGCCAAGTCCTCATGAACCACTATACCAAAGTTTGCTTGTGCTTGACGTTTTGCAATACGTACTTGAACTTTAGCATTCTCAATCTCAAAGACAATACTTGTTACACCAGCAGCAACTACCTCTGCTGTATACCTTGCCAAGTACGAGACTATAACTCGAGCTACTGTAGTACCAGTGCCAACAACCTGCACGATTTGACCATTTGAGGGTGAGCTAGGGATAATGTCTGACATAGTTTTATTTTTGCTTTAGTATCGGATATGAAAGCCACGTAACGAACAATAAAAAAGCCATGAAACTTATCATGAAGCCTTTGCTAGAAATCAGGCATAAAGTTATCAGCCCAGAAGAAATTAGACAAAAACTGATTACCAATCTCATCCCAAGAGGGTTTTTAGAAAGAACTGCCTGTAAAATAGGCTTTGCTGGAATGCTTATAATCGCTTGCTGAAACTTCTCAAACTCCGTAAGTCGCTTTCGTCTTTTCTCACTTAAGTTTGAGAAATGGGACATAATAGCTGACCCCAAAATACACTCTATGACTAAAACGATAAAGAAGTAAACAAAACCAGCTATCATGCAATTTGATTTCTCCTTCGTGTAATTTCCTGATATAAGTCGAGAACCTGCTTGTAGTAATCAATTACAAGTTCATTTAATAAACTAGCTCTTATATTGCTTCTTAATCGTTCTGAACTTGGTTCAGAACTATTTAGATTCCGAGCTAAAGCCTCATAGTACTGATTCACAGTTATACGAACAGATTCCCTATCTTTAGCAGTAATCAAACCTTGTGTATGGGCATCATCAAAGAGCTTTGTGAAATTTTTGCCAAGACGCGCTATACGTTCTGGAGGGTCAATCTCTAACTCGGCTCTTTCGATTTGCTCTGAAACTTGCTGTATTGCATTACTGAATTCTTCATTAGCTTTAGCAACTGAGACTTTAGCCTTACTTAGTTTGGTTTCAAGTAGAAAAGAATCTTGAACATTAAGCCTATCCTGGTTAATCTCCTTCTTCCAGTTGCTAGACTGTTCTTCGCTAACACAGTCGGTCCGCATACCCCTTTCGATTACTTCAAAAGCGTCAAGTTGAAGCTGCCATAAGCGAAAGACAGCTTCTTGTTTCATTTCCGCAAGCTCACTTACTTTTCGACGTTTATCAAAGAAAGCCATAAGTACTCTCTAGGGTTGTCAAATCCCTTTGCTGTATTATATTTTGCCCAAACTGAAGTGTAAAGGTTCTCCCAACCCTCTACACGAGAATTTTTCTTATCAAATTACACATAATTTTTCATCGCAGTGACATTTGTGAAATGAGTTTACTAGTGCCAGTAAAGATGGCTCACGGGAGGTTAGAGAAACGCAGCTCTAGAGGTAAGCTTTTGGCTGCGTCCCAACAGGCAACTTAGTGGGCATACTATTTATTATATCGACATTTTATGGATAGTAAACCCCTAGAGGGCAAAAAACATAAACTTTCTGTATAATCTCCCTATAGAGGATATTAGCCAGAAATTTTCCGTATATTTTTCATTGAGTCTCATTCGGAGAAACTATTCTTTATACAATTAAATCATGTCCGGGTAATCACTTACGATATAACCAAAATGCACAAATCAATGAAAACAGAATTTGAAGTTTCGTGCGTTGCAAATTTTATCGTAAGTAATCAAGCGGACATGATATTATCCTCATCTGCTGGGATTTGATATCGAAATCAACTGGCGCAAGATTGTAAAACTACCCAGCATTCGACTATAGCTATTTCATTCGCTCACTTCGTCAATGGTGAGAATTGCTCCATCAGTTCTTTTTTTAAGTCTTAATTCCATCGCTTCTGCACTAATATCTTCGATGGTTTGCTCGCTCTCGATCTCTTGTTTCCAGTGGGTATAGTCAAAAGGTTCTCTGTCCAAGATGTAAGACCAAACTAGCTCATAAAGTCCTATATCAATTATCCATTATTAATTTTCTGACACCAAACCTTCGGGAAAGCAGGCTGTAACAGGCAGCGCTAGCTGAAAATGCTTATTCGCCATCAGTCACCTTCGGGGGTTGTCCCACGATGAACCCAAGCAAACTGCCCTCTGATCCAAAGTCGGGTAATGCTAGGGTGACAGCCCAGTTAAAAATAGTGGCATCATCGCCCCTGCTAACCGGGACACCATCGTTGAACCCATCAACTTCACTCTGAGCTCTTGTCAGACCTGCCCAACCTGAAAGCGTGAAGGCTGGACTGATGCGAAAGCGTGTAGAGACCCCAAAGTGATCGGCTGAAGTGGCTGTATCTTCTCCAAACGGCACATTTGCCAGTTCGCTACCCGTTTCCCCAGAGACAACCACCTGTCCTCCAGGATAGTAGGCTCGCACGTAAGTCAAACCTAAACCCACGCGATCGCTAAGATCGAAACTAAGCTGTCCAATAGCCGCGTAGCTACCATTGAACAGCCCATTTTTCTCACTGGGGTCACTGGCATTCGGTGCCAGGTAGCCTACAGATAAGTTGAGCGCGTCACTAAAGCTATAACTCTCTTCTGTCACTCTGGGATATTTCCACGAATTTCCGGCATTACAGCCAACGTAAAATCAACGTTTCAACCCGGTTTGACAGAAGAGAGTTATTCAACTTGGCATTCTTCAGTCACTCGTCTTACTGCCAGTATCCTAGAAAACCTTCACCGTTTGGCAGTTGCAGAGGGGCAACAGATCAAGATTCTGATTTGCTAGTATTGGGGAAATTTTGCCTGTGATGGTTTCGCTCCCTTACATAACGACCTATGACCTCAGAGATCCAACTACAAGCCTCTTCAGTGGAACTTGCTACAACCCTAGATTCACTGTCCGCAGACCTGTCTACGTATCTTGGTTATCTTGGCTTACCAACAGATTCGGTTTTGGTTGGACTTGATGAGCGCCGAAAAGTTATCAATAATATGCCCTACATCATGCCTGCCCTTACAGAGGGACAGCGTAGTAGTGCAATGTACATTTCCAAATTCTCAGCAGCCATTGTTGTAGGGCTTTTTGACGCTGCTCTCAATTATCTTTGGGACGAGACAATTCGCAATCTTCGACTAAAGGTTGTTCAATTTGATTTAGATTATTTTTATGACACTGCAATAACAGATGCCAACCAGCGCTCTAAATTTAGAGATGACAGTGATCTAGAAAAGCTAGACGATTGGGTACTTGTGAGAGGTTGCCGGGAAACGGGAATCATTAGTGATATCGGATATCGGCATTTAGATTACATCCGTGATATGCGGAACCATGCGAGTGCTGCTCATCCAAACCACAATGAGTTGACGGGCTTACAACTCGCATCATGGTTAGAAACTTGCATTAAAGAGGTTCTTGGGAAAGAGCCTGAAGAAGCCGCTATAGAAGTAAAGCGGCTCCTTCGAAGTATTAGAGAGGAAACTCTTTCTGCAACTGATGTTCCTCCTATTGCAGAAGCGATTGTACGGTTGCCTGAAGATCTCGCCCATTCTCTCTTGAGAACAGCATTTGGGATGTATACCGATCCCAGATTAGACGCAAATGTCCGAAATAATATTCGATTCCTTGCATCTGAAGTTTGGGAAGTTTGCTCAGAGGATGCAAAGTACGATATTGGCTTAAAGCATGGCTCTTTTTCAGCTAATGGGGAGGTTTCTAGAACAAATTTAGCTCGAGACTTCCTCACAATTGTAAATGGATTGGCTTATTTACCAGCCAGCACTATTGCCATTGAGATGACTTCTGCCTTAGATGCTTTATTAGCTGCTCATAATGGTTGGAATAACTTCTACAATGAACCTTCTCCTGCAAGACTACTTCAATCTTTTGTTCCCGCAAGCGGCAATATTCCAGATAGCGTATTAGGGAAGTATGTCAAGATATTAACTATGTGTTACATCGGCAATGGCTATGGGGTTTCATCTAGTGCCGAGTCGATTTATAGTAATTTGATTAACCGTTGGCAAGACAGCCAAATATCTCAATTTATCAGATTGACTCGTGATTCAGAGATGGCTTCGCGCCTTCAATTTTCCTCCTGTCAAACACGCTATCAGAGACTTGCAAGCCGATTAGTTGATCAAGTGACACATCCCAACGTAAAACTCGCTTTGGAGTTTATTAAAGATTTCCCGACTGAAAAGCTAGATAGAATTGGCAATGACTCCCGTTTTCAAACCATCTTGAAGACTGTAAAGCGGTAAATGAAAACTTTTAATCAAACCTACTTTTAACTGGAGTGCTTGAAATGGTTTCATCAGAATTAATCTCAACTTTGAGAGATTTGAGCCGTTCAGATAAGTTTTACATTATGCAGCTTCTGATCTCGGAACTTGCTCAGCAGGAAACCGATCTAATTAAACCTGAGCAGGCTTATCCAGTGTGGTCGCCCTATGGTGCGGATGAAGCAGCGGATACGATGTTAAAAGTTTTACAATCTGCCAAAGCTCCAGATCATGCATAACGCTGAGCGGTATCCATTCCTTTCCGGCGATCCGGCATTAGGGGAAGCCAGTTTTCGTCCATATCTGCCTTTTACCCTGGATCATCAAGAGAAGGCTATCGCCACAACGGGTTTACTGGATACTGGGGCAAGTGTAAATGTATTGCCCTATTTTCTAGGAATCGAGCTTGGGTACGAATGGGAGAGACAGTCTACTGCATTAAGCTTGACAGGCAATTTGGCTCAATATGAAGCGCGTGTCGTGCTTGCCCAAGCGGTCGTAGGACAGTTTGAGCCTGTGCAACTGGTATTTGCCTGGACACAAGCGACCAATGTTCCGCTTATCCTGGGACAAGTGAACTTTTTTATGGAGTTCGATGTTTGCTTCTATCGTTCACAGCTAGAATTTGCGGTCACTCCCAAAACTCCGATTTTAGAGTAGGTGGGTTGCTCTTGTCAGCCTCCTAACACCTCGTTGGTATCGCTAAATATTATGGACGTTTTTGGAGGGCAAGTGATTCGTGCGCCCGAGCCAGTTCATGGCAAGCCTGCCGAAATTTATCATCAGGGTAAGGGAGTTTTTATTGATACCAATATTCTCCTAGATTTTCTATTGCAGAGAGAGCCATTTTTCCACGATGCAGAGCAACTGTTTCAGGCGATCGATAAAAACAACAAGCAGTTAAAGCAGCTCAAGCTTGACTAGAACACGCCAAAGCGTCTCTTAATCCTAGCGCTGCCAATGTAGCGATCGCATCCGTTACCTCAACCCAACCTACATCTATTCCTAATTGGGCGACAGCATACAGTTTTGGTGCAGATTAATAGGCCTGAAATCCCTTACCCACCCCATAACGCACCGTCCTAAATTCTACGCGGTTTGTATCTGGGGAATAAAGAGTATAAGTAGCTTTACCAGGTTCTCGTCCCACATTACCCACGCCAATGACTCGACGGGGAGATGCTGTCGCTGTCTGAACCTGCTGTTCACCCTCAAGAGTTGTTACCGTTGAGGACACGGAACCCCCTTGCAATTCGTACTCAAACGCTAAACCCGATCGCCCACAAAACAAGTTATTCGCCCCCATACGCATCAAGCGATCGCACATCTGCCAAGGAGGGGTTTGAGGAGTCAGCTTATCATCCACACTCAAGCTACTGCCATGAATCAGTAAGCAATCGAGTTCAAAAAAGCCGAAATCTAGAGTACGAATCCATTCAATGCTTTTGCGAGAAACACTATTCCAAAGGGATGTGACAGCATCAGCACCATATTTTTTGATCAGTTGAGTTGGTTCGCCGGTAGTACCCAACCCATAAAGAATCAGGCATTGCTCTTCCCACCAACCCGTACAAACTTGGGGATAAAGTTCACCGGGCTTTGGGTTCCGAATTCGCTGCACCACCGATTCACTTTCAGGCTTGAGTCCAATGAAATCTCCTAAAATATATATATTTTCCACCCATTTTTGCCGATGCTTAATATCCGTTTGAACAGCTTCATAGGCAGCTAAATTACCTTCGATGCCACTTAAAATTGCCCAGTTGTTAATCATTATTACACAACAAATTTTCTAATTCAAAAGGGGGCTAAGAGTCATTGCCAATTACCAATTATCAATTATCAATTATCCATTATCAATTATCAATTATCCATTATCAATTATCCATTAATGAATTTACCGTGCACAGACATGAGTTGGATCATCTGCTTTTTCAGCAAACTCTAGTCCTTGTGCTAGACGCCAAGCAAAAATAGCAGGTAAGCCTTTATTAATGATCGCGGTACAGGTTTTTTGGTAATCGTACTCGACTTCTCGCAAAGTTACCTGTTCAGTATCGGTGTCGTAGATAACATAGGTGGCATTCGGACGTCCATGACGTGGTTCTCCGACTGAACCCACATTGACAATGCGTTTGAGAGGAGCACTAAAGGTTTGTTCCTGCTGCTTGCCTGCTGCATTCACTTTGACTTGCAGTTGACTAGCATCTAAATTACGGACATAAGGAACATGGGTATGACCACAGAAAAGTACGTCAGCACCTGTTGCAATGACTCGTTCAGCGGCTAAAAAAGCGTCCAATTCGGGTAACAAATACTCGTGGTTGCTGTGAGGGCTGCCATGAACAAAACAGAGGTTTCCCTCTTTGAAGCTATGAGGCAGTTGAGCCAAAAATTCTCGTGTTTCGGGGTAAATTTGCTCGTTAGTCCATTCATGGGCAATACGTCCCCGTTTTTCTGCTAAGAGTGAAGGATAGGAACATTCGCAAGCATTTAGTCCTTCTACGACATCCTCATCCCAACATCCTTGGCAAGTGGGAATATCCAACGAGCGAATTTGTTCGACCACGGCATTGGGATAAGGCCCATAACCTACTAAGTCACCCACACAAAAAATTTTGTCGGCTTTTTGGCGATCGATATCAAATAAAACAGCATCTAAGGCTTCGTAATTACCGTGAATGCAGGAGATAACAGCGACTTTCATGCTTCCTCTAAATCTTCATCTGAAATGGCTAATGATTCTTTGATTTGTTGTTGGTAGTGATGAATTGCAGCATCAGATAAACAACAATCTTTGAGGGTTTGTGCGATCGCTTCCCGATCCAACTCAACACCTACAACTTCAATCCCACTAAAGCGCTCAGGACGTCCTTCTAACCAACGGGGAACAGTTAACTCGGTGTAGGTACTATCAGGAATTCCAGCTACAAAATCAAAGTGAAACGCTCGTCCATCAGCTAGGTCAAAAATGCCCTTAGTTCGGTTAACATTGCCATAGGCTCCTTGAGTTAACTCGTACCAAAAGACATTCAAGCTTGCTGGATCTAAAACTTGACCACTAATCGGCGCACGCCAAAGCTCGGGTTTTCCTCCTGTTGGTTCAACTGTAACTCCCGGCACAACCTCTGAAGCCCAAGCGTGCCATCCTGTATTTTGTATATTTGGCGGCATCAAGGCAACGCGATGAATTGAGAGGTCATCTAACACGGATAACACTGGCTCGACTGACGCTAAATCCACATGAAATCCCAGTTCTAGATAAGTAATCGACTCAAGCCCAGCCAAGTTTAATAATTGATTTTCCTCATCTTCTTTCAGAATTTTGACATCGGGAAACTCAGCGGCAATGCAGGTCATGTCAATGGGAACTGGATCAGAACCAGGACTGAAATACTGCACTGGTTGGTTAGCAATAGCTAGCTGTTGTCGAATCCAAGTGGTCTTCCCTGCTCCCGGTAAACCAGCGACAGCAATAATCATGGATAATACTTTGGGTAATGACTGTTATTTTAGAATAAAATTAAAACGATAATCATTATTTAAAAAGTTTAATTTTGCATGGTATATACTTCAGCACCCCTACCTAAGAAGATTAACATTGCCATCATTGGTGCTGGTCCCCATGCCCTAACCTTAGTCGCTCATCTCCTGCACAAATGTCAGAAGATACAGGGTAAATTTTTAGTTTTTGATCAGAGTGGTCAATGGATGAGCCAGTGGTTTCACGCTTTTGCCGCTTTAGAAATTCCTCATCTCAGGTCGCCTGCCGTTCACCACCCCGACCCGAATCCCTATGCACTGCGGAGCTTTGCCGAATCTCGCCCCACAGAGCTTCATCCCCCTTACGACTTACCTGGCACTCAGCTTTTTCAGGATTTTTGCTTGCATCTCATCAACAAGCAGCAATTGGATAAGTGTATCGTCCCAGCCCGAGTAACTCGCCTTGAACCCCTAACTCAAATGAGGAAGACTCACTTTCGCCTCTGGTTAGACAATGGGGATTCAGTCATTGCTCGACGGGTTGTTCTGGCAACAGGAGGTGGTACTCCCAACTTGCCGGACTGGGTAAGTCATATCAGTACACCCTATCCTCAAGATCGGCTGTGTCATTCCCATGATGTCGATTTGCGTTCATGCTCACTGGCAGGAGAACGAGTTCTGATTGTGGGAGGTGGATTAACATCTGGTCATTTAGCAGTAGGAGCTGTGGCTCGTGGTGCCCAGGTAATATTAATGGCACGACGGGATTTTCAAGAAAAGTTATTTGATGCTGAATCCAGGCTGGCTAGGACCTAAATATTTGAAGGAATTTTGGGCTGAAACGGATTGGCAGAACCGTTGGCAGATGATTCAACAGGCTCGCAATGGGGGTTCTCTCACTCCAGCAATAATGACGCAGCTACGACGTGCCTGCCGCAATGGGAAAATTTCGCTCCATGAACAGTGCCAAATTGTTGAAGCGATATGGCAGGATAATTATTGGCAGGTTCGCTGCCATGATGGCACAGAGCATCAGTGCGATCGCATCTGGCTGGGAACGGGAACGAAGTTAGATGTGAGGGCAAATCCTATGCTGAGAGAAGTTTCGGATAGTTTCCCAACCGCAATTGTTAATGGCTTGCCGGTTCTTGATGTTTATCTTCGTTGGCCTCGCTGCGAATTATTTATAATGGGAGGGTTAGCAGCTTTACAGGTTGGGCCTGTCGCCCGCAATCTCTCTGGTGCAAGAATGGCTAGCGATCGCATTGTACCTGCACTGACAAAACCGAGTCTAGCACTGGTCGAAGGGAGTACAGCAACGAAGCACCATTTGAGGCCTCACTATTGTAAGACCCAGAGTCACTCAACATAAATGTTAAATGGTTATTCATTACATATATATTTGAGTTAAATCAAAAATTAAATCTACTCGGAAACCATTGACTAATTTAGTCAAAGCTGACTTCACTTCCTTATGTTGCTCTGGTATTTGTTCGATCAATACAATAATCTTCTCATCATTACATGCTTCTGCTGCTAAATTAATCTGGCAGAGCCATTCTCGAGGCATCACACTCAAGTCTAAATTTTCAAGTTTTAAGTCTGAAATAGTGTTTACCTCTTTAATCTTTTTGAGTTTATTCTGTTCTTCATAGATATAATTCACTCCCAAATAATCACTAATTTTGGCTAAGAGCAATTTTTCTCGAAAAGGTTTACGAATAAAGTCATCGCAACCTGCGGATAAAACAGCTGCCCGATGTTCTTCAAAAACACTTGCTGTCAAAGCAATAATTACTGTTGCTTGACCCTTGACATGAGACCTAATTTTTTTAGTTGCTTCATACCCATCCATTACTGGCATCCGCATATCCATCAAAATGAGGTGTGGTTCCCAACTCTCCCATAGGGCTACTGCTTCTTCACCATTAGTAGCTTCACGCACAGAGAAACCAACTATAGTCAGAAGTCTGAAGAGTAGGAGGCGATTTGTCCATTTATCCTCTACTACCAGAATGCGACATAGTCTTTGGTTAGGGGCTAACCCAATTACTCGTTGAGAAGTTTCAACTATGGGATTATCAATTACTTGAGCAAGGCTAATCGGAATATCAAATCTAAACACAGTTCCTTGCTCTAACACACTACTGACACTGAGTTTTCCTCCCATTAATTCCACAAATTTATTGCTAATCGATAATCCTAAACCAGTACCTTCATTAGATTTATGTCCTGTGGCAGTTTGGGTAAAAGGTTCAAATATTGAACTCAGTTCACTAGGAGCAATACCAGGACCAGTATCTTCTATTTCAAAGATTATTGTTGTTTGTCCTTTGTTGTTTGTCCTTTGTTGTTTGTCCTTTGTTGTTTGGGAATCGAGAATGGAGAATTCAATTGAAGCTCCCTTGTCTTGCCTAGCTCCCCTATCTCCCCAGCTCCCGACTTTCACTCGTAAAGTGACACCGCCTTCCTTGGTAAACTTAATAGCATTACCTAAGAGGTTAATTAAAACCTGACGCAGTTTACCCTCATCGGTTTGGATGTATCGGGGAAGCTCAGGAGCCTGCTCGAAAATGAGTTGCAACTCCTTGAGTTGGGCTTTTAAGCCTAGCATTTCTTCCAAACCCTCCAGCAGGTAATACAAGTCGAAACTGGTTTGCTTGAAAGTACTCCTACCTGCCTCAATTTTGGACATTTCTAGAATGTCATTGATTAATTCCAGCAAATGCTCACCGGAGCGGCTAATAATTTCTAGATGTTCTCTTTGTTCGATGGATACATAGGTATCCCGGCTCATCACTTGGGTAAAGCCGAGAATCGCATTGAGGGGAGTGCGAAGTTCGTGGCTCATATTCGCTAGGAATTCGCTTTTGGCGCGGTTGGCAACTTCTGCTGCTTCTAGAGCCTGTTGTAGGCTTGCTTCTGAGCGTTGGCGATCGCTAATATCTTTGAGCATAACTGTAAACAGCACTCCCTCAGGTACTTGCAGCTGGGAAATTGAGGCTTCAGCAGGGAATTGAGTACCATCTTTGCGACAACCGAAAATGTTGCTATAGCGGTTTGCCATCTTACGAGACTTGGCTTCTGATGTCGCAAAATTACGGATGTGTTGTTGATGAAGCTCTCGCTTGGTCTCTGGTATTAGAATATCTAAGGATTGACCAATAATCTCATTTGCAGTGTAACCAAAAATCTTTTCCGCACCCTGGTTAAATAGCTGGATCCTTTGCTTCTCATCCACAGAGATAATTGCATCTTCAGCAATATCTAAAATCCCAGCAAATTTTTCTTGACTGGCTTGTAATGCCTGTTCTGCCAGCTGACGCTCTACTTCTGCTCCTGTGCGTGCAGCAAAAATTTGCAAAATCATTTCTTTTCCTGGATTGTATACCATCGGTTTGAGATCCAGCACTGCCAAATGACCTAAGACTTCACCAGCTGAAGTAGTCAGGGGACTACCCCAATAGCTTTCTACCCCTAAGTCAACTAAATCTTGATCCTGAGGAAAAAGTTGTTGCACACCCTTTGGGTAATGGCATATCATCCCAGCTAAAACATTGTCACAAGGAGTGCCAGCTAAGTTATACTCGACGTTGCCACCAAACCCTTCCCCCATCCAAAATGCCAAGGTACGAACTTTAGTTTTACCCTCGTCAGCGAACTCTGTGACTACAGCATAATGAACCTGTAACACTTGAGCCAGATAACGGACACAGGAGCGAAAGAATTCCATACCTGTACTCGAAGCTGTCCCCTCGACAATCAGGCGCAGTGCATCTTCTGTGTGCTTGCGCTCGGTAATATCACTAGTTGTCCCTGTTATCCCGATGACATTGCCTTGCTCATCCTGCTGTGCGATCGCATTAAACATCAAATTAATCGGTCTGCCATCTTTCGTGAGATGAGTTGTCTCATACTGAAAGATCGACCCTGTTGTTATCAGCTCTTGGAAAACTACGAGTTCTTGATGCTTTTGCTGGCTAGGAAGGAAATCTGTAAACGGGCGACGGAGCATTTCCGAGGGCTCATAACCATAAATCTGTTTGGCAGCCTGATTGACGAAGGTATAATGTCCTTGGACATCAACCGACCAGATCATGTCCTGGGAAGTTTCAACTAAGTTCCGATACTTCTGCTCACTTGCTTGCAAAGCTACTTTCGCTTGGTAGCGCTCCGTAATATCAAGTACCGTTCCCAAAAGTTGAATCACCTTTCCAGTTGAGTTAACTACCGATTCTCCTCTAGCCTCAACCTGACGAATTTGACCATTGGGTTGTACAATCCGAAAGTTAAATTCGCAAGCTCCACCCTGGGCAATCATGTGGGCAGCGGTTTGTTTCCACAAAGAGCGGTCATCAGGATGAATTCGTTTGAGGAGTTGGTCGTAGCTTGGTTCGGAGCGGGTTGGATCAACACCAAAAATGCGGCATAGCTCCTCTGACCAGATAAATTTATTAGTCAGTACATTGTATTCCCAGCTACCAATATGGGCAATTCTTTGGGCTTGGGCAAGAGAAGCTTGGGAGCTCGCAGCGTTATCAAGTGCTGTACGAAGCTTTTCCTCTGTTCGTTTTTGCTCGGTGATATCCAAAATGGTAGTAACAACAAAACGTTTACCATCCTGCTGTTGAAAACAGCTCCGCTTGACATCAACTATTAACTCTGAACCATCCTGGCGGGATACAGTAAATTCCCCTTGGTCATAATTTCCGACTTGAATAAACTCTTGATATTCTTTAATTAACTCTGATTTTTTAGCTGAGCTTAACTGGGTAAAATGTACGGTAAATGGTTGATTAATGAGTTCTTCTTGAGTGAATCCATATACTTGACAATAGGCAGGATTAACATCTATAAAGTAACCGTTTTCATCTGTTAAACAAATGCCTACTGGAGCAGAAGTTAGAATTGAGCGGTTTAATCTGTGGCGGTTATTTAGCTCTTCTTGAGCAAGTTTGCGCTCCCTTGCTTCGAGAGCCAAAGATACTAAATCGGCGGCAGAGCGAGCAAAATTTTGGTCTTCAGCTGTCCAGCTACGAGCAGTACTAACATGTTCATTAGATAAAACTCCCACTGTCTCTCCTCCTAATCGAATGGGAGCATCCAACATCGAAGTGATATTCAAAGGAGTTAGATAAGACTCAGAAAATTCGCAAGTTTCGGGAGCGGTATGGGCATCATCTGCTATTATTAATTTATTTGTCCTCAAAGCTTGAAAATAAGCTGGATAGTCAGTCTCCACCAGTTCAATCCCTGCAGTATGTTGGTTCAGACTCCATTCAAATAAGTCAAGACATTGAATAAGCGTGCGCGTTGGGTCAAAAAGCCAGACACTAACCCGTTCAACCTCAAGATTATGGGCAGTTGTTTGAGTGATGTGGGCCAAAGCTGCTGGCAAATCTCCCTGATTGAGTGCTTGATTACTGGCAAGTTCTGTTAGTACTCTATTATGATGGCGCAGTAGATTATTTTGTTGAGTTAGTTGTTTTTGTAGCCTACCGATTTTCAACTGATTCTCAACGCGGGTTAGAACCTCTTCTACCTGAAACGGTTTAGTAATATAGTCTACCCCACCTACCTTAAAAGCCCTCACCTTATCCGATACTTCATACAAGGCACTCAGGAAGATAATCGGAATATCTTGAGTTTCCGGATTTGCTTTTAATTGTTCGCATACTTGGTAGCCATCCATTTCCGGCATCAAGATGTCCAGTAAAATCACCTCAGGGGGACTTGACTGGACAGATCTTAGGGCCAGTCTACCATTGGGTGCTAGCCGCACTTTATACCCTTGCTCAGATAACATGCTGGTTAACAAGTTCAAATTAGCATGGGTGTCATCAACAACTAAAATATTGCCTTTAGATTTGTCATTGGTCATTTGTTGTTTGTTATTTGTTGTTTGTTATTTGTTATTCTTCATTCCCG
The DNA here is from genome assembly GCA_965222765.1 of Caldora sp. Lineage (GTDB taxonomy): Bacteria > Cyanobacteriota > Cyanobacteriia > Cyanobacteriales > Coleofasciculaceae > Caldora. The sequence continues at coordinate 59,603 of CBDCVG010000093.1, forward strand.
ATTCTTCAATTAAAGCCAATAGTTCCTCAAACTGAAACTGGTTAGCTAAGGAAGCTAGAGTATTAGCTAGATGATGATTTTGCTGTCGTATTTGTTCGATGAGGGTGAGCATCAAATCTAAATCACCCTCTACTGTTGCTTCTTGGAAGTTGGCTAACCAATCGGTAGGTAAATTCGCAATAGTAGCGGGAGTAAGGATAGATGCTCCTTGGAAACTTTCCTGTATGGCTAAACCTATTGCTGATGCTAACCCTTGACTATCAGTATCAGTTGGCAGAGACTTTTCTTCAGTAACTACTTCTTCGCAAATATAACGTACCCCCAGATGCTGCTTCATTGCTTCAAATATTTCCGACTCTCGGAATGGCTTGCGGATAAAATCATCACAACCAGTAGCTAAAGCCACAGTTCGCTCTTCTTCTGAACTACTAGCAGTTAGAGCAATAATTACGGTTGTTGTTTGTTGTTTGGGAATTGAATTTTGAATTGAAGCGCTCCTTCGCTCCCTGACACGAATCTGCTGGGTAGCTTCATATCCATCCATAACTGGCATTCGCAAATCCATCCAGATTAAGTGGGGTTGCCAATTTTCCCATACTTCAATTGCTTCTTCTCCGTTACTAGCTTCCCTCAGTTCAAAATCAAGGGGGGAAAGTAAATTAACTAATAGTTGACGATTGTACTCTCGATCATCGACAATTAAAAGCCGATAATGGGGTTGATTGGGTTTTAGAGCAATGACTCGGCGCGTTGGTTGTTGAGTTTTAATGGTAGTGGCTTCAACAACAATGACTGGAAGAGTAACTTTGAAGATAGTACCACTTCCTACTTTACTACTAACAGTGATTTCACCCCCCATCAATTGTACAAACTTACGGCTAATCGCTAATCCTAAACCGGTTCCTTCCTGAAATTGTTGATTAGTTGAGGCTTGTACAAAGGGTTCAAAGATACTCTCTAATTCCTCTGGAGCAATGCCAATTCCTGTGTCTTCGACTTCAAAGGCAATTGTTGTTTGTCCTTTGTTGTTTGTCCTTTGTTGTTTGTTCTTTGCCAATGACCAATGACTAATGACTAATGACATTCGTACTGATACACTTCCCTTGTGGGTAAACTTAATGGCATTATTGAGTAGGTTAATTAGTACTTGACGCAATTTAAGCTGATCGGTGTGCAGGAATTGAGGGACATCAGTAGAGCATTCAAAGACTAACTGCAATTTCTTCTCTAATGCCTTGAGGTGGAACATTGCTTCTAAGTCATCCACCAGGGAATAGAAGTCAAAGTTAGTTTGGTTGAGAGTGATGGAACCTGCTTCAACTTTGGACATATCTAGCACGTTGTTAATCAAACTCAGCAGGTGTTGTCCACTATGGTGAATAATGCGGATGTGTTTTTGGTGTTGTGGGGAAAGATTAGAAGAGTGGCTCATTAGTTGAGCAAAGCCGAGGATGGCATTGAGGGGAGTACGCAACTCGTGACTGGTACTGGCAAGGAAGGTACTTTTAGCTCGGTTGGCTACTTCTGCTGCTGCTAGAGCTTGCTGTAAGGTTTCTTCCGCTAGTTGGCGCTCGGTAACATCCCAGAAAATACCTTGAGTACCGATAATTTGACCATTTTCATCCCTGACTGGAGTTTTGATTACTTGTACATAGATGGGTGAGTTATCGACGGGAGCTTGGTGTTTCTCAACAATATCTAGGGTTGCTCCAGTTTGCATGATTGTTTCATTGTCAGCAGTGTATTTATCTGCTAACTCTTGAGGATATAATTCGTAGACGGTTTTTCCTAGACATTCTGCCAAAGTCATACCTAAAGTAGAGAGGAAGGTTCGGTTACCAAAGATGAGCCTTCCTTGAGTGTCGGTGCGATAGAGACACTGAGGTAAAACATCTACTAAAGACTGGTATTGCAGCTGAGAGTCTCTCAATGCTTGCTCAGCCCGTTTACGACTACTGATGTCAGTAAGCATCCCTAAGGCTCCAATATATTGCCCCTCCTCATCAAAAATTGCAGTTGTTGAAATAATTGTCCACAAATCAGAACCATCTTTACAGCGGAACTTGAAGTCATGCTGTTCACTTATTCCCTGGCGACGGCGTTTTACATTATTGCTGGCAACCTTTTTGCCTTCTTCCTCAATGAAAGCAAACATCGACATACCCACCATTTCTTCAACGCGATAGCCCAGCATTTGAGCCATTTTGGGGTTAACAAAGGTAGTAATACTTTCCACGTCGATTATCCAAATTCCTTCATTGGATGTTTCAACAATACGGCGATAGCGCTCTTCACTCTCTTTTAGAGCTTCTTCTGCTTGCTTTTGCTCAGTGATATCTTGGATTTGAGCAATAGAATAAAGGGGTTGTTGCTGTGTATTACGAACTAGGGAAACACTGAGTAAAGCCCAAATAATATGCCCATTTTTGTGTAGATAACGCTTTTGTAGGTTGTAAGAGGGAATTTCTCCCGCCAACAGTTGCTGAGCATAGTTGCGGCTAACTTCCACATCCGCTGGATAGGTAATCTCTGGAAAGCTCAGAGAGAGCAACTCCGGCTCTGAGTAGCCTAAAATTTGGCAAACTGAAGTATTAACTGCCAAAAACTGACCCTCTGGAGAAACCAAACACATGCCGATTGCTGCGGTTTCAAAGGCATTTTTAAACCGTTGGGTGCTCTCTTCCAATGCCTCTGTGCGTTTAGCAACTTCCTCTTCTAAAGTGTGATTGTAGTTTGCTAACAGTTGTTGTGCTTGTTGGCGTTCCGTAATATCTTGAAAAGCGACTAGGGCATAAACAATGTTACCCTGTTGGTCATAGATTGGTCTTCCCCAACCCTCTACAGGAATAATCTTGTCTTGGGAGTGGATTTCTAAATCATCTACAGTAGTACTTTCACCCCTCAAGGCTCGCACGATGGGTAAGTCTTCAGAGGGATAAAGCTGATTAGTTCCGGCAATATAATTATCATAAACTTCGGCAATTGTATCTGGAGTAGTTTCCCGAACAACTCCTTTGCCCAGTAACTCCTGTGCTCTCTGATTGATATAGTAGGGACTACCATACTGATCCAGCACTGCTACTCCTACTGGCATCGCTTCGAGGAATTGATTCAATCGACTTTCATTGGCCTGAACTTCTGCATAAAGTTTGGCATTTTCTATCGAAATTGCTGCTTGGGAGGATAAGAAATTTAATACTTCCAAGCGCTCTGGGGTAAATGCCTCTGTAGTCAGGTTATTTTCTAGGTACAGGATACCCACCAATTTGCCTTGATTGAGCAAGGGAGTACACAAGATTGATTTTGGCTGCTGTTTAAGGATATAGGGAGTACGGGTGAAATTTCCTTCCCGAGCTGCATCATTTAAAACAATGCTCTCTTGAGTACGGATAACATAGTTGACAATGGCATTAGCAATCAAAGGATTATCACTTCTACCACTTACGTTTTCAATAGGGATAGACAGTGAAAGCTCAACAATAAAATCTCCCTCATTACGTGTGATAACCTTCTGCCCTCTGTTCCCCTCCAAGGAGCGGTTAGGGGTGGGTTCTTCTACCTTCTGCCTTCTTTTTACTTCCTCTGAGTTAACCTTTCCTGAAGCTTCAATCATCCATTGCCCGTTTTTTTCCATTAACAGATAACCTATTTCTGCTCCTGCATTTTCGATGATGATGTTCAGCATTTTGGTTAACAGGTTATCTAAGACAATTTCACCGGCAAGAGCTTGTGAAGCTTTGAGGATGCTAGTTAAATCTAACGCGGCAGCTGTTTTAGTATCTTTACCTGAAGTTGTTGTGGTAATCCTTGAAGCATGTTGGGCGAAAAATTGGGGATACCGTTCCTCCAAATCCTTAACTTTCGCCCAAGTTTGGCAGTTGCTATAGCAAGAGTGAGCCTTAATCAGATAAGTTCCAGCAATTTCCCACCTACTATGGGTTAGATAGAACTCTGCTGCCAACTCATAAGCCAAGGCTTCCTCATGGGGGTATTTGTTATCTCTAGCCCCTTTAATGGCTCGTTCATAAAACTCCGTTGCTTCCCAATTTTGCCCCAAGACTCGCGCCTTCTCTGCTGCTACTAGCTCATATTGATGCTGAAAATTTATCGGCGCATAATCTGCCCAATTTTTCAGCTGCTGCTGGTTAGCTGTTACTTGTTCTAAATATTCTTGCTGTTTATCACTTGTAGCAGCCGCATAGATTGCCAAGAGAGACAGAGAATAGTAGAAACAATTGACAGTAACAGCCAGCAACCTTGTCGCAGCTTGTTCGTATAATTCTGCTAATTTGGTGTTACCATCTAATAATCTGCCAATTTGGAGATGTGTTGCCTGCCTTTGGTCTTCATCCATTAAATAATAAGCAGCTTGTTGAACCTGGTCGTGTAAGAATTTAAACCTGACTCCATCAGCCGCTTGTAGATCTTCTATTGCTGTCAATTCGATTAACTTGTACTGTTCATTCAACGGCACAACTAATCCTGCTTGCAGTGCGGGCAATAAATCAGCCCAGACTACCGTCGGCTGATATTGAGAGATAATCGCCAAAGTTGACAAATCAAAGGTATTGCCAATGCAAGCAGCCAACTGCAAGATCCTTTGAGTTCTCTGGGTTAACAGGCTAATTTTCCCTGCCATCAATTCCACCACATTGCTAGTGATGTTCTTTGCTTGTATTGGGCTAAGATCCCATTGCCATTGGCGCTCTGTTGGGTTAAAACTTAGGAAGCCTTCAAAATAGAGCGATCGCAAAAATTCAATGGTAAAAAAGGGATTACCCTGGGTTTTTGTGTAGATTAAATCAGTTAATGGCTGACAAGCTGTTGTAGTACAAGCTAAAGACTCAGCTATTAAGGCATTTACCTGGTAATTGTCCAACTTTTCTAAATCAATAGCAGACAATAGCCCTGATTCCTGTTTAATATCATCTAAGGTAATCTTTAGGGGATGGCGAGCATCCACTTCATTGTCCCGATAGGCTCCAATAATCAGTAAATGTTGAATTTCCTTGTCACTCATTATTGTTCTGAGTAGGCTCAAAGAAGCCGTATCAGCCCATTGCAAGTCATCGATGAACAAAACTAGGGGATGCTCTGGTTGACAAAGAACTTTAATAAAGCTTTGACAGACCAAATTGAAACGGTTTTGCGTTTCTTGTAGTCCAACTTGAGGAACAGCTTGCTGTTGACCAATAACTAATTCTAAATTAGGGATAACATCAATCAAAACCTGTCCCTTATTGCCGACAGCCGCTAATATCTTATGTTGCCATTTTCTAAAAGTTGCCGTACTTTCACTCAGCAGATGATTGCACAATTGATTAAAAGCTTGACTAATAGCAGAGTAGGGAATATTCCGTTGATACTGGTCAAATTTACCAGAAATGAAGTTACCTCTCTTAGCAGTAATCGGCTTATGTACTTCGTTTACTAAGGCAGATTTACCTACACCAGCAGATCCTGATATTAGGATCATTTCGATTTGGTTGTTGGTTGTTGGTTGTTTGGTAATTTTTCTTTTGTCTCCCTCAGCTTCCCCATCTCCCCATCTCCCCATCTCCCCCATCTCCCCATCTCCCCCATCCCTAGCTACTCGTTCAAAAGCAGCTAACAAAGTGTTAATCTCTCGCTCTCTACCATATAATTTTTGGGGAATATAGAACTTATCTGAAATATCATGCTTTCCTAGAGGGAAGTAGTCTATTTGACCTTTAGTTTGTAACTGATGTAAACATAACTCTAAATCTCCCTGTATACCATAAGCTGATTGATAACAGTCCTCAGGATTTTTCTCCATGAGCTTCATCACTATCTCACCAATAACTTGAGGAATTTCTCTGTTGGTGCTTTTCCTCAAGGGAGGTGGTTGTTTCGCTAGGTGACAATGAACTAATTCCAGGGGATCATTACTCTCAAAAGGTAGCCTACCAGTCAGTAATTCATAGAAAGTAACCCCAAGAGAGTAAAAATCACTGCGATAGTCGATGGTTCGATTCATCCGTCCGGTTTGTTCCGGTGACATATAAGGGAGAGTACCTTCTAAGATATTAGGATGGCAGAAAGTTGAGTTTTCTTGTGAAAGTACAGTGGAAATACCAAAGTCAATAATCTTAACAACTTTGGTGGTGGGGTTGAGGATAATATTGCTGGGATTGATGTCCTTATGAATAATGTGGGCAGCATGGATTTGAGCTAAAATTTGGATAATCGCGATCGCTAATTCCAGAAACTCCCTTAGCTCCAATGTGCCTGCAATTCCCAATCGAGCCAAGGAGTCTCCCCCAAAATCTTCTAATACCATTACCGTTAGCTGTTGCTGTTGCTCACAGAAGCAAGCATAAGCTTTCACCACTCCCGTCAAATTTAACTTGCGAGTCACTTGATACTCCCGCTTAAACCAAGCAATACGCTCTGGAGCTGGATAGACTTCTCTGAGAATTTTCAGAACAACAGGTTCCTCATCAGCCTCTCGGTAGCCACGATAAACTAGCAAAGCACTACTTTCAGCTAGTTGTTCAGTAAGGCGGTAACCAGAAATACCGAAGTTCTGAGTTCTGAATTCTGAGTTCATAGTTGGGAAGGTTGATTGATTATTTTATCTTCAAGAATAGAATTTTCCTCGGTAACTATTCACCTATTGGAGCTGTCTCAATCGTCTTAGGGTCAGTTCTGCACATAAATGCTAGAATGCTAGACTGAACTTTTTAAGTTCAATGGTAGTGCCCAGCTTAGATTTCTTATATACCTAAAACCTAATACCTAAAACCTAACACCTAAAACCTAACACCTAACACTTAAAAAATGCTATATGATTAAGCGCACCTCTAGTTCAAACCAAGCAGACAATTCCTTACCAGAATCCTGGAACTATGAAGCAACAGTCGCCGAAGTTGAAACAATCATTAAGCAAATAGAAGCCGGTGAACTGGAGCTAGCAGAAGTTTTTGAGCAATTCACCACCGCTGTGGAGTACCTACATCAATGCGAAACCTTTCTCACCCAACGGCAACAGCAAATGGAGTTGTTAACTGAGACACTAGAAATTGATAATTGATAATTGATAATTGATAATTGATAATTGATAATTGATAATTGATAATTGTATTACCTCACGCCTAAGGTATCAGCATAGCTCATAGGTCAACTCTTGCACCTTGGCTAAAAATATCTCTTTAATTCCATTGCCTAATACCTACCACCTACCACCTACCACCTACCACCTAATACCTACAACCTAATACCACACAATGTTATTTAGATCAAGTACATCTCATAGTAAACTAGATTGAACTTACCCTGATGTTGAGCCAAGCATTGTCCTGTAGACAGAAACGCTATAGAATCTGAGACTGTTAACTCTTTCAAGCTACTCAATTTAAAATACTACTTATGGATTCCAGGGCATCTGAATCAATAACACTTGAGTCCACATCAGAAAACTCCTCAGTTACCAAACCAAATACTGCCAATTGGAGATTAAAGTCAGGCTATTTAAGCAAAGGAGGCTCGGAATTTGAATCTATTCATATTTTACTGGGTCGATTTTTAGCAGACAGGCATTCTCCCAATCCCCTTAGTGATCAATCCTTAGTTGCTGATAATCCTGAATTTCAGTGGGGAGTAGATAAACCCTTGGAAAAAGTCATTGATTCGGAAGAAGCATTTGCTTATCTGATGACTAATCCTCAATTATTCCGCAACACAATCACTATTATTGAGCCTTGGCAACATGTCGGCTATAATCATCTTGGTGAGGATGTTCGTGCTTCGATTAATGTTGCTTACCTAGGTCAAAAAATCGCCGATTGTGATTCAATTCTCTTCCCTCTTTGGTCTTCAGGACTTTTTCCCCTAGATAAGCTAGTTCCGATCATTAGTTCAGGTTTAGCAATTGTAGTTGAGGGTGGCGATCCTTCTGTCCGTAATTCCGATTCCTTTGCCGGTTCTCACTGTTCCCACAGAGAAATGGTTCAGTTAACTGAACAAATTCTCTTAGCTCGCACTCCCACCAGCGCTCCTGCTATATTTATTTGTCTGGGACATCAACTGGTAGCTCAAGCCCATATTAGTTTAATTCAACAGGCGGTTAAAGCAGTTTTGGCTTTGGATGTTTTGATTAACGATACTGATGGTAGAGCCTTAAGAGGGCTGAAAAAAGTTTGTCACCAAATCCAATCAGTAGGCAAATCCTTAGCTGTAAAGAAAAAAAATGGACGCACTGTAGCGGATAATTGGGAACATCCAGAATTTGTTGTTGCTGAAAACGAAACTAAAGAAGTAGGGGATCGCCAACTACAACATTATCAATCTCCGGATCCTCTCACCTCCGGTATTCCTGAAGAATTAATTATGGCCCATGAGGTTACCGCTGATGAACATGAAGGGGTGATTGATACTTCAATTGAATATGAGCAAGAACTGAATATTGCCATGTTTCACTCCGATGAGGTGAACGAGGAAGCGATGTTATTTGCCAATTGGGCTTATCGATTAATTCATAATGCCCTCATTCCCTGTCGTCATCTAGTCGCCAACAGCTCGTTATCTTGGCTAATTAAGCTCCCTGATGCGATCGAAATCTTATGTTCTACTACTGAAGATGGTGAAGTGGTAACGGAATGTTCTGCTACTTGTATTAACTACAAAGATTTTGAGAGCAAAGAAATTCGACGTTCTTTCACCTGCCAATTTCATCCAGAGTTGTTGTCTGATTTACGAGTGGTAGGTGTTCGCGAGCTTCCCTCCTACTCTGAGCTTAAAAAGGATGATGGTGCGAGGTTATTTGCGCGATTATTATATGCAGGTATGCAAGAATAGATTTTAATCATGACTTAAACTGAAAAGCTAATGGTTAATGTCCATTAGGTATTAGGTGTTAGGTTAAATGTGAACTACCTAGGCTGACCCTTTATACAGCGTAGGTAGTTCACATTTTAGTTAAAATCTATTCAAGAATTCAACATCTGCAACTTATATAAACTAGCGTACAAACCATCCTCCTGCAAAAGTTGCTCATGAGAACCTGATTCTACCAACTGTCCTCGCTTGAGCACCAAAATCCGATCGACATTGCGGATAGTTGAGAGCCGGTGGGCAATAATAATGGCAGTGCGCTCTTCCAATAACCGGTCTAAAGCTTGTTGAATCAGGGCTTCTGTACCCACATCTAAACTTGCCGTTGCTTCATCCAGTACTAGAATACTAGGGTTGCGAATGGCAGCACGGGCAAAGGCTAACAATTGTTTTTGACCACCAGAGAGATTAGTACCTCGTTCTCGGAGTTGGGTATCATAACCTTGGGGTAATTTTTCAATGAAATCAGCGACATTGGTTACCTCTGCTGAAGTTTGGATTGCCTCCAATGAATAGTCTTCTCCCAAGGCAATATTACTCTTGACATCACCAGCAAAGAGAAACCCATCTTGCAGGATAACGCCCATGTAGCGGCGTAGTTGAGCTTGGGGTAGATCCCGAATATCAATACCATCTAGCAAAATTCTTCCTTTGCTTGGTTCATAAAGACGGCATAACAGGCGAATAATTGAACTCTTGCCAGCACCAGTAGGTCCCACTAAAGCAACCTTTTCTCCAGGACGAATGGTAAAGTGCAAGTCTTGGAGGACATATTCATCTGGCTTGTAGGCAAACCAGACATGTTCAAAGCGAATTTCTCCAGATGAAGTGTGGGGAAGATTACCTAGTTCTAATTTAAGATTTGCTTCCTCTGAATCGCGAATTTCAATAGGCTCATCGAGAATTTCGCTAACCCGCTCAACAGCGGTAAACCCAGCTTGGAACATGGTGAATTTATCTGCAAATTGGCGCAAGGGGTTAAACAAACGCTGTCCATAAAAGATAAAAGCTGTTAATGTCCCTAAATTGAGGGTATCTTGCAGGACAAATAAACCACCTACCCACAGCATAACTGCGATCGCAATAAAGGAAACCAACTCCAGTGTGGCGGAAACGGCAGAATCGTGAAAGATGGTTTTGTTAACCTCACTAATGTAGCGCTGGTTAACCGCCCGAAACATTTCACCATTGAATCGCTCGCGGCGAAATAACTGTACGATATTAATGCCAGTGATATTTTCTTGCAGCATCGAGTTGAGGTCAGAAAGTTCTTCCCTAGCTTTGTAGTTAGCTTTGCGATACTCCTTTTGGAAGTAAATAATTAAACTCGTAACTGGAAATAGCATTAACACCAGAATCAGCGCTAGTTGCCATTGCAGTGCAAACATGAAGATGGCAATCACCAACATTGAGAATAAGTCATTAACAATACCAATAGCACCACTAGAGAAGACTAATCCTAAAGCTTCTACATCATTCGTCAGTCGGGTAATCAACTTCCCTACTGGTGTTCTATCAAAAAATCGCACTGCTAAGGAAGAAACATGCTTAAAGAGATCTTCCCGAATTTGAGCAATAATTCTCTGTCCTAGTTTCTCTTCTAAGAATTTCTGAAAAATGGTGAATACTAATCGAACTAGTATAGTTAGTAGTAGTAGACTACTAAGAATACTGACACCCTCGGACAATGAACGACCTTCCAGAATAGACCAAGTTGGCTGTTGACGAATGAGGGAAACTGCTTGTCCAATGATTAGGGGTTGAACTGCTCCGGTTACGGACAACGGTATCAAAAAAATGACGGAAATCAAGAGCAGATTTTTGCTACGACGTGCATAAGGCAACAATCGCAGGAAGAGTCGCCAGTCACTTTGAGTTTGCTTCCTTCGATTTGCTGCTGTCGGCGGTGATAAACTAGTCATGCCAAACCCTGATATTACACGTCACTTGTCTTTTGTCAAGTGTTATTCGTCCTTTGTATTAATGACCAATAACTAAATGATTAATGACTAATGACCATTCTAAGGATTGAGTGAGCCATCGGGTAGGATTGCTCCTCGAAGATCAGCATCATTAAGATAGGCACTCCTGAAATTGGCACTCCTGAGATTGGCATTCCTGAGATTGGCTCCTCGAAGATCTGCTCCTCGAAGATCTGCTCCCCTGAGATCACTAGCTGTTAGGTTAATATTTTCTAAGTCAGTACTACGAAGATCCGCTCCTCTGAGATCCGCATCAGTTAGATCCGCAGCCGTTAAGTCAACACCTTGTAACTCGGCATTCCTCAAGTCTAACCCCCTTAAGTCACAGCTTTGACATTCACCAGTTTCTAGCAATTGTTTGAGTTCATCTCCAGAATTGGACTGATTGACATTGTTCAAACCGATGCTTAATAGAGCTATTCCACTAAGGCTGATGAGTATCAATTTAGTGAGCTTCCAGCCAAGGGGGTTCTTTATCTCTCCCCATCTAGAGGTTGAGTTTCTAACAACCTCAATCGGTTCCAGAGCTGCTAATGCTGTAGCTGCATTGGGGTAGCGATGTTTGAGGTTCGGTGCTACCATTTTTTCGAGCCAATTAATAAATCGGGGATTCAACTGAGGCACTAGTGCAGCGCGGTGGAAATAACCAAAGCGTGAAAAAAGGTTAAAAAGCTTACCCCACAAGCTTTCTTCCCTTCTGCCTCCTGCCTCCTGCCTTCTGCCTTCTTTTACTAGAGGCTTGAAGTTGATGCGATTTGCCTCATCAATTAAGTTACCAATTTCTGTCGATTTCGTCTGAGTTAATAAGCAAATTAGTGTTACACCTAAACTATACAAGTCAGAAGCTGTTGTCAGCTGACGGTTAAACATCTGTTCCGGTGGCATAAACCCCAGTGTACCTTTAACTACACTGCTAGCAGCCACATCTCCATCAGCTGAGCGAGCTAAGCCAAAATCTACCAAGTAAACCTTAATCTTGGGGGAACGGTCAATTAGGAGATTTTCTGGTTTAATATCCCGATGAATAACTGGAGGTATTTGCTGTTGTAGGTAGACTAACACCTCTAAAGTTGCGATCGCAATTTGCTTAATTTCTTGGGGGGTAAATGGTTGGGGTTTAGCTAGGGAAGGAGCTGGCTTATATTCCTGTACCAGGCAAAAGCCATCAGGAGTTTCAAAGGAATTTAGGTACTGGGGAATACTAGGTGAATTTAGCTGTTGCAGCAGAGCAATTTCTCGCTCATGAGCCTTATATTCTGACCAACTGGCTCCGACTTTAGCAAACTGAAACTGCTTAATCACTACCGGTTGCTCACTCTTGGTAGTAGTTGCCAAGTAAGTGATTCGTCCCCCACTAAGATTATGCCCTAACTCCTGTTGAATTTTATAGCCTTGCTCGTCAAAGGTTAGCAATTTGTCATTTGTCATTTGTTGTTCATTCTAAATTCTAAATTCTAAATTCTTAATTCTTGATCCGTTTTACTAAACGGATAAATTCAGCTCGGTAACCGTCTAAGTCTTCAGCCTGAGATTGATTCGCCAGCTGCAATACTTGTTCAAAATTGGCTGTTCCCTTGTACTGGGAATTTCTCAACACCATACCGAAGGCAGCAACAGCGGCAGAAAACTTAAAGTTATTCGAGGCGTTTTCCAGTTTAACTCCTCCGTCAACTACGGGATAGGTAAGGAGTTGAGAGGTTGTTCCTTGGGGTTGTTTGTAACGCAATTTTACTTGCATCAAGTCGTTAGCGCCATAAGTTTCGGGAGTTCCAGGATTTTGTTGCTCTTTTGAATCTTCAACTTCCGGGAATTTCACATCACTGTTGACACCAACTGGGATAATTTCATAAAGAGCGGTAACCGAATGTCCTGCTCCTAATTCTCCCGCATCTTTAGTATCATCTTGAAAATCGCGATTCTGTAGCCGACGATTTTCATAGCCAATCAGACGGTAGGCTTGGACTTTTTCCGGGTTAAATGCTACTTGAATTTTGACATCCTTGGCAATTGTCAACAAGGTTCCCCCCATCTCCTTCACCAAGACTTTCTTTGCCTCTAGCAGATTATCAATGTAAGCATAATTACCGTTACCTTTATTAGCGAGCTTTTCCATCTTGGTATCTTGTAAATTACCCGTACCGAATCCCAAGACAGTAAGGAATACTCCTTCCTCTCGCTTTTGTTCAATTAGTTTTACTAATTCAGCATCACTGGATACCCCGACATTAAAATCTCCATCAGTAGCGAGAATTACCCGGTTGTTTCCAGATTCGATGAAATTTTCTTTAGCAAGTTGGTAAGCCTGTTTAATCCCTTCTCCCCCAGCAGTAGAACCCCCTGCTCCTAGCTGATTAATTGCTGCTAAAATTTTGTCTTTTTGGTTACCGGGAGTTGGCGGTAAAACCATGCCTGCGGCTCCAGCATAAACGACAATGCTGACGTTGTCTTTTTCTCCCAATTCATTTACTAACAAACGGAAAGCAGATTTGAGCAGGGGTAACTTGTTGGGATCGTTCATCGAACCGGAAACATCGAACAAGAATACCAGATTACTGGGGGGTAAATTTTCATTGCTAATGTTTTTACCTTGTAAGCCGATATGAACTAGCTTGTGAGCCTGATTCCAGGGAGCCTGGGAGATTTCTGTGTTAACAGAGAAGGGTTGATCACCTTCTGGTTGGGGATATTCGTAGTTAAAATAATTAATTAGCTCCTCAATGCGTACTGCATTTGGGGGTGGCAGTTGTCCCTCATTGATAAAGCGCCGCACGTTACTGTAGGATGCGGCATCTACGTCGATGGCAAAGGTAGAGAGGGGGCTATTACTGACTTTTTTAAAAGAATTTTCTTCAATAGGAGCATAAACTTCACCGCTGTCTGCTTCTGTTATTTCACCTCTGAGAGATTCAGCTGCCGGTGATGCTTGAGGCAATTGCTGTCTAGCAGCTCGTAATGGAGCTGTACTGTTTAATGATTTTTGTTCTAGTTGTGATGCATCCTCTTGTGCTGCTGGATATTCCTGTGGCTGAGCTCCAGAATCTGTTGCATAGTTACCTGCTTCACAACCAGCTATCAATTGTCCCAGTAAAGCAGCTATGCTGAGAATAGCGATTGTTTTGAAGGAGTGATGAGGTGCGATCGCTTTTTGTATATTTTTCATTGGTAGGTAAATTTAGATCAATAACAGCTAGGCTGTCTGTTGCTCAACAGCCAAATAACTAAAGTCTTCTATCTTAAATTTGACCTACTCTTTTAATTAGAGCTCATTCGTTACCAAAAATGTAACAGAATTATACCAAATCTGCTGTTATAGCCCTCTTTTCAATTGTGGGATTTTTTTCCCCAGCTCCCCCAGCTTCCTCAGCTCCCTCAGCTCCCCCAGCTTTCAAAAGAATAACCATTCACTTTCTTGACACTCTGATAATGAACAATTATCAATTATCAATTCTCCACCCGATAACCCAACTCTGCCAAACGGAGGCGAGATTGACGCCATTTAGGCTGTACTTTGACAAATAGTTCCAGGTAAACTTTACCAGCAATTAACTTTTGGATTTGTTGACGAGCAGCGCTACCAATCTCTTTAAGCATACTCCCCTTCTTGCCAATTAAAATACCTTTTTGAGATTCCCGTTCCGCGTGGATAGTAGCAAGAATGCGGGTAATCTTCGGCTCCTCCTCTACTACATCAATGGTAATTGCTACTGAGTGAGGAACTTCTTCGCGAGTCAGCAGTAAAATTTGCTCCCGAATCAATTCCCCCATAATAAAACGTTCTGGTTGGTCAGTTACTAAGTCAGGGGGATAGTAATATGGTCCTGGTTCTAGTTTGTCAATTAACTGTTGCTGCAAAGTTTCCAAGCCATCACCAGTGAGAGCCGAGAATTTGGTTACTTGCCAATCTTGGGGAGTAGCTAGTTGACGGTAACTTTCATCCAGGGATTCTCCGTCACTAGGAGAAGTTTGTAGATCGGATTTATTAATACCCAGAATTACTGGAGTTTGGGTACGTTGGAGCAAATCAACAATAAAGCGATCGCCTCCTCCAGCATATACCGCTCCATCAACTACCAACAACACTACATCCACCGACTCAATACCAATCCGTGCATTTTGCACCAAAACCTTACCTAGCTGGTGATGGGGTTTGTGAATTCCTGGAGTATCCACAAAAATCAACTGTGCTTCCGGTGTCGTTAGGATACCCCGTAGGCGATTGCGGGTAGTCTGTGCGACTGGGGAAGTAATAGCAACTTTCTGTCCCACCAATTGATTCATTAAGGTAGACTTACCCACATTAGGACGCCCTACAATACCAATAAAGCCAGATTTGAATCCTTCTGGTGCGACGGGAATGGTTACTCCTAGTGATGAGTCGAGGAGCTCTCCCTCTGGATGTGGTTGTGTTGAATAGCTTTTGGTATCTTCTGCCATGATGCTGATTGAGGGAACTGTAAAACATAAACAGGACTTACGCAGCTACACCACATATAGAGTTAAAGGTGCGTTACGTTACGCTAACACACCCTACAAATATAGGCTGTGTGTAAGTCCTGATAAATTTAGGACTTATACACCGTCAGGAAATTATGTCATCCTGAGCGATAGCGAAGGATCTCCAAACGGCTGAGATACTTCACTATCACCTCACCATGACAATTGAGTGCGTAAGTCCTACAATTATCCAATTTTCTGACTCCCCCAGCTCCCTTGCCTAAGGATGAATTGCTTACATTACTGATAGTACATACTCTCCTTCGTTGACAGCATGATTGGTGGATACAGTAAACACCACACCAGCAGTTTCAGCACAGACATCGATTACAGTCGGTAATTCTCGATTTTTATTGAAGCTCAGTAGCTGATACAGTCGCTCTCCTTCCTTAACCTGGCTACCTAGTTCAACTTTTGATTGAATCATGCCACCTACGGGGGCATAGTACATTCTAATCTGACTTTTGCCAACAAAATTTATCCGATGAAATGCGGTTTCTGCTAGAGGAAAATCAGCAATTTTCAACATTCCCTTTTGTGCTAAGTAATTTTTGATACCCTGAATCCCTTTTGCCACTGATTCTGGATTCATTTCCCTACCAGAACCCAATTCCAATGTCCAGGATTCAAGCTCAAACTTAATTGTTTTACCGAGTTCTGCTAATTGCTTTTCCAGTGCTAACCAGGGTTTGAGAAAAGCTTCGTCAAAGGCATCTCCATCGTACTCATTCATCAAAATACTATAGTCAAGGAGAAAAGCCTTAGCACTTTCTTCACGACTATGAAAGCAATATAGGTAATCAATAGCTTGGTCTGTAGAACTATGAATATCAATCACATAGTTGGCATCAAGACATAAAGATTGTAACTGATAGCGATAGCGCTCACGGAAGGGCACTCCACTAGGAGATTGTATTTTAGCTAGTTCTTGAGCAAAACTTGCTTTAATTCTTTCCAGATAGTTGCTGTAAATTTCAGTAACATCAAGATTGATCTGAGATTGAGCAAAGGTAGCTAAATCATCACATCTTTTCTCATAATCCCAGAAGATACGGTTCCAGTCTTTGCCATCATAAGGATTAAATCTGCCTGTAGAAAAAGTGTGATGGCGCTGATTAGTACTGAGGGGATTGCAGACAGGAACTAACCAAATTTCCCCAACTAGCTGGCTATCATCAAGACTCATGAGAAATTCAATCAGTTGATGAATCACAGCATTACCAACAATTTCCGCACCGTGAAGATTGGCTTGTAAATATGCCTTTTTTCCTGGTTGACTACCACTAAATTGATAGACTTGAATGGCAAGGCGATCGCCTGAGGCTAGGTGTTGAATGGGAACAGTAGTAATCTTGGGAATCATATTATCCCTCTTCTGTCAGACTCCGAAAAATGGGGGTCAAACCCTGATTCTTTCGTTAGGTATCGTTGGCTGTAATGACCGAATTTCGTCATAATTTCTGAAAGTGACAGAAAAGGGATAATTACCGGTTTTATCGAGAAGTGGGTGCTCTTCGGGTGGGTTGAAGGTTACATTGAATTAAGTCAGATTAAATAAGCGTGCGCGTAGCGCGTATGCTTACCCTAATTGACCTTTGTTTCTCACCAAATTCATAGCAAAATAAAGCGGATTCATCAACCCCTTAACTACAGCCTTGAACCCATAAATCACACGACCTCTTAGACCAGCTTTGATAACGTGATTATTGAAGGGAATCACCGGTAACTTCTTGATCAGCTCTTGAGCTAAGGCTTTCTTGTTGCCTGGTCCTTGTAAACGAAACTGGGTACCTTGGGTCGGACCATATACCATAGTAAACCAGAGCCGAGGATGTAAGAAAAAGTATTTCCACAAGGGCGGTTTGCACCCAATTAAATCAGCTAGTTCATCGATGTAAATATGATAATCAAGCAAGCTTCGGATGCGAGCAGCATTATGTTCAAACTGTTCTAAATATTTGGCTTTATCAATAGATGCTACCTGCTCCATGTCCTCAGAAGCCGGAAGAGTTCGTTTACCAGTGCAAATCAAGGCAAAAAATCTGGCTTGCATTTCCGTAAGAGGAAACTGACTGCCAATGGCAGGACGTGCCCAACCAATCCAAGCGATTTTGTCCCGATACAAGGCATGAAACATATGTTTGTAAAGACTGCGGGGGTCAGTTTTTCTCAAGGGCTCAGGCAGGAAAGATACATAGTTTTTGTAGCCTGTACAAAATACCACCGCATCCACGTTTTCAAGGGTTTCCCCATCGGCTGCGATCAATGTCCTGCCACCATCTTCTACCTTCACTATTTCGCCGACCACTTGACAGCCATGGTGCACAATTGCCTTGGGTAAGGAGATATTTTTAGTTGCGTATGTCCCCCAGACCCCTTTTTTAGCTTTAACCTTCTGATTGAGTTTAGCTATAGTATCATGAACTGGATCTTTCTTGCTCAACTCTAATCGGAAGATAAGTTTGCTCAAAGCATCTCCATAGTCCCTTGGTAGACCGTATACACCGCGATGGCTAGCAGTATCGGCAGCATAGTCACCTCTCTTCCTGGGTATTATCCACCCAGCTGAATTGCGAAGGCTGACCCAGCACTTGTTGGCGACACCAGATAGTTCTAGGGCTATGTCTGAAGCTGACTCACCTCCCCCAACCACTAATACCGTTTTGCCCACAAAGTTATCAGGGTTACGATATTCCTTGGAATGGGAAAACTCCACTTCAGTTAATAAGTCTTTCCACTCTGGATAATTTGATATACTGTTGTTCCCAATTGCCAATGCTACCCGTTTTGAGTGCAAAATCTCTCCAGATGCTAGTTGAATTTGCCACCCTTGATTGTCTTCGGGAGTGACTCCTACAACTTTGGAGTTGAAACGAATTTTCTCTAAAACACCAAAATGTTTGGCATAGCTCTTCCAATAGTCAACTACTTCCTTCTTTGTCCAGAATTTGTGCTGATTGCCATCACCTATCCAGAAATCAGAAAACATACTAAATGCGCAAGAGGTAGTCAGCACTAAACTGTCGTAGGCATTGGCATAAACTCCGCCCACATCCTCTGCTTGCTCTAAACAGAGTACTTCGCCCACACCTTGCTCCAGTAATTCTTTGGTAGTAACTATACCGGCTGGTCCTGTTCCAATCACGATGCAATCAAACATACTATTTAACTTCCGATGTCGGGAGTAAGGGCAAAGACAAATGAATCAGTGAGTATAGATTCGGCAAGAGCAGGATGAATCCCCAAAGGTTCCAAGCAAGTTAGTTGGTCTAATACATTGAGCATACTATACCCCTGAAGCTGAAACCCTTGCTCATTTAAGAATTGTCTAACCTGATCGAAATTGTCAAAGATAGTATCTTTGTCTAAGGTTGTTGTCATTCCTCTGACTGTCTGGCTCAATTTTTGCCAAGCTGGGCTATTTCCCCGTACCCTACTCAAATATTCTTTTGTAATTAAATCAGGGGTTATCCACACACCACCATAAAGCTGAAGCAACTCCCGGACATTAGCAAACAACTGCTGTTTTTGATGAAATGTCAGGTACAGCAGTAGTCCCTCGCATATTACAGTAATGGGCTTTTGGGAATCTAGATAATCTACATCGATAGGTAATTGGCTGGGTTGACTAGTGGCATCAATCCCCACAAAGTGCAAGTTTGAGCGATCGCCAACTAGCTGTTTCACCAGTTGCTGTTTGCGCGTTATCATTCTTGGCAAATCACTCTCGATAAAAGTTGTAGAAGGCTCCCGAGACATTACCATACCCCGTGGCACCAAGCCGGAGGCTAGTTCAAGGATTTGAGTTGTTTGAAATTGAGCCATCACTTGATTAATAGCTTTATACCGACCTTCAAATAAAACTGCTACTTCAAACGATTTATCGGACTGTTGTTTTTGTAACTGCTCTACGAAAGCTTGAGCATTAACTAATTGTGCCAATTCTTGCCCATAAGGAATATCGGTAAACTGTCTAGAATAAGCCACTAGTAACGCTGTAGGGCTGATTTTTTCTAAGGAACTAGTTGTCACCTGCATGATTATGAATTGGGAATTGGCAATTTAGGGAGTAGGGAAAAGGGGAAAATTGCTTTAGCAAAGGGAACAGGGAACAGTGGATCTGGGAGTAGGGAGGTGCATCTCACTTACAAAAATGAGATGCACACAGTTCTATCTAGTGCAGCGCGGCGGAAATAAGTGACCAGTTTGAAATCGATAGAATCCTTACTCTATAAGCATTCTTAATTCTTAATTCTTAATTCCGCGCAGCGGCACTAGCCTTTACCAAAGACAAAATTACCAGGTGCTTCTGGATCTTCACTACGGAAGAATTCATCGAGCAGCTCGATATGTTTTTCTTTAGTAATGGATTCATCATCTTTTAAATTTAGCCGTTTGAATACCTCGTTAGCAGAATTTTCATCAAGGCTGGCGCTTCGATACCATTGTTTGTACTCCTCCAAATCCAGTTGCTCATCCCCATCAGTATCAAATACGCTAAAGACGAAACCTGCGATGCCCTTTATTTCTGCTTCATAAGCTTCTTGGTCATTAAGGATATTCTCGATATATGCCAGCCATTCTTCCAAAGAAATCCTGTTGTCACGATTGGTGTCTGCAAACTTTTGCATACTATCCCAACGAGACGTTAACTTCGATTGAAAGGAATTGTAGTTGGGTGAACCTGGTTCCCAGCTGCGAAGCTGAGAGTAGGCTTCTAGGAACCGCTCAAAATCCGCTTGCTCAATGAAACCGTTATTGTCGGCATCATACATTTCAAACAATCTTGGTAATTTCTGCTTCTGCAATTCAGTTAACATAATTAATTTCTCCAGCGAGTACTAAATTGAAGTTTACAGTAGGATAATTAGTCGGAGTCTATTAAAAAAGTGTACTTATCCTGATTGCAAATAGGCTGTAGATGGCTTGGTAATAGTTCTGATCTTCAGCATTTGCAGGGATTAGCAAATTTCGATCGTTTTCACGAAACCATTTGCGCTACAGAAGTCCCAACTAAACAAGTTCGCTCCAAATTTACCCCATCTAACTTCGCACCATCCAACTCTGCACAGAGCAGATTCGCTCCAGCCAAATTCGCTCCAGCCAGATTTGCCCCTCGCAAATCTGCCTCCTCTAAATTAGCTTCAGTCAAGCTAGCTCCTTGTAAATCTGCTTGAGAAAAATCTACCCCTTGTAAATTTGCACCATTGAGATTAGCTCCCCGCAAGTCAGCACCCCGGAAATCTACCCCTTGTAAATTCACCCCCATCAAATTTACTCCACTCAGAAAAGCACCAGCCAAAGATGCTTTAGTCAGCTTCGCTCCCATCAAGTTTGCTCCTCGGAGGTTACTACCCCGTAAGTCAGCACCACTCAAGTCAGCTTGCATCAAGTTAGTTCCCAACAAGTTTGCTCGCAAGTCCGCTGCTACCAATTGAGCACCAATTAAGTTAGCACCATCCAAACGAGCACCATTGAGATTGCAACTAGCAAAATTCGTTCCCACCAAGTTGGCACCAGCAAGATTAATTCGCTGCAATTGGCAGCCAGAAAAGTCTTCGTCTTCTAAATCTGCCCCCGGTACTTGCTTAAGTCTCCCTGCCCGAATTGCCTCTATTTCCATTTCAATTAACAATTAATAATTAACAATTTTTCTTCTGTAATAATTGCATCTCTTCCTCAGCATGGGAGTCAAGTAACCACATCCCTGAGGCAATTTTCGGTTGACTTGTCTGTAGGTTCATACCCTGTTGCATTCCCATCACCATCAAACCTAAAGCCTCAACTAGTTTGGGATCAAATGTTTTCCCTGAGAGTGCTTGACACTCAGCTAAAGCTTGAGACAAAATCTCTTCGTGACTGAGAGTTGGCTTATCGTCCCCTGCCTGGGACATCCGCTGTTGATTGACTCGCTGCTGAAACTCTGTAATCAGCCCCAAAATTCTTGATTCTAAGGGAATAGCATCATAAGCTAACTCAGCAGGTATACCCGTACCATCCCACCGCTCAGTTTGATGGGTGATAATTCGAGCAACTGCTCTTAACTGTGGCATCGCTCGTAATGCTTGTACTCCGGAAACTAAAGGACAACTAGGTCCTTCATCCTCAG
Organism: Caldora sp.; assembly: GCA_965222765.1. Taxonomy (GTDB): domain Bacteria; phylum Cyanobacteriota; class Cyanobacteriia; order Cyanobacteriales; family Coleofasciculaceae; genus Caldora. The sequence continues at coordinate 81,041 of CBDCVG010000093.1, forward strand.
AAGAAATCCCTGTTCCCAAGGAAGGAACTAGTCCATGCAACAAACCAGCAAGGCGCAATCGTTTTAGCTGCCAAGCTGGTAAATCCAATAGCTGTCCCATTGCTTCTGAGAGAGCTGTGACTTCTGCTGCTACCATCGGATTAACTGCGTTTGCCTGGTCAATTAACTGAGCCATCCTTAAAAAGGCTTGCATTTCGTTAGAAACCAGGTTTTCATCTAACGCCTGTTGATAGAACTCTGAGGCATCAGGATTAGTCTGTCCTAGTTGGGATAAGCTCTTTTGACTATTTTGGAGATAATCTACTACCCGCTGTACCACTACCCCTAGATCATCTCGTTCTTCAGTGACAGAAGCAGTAATTTGTTTTACTCGATGAGTTAAGGCTTGTTCCAAGTCCTGATCATAACTACCAATGTGAGCGATCGCAACTCTCACTACTTCCATTACCAAATCTGGCTCGAAAGTCCAAAAGCCATAAAACTTGCGCTCTATATCCTGCTCTGGTGGTCCCTGAGAACCATAATCCGACTCCGATAACTCTTGACATAAAACCATTGCTGTGTATCTCGGAGACAGAATCATTAAGTGCCACTCTTGAGCCACGGGATCAGAGGGTTCTAGATTAATTAAGGCAACATTTGAGAGCTGACTGGTAGGGTGTTCAAAAAAGCCACTATCAGCAGCTGCCATAATCACTACCTGAGAGGACTTATGGGCTATGTCTCCATAGCGTTCTGCCTCTTGCAAGTACCACTTACCCCGTTGGAATGCAGTAATCATTAATGGAGCACTGTCAGACTCCAGAATGAAGTCTTCTAAGGCATGACACAGAGCAATTAGTGTGTTTTTATAATAAACCCCAAAATTCAGAGGTTTTTTACTACTCCGATGAGCTGTATCTAGCTTTTGTAAAATCGAACCTTTAAGCATAATTGGTTATTTGTTATTGGTTATTGGTTATTTGTTGTTTGAGTGGGAAGCTAATAATCAACAACTCATAATAAATAACTAACAACTATTAATATTAAACAGTAACTAGTTGTTTGTAAGGTTTTTGCTGGGATTTAATTGGAGCAGTTAGTGCTTCCTTCAAATCAGCACAACCTAATCTCTCTTCCAAAATTTTCATTACCTCACGACCAAAATCATTAGGATTTTGTCGCCATGCTTGGAGGCAAACTTCTCCAAAAAAAGAGCCCAATGGTTCTGGATTCCAGAGGAGTTTCTTTGCTGTCCAAGGCATAAGACTCATCGGGTTGTAGCCTTGTTTGACAATGTTGTTATCAAAGGCATACTGTTCTAGGTGAGTGTGAGGTTGCAGACCAATAAAAAAGATAGCTGGTTCAACTTTATCAGCTCCAAAGATGCGCTCCAACTCCCGATGATAGGCAATAGTCTGACGAATGGTTTCCGGTCGCTCATCTATTACATTAAAAGAGTAGTTGACGGAAACCAAGTCATTGAAGCCTGCTGCTTTTAAATCGCGGCAGTTTTCTAAGACTGTGCGTAGATTGTAACCCATCCGCATCTTCCGCACGAGTTCTTGAGAACCACTGGTGATGCCAATTTCAAAGTAATTCATCCCAGTCTTGACCATCAACTCGCATAGTTCTGGGTTAAGATTATCTGCTCGAATGTATGCAGCCCAATGAATATCCGTCATCCCAGAGTCGAGGATTTTCTGTAATAGTTCAACAGCATCTTTAATGAACTTACGAGCTGGAATAAACTGGGCATCGGTAAACCAGAAGTTACGGATTCCCCGGTTGTATAGTTGACGCATCTCTGCCACAACTTCGTCTGCTGGGTTAATGCGCACCTGTTTCCCTTCGACTACGGTATAGATACAGTAACAGCAGTTGTGAGGACAGCCGCGCTTGGTTTGGACTCCAATGTAGAAGTCTTGCTCTTGCAGATAATACTCAAATTCTGGCCAGATACTTTCGATATAGTTGTAATTGCAGGCAGTTTTTTCAATCGGAGTTGGCCATTCGTGGATCAGGCGATTGCGTGGTTTCGTCTCTCCTACCACATAACAGCGCTCATCCCGAAAATCTTGCTCTCTGAGAATTTTTTCTAGTAGAACTTCCCCTTCTCCAACGGAAATGATCGTACCTGCTGGCAGTTGATTGCCCAACTGCTCATAAAAAACACTCACAGCACCACCACCAACAATCAGGCGAGCCTCTGGGTTATATCTTTTAGCTCGCTTCCAACCCCGTCGAATCAATCCTAAATTTTGCCAAAGCTCCTGGTAGTATGATGCAGCTAGACGAAAGCCACCGAAAGCTCCCCGTAACTTGACTAAGGGATTACGAGCATAATACACCTCGAAGGCATTTTGCAGAGGGTTGCCACCTCTACCACCTACTGGGGCATAAATTTGAATATCGCGCCAGGAAAACACCAACATTGTTGGCTGAAACTCATCTACACAGGTATCAAGAGCACGAGAAAAATCTAAGGGAGGCACGGTTCCCAGATCAAAAATACGCTGCTTAACCTCTGGGAAAAGTTTCTGAACGTGATCCGCTAAGTAAACAACCCCAATTGGAAAGATGGGATTGCAAGGGAGGCGAACGTAAAGAATTTTCTGCTGCATGGTAAATTTTGTGTTCGTTATTTTCTTTTTGATTAATTCGTTCTTTCAGCAGCAAGAACTTAAGCCATCACATATATCGTTAGAGATTGTACTTTACCCTTTGTCCTTTCCCCCTTCCACTGTTTCCAGCAGAAGCTTCTTACCCGAGGTACTTGAGTCAACGGGTAACGGGTAACTGGTAAGTGTCTGACTACTGCCTTAATTTTTACAAAATTATGAAAAATATTTTCACATAACTTAACTTTAGCAAAATTGCCGATTTACCTCAACTATGGGGTTTTTTCAAAAAAAAAGCCACGGAAGTAAAAAGAAATAAAAAACTGAGTCACAAAAGTTACTAGCTCTACAGAGCCCTCAAGAACAAGTATTCTCTTGGAAAGTTGCCAAATATAGCCTAAAAAAACGAATAATCTGCCAAAACAGGGTTATAACCCCAACTGACTCCCCACCAGTCCTGGTAAGGATTAGTGATTTGTATTTATGATTACAGCTAACGGGGATCGCAAGTGTTAACTTAGTTGGAGTAATAAAAAGTTAGTCTTTAACAAATCTGCTGTCATGGCTCAAATTTTAGATCCCCTACCTTCTGATAAGAAGGATAAAATCATCTGCTGCTACGTGAATGCGACTAGCCAAATTCAGATAGCACGTATTACAAACATTCCCAACTGGTATTTTGAGCGGGTCATTTTTCCTGGTCAGCGCTTGGTGTTTGAAGCTCTGCCAGCAGCTTTGCTTGAGATTCATACCGGCATGATGGCTAGTGCCATTCTTTCAGACACCATACCATGTGTTCGCTTGTGTGTCGAAGAAAACGGTCCTTCCTCCAAGACGCGGGTTTCCGAACAAGTAGTAAAACCTAGTAATCCTAGGCAAAACCCAGAATCAGTTAGCCAAAAGACTCCAATCACCACAGAACATTTGAATCTCGCTGTTGTAGGCTAAATCAGCTTAAGTGAGACGAATAAAACTGTAGCTTGGGTGGAACGAAGTGAAACCGAACGGAATATGCTCCGGCGTTGGGTTACGCTACCGCTTAACGCCACCAGCATCGCACAGCGTAACGCACCGTGCTGTGGGTGCAATCATTGTCAAAAATTACCTAAGTAACTAGGAGCATTCCTAATAACTTGCCTATATCTAAGGGGTTGCAAAATTTTGCAGCCCCATAGTCGTATCATGAAGGTTAGAAAATAGCACACCAGTTTTGGCGATCGCACTGTGGATCTACCTTCATTTCTCTGGCTATGGAAGATAGCTGCATGGTCAATGGGCTTATCGCTGTTTGCCTATTTAGTCTTGGGCATTAGCGGCAGTATGCTGTTTTTTAAGCGCAATTCTGGGCATCGGCAGCTTCCTTGGTTGCAGCCTTTGCACTATATCATTGGCTGGGTGATGGTAATTCTCGTCTTGCTCCTGCTGGTGATCGGTATTGTAGGTACCTTAGGTCATTATGGTAGTTTGGGACATTCAGGACATATAGTTGCTGGATTATCTGCTGTAGCGTTAGTATTGCTTTCAGCAAGCAGTTCCATCCAAATTAACCACAAGCAACCTTGGGCACGTTCTGTTCACGTAGGAACAAACATTGCACTATTGCTAGGATTTACTTGGGTTTCTATCTCTGGCTGGCAGGTTGTGCAAAAATACTTACCCTAATAATTTTCTCAGATCCACCGATGCAGTATTTTTTATCCTAAATTAGGTATGGCAAGAAGAAGCTCGAACAAATTAATTCTTGGATTGGTGCTCATGGCAATTGGGGTTGCCTCCCTTTTAGGGGTTGCATTCGCTTGGCGTTTTCCTTTCCGGGGTAGAAATCAGGCGGCAAATCAAACCCAAGAAGCATCAGGGACTACTGTCCCCCAAACAGCAGTTGAACTCAATAATTCTGACGTTACTATAGATCCAGAGGGTACGGCTAACAATCCACCCCCTCCACCCGTACCTGCGCCAACAATAGCTCAAGCAGATAATCCGCCTCCTCCACCAAGACCTCAAAATTCTGAGGAAGTTACCACAAATCCAGAGGGTTCAGGGAATCAGAACTCACCAGTGCCAGCCCTATGGTAAAGTTTGTGCCTTTTGTGTTGTAGTTTTTTCTTGTTTAGAGAATTAATAGAGATTTGGTGGACATGTCATAAGGCATCGTGACAGCTCCCGTTGCTAAACCTACGGTTATAACGCGGGCTTCCCGTTGACTCGGAGCCATTGCATAGGACATTTCACGAGATACAAAGTTTTACTTCCCCGTTCTGCCCCACCGGAGAAGGAGTAGAGAATGCAGAATACAAGAAAAATAATTCTTAATTCTTAATTCTTAATTCTTAATTCTTAATTTTTGTCCAATGAATGCAACAAGTGACATTCTCATTATCGGCGGTGGCGTGATCAGTTTAGCGATCGCTGTTGAACTGAACTTGCGCGGCGCAAAAGTCACCGTTTTAAACCGCAACTTCCAACAGGGTGCAAGCTTAGCAGCAGCAGGAATGCTGGCTCCTCAAGCAGAAGCTATTCCTGTTGGTCCGATGTTGGATTTATGCCTTTGGTCGCGCTCATTGTATCCCGAATGGATTCGTAAACTTGAACAGCTCACTGGTGTTACTACCGGCTACTGGCCCTGTGGCTTTTTAGCTCCTGTATACAATACTCCACAGTTAAGCAATAGCAAAAATGGGCATCCAGAGGGTAGATATGGGAATAATGCTCCTACTGCACTCTGGTTAGACAAAGATGCTATTCATTTATATCAACTTGGTTTAGGGAAAGATGTAGTCGGTGGTTGGTGGTATCCAGAAGATGCTCAGGTAGATAACCGAGCACTGGCTGAATCATTAAGGCTTGCTGTTCAGGAATTGGATATAGATTTCCGGGAAGGGGTAGAAGTTGAGGCAATAGAGCCCCAAGGTGGTTTTGTCCGTGGCATCAGAACTTCCGCAGGTGACTTTCAGGCAGATCATTATGTGCTAGCAACTGGTGCTTGGTTTCGAGACTTATTACCCCTGCCAGTACATCCCCTCAAAGGTCAAATCTTATCCCTCAAAGTCCCCATAGACAATTACCAACCTTCGCTGCAGCGGGTAATCTATGGCTCGGGAATTTATCTAGTGCCCCGGCGAGATGGTCGTCTGTTGGTGGGTGCTACAAGTGAAGATGTCGGCTGGACACCCCATAATACTCCAGCTGCGATTCACACTCTCTTAGAACGAGCCATGCGGTTGTATCCCCAATTACAAGACTGGCCAATTCAGGAGTGCTGGTGGGGATTTCGACCAACAACACCAGATAAATTGCCAATTCTCGGCTCTAGTCCCCTGGAAAATCTCTCCCTAGCGACAGGTCACCACCGCAATGGTATTCTTCTAGCACCAGTAACGGCATTATTGCTAGCTGATTTAATTGTGCAGCAGAAGTCTGACCCCCTACTAGCTCATTTTCACTACGACAGATTTTTCCATAAATCCTCCCCAGCTCCAACAACTCAAATGATCAGTGTTTCCAGTAATTCCCTTTCCACACCGGTGGTACAATCCGATAACTCAGTCATCACAGAATCATCTACCTCCGAACAGCTAACCATTGCCGGTCGAAGTTTTTCCTCGCGCCTGATGACTGGCACAGGGAAGTATCCTAACCTAGAACTAATGCAACATAGTATTGCTGCTAGTGGCAGTAAAATTGTCACGGTAGCTGTGCGTCGAGTGCAAACTAAAGCTCCTGGTCATGAAGGTCTTTCCGAGGCCCTTGATTGGACAAAATTGTGGATGCTACCGAACACTGCTGGTTGTAAAACCGCTGAAGAAGCAGTGCGGGTAGCACGACTGGGCCGAGAAATGGCCAAGTTGTTGGGACAAGAGGACAATAATTTTGTCAAGTTAGAAGTGATCCCTGACCCGAAGTATTTGCTCCCTGACCCGATTGGTACCTTAGAAGCGGCAGAGCAATTAGTGAAAGAAGGCTTTGCTGTATTGCCCTACATTAATGCTGACCCCTTATTAGCCAAGCACCTAGAAGAGGTGGGGTGTGTAACAGTAATGCCTTTGGGTTCGCCGATTGGTTCAGGACAGGGAATCAAGAATGCAGCGAATATCCAAATAATTATCGAAGAGGCAGGAGTACCAGTAGTAGTAGATGCGGGTATTGGTACTCCCAGTGAAGCAGCTTATGCGATGGAGTTGGGGGCAGATGCTTTACTAATTAATAGTGCGATCGCATTAGCTCACAATCCAGTAGCAATGGGTAAAGCTATGGGTATGGCAACAGATGCGGGGCGCCTGGCTTATATTGCCGGTCGTATGCCAGTAAAAAGCTATGCCAGCGCCAGTTCACCCCTAACAGGTACGATTAATTAGACCTTTGCCGAAAATCACTCAAGTACGCATATGATAACTGGGTTGTGAAGTAATGAATAATCGCCAATTTCAATTAGAGCCAATTACCTCTTCAATTAAGAATAGAGTAATTGAGCCAATTACTGTTAATAATTTCTCATTTTATAATCTATTTTCTGGGAGAAAGGAGAGGTCATCAATAATAGACATTCAATTAATCCATGTTGGTCAGTATTAATGCACCATTATCCTTAATCTCACTAACCCGCAAATTATGCCAATTATCAATGTATCATACTTATCTGGTAATTAATCGAAATCTATCTTGAATTACTCTAATTATCTTAATTAGACGAATTGCTCATGTGCTTCTATCACTCTTGCAACTGCATAGATTCTAGTGATTTTTTTCCATCGTTTGCTCTGCAGTTAATTCTCGCAAATAAGTTTTTTCTTAGGAGTTCTAATCGATGCTTCTCCCTGGCTAAGCTTTATCTCCAGTAAACTTTTGATTTTCGTCAAAATTGTTATGAGTTTAACTGAAATAATTTAACGTCACTTTTAGGGCCAGGTTGACCTGACTATTACATCAAGGAGTATTGTTGCCACTAGGCAAAACAATTAACTGATTTTTCCGAGTCGTGATTTTACAGTCTTGCCTGAAGCGTATTTTTTTTGTTCTTCATAGGCTCGAGGTCTTTCGATATCGGCTGCTCAAAGCTCTCCACTATTAAGCTGATTATCTCCCCCCCAGTATTTCTTTGATGATCTCTCGCATGTCACGGGAGTTATCTATGACTTGTTCAAGTAAGCTAGCCGGTAATAACTCCGCCAAAATAGGACACTCAATAATTGAAGGTATCATTGGCGGTTGGGAGGATGACTCCAATAGTTGAATTCCCAGTAATTTGACATGTTGTCAAATGTCGCACTTATGGCACTGTAACGGAGGACTTGTGTCATCCTGAGCGATAGCGAAGGATCTTCCGAGATGCTCTAGCCGCAATGCTTCTGACTATCGTGAACCATCAGATGAGTTTAGCTGCGTATAATGTAGCTCAATCTGGCTTTTTCTGAGCAATTTTTCCAACAACTCATATTTCAGACCAAATAACACGAAATGCATCTTGCGTGCTGATCTTCCGAATATGCTCGAATAGAGAACTCATACAATCTTATAAAAAACACAATTAATATCAGTAAAACACAAAGTATTTATTTTTCGGAGAGGTCCAGTGGAGGGTAAATTATCTGGTGCGCAGTCGCAGTATCAGCATTTGCTTGGCTCCATATCGCCTCCAACAAAGATTCTTGGTCTAATCTAGCACTAATATAAGATGAATTTTCTTCAGCTAGAGCTAAAGCTTGTTCTTTAATCTCAGGATACTTATTAAAAATGCCTTGGAGTTCTTTATCGCGGCATTCGTGCAATTGATCGTAACCATTAAGCCGATCGCATTTCCAGAACTCTAGAGCTAATTTATGTCCTTCTAAAGCTGATTTCATTGCTGCTAAGGCTTCTGCATCACCCTGAGCAATTTTAGCAACTGGCACTATCTCTTTAAGTTTATCTTCATATTCTCGCAATTTTATACCATATTCACCTTCACTTTTAATCTTCAAATCTTGAAGGTCATTAATGGCATTTTTGAGAGCGGGTGAGACTATTGGTTCAGTGGATCGAGCTTTGCTGGCTTCAGTTTTGTTGGCTTCGGTTCTATTTTTGAAAAGGACACTACAACCCATTAACAGGTTGACGGTAGTTAAAGTGATAGATAAGTTAAATAATTGTTTAAATACTTTGTTCATAAAATATTATCAATACTTTGAATATATTTCGCAGCTTAGCCTAATACTCTGTCAACTCGCCACTAGTACCGCTGCGCGGAATTAAGAATTAAGAATTAAGAATTAAGAATGCTTATAGAGTAAGGATTCTATCGATTATCTCTGTCATCTCCCTCTTTGGTGAGCTAAACAGTCGAGTTCTGTCTGCATCTGGGTAAGGACTTGCTCATAACAAGCATTAACATAATCGCGATCGCTTGACGCTGCACGACCATAGTGTTCAAATCGAATAGGAGTACAGACGCGGTTATGAATCTGCACTGGTAAAGGTAGATTGGGTAGAGGACCAATTCCCAATCCCCAAGGCAGTCCTAAATAAATGGGAAATACCTCTGGATCTGTATCAAATAACCAAGGAATACCCCATTCATGGAGTTGCCGCGCCTGTTGGTAGAAATCGGCTAAAATCATCAGGGTATCGTGAGCTCCCCAAGAAATAATGGGGACAATGGGTACATTTTCTCGCAGTGCTAGCTTGATGAACCCCTGACGGCCTGCAAAGTAAATTTTATCTCGCATCTGGTGGGGACGGAAGGCATCATCTCCTCCTCCTGGATAGACGAGAACCGCTGCTTCTCTCCTGAAAGCTGCGATCGCCATTTTTGGGTGTGCTACCACTGAACCGCACTGGACTGCAAATTTGGCTACTCTTGGGAAAACCTGCCAGACTTTGGGATGTGTTAGCCCATATGCTAAGCGATCGTAGCCAAATCGACGGAACCAATCATACATAAACATAAACATATCTGGTGCAGCTAAACCCCCATTATGGGAACCGACTATCAGTATTTTCCCTGTTGGAGGTAAGTGATGCCAGCCATCGGTGGTTACTCGAAAGTAGTGGTGGTAAAACCATTCCCACAAAGGCATGAGGGATTTTATTACCTGGGGGTCTCGCTCATCTAATGACCAACCATCAAAATTATGGTGAGAGGTTTTGCTGTTACGGAGGTGTGTCGGTTTATCCATTTACTCTTATTCAGTTAGATAGTCGCCTCAAAAAACAAGTAGGAATGGGGAGCATCCCATTTTGGCAGCAATACTCTCTCCCCCAGCTCCCTCACAGATGTGTCAAAAAAAGGAGTGTAGTTTTGTACTGAGAAGTTCCCCTTTTCGAGAAAATACCTCAACCTGTAAGCTATTAAGGTCAGTTGTGACTCGGGTAAAATTATCTGTTGACCAAACCGGTTCAGCATTAATCACCTCATAGCTCACTTCTGATCTACTTGGTAGCTTGCCACTCAAAATAAAAGACTGTGCTTGAGGATGAGGATAAGGCCAAAAGAAAGAAGAAGAAATAATCGAAATTACTTTAAAATCGGTATCATTTGGACTGACTAATTCCGCTGACATTGAAGCATGAACATCTCCTGAAAGAAACACAACTCGCCTAATTTCATTCTGTCTAATAAACTCCAAAATTTCATTTCTTTGTCTAGGGAAACCCGCCCATTTATCTTCACTACCTGCTTTTAAATCAGGAAATAATGGTACTGCTGAAACCACAAATTTTACTCGATTTGAATCATCATTAAGCCACTGTTTGAGAGATTCAAGCTGTTTTTTATTGATGATTTCTCTTTCTTCTATATTTTGACTCAGATAACGTTCCGTCCTAGTATCTGTAACAAAAAAAATCACTACAACCGTCAGAGTAATTATACCAAAGCTTTGTCGGCACACCAGTAATCCGATGACCAGATATTTCAAACAAGGGACTGTGACTCAGTTGATAGGTCAGATAAGAATGAATCGCTGCCGGATATTTAGTCACCCAATCTTTTTGAGAACTATTTGAGGGCCAGTTATCTTCAATTTCATGGTCATCAAGAGTCATATAGGTAGGAACACTACTCATTAACTCTCTGATGAATGGCTGGGAGAATACATCCTGATAACGGCGATTGTATTCATCTAGACTTGTATCAGACTGCACAACATTCAGGTCATCAGCATAAATCTGGTCTCCCACCATCAGCAACTGGTTGATGGTTGATTCCCGATTAATCTGTTCAAGTATGGTTCTAAATATTTTATCACCCCGGTCATCAAACCAAGAACCACCAAATAAGCGTAATAAATAACGACAAGAACCAAATATAAAGGAACGAGAACGGAGATTATTGGCGGAAGCTGTAGTAAACTTATACGAGTTAATTTGACTCCAATTCAGAGGGGAGTCTGGGGTGAAAGATTCTAGTTCTAATTCTGAGAAAAACCAACCTATTTGATATTCATACTGAGTTTCAGGCAATAAATCACTGAAGACAACGACTCCAGTCATGTCGAAGTTAGGGTTCATTTTCAAGAATTTTGGCTCACTAAATTTAGCAGCACTCACAGGGCGTAACCTAGCGACTCCAAAGCATCTTCTAGGGACAAGAGTACCCCTATTGAGTAATTCCAAAGATATCCAGGAAAAGATGCTGTTACCAACACCGGATGTATCCTTCGAGCTTCGGGTGATTTCGAGTTTACCTCGCCCCCAAATACGAACGGAGTTAGCACTGGTTGCTCCGACAATCGGTCCAACTGTCAAGGGATTTACTTGCATAGAGAAGCCTGGTTTCAATAATTTGGTTGATTGCTAGACTACCAGACTTCCAATACTGCTCTGTTAATAGAAGTTATCAGCAAAGATGAGGTGAGGAAGCTTCCGGGAGCTGAGGAAGAGGATTAGAGCTTATCCGAGCGGTATTAAGATTGTTACTGCTTTTTGATGGATTTAGTGAAGTTAGTCTTGACTTTTGCCGCTTTCTTCACCCAGCTGCTCCTACAGCTTCAATGGCTTCTTCCAGGGCGATCGCAACATGAGTCCAATGAGTTCCCCCTTGACAAAAGGCAATATATGGCTCTCGTAGAGGTCCATCTGCGGAAAACTCCGAAGTACTGCCATCAATAAATGTACCCCCTGCCATCACTAATTCGCTCTCATAACCAGGCATTGCTGCTGGCACTGGATCAAGATAAGAACCAATAGGGGAATGCTGCTGAATTGCTTGACAGAAGGCAATTAATTTCTCTGGTGAACCCAGCTTAATCCCTTGAATCACATCTCTACGGGGTTCCATTGGTAGGGGATTGACAGGGTAACCCAATTGCTGGAAAACATAGGCAGTTAACTGATTACCCTTGAGCGCTTCTCCTACCATTTGGGGAGCTAAGAATAATCCTTGGAACAGCAATCTATTTTGCTCAAAGGTAGCGCCACCAGTACTACCAATTCCGGGAGCCGTCAAACGACAGGCAGCAGTTTCTACTAAATCAGCTTTACCTGCAACATAGCCGCCAGCAGTAACAATTGTACCGCCAGGATTTTTAATCAAGGAACCAGCAATCAAATCAGCACCAACGGCTGGAGGTTCTCTTTCTTCGACAAATTCTCCATAACAGTTATCAACAAAACAGATGGTATCCGGATTTTGTTGTTTAACTAGTCGGACAATTTTTTCAATGTCGGCAATAGAAAGACTAGGCCGCCAGGAATAGCCACAGGAGCGTTGAATGAGTACCAACCGAGTAGAATTACTCACTGCTTGTCCTAAAGCTTGCCAATCTACAGTGAGTTCTTGAGTTAAGGGTAACTGGCGGTAACTAATACCAAATTCTTGTAGAGAACCTTGACCACTACCTCGCAAGCCAATTACTTCTTCTAAGGTATCGTAAGGAGCGCCAGCAACTGCCAACATCTCTTCACCGGGACGTAGAACACCAAATAAGCAACAAGCGATCGCATGGGTCCCCGAAACCAACTGTACTCGCACAGCAGCCGCCTCTGCACCCATAACTTCAGCGAATACCCGATCCAAAGTTTGGCGACCTAAATCATCATGACCATAGCCAGTAACTCCTGCAAAGTGATGGACACCTACCCGATGACGTCGAAAAGCATTGAGCACCTTGTTAAGGTTTTCCTTAACGGCTAGGTCAATGTCATAAAAAATCGGCAACAGTTTCTTTTCTGCCGCTTTTAGTTGTTGAGAACTGTTCATTCACAAAGCATAGTACTTAGACTATTGACACTCCCCATGGCTAGAAGCGGTGGGGATTCTAGTTTCAACGACGTTTCTTGCAACGACTTGTCTTGCGACCAACCGAAGTAGAGGAAACATCTCCACCAGCGTTAGTTTGGGGATGCCCTCCCCTACCGTTTACACGACTTAAAATTACTTTGGCAGCGTTCACATCCCTGTGTTCAATGTGTCCACATTTTGGGCAAGAATGAGTACGAGTACTTAGAGATTTCTGAACTCTTGCACCACAATTTGAACACTCCTGACTGGTGAAGTGTGGCGCTACTGTAATTATTTCACGTCCAAACTTGCTACCAAAGTATTCGAGCCACTGACGGAAGTTGTACCAAGAAGCATCAATAATACACCTTCCTAGCTTGTGGTTTCTGATTAGTCCGCTGACATTCAAATCTTCCAAGACGACCTTAGCATTAGCTAGGCATAAGTTACGTGCAACTCTCTTGGCATGTTCATTCCTTTGTCTTGTTACTTTCAAATGCTTACGGGCATAAATACCACGAGCTTTTTTCCTACCAGTTGAACCCTTCTTCTTTTTGTAGATATTGCGTTGAGAACGTTTGATTGTGTCCTCAGATTTCCTTAAAAACCTAGGGTTAGGTTCATGATGACCGTTGCTATCAGAGTAGAAATACTCAAGTCCCACATCAATGCCCACTTGTGCATTAGTAGGAGGTACTTCTAAAGCATGATCAACTTTGACACAAAACTGAACATAATAGCCATCAGCACGGCGTACAATCCGGACTCGCTTAATCAGACTGACATCAAATGTATGTATGTCCCACTTCCCTAGTAGCTTCAGCTCACCAATACCTTTTTTGTCTATAAAATTAATTCGACGCTTGGTAGGGTGAAGCTTCCAGCCCGACTGCTTATACTCAACAGAACGGGTATGTTTTTTAAACTTTGGATATCCCTTCAGGCCAGGTTTGTTGGACTTGCAATTAGCAAAAAATCGTTGAATTGCGCGTTCTACGTTCTCTACTGATGCTTGGCAAGCATGGGAGTTGAGTTCCTTGACAAAACTGTATTCGGCTCTGAGTTGAGTGTTGTACTGATAAAGCTCTTTTTTGCCAATGCCACGGTTATCCATCCAGTACCTCAACACTTTGTTTCTGACAAACTGAGAAGTACGGATGGCTTCCTCAATAGCAATCGTTTGTGCTTTTTTGACTACAGCTTTATATTCAAGTACCAACACTTTGAGCATCACCTCCTTAATTTTTATACTATATAGCGAATTGAGCTAAAATTTACACGGGGAATAAATTCCCCACGGGCTTATCCCCATGAATAGAAAGCCATCGGCTTACGCCCTAGAATTTGTGGTCAATCAGCAATTAGCAATTAGCCATTAACAATTAGCAATTCTCAATTTCCTTGAACAACCTGCTTGATGGTAGTCAGCGTTTCCAAACTAATCATGCCTCGACGATATCCTTTTTGGTTAGACATCCCCAGAAAAACCGAATCTCCTCGTTTGGGATTGCGCAAAAAGCGTGGCGACGAGTTAATGTAAACTGAAGCACTATCGATACCTAAGGCAAATTGGCGGCTTTCCTGGTAAGACTCTGTAACCAAGCAGTCAGCGTGACTGCTACTGTGTTGGTTCATCCAAGCGATCGCTGAGTCTAGGTTATCTACTTCTTTAAAAGCGATTATTTTACCAAGATAAGGTTGGCTCCATTCAGATTCTGCTGCTAAGGTCAACTGATGGGGAAACTCAGCCACTAGTTTGGCATCACCTCTGAGTTGGAAGCCTTTTTGTTTGAGGCTTTTCCACAAGCTCTCCCAAACAGAAGGGTTAGAATCGCGATTAACAAGAATCTTTTCAATGGCATTTACGGGGTCTGGCTCACTAGCGTGGCTGTCTAGAACTACCGACTCTACCATGTCCAGCTTACCAGTAGCAGACCAATAAAGGTAACAATTACCCATTACCGACCTCAAAACCGGTACAGTTGATTGTTGCATAACTTTTTCTACTAGGGTTGGTCGTCCATAAGGAATAACCAAATTCAAATATCGGTCTTGAGTGACTAAATCTCGAATGGAAGCTCCCTGATCCGAGGATAATATTTCTACGCATCCAAAGGGTAAACCAGCCTCATCAAGGGCAGCTTGTAATGCTTGTGCAATCACTAAGTTGGAGTTGCTGGCTTCGCTTCCACCTCTGAGAATCAGACTATTACCAGTTTTAAGACAAAAGCCTGCTGCGATCGCACCTAACTCAGGAAATGCTTCATATATTAAGGCAATTACCCCCAAAGGCATCAATTGGGAGTAAGTTTGAGCGTAGTCAAGTTGATAGGAGGCATTCATCACTCGCCGGATAGGATCAGATAACTCTCCTAGCCTTTGCAAGATGCCTATGGCTCTTTGCAGGCGCTCTGGTGTTAGCTTGAGCCAATCTAAAATTAGCTCTGGTACTGCCATTTCCCGGCTAGTTTCCAAGTCGAGAGTGTTGGCCTCCAAAATATCATCAAAGGAGTTTTTCAGTGCTTGAGCCATTGCTTGGACACCACGAGAGCGTTCTACTCCTTTCGTAGTTGCCAAGACCAAAGAAGCCCTATAAGCTTGGGCTATTGCTTCAGTGGGTTTGGGGGAAAAATCAGAGACTTCCATTGCTATTTCGTGCTAACGTCGGTAGGTTAGCCAGACCATTAGTGCTGGGAGTAGGGCTAACAACACTGCCAACAACGCCCAAAAAATAATGTTGTCCTTGTCGTGCAGTGCTAGTGGTAGCCAAACAATCAACAATACTAGAACAATTAAGATAGCGACTGGTAAGTAGTTTTCCCCAATAGTAGCATTGGCTGTATTCCAGCGGTTTCCTGTCCAACGCCAAGCTTTTTGTAAGGATAGTTTGTGGACAGTTGCTCAATCACATATCCACTTTCTTCAACTACAAAGATTTGCTGACAGCGATCGCAGCCAAAGGCTTCTGTCAGGGTAATCGGAAGTAGACATCCCTTACGTCTACAAGGACAGGGATATTCTGTATTTAAGTCAATCTTTTGAGTTTTTCGAGATGCCACAAGCGCTATTCACAACCCAAATACTTTTTGCAAAGATTCTCCTAAGCCTTTTGAGCATAAAGTTGGTTAATCACATTTTTCTGGGCTATCACCAATCCTGATAATTTGGCGGTGTTCTCGACTCCTGACTGAGCGATGCAGAGTAAACGCCCATCTCTAATATTCTAGCGCTTTCATCAGAACTTAACCAAGGTCTGTTGGGTATTTCTCTGAATAAACAAGGCAGGAGGCAGAGGGCAGAAGGCAGAAGGGAAGAGAGTTTAGCTTGTTTGTTCCCTTCATCGGGGATGATGCGCCGCCCGTCGGGCGCTCTCGAGAAAAAACCTGTTGAATAAACCACAAAGGCACGAAGGACACCAAGGAAGACAAGGGGTAATTTTGAACAGGGGAAGAATTCGCTGTTTTGAGTTTAGTTTTTGTTAAGCGGGTAACGCGATTCGAACGCGCGACATTCACCTTGGCAAGGTGACGCTCTACCACTGAGCTATACCCGCACTGTCACTATTGATTCTAATATGTCAAATAAATTACCATTTGTCAACCTTAAGAAGCCAAGAGGTTTAATCATGGGTATCTGTTTGTTCAACTGTTGACTCTGAGGCAAGTGCAGGATTTGAGGCAACTGGCAAGGCTTGGGTAGTAATAGCACCATCATCAGAGGCAGCATAGACTGAACGATTGCCCTTGAACTGCTGCATTAAGCTTCCCATTTCTAGAGCATTCATCGCATAGTTCCAGCCATGGTTACCTTTGATGCCTGCTCGCTCTAGAGCTTGTTGCATCGTATCTGTAGTCAAAACTCCAAATACTACTGGTACACCTGTCTGAAAACTAGCGGCAGCAATCCCTTTTGAGACTTCAGCGGCGACATAATCAAAATGAGGTGTCTGTCCCTTGATGACAGCGCCAAGACAAATTACAGCATCATAGTTATGGCTGAGGGCCGCTTGGCGAGCCATCAGGGGAATTTCAAAACTACCTGGCACCCAAATATAGTCCACTTGAGCGCTTTCGGGATTGGTATCAACACCGTGGCGTTTCAAGCAATCTTGGCATCCCTCTAAGAGTTTGCCAGTTACTAGGTCATTAAATCGACCAATGATGATCGCAAACCGTAGAGAACTCGCTGAAGTAAAATTGCCCTCGAAAACTGCCATGGTTAGTTTTAGTCTTAAGAATTTGGTTGTGTTTTCTTTCCTAATCTACACCACCAAAAAGTTTAAGATCCCAACTAAGATGACCAAAATTGCCCAAACCCCTGAACCTAAGAAAATCAGATTTTTTGATTGATCCCAGTTTTGAGGTGAAGCATAGGCTACTGGCACCCCAACTACTAATACAAATGACAAAATAACTAGACCTGCGAGTGCAAGTGAAAAGATGATAGACATTTTTGTTCTCCCAAGAGCATGATAGACCGGATAGAAACTATTCAGTCCCAAATTGACTGATTGAATTTTCCCACCCTAAGAGGGAAGGGGATTTTGTGTTATTTGTTATTTGTTATTTGTTGTTTGCCAAAAAACACAAACAACTAACAACGTGCTAGACACCGCTTTGTTATTTGTCAAGTGTCATTGGTCATTAGGACAAACGACAAGTGACTAATAAGATAGGTGCGCTAGCAGCTTCTCGTAGAGTAGGACGCTTGCATCCTACATAATGCAAGTCGTGGGATGAGCCTAACTAGAGAAGCATTCCTCCCTAGAAGCTCTTAAACCCAGTCTTCAAGGTACTTTTCTTGAATCTGGTTTTCGCTGCAAGTAGCAAGATTCTACCATGTAAAGCCATCTTGTAAGGACAGATTGGGGTGAGGTGCAATTTACACTGGCTTTCAAGAAACACCGAAAAGCTAATGGCTAATCTCTTAAGAAACAAGGCAGGAGGCAGGAGGCAGAAGGCAGTCCCGATGAAAAATTTTTTTCACCACCAGGTGATGAAAGTAGGCTCTTTACTATTGCCTATTGCCTACTTTCAAGTCAGGAGGGAAGAGGGTTTGGCTTGTTTCTTCCTTTCATAGCAGGTGGTACGCCGCCCGTGGGGCGGCTCTGAAGAAACACATTTTTTCACCTCACCCGACAAATTGAAGTCTCCCTGCTTTAAAAAGAACCTTTAAAAAGACACCGGATTCTCAGGAGAACAGACAATGGATTTAATTTTGTGCCATACAACAGCTGACTTTGATGCTCTCGGTGCAGCGGTGGGATTGACACGCCTCAAGCCTGGAGCCAAGCTGGTTCTAACGGGTGGTGCTCACCCAGCTGTTCGGGATTTTTTGGCATTGCATCGGGATCAGTATGCTTTGATTGAAAGGCGCGCAGTTAACTCGGACAAGATTCAGTCCTTGGTTGTGGTGGATACTCAAAAACGCGCCCGCTTGGGTAAAGCTGCTGAGTGGTTAGATTTGCCTCAGGTAAAGTCGATAGAAATCTATGATCATCACCTAGGCATTGATACAGATATTCCGGCTACCTACACTGAGATTGAGGTAGTAGGAGCGACAACAACGATGATTGTCGAGCAGTTGCAGCAAAACTCTATCCAGTTAAATACTGCCGAAGCGACAGTCATGGCACTGGGTATCCATGTTGATACTGGTTCTCTGACTTTTGAGCAGACAACGCCCCGAGATGCGGCAGCTTTAGCTTGGTTGATGGCAGCGGGAGCTAATGTGCGACAAATTGCTGAATATGTTGATCCGGGGCTATCTCCTCAGTTACAGGAATTATTCACCGAAGCTATTGACAATTTGCACTCTATTACTCACTTAGGTTCCACTATTTCCTGGGTACTACTGAAAACTCCTGAGTATGTGCCAGGGTTATCTAGCTTGGCGTCTAGATTAGTGGAGTTAACTGAATGTGATGCTTTATTCTTGGCGGCAGAATATTGGAAACTGGGGAGTAAAGTTGAAGAAGATACTTCCCAAAACAACCAACTATCCCGATTAACTATTATTGGGCGATCGCGAATTGATGGTACTAATTTGCATGAATTGTTTCAACCCCTAGGTGGCGGGGGACATTCCCAAGCAGCAGCGGTAAATCTACGAGGTGTGAATCCTCAGGTAATTTTAGAGCAGCTGATTAACCAACTTCAAGAACAAATTCCTCAGCCTCTGACAGCAAGGGAATTGATGTCATCGCCAGTGCGCACCATTCGTCCCCAAACTACCATTCGCGAAGCTCAAAGAATTTTATTACGCTATGGTCATTCTGGACTTTCGGTGGTAGATGAAAATGATCAGCTAGTGGGGATTATCTCCAGGCGAGACTTAGATTTAGCACTACACCACGGGTTTGGTCATGCGCCAGTTAAAGGTTATATGACGAGGCATGTTAAAACCATTACACCACAAACCTCGTTAAATCAGATTGAATCGTTGATGGTGACTTATGATATTGGACGTTTGCCGATTTTGGACAACGGGCAATTGGTGGGAATTGTGACTCGCACCGACGTATTGCGGCAACTCCATCAAAGAGGGAATGGGGAATTTAGAATTAAGAATTTAGAATTTAGAATTAAGAATGGGGGAGGCTCGCCTCAATTGCTGATGCCTAATTTACGGCATCGCCTTGCTCCACCTCTGTGGGAATTACTTACTAAGGCAGCTCAGGAGGCTCAGGAGCGGGGTTGGCATCTTTACTTGGTGGGGGGAGCAGTAAGGGATTTATTACTTGCTGATGATAGTGAGATTGGGGATAGTCCAACTCAAAAACTACTGTTAGCAGATGTTGATTTAGTGGTAGATGGCTTTCATCGTTCTGCTGATGTGGGTGCTGGGGTAACTTTAGCTCAGGCAATCCAACAACTCTACCCCAATGCTCGTTTATCAGTCCACGGGGCTTTTCAAACTGCTGCCTTGTTGTGGCACAATGACCCAGTGTTGGGTTCCCTCTGGTTGGATATTGCGACAGCTAGGACTGAGTTTTATCCCTACCCGGCGGCTAATCCGGAGGTGGAAGCTAGTTCTATTCGTCAAGATTTGTACCGCAGGGACTTTACTATCAATGCTTTAGCAGCAAGATTGACTGCTTCTGGTAGAATCGCGAGGCAAAATTCTGCCTCAATCCCCATCTTAGATTTCTTCGGGGGTTTATTAGATTTGCGATCGCGTCAGATTCGGGTATTACATGCTAACAGTTTTATTGAAGACCCTACCCGGATTTATCGAGCTGTACGGTTTGCTGTGCGGTTGGGGTTTGCCATTGAACCACAAACGGAAGCTTATATCAGGTACGCGATTGAGAGCGGGGTTTATAATCGCTCTCTAGCAGAGAATAATAAGGCTCCAGCCTTACAAACCCGCTTGAAAGCAGAATTGAAGTACATTTTGCAAGCTCCCTATTGGGCACCGGCCTTGCAGCTGCTATCATCTTTGGGTGCGCTCCAGTGTCTTCATCCTACCCTCAAGTTAGATCCACAGTTGTGGTGGCGGGTACGTCTAATTGATCGTTGGTTGCGACGGTTTGACCCAGACAATAGCTTAGTACATTGGCAGATGCGCTTAGAAGTGTTGATTGCTCACTTGCCTGCTGAAGAACGAGGGAAGGTGGCAAATAATTTACAGCTGCCTTCGGATAGTATCGAGAGGTTAGAGCAGTTGGCGCAAGAACAAGCAGAGGTAATGGAAACGTTGCCACAATGTCAGCATAATAGTGAAATAGTTAGGTTTCTACGTCAGTATCAGTTACCTATATTAGTGTTGATTGGTGTCGAAAGTCCCAGAGCCATCCGCCGTCAAATCTGGCAATATCTCACCACCTTGGCTGATGTTCAAGCACCCTTAAATGGTAATAATTTGCGGCAGTTGGGTTATAAACCAGGGCCACAATACCGAGAAATTCTGGACAGATTGTTAGCTGCCAAGCTGGATGGAGTGATTGAGGATGAGGCGGATGCTAAGGCTTTTTTGAAAGAACATTATTAATGGATAATTGCTAATTGCTAATTGCTAATTGCTAATTGCTAATTGATATGAGATCGCACTTCAATCAATGAGCTTTGCATAACTCCTGAAGAAGCTAAGCACGGTGTAGTCTCTTGTAGACTCACAATTAGGACTTACGCACCGTAACGGAATTATGTCATCCTGAGCGATAGCGAAGGATCTCCAAACGCCCCAGATGCTTCACTAGAACACCGATTCAGTATTCATATTTCTGCCAAAATCGACATCTCAGCATGATAGCGTTACTGGTGTTGACTTACCAATGGATAGTAGCGATCGCTAATTTATTGTCAATATCCCATACAGCATTTCTCAGTCTAGTGAGGTACAGATCCAATTCCCAATTCCCAATTCCCAATTCCCAATTCCCAATTCCCAATTCCCAATTCCCAAAAACCAGGCTCTTTATACCTTATCTAAATGAAAAACGCTGTAAATTCTTCCAATGCTTGGACATGTCCCACTTCCCAAGAGCGTTCTACCGCAGCAGGAATCATCTGGGTGATGGCAATTTTCGGAAAAGTTGGACTTGTATCAGATTTTATATACTCTCCTTCTCTGAGTAAATAAATTGTCAGCTTCCCTCTGTCATAAACCCAAACTTCAGGAACACCAATAGCTTGATAAGCATCTAATTTGGTTTTAGAAGTGACATCTGACTGAATTGCTAAATCAGGAGGAGGATCATTAGGTTCGAGTCTACGACGTCCAATCATCCTTTGACAATTCTGAATATAAAAACAAGCATCGGGTTCAACTCCTGCTGCACCTTCTTTTCTAAACGTGCTTGAACCAAAAGGTTGGTAGCGAATGCCTTTAGCTTTCAGTAATGCTTTAACAAAATCAGAAATTAACTCTTTGGGAATTTCATGTTCAGGTAAAGGAACCATAATTTCTAAAGTACCCTGACTATAAGCAATGCGTGCTGCACGTTTTTCTCCCAATTCTGCCAAAATTGACTCAAATTCTTCCCAGTTGACGTTGGGAATAGTGGCGGTGCTACCAGGTTCTAGTGTCATCTGGCTAACCGGCTTAACAATGAGGGTAAGAACAGTCATAACGGGAATTAGCTAAGATGCTTGCTATCTAATAGTTTAATTAGGGTTTGCTGAATAAGTCGTAACTTTCGGGTTTGAATAGGTGTTAGGTGGTAGGTGGTAGGTGGTAGGTGAGGTTGGAGGTGTTAGGTTTTAGGAAATTTCCCAAGTCGGTGCCAAGAAATTGAGCCCATCGATATTAAGCTTTTGGATATGAAGAAATAATTCGCCAACAGCATCAGGAACGAAACCGCGAAAAAACTGTAGAGACGCGCCATGGCGCGGGGTGAACGAAATTAGGGAAGGAATTTCTAGCGAAGTATCCTCTCAAATCATTATTTCTCCTTTGTTTCCCTATCTCCCCATCTCCCCATTTCCCTATCTCCCCATCCCTTTTTTCGCTCACCCCATGGCGAGTCTCTACAATTTGGGACTTCTCTTAACCGAGCAGTATTGATGTGTGGGTAGTGCGAGCGTCTCGCTCGCGATCAATCAGTCAAACGCGAGCAAGATGCTCGCACTACATCTGTTGCACCATTTTAGGTGTGTCAAGCCAATATGTGCCATTTAATCCAGATTAGACGTAATAAAGAATTTAGAATTATTGAATTAAAAAGCAATTGTTGACCTAAAATCCTTGTACAGCAAAGATTTTATAATTCCTTTTCGACGAATTTAGGACTTACGCACTGTCACAGAATTATGTCATCCTGAACGATAGCGAAGGATCTCCAAACGGCTCAGATGCTTCACTATCACCTCAGCATGATAGTTGAGTGCGTAAGTCCTAGAATTTACCACACTTAATCTACGAGAGCCACAATCTTTAAGTGAAATTATGACAACAACTTATCCCCAGTCACACCAGAAAGCTTGGGCAAAAGCGATCGCAAAACCAGCCAAGGAATTTAATCTTACTCCTTTAGCTGTCCTATCGGGGAAAATACCGCAGGGTTTGCAGGGTACACTTTATTACAACGGACCAGGAAGACTGGAACGAGGAGAAAGTAAAATCGGTCATTGGTTTGACGGCGATGGTGCAATGCTCGCGGTACATTTCACTGAGGTAGAAGCAAAAGGCATCTATCGCTATGTAAAAACTAAAGGCTATCTAGCAGAAGCCGAAGCTGGTAAATTCCTTTATGGTAACTACGGTATGACATTTCCCGGACCAATCTGGGATTATTGGCGACGCTTACTAACTAATAATGATTTCTTAAAAAATGCGGCCAATACTGCGGTTCTGGCTCTACCCGATAAACTATTAGCATTGTGGGAAGCAGGAAATCCCCATGCTCTGGACTTACAAACTTTAGAAACCAAAGGTTTAGATAATTTAGGAAGACTTGCTCGTAATCAACCCTATTCCGCTCATCCTCTACAAGACCCTCACACAGGAGAGGTTTATAGCATTGGGATTGATCAAAAGTCTATCTTAAATCTCTACCGGAGCGATCGCACTGGCAAAATTGTGCAAACAGCAGCCATCAAACTCAATCGTCTACCATTTTTGCATAGTTTTGTTCTGGCAGGGCAGTATCTCATCTTTTTCCTGCCTCCCCTCAGGTTAAATTTACCCTCGATAATGCTGGGGTTAAGTAGCTATTGTGATGCTTTGGAATGGCAAGGGCATCAGGGAACCGGTATTTTAGTAGTAGACCGCGAAACCTTGGAAGTAGTTAGTCGCGGTGAAACTGAACCTTGGTTTCAGTGGCATTTTGGCAATGGCTGTGTTGAAACAGACGGTTCAGTACGGTTAGATTTAGTTCGGTTTTCTGACTTTGCTCAAAGTAATGAATATCTTAGGGAAGTACCAACAGGTCAAACCCATACTGCTGCTAATGGAAGACTTTGGCAAGTGCGACTCAATCCTCAAACTAGCAAGATTATTGAGACACAGGAAGTTGTAAATCGCTGTTGCGAGTTTCCCGTCGTGCCAGCACAGCAAGTTGGGCAACCTTGGCGCTATACTTACTTCAGCTTGCTGGGACTCTCAAGGGAAATTGGCAAAGACTGGTTTGGTAGTATTGCTCGCTTTGATTATCAAACTAGTACCTTAACTGAAGCAGATTTGGGAGAAAATCGCTATGTAGTTGAACCTATTTATGCAGCAGATGCTCTTAATCCAGAACAAGGATGGGTTTTGACAGTAGTTTATGACGGTAATTTGAACAGAAGTGAAGTTTGGGTGTTTGATGAAGGTAGTCTAGAGGAAGAACCCGTTTGTCGGTTAGGTTTACCCGAAGTAATTCCCTTCAGCTTCCACGGTACTTGGAAACCAGCATAAGTTCAACATAGTCCACCTTAACCAGACGTTCAAGACCTAACCAATCAGAATTAATCGCACTCACGCCATTAAAAACAGATACAGTTCTCATGTCAACACTAATGAGTTTTGTTTGTTGAGGAAGGACATTCTCCAGATTTCGTTAAGATAAAAGCATGAGGCAATCAGCGAAGGTAGTCAATTGGGTGATCTTGGGTTCAGTTACCTTTGTGGTTAGCTGGATACTTGGCTTGTTTTGGAACTCAAACAAAGCTCTGCTGACGGGTGCGATTGCTGTTCCCGCTAGCTATGTAGGAGTTGTAGTTGCTCAAAAACGACGCATTCATCAGGAAAAGCGACTCAAAGGCTCTTTGGAGAATGAGATTCAAGTACTGGAGGAAGAGGAAATCCAACTGCTAGAGTCTCTTTCTACGGCAACAGCGACAAGACAAAAACTAGAAGCCAGTATTAATGCCTTGCAAGCTGAACGCACTCAACTACGCAATCGAGTCTCGGAACTGCACGACCAAAGAAGTACAATATATCAGGAATTAACTTATTTTCAACAGCAAAAACAGCAGCAAGAAGAAGATTTTTACCAGATACAAAGCCAAATTCAACAATTTGAGGCACAGCAATTTGAATTAGGTCAGTCTCTCTCAACTAAAATTTTCCAAATCCAACAAACGGAAAATCGCTCTAAGCGTTTGCTCGAAGAACAGGAGGAACTGCAAAATCAAATTGTCCAAAAACAGCAACAACAAGAACAACTTAACCAAGAACTAATTACCCTTGAACTGCGCAAACAGGATTTAGGAGGAAAAGCTTACGACTTACAGACACAAATCCAAGTACTTGAGCAGCATCAAGAAGAATTGGATAGGGTTCTATTATCTTTGCAGTTACAGAAGCAGCAAGTTGAAGTGGATTTCAACTCAGAAAAAATTAAATCCAAGCAACTCAAAAGTCAATTTGAACAAAAGCAGCAACAACAACACAAACTTCAGCAAGAAGTGGCTACCTTAGAAAAAGGGAAACAGCAGTTAGAATTGTATTTTCGCCACCTGCAAGCCCAGATTCAATCTCTAGAGCAACAGAAAATAGCAAACAATCAAAAGTCAAACAGAGAAGTTGAGCAAGAAATATCTTCAGGTTTACCAGAAGAATGGTTTGAGTGGCTGCAATTTATTCTTGCGCTCAATAATGATGAGAAAATAGTCCTCAAAGCAATCTTAGAACAAGATGAAGCCACATTAAAGAGAGTTGCTGATCAAAAATCAACTATGCCCCAAGTTTTGATTGATTCTATCAATCAACAAGCGCTCGAAACTTTAGGAGACACAATTTTTATTGTGGGTAGCGTAAAATCAGCCATCCCAGAAATACACCAAGAATATTATCCCATATTGGTAGAGCCAATTGAAGTTTATTTTAAAGACTTATTGACTATTGTAGAATGAAAAATTAAGAATTGTTAAATGCTCAAGCAAAAATTTAATGACTTCAACCCTAAAAAGCCAAATTCAGCAATTTTACGACGCCTCTTCTGGTTTGTGGGAGGAGGTTTGGGGCGAACATATGCACCACGGCTACTATGGACCTACTGGTAGAGAGAAGAAAAATCGGCGTCAGGCACAAATTGATTTGATTGAAGAGCTCTTAAACTGGGCTAGGGTAGAGCAAGCTGAGCAAATTCTTGATGTAGGCTGTGGGATTGGCGGTAGTTCCCTTTACTTAGCGCAAAAGTTTAATGCCAACGCCACTGGCATTACTCTGAGTCCGGTGCAAGCATCGAGAGCGACTGAACGAGCACAAGAAGCAGGATTAGCGAGTCGAGTTCAGTTTCAGGTTGCCGATGCTCTGAATATGCCTTTTGCTGATCAAAGTTTTGATTTTGTTTGGTCGATGGAAAGTGGTGAGCATATGCCCGATAAGGAACAATTCCTCAAAGAATGCTATCGGGTACTCAAAGTAGGGGGAACTTTCTTGATGGCAACTTGGTGTCACCGCCCAATTACCCCAGCAACAGGAGAACTGACAGCAGATGAGCAGCAGCATTTAAAGGAAATATACCGAGTTTACTGCTTACCTTACGTCATTTCCTTGCCAGAATATCAAGCGATCGCCCGTAATCTATCTTTCCAAAACATTTGTACTGCTAATTGGTCTGATGCAGTTGAGCCATTTTGGGATATTGTAATTGATTCAGCTTTTGAGCCAACAGCAATTGTGAGGTTACTCCAAAGTGGTTGGAGTACTATCCAGGCAGCACTTTCTTTAGGTCTAATGAGTCGAGGCTATGAGCGAGGATTAATTCATTACGGTTTACTCTGTGCCAATAAGGGTGATTCATGAATCACCCGTACAATATATAGTATCCATGCATAAGTTCCAGATTTTGATTGTATAGTCCACACTGCTACTGACTAATGTCTGCCCATTGGGACTAATTGTAAGGTAATTCACAAAACCAGAATGACTAGTAAGAGTACGAATTTCTTCTCCAGTAGCTAAATTCCAAAGTTTGATCGTTTGATCAGCACTAGCGCTAACTAATGTCTGTCCATCCGGACTAATTGTGAGGTAATTCACCAAGCTCGAATGACCAGTAAGAGTGCGAATTTCTTCTCCAGTTGCCATATTCCAAAGTTTGATAGTCTTGTCATCACTCCCACTTGCTAATGTCTGACCATCTGAACTAAAAACTACGAAATTAACTGAACCAGAATGGCCAGTAAGAGTGTGAATTACTTTCCCAGTAACTAAATTCCAGACTTTAATAATTTTGTCATGACTTCCAGTAGCAATAGTCTGCCAATCTGAACTAACGGCAAACTCATCAATTGGTTGATTATGCCCAGTGAGAGTAAGAATTTCTTTGCCAGTAGGTAAATCCCACAGTTTGATCGTTTTATCCGCACTAGCGCTAACTAATGTCTGTCCATCTAGACTAATGGCAAGATAATTCACATAATTACTATGGCTAGTAAGAGTAAGAATTTCTTTACCAGTAGGTAAATCCCACAGTTTGATAGTTTTATCCGCACTAGCGCTAACTAATGTTTGTCCATCCGGAGTAATTGTAAGGTAATTCACAAAGCTGGAATGTCCAGTGAGGGTGTTGGTTTCCTTGCCAGTAGCCAAATCCCACAGTTTGATTGTCTTATCCGCACTAGCACTAACTAATGCTTGCCCATCCGGACTAATAGCTAAGTGATTAATAAAGCTGGAATGTCCAGTTAAGGTGCGGATTTCCTTGCCAGTAGCCAAATTCCAAAGTTTGATCGTCTTATCCGCACTAGCACTAAATAATGTTTGTCCATCGGGACTAATAACTAAGTGATTAATAAAGCTGGAATGTCCAGTTAGGGTTTTGCTACTCGATATTTTTTCGGATTGACAAATATTAAATAAGCACTGTTGAGTTACTTGCCAAGTTCCATATCCTCCTAATCCCATAAATAAAGCAACTACACTAGCCATTAACCATTGTTTGTTAGCTAGTGCAAATATCGTTTTAACTTTTGAAATATTCTGATCTTTTTCAATTAATGTTTTCTGTTCAATATAAGTTGCTGGGGGAATATGAGAGTCATTTTTCTCAAGATAAGCTAACTGTTCTAAAATTTCTTGAGTATTTTTAGGTCGCTCTGCTGCGGCATTAGCCATCAAATCATCAATTAATTTCAATAATTTAGACGAGATGTTCAGAGTATATTGTCGCCAATTAAACTTATCATTTAAAGGATCATAGATTACCTGATCAGTTGCTAATTTACCAGTTAGCAAATAAACAAAAGTACGTCCTAACGCATAAAAATCTGACTGCGGTATTGCATGACCTTTTTCTTGCTCTGGAGGTGTATAGCCAGCAGAACTAATTCTGGTTAAACTACCCGCACCATCAACTTGAGCAAGGTAAGTATAAGTCAACTCTCTGACAGTACCAAAATCAATCAATACTAGCTGCCCAGTAGAGCGGAGCATAATATTTTCTGGTTTAATATCGCGATGAAAGTAATTTTTCTGATGAACCAGATGCAAAATTTCTGCTAACTGTCTTAGCCAATTAAGAGCTTGTTGCTCTGTAATCGGTTGATTCCCCTGTTGTATCATCCACTGCCTCAAGTTGAGTCCATCAATTTTTTCCATAATGATGCAATGCACCGGTTCTTTACCATTTCTAGGAAAAAACTGAAAATACCCATCTGGCTCAACTTTGGGAATACCTGGATGATTTAGCTGACTTAATACTGCTGCTTCTTGCTGGAATAATTCGATGACTCTGGAGTTACTGTTATGAGATTGTTTGAGGACTTTCAGAATTTTGGGAGTTGCCCCGCTATAGGCTTCATAAATTTCCCCAAAGCCGCTATAGTCACTCAGTAAGCGCATCACCTGATAGCGTCCTTGGATTATCAATGTTGAACCACAATTACGACAAATATGGTTGCTGATGTTGGCAGGATCATCAGGCTGAGGACACTTGGGGTTGATGCAATAGCTCATAGCTAGCTAATCAAGTTATATCCTCAATCATAGGATGGAGATTTTTAATTATCTACCCGCAGAAATACAGAAAGCTAACATTCAATCATATATTCCGCATCCTCAAGTATCACAGTAAGGATTTTAGGGAACAGGGGATAGAGAAGAGGGAATTAAAAAGTGGCCTCAATTTAAGCTAGAAACTGCTAAGGTGTAAAGAATTATTTAAGCAAGTCTAGCCGAGTCAAAATATATGAACTGCGTTGCTGCCTCAAACCTGCAACCACCTCAATACTACCGGCATCAAAACCATGTTCTTGGATTGCAGCAGCTGACACTATTTTGTGACTTTGATGGTCCTATTGTCGATGTTTCCCGTCGTTATTACACTACTTATCAACTAGCACTGGCTGATACCCAAGCTTTTTACCAAACTCAAGACATTACCTTAACCATCACTCCTCTGAGCAAACAGCAATTCTGGGAAATGAAGCGCAATCGCATCCCTGATGTAGAAATTGCCAAGAACTCAGGCTTACTTGAGAAGCAAATCAAATTCTTTTTGGGGCGTGTGGTTGAGATAGTCAATCAGCCAGCTTTATTACATAAAGATAAGCTCCAGCCAGGAGTGAGTTGGGCATTAGCCTTGCTCCATTCTCGGAGTATACGAATAGTATTAGTAACTTTGCGCTGTCAGTCACAAGCTACACAAATCTTGAGAAATTATGGCTTGACTCGTCTGTTTAGCGGCATTTATGGAACTAGCGATCGGTTGGTTGCTTATCAAAACTATACTGATCTTAAAAGGCAATTACTAAAACAGGCAATTGAGGAACAATCGCTATTATCTGAACAACCAACATCTGCTTGGATGGTGGGGGATACAGAAGCAGATATCGTTGCAGCTCAAGCGCTCTCATTGCCTACTATCGCCCTTACTTGTGGCATTCGTTCTTTTTCTTACCTCTACCAATTTGAACCGACTTACATCTACACTGACTTACTTACTGCTGTCCAGCATTTGTTAGGTGTTAGATGTTAGACCTTTAGTGTCAAAGCCAATGGTAAAATGAAAGGACACCTAAATTGGTGTCCCTACAATAACGGTAAGTTGAGTATTTACCTAAAACCCACAGCCGCTTGCCAGACGAAAGCCAGCAGTAAAAAGAAAACAGGAATTACTGGCAGAACGTCTACTAAAGGACTAAAAATAGAGTAGGCTTCCGGCAGTTTTGCCAACAGCAATGCAGCTTCCATATTTGAGTCTACCTTTTCAACAGAATTTTCATAATTGAAAAGTATCTTAACATAGAACCTGCTCAAAACTGAGCTGTTGTTTGGGGTTCTAACCACTGAGCAAATTCGGTGGCAAAGCGATCGCATAAAATAGCTTCCCGAATGCTTTGGGTGAAGCGAATTAGCTCTGTAACGTTGTGCAAGGAGAGCAACATATAGCCGAGGATTTCCCGAGATCGCACCAAATGATTAAGATAAGCACGGCTGAAGTTCTGACAGCCGTAACAAGGACAAGTAGCATCTAGAGGGGTAAAGTCTTCCCTAAACCGAGCATTCTTCAAATTCCAGCGTTCGCCCTGTACTAAGGCAGCACCGTGACGCCCTAAGCGGGTGGGAATTACACAGTCAAACAAATCTACTCCCGCCGCGATCGCTCTTGCCATTTCTCGATAAGTACCAATACCCATTAGATAACGAGGCTTATCTTTTGGCAAGTAAGGGGTAGTTGTTTTGACAATGTCATCAATCAGTTCGGCTGGTTCACCTACGCTGACACCACCAATGGCATATCCTGGTAAATCCAAAGACACCAAAGACTCCGCAGCTGCTCGACGCAAATCTCGGTGAATACCCCCTTGAACAATACCAAATAGTGCTTGCTCTTCTTGGCGTTTGTGAGCCTCAATACAGCGTTTGAGCCATCTGTAAGTACGCTCAGTTGCCAACTCGACTTCTGATCGTTCTGCTGGGTAAGGAGGGCATTCATCAAATGCCATTATTACATCTGCCCCTAGGCGATTCTGAATCTCAATTGAACGCTCCGGGGTTAGATGAATCATCCTTCCATCCCGAGGAGAACGAAAAGTCACCCCCTCTTCTGTTACTGTGCGCAGCTGACTTAAGCTAAATACTTGGAAACCACCAGAATCAGTCAGAATTGGTCCATCCCAACCCATAAATTGGTGCAATCCACCTGCTCGCTCCACGATTCTTTCTCCCGGTTGTAGGTGGAGATGATAGGTATTAGCCAACACCATTTGTGCTCCAGCTGCTTCTAGCTGAGCTGGTGTTAGGGTTTTGACAGCTGCAATAGTTCCAACTGGCATGAACCTGGGTGTTTCTACCCAACCGTGAGGTGTCACAAAAACACCAGCACGGGCTTTTGTCCGACTACAGGATGCCTGACAATGAAACGAAAATTTATTTTTATTTTGCTCCAAAGCTCTTCAGGGATGAGGGATTACAAAGAAAGGCTTAAGTGTTAGGGATAAACATAAAAAACAACAATTATCGTGAAACACATAATTAAAGCACCGGAGCTAGTATAGTTTCATCCTTTACACTTCATAATTTAATACTTTCTATGTACCCAGTACTTTCCAGCTCTAGAAAGGACAATCACCATCCTCATCTATTTGCACATCCCACTTGGCACTTAGTACCTGGGTCACCATTGCTTCGAGAGCGTCAACATTAAATTGCTGTGAACACTCCTCTTGCAGAGGACTTAGTAGGGGAATGAGCCGTAATTGACGATTGTCTTGAATCAAATCAAAGTAAGCTTCTTTTGCTGGAGACTGGCTCAACTGCAAATAATCAAAACTTTGCACATTGAGGTAGATTGCTTGATTGGCAATCAGAGTAGAGCGGTGGGGATCAGCAAAAACTTTCATTACATACCCTTCCCCCTCGCTTTGTACCTTGCCATCGATCCTATGAATATAGCGGACGCGACTCAGGGTAGTGAGTAGCTGTCCCATATCTTGTTTATTGACAATGATGCCACTGTCAATGATGCAAGGAGCAGGGATCTGGTGCTGAGATTGATGATAACTCATGGATAACAGCCGATGATGCAAACGGGACTAATATTGCCCGGTCAAAGGATTAATTTAACCGCTTTGTGGGAACCCTACATTATAAACCAAGTGTTTGGCTCTAGATATTGCAAAATTTAAGGCAAACATAAACTCTGCAACAAACTAATTATAAAGATGGAAACATGCAAAAACATTACACGAATCTACCTTAAATACCTGGGTGATACAGGTAACTTGCTGCTCCTACAGTGTAGGGTATGACAGTAGGGTATGAGACAATACTATCCCAAGATTCTGTAGCTGTTCACAGGCTCTTAAGATAATCTACGAAATTTTTTACTACAAATCCCCCATGAAACTGTTTACCTTGCGAAAATTGATGCGATGGGGATGTCAACTATGGTTTTCTTTTATCGGTGCAATTACTTTCTATACGTCGATCCCAATTCCAGTTAACTGGCCATTGGAGTTAAAAGGCATTGCCCGTTGGGCACCGCTAGTGGGATTGCTAATGGGGGCAATACTAGGAATTTTCGATGCTGGTTTGCAAGAGTTGGGTATGCCAGTACTGACTCGGAGTAGTTTAGTTGTTGTCGGTTGGATTGCCTTAACAGGAGGACTACACCTGGATGGGGTTATGGATACAGCCGATGGCTTAGCAGTTCAAGACCCCCACCGGCGTTTGGAGGTAATGGCAGATAGTGCCACAGGTGCTTTTGGCGCAATGGCTGCAATCGCCTTGTTATTATTAAAAGCTGCTGCTTTGACAGACTTGATGGCTCACCGATGGTTAGTATTGATAGCGGCAGCAGGTTGGGGACGTTGGGGGCAAGTAGTCGCGATCGTTCTTTATCCCTATCTCAAACCTACAGGTAAGGGTGCATTTCACAAAGAAGGTATTCGTACCCCCCAAGACATTTTGTTGGGATTTTGTTTACTATTATTCCCCTCTGCATTACTTCTGTGGCTGGACCGAAGTCTATGGTGGATATCGTTGGCAATGATAGTAGGAGGATGTGCGATCGCTTTTCTTACCGGTGCATGGTTTTACCGCAAACTAGGGGGACATACTGGTGATAGTTACGGAGCAGTAGTGGAATGGACAGAAGCCCTATTCCTCTGTTTACTTACTCAGTTGCTTGCTTAAGTGTTAGGTGTTAGGTGTTAGGTCTTATAGGAGTTATCATCATTCTCAATTTTCTTCTCAATTCTTAATTCTTCATTCTTAATTCTTAATTCCCTATGACATCTATACGTCAAACTCTATCTTTACCCAATATCCAACTCTCTTACTTAGAATGGAACCAATCTCAGGAACCCTTACTGTTATTGCACGGGTTAGGTGATCATGCTTTAGTTTGGTCAAATCTAGGGAATTACCTTAGCGATCGCTACCATATTGTTGCACCAGATATGCGTGGTCATGGGGAAAGCAGCAAACCTGAGCAAAATTATCGCTTTGCTGATGTGATCGCAGATTTAGAAGCTCTAATGGAGCACCTCAATTGGTCTGCTGCTCATATAGTTGGTCATTCCTGGACAGGAAAATTGCTGCCTATCTGGGCAAAGCAACATCCAGAACGTTTCCGGAGCATGATCCTGGTAGACCCAATTTTCATCGGTCAGATGCCCAGCTGGTTCAAGTTTACCTTCCCACTCCTGTACCGCTTATTGTCTTTCCTCAAAGGTATGGGACCATTTGCTAGCTACGAAGAAGCCGAAGAGCAAGCGCGTCAGTTAAAGCAATATCAGGGTTGGAGTCCCTGGCAACAGGAAGTTTTCCAAACGGGAATTGAGCAAAAGTCTAATGGCAGTTGGGGTAGCAAGTTTACTGTCGCAGCTCGCAATCATATTTTTGAAGAAGTGATGCGGGTAGATGGTCTTACCGACCCTATTGACATCCCTACTCTCTTTATGCTTCCAGAAACTGGTTTCAACCGCAAGGAAGGGCAACTCAAACCCTACAAAACTTATCTAAAAAACCTACACATTTGTCAAGTTCCCGGTAATCATTGGCCATTTTTGGTGCAACCAGAGGTTTTTAATCAAACAGTAGAAGCTTTTTTGAAGGAGCAAAGAATTCACTAAAATCAGTAACCAATGAGTAATGACCAATGACTACATCAATTAATGCCAACTTCTGAAGTCTCTTCCATTTGTTGTGAGCTGATACCCTGTACAACTAAAACTGAGCAAGAGACATTATGGACAATGTAATTACTTACACTACCCAGAAGCACTTCTGTCAAACCCTGGCGACCTCGCCTACCGATAACTACTAAGTCGGCATTCCAAGTCTTAGCAAGGTCTCGAATCGCACTCCCAGCATCTCCTACCTTACAATCCCATTCTGCTGACACTCCCTGAGCAATTGCTGTCTGGCAATAACCTGTAAGTAACTCCTTAGCTTCCTCACTATCCTTATTCAATTGGGTTTGCATCTGGTTGTATAAACTCATTGCCGGATCATAAATATCCGCATAAAAACCAGTTCCTTTAACTTCTAGTGGCAAGCAATGAAACAGCATGAGAGAAGCCTTTTCTTGTTTAGCTACTTCCAAAGCTTGTTCAAACACTCCTGGTGCTTGAGGTGAGCAGTCAATGGCCGCCAAGATTTTTTTATATCTCATAGCTTTCTCCTTTTTAATTTTTAATTCAAGCTCCATCCATATGTAACAACGTTTCAGAATCCAGGTTTTTTCAGAGCCAGGAAAAGTTACAAGGTACTTTGTACAAACTTATCAATGCGCTCCATCCCCTTCTCAATCGTAGCTAGATCTGTGGCGTAGGAGAGACGAATACAATTATCGTTACCAAAGGCAATGCCAGGAATAGCAGCAACTTGCTGAGATTTCAGTAATCTATTGCAGAAATCTAAGGATTTTAGACCTGTCTGACTGATATCGATAAATAGGTAGAAAGCTCCATCTGGCTTGGGGCAGCTAAGTCCAGGAATAGCTTGTAGACACTCAAACATTACCTCTCGTCGCTGAGCAAAGGCTTGGCGCATCTGTTCTACACAGTCTAGTCCACCTTCGAGAGCTGCGATCGCACCATACTGAGCAAAAGTGCAGACATTAGAGGTACTGTGACCTTGGATAATCGTTGTTGCCTTAATTAACTCTAGAGGACCTGCGAGATAACCCAGACGCCAACCTGTCATGGAAAAGGCTTTAGCAAATCCATTGCTGATAATTGTACGCTCAAATATTTCTGGTCCTACAGCACCAATACTCAGATGTTGTGCACCATCGTAGAGAATTTTCTCGTAAATTTCGTCAGAGACAACCAAAATATCCTGCTCTACCACTACCTCTGCCAGCGCTTTTATTTCTGGTGGAGTATAAACCATGCCAGTGGGATTAGAGGGAGAATTGAGGATGAACAGTTTAGTCTGGGGAGTTATCGCTGAGCGTAGCTGTTCAGGAGTAATTTTGTAGCCAGCAGATGGAGATGTGGGGACGATCACCGGTGTTCCACCAGCAAGTTTCACCATTTCTGGATAGGAGAGCCAATAGGGAGCTGGAATAATCACTTCATCTCCGGCTTCAATTAACGCCAGCATCAGATTAAATAGGGAATGTTTGCCGCCGTTAGTAACGATAATATTCTGAGCTTCGTAGCAAAGACTGTTTTCTTCTCTTAGTTTCCGTGCGATCGCTTCCCGCAATCGAGGTTCCCCAGCGGCTGGCCCATACTTCGTCTTCCCTGTATCCAAAGC
Source organism: Caldora sp. (assembly GCA_965222765.1). Classification (GTDB taxonomy): domain Bacteria; phylum Cyanobacteriota; class Cyanobacteriia; order Cyanobacteriales; family Coleofasciculaceae; genus Caldora. Next base: position 116,417 of record CBDCVG010000093.1, read on the forward strand.
TGCTTTAGCAGCAGCTTTGATATGTTCGGGTGTGTCGAAATCTGGCTCCCCAGCACTGAAACTACAAACATCCAAACCTTCTGCTTTCATTGCTTTGGCTTTGGCAGAAATCGCGAGGGTTAGGGAAGGGGAAACTTGAGAAATTCGTGTTGTCAGCTTCATGCTTGCTACATCTGAGGTAACTAGGACTAATTGAGGCAAATGGATTTGCCCTTCTTCTAGTCTCTCAAAGAAACCTAATTGTTGGAGTTTTGAGATTTTCTTTAGGTTTTCTTTAGAAAAATTCTCTCAAAATTCACACTATTTGTGCATGGTCTTGAATTATCTAAGAAATGTCAACAATGCTGTGAATTATGTTAAGTAAAACCGTGAACTTAAGTTACAGAAAGACTACAAAATATATTTTTCCTAAACTGATGTGTTTTTTTTGCTTTCCTATACCCTGAGTCACTTCAGACTTAAATTACTAAGTTCTGTTGACTGTATACTTATCACTATAGGATGTTGTAGATGCTAAAAACAGAAAAATACTACAGAGTCCTTGATCTAGAACCAGAAGCTTCACCAGAGGAAATTCATCAGGGCTACCTCGATTTAACCTGGGTATGGCATCCTGACCGTTTTGCGGGTCACCCTCGTTTGCAAAAGAAAGCTCACTACAAGCTGCAAGAAATCAATGAAGCTCATGCTCAGTTGCGCTCTTTACAAAGACCAACTCTGAAACAAAGAGATTCCTTTACTAAATCTCGACCTCAGCCTTCATCATCATCTTCTAGGCAATTTCAGAAGTCCAACTTATACCGTTCAGAAACAAAGCCTAGTGGTAAAAAAGACTACAGAAAAAATATTCATAAATCTGTAGAAAGTGTGAATTACAAATGCTCTAAACTTGAAGATTGGCTAGATTAGGAGCAAAACAAGCAGATTAAGTCCCAAAAAGAGTAAATAAATAATTAATTTATGCTAAGATGTTTGCTGTTTGGAAACTATCAATTAACCTCTTAGCCTCAATTTTTGCTACTCCAAAATTATCAAAAACGCCAACAGTAATAAAACCTTTTCCTCTAGGCATTTCAATAGAGACACCGTAGAGTACTCTATTATTTTGCCAGTCAGATTGTTGAGAAAAAAGAATCGGGAAGCCTTTATAGAGGTAATGATTTAATGACTCTTTGGCTTGTTGATACATTTCAAAAATCCTTGATTTATTATTATTTTTGTAATTAGCCTGGAACTAAATACGGGAAATTGTGTCTATTTTTTCTAACTATTTTGTTATGTCGAGGATAGCAAGCTATTATAAATTGATTAATTGTTTTATTTCTATTTGTAGGTACAGCTGCTCTCTAAAACAACAAATATGATGCTAATCAAAAGTGTTATGTTTATAGTAATGACCTTTTCTGTGATCAGAAACACTATATTTGTGTGATCTGAATCACTGTCTTTTTCTTTTAATTCTATAACTGATAAAATTAGATTGCAACTAGTGTAAGTGAATGTAAATTTTTTAGATTTGTCTTTTGGGTTTGGTTAAGAAGCATTTTTTTTATTTGATTTATCTTAACATAAATTAACTAAAATTAGCTAAAAGATAGTTTATGAAAAAAATGTAAAGAATAAAGCTGATGGGAATTTGGAAGTCACTTAGACATCTCCAGAAACCTGGATTTTGCCACGGTAGCATAGGAGTTATAGCATAATTATTGGAGATGTCTATTATTCCTTAGGCTGATGCTCGTCTAAACTAGAAGAATCATCGTCCAGCCGAGCAATTTCTCTAGCCTCATTGGGCAACTGAGCTTCCCTTTGCCCAGCAGCGCGTGCCCAGGCACCAAAAAGACCAATTGGTGTACCAACGATATCAATAGAAGGAGTTTTGTGGGCGATCGCTTTGATACTATTGACTGGTAATTCCTTTATTAGCCAGCGACTGAGCCGATGGAGATATTGTAGTGTCGTCAGTTCCATCATCAAATCGACACCGTGTAGTTCATGTAAATAGCGGTTAGAGCAACCATACCGACTCCACTGACTTGCATATTCTGTGAGGGTAGAACGGTGGCGATGTTTGACAATTGCAGTAGGGACAAAATCTAGTTCCCACTCGGTTTCCTGTTGAATACGCCAGCAGATATCGGCATCACCGCCAGTGGTTAAGTAGGGACGGAATAATCCTACCTTTGCCAGTATCTGTCTCCTCATTGCTAGATTGGCAGTTTGTCCGTAGGGGAAAAATGGATGTGCTAAGGTATGCTGCTGAGATAAAACTTGGTGGCGTTCAGCATGTTTTTCCAGTAGGGTTTTACCCGGTAAAGCAATAATCTCGCCGATGACAATACCGACACTAGGTTTATTAAAGGGAATGATCAGACGTTCTAGCCAATTTGGCTCTGGACGACAGTCAGCGTCGGTAAAAGCGATTATTTGACCTTGAGCAGCTCTAATACCAGCATTTCGAGCTGCATAGGAGCTTTGGATGTTAACCTCTTGTAGGTAGCCGAGGCTTCTGTTCTGAGATACCGCCTCTTGGATAATGACAGCAGTGCGATCGTAGCTACCATTATCCACTAACAGATATTCCACTGCTTCAGCTGGATAGCTCTGAGCTAGTAAACAGCTGATTAGTTCAGGTAAATCAGCCTCGCCATTATAGACGGGTACAATTACGGAAACTTTTGGTAAGCATCTTGCGTCATTGGTCACTGGTCATTAGGTCATTATTTATTAGGTCATTATTCATTATTCATTGACCATTAAGTACCAGTATGGAGAGCACAACACAAACAAGCAAGAATCCCATTAATTATATAAAACACCCCAACAATCTTGGTTTCTGACCAGCCAGAGAGTTCAAGATGGTTATGAAATGGTGACATTCTTAAGATACGCTTACCTTCACCATACTTTTTCTTGGTGTATTTAAAGTAGCTAACTTGGAGAATTACGGAGAGGCATTCTACAAAGAACAAACCGCTAAGGATAAATAAACACCAGAGGTTTTGGCTCAAAATACCTACTGCTGCTAAGGCTCCTCCTAGTGCTAGGGAGCCGGTATCACCCATAAACACCTTAGCTGGGTTGTGGTTATGGCAAACAAAACCGAGATAGCTACCACTTAGGCAAGCACAGAAAATCATTAATCCTGGTGAAGTTGGAGCAATAATTGCTCCTAGCCCTAAAAGAGCGATTGCGCCAGTACCAGCTGCTAAACCATCAACACCATCCGTGAGATTAGTTGCATTAGTTTCTGCCAAAAGCACGAACATTGCTAAAGGCCAAAATAGTAATCCGATGGAGAAAACAACACCAAAAGGCAGGATGATATTAGTGATACCAACCGGATTATTCCAAGCCAGCCAGGAACAAAATACTAAACCAACGCCGATTTGTAGAGCTAGCTTCAGCCTAGGAGAAATCCCTTTATTAGAACGGCGTCGGATAATTTGCCAGTCATCTAACCAGCCAATTCCTGCATAAGCAAGAGTTACCAGTGATACCACTAGTACCTGGACTAGATCTGGGGTTGTAGCTATCCATCCTGACCATACCAGAGCTATAGCTACTGCTACTGGAACAACAAACACCCCGCCCATAGTCGGAGTGCCTGCTTTTCTCAAATGAGTTTGGGGTCCATCTTCACGGATAATTTGTCCTAGCTTCAGTGAGCGTAAAAGTGGGACTACCCATAAACCTAACGCCGCAGTAATTAAGGTACACATTACTAATGGCAAAGTCATCGCCATACCGGAAAAAGGCGATCGCCCTGCTATCCAATCCAGTGTGAATGCCCCCAAGCTTAGCCCAGCTGTCAGTAATGCTAGGAGCTTGAATCCCGTCAGTTTCGACGAATGCCCGGAAGATATTTTTGCGTCAACCACTATTATATTTTTTCCTTTGTCGATCATTCCTCACACACAGGCGATTAGCTAACGCCTCTCTTGATTCCCGTGTTGACTAACAGCAATCATTGGGAATCGTACCATCAAAAGGTTCCTTTCGCTCCAATGATAAGCAAATTCACTCTGAAGGTTATTCAATATAGGTATCTACAACTTCAGCCGCTGAGAACTTGGTTGCGGACAAAAGCTGTAAATCTTAATAGAGCTGGGATTTGCTTAGATTCTACAACTAATAAATTTAGCCGTTTCAAGTAGTATAAATTCCTGTTCACTCCCAGAAAATCTTTATCACCAGTCTATGTGGATACTACTGTTGCACCTTGTTGCTTGGAGGGAAAGCTACCCATGACTGATGGCTTGCTACTATGAGCAAAAAGCAATCCCTGGGGATAAAGCCTTCTTAATTACTTTTTTCAGTTCAGCTCTGCTTAATCCTGATAAAATATATAAATTTTTCTTATTATTTTTTGGATAAAATTTATCAACTACATCAATCTTATTCTCAATAAACCTGTCAATAAGAATCAATAAGATAGTATGAATGTACTATTAAGATGGCTGAATTAAAGCTCTAGCCATGGGAAGTATCAAAATTTTCACAAATTATTCACAAAACCCTTATAGGATTATTGCTATTGTATCCTGCTAAGCTATACTCCCAAATAAGGGGAATATCCAACTTTGGCAAATCCATAGGATAGTTGTCCTACCTTATCGATGGATATAGCAACAATTTACTTATTTCTACCCAGTTAGTGTGAAAAGCACCAAAAATAGACGTTTTCTTATGAAATGCTAGTCTACAATAAACTTGCCGTTGACCCTCAATCTTTTGCCGTCACTTATGATGGGAGACCTGTTAAATTACATCCTAAAGAGTATCTGCTATTAAGACTATTTTTAAAATATCCTAATCATGTATTAAGCTATGATGTCATTATCGATAGTCTCTGGGATGACGATAATATTCCAACTCATGGAGGTGTAAGAGCGCATATTAAAGGTCTTAGAAAAGCATTACGGGAAGCAAATGCGACTGAAATAATCATTGAAACAGTTCATGGACTAGGTTATCGCTTAAACCCCCTAACTAACAACAATAGCATGATGACTGGAACAATTTCACCTCCAGTTTCTGTACTGAAAGACTTCATCAAAGCCAAGTCAATAGAGTATCTAATTGTTGATACACAATTGATTATTAAAGGGATGTCTCCAGGTATATTGAATTATTCTGATTATCCAAACATGACTAAGATAGAGAGTCCCTTACAAGAAGGCTTTCCTGAGTTTATAGGACTTGAGGATGCTTTATCTAAAGTTATCAAAAAAGAGTCTAAAAGTTTTGAATTGCATGGTATTGCTAAAGCAGCTAATCCTGATAGACCAGAATATATTAACTTTAATGTAATTGCTGATGAATCTCAAAGTGGGGACTCTCTGAAAGAAAGGCTTTTATTCATCTTCTTTGAAGATGCTTCGGAGACAATGATTTACAGGCAACAATTGGTTCAACGAGAAAACGAGTATTACTTACTACTTACCAAACCAAAAGATATATAGGGTTTGCTGAATAAGTCGTAACTTTCGGGTTTGAATAGGTGTTAGGTGGTAGGTGGTAGGTGGTAGGTGAGGTTGGAGGTGTTAGGTGTTAGGAAATTTCCCAAGTCAGTGCCTGTGAAATTGAGCCCATTGATGTAATTTCCTTGGACTTGTTTGGCTTGCCATAGGATTGAAAGCATCGTCTGGCATTGCTTCCAGACTTATGCAGCAAACCCTATATAGTATTTCTTACTGGGTAATGGTACTTTATTTGTTAGTTTTTGGGAATGCCCCCCCTGTGTCCGTCACCAGGGTAGTTTTTTGACTTATTACTTTCAACTTACACGATCTTCTTTAATCAAAGTCCGTTGATAAATTTGATTATTCTTAAACCAGTGCCAGGTTCTTGCCCGATGATTATTGCAAGGACTTAGAACAATTAACTCATATACATAACTATTAGGCACACCTTTGTAACCAAACCTCAGGATAACTGTAGCATCATCAGTTTCCCAAGCCTCACCAAGGATGCGCTCTGTGTCAAATAAGAGCTTTTTATCCTTATACATTCCTGGAAATTGATACTCTTCTCGCTTACCATCAGACCACTCATAACGATTGATTTGGAAATAGGGAGAAGAGCCGTCTTGGGGAAATTGACAGGTTATATGGCAGTTATATTTGTCGATGATCTTCCCTTCATTATCGATTACTGTATATGTCCCTTTCCAATCACCTTCATGTCGAACGAGTACGGGCATTTCATCTCGGATATTTGACATAGTAAACTCTGTGCATGTATATAAATGAATAACTGATTTATTGCATATTAAACCACCAAGGATCGGGGATAGGTTCTTTTTTAATCAAAAATGCTTTTTTGCGCATAAACCTTTTCATCGCAGCAAGTCCCATACGTGAACCTCCCATACCAGAAAATTTGAAGGCATTTTTCTCAGCTTCGTGGATGAGTGCTGTTAACCCAGCATCGTTGATACTAATAGCACCAGCATTAATATACTTTGCCACTGCGATCGCTTCAGCTTCTGAATCGGCAAATACAGCAGCACTTAGCCCATAGATGGTATCATTTGCCAGCTGAATTGCCTCCTCCTTGGTGGCAAAAGCCATCACCGGCATAATCGGACCAAAGGTTTCTTCTGTCATCACCTTCATCCCATGATTGACTTGAGTCAGAACAGTAGGACGACACCATAAACCTCCATCTAATTCTTCAACCGCACCGCCACAGTGAACGATTGCTCCTTTTTGTTCTGCATCTTGGAGATGTAGTGCAATAATCTCTGCTTGTCTTTGAGCAATAACCGGACCAATTTGTCCCTCTTCAACAGCAGGATAAGCTAAATCAAGGATTTTGGCTTTTTCTACCAGTTTCTTGACAAAATCCTCGAAAATTGATTCAGCAACATAAATGCGTTCAATGGAAAGACAAGATTGGCCAACATTGACGACAGAACCCCATAAAATAGCCGAGGTTGCTAATTCTAAGTCAGCTGATGCTAACACAACTGCCGGATCTTTACCTCCCAATTCCAAAAAAGCGGGAATAAATTGCCTAGCAGCTGCCTCAGCAACTTTTCTCCCTGTAGCAACACTCCCGGTAAAGCAGACCAAATCTACAGATTCGATTAAAGCTACACCTAGATCACCTGCACCTTCAACGTAAGCTAAAATATCCCGCAATTGGGGAACAGAAGCAATAGTTTCTTGGAGTACTTGAATGAAGCGGGGGGTGATTTCACTCGGCTTCACCACCACAGCACAGCCTGCTAATAATGCTGGTATGGTATCAATTAAGGAAAGCAACAGAGGAAAATTCCACGGACTGATAACACCAACTAGTTCGTAAGGAACTGATTGATTTTGCAGGTGGATGAAGGGAATAGCAGTAGACTTTGCCTCTGCTTCTGATAACAATTTTGGTGCTAATCTACACCAGCGATCGATACTAGAGATAACTGAGTTAACTTCGGAGACAGACTCTAACAATCTCCCTGTGTCGGAGATTAAAACCTTGATAATTTCCTCTTTTTGAGACAATAGAGCTTGTTTCCATGCCTGCATTGCCTCAATGCGCTTAGCTAAACCAGACTGCTGCCAATTGATTTGAGCTTCTCGCAAGTTAGTACATTGCTGAACTAGTTGCTCAGGTGTTGGCGGCTTAATAACATAATCAATTTGTCCAGTTCGAGGATTACGAACACTATAGGAATTGAACATCCTGCTCCCTGTTTTCTTATTTCTTGAAAGCTTCTCGCTGTTAAGCTAAATATAGTCCCCTAAAAAACTCTAATGTCTAGCAACTCTTCCCCCCTGATCCAAACGTTAACCCCGGAACGTTGGGTTGGGTGGAGTATGGACTTTATTGAAGCAGGCTATGCAGGTTTATTAGTCAAAAATGGTCGGCTACTGCGGGAATTGACCCCAGGACGTCATTTTAGCTTTGCCATTCCCTTGCTAGAACAATGTCAATTGATTCTAGTAGACACTAAGATTCGGAACCTAGAGATTATATCTCATGGGGACTTTTTATCCCGCGACCAGTATCTAATTAATGTCTCCCTCAGTGTGATGTACCAGGTAGTGGATGCTAAGCGGGTAGCGTTGGAACTTTCTGACCCGATCGCAGCTCTGACTAGTGCAGTTAAGGATAGTCTGGGAGTGGCGATTGGTCAACTGCGGGTTGAACAGCTAACGAGTCAAGGACGAGTGCATGTCCGTCAGTATCTGCTAGATCATGCAGAAGTTTCCTATGCTAATGGTTTTGTTTTGGAAGACGTCAGGGTAAGCGACATTAACTTTCCTCAAACTCGTGGGATTATTCGTCAGGTGGAGGGAATGAGTGCTCGCCAGGAAACAGAGCATGAAGCCGGATTAAAAAAGCAGATTGCTGAAGCTGGTCGTCCCATTATACAACCCCCTGTACAACAGATAAATCTGGTTTCTGGCTCTGAATCTGAAGCCAATAACCCTACTTTGGGTGCTACTTTGGAAACTCAGAGCTTTGCTCTTGAAGGGCAAGCACCGACTCAAGCCAGTTTACCAAGGCAAGACCGACCAGTACTAGCTCCAACGGTGCTAGCTGAGAGTAATGAGGGAGGAACAGTAGCTCATCTGAAACACAGCTTATCAGGTGCGATCGCTAATTTATCAGCAACACCTTTTACCATGGGTAGGGAACCGAGCAGTAGCCTTGTGATTGAAGATACTTTATGTTCCCGCAATCACGCTCAAATTCTTCAGCAGCCTGAGCCTCAGGGTACAATCCGTTACCAACTAATCGATATAGGCAGTTCTAATGGTACTTTTGTCAATGGACAGCGACTGGTTCCGAATCAACCCTTCTGGCTTACTCCGGGAAATGTCATCAGAATTGGTAATCAGGAATGGGCGTTTGAAGTTTCTAATTGCTGAGCTGAATTATCGAAAAGGGGAGATGGCTGAACCAAAAAACGGTTGGGGAAAAGAGTCAGTAGACACGGAGACACGAGACGCTCCAGACATCGAGAATGGAAATTCCACCCAAAATTTCGCTCACCCAGGGGAGATATGATTCAAGCTATACCAAAATTCGCTATCAAGCCCGGTTACCGTCCGCAAGCAGAAGACACCACTGTAGAAACAGATTTGTTGACGTTCCACCTACTCAGACAGCGAACACCAACCGAGCGGTTAAAAATGGCAGCTTCCTTAACCCGCAGCGCTCGGAAGCTCTCTTTATCTTCCCTCAGGCAACACTTTGGAGAACTTTCCCCTCAGCAGTTTGCTAAAAAGATTGCCTTTGCATGGTTACAAGAGTATTGCCCTTCTAATTATATTCCAACCAGTGACCCCCAGATGTGGATTCAGGACTCAATTTCACTTGCAGTTAAACTTCACCCGATTTTTAAAGAATTGGGAATTTCTTATTACATTACTGGTGGAGTAGCTGCAATCTCTTACGGTGAGCCCCGCACAACACAAGATTTAGATTTGGTAATCAAGATTTCTCCCCTAGATATCGAGCGTCTTAGTTGCGTACTCACGAGCCATGAATTTTATGTCCCTGGTGTTGAAGACGTGAAATCTGGTCGGATGAGAACCCTACAAATTACTGATATAGAGACTATTAGCCGTGCAGACTTGGTAGTAGCCGGAACAGATGAATTTGACCGACTAAAATTCGAGCGACGGCGGTTGATTGAGTTTGGAGGTACTCTACTCTATTTTGCCTCTCCTGAAGATATCATTTTGAATAAGCTACGGTGGAGGCAATATTCAGGCTCCGATAAACAATGGCGTGATGTCTTGGGTGTCCTCAAAGTTCAGGGTGAAAAATTGGATAGAGGTTATCTAATGAAGTGGGCTAAACAACTGGGAGTAGTCGATGCTCTACGTCAAGCTTTTGTTGAATCTGGGAGTTGATAATGGAATTTGTAGGATTTTTGAACCTAGATTAATCCTGAGTTCTCTATTCAAAAAAAATACATATAGATAAGAATGATAATCATTGTCAAGGCAAGGAGGAGCAGTCGTCGGCTGCTCCTTCTCCTCCTCTTGTAGCAATTTGAGGATCATTCCATTTTTGTGGGGCTCGCGGGTATCTATGCAATTAACTCAATCATTGGTTACTCATTTGATCAATCTCAGCAATCACTACGGTGATGTTGTCTCTACCTCCATTCTCCTTAGCCGCTTCAACAAGCTTAGCCGCAGCTTGTTTCTCATCTAAACTGGGCTGCAGATAGTCAGCAATTAAAGTATCGGAGAGTTCTTCAGTAAGACCATCACTACACAGAAGCAGGCGGTCTCCAGATTCTACATCTATTGATTGGACATCAACTTGATGTAAGTCCTTGCGTCCCAGACACTGAGATAACACATGACGCCAGGGATGACTCCGAGCCTGTTCTGGAGTAATGTCACCCGCTTTCATTGCCTTGGCTACCCAAGTGTGGTCTTCTGTAATCTGCTGTAGCTCAGAATTTCTCAGGCGATAGATGCGAGAATCTCCCACATGACCTAACCAACACTGCTGTTGGCGGAAAAGCACGACAACGGCAGTAGTGCCCATATCTGCCCGTTCTGGGTGATCTTGTTGATCTTCAATAATCGCCTCATTAGCTTTATCAATAGCTTGCTCTAGTAACTCAGATGAAGAAGTTGGCGATTTCCAGTACTCATCCAAATGAGTCTGAATAGCCTTGGTTGCCAGTTGACTAGCTTCCTGTCCACCAGCATGACCTCCCATCCCGTCGGCGACAATAAAAAAGCGACCATCCGGGTCAATGTAGTAATTGTCCTGGTTCACAGTACGCAGTAAACCTGGGTCTGTAAGACCAGCGAAGCGACCTTTCATACGTTTATTATGGCAGCGCTCTGGTGCGCTAGTTGTTTGCTGACATCAAAAACTTTACGTTAGTTAGAGCATTCGATCAAATCGGTCAAGCCGTCTGAGCAAACGAATCAAGGCAAATGCTGCGGCTGCTGCCATCAAAGCAACAACTACTGCCAGAACTACTTGACCATTAACTAATAGGATAGTAGCTGACAGAATGAACGCACTCAGCAGTAAAGTGTAGTTAGTTCCCAACTGCAAACTGCTCATGCGTCGTAGGATTCGGTCTGATTCGATAGACCGCACTCGAACGCGCAGGTCTCCTCGCTCTAACTTATCAATTGTATCTTCAATTCTGCGAGGTAAACTCAAAGCCGTAGAGCTAACTTGTACTGCTTGGCGTCCTAGTTCATTGATCAGGTTGTCACGATTGTCGGGAGTATTGCTGTTGCTCATAACTTGTAATGCAAAAGGTTGTGCAACCTCCATGAAGTTAAATTCTGGATCTAATCCCTTACCCACACCTTCTAAGGTAGAAAAAGCTCGCATTACGAAGGTGAAAGTAGCAGGAAAACGAAAAGGTTGACCGTAGGCAATTTCGTAGAGATCCTCGCTGATTTCATTCACGGATTGCTCCTCAAAAGGCTTATCCATAAAATAATCCAGCATATACTGAACTGAACGCCTTACTGGACCCATATCCCCTACTGGTGCCAGAGCGCCCAATTCAATTAGGGAAGTAACTACTCGATCGCCATCTTTTTGGGCAATGCCAAACAGCATTTCCATCAGTTGCTCTCGCACATTGGACTTAATCTGCCCCATCATACCGAAATCATAGAAGATCAGGGCACTCTCAGGGGAAACAGCAATGTTACCAGGATGGGGGTCAGCATGGAAAAAACCATCATTGAGTAACTGATGCAGGTAAGCCTTTGCCCCAAGATTTGCTAGTAAGCTGCGATTGAGACCAGCAGCTTCTATAGCTTCGTAGTTACTAATTTTAATACCAGGAACATATTCTAGGGTTAGAACCCTTGCTGAAGTATACCGCCAGTAGATTCGTGGCACTCTCACCCAGTCGTAGTTGCGGAAATTCCGGCGAAACTTATCAGCATTACGACCTTCGTTAAAATAATCAATCTCTTCCCAGAGAATGCGACAACATTCCTCGTAGATTCCCATCCAATCTCGACCTTTCCCCCAATCAGGATGGTTTTGAAAGTAACGGGCAATACCTTTAAGGATTGCTAAGTCAATCTTAAAAGCTGAACTAATCCCGGTCTTTGTACTTTGACAACGATCTCTTCTCCACTAGGTAATTGGGCTTTATGAACTTGTCCCAGGCTAGCAGCGGCAAGGGGAATCGGGTCAAAACTGCGAAAGAGTTTGGCTACTGGCTTACCTACATCTTGCTTGATAATTGCTGCCGCTTGCTCGTAACTAAAGGCAGGTACTCGATCTTGTAATTTGGCAAGTTCATCAACATACTCACTAGGAAATAAGTCAGCACGGGTGGAGAATAGTTGACCAACTTTGATGAAGGTTGGACCTAATTCCAAAAATGTATCTCGAATCCAGACTGCCTGTTTTTTCCGTCGTTCTGAGCGCTTGGCATCCGTTATGCCACCCCGATAGCTCCAGGATTTACCTTCAAGCCATAACTTTGTTGACAGGGTTAAAACGAAAGACCAAATATCTATAAAGCGGCGGTTACGGGAGTAATTTTCCCTGTTCCACCTGTAAGTTTTATCCTTGTGGACTTTACCTCGATTAAGTGGCATTGATACCAAGTTTTCCCTGTATAGGTTGGGATTGACAGAGTTTTTAGAAAGAGCAGACACTCGGGTTACCAAATTAATTTTTCAAAGGAGAGATTAATAAAAAAAATGGTTCAAAAATAAAGTGAGAGAGGATACTTTTTGCTGTTTGGGCACAATTTATTTGGATAATAAACTAGTGCAAGAAGGCAGAAAGCAGAAAAGTTTGTAGGGCAAGCTCTTTAAGCTTTTGTCACTGATTGGCTTATTTGAGCCGCGCTGCACTAGAAATTCCCTTAAGAATGAAAAAGTCTGTCTTTTAAGTGTCAGACAGACTGCTCGCGGTAGAGTTTTAACTCATTGCGCAGTTGGGCAATTTCCGCTCGAAGTTCATCAATAGTTTCTTGTAAATCAACTGGTTTAGATACACTTGCTCCAGTATTAGGGATAGTGCTTTGAGCGGTTGTTGTTTCCACTTCCATTTCTGCCCGAGCTATCACTTGCTCAGTGAATTGCCGCAGTCGTTCTCTCTGTTCGGCATCAAACTTACCCAGTTCACTTAGAGCATTAGTCAAAGTATCTTGTACTTGCTCGTTGATGGCTTGAGCAATCGCTCTGCCAAGGAAAAAGGCATGAATTACAGGATCACTCATAAATAAAATTATTTAGTATACGTAACAGATTATAACGTAATTGTTACAAATGCGTCTGCCTACACTCCCCCCTTTATTTTCACAGTGAGGGTTCTGAGACAGGCCAATCACTGCGAGGGGGGAAGGATTGCTCTGTATGCAAAATTGTCGAACCTGGTGTATTGGGACCATTAAACCGTAGTGCAAAGCCAAATCCTATCCCTGCTGATGCCGCGATCGCACCAGTCATGAGTAGTGCTTTTAAGGGCAATTTTTTCAGGGATAGCTTAAATGGGAGAGCTTTGAGTGCTTTAGTTTTTTTTAGGGTGCGTGGGATTTGAATTCTCCGCTTCCCTGCATCCCGGCGTCCCCGTGTCTGTTTATCATTTCTACCACACCTTTTTTCGCTCACCCGCGCGGAAGTATGCTCTGTAGAGGGAGAAGAAAGCAATGTATCTTGGTTAGGATACCCTGACTTTAGTAGTGGAGTGTCTTCTTGTTTGGCTATTTCCCTGTCTTCCTGTCTCCTTAATCTCTTCGGCAGAGGAATCGAGGCAAACCAAGCTTCTACAGTTTGGGGTCGTTTTTCGGGTGCTAGTTCCAAAGCACACCTAATTGCTTGAATAGCTCTTGTAGTGAGTTTAGGTGGTGATTGTTGAGAGTTTAAGGGGAAAAGACAATCACTCTCCCCTGCTTGCAGCACTTTTCTTACTGGTACTGGTAATGGAGGAGAGCCTGTCAACAAGCAGTAGCAAGTTGCTGCTAGGGCATAGATATCTGTTGCTTTGGTACGCTGATACTCTGGAGAATACTGTTCTGGGGGCACATATCCAGATGAGAGAAGACTAGCATGAGTTTGCATTGCCCCTGGTGTCAACTCACAGGTAATCCCCAACTCACATAACACAACGCAGTCACTATCTTGACGCAGAATGATATTTTGGGGTTTGATATCCTGGTGTAGTAAGCCAAACTGATGTAAGCTACTCAGAGCATCACCAACTTGATAAATATACTTAAAGACTTTCCTTTCTGATAACACCTGAGTTTGAATAATTTGGGCTAGAGTCTGCCCTGAAATATATTCCATCACTAGGTAAGGGCGTCCAGCTTCTTCAAAATAGTCGAGTAACGAAACTAGATGGGGATGCTGACAGCGCTTCAATCTCTGAGCAACCTTGAGAAATTGCTGCCTGAATTTGTCAAAATCTGGATGCTGACACAAATTTTCAGGCAGGGTTTTGAGGACAACTGTTTGATTAAACTGACTGGTTCCCCGGTAGGTAAGACTAAAGACTCCATTGCCTAGTTGGGTATCGAGGATGTATTTGCCTTTATTGATGGTAGTGCCTGGTGTCAAGTTCATATTTCAACCTGCTGGAGACTCCCGTTATAGCCTACAGCTTAACGGCGGATTGTTGACAAAAATTTACTACCGAGCTTCCCATTCTATGCTACAGCTTTAGGTCAGTTATAAATAAGTAATTTCTAAAGTCGGCTGAGTTTCCAGCGTGTTGCTTCCGGTACAGGTGCGGCAATAGCAATAACTCTAGCGTAAAGGCAACTGAAACGAATTAGGAAAATTATTAGGGACTTCCAAAAAATAAAACATCCCATAAAAAGAATGATAATTATTGTCATGCGGATAGGAAGGGGCAGCCGTTGGCTGCCCCTTCCTATCCTTTGGGGGGTGACTTTTCGCCCCAAAGCTCCCTTTTTTATAGTAAATTTGAGCTGGAGTGATTTTTTGGGTAGAGCAGGGGTGTATATAGAATTAACTGAGGAGCTGAAGTAAGAAAGCAATTAATATCAAAATTTGGTTATAGTTCCGAAGAGTTACCAACTGTAGAAACGATTCGTCTCAAGTTAAATGAGTTGGGCTATCGTCTGAGACGGGTGGCAAAAGTTCAACCTCAAAAAAAATTCCGGAAACTGATGCCATCTTCTCACAACTAGCAATAATTAATCAAGAGGCACAAGACGACCCAAGTATTTTACGCCTTAGTCTAGATGCCAAAGCTCGCGTAAAAATAGGTTCATTTGCTCGTGGTGGAAAAAACCGAATTCCAACCTCGGCTGAAGACCATGATTATAACCCAAAAACAACTGTAACGCCTTACGGCATCTTTCTTCCAGAATTAGATGAATTATTTTTGTACTTCACAGAATCGAAAGTTACTAGTGACTTTATAGTTGATGTAATAGCCGATTTTTGGGAGCGAGAAAGTGGGCGGTTTACCCAGATTAAGACACTGGTTATTAACCAAGATAATGGAGCAGAAAATAGTTCCCGTCGTACTCAATTCATGAAACGTATCGTCGAGTTTGCTCAGCAATATCAACTCAATATACGTTTGGCTTACTATCCACCTCACTCATTGTGCCAATGAAGATTTCCCAAATTTAGGTAAGTGGTTTATTGACATAAATTGTGTCGCCACGTAGTTTTCAAGCTTGTTACAATAGTTTTATGCCGCAATTATACTGGTGGAGAGAAGTGCAAAGTATTTGTGTAATATTTGCGTGAATATTACGCAAATAAAAATCAAAATGTGTCGCTGTTTTGTGCTTGCGATCGCAAGCACTCTTCAAGCAAAAAAATTACTTGAAAGCCATGTCTGGTATGGCTTCCACAAGGCTATGCAGCAAGCCCTAGATGAGGGGATAGGAAGGGGCAGCCTTGGCTGCCCCTTCCTATCCGCCTGACAATGATTATCATTCTTTTTGTGGGATGTTTTATTTTTTGGAAGTCTCTAACCCTCTTCTGTCACTTTCCGAAATTCTGACGAGATTCCGTCATTACAGCCAACGATACCTAACGAGAGAATCAGGGTTTGACCCCTATTTTTCGGAGTCTGACAGAAGAGGGCTAATCAAAACTATGCAGCAGTTGGTTGTCTTCAGAGCAGTATCAAATCATTTATTTAACAGAAACATCACCTAAGTTTAGTTAGGGAACTTTAGGGGCGAAGCATTTGGGCAATAAATTAAGTGCATAGACTCAAATTTATCCTACCCAAATGCTTCATCTAATCTTTGGGATTTAATCAGCCAGTACTACTCCACCAGCTTCTCAACCCAAGCATCACTACCTCCTTGATTAGTTCCACCCAAATCGCCAACAGTCTCTCCTGCTATATAGACGAAACCCAAATCATCGGCAAAGACTCCATTTGCTGCATCTTCACCAGCAGTACCCCGCTGCTGCTGCCACAACAAGTTGAAATTAGAGTCGTACTTGGCTACCCAAGCATCACTATTCCCCTGATTAGTATCATCCAAATCACCAAAAGTGCGACCAGTAATATAAACATTACCTGCACTATCAGCAGCAATACTGGTGGCATTGTCTAAACGGTTGGTTCCCAACTGTTCTTTCTGCAGCTGTTCACCATTGCTGTCATACTCAGCTATCCAAGCATCACTATTCCCTTGATGGCTGCCAGCACTTTTAAAGTTACCCTGAGTGTTACCAGTAATGAAAATCCGACCAGCACTATTAATAGCGATACCTGTAGCTTCATCGGCAGCTGATGTTCCTAGCTGTTCCTGCCACTGCCGGTCAAGGTTAGAGTCATACTTAGCAATCCAAGCATCTGTACTGCCAAGATTATTACCATCTAAGTCCCCAGCAGTAGTACCAGTGATGTAGATATTACCAGCATTATCGACAGCTATGCCACTAGCTTCATCGTACTCAGAAGTCCCCAATTGCCTTTTCTGCCACTGCTGAGTAGTAGCATCGTACTTAGCAATCCAGGCATCTCGATTCCCTTCACTAGCACCACCAAAGTCACCATCAGTGCCACCGGTCAGATAGATATTACCAGCATTATCAACAGCAATACCATTGGCATAGTCAGAGTTGGGAGACGGCAACTGTTGGATCAATTTCCTGTCGCCTGCACTATTGTACATAGCAACCCAGGCATCGCGATCGCTCACACCTGACTGCGGATCTATTGAACCATCAGTAATGCCAGTGAGGTAGACATTACCAGCATTATCGACAGCTATGCCATTGGCTTCGTCATACTCAGAACTACCCAATTGTCGCTTCCACACTTCGTTGCCTTCACTGTCATACTTAGCAACCCAGGCATCATAGATTCCCTCATTGTTACCATCCAAATTACCAGAGGTGCGACCAGTCATGTAGACATTACCCTCGCTATCTACCACCACAGCATTGGCTTTATCGGAATTGGCAGTTCCCAACTGTTGAGTCCAGAGACTAACCTCATCTTCAATGGTTACTGTGGCACTGGGAGTATCTATGCCATACTCTGAACTGGCAGTTAAGTCAAGTATCACTGTCTCATTGCCTTCTCGCACATCGTCAGCAAAGGGGTTAACCGCGATCGTGGCAGTAGTTTGACCAGGAGCAATATTCACAATGCCAGTGAGGGGGTCATAATCTGTACCATTGGTAGCAGTTCCTCCAATGCTGTAATTCACCGTCAGCTGTTGGCTGATATCACCACCAGTACGGTTAATCGTAAACAGTCCAGAATCCCCTGCTTCTGAAGCATTGGGGTCAGTAGGACTAATGGAGACAATGGTTTCCTTAGCCACATTAATATTTACCTGAACTGGGGGACTGGACACCGCATTACCATCATTGGCAACGACAGTGAAAGCAGGCACAGAAGAACCAGCAGTACTAGGAGTCCAGACGAGTTGTTCACCTTTTGCCAAGGTTGTCACTCCTGGAGTGATGGATGAACCATCCTTAGTCAAAGTACCCGACAACAGAGAGTCAATCTGGAATTCAATAGCATCCCCCTCTACATCTGCCTCATTAGCCGCATTGGCTAATGAGTCATATTTAATCGTCAACGGCTGGTTCTCTGTTGCACCAGGAAGAGTTGGCACTGAAGTCAAAGTCGGAGCATCATTGACCGCAGTACCAATGAGGTTAATCGTACCTGTGGCTGGGTCAGTAGGATGAGCTACCTCTGCACTAATCGTCACATTGCCATTAAAGTTAGCTACAGGCTGAAACTTGAGATTAGCTAGATCAATATTCACTTTACCAGCACTACCCGTAGTTTGCCAGACACCGTTAGGATTCGAGCTAATACCATCATCACCGGATTCAAGTTTACCCATGCTGGGGTCTAGAGTCAGGGTAACTGTAGTCTGATCATCTGGGTCATCAACCTCAATCGGCTTTAATTTGAGGGGGGTATCCTCAATATAGGTAAGAGTCTGGTCTAGATCGGTAACAATGGGAACATCATCAACTGGTGTACCGATCAGGTCAATAGTGCCAGTCAGGGGAGTAACTACCCCAGTATTTGGGTCAGGAAGATTATCCGTCGCCTTAACGTCAATGGTCAGGTTACCATTAAAGTTGGCGGTTGGGACAAACTGAAGATCAGCAAGTAAGGCATTGACATCATCCAGTAAACCACTAACTTGCCACAAACCTGTATCTGAATCAAAGGTTGATTGAGCTGTACCTTGAGTAGCAGTGGTAAGACTACCAGCAGTGGGATTATCCAGTTGCAAACTGATGGAAATCACATCATCCAAGTCCGTGTCAGCAACCACAATACTCTCCAAACCAAGGGGTTGATCCTCGGTATAGGTTAGAGATACAGGCAAGGTGAGTTCTAACTGGTTATTAACATACAACCTGGTAACATCATGCCGTTCAACCCAAACCTGGGAACTGTAATCCCCAGTCAGCGCCACCTGCAACTCGTTGCTATTACCATTCACCGCACCCTCAATCGCGATACCCTCAACCGTATTTCCGGCTTGCAGCCGTTTAGTCAAGTCTTGATCGCCATTGCGGTTATAACCAACCAACCAGGTAGGAGCAGTACCCGGATCATCCCCTAATTGACCCTGGCTATTAACGGCAAGATAGATATCTCCTGTCTCCCGGTTGACATCCACATCCGTAGCAGAATCATTAACTTCAGTACCAAACTGTTCAACCCACTGTTGGTCAAGACTACTGTCATACTTAGCGACAAAGGCATCCTCCCCTCCAGCATTAGTCTTGTTTGGTAAGCTACCGTCAGTAGTACCTGAAATCAAGACATTGCCTGCACCATCCACAGCCACACCAGAGGCAGAGTCATTGGCATTACTCCCCAGTTGGGTGAACTGCCAATTACCACTGTTGTTGTATTTAGCAACAAAGGCATCTTCACCTCCAGCATTAATACTTCCCAAGTTACCCTCGGTAGTACCAGAAACATAGATGCTGCCTGTACCATCTACAGCTACCCCGGAGGAGGAGTCATCCGCAGCCGTTCCAAACTGCTTCGGGTCAGTCCACAACTCATTACCCTGGGTATCATACTTGGCAATAAAGGCATCCTTACCTCCAGCATTAATACCTCCCAAGTTACCCTCGGTAGTGCCAGAAATATAGATATTGTCTTGGCTATCAATGGTAATCCCACTAGCTGAGTCATCCGCCACTGTTCCTAGCTGTCTGACCCACTGCCGATCCGCCTGAGCGCCTGAGCCATCGTACTTAGCCAGCCAAGCATCAGCCCCTCCGAAGTTATTGTTATTATCCCCTAAAATACCTTTAGTGGTACCAGTAACATAAACCTGGTCTTGACTATCAACCGCAATGCCCATAGAGTCGTCATAACCAGTATCTCCCAGAAATTCAGCCCACTGTAAAGCACCAACACTATCGTACTTGAGCAAGAAGGCTTTATACCCTGGCAGAGGAGAATCAAGGTCAGTGGGATGATGCCGCCATCCTGTCATATAGACATTCCCCTGGCTATCAAAGACAACATCCTTTGCCTTATAAATGACTCCAGGTCCCGGTCCACCGCTTGGTGGTGGCCAAGATTCCTGCCATTCCAACTCCGACTGCTTAATTACCTCAAATGTCACCTGCACTGAAACAGAGGCAGCGTTACCATCCCAGGCACTCACCTTAAAGGCAGGTATCTGGTCACCAAAATTGTCAGGCGTCCAAATCAGTTGGTCATCTGGAGAAATCGTGTCACCAAGAACAATGGGTTGACCATTCTTCGTCAACTGACCAGAATCTACTGAGTCAATCCGGAACGAGAGGGTGTCTTGATCCACATCTTCTGCTTGAGTCGCTATCCCCAAGGACTCATGAGTAATAGCAAAGGGATTGTTTTCAACCGCACCAAAGAACTTAGCTGGTTCTACAGTCGGTACGTCATTAACAGGAATGCCATTGAGATTGATTGTACCGGTGAGAGGAGCAGAAACATCATCCGTTACCGTAACTTCAGCAGTAAGATCGCCATTGAAGTTTTCCGCAGGCTGAAATTCGAGTCTGGAGAGTAAATCATTGACATTGCTAACAGAATCATTAATCGAGGTTTGCCAAACACCGTTACTGTCTGAAACCACATCATCAGATACCAGTTGACCAGCATCAGGATTGTCAAGGGTAATGGTAACTGTAGTTACCCCATCAGGGTCAGTAATTTCAATCGGTGTTAGTGGGAGCGGAGTATCCTCTGTATAATCATGAGTTTGATCCAGAGGATTCGCAATATGAGGTCCAGGCACTTCCACATCGGCAATGCTTACTGCACCACTGGTATTGTTGCCCAGTTGATAGGTATTATTAGCAGTTAAGTTAACCTCGACGGTTTCATCCCCTTCTACCTGGTCATCAAGTCTGGGGATAATGGGAATCGTTGCAGTTGTTTCATTGGCAGCGATCGTAACAATTCCACTCAGATGAGGATAATCTCCACTCCAAGGGTCGTTCTGGTTACCATTGGTAGCTGTTCCTGCTAAGTTATAATTCACCTCCAGCGGTGCTGCCTGATTACCACCGAAGCGGCTGACGAGAAATTCCCCAGGTTCGCCGCCTTCGCTCAAATCCGTTTCTTCAGGAGGAGTGAGATCGACAATCGGTTGTTCATTTTCGGCAATGGTCACTGTAGCATTGTTGTTCGTACCGAGATCATAAGCACCGGAGTCTAAGTTAACCTCCACTGTCTCATACCATTCCACCTCAGTATCATCAATGGGATTAACATCAATCGTCGCCTCCGTCTCACCAGCGGCAATCGTAACACTCCCACTCAAAGGTTCGTAATCCGTACCATTGGTAGCAGTTCCAGCCACGGTATAATTAACAATCAAATCCTCATTGAGATTACCACCAACGCGAGTAACCAGGAATTGACCAGGATTGTCAGATTCCCCAGCATCGGAGTCATGAGCAGCGATCGCAACTAAAGAGTTTTCATTCTCAGCAATATTCACCGTCGCACTGCTATCTCCACCCACGTTATAGATATCGTCGGCTTGTAGGGAGAGGGTTACCGTCTCATTCCATTCCCGTAGGCTGTCATCAATGGTTTTGAGGTCAATGGTGGCAGTACTTTCACCATCTGGAATCCAGATGCTCCCACTCAAAGGTTGGTAATCTGTACCATTGGTAGCAGTTCCAGCCACTGAGTAGAATACCTCTAAATCCCCTTTCGTACCGCCTACTCGCTCGACAGTAAACTGACCATCTGCACCTCCCTCAACAGCATTAGGTTGGTTAGCTTCAATGGTGACGGTTTGGGGATTCTCGGTCCCGAAAACATTCAATTGCCAGGAATCCCAAATACCAGTAAGATCGTTATCTTCCTGATCGAACACCTGCAACTTCCAATCTCCTAGGGACGATTCACCCCAATGACGCGCTGAAGTAAACAACCAGCCGTGGGACTCTTCTGAGAGTTCCGTATGGCTTTCAGCCAGCACTGATTGAGTACCATCAGGAGAGGTAAGTACAATTCTGAGGTCACCTTGAAAATCATGGGTGGCGTCAAACATTACCTCTACCCATTCGACATTAATGTCCTCCTTGATCGTAATTGTGTCCTCAATACCACCAGAGGAAGCAGACTCCGGAATCAACTGACCCTGAGTGAAAGTATGCTTTTCACGGGCCACCACTTCTGGTTCCAAGGGTGTCCAATTTGTCGCTGCCTCCACCGCTGCTGCCACATCAACCGCACCAAAGCCATATTTATGGTTAATGTGGTATCCAGCTCCATTGATAGTCCAATCTGAATCAGACAGATCATTCTTCTGAGCCGTTTGGATTAAGATATGTTGTACATCCCGCCAAGTCAAAGTGGGATTAGCTTCCAGCATCAGAGCAGTTACCCCAGAAACAGCGGCTGCGGCTGAGTCAGTGCTGCCAGTATTACCCTCGAATCCTGTTAAATTAGAGTAGGCACTCACCAGAATCGGAGCTCCTGGTTCGCTCTCCAAAGCGTGTCCACCGTTGGCATCAATAGCTGCAACGGCGATCGTATGGCGAGAGTTGGCGAAGGGATTATAGTTTGCATTGAGCTGGGAAAGTCCATTATCCCCTGCTTCAAATACAAAGATACTACCTAATCCATCGCGACCCCGATTGGCTCCTGTCTCCAACTCAAACTCACTCTGAGGTAAATCCAGCCAGTAGCTATCTCCCCAACTATTGTTGTAGATGTCAATATCTTGATTGAGGTAGGAAAGAGCATCCCCTATCTGGGAATCGAAAACGGTATCAGCCGTCAGCCTTAGTCCCGCCAAGGAAGCATCAGGCGCAACACCAGTCACTCCAGCACCATTACCAGCAGCCATCAACCCCATTGCTGTCCCGTGCATTTGGTCAGGTAACGGTGTTGGGTCGGTATCATAACTACCGTTGACTATCTCATTGAAATCGCGGCTCAAATCTGAGCGATAATTACTTTGTAGCGCTGGATGGGTAAATTGCAACCCGTTATCCACAATACCAATGACCACTCCCTGTCCTGTGACATCGAGTTGGAAGTCATTCCAACTGGGAATGGTGGTGAGATTAGGAGCAATAGTACTACTAGAGGGCGGTGGCTCAATGGGGATAAGTGGGTAGAAAAATTCCAACCCTGTTGTAGATGATAGCTGTCCTGCCACTACTCCAGGGTCAGAACCCTGAGAAAATTGCCAAGTAAAGGTATTGGGAATATGACCCGTTGCTCCCAAATTTTGGGCTCCAATACTTGTGGCTAAAGTGTCGGCAGATTGACCAGCTTGCACACTAACTACCCATTGCTGAGTCGATTCAAGTTCATCTGAAGTGTAGGAGTTGAGATTAACTGCCCGTTCAATGGCATACTTCACCCGATCTGAGAACCCCTCTGTAGATCTGGCGGAGAGGATAGTAAAACTTTGGCTAAACTGATTACTGGCAGCATCAGCTTGATCATAGGCGATCGCACTCAAAGTATAGCGACCCGGTGCTAAACCTGTTAACTCATAGTCGAAAGTCCCCCGACCAAAGCTATCTTCGTGGAAACTGATAGCATGAGCAATATCCATTGGGTTCCCGCCATTGTGCTGTAGCAAAAACTCAACTCGATTCAAGTCCCCAACTCCGTTGGCATCACGCACACTGCCACCCAAAACATCTATCTTTTCATCCAAGGCATAGAATGTCTGGGTGCTAAATTGCAGTGACTCCGGTGCAATATTGGGTGGCTTGAGTTGATCTCTCATCCTCCCCCATTCAGGTGTCTTCCTCCAATCTTTCCCTAGATCAATCACTTCATCTATCGGCACAGCGCTACCAGTCGCACCCCCCACCTGGAAGATAATGTCGTTGTAATCAAGATCTGTCCAGCCATCAACCCGCAAATCTTCCATAACGAAGATACTGCCATCCCCTGTGACATCGGCAATCTGTCCCACATGGAAAGCATCATGAGGGTTAGCCGTTGCCAAGGAAAACAAGGGACGCTTAGCACCACCAATAGCAGGGTTATCGATCACATCCTGCACCTTGCCATTGGGAACCAGCATCACGGCAAATTCAGCCGTTGGCTTCATGGTAAAAGTCTTGAGCCCCTGGTATTCTCCCTTGTTCCAGTTTCGCGGCTCCCCTAATTTGCCATTAAACCTGGCTCCTTCCTTGGGGTCAGAAATCACTACATGACCCAACTCAGAACCACTCAAAGCACGACTAGCAGCTTCCTCGATAAACTCCTTAGAACCAAGTGCAAACTGCTCCATTCCCTCTAGGCTGAAAATGGCAACTTCTCCCCGGTAGGCACCACCATCAAACAGAAAATCAATACTAACTTCTCCCGTGTCGCCCACAGTGAAAACCCCAGAGTAAAACTGAGGATTAGGTTGAGCAATTTCGGCAGTGAGAATACCACCATCAGTGAGCAAATCTCCATGCAACTCACCCACAAGAGGCTGATTTTGAGTGGTAACATTAAGCAGCTCATTAGACCTCACCGTACTGCTACTGAGTTCTAAGTTACTACCAAGAACCGCAGCATTTTGATTCAGCAAAAAGTTGACATCCAACCCTGAATCAAAGCTACTTACTTCCGGAACTGGCAGCATCAAGAGTGGCTCCACTCCAGAACTCATTGCACCCGCTCTTGGGGATACCCCAAACAGAGGATTATTATCCCAACCCCTCGCTAAAAGACCATTCCCTGTTAGTTCGGTTCCTCCACTCAAACCAAAAGTCTGTGTCCCATTGCTTAGAACTGGCTCAATCCCTTCCATCACTAACTCTCCAACAAACGCGACTGCACATGGCAGGTTAGTGTTTGCACTCTCAGGCAAAGCAGTTGAGCTATCCTGCCATCTGTTTTCTTCTTTGGGAGAGAGTAATAAAAACTATGCACCCGAGAGAGTGTCAGGGGGGTATGAAAACCTCACAAGGGTAGGTTTTTAATATTTCGCTGAAGATGAGACAAGGGAGGAAAGTAGACAAGTAGACAAGGAAGATTTTTCACGAAAAACTGGGCTTTTAAGCGTCTTGGATTTTTGACAACCAAACAGCATTTTGTACGGTTTTCCTCTCTTGTCACCTTGTCCACCTTGTCTTGTCCCAACCCGAAAGTAAAAAACCTACCCTTCTCAGGGGGGGTATGGAAACCGGATTTGGTATTATTCGGTTCGTAAGTATACAAAAAATCCCACGACTACAAGCCGTGGGACTGTCACAATTTATTATCCTAATGAAGCAGAAACAGGCTGTCTGATAGCTTCCTTCAATAGTTCTGCTTTATCCGTTCTTTCCCAAGGCAGATCTAAATCTGGGCGACCAAAATGACCATAAGCTGCAGTGTCCTGATAAAAACGACCACCGCGCTTTTGTGGCAAGCTACGCAGATTGAATGTCTGGATAATTCCAGCAGGACGGAGTTCAAAATGCTGTTGTACTAGTTCCAGCAATCGATCCTCTTCAACTTTACCAGTGCCAAAGGTTTCTATCATAATGCTCACTGGTCGAGCCACCCCAATGGCGTAACTCAACTGAACTTCGCATTTTTCTGCTAAACCTGCTGCCACAATATTTTTCGCCACATAGCGGGAGGCATAGGCAGCAGAACGGTCTACCTTTGTAGGATCTTTTCCTGAAAAGGCTCCGCCACCGTGACGGGAGTAACCGCCATAGGTGTCAATGATGATTTTACGACCAGTGAGACCAGCATCCCCTTGAGGACCACCAATAACAAATTTGCCGGTGGGATTGACGAGAAACCGTGTTTCCTTGCTTGGTTTGATGTCAATATCAGCAAACGCTGGCTTTACTACAGCTTCCCACAGATCATCTTTAATTTTTGCCTGCACAGCTTCCTCAGCTGTAATGTCCCCAATTGTGGCCTGATGTTGTGTAGAGATGAGAATGGTATCAATGCCTACAGGACGTCCATCTTCGTAGCTAATGGTGACTTGGCTTTTACCATCAGGACGTAAGTAGGGCAATTGACCAGCTTTACGGACTTCTGCCAGATGCCGAGAAACCCTATTTGCCATACTTATAGGCAACGGCATCAATTCAGGAGTCTCATTGCAAGCAAAGCCAAACATCAGCCCTTGATCACCAGCGCCAATCGCATCTAACTCATCTTCGCTCATTTCCTCACGACTTTCACGGGCAGCGGTGACCCCTTGGGAAATATCAGCAGATTGTTCGTCTAGAGCAATTAAAACAGAGCAACTGTTGGAACAGAAGCCATTTTCAGCTTCGGTATAGCCAATTTCAGCAATTTTCTTGCGTGCCAAATCAATGTAATTGATCTGAGCTTGAGAAGTTATTTCCCCTGTAATGAGTACCAAGCCAGTATTCACAACAACTTCTGCCGCAACACGGCTATGGTTGTCTTGGGTCAGCAGGGCATCTAAAATAGTGTCAGAAATCTGATCACAGACTTTGTCAGGATGACCTTCGGTAACTGATTCAGAAGTAAATAGGTAACTACGAGACAACGATAAATTCTCCTTAAATGGTTGCTGGATTGATAAAGGGTTGGGGCTAATTCAGGCAGTAAGAGTTTATCTGAAAAAACAACAATCAGCTGATGAATCAAGCCTGTTGAGCTTCAGCCTTGGGTAAGGAAACCTTTAGCCAAGCTTGCTCCTAGCACGCCCTGCTCCGAAAAAGAGTATCAGCATTGCGGAGATTATATATCGCTTTGCTATTCTTAGGGTAAACGAAACCCTTTAGCAAGGCTAATGCTCCTTAGGTAACTATAGCTTTCCTTTGGTTTGCCCTCTATATTAGCTCGTGACAGCACAATCAAGCTAAGTTAACTCATCTCCCGGAAGACAGCACGGGAGATTTCGTGTTATTTGTTGTTAGTTGTTTGTCAAGAAATCAAAAAATCAAATAATAAAGTATATGTTATGAGCTAAAACGCATTTTAAATGGGTTTTAGCAGGGCAACAGACAACAGGTAACAGGCAACAGGAGACTTGCCTATATCTTTTTTATATGATTTCGCCGATATACACTTTAAATGCATGACAGCTTACATTGATAATTTAAGTTATTTGCAACAAAATTTTACACAATTAAAGTTTAATTCAATCTATAGCAGTTCTTGCCAAGCGTGAGGTACATCCAATTTTCACAGCCTATTCCCCATTCCCAATTACCAAAAAACAAGAACGAAAGTACCTCATCCCAATGAAAAATGCTATATTTATTGATGGCTCTCCTCTGGATTTAGCTACAAACTGAATAATCTCATCAACTATTTAAAATTTTGATTATATATTAATTAGAAATTTTTGCTCCTGTAAAATTTCAGCGAAGTATATTTTTTCAACTAGTTGCTAAAATGGATTACGTTTCCGGAGTTTGGCAATATGCTTCTGAAGCTTATAATACCTCAATAAAGAGAATTACGGGGCTTGAAAGCCTGTTTTGTTATATTCTACGCTTGGGGTGACTTCGGCTTTGGTTATTTTTCTGTGAAGATGTGGGAAGGACAATTTGTAACTCTTGAGGATTCAGGACAACAGCAGTGGCTTTTAAAATAGGTTTATTAGGATTAGGAACAGTTGGCACTGGGACGGCGCAAATTTTGCAACAACCCACCGGGCGTCACCCAATGGTGCAAGAAATAGAAATTTACAAAGTAGGAGTACGATCGCTCGATAAGCCTCGTTCAATATCCCTGCCGCCAGAACTGCTGACAACAGATCTCGAAGCAATTGTCACAGATCCAGCTGTTGACATTGTAGTCGAACTTTTGGGAGGACTAGAACCGGCGAGATCGCTAATTCTGAAAGCCATCGCCCACGGGAAGCATATTGTCACAGCCAACAAAGCGGTAATCTCCCGGTATGGGGATGAAATCTTCACCGCTGCTAACCAGGCAGGAGTCTATGTCTTGTTAGAAGGGGCAGTGGGAGGTGGTATTCCAGTAATTCAGCCCCTCAAGCAGTCCTTAGGAGCTAATCAAATTCACCGCATTACCGGTATCGTTAACGGTACAACTAATTACATCCTGACCCAGATGCAAACGAGCGGAGGTTCATTTAATGACATTCTCGGCGATGCTCAGGAGCTGGGTTATGCCGAGGCTGATCCTACAGCTGATGTCGATGGATTAGATGCTGCTGATAAGATTGCCATTCTAGCTTCTCTGGGATTTGGGGGAAGAATTAAGCTGCAAGACATCCACTGTGAAGGCATTCGTCAAGTGAGTTCGGCAGATATTGCTTATGCTGAAGAATTGGGGTTTGTAATTAAACTGCTGGCATTGGCAAAGCGAGAGTCAATGGCTGCGGCGGATACCTCACAAGAAGAAATGTTGCAAGTGAGAGTCCATCCCACTCTTGTGCCAAAAGCTCACCCTCTCGCCAGTATCAGCGGTGTCTACAACGCAATTCTAGTTGAAGGAGAACCGATTGGGCAAGTAATGTTCTTTGGTCCGGGTGCTGGTTCAGGACCAACTGCCAGTGCGGTAGTATCGGATATTGTTAACATTGCTGCCGTTCTCAAAACTGCCGGAGATGCTAAGGGATTGCATCCCCTCTTGAGCTGTGCTCACCAACATTATTGTGAGATCTCCCCCATCTCAGAGCTAGTTACCCGCTTTTATGCTCGTTTTCTGACTAAAGATCATCCCGGCGTCATTGGTAGCTTGGGTATCTGCTTCGGTAAGCAGAACGTAAGTCTAGAATCTATAGTACAGACTGGTTTCCAAGGAGAGTTGGCTGAAATTGTTGTCGTAACTCACGATGTTCGTGAAGGCAACTTTCGACAGGCACTAGAGGAAATTCGTACTTTAGATGCTGTGGATAGTATCCCTAGTATCTTGCGAGTGCTTTAGTGGGGTGTGGGGTATGGGGAAGAATTGAACTCCTGTTTTCCATCAGTTATGAGTGGAACAGGCATCTTGTCTGTCATCCGAAACCTGCCAGGTGAATGTGTCTAAGCTTAGAATGAGAGTGCGATCGCACTTGTTACCTGTTATCCCTCTTCTGTCAGACTCCGAAAAATGGGGGTCAGACCCTTATTCTCTCGTTAGCTTTCGTTGGCTGTAATGACGGAATTTCGTCAGAATTTCGGAAAGTGACAGAAGAGGGTTATAGTCATTTCACATAAGAATGAAACACTTTTTCCGTCAAAAACCTTTTACAGCAAGATTTACACCAAAAAGTTTGTATCAGTCTAAACTGGAATGACTATACTTGTTACTTATCGCCCTACTTAGGGTTTGCTGTATAAGTGTGGAAGCTATACCATACTTTGCTTTCAATCATGTTCCAAGCCCTCCAGGTCCCAGGTTTTCTGGTAAAATGCCTCAAAACCCTTGCACCGCGATCAGGGAATTTGAAGCTTCAATGATGGTGCATTTTCGCGAAAGAATCAAAGGGTCGCTGATTCAAAAAATCAATCAAAAAGTCGTCCAACGAGGTCGAGGATTTAAGCAGGAGGAACCCCCCGCAAAAAAGTCACCAGGAGAAAAAACAAAAAAAGGAAATAGAGGTCAGCTCTTAATCGATGCAACCGTTGCCCCTGCCGATATTAAATATCCTACAGATGTGGAACTGTTAAATCAAGGCAGGAAAACCACCGAAAAAATAATTGATACCCTCTATAACTCCCAGAAGGTGAAACTGGATAAAAAACCAAGAACTCACCGCATGATAGCAAGGATTGAGTATCTAAGATTCGCCAAAAAGAGAAGACCTTCTCAAAAACAAAGAAGAAAAGCGGTCAAAAAACAACTCCAATATCTCAAACGAAATTTGGGACATATAGAGGGGTTAATCGAGAAGGGAGCTAGTCTAGAACTCTTAAGTAAAAAGCAATATAGGAATTTCTTGGTATCAAGTGAAATTTATCGTCAACAGCAGTGGATGTGGTCAAATAACAAAAAGAGTAATGAATTTAGTGAAACTGCTGAGGCAGTTTTACTGTCTTTTTTTGTGTCAATTTTTCCCAAATATTACCGTTTTACCGAGGAGTATTAACACCAGCTATGAAACGAATCCTCTTTCTCAAGTAGGGCTTATGATTTGGACAAGGCAACCGTCTAGTTCATTTCCCACCCCCTGTTTTTTCTAACTTTTTCAGCAAGCCCTATTTAGTGTGTGATTGCCAAAGCGTTCTGCAATAAACAGTTTTCCTCGGTCTACATGATAGGGAGTGAGGCTGGCATCGGTGGCACCAAAAGGTAGTGATACCATCATCTCATCTATTCCTGTTGCATACAGTCTTTTATGGGGGCGATCTTGAGTGCAAACCCCCTTGACATAGCCAATATCATGACACAGTAAGGAAATGATACTGTGTAACCAATCTTCAGGAGTAACTCCACCCTCCCGGATATGTTTACCCCGCAGAATTTCTTCCCCCACCAAGGTGACAAAGATTGTGTGTTCTACGTTGTGATAGAGCGCATCGCTATTAGCAATATTTTCTAAAGCCATGTTTCCTGCCCAAGCGATGATATCGGGGTAGTTTGGGTTGAGTCCCCCATAAGTGCGGTGGTAACCAGTTCGCAGGCGAGCTACAAAGGCATCAATTATTATTTCTGTGGGATTAAACATCTCCACTCCTCCAACAAAATCTCAGCTAAGTAAGTAGCCATAATTCATAAATTGACAATGGATAATGAACAATGGATAATTACCTCTCCTTAAAAGTCGAAACTAACTGTTGTTCGAGCCTCTTAAATTTCTTGCCATAAATAGACTCTCCTTTAACTGCTACTTGTTGACTTGAGTCTGCTAGATGAAAAAATGCTGATTTTCTAGCCTATGTTCATATTGTGACGAACAATTTGGAATATAGGAACCAGAAAAACTCATAAATTTGATAATTAGCTGAATAATCTTGTTTAACTACATCAGGAGAAAAAACTCATAAAAACTCATAAAAGCTCAGTAAACTACTCATGAAGTAAATATTGATGAACAAACATAAATAGTTCATGCATAATAATGACAAGGGTTTTACCCTCTTGAGATTCACTTTATCATCAGCCGTTAGTCAATACTTTTATAGTCTAACTTACATCAGCTAAGTATGTGGTTTTGTGTAAAAATAACTGTAAGAAGATAAAATTTAGCTGATAATTACACTATCTATCGAGTAATATAAATTCAAACATCTACTGAAAATTCACAGCTAAACTATGGATGTTAAAGCGGCATTAGAGTGGGCAGATGAATTAATTCATGCTAAGACAGGGAAATATCTAAGTGACCTCGAAAGAAAAGTGTTTGTTGGGTCTTGGCAAAATCTTACTTATAGAAAAATAGATTTAGATAGGGCTGAGTATTTAGAGAAATATGTTGGTTTCCATTTATGGAATAAACTTTCAACTGCCTTAGGGGAAAAAGTAACTAAAAAGAACTTTCGGGGAGCGCTGGAGCGATCGCTAAAACGACAGCCGGAAAGAAGGACTACTGGAAAAGTGTTTATTTCACACCGATTACAACAGCCAGACTTGAATCTAGCTATGCAGTTTTGTGAAGCGATCAATGCTGCTGGATACCAAGCATTTATGGCAACTGTAGCGGAAACATTGATCGATACCCCCACAGATACAGCAGATTGCAGGTATATGAGGTACAGTAAAACTCTTATGAGGTAAGCATATTGTCCTACATGAGTGTACCTCACCAAGATGAAATGTGCTGTAAATGCCAAGGTAGCTCCTACCAAGATTGGCCTGCTAATATTGAGGCTGAGTTACAGCAATGCGACTACTTCTTACTGCTGTTATCTCCCCAAGCTGCGGTTAGTGAAATGGTGATCGAAGAGCTTAGACGAGCTAGGGAGTTACGAGATGGTCGAACCAATAGCAAACCAATTATTTTGCCTATTCGTGTTAACTGTCCCCCAAATTTACCTCTTAACCACGACTTACGAGGTTATCTTGAGGGGATTGTACACCGTGAATGGAACTCTCCCTCAGATACCTCAATCCTGATCCAAGAAATCCTCAGCCTCTTGGCACAAAAGGAGACTAGAGGTTGGGAAATTGAGAAGATTAATCAACAACAAGAGTTAAAAGTTAGCCGGTGGCAGGTAGAAAGTTGGCATCTTCAAGCTCCACCTCTACCAGTAGCAGAACCGGAGTTACCTAGTGGCCAAGTTCGTCTTGCTTCTGCTTTTTATGTGGAGCGGGTTCCTTATGAAACTCAATGTTACAAGGAGATCTTGCAGCCAGGCTCTTTAATCCGGATCAAAGCTCCCAGACAAATGGGTAAAACTTCACTGATGGCGAGAATTCTCTATCAAGCTAGGGAGCAGGGTTATCGTACAGTACCTCTAAGCTTACAACATGCAGATACAGGCATTTTTACTAATCTCAATCAACTCTTACAGTGGTTGTGTGCCAGAGTTACTCGGAAGTTGCGGTTACCCTATCAAGTTGATGACTATTGGACTGATACTTATGGTAGTAAGGATAACTGCACTGCTTACTTTGAAGATTGTCTATTGTCAGCAGCTGATGAGCCTTTAGTTTTGGGTTTAGATGAAGTGGATCGGGTTTTCCAATACCCTACAATTTCTGACGATTTTTTTGGTCTACTGCGAGCTTGGTATGAGGAAGCGGGATATGGTGATCTTGATAGCGATTTGTGGAACAAACTCCGACTGGTGGTAGTTCACTCTACAGAAGTTTACATACCCCTAAATGTGAATCAATCGCCGTTTAATGTAGGATTGCCTATAGAGTTATCAGAGTTTAGCTCCGAACAAGTCTGGAGTTTAGCACAGCAGCATGGACTGCATTGGCAGTTAACTCAGGTTGAGCAACTGATGAGGATGGTTGGGGGACATCCCTATTTAGTACGGGTAGCTCTCTATCATCTTGCTCAGCAACAGCTTAACCTGGAAAAACTGCTGGCAACCGCTCCCACAGAAGCAGGAATTTATGGGGATCATCTACGCCGCCATTTGTGGACTCTACAGCAGCATCCAGAATTAGCGGCAGCCTTCGCTAAGCTATTAATAGCGAAGGAACCTGTGGAATTAGAGTCAGTGTTGGCCTTTAAGTTGCATAGTATGGGACTAGTGCAGCTACGAGGAAATAAAGTAATGCCCAGCTTTGAGCTATATCGTCAGTATTTTCGCGCCCGCGTAACAGCAAGTTAGTGCTTGCTGAATAACTAACAAGCAATACTAAATCCGGGTTAGCCGCACCCGTTTTGAGAAAACCGCCAAAACCTTGTAGAGACGTTGCATGCAACGTCTCTACAGGACTTTCGACTCTTTAGTTGCCCTAATTAACTCATTACTCTCCAGAAACTAAAAATGAAAAGGGATGGCTGAATCCCTTGATATGACTAGTTTTCTGACTTCTTTTTCGGCAATTCATTAATTTTGAATTTTGAATTTTGAATTTTGAATTCGCCGTAAGGCGCTCATTACTTCAAAACGCTTCCCAGTAGACTTATTCAGCAAACCCTAAGTATTCTACCGGACTTGGTATAAAATCATACCCTTGTGTACCCTAATGTAATCGAATGCGCACTGACAGTCTCTTTTATAAAGTCTTCCAAACCCTCCCTGGCACTCTTTTTGAACTCCTCGGACACAACAGTGCGCTGGCACAAAACTATACCTTTAAAGCTATCGAAGTCAAAGAACTTGCCAAACGCACCGACGGCGTATTTCTTCCCAAACGAGATGGTGACCCCATTTATTTTGTGGAAGTCCAATTTCAGAAAGACGAAGACTTGTACTACCGCCTCATGAAGGAAGTATTTGTCTACTTAGGACAAAATCGCTGGGAACACGGCTGGCAAGCGGTGGTATTTTGGGCTAAGCGCAGCTTGGATATGGGAATTCCCCAGTGTTACCATGCTGAAGTCCAAGCAGGAAATCTACGCTCGTTTTACCTCGACGAAACTCCAGGCACTTCAAACTCAATCGGGTTAGGACTGGTACGCTTGGTAGTAGAGCCAGAAGCCAATGTCCAACAACGAATAAGACAACTCGAAAGATGTGCACGAGCTCTGCCAGTGGCACAGCAAAGAAATGCGATAGAATTAATAGAACAAGCTTTTGGTATATAAATTTCCTAAACGTCCTTGGAGGGAATTGGAAGTGATGTTTGGACTTACAGAATGGAAACAAACCAGGTTTTATCAGGAAGTCAAGGCTGAAGGGTCACCAAGAAGGTCACCAAGAAGGTCGCCAAGCGAAACAGCTAGAAATCGCACTCAAGCTTTTAGAGCTTGGTTTATCCATTCAGCTAGTAGCTGAGGGAACAGGCTTATCCGTTGAACAAGTCCAACAACTTCAACAACAATCAGAGCAATCTTCCCAAAACTGAAAGGGTAGGCTTTGAGGATAATTGTTTAAAACCTGTCCTATCGAGATTACCGGGTTGGATGTCCATCTGTGATAAAAAACAGCTACAATTGCAACCAGTACTCCTATTCTTCCGGAATGTGTACCTCTGAGGGAGTAGTTAAGGGGGTGCATTATGTTCCAGCTCATACCCCCAATTAAAACTAGTGAGGTTCTGAGGAGATATAAGGATGGTAGAAGAGACTTCCACGGGAGCATCCCATTTCGGCGAGTTGGCTCCTTAAAGATAGCTGAAACCCTTGCCGTGTCATTTTTTGGGTAATGTTTTTTCCAAAATGGGATGCTCCCGACTTCCACAGCGTCCGAGTTTTTATACAAACACACAAGTTGAAAGGGTGATAAGTGTCATGACTAACAATCCTGGTGGTATTTCTCAATCCAATACAGGTTCAATGGAGGGTGGACAACAAGCCGCCATTGGTAATCATAACCAGCAAACAATGTCTACTCAAGCAGATGCATCCCCAGAGGAAGAGCTTTCTCAACAGGATGTGCTGCAACTGCTAGCGGAACTTGAACAGAGAATAAACGAATCAGGAATTTCCTCTGATATGAAGGAAGAAGCCACAACTTACCTAAGTGCAGGGAAAGGGTAACAAGGTCTGGAATTTTTTCTTTGGTTGGAGTGCTAAAAGTTTAACTCCACAGCAAAAGTACCGCAATCGTCAGGCATTACTTGCCAAAGTCAAAAACTTTTGGGTTAAGGGGGTTCTGGAAAAATCCTTGTACAAGCAGGTGCTGATAGAGTTGGGGTTGGAGGAAAGACAGGATGCGATCGAAAATCCTTTGAACAAAATCATAGAAACTGAGGACTCTTCACCTCAACCCCTTCCCGAAGGCACTAAGGTTATCGATATCTTTGACGAAATTGGTGCCGGACGAACCCTACTTATTTTAGGGGAGCCAGGGTCAGGAAAAACCACAACTTTACTGGAACTCACTCGTGATTTAGTTGCTCGTGCTGAACAAAATTGTAATTTACCAATTCCGGTAGTCCTTAATCTCTCTTCTTGGGCAAGTAAGCGGCAGAAGATAGCAGATTGGTTAGTAGAAGAATTGGGAACTAAATATCAAGTTCACAAGGAAATTAGAGAATCTTTAGTAAAAAAACAGCCATTACTACCTTTGCTTGATGGTTTGGATGAAGTTAAGGAAGAGTATCGAAATAATTGTATTGTTGCTTTAAATCAATTTAAGCAAGATTATGATACAGAGTTGGTCGTTTGTAGTCGTATTAGAGACTACGAAAAGCTTTCTAATCCTCTAAAGTTTCAAAGTGCAGTTTATTTAAAGCCCCTTAGCTTAGAGCAAATCGGTTATTACCTACATAGTTTGGGTACTGAATTGACGGGATTGAAAACATTACTTCAAGGAGATACAGTTTGGCAAGACCTCGCTCAATCTCCTTTAATGCTCAATATTATGACCTTGACTTATCATAAAGTAGAGGATTTGCCCAAAACTGAAGTGGTAGATGAGCGTGAGCTAAGAAATCAGTTATTCAATGATTACATTGAGAAGATGTTTAAGCGTGGTAATCGCTCTAAAATTAACGAAATTTACTCGAAAGAGCAAACACTGCATTGGCTGATTTGGTTGGCGCAAAAGATGATGCAAGAGCCACAAGGTATAATTTTGATCGGGCAAGTGGAGCAAGAGGTATTTTTGATCGAGCAAATTCAGCCTACATTATTAAATAGTTTATTGCAAAAGTTTATTTACTCTACAGGAATTGGATCGATTCATGTATTAGTGTCTGGGATTAGTATTGGATTGTCTATTTGGTGGTCTTATGGTTGGCTTATCGCATTAATTACAGGAGTCGTAATTGGAATAGCATTCGGACTAAGTGTATGGTTAATAATTGGATTAAGAATAGACTTGATAATAGAGAAAATTATTTCAGCTATTTTTAAGTTAATGAATAAACTAAGATATGGGGAAAATTTTTATGGGGAAAATTTTGAGCAAGGTAGTACTAACAAGCAGACTAAGACTCCAAATCAAGGAATTAAAGAGTCAGCAAAAAGAGCTTTTAGATTTGGAATGGTGGGAGCTATTATTGGCGCAATAGTAATGGGCATCATGATAATAATGGGCATCGCACCATCTGAAATGCTCCTTCTTGGGATATTTTTTGGTCTAGCCTATGGCTCGACTACGCAAGGTCTAGACTGCATTAAACACTTCGCGCTTCGCCTCACCCTCTACTTCAACAACTATATCCCCTGGAACTACGCTCGTTTCCTCGACTATGCAGCTAAGCGCATCTTCCTGCAAAAAGTAGGCGGTGGCTACATGTTCATCCATCGGATGCTGATGGAACATTTTGCTCAGATGCAGTCTGAGAGGTGAATCCTTTAAAGCCTATATCCAAGGTATTGATTGCTAGGAAAAAAACATTGTGACCTAATCATTCGTAATTAGTCGGGATTGCTGTGGTGGGCATTGCTCCCCAAACATTACACTGCTGTTGGAGATGTTTGACAATGCCCACCCTACGGCGATTACTGCTGAAGGAATAGTTTATATGCGCACACCTATTTTATTATTTCTAATAATAGCAAAAAACAGTCGCGATTGCAACAGTAGGATGAATAAGAGTGTCGCCGGGACGGGTTTATCTAGATTCACCGCAATTAGGGGAAATTGTTGGTGAACCCGCCCCTACAATTTGGCAGTGCTGATGTTTCAGATTGGCGTACTTGGAATAGCAGTAGCTTCCGTGGTTATCCTAATTCACATTCAGATAGAGGTGTGCGTATTCGATATGATGCTGTAGATCCTCGTCCCGGTGGCTTCGGCACAATTGACGTATCAGTCAATGCTCACCATCTGATCAAGATCCCACAGATTAGAGTCAACTTCACCTAGATTAAATGTTTAATAATATCGGTAAGAGTGGGGTATAGGTAAGCTCGGTAAGTTAAAAACCGTAGGTTGGGTAGAGCGATAGCGAAACCCACCAAATCCAAATATGGGTATCTAAAATAATCATTGAAAGACTTCCCAATCCTGAATATCTGTGGCAGGTTCATAGGGAGTATCATACTGTATTACTTTTCCCGCTAAAGGATAATCGTTAACATCAGAAGCTGGTTGATGGTGTTCAAGGATGATAACCTCAACAGAGTCTCCTTTTGTAAAAGGCAAATTATCTAAAAATAATTGCCCATGTTCTGTTAACGTAATTTCTATCTTATGGGCATTCATGCTGTTCATCTCCTATAACTTGATTAACATTTGCGGGTTTTTACGCACCACAATGCCTTCAATACCCCCTTAATTATAGAGTTCAAGCAGCCACGACTAGGAATGCGATCGCTACCTACAACAGATTATCTATGCCTCCAGCAGTCACTAGTACAAGAAGATAGAAGGCACCAACCCACCCCTAACCCCTCCAAGGAGGGGAACAGAAGGCTCCGAGGGAAGAAAGGTTGTATAACAAGCTTTTTAACCCTTTTTTCAGTGGTGGGTTATTTCCGCCGCAATACTGCTCGGATAAGCCCCAATTCTTCTCCCCCAGCTCCCTCAGCTCCCTCAGCTCCCTCAGCTCATCTTTACCGAAACTTCTCTTAACCGAGCAGTATTGATTTCCGCCGTGCTGCACTAAGTAATTCCACAGGCAATTTATATTGCTCCCATACTAGGATTAGTATGAGTGCTCAAACTTCTGCAAGAAGTGTAATGACCAACGAACCCAAGCCAGACTATAACTATAAAGTTGGTGGGCATTTATCTGTTGATGCTCCCAGTTATGTAGTGCGACAGGCTGATCAACTGCTGTATGAGAAACTCAAAGCAGGAGAGTTTTGTTATGTGCTTAACTCCCGACAGATGGGAAAGACTAGCCTGCGAGTGCGTACAATGCATAAGTTGCAAGCTGATGGCATTGCTTGTGCTGCGATTGACTTAACCAAGATTGGTTCTCAAGATATTACCCCGGATCAGTGGTATGCCGGAGTGATGAGGCGGATGGTAACCAGTTTCCGCTTACCTATTAAATTAAGGTATTGGTTACGCGATCGCGAATTTTTACCTCCGGTGCAGCGCTTGAGTGAGTTTATCGAACAGTTGTTGTTAGAGTACATTAGTCAAAAAATTGTCATTTTCATCGACGAAATTGATAGCGTCCTCAGCTTAAATTTCCGGACTGATGACTTTTTTGCTTTTCTTCGTGCCTGTAATGAATATGAACGACTGACATTTGCACTGCTGGGAGTAGCAACCCCTTCAGACTTAATTCAGGACAAAAACTGTACTCCTTTTAATCTCGGTTGTGCTATTCAATTACATGGCTTTCAATTAAACGAAGCTCAACCTCTTACTCAGGGATTAGTAGGTATAGTAGGTAATCCCCAAGGAGTAGTTGCAGCTATTTTAAGTTGGACTGGAGGGCAACCTTTTTTAACTCAAAAGCTGTGTAAACTAGTTCTTGAGCATGGAGAATTAATTTCTAATACCCAAGAGTTGGTAGAGCAACTATTGCAGACCCGGATCATGGATAATTGGGAGGCTCAAGATGAACCACCCCATTTAAAAACGATACGCGATCGCCTCCTCAGAATTGGCAAACGTACTGCTCCCTTGCTCAAGCTCTATCAATTAATTCTACAGCTGGGGGAAATGCCTGCTGATAATAGTCGTGAGCAGATGGAGTTGCGACTGTCTGGGTTGGTTGTCAAAGATGGCAGTAAGTTAAGGGTTTATAATCCCATTTATGGCTCTATCTTTAACTGTCACTGGGTTGGCAGAGCTTTAACAGATCTAGCACCTAATTTCAAACAACTGGTTACAGAACAGGAACAAAAACTCTTGTCTATGTTAAAGGCAATGGAGGGCAAAGATTTTGATGATGTTCTTTATGAAATATTAGGTTCTATTACCCTGAAATTGGGAGAGTTATTAAGCGTAGATCGCATTACTATTTTTTTTATTGACCAAGAAAAAAATGAACTCTGGTCAATTATAGCTAGAACTACAGACGGTCGTCCGACCAAGATTAGAATTGCTGCTAATAATCAACCTGCTGGTCGAGTAACCATCTATAAAAAAGCTGTTAATATTCCCGTTCATCCCTCTGAAAATTGGTACTCAGCTGTTACCGCAATGCAAGATAGAAGAACTGGATATCAGATTTATAATCAACTTACTTTACATTTATTAAACGAACAGGAAGATATATTTGCTTTTGTACAGTTAGATAATAAACTTAAACAACTCAATACTCCAACAGATTCTTTTGCAGCAAGAATTGATCACGAAGGATTTACTACCAGCGATAAGCAGCAATTTGAGGAATATGCACCCCACTTGCAACGCATCTTAGAAAGATGCCAATCTTGTTATAAATTAACCCAAAGGTTACAAGCTTCTGAGGCACTCACAGAAGCAACTCGCTCAGTTGCTCAAAGCTCTCTAGATTTTAAAGAAATCATTGAACAGGTGATGGCAGCAGCGAAAAGATTAACGAGTGCTGACCGTAGTACCCTGTGGTTAGTAGATCAGAAAACTGATGAACTGTGGACGCAAATTCCCTTTGAGAACGGTTCAGTGCAAGAAGTAAGGGTAAAAATTGGGCAAGGTTTCGCTGGCAAAGTTGCGGCAACAGGTGAACCTCTAAATATTCCTTTTGATTTGTACAATCACCCAGATTCAGAAACAGCTAAAGCAACAGATCAAAAAAGTCGTTATCGGACTTGTAGTTTACTGTGTATGCCTGTCTGGAGTCCTGATAGAGAGTTACTGGGAGTTACTCAATTAATTAACAAAACCAGAACTGGTGAGTTTCCTGAATACGAACCGGATGATTGGCCGGAAGCACCAGAATGTTTCGAGGATAGTTTTGACGCCAATAGTCAAAAATACATGCAAATATTTAATTCCCAAGTGGGAGTTGCTGTGCAAAATGCCAGAGAATTTGCGGCGATGAAGGAAAGGGCGGAAAATCAACCACAAAATGTGGTTAGTCAGACTCTGACGATGCTCAATAAAGTGATGGATGACCAGGGTTTTGATGGAATTTTAGATACCACATTGCGTAATATTACCGTCAAAATGGGTCATTCCCTCCGTGCTGATCGTACAACTATTTTTCTGTTAGATGAAGAGAGAAATGAATTTTGGTCGATTATTGCCGAATCCGAAGGGGAGCGCTCTCTACAGATTCGTATACCAGCTAATGAAGGGATTGTGGGTGAAGTAGCTGCTTCTAAACAATTGATCAATATTCCTTATGATTTATATGATGATCCTCGCTCAGCTACAGCCAAGGAGCAAGATGAGAAAAATGGCTACCGCACCTACACGATGTTAGCTTTACCGCTGTTGAATGAACAGGGAGATTTAGTAGCTGTAGTTCAGGCACTCAACAAGTTAAAACGATTTTATGACCGGACAGCCTCCTTGTCAGCAAGAATCGATCAAGAAGGCTTTAGCCAAGCAGATGAAGAACGGTTACAATTTTCTGAAAATGCTCCTTTAATTCGCACTATCTTAGAAAGCTTCCGCACCTTTCACAAAACTTCTAGAGGACAAAGGGTAGCAGCAGCACTGATGGCAGCAACTCGTTCAGTTAGCCAGAGTCCCTTTGGAGCCTGAAGAAATTATCAAGCGAGTCATGGATGCTGCGAAGGAATTGATGAACGCGGATCGCAGTACCCTTTGGTTATTGGATCGTAATGCTAATCAGCTGTGGACGAGCATCCCCCGTAAGGATGGTTCTGCAATGGAACTACATTTAGAGGTAGGGGTAGGTTACGCCGGTAAAGTGGCTCAGACAGAAATACCTTTGAATATTCCCTTTGATCTTTATGACTACCCAGATTCAGAAACGGCTAAACAAACGGATCGAAAGACTGGTTATCGTACTTGTAGTTTATTATGTATGCCGGTTTGGGACCCTGATGGTGAGTTGGTTGGTGTTACTCAATTGGTTAATAAAAAGAAAGTAGGTGATTTTGTCGAGGAGAATGGGACAGAAGGGAGTGGAGTACCAGATTACTTCCAAATTAGTTTTGATCAAAGTGATCAACAATATATGCAGATTTTTAATAACCAAGTGGGGGTTATTCTGCAAAATGCTGAACTTTTGGCAGCTATTGAGCAGCAGGTAGGGGAATTGGGAGGATAATTATGGTTTGCTGGAGGGAATGAACCACAAAGGCACAAAGGACACAAAGGAAGAAAAGAGAATAATATTCAAGCTAGCGAACACCTAAAAATAATTCTTTTGGGAAAAACAAACGGTGTCCTGAACTCTCAATAAAGGTTAAACCATTATTGTCCCATGTTACTTTAGATTTTTTAATATAATCATCTATCTTATCTCCTTCATAAGTAAAAGAATAAGTTTTAGAATGCCCATAATTCGGTGTAGTTTCTTTGAGACCAATGAACAGATAATAGATGCGACTTAACTGATAAGGGTAAAGACTAAGCTTGAAACCTCCTTCAATAACTGAAAAACAATAATTGTAATTAGAATTGTAATTTACCGTTGCTGGCTTGCAAGATTCCCAGATAACTCGATTGGAAGAATAATTGAAAATTGCAAAAAAGATTATTGCCAACAACAGGGCAGCAATAACTATACTTAAATCACTGATTACTTTTTTTAGATTGTCCAACATCCATTAACCATTTCTTGAAGCTGCTCATAATTAACTTTACCTTGAGCATTTCGTGGCAAATTTGCCACCGAAATCCAATGTTTAGGTTGCTTATATTTACTCAACTTATCCTCAATTGCAATTTCTAGTAACTGATGGGAGACAGTCGGAAAATTAGGCACATAAATAGCTGTTACCATTTCTCCCCAATCTGAATCAGGCACACCAATTACACAAACATCGGTAACTAGTTTTGTTGCTTGAATCGCGGATTCTACTTCAGCAGGGAAAACATTTTCTCCACCAGTAATAATTTTGTTACTGCAACGCCCAATAATATGTAGATAACCCTGTTCATCGAAAAATCCCAAGTCATCCGCTAGGAAGTTTGGGATTGGAGATTGGTGATTGAGGGTTTCTGATTCGGGATAGTAGCCCAGTGCCAAAGAATCTGCTTGAATGGTAATCATACCAGTTTGGTTAGCATCAAGGATTTCCCCTGTGGTAGTGCGAATGGTTACTTGAGCATGAGGTAATATCTGTCCACTACTGTTGTTACCCCTAAGGAAAGCTTCTGGTTTAAGAGTAACTACTCCAGAGGCTGTTTCTGTCATACCGTAGGTAGGAGCTAAGGGGATGTTATACAGTCTCGCCTGTTCTAAGAGTGAATTCCAAGGAGGCGCACCTCCTAACAGTACTGTCTGAAAACCAGATAACCAAGCAGAGGCATTCAAGTTCATCAGCCTTGCTAGCTGAGTAGGTACTAGGGAGAGGAAAAATTCCTTAGGGTTGATATTGCATTCTTCATCTACTGACTTGTAAGTAGGGAGCAGGGAAGAGTCTACTTTCATCACCTGGTGGTGAAAAAAATTTTTCATTTCGACTGCCTTCTGCCTCCTGACTTCTGCCTCCTGACTTCTGCCATCTGCCTCCTGGCTTTTGCTTTCCATCAAAGCTTTGAATGGAATAATTACTATACGTCCACCAGTAACCAAAGAGCGCAAAAATTGCATTAAACCACTGACATGATACAAAGGCAAGACACAAAAGGAATTAATCGGCTTTTGCTCAAAATACTGGTGAAACCCAACTACAGATGCTATTAAAGTTTGCCAACGGTGAACCGCAAAGCGGATTTTGCCAGAAGAGCCTCCAGTGGGAATATAGATTAGCCCTGACTCCTGACTCCTGACTCCTGACTCCTGGCTCCTGGCTTCAGTCAAAACTGCCTTATTACCACCAAAAATTAAGTTGGGTTGAACTAAATCCAATACTTGTTGCCATTCCCGCCCAATCCAGTGGGGATTGCAGAGGAAAACAGGGCAATTAGCGGCAACAGCAGCAAGGAAAGTGGCGAGGAAACGCAGAGGATTTTGCTCTGCTAGAACAATTTTTGGTGGAGTTCCCCCTTGAGATAAT
Source organism: Caldora sp. (assembly GCA_965222765.1). Classification (GTDB taxonomy): domain Bacteria; phylum Cyanobacteriota; class Cyanobacteriia; order Cyanobacteriales; family Coleofasciculaceae; genus Caldora. Next base: position 159,717 of record CBDCVG010000093.1, read on the forward strand.
TGAGTTAATTGCTGGTATAACTGCTCGGTGAGGCAGTGAAATTGGTGGCTGTCGTAACCAATTAGCCAATCTTCACCAGCCCGTTTTTGGAGATAAGTTAGGGGTTGTTCCACAGTCGCTCCAGCCAAGTTTCCTCATCTTCAGTAAACCAGTGATTGACACCAAAACCTACAGCTCGTTGAGGATTAGATAATTCTGCTGCTAATTGGAGAGCTGCTTGGGTACCGATCGCGGTTTCCAAAACTGAGGAAAATACTGTATCAAGTTGGTAGGCTTGGCACAACTCCCGGAGGCGTTTAGGGGAACCGGCGATGGCGGCTTTAATCACAAAAATTCCCCGCCATCCCCGCTGGTAAGCAGCTTCTAATTGGTTAAGGGTTGCTACCGATTCATCTAAAGCAATGGGTGTTGTATATTGGTGAGTCATCTTCAACATTGAATCAAATTGCTCTGGGGGTAGAGGTTGTTCCACAAACTCGACAATTCCTACTTCATCAGCTGCTCTCAGCCATTGATGTGCTGCTTCCTTACTAAGTCCCCCATTGGCATCCAACCGCAACTGAACAGATGAAGGTAATTCTTGCACTAGCTGGTTAAACAGCTTGAGCTCAGTTTCAACAGTTGTGAGGCCAATTTTCCATTTAAAAGTGTGATATCCCTGTTGCCAAGGTGTCTGCCATGCTTGTAAAGCACCTTTTCCAGCTGGTAGGAGATAGCTAGACTTCCCCTGGCGGGTTATCCGACTCTGTGTAAGAGCTGATTCAAAACCAAATTGACAGGCGGGGAGTGTAGCAGGTATGGAGAAAATATCCGTAGTTGTAATTTGGAGTGGCAATTGTTGGCAAAAATCTAGGGCTTGTTCCAGGGTTTCGGAACCAAACCAGAAAATTGGGGCAATTTCCCCCCAACCAACCTTCCCGGTTTCATTCGTAAGACGGAGAATTATTCCTTCTCGAACCTCCCAATTGCCCTGACTAGTGGTGAGGGGACGAACAAAAGGACGGCGGTAAGGACGAAAGTCGAACTGATAAGGCATATTGGAGAAAGATGCTTATAGAGTAAGGATTCTATCGATCTCAAACTGGTCAGTTATATCAAGTTCGGTTGAATACTTATACTTCGGTGTCAATAAGGTAGAAGGCAGGAGGCTCCGAGGCAGGAGGGAAGAAAGCTTGTATAGTAAGGTTATCAAAATATGCTAAAATTTCAGCAATAAATTGGATATCATTTCACGACAAAGGCACAAAGAACACAAGAGAAGGGCCGCATTCTCTTTTCAGTTACGAGGATGAATTTCGCGGTTCATAATGGAAACAATTTTCACAGGGGCCAGATGGGTTAACAGCACAGCGGATGTAGGCTGAGCAAGCATTGAATTTGCAGGTAATGTCACCAATAATATACCCAACACCTTCTATGTGATACCGATCATTGGGCACCTGATTTCTGCGTAATGCCCTAACAACTGGTGCTTGCGTTGCTGCTCTAAGCCTCGCTTGAGCTCGTTCCTTTGCTTTGTGCATTACCAATATAGACAGCACTGGTGGCATTAGAACTAAGACAAAAACGAAGATTGTCTTTAATAACATATTATTTTCCTATGGGATGGGTCTGCTTATTTAGTCGTTCTACTGTTGCTGTGATTTTAGGGATGTTGTTTTACCTGCCACAGCGTTGATAGCGCACCCCAATCCTTCTGATACCCAATTTAGCCTGAAATTCACCAGAAGTCCTACACTTATTACTACAGATTAGAAAAAGGCACAAAAAGCTTTCAGGACTTTAGATTTTTAGTATTAATAAAAAGGACAAGGTTTTATTAGCCTTGCCCTTTATTAAAAAATTACCTCGGTTAGAGAAAAAGCACAGTTCATACAAGACTATGATATAGAGGCTCTACTTCTAGCCCATTGCTATTAGGGGTTTCATCAAACCCACGGGGAAGTTCTCTCAATCTGACACGCTTGGCTTGAAGTGCCGTTTGTAAAAGTTTCATTGCTTCTTGCGGCTGCCCACAACCGCAAAAGAATAGATCTGCAGCAAAATATCCATACTCAGGCCAAGTGTGTAGCGCAATATGAGATTCGGCTAAAGTTGCTGTAGCTGTTACTCCGTGGGGACTAAACTGGTGTACACATATATCTATCAGGGTTGCTTCTCCAGCTGTAATTGCCTCAATCAAGGCGGAGCGAATTCCTTCTGGATCATTGAGAAGGTCTTCTGGTGCTTCCCAAGCGTCAACTACCAGATGAGTTCCCACTTTTTTCATTATATCTTGTTGACTCCACTCGATAACATCTCAAAGACTCTATATATACCACAGGTTCAATTGCGTTCTCAAGCGCTCTGTCCAAGGGGTGAGAGGGTGGATCATCTTTTTGTGGAATTCTCTTAATATATAGATGCGATCGCTTTTTATTTGTGCAGTTGTGCACAGGATAGGTCTAGTAATTAGAATATTTGTACTCACCAAGGCTGGTAGCGCACTGAAAAGTGGAAACCATTTTCTTGCAGTGAGTCACCCTGGTTATTGACTGATATTAACGGAATACCATAGTCTAAGCGTAAATCTAAATCAGAGATAATCCGCCAGCGTAAGCCTAGTCCTAAGCTAGCAATGGTAGCAGGATCAGGGTCAGAGTCTTGATTATTCCAAGCTGTGCCTACCTCAAAAAAAGGTGCTAGTTGCACCAGACTAGGATCTGAGGAGAGAGGAATCCGGACTTCCACTGAACCAAGAATGCCGTTATCAGCAACTAGTTGATTTTGTCGATAGCCTCTAACTGTATCTATTCCCCCCATACTAAAACGCTCTAGGGGTAGTAGAGAATCTGGAGTCAGCTGAGCATTGATTCCCGTTACTAGGACAATTCTTGGCGATAACTGCTCTACCCACTGAAATTGTCCTAACCAAGCAAAGAATTGTCCATCAGTACCAATATCATTGATAGTGGCATCAAAAGCATCCACCCCTATACTAAACTGAGACCGCGCCGCTAAAATCCGTTTTGGACTACGGTTGAACCAATCTTGAGCCAAGCGAATTACCGTCACGTTAGATTCGCCATTTTCTGGTCCTTCTGAGAAGGAAAAGGGAATATTATCGAGGATAAAGGTTTGGCTACGACGTAGATCTAATCCTACACTCAAAGCAAATTCAGTAGTTGGGGACTTTAATACAGGCTGACGAAAGTTGAAGGAAAAAGTCTCGGATTCGCTTCTGATATCCAAATCCTCGAAATCATCTTCGATAATGCGACTGTCACTATTGCTGTAGCCTAAACTGAGGATGCCATCACGGGGATTTACGGGGATAGCATAGTTAAGATCGAAGGTATTGAGTCCTTCTGTAATCCCATATTCTCCATCAAAGCGATCGCCAAAACCAAATACATTATCATTGGCAATAAATAGACTGCCTTGAATAGAACCAATACTGGGAGAACGATAATTATCTACAGCTACACCAGCGTGAAAGGCGGGTGCTTCTTGGAGTTCTACTAGTAAAATATTACGACCGGGAGTGCTACCTGTGGTCAACTCAGCATTTACCTGTTCTAGTAAAGGGTTCAGTTGTAGAAGTTGCAGTGCTTCTTCGAGGTGTTGCTGATTTAATGGTTTAGTGGTGGCAAGTTCTAGGCGACTCCGTACATATCCCTCCCGTAAACGGTTTAATCCACTCAGCTCAATTCCCTCTAGCTCAGCTTCCACTACTTGTATTTTCACTACACCGCTGTTGAGAAAAACAGGAAGTAAAAATGCGCCGGAAGTAACATACCCATTTTCAACATAGAGTTGAGTAATTTTGGAGCGTAGTTCCAAACAATTCTTCAAAGGTTACTTCACGGTTCTCATATTGCTTAGTTAATTGTGCAATCTCTTGTCGCAAAACCGTATTTCCTAGCACCTCTACTTGATTAACTAAGAAAGGTTCACTAGAGGAGGAAGTAGACTCTGGTTGCTCAGGAGTAGTAGGAGTTTCTAGGCTCGGCTCCGGTAATGGTGAAGATTGCTCAGGGAAAGGAGAAGACTGAGATGGGTTAGGGATAGTTTGCTCAACTGTGTCTGGGGTAGTAGGAGGAAGAGTTACTCCTGGTGGTGGAGTGGATTGAGCTACGGCACTGAGAGCTATGCCAGCAACGGTGGCAATGCTGGAGCCGGAAATTACCAGCCATCTCAGTTGGGGATACATATCTATAGAGCCTTCAATCTACTTAAATTCTCAGATAAATGTTTGAGTAGACTAACACCTTACCATTTTATGCCAAGTTGATTGCCCAGGTTGGAAAAGTAAGTTGCATAATGATGCTGGGAGTATTGGACAAAAGTGCAGGCGGCTGATACTAAAAATGCTAATTGCATTTTTATGCAATTAGCATTGCATCTTGTGCTAATTAAATTGACAGAAATATCTAATGTATTTATTGTGATTTGTTTTTATTATTTTGAATATGGATCGAGGCACAAAAAAGCAATTGGCTTTAACTCTCAATTCAAATGCCTACTTGGGTAATCCATTTTCTTTATCTTAAGCAACAGGTCAAACAAATTGAGAGTAATTGCGCAAGATTTAATGCATAACCATCAAAGTCTCTCTTTTTGAAATCTAGGAGTAATTGAAATGACTGACTACTATTACGGCACTTCTGGAAACGATTACTTCAATTACAATGGTTCTGATAGTCTCTATGCACTGGGTTATGGAGGCAATGATTTCATTTATGGAAATAATGGCAACGATACCATCTATGGTGGCGATGATAATGACACTCTAATGGGGTGGAATGGAAATGATATCATCCGCGGTGAAAACGGCAACGACATCATATATGGTCAAAATGACAAAGACTTCCTCTATGGTGGTAATGGAAATGACAGTATCTATGGGGGTACTGGCGATGATCTCCTATTCGGTAACAGCGGCAATGATGTGCTTGTTGGTGAACAGAACAATGATTGGCTCAATGGCTTTGGTGGCGGCACTGAGTATGACACATTAACAGGTGGTCAAGATGCGGATACATTTGTCATCGGTGATGCAAATGGTGCTTACTACCAAGGAAATGGCTATGCGACGATTACAGACTTCGACTGGTATGAAGGCGATAAGTTCATGGCTTACGGTAGTGAAAGTGATTATTCACTCCAGAACCATAATAATGGTACTTTGATTCGTTACCAGAATGATATAGTTGCCTTTGTACAAAACACTACCGATGTCGTTATTTCAGCTGATTTCATCTTTGTCTGAACTAAGCGATCGCTAATCTTGTTAGCAGTTGTAGTTGAAGAGTGGGCATGTCTATTAAGATGCTTGTTACCTCAAATAAAACTATGTAGACAATGCCCACAATCTACTTTATGTCAAGTTGATTGCCCAGATTGAAAGAGTCAGTTAGGCCATTAGGTTGATACGACTGCACAAAAGTGCAAGCAGTTGATAATAGAAATTGAATTACACTTTTATGCAATTTTAATTGCATCTTGTATTAAGAGAATTGGCATCAAAAGCCAATGCATTTATTGCACTTTTTTTTATTATTTTGAATATATTTTGTTTGAGTAGAAACGCGCCATTGCCCGTCTCTAGGGGGTTGTCCCAATTTGCTTGTCTAGTAACCCAGCGATTAGAGTTTTGACAAATAGCATCCAAGTTGTGTAAAGAAACTTATTTAAGCTCATCCCACGACTAAAGTACGTGGGATGCAAGCGTTATTTGTTGTTGGTTGTTAGTTGTTTGTCAAGAAAAACTTTCTAACAAATAACTTGCCAACCAAGCGGCGGGCGGCTATCCCTCCCATCCCTAGTAGAAGGAATGGGCTTCCCGCCGCTTTCGGTGAGATGTGCTTGAGGAAGATTGGTTCGATGTTCCTGCGGGTGACAGCACAGCTGCGATAATTGTCGAAACTAACAACGCGACTACGGCAACCGCAGTAAAGAGCAACATTACCACGAAACTATAGAGTTTCTTAACGGCGAAGAAAATTGAATGAGGAACTGACGGCAATACGCAGTCTTCCCTCAGGGTAGAGTCATTCAACAATTGGCTTTGTCTAAACATTTCTTAAATAAAAATGAGAAAAATGCAGATTAATGTGAATAAAGTTTACATTATTACCATTCACTATGCCTATAGACAGAATTTTGACAACCTTCTGTGGCAGAATTCTTTATTACACAACTACCAATGAGTTTTTATGCTTAGTCAACAAGTAGCGACAAAAGAGAATATATCCACCCGACTAACACCATCAGAGTTCCAGCAGATTAGAGAAGGGCTTTCTTGCGCCAGCCGTGAGCAATTAGCAGAGGTGATGAAAGTAGCTCTAAAGCGCTTGTATGGTACTTAGAAGCTAATGACGCGGAGACGCGGGGATTGATGTGTAGCAAGAATTTATAAACTTGGTATAAAAATAAGCGGATATTGATAGTGCTCCGCCAAGCTTAGGGAACTGAGTCTTTTAAAGTCCCCCAAAATTGAGATATTCAGGAAACCAAATTTTGCCAGTCAACTAACTAAGGAGATAGATTCCCAACCCATTTCAACCATTGATATAAAGAAGTAACAAAATTCAACTTGTGCAATCGCGGTGCCTTGGTTTTGGCAATAGCATCTACTGTACGCAAAGCTACATATTGCAAGCCAAGAAAGCTATCAACTGCTGCATAGGGACCACCAAGGGTAATTATCCCAGAAGCATACATTTGACCCCGCGAACTACGCATCTCGACCAATTCAAAGTCATTACTGACACTCAGACGCCCCAAGTCATTGAGAGGCAGGTTGTAATGGGTCACCAAATCATCTAAGAGGGGGCTAGCGCTGACATCAGCTTCAAGTCCGGTAGCATCAATAATAAAGTCAGCTTCTAGACGCAGTTGTCCTTTAAATTTTTTCTCCTGGATGTAAGTAACTAACCTATTAGCTTCCCGCTCAACCCGTTCTACTTCCCCAAACTCAATGTTGTACCAACCCGAGCGGATTCCTCCATCAACAATCCGTTTCCAATCCTTGCGATCAGCAGTTGTAGTGCCTCCCCAGTCGGCGAGTAAGCGCTGTCGCTGTTGATCATCAGCCTTTTCCATTATCTCCCGGAGTTCTCCTCCCCAACAGCCTTTAGGCCAATTAAAAGGTTGAAACTCGTAGTGGTTTTCTACAGGTCGCTGGGCTTGACGAAATTTGTTACCTTGAGGTTTAAGCGATCGCATCAAATGCACTATCTGAATCTCTTGATTGTGCTTGCGCACTTCATAGACTCGCTGCAAAATCCTCGATGCGACAATACCTCGACCTCGAATTAGGATTGTACCACCATGCTTTTCTAAATACTCGTAGACATGTTCGTGGGGTTCATAGGCATTGACTACCGACTGAAAATCATGAGCTTTCTGCCGATAATCTTGCAAATCTGGGAGAAACCTAATCGCGGGATAGCCAGTTGCCAACTGGATATAGCGAGCAATGACAAAACCATGTTTACGTTGTTGTGTTTGAGTTGCCGAATAAGCTACGCAATATCTTCCATCAGCAGTTTTACGAATTGCCCGGACATTACCATAACGAAATATCTTCTCCCAGCCAATTCGCTTAGCTTCCCGGTCAATAGCATCAAATACATTACCAGAGCGAGGGGTATAAGTCTGAATAAAAGTTGGTTCGGCAAATACCTGCCACAGATACCGCAAAGACGCCGGGATACGTCCCCGCCAAAAATCATGCCAAGCTTCTCTTAAGGCATAACTTGGCCAACCCCAGATATTATCGGGACAAGAATCAGAATTAGAGCGCAGCCTTTCGTGGGGAGGAATTTGAGAACTGAGACACAATTGCCGATAACGAGCATAGGGTTTGGAATCAATACCTAAAGCAGTAATCTGAGAGCTTTTCACACCAGAAATTCTCAAGAAATCCGTCCAGACAAAACTGCCCAATCCTCCCCCAATTGCTAAATAGTCTACTTCCTCCACTTCTAAACCGGTGGCATAAACATCTTGCACCGCCACCTGTTCTTCCTGAAATATTCGTGGAGGAAATAGCTGTTGATTGGTTCCATTAGCTCTGGCAATGGATGTTAATGACTGTGGTGATACTTGGTTAGGATCTGGTAGCTGGGTTTGTGGACTAAAGAAAATCTGGGAATTTCTAGGGGGACGCAATTGGGTTTTGGCAACAAAGCTAACACTAATAGCATAGGGACCAATTTGTAAGGTATCACCATTAGCCAAAGCACTTTGAGGACGACGGATGCCGTTGACAAAAGTCCCATTGCGACTACTTTGATCAACTACCATCAAACCGCTAATGTCCTGCACAATTAAGGCATGGTAGCGAGAAGCTTCCAAGCTATTGAGAACAATTCGGGAAACAGGAGACCCTTGCAGCTGGGTGGGCATGAGATTGAAATCCCGTCCCAGAGCAATAGGAACCTCTAGCAATGGTTCCCGCATGTCTCCCGTAGCTGGTTCTTCCCAAGTCAACTGAATTCGCATCGGTGCAGAATTCATAGTTTTACCCCTCACTACCGTCAGGCGTCATTAAAACACTTATGGCGGCTGTTAGGGAAGTACCACACCACTGGCATCCCAAAGCAATCCGCTCATAGGAAGAATTTCGACCACAATGAGGACACTGTAAACCATAGGATACCTGTTTAGAAGGGTTCTGTTGGTTTGGTTCACCAAGATTAACATCACTAACTCGGAGTTTGACTTGCCCTAAATAAATAATGCTACCTTGATGCAAAGGTGGTTCTTCATAAGTAATTGCTCGCCCATCTACAAGGGGAGGGTTACTCTCACGGAGGTTGCGCAGTACAAAAGTGTGCTTGGCAGAGTCAAAAAAGATTTCAACGTGCAGCCCTGATACAGTTAGGTCACTAAAAACCAAATCACACTGAGCTGGATCTCTACCAAGGCGCACTGTTCCTGGATGCTTACTATATTGCTGATGAAAAATTTTCTTAGTGATCTTCTGATTGTTTTGTTGCCAATCTAAAGTTAGTTCAGGCATTGTCTCGACCTTTACATATTCCCTCAAAATACTTCAGCTGCTGAAAGCTTGATTCCTGAAAAAAGTTGAAAACGATTGGATAATTGCTACTTATACATTGTTGTCTTGTCTCAGTTAGGGGCAACAGCTGTACATTGTGGTTATGGTACTCATCACTATACTTGTCTTCCGGGAGATCCTCAGGAAATTAATGGGGATCAGGAAAACGCCATCATAATCTTTGATTTGATATCGGTTACTTCACTTATGTCGATCTACTTAGTTGATCTGCCAAGCGAGTTGTCTCGGGTAATCGATATTTGGGAGTACAACGCAGGACATAGTCAATCGCTGTAGGTAAGCAAATTAGGTGACCAACAGAAATGTAGATAGGCTTGACATTAGTACGCGATCTCACTACTGCTCCAATCACATCTCCCCTATCCCTTAAGGGTTTCCAACTGCCTTTTTCTAAGGCTAACTCGTCATGCTCACCAATAAATAAGGACTTAGCAACACCAATAGTGGGAACCTCAGTGAGCAATCCCAAATGGCAACCCAAACCAAACCTACGGGGATGGGCAATCCCCTGACCATCACATAGTATCAAATCTGGTGTTGTCTTCAGTTTCTTGAGGGCTTCAAGGATGACTGGTACTTCCCGAAATGACAGTAAACCAGGAGTATAGGGAAAGGTCGTAGAGCATACTGCGATCGCTTGCTCCTGTAGCTGCAACTCAGGGAAACTTAACACTACCACTGCCGCCCTAGAAACTTTACCATCCTCTTCAAAGCCAACATCGACACCAGCGACATAGTTTACTGCTCCCAACTTATCTGTTGTAATTACCTCTAACTGCAGTTGCTGCTGAATCGCGATCGCTTCTTCTACTGTGACAGACCATAGGTGACGTTGTTGAATTTTCATGCTTTGAGAGAGTGGAGAATTGCTAATTGCTAATTGCTAATCGGGAATCGGGAATCGGGAATTTCTCCCTTGTCTCCCTATCTCCCCCAGTTCCCCATCTCCCAGCTCCCTTGCCTTCAAGGCGATTAATTTTGAAATCCCTTACATCCCATTATTTCGTAACCAGCATCTACATACAAAACCTGACCAGTGATCCCGCTTGCCAAATCACTACATAAAAAAGCAGCTGTATTGCCTACTTCTAGTTGGGTAACAGTACGCCGTAGTGGTGCTACTTCTTCTACATGATGAATCATATCCAGGATGCTCCCAACTGCTGATGAAGCCAACGTGCGAATTGGTCCTGCAGAAATAGCATTTACCCGAATATTCTGAGGACCAAGTTCGGCAGCTAGGTAACGGACACTCATTTCCAGTCCTGCTTTAGCAATTCCCATAAGATTATAGCTGGGCATTACCTTGACCCCTCCCAAGTAACTGAGAGTAACAATACTGCCACCTTCGTTCATCAGAGGTTTTGCTGCACTCACCAATTTCGTCAGGGAATAGGTACTAATTTCGAGTGCTAGAGAAAAACCCTGGCGAGAGGTTTGACTGAAATCTCCCGATAAATCGTTCTTATTGGCAAAAGCAAGGCAATGAATCAAAATGTCAAGTTTGCCCCACTGTTGCTCAATTGCCTCAAAAACTGCTGCAATTTGGGTATCATCTTGAACATTACAGGGCAAAAATAGACTAGGCTGGAGTGGTTCTACCAGTTCTTTAACTTTTTTCTCGTAGCGACCTTTTTCATCAGGCAGAAACGTGACGCCCAAATTTGCACCAGCCTTTTTCAGCTGCTGGGCAATACCCCAGGCAATAGACCGGTTGTTAGCAATGCCAGTGACAAGAGCATTTTTTCCAGTTAAAGTCAACATGTAATTATATCCTAAGGGGGGTTGTCTTTTTACTGAAGGGGTGTTAAAACTACTGAATTGTGATCCCAACAGCTCAAAAGTTAGTTTAACTCGCGATTAGCCCCACAAATTATCTAATAATTGGTACAAGAATCTATCTACAATACGATTAAGTATTTATTACATCAGTTAGATGCAGAAAACAACTCAACCCAAGAATGAGGTTTTCAGGATTTGAGCCACAAAGGTAGAATGATGTTTTGTATGTTAAGTCGCACTAATGTATTAAGGAATACAGTCAAGAGTTTTTGAAAATCGGTTCGTAAGCTTAAAACTTCACCGATAATTAACTCGTACGAAAGTCGGCTAATTGTTGACCTAGAGCAATGGATAGCGTTGTGACGCAATATAGACCACTAGAATCTGTGTTCCGTCAGATGAGCGGTGGAGCCTTTCCACCGGTCGTCGAAACCTTTGAGCGGGGCAAGACAATTTTTTTCCCAGGAGACCCTGCAGAACGGGTCTACTTCTTGCTTAAAGGTGCCGTAAAGCTCTCTAGAGTTTACGAGGCAGGGGAAGAAATTACTGTAGCACTGTTACGAGAGAACAGTGTTTTTGGTGTACTATCTCTAATTACCGGTCATCGCTCTGACCGTTTTTACCATGCGGTTGCTTTTACACCTGTTGAGTTACTCTCTGCTCCCATTGATCAGGTAGAAAAAGCTCTTAAGGATAATCCAGAGCTATCGATGTTGATGCTCCGGGGGTTATCTTCTCGGATTTTGCAGACAGAAATGATGATTGAAACCCTAGCTCATAGAGATATGGGTTCTCGGTTGGTAAGTTTTTTGTTGATTCTCTGCCGTGACTTTGGTGTGCCTACATCTGACGGGATTACGATTGATTTGAAGCTTTCTCATCAAGCGATCGCGGAGGCTATTGGCTCAACCCGTGTCACAGTTACTCGTTTACTAGGGGACTTACGTACCGAAAACATGATCGATATTCACAAGAAAAAAATTACCGTTCACAATCCGGTGGTTTTGAGTCAGCAGTTTACCTGAACATTCATTGGTTATTGGTTGAGAAACTGATGACCAATGAAAAATTGACATCTTTCTATCGCTCAATCAAAAATTACAAGAACTTGATCTAACTCCCCACAACCATGAGGTAGGCTGTATCTGGACAGACTGAACGCATTTAATGACCAGCGCTTACATCCTAATTACGGCAATTTTGGTGTTGGGAGCAGTGATTGCAACCCTAGGCGATCGCATCGGTACTAAAGTAGGTAAGGCGCGGCTGAGTTTATTCAATCTGCGTCCTCGCAATACCGCTACTTTAGTAACAATTATTACAGGCAGCTTGATTTCTGCTTCTACTCTCTTGATTCTGTTTGCTACCAGTGAGTCTCTCAGAGAAGGAGTTTTTAAACTTGACGATATTCTCAAAAAACTGAGAATTGCTAGTGGTGAGGTTGATATAATTAATGCTGAAAAAGTTCAGGTAGAGAGCGAGTTGACGGAAGCTCAAGCTCAACTGAAGGATATCTCTAAGCAGGGTACGGTTCTACGTTCAGAAATCAACTCACTTCTAGATGAACGTCAGGAGTTGATTCAAAAGAAAAATCAGCTCAATCAGCAAATTTCTCAACTAAAATCCCAAGTAGTTCAAAGAGATCAGGAACTAGAAGAAAAAAATCAAGAACTCACTCAAAGAGATCAGGAGCTAGAAGAAAAAAATCAAGAACTCACTCAAAGAAATCAGGAACTAGAAGAAAAAAATCAAGAACTCACTCAAAGAAATCAGGAAATTGCCGAACAAAAACAGATAATTGCTCAAGGGGAAAGCCGACTCACAGAAGTGGAACAACAGCTCGATGGAGCGAAAGAGGCGATCGCTCAAATCGAAACTCGTCGCCAGGAACTCGAACAACAGCTTGATGGAGCGAAAGAGGCGATCGCTCAAATAGAAACTCGTCGCCAGGAACTTGAACAACAGCTCAATGGAGCGAAAGAGGCGATCGCTCAAATAGAAACTCGTCGCCAGGAGCTTGAATTAGAACTCACAGACAAAGAAAAGCAAATAGCTTTTTTAACCCAAGAAGCCAGAGTTCTAGAGCAGAATTATCAAATACTACGCCAAGGTCGTGTTGCTATTTTACGCGGTCAAGTTCTAGCATCTGGAGTGGTACGTATAGTCGAGCCGGATGCAGCACCTGAGGCTGTTAATCAATTGTTGCGGCAAGCAAATAAGACAGCAATTCAAATTACTCAGCCAGATAGTTCTACGTCCGATGAACGGTTGGTGCAAATTCCTAAATCACAAGCTGAGCGCTTAATTCAACAAATTCAGGATGGTCAAGACTATATACTAAGAATTCTTTCAGCTGGTAATTACGTTAAAGGGGAAAAACAAATACAGGTCTTTGCTGATGCTGTTTTAAATCAAGTTATCTTTGATGCTGGTGATGTCCTTGCTACAATCTCCATCGATGCCTCAACTATGGCCAACGACGAAATCCGACAGCGTCTAAATCAATTGCTAGCCGCATCGGAATTCCGTGCTGGTCGTGCTGGTATTTTGGGTAATATTCAATTGGGAGATGGCAGCACCACCAAAATCCTTCGCTTCATAGAACAGCTAGAGGAGTATGATGAACCAATAAATGTCAGGGTTATTGCCCAAGGGGTAACTTATAGATCTGGTCCTTTGAGGATGCAGTTAATAGCAACTCAAAATGGAGAGGTTCTTTTTAGTACGTAAAGATTAATGATTTTAGGTTTTGATCCAGGACGAGATAAATGTGGTTTGGCGGTGATGGGGAAAGAACAGCAGCTACTTTACCATCAGGTTGTACCTTCAAAAAAAGCGATCGCTACGATCAAACAACTATCTCAGAAATTTCCCATCGAAACCCTTGTCATGGGCGATGGAACCACTGCGAAAAGCTGGAAACAGGAAATTAGTCGGGACTTAGGAGCATCATTGTTGATTGCTCTAGTAGATGAGCGCTACAGTACTTTAGAAGCACGCGATCGCTACTGGGAAATGTACCCTCCTAAAGGGCTTCAAAGTCTCATTCCTCAGGGACTCAGGCAACCTCCACGACCAGTAGATGATCTTGTTGCTATTATCTTAATCGAGCGCTATCTGAAACTAAAAATAGAGTAAAAAAGTGAGTGATAATAATTCTTATAAAGACTTTTTTAAAAAAGATGAAATCAATGTATTCAAAGGATTTAAGCAATTTTGCCAAAGGAGATAATTAGCCTACATTTTGTATCAGTTACCAGACTGTTGTATACTTTTTTTGCTCCAAGCTAGTGCCCAAAAATTACATATGTCACAAGTAGTTTCCGATGCCCGTGATTACTATAACAGCACTGATGCTGACCAATTTTATGCAAATGTTTGGGGAGGGGAAGATATTCACGTTGGACTGTATGAAAGTGAAAACGACTCTATCTATGATGCCAGTCGCCGAACAGTTCACAAAATGGCATCACTTTTGGAACTAGGTTCTTCTCGGCAGGTACTCGATATTGGTTCAGGATATGGTGGTGCAGCACGTTATCTAGCAAAGACTCTAGACTGTCGGGTAGATTGTCTTAACCTCAGTGAAGCTCAAAATGAACGAAATAGGGAGCTTACTAAAAACCAGGGACTAGACAAACAAGTTCAAGTTTTTGAGGGCAATTTTGAAGATATGCCCTTCGGTGATAACTTATACGATGTGGTTTGGTCACAAGATGCTATTGTCCACAGTGGTAATCGTACTAAAGTTGTGGAAGAAGTCTATAGAGTCCTCAAAAAAGGTGGCCAGTTTATCTTTACAGATTTGATGCAGAGTGATGACTGCCCAAAAGATATACTCCAACCAATATTAGATAGACTCCACCTAGATTCTATGGGTTCTATTCCCTTTTACGCAGATACAGCCAAGAATTTAGGATTTGAAGAGGTTCAGATTATTAAACTGTCTGAGCAACTAGTTAACCATTACAGCCACGTTCTGAAAAACTTGCATAGTAATTATGAAGAATTAGTTTCTCTTTCTGATAAGGACTATCTAGAGCGTCAGAAATTGGGACTGAAGCACTGGATTGATGCAGGTAATCAAGACTATATCCAATGGGGTATTATGCATTTCAGAAAACAGTAGTAGCAGTGGTAAGCTAAAACGCACTTAAAGTGCGTTTTAGCAAGGTAGCAACGGAACAGGAAACAGAAGATAAATAGAAGTGTTCAAACAAAATTTTTAACAGGTGATTGAACTGTTTTTCCTGTGGAAACAAGTAACAAAGGACGTATTGAACGATTCAAAACACCTGAAGCAACGCTACCATAAAATACCTGATCTAAACCTGTCTTTCCTTTGCTTGTCATAGCAATTAAGTCAGCATTGATCTCTTCAGCCAGTTCGATGATACTATCAATCGGTCTGCCATACATTAAAGTTACTTCAACATCAAATCCTTGATCTTGGAGTTTTTTTTGCCAGTTTAGGAGATATTGTCTCGCTTCCTTAACCCGCTCGATTTCTTGATGCTGTCCCAATTTATTAAAAAGTTTGTCAGATACCAACTCCTCTTTGAGGTCTTTCTCCAAATCGGCAAAAACCGTGGTTTGATAACCAGTTCTCACAATTCTAACCAGGGTGATTTGTGCATTGTAGAGTGTGGCAATTCCCTTAACGTGAGGAATTACAGCTTCTGAGCGAATCGAGCCGTCTAAAGGAACCAGGATCTGTTGGTTTGTCTCCATACTTGCCTTTGTTTCTGGGCGAACCAACAGAATCGGGCAATTGACTCGGTTTAAGACACCAGAAGCCACACTGCCATAAAATACTTGAGCCAGTCCTGTTCTACCTTGGCTAGTCATGGCAATCAGCTCAGCTTTAGTAGCTTCCACAGCATCAAGAATTGCCTCAACTGCAATACCACGCAAGAGCAGAATATCAGCAGACAAACCTTGTTCTCGAAACTTATCTTTCCAACCTGTTAAATATTGTTTAGTTGTATCAACTTTTTGGGATTTGAAGGCGACTTCACTATCTTGTTCAAGATTCAAGATAGCACTGCGGGTAGCTGGCTCAATCACTTGAGTGAAAACAACGTTCGCTTCCTCATGTTTGGCTAAGTTTTCAACATGAGGAAGAATTGCCTCAGCTCTTTGTGAGCCATCTAAGGGAACTAAAATTTTTTTATACATAAGTTTGTTGTTTGTTGTTTGTTGTTTATTATTTGGGAATTGGGAAATATCTCCCTTTTTTCCTCATCTTCCCCAACTCCCTATCTCCCCTGCTCCCTATCTTCAGATATCCCTCGTTGCGCTTCCATTGCCCTTAACTGTTTCGCTTCCAACTCTGCCCAGTCTTCTGTCAAACCTCGATGTAAACTAAAACACATGACTAGCAGCACGATCGCAAATGGTAAACCTGTGGTGATTGATGCCGTCTGTAAGGCACTGAGTCCACCTCCAAGCAACAAGACGGCTGCAACCACTCCTTCCATAACAGCCCAGAAGATGCGCTGGGGTACTGGCGAATCCAATTTACCGCCGGAGGTAAGGTTGTCAACCACCAGTGAGCCGGAGTCACTAGAAGTTACAAAGAAGGTAACAACTAAAAGAACTCCAATTAAAGAACTCAAGGATGTTAAAGGAAATTGTTCTAGCATAACAAAAAGTGCTGTTGCTACATTTTCCTGCACAGCCTCAGGAATGTTGCCGATGTTGTTTAAGGCTAGAGATAGGGCAGAACCTCCGAAAGTGGACATCCAGAGAAAGGAAAGAAGCGAAGGTACGAACAAAACTCCCAAGACAAATTCCCGCACTGTTCTCCCTTTAGAGACACGGGCGATGAAGATTCCCACAAATGGAGACCAAGAAATCCACCATCCCCAATAGAACACAGTCCAGCTATTTTGCCAATCTGTCCCTTTAAATGTCTCAGTCCAAAATGAGAGAGTGGGAAATAGCCCCATATAGTAGCCCAGAGATTGGACAAAGGAACCTAGAATAAATAGGGTTGGGCCGACGACAATCATGAAGATCAGGAATGCCGTAGCTAAGTAGATATTCCATTCGCTCAGCCGCCGGACACCTCCATCCAATCCTGCTACCACAGAAAGAGTGGCAAAACTAGTAATAATGGCAATTAGGATTACCTGAAGTATCACGTTATCGGGTAAACCCACCAGAAAATTTAAGCCGGCATTGACTTGCTGTACTCCGAAACCCAGTGATGTGGCTAGACCAAACAAGGTTGCTACTACAGCTAAAATATCAATCAAGTTGCCAGGCCACTCATAAATTTTCTCTCCCAGAAGAGGATAAAAAACTGAGCGCATAGTTAAGGGTAGCCCTCGATTGAAGGCAAAAAATGCTAGGGATAAGCCGACTAAGGTGTAAATTCCCCAGGCATGAAGGCCCCAGTGGAAATAGGTGATTCCCATTGCCTCCTGTGCAGCTGCTGCTGTTCCCGCTTCCGAATCTAAGGGAGGAGTCTGAAAGTGGAAAATTGGTTCGGCGACACTCCAGAACATCAAGCCAATACCCATGCCAGCACTCATGAGCATGGCATACCAAGCAAACGTGGAAAACTCTGGTTGAGCATCCTCTCCCCCAATCCGAATCTTGCCAAATTTACTGAAAGCAAGAATCGTTATCACTCCCAGATAGATGTTGGCAACCAGAATCAAAAACCAACCAGCTGCATTTGCAATCAAGTCCTTAACCGCCGTGAAGGTAGTTTCTGCCTGTTCTTTAAAGATTAGGGTTACCACAATAAACAAAATAATGATACCTCCGGAGATGAAGGCAACCTGTGGGTGAAGATCAAATCCCCATCCTCGGATATTAGTATCTCCAGGTGTTCGCTTCCTCGGCTCTACCTCAGATCCTTCTTTTGTCATACTTATTTTTTCCTATATTCTTGAGTTCTATGAGATTACGACTTGACAGGTAAGGGTCAAAGGTTGATGATAACAACCGACATTCGGCACCCTCAAGTATTACGCTACCGATTTTAGGGAATTTAGAATGAGTTAATTTAGAATTTAAGAATGTAGTGCGAGCGTCTTGCTCGCGATCGATCCGTCAAACGCGAGCTGTAGGTTGGGTGGAACGAAGTGAAACCCAACGGAATATGCGAAGAGCGCTGGGTTAAGCTACCGCTTCACCCAACCTACCTATTCCCTCATTTTAGGTGTGTCGCGCCACTACCTTCAGATATCCCTCGTCGCACTTCCATTGTCCTTAACTGCTTGGCCTCCAACTCAGCCCAGTCTTCTGTTAAACCTCGATGTAGACTAAAACACATGACCAGCAGCACAATCGCAAATGGCAAACCTGTCGTAGTTGCTGCCGTTTGTAAAGCACTGAGTCCACCCCCAAGTAACAAGACGGCGGCAACCACTCCTTCCATCACAGCCCAGAAAATGCGCTGAGGCACCGGCGAATCTAATTTTCCCCCAGAGGTAAGGTGATCAACTACTAGTGAGCCTGAGTCACTAGAAGTCACAAAGAAGGTGATGACTAACACAAGCCCGATTAAAGAACTCAAAGATGTTAGAGGAAATTGTTGTAACATCACAAAAAGTCCTGTTGCCATGTTTTCCTGCACTGCCTCAGGCATGTTGCCGATGTCCTTTAACGCTAGAGATAGAGCAGAACCACCGAAACATGACATCCAAATAAATGAAAGGAACGAGGGGAGAAACAAAACTGCTAAGACAAATTCCCGCACTGTTCTCCCCTTAGAGACGCGGGCGATGAACATCCCCACAAATGGTGACCAAGCAATCCACCATGCCCAGTAGAAAATAGTCCAGCTATTTTGCCAATTTGTCCCTTCAAATGCCTCAGTCCAAAATGAGAGAGTGGGAAAGATACCAATGTAGTAGCCAAGAGATTGGACAAAAAAATCGAGAATAAATTGGGTTGGACCAATAAGGAGCATGAATGCAAAGAAGGCTATGGCTATGTAAATATTCCATTCACTCAACCGCCGGACACCCCCATCCAATCCTGCCACAACGGACAGGGTGGCAAAACCAGTAATTATCGCGATCAAGAAAACCTGAACGACAACGTTATCAGGTAAACCAACCAGAAAATTTAAGCCAGCATTGACTTGCTGTGCCCCAAACCCCAGTGACGTAGCTAGACCAAACAGCGTTGCTACTACAGCTAAAATATCAATCAAGTTGCCAGGCCACTCATAAATTTTCTCTCCTAAAAGAGGATAAAAAACTGAGCGTATAGTTAAGGGTAGCCCTCTATTAAAGGCAAAAAATGCTAGGGATAAGCCGACTAAAGTGTAAATTCCCCAGCCGTGAAGACCCCAGTGGAAATAGGTGATTCCCATTGCCTCCTCTGCTGCCCCTGCTGTTCCCGCTTCCGAACCTAAAGGAGGTGCCTGAAAATGGGAAATCGGTTCAGCGATACCCCAGAACAACAAACCAGCACCCATACCAGCAGAGAAGAGCATGGCATACCAAGCAAAGTTTGAAAACTCTGGTTGAGCATCCTGTCCCCCGATCCGAATCTTGCCAAACTTACTGAAGGCAAGAATAATTACCACTCCCAGATAAATATTGGCAACCAGAATCAAAAACCAGCCAGTCATATCGGCGATAAAGCCCTGAATTGCTGTGAAAGCTGCTTCTGCCTGTTCTTTAAAAATCAGGGTCAGCACAATGAATAAGATAATGATTCCTCCGGAGATGAAGGAAACCTGTGGGTGAAGATCAAATCCCCAGCCTCGGATATTAGTATCTCCGGGTGTGCGCTCCCTTGGCTCTATCGGAGCTTCTTCTGTTGTCATAATTGATTTTTTCTTTTAATATCCTTAAGTTCTCTGATCTCACCAGGTGACAGGAAAGCTCAAAGGTTGATGATAAAAACCTACATTCTTCAGCCTCAAGTGTCACACTTAAGAATTTTGGTCTACTTTAAGAAAATTGTCCCCGTTTCATAGAATCTACCAAAAGTCAAATCAAGGTCGATTCAGTTTACATAACTCAAAAAAAATTCGTGCTTCGAGGTGGGAAAATTAGCAAATTGGATTGGTAAGAAATTGGCTAAATTTTACGGTAAACTAATAGTCCTATCCTGTGATTCCTTAATTTTGGTCATAAATAAGCTAATAGTAGCATATGTATAGATTTATACCATAATCTTTTAAACCTCGCAAATTCGTAAAATAAGTAGAAATTATTTTTATTAAACTGAATATTGTGAAGTTATGATACAAAATTCCACCTAACCAAACTGTCCCAGGCAATTATCTAACAACATCCTTCACTATCAGATCCCGTGATATCCTGATGTTTGCGACCTGCAACCCTAAATAGGTTGATACTATTTGTCTCTTTGTCCCTTTCTTAAAAGCATAAGTAGCAGAATATCTGCCATGTCCCCATCTAATTTATCTCAAGAGAATGGTCGATCTAGTAATAGTAGTGTCACTCTCACCGATCAAGCTGGGCGATCGCTTAGCTGTTCTATCGAACATTCCCTAGAAGTAGAAGGCTCTGAATACCTTCTACTTATGCCTGTGGACTTCCCTATACAAATTGTTGCTTGGGATGACGAAGACTATGACGAAGACTCAGCTGAAGCAACTCTGCTGGAAGATGACGAAGACATTAACTCCATCTTCGGTGATGCTAAAGCAGTTCTAGCAGAGCACAATCTTACCCTCAAGCACACTGCCTATACTCTCACAGCTGCTGGAGAATTGCCCTCTGTGAACCAGGATGAAATTCTTGCCATTGAAATTGAGGATGAAGATGGCGAACTAGAGCCAGATGAGCTTCAGCTACTTGCTAACTTCTATCACGAGGAACAGGAGTATGGGATTTACACTCCTGTTGAACCCCTACTATTTTTGGCTCAGAGAAACCAAGCTGGTCAACTGGAATTGCTTTCCCCAGAAGAATTTCACAAATTACAACCGCTTTTGGAAGAATTACTATTCGATGAGCTTGATTAAGGTCATGAGTACACAAATTCCTTTCCCAAGCTATCTAGAGCAAAAACGACAACTTACTCAGTGGAAAAAGACTAACAGCTTTTATCGAGAGGTATATTCGCAAACTACTCAAGATGTAGTCAAAAGGCTACACAATACTTGGGAGGCTTTCAGAAAAAGAGGTTACGGATTTCCTCGGTTTAGAAAATATGGTCAGTATCGCTCTTTCTACTACCCACAGTTTAAGGACAACCCCATCACTGGCTCTGAGATTAAGCTCCCCAAAATTGGTATGGAAGATATAGACTTTACCAAAACTGCTAAAGCGATGTTGGGTAAACAGATGCTTGATGGGGGATTTGGTCAGTTTCGGCAACTATTGAAGTGGGTGGGTTGGAAGCGAGATGTGTATGTAGCAGAAGTTGATCATCGCTACACTTCTCAGATATGCCCTCATTGCGGTACTCATACGGGGAAAAAAGAGCTTTCGCTCAGGGAGCATAAATGTCCTGAGTGCGGCTACTCCACCACCAGAGATAGAGCATCTGCAATGGTGATTAAACAACGTGGCGAAGAAACAATAGTACCCGTGGACACCGGGGAAAGGAAACTGTCTGCTGAGTGCGTACTGCTGGGTGTTAATCGCCTAGGTAAGTGCAACGCAGAAATGCTCAATTGCGAGATTGAGAAGCCCGCGCTATATTCGCAGAATTAGCGACGGGGGTATGTCACATGAAAGCTTCCAAAGACATTTCTAAGTGGTTGTATTATTTTGCTCTGTTGCCATTAGTAGTAGGTGTTTGTCTATGGCAAAGCTGGGCTTGGTGGAGCTGGGCAAAAGCATCACCAATTCCAGAGGAATCTTCAGACTGGGCAGCTGAGCAAGCTATACAAATTCAGATTCCCCAAGGAACAGCTTCTGGGCAAATTGGTAGTGATCTGGAAACGGCTGGATTGCTGCGATCAGAAAACGCTTGGCGATTGTGGTCTTATTGGATGAAGCTCCAAGAGCCTAAGGGCTCATTTAAAGCAGGAACTTACAAACTGTCGCCGACTCAACCCCTGGCAGAAATTGCCCAAAAAATTTGGAATGGTGAAGTAATGCAGCTTTCCTTCACTATTCCTGAAGGATGGTCCCTACAACAAATGGGGACTTACTTTGAATCCCTTGGGTATTTCAGTGCTCAGGAGTTTATCACTGCTGCGAGCCAAATTCCTGAAGAGCAGTATCCTTGGTTACCGAGTGATTTGCCTCACCTAGAAGGATATTTGTACCCAGATACTTATAAACTGTCTAGCGATCGCGTTACACCTGAGCAGGTAATCCAACGTATGCTCGACCGGTTTGAGGAGGTGGCATTGCCTTTGTACCAAGAAGGACAAGACAAAACAAAACTCGACCTGGATGAGTGGGTGACCTTAGCGAGTATTGTAGAAAAAGAAGCCGTTATCCCTTCTGAACGTCCTCTCATTGCCGGAGTTTTTGCAGGACGTTTGCGGCGAGAGATGAAACTAGAAACTGACCCTACCGTTGAATATGGATTGGGGATTAGGCAAACGGCAGATCAACCTCTAACTTTGGCTCAGGTAAGGACTCCGTCTCCTTACAATACCTATCTCAATCCCGGACTACCACCCACCCCAATTGCTAGTCCCGGTTTAGAAAGCTTAAAAGCTGCCCTGTATCCTGAGAATACCGATTATCTGTATTTTGTCGCTCGCTACGATGGCACCCACTTTTTTAGTAAAACCCTAGAAGCTCACGAAGCTGCGACAAGAGCTATCCGTGAACAACGAGAAGCTCAGCAGGGGAACTGAGGGAGTTGGGGTGCTAGTACCGCTGCGCGGAATTAAGAATTAAGAATTAAGAATTAAGAATGCTTATAGAGTAAGGATTCTATCGACTCAAACTGGTCACTTATTTCCGCCGTGCTGCTCTAGGGAGCTGGGGGAGTACATCTGGAGCGCTAGACTAGTACTGCTATTGACACCTAACACCTAAATTCTTATGTCTTTGCTTTCAAACTTACAACCTGACTTAGTTTTAGGGAAACCAATCTTGAGTTTAACCCCAGATATCCTACAGCAAAAACAGCTCAAGGGTTTAGTATTGGATGTTGATCAAACCTTAGTGCCCATGACAACTAGGGCAGTATCTGGAGAACTCAAGCAGTGGGTAGAGGAAATCAGACCAGTTGCGGCACTATGGCTGGTCAGTAACAATCTTAGTGAAAATCGGATTGGTAATATTGCCCAATCGTTAAATCTACCATACATTCTGGGGGCCCGTAAGCCTTCGCGACGCAAGTTAAAAAAAGCGGTTGAGGCAATGAGTTTACCAGTAGAACATGTGGCAATGGTAGGCGATCGCTTATTCACTGATGTTCTGGCAGGTAATCGACTGGGGATGTTTACTATTCTTGTAGAACCAATGCTCGATCCAGCTGTATCCGTAATTTCACATCCAACTCGTGACTTTGAAGTTTGGCTTTCTCAAGCCTTGGGGGTCTCCTTTTCAGATAAGTAACAAAACTTCATCAAACCTGACAAAACACAAGAAACTGAAATATAAAGAAAACATTAGGAAAATCTGTAAATTCAAGGATTGATGACAAACTAATAATTGTTTCAAATGGGGTCAGCTCATATAAAGACCCTAAATATACAAAACTTAAATACTGAATAAGTTAGTAGAGTGCCTGGAGTTATCCGTTGATAGCCTAGGCACTTTACCAAAATAATGGGTTTAAAGCCCCGTCCTTCTAGGACGGCTTTTCTTTTATTTTCTTTTATTTTCTTTTAATCTTTTATCTGTTAAAAATTTTGTTGTTGGTTATTTTTACGAACAAATGACCAATGACTAATGACCAACAACCAATAACCAATGACCACTTCCACAATTGTTGTCAAAGTTGGTACATCTAGCTTGACCCAACCAGCAACGGGTCACCTAGCGATATCCACAATTGCTAAACTTGCGGAAACTCTCACCCAGTTACGCTCTTCTGGTCATTGTGTCGTGCTAGTTAGTTCTGGTGCTGTAGGTATTGGTTGTGGACGACTAGGATTAACGTCACGTCCCCAGAAAATGTCCCTTAAACAAGCAATAGCAGCTGTTGGCCAAGGACGCTTGATGCGGGTTTACGATGATTTTTTTACCACGCTGCAACAACCGATTGCTCAAGTTCTCCTTAGCCGCCGCGACTTTATACAGCGTAACTGTTACGTTAATGCTTCTGCTACATTTAGGGAACTCCTGGAATTGGGGGTAATCCCAGTAGTGAATGAAAATGACACCGTAGCAGTAGAGGAACTAAAGTTTGGAGATAACGATACCCTTTCGGCAATGGTAGCAAGTTTGATTGGTGCAGACTGGTTATTTTTACTAACTGATGTAGACAGACTTTACTCAGCAGATCCTCGTGAAGTACCAGATGCACAACCGATTAAGCTAGTCAATAACATGGCGGAGTTAGCACAACTACAAGTACAAACAGGAGCATCTGGCTCCCAGTGGGGTACTGGAGGCATGGTAACTAAAATTGAGGCTGCCCGAATTGCCACCAGCGCTGGTGTCAGAACCGTGATTACAGAAGGACGACACCCAGAAACCATTGAGAAAATTTTGCAAGGAGAGCCCCTTGGTACTCAGTTTGAACCCCAGCCTCGGACTGATAATGCTCGCAAGCGTTGGATTGCCCACGGTTTAGTACCGACAGGCAAACTCTATCTCGATCCTGGAGCCGTAACAGCGATATGTCAGGGGGGAAAATCCCTATTAGCTGCTGGTATTACCAGAATTGAGGGAGATTTTCGTCCCTCAGATGCGGTACAGCTGTGCGAGGGCAGTGGCTCAGAAATTGCGAGAGGGTTAGTCAACTACAGCAGCACTGAACTACAGAAGATTAGAGGACGTCAATCTGAGGAAATTCCTGCTATTTTAGGCTATGAGGTTGCCGCAGAGGTGGTTCATCGAGATGATTTAGTTGTCATTAGTTATTAGTCATTGGTCATTGGTCATTGGTCATTGGTCATTGGTCATTAGTTAGGGCTTGCTGAATAAGTGTGGAAGCTATGCCATACTTTGCTTTCAATCATTTTCTGCCTAGCAAGCGTGCAAGGAAATTGTATCGATGGGCTCAAAAACCTTGCACTTTCGTGGAAAATTCCCTAACACCTAATACCTAATACCTTACCTACCACCTGCCACCTACCACCTACCACCTATTCAAACCCGAAAATTACGACTTATTCAGCAAGCCCTAGTTAGTTCTCAATATTGAAGAAGCGATCGCATCCTCAGTGCAGCGGGCATGGAAATAACCCACCAGGAAAGAGATCGATAAAATCCTTACTCTATAAGCATTCTTAATTCTTAATTCTTAATTCTTAATTCCGCGCAGTAGTTTTAATTTTTTTTGCGCTTTGGTTAGTGATCGCTGCACCAACAATTTTCTCACTCTCCACCAATTAAGTCCCTCAATATTAGACTCTTGAATTTGACGATGATCAAAAAATTCATTAATTTCTGTTAAAATAACCCCTAACCGCTGTCCTAACTTCTCAGCACGATACTCCTCAAAAAAAGAGTCTGGTAAATTTGGCTGATTTGATGAATTTAACAGTGCCAGAATTCGTTGAATATCATACTCCCTAGAATATCCAGCAATTTTGTGGCAATTAAACCCAGGCTCAAGATAATCTGCCAAGGCACTATTCACACTCGAAAATACCTGACAACCGCAAGCCAATGCCTCCAATGGCGGTAGTCCAAAACCTTCCGTAACTCCACTTACTGCCCAGTACTCAGCTGAGTCATAAAGGTAAATCTTAGCGCGATTGAATAGTCCTGCTAAGTCCTCAACATAACCATCCAAAAGCTCAACCCGACAGTGCAGTTGCAGCGCTGGAACTAGTTGCTTGAGCAAATATTCTGAGGATTTACGAACTTGTACCAAGACATCAATATCTCGTTCCTTATCAAGATTACAAAATTCTTCGCCAATCTGATTAGGTAAGTAGTAAATTAGAGAATTAGGAGACTTTTGTCCCCAATAACCCATCGTATTACGACTCACCGAGATGATGGGAATATGGGATGGTAGTCTGAATCGATAACCAGCACTATGGGCATGATAGATAACATTGTGATGTTTGAGCTTGGCTACTAGTTTTGCTACATCAAAACCCCAGCTGACAATAAAAATACAACTATCTAAATTAGCTTGTTGGAGACAGTCTTCAAAAAAGAGATGATCAGATTCTCGCTGTCGATAGGTAACAATTTCCGCATGACAAATTTGTTGAACCAGGTTGAAAATTTTCAACTCAGCCCAAAGTCCACCACCACTAAATTTGTCTGTTGTTCCAGGAAGTAAAAAATACAGCGTTCTCATATCTAGATGCATCACCTCAAAACGAGTTTAAATCATCAGCCATACGGCTTTTTCTAAATGTTAGTGTATATTCAATGTATAATTAATGATGAAGTTGAAATTTATGAAAGCTGAAGAACTAGATCAGAAGTTCGATCAAAATGTTGCAATTCTTGAACACTTCGATTTGAGTACTGCAAGGCGTCCAGGGTTAGAGATTAAGCGTGTTAATGTTGATTTTCCTATATCAATGGTTGATGCTTTAAGCTTAGACGCATTCACCTTGCATGTTTCGGACAGGCAAGATGCCTGTTCCACAAGAAGCTGATGATTGAATTTGGTGCAAATTAGATGCGTTTTAGCTTAGACAAAGAAGCTCAACCGAAAGCGGTGATAAGCCCATTCCTTTAGGGATGGGAGGGATATCCACCCGCCACTTGGTTGGCAAGTTATTTGTTAGAAAGTTTTTTTTACAAACAACCAACAACTAACAACAAATAACACGAAGTGTTTTGGGGGAAGTCAAGATGAGCAACTCTTTCACTCAATTACAGAGATATGGGAAATTTGGAGTAGTTACTTCTCTAGTATTAGGGGTCGCGATCGCTTTTTCTAACAACTGTGCTCTGGCAGAAATTACTCCTGATAATACCTTGAGCGGGGAAAATTCGGTTGTCACACCCAATATCCTGATTAACGGCTTGCCTGCTGACAGGATTGATGGGGGAGCAATCAGGGGTGCTCATCTTTTCCATAGTTTTGCACAATTCAATGTGCAGAATGGACAAAGGGTTTATTTTGCTAACCCAGTAGGGATTGAAAACATTCTCAGTCGAGTTACTGGTACTGACCTTTCGGATATTCTGGGTACATTGGGTGTAGATGGTGGAGCCAATCTATTTTTGCTTAATCCCAATGGGATTATGTTTGGTCCGAATGCTGAGTTGGATATCAGGGGTTCTTTCCTGGGGAGTACAGCAGATAGCTTGGTGTTTGGCAATAGCTCCGAATTTAGTGCAACCAATCCCAATGCACCACCCTTACTAACAATTAATGTGCCTATTGGTTTACAGTATGGGTCAAATCATCCAGGAGCAACCATTGCTAATCGGGGAAGTTTAGTAGTAGGAGAAGATTTAACGCTAGCAGCTGGTAATCTGGATTTGCAAGGTCAACTGCTAGCTGAGAGAGATTTAACCCTCCAAGCACAAGATACAGTCAGGATTCGGGATAGTGCAGTAGAGCCTTTTATTGCAGCTGCTAGGGGTAAGTTGCTGGTTCAAGGGAATCAGGAAGTAGATATTTTTGTTTTGAATCATCCCGATAGTGGCTTTTTCTCTGCTGGAGATCTGGTGTTACGTTCAGCTAACGCTGTGGGAGGAGATGCTCACTATTGGACTGGTGGTAGTTTTCGCATTGAGCAATTAGATGGAAGTATCGGGGATTTATTTAGTCCTTATGACCCAATTGTTCGTGCCAGTGGGGATGTCAGCTTTAACAGTTATGTGGGAACTTCTCTGCACATTTTAGCAGGGGGTAGCGTAACTATTCCTGGCTTTGTCATTATTACCAACTTTGAAACGGGTACACCAGACATAGACTATCTTGAAGAGGAGATTACTCTATCGAATGGGGATCGTGTGCGAATTAATGGCATGATGGAACCTACCCTTGATATTCGTGCTGGAGTAGACCAAGGTGTAGTTATTGCCTCTCCTCCAGTCACAGGCCAAGATTTCTTGGTTGATTTCTTCAATTTAGACCCATTTGATCAACCTGACACTACAAATAATCCAACAAGTGCAGATATCACAATTGGCACAATTGCTTTCAGTCAGGGAACGGACGTTCCTGATAACTTGTTGGCAGGAAAAGCCCTATTAACCAATCAGTACCAGCCTAACCTTTCATTGACTGGAGATATCGAAATTTCAGCCACACTAAATTTGTTGCCGAATGTAGCAATTCAGACAGGTGAGATGGCAGGAGGTGGTACTGTAGCGATCGATTCTCGCGGTAGTATTACCCTTGATGGTATTGTTAATACTTCGGCAATTCCTGGTGGTAACACTTTTAATGGTAACGGTGGTGATGTAACTCTTCTAGCTGAGGATGATATAACTTTTCTTCCTGGAAGCAGCATCATTTCTGCAGGCTTATTAGGTGGTCAAATTACCCTCAATAGCGGTAGCAGTCTTCTGATCAATGACAGTGCTATTTCCTCGATAACAGCTGGAGTAGAGGAAGGGGGAAATCTCACTGTCAATGCTGCTGATTCACTAGAGATACTGAATAATACTGGTTTAGCTTCTACAAATTTATTAGGACTATTTAATATTATTGGTTTAGACGGCAGTGATTTAGCAGTACTGATAGAAGAGTTCAGTGCCACTGGTATAGCTTCTACGACTCTTGGAGCAGGTAAGAGTGGAGATATAACGATTAACACCAACCGGTTGATCATCCGTAACAATCAGTTAGCTTCCGATATTCTCACTGGAGTAAGTACCGCTACCTTGCAAGGTAGCAGCGGCAATGGAGGTAATATAGAAGTCAATGCTTCTGATTTGGTAGAAATTATTGGTAATCAACCAGGACCATTTTCTGCTGGTCTTAGTGACGAAACAGCCAGAATGGTATTGTCGATTACCACTGGTATAACAACGGCCACTAACAGCAGTGGTAATGCCGGAAACTTAGCAATTAATACTGGAAGGTTAATAATTAGGGATGGAGCTGGAGCTAGTTCTGGCAATGGGATAGCTGGTACTGGCGAAGGAGGAAACCTGAGGGTAAGCGCTACAGAGTCTATAGAATTAGAAGGTTTGGCAGCTCTGGCAACTGGTAGCTTCGGACCTGGTAATGCTGGTGAGTTGATTGTGGAAGCACCAACAGCTCAAGTGACACTTCGAGATGGAGCTGGGATTTCTACTGATACCCTTGGCTTAGGTGATGCTGCAACCTTAACTATTAATGCAGCGGAGCTAACTATTCTCGATGGTTCACGCATAGGCGCGGCAACTACAGCTCAAGGTTCAGGAGCAACTATCAATATTAATGCAGACTTAGTAGAAGTAGCTGGCACTAATGGTGATGGTACTGTCCCAAGTGGCTTATTTACTTCTGCCATTCCCGGTGCAACTGGAGCAGCAGGAGACTTAAATATTGATGCCAACAGATTGGTGGTACGGGATGGAGGAAGAGTTTCTGCCAATACTGATGGTACTGGTAATGCGGGAGATTTGAAGATTACTACTGAAAGATTAACTGTTCAAAATGGGGGAAGAGTTTCTGCGAGTACTGATGGTACTGGCGATGCCGGGGATTTGAAGATTACCACCGAAAGATTAACTGTTCAAAATGGGGGAAGAGTTTCTGCGAGTACCTCCGATGCCGGACAAGGGGGTATTTTAGATGTACGTGCCTCTGAACTGGTAGAAGTAGTTGGTACTTCTGCCGATGATAGTGTCCCAAGTGGCTTATTTACTTCTGCAACTTCCGGTTCAACTGGAGCAGCGGGAAACTTAAATATTGGTACGAGAAGATTATTGGTACGGGATGGAGGAAGAGTTTCTGCTAGTACTGATGGTACTGGTAATGCTGGGGATTTGAAGATTACCACCGAAAGATTGACTGTTCAAAATGGGGGAAGAGTTTCCGCTAGTACCTCCGATGCGGGACAAGGGGGGGTTTTAGATGTCAACGCCTCCGAACTCGTAGAAGTAATTGGTACTTCTGCTGATGGTCAAATTTCTAGCAGTTTGTTTTTTGATGCTTCTGGTACTGGCGATGCGGGAGATTTGAAGATTACTACCGAAAGATTAACTGTTCGAGATGGGGGAAGAGTTTCTGCTAGTACCTCCGATGCAGGCAGAGGAGGAACTTTAGATGTCAACGCCTCCGAAGTGGTAGAAGTGATTGGTACTTCTGCCGATGGTCAAATTTCTAGCAGTTTGTTTTTTGATGCTTCCGGTACTGGTGATGCAGGGGATTTGAAGATTACCACCGAAAGATTAACTGTTCGAGATGGGGGAAGAGTTTCCGCTAGTACCTCCGATGCAGGCAGAGGAGGAACTTTAGATGTCAACGCCTCCGAATCGGTAGAAGTAATTGGTACTTCTGCTAATGGTCAAATTTCTAGCAGTTTGTTTTTTGATGCTTCTGGTACTGGCGATGCCGGGGATTTGAAGATTACTACCGAAAGATTAACTGTTCGAGATGGGGGAAGAGTTTCCGCTAGTACCTCCGATGCAGGCAGAGGAGGAACTTTAGATGTCAACGCCTCCGAATCGGTAGAAGTAATTGGTACTTCTGCTGATGGTAGAACTCCCAGTCGCTTGTTTTTCGATTCTTCTGGTGCTGGTGATGCAGGAGAATTAGCGATCGCAACTAAAAGATTAGTGGTTCAGGATGGAGGACAAGTTTCTGCTAGTGCTTCTGGAGATGGGAATGCAGGTATTTTAGCTCTCAACGCCTCCGAGTCTGTAGAAGTAATTGGTACTTCTGCTGATGGTAGAACTCCCAGTCGCTTGTTTTTCGATTCTTCTGGTGCTGGTGATGCAGGAGAATTAGCGATCGCAACTAGAAGATTAGTGGTTCAGGATGGAGGACAAGTATCGGCAGCAACTTCGGCAACAGGAAGGGGTGGAATTTTGGAAGTTAACGCCTCTGAATCTATAGAAGTAAGCGGTAGCTCTGGTTCTTTTGCCAGTGGCTTGTTCTTCGATAGTCGCGGTGCTGGAGATGCCAGGGGTATCAAGATTGATACAGGAAACTTAGTAGTGGAAAATAGAGGACAAATTACAGTTAGTGGAACTGGTACAGGCATTTTTGGGGACTTGGAAATAAAGGCAGATTCGATCTTTCTCAATAATCAAGGACGCCTCAGAGCCACAACTGCTGCTTCAGAAGGTGGCAATATTAGGCTACAAGTAGCAAATTCCATCATCATGCGCCACAATAGTGAGATTTCTGCGGAAGCTTTCGGTACTGCCAAAGGCGGCAATATCACAATGGAAGTAGGTGACTTCATCATTGCTTTGCTCCCAGAAAATAGTGACATTGTTGCCAGTGCTTTTGAAGGACAAGGAGGTAATATCTCTGCTAAAGCCACTGGTATCTTCGGTTTCCGCCAGTTTCAAGGCGTGCGTACTCCTGAAAGTGACTTCACTGCCACTTCTGAGTTAGGCATTGACGGTACCCTAGAAGTCATTACAAGGGATAACTTGAGGTTAGAGGGTTTGTCAGATGATTTTTTAAACGATAAAGATCAACCAACCCAAGGTTGTCAAGCTTTTGGGAGTCGTTCTTCTGCAAAGTTTTACAATCTTGGCAGAGGCGGATTACCCACCAATCCTTATGAACCTCTCGGTAGTAATGACATTTTAGAAGACGTGCAACCCCCAACTCAGGGGAGTGAAAATTCAGCTGAGGCTGATACTTCATTTACTACCCCTCCTGAGACAATTGTGGAGGCTCAAGGATGGATGATTACGGATAAAGGAGAGGTAATACTTGTTGCTCAGATGCCAGTTCCTCTATCTCAAAATTTTTGTCAACTGCGCTAGAGCAATGATCACAAACAACCAAACTGTGGTTTATTTTTTAACTGTCAATTACTATTCAACCGACTTAATTGCTAGATTAATCAGTTCAATTCCTACTAATCCCCACATTCCTCATCAAATTGTTGTTGTTAATAACTCCACCGAGGATCAAACGCTGCAACAACTGCAAGCCTCCTACCTGCAAATCTTAGAAGCAAAAACCAATCTCGGCTTCGGTAGAGCCTGCAACCTGGGACTAAACTGGATTTATCAGCAAAATCCTCAGGCTATAGTTTGGATTATCAATCCCGACGCTTATCTACCAAAAAATACCTTAGAAAAAGTCCCTACTTTTTTTGCCACCTATCCAAAACTTTCTCTTCTTGGCACCCTAATCTATACAACAGCTGGTGATATTTGGTTTGCTGGGGGTCAATTTATCCCTCAACAGGGTGCAATTATCTCCACTGATTTGCTCTCATCCCATCTCAAAAAAGCATATGTCCCTTGTGACTGGGTGAGTGCCTGTAGTCTACTCATCAATCTAGACAACTTTTCTACTTGTCCCCAGTTTGACCCAGCTTACTTTCTTTACTATGAAGACTTTGATTTCTGTCAGCGCTATGCTAATCAGGGTCATGAGATTGCGATTACTAATCAACTAACAGTAATTCACGAACCTTCTAGCATTACCAACCGCAATCTTACGAGAAAATTTCAACACAGCACCTATAGTTACTTACTAACTCTAGAAAAATATACCAACAAAACAACTTTCCTCCTGCGATTTTTCCGACTGATTCTCCATAGCCTCATCCTACTGCTACCCAAACCCCAAACAGCTCTTGGTAAACTAACTGGCGTATCCCAATATCTCCAGCGAGTCATTCAAAATTGTTGAACCCGGTACTACTAAATCTGTCCTTTCTCTTTGCCAAGCCTACTGGCATCACTACCTATGCCTTCAACCTCTTCCCTCATTTACAGTCTCTCAACCCCACTCTCCTGATTGCGCCTGAAGCTGCTCAACTCTCCCCTGTTGCTTCTGCCTTTAACTGTTATCCAGCCCCTGCCAACTTAACTCCTGAGCAAGGAACCAAAGGGGACATCTCCGACGCCTGCTGTGGACTCAGCTACAAGTACCGCGAATTTATCACCAACTCCACTCTCCTCTCCTGTTTTCCCCTCTCCCTGAAGCACCGCTATTTACTAATTGTCGCTATGTAGTCACTGTTCACGACTTGATCCCCTTACGTTTTCCGAAGCGTCGCTCACCTCTAACTACCTACTTCCGCTATTACATTCCCCAGGTTCTCTCCCAAGCTCAACATATAATCTGCGATTCAACTGCCACTGCTCAAGACATTACCCAGTTCTTTGAGATCCCTGCAACCAAAATTACCCCCGTACTCCTTGCCTACAACACCGAGCATTTTCGGGTTCTTGAGCTACCTAATAGGGAGACAGAAAAAAATTGTCCCTACTTCCTTTATATTGGTCGTCATGACCCCTACAAAAATCTGCACCGATTGATTGAGGCTTTTGCTGCTCTCCCCAACTGCCGAGACTATGAACTGTGGATTACAGGACCAACTGATAAACGCTACACTCCCCTATTGGCAGCACAAACAGAGCAACTAAATATAACTACTCAGGTAAAATTCCTCAACTACGTTCCCTATGAGGAACTACCAATAATTATCAACCAAGCGATCGCTTTAGTTTTCCCTAGTCTCTGGGAAGGCTTCGGACTTCCTGTGTTAGAAGCAATGGCTTGTGGTACTCCTGTAATTACCTCTAACCTTTCTTCCTTACCCGAAGCTGCTGGTGATGCAGCTCTGTTGATTAACCCCTACAAAACTGGTGAAATCACCGAAGCCATGCAAGCAGTAGCCACAGATGCAAAATTGCGATCGCATCTTAGCACTCTTGGTTTAGCTAGAGCTAATCAATTCAGTTGGGCAAAAACCGGACAAGCTACGGTAGAGGTTCTCAAGAAATATCTTTAGGTAGGTAAGTCCAGATTGTAGAGACGTTGCATGCAACGTCTCTAGGACTATTGAATTTTAGGACCAATGTACCCGATGATAAGCTTTCCTGGTCCTAATTCTGCGGAAAAATGAAGCCGCCAAGCTTGCGGTGTCATGCGGACATGTAAACTGAAGATTCGCTCATTGCCATCGGGACACCTAAAGGTTAGTTTCTGTTTGAGGTGATTGAGCCTTGACTCACTCTCTGGAGTCGCCTTGCAAGGAAGACTTTCTAAACTGAAAGATCCGGTTGTCCAAGTATTACACCTAGTTCAGCTGCTGTTCGCGCTGTGGCAATGAGGTTTGACATCCACTGTTGTGCTGTTTGAACGTTATCGGCAGGAGTTCGTAAAGACAGCTCATTCAATACCATCTCCAAATTCATAGCCTACATGTCCCTCGGTTTTAGTAATGTGATTAAACTTTTATCCCACTCATCAAAGAAACCATCTGGCCATTGATCAATTCTCCCATTGTGATCGATGCGTGGTGATACTACCTCAGTAACAGCTTGCCCTAATTCCTCTCGTCGCTGGAAGTAGTGCAGTTGGACATCTTTCGGATCAAGTTTGCCACCATGAACTGCAAGACGAATCCCATTTAAAACATGGTCACTATGAGTTTCGATAACAACTTGAATACCACAACTAGCAGCAAGCGCTAGCAGCTCACCCATTTTAGCTTGACCTTGGGGATGAAGGTGAGCTTCTGGGTTCTCTAATAGAATAAGTGTACCTGGTTCTGATGCTAATACTGCCACAATAATGGGTAAAGTGTAGGTAATTCCAAATCCAACATTGGTGGCACGGTAAGGGTTGCTATCTCCATAAGAGTATTGAAAACTCATCAGATCCACATCAGGTTTTGGGTCAATTTTGAGACGAGTACCTGGGCTCACTTCTCCCATCCATGCCTCTACTTGGTCTATCAAATCTAATGATTTTGCTTCCTGTTGACCTTGTTGACCTTTTGATTTTACTTCCGGATGGCTAAGCTTACTGTTCGGAATAACTTTTCGCTCATTAATGGAAAGGAAATGTGCAGTATACTCACCTCTAGTTCCAAGTTGTCCAAGTTGTCGCACTTGGAAATCTGACATCTCGAAAAATGGTCTCGGACCAATCCGTTCTGCTTGAAGATAGTGAAATTTATTACTGAAAAGACTGGATTGATATACTTCTGGGATAACTGGTGATGAGGCAAGATTCAATACATCTACCTCTCGGTCGTAATTAAAACGCCATATGCCGTTTATGCTATTCTCCCAAACAATGTCAAACCCAATGAAGTCTTCTTTTGCTCTCTCAGAAAGTGCATCTTGAGCTGTACCAATACAAACTAAGTCACCATTAAGTGCCAAGCCTGTATTTGGCAATAAGCTCTGTTGGTAGGATTGACGTAGTAGAAGTAAAGATTGTAGTAGTGAAGATTTTCCAGTGCTGTTAAGACCAGAAAGTAGAGTTAGCGGTTTGAACTCAAAGAACTGACTTTCAAAAGGCTTGAAGTTTTTCAAGCACATTGAATGAATCATGACAACACTTCCTGGATAATTTTTTCAATAGTACTAAATCGATATTTTAATTTGTTAGCTGCCTGAGAAATAGATGAGAGAAATTCTTGGTCTGTATCTACATAATTAATAAATATATCAATTAATTTTTGTTTTTTGTTCTTCAAGACTTTAATTTCATCATCAGTGAGATAACTAAGATTAACTGACCAAGCATCAAATAGTGATTTGTTTAGTGGTTTTTTTCTTTTGTTTTTTTCAGAAATTTTACGAAAAGCCTTATCATCGAAAATTTCAAATGCGGCAATCATTGCTTTTTTAAAACTACCTTCAATATCACTTAATTCTTCCTCGTTTAATTGATTAGTCTTAAACAAGGCTTCGCTTAAAAATGAATCTCGATTCCCGTCTTGATAATCTTGATAAGAGGTAAGTTTGAATGCCAAGAAGCCGAGTACAAACTCCCGATCATCCATTCTCTTCTTTTTCGATTCACTAAGCTTAACAACTTGCTTAAATTCTTGAGAATCAGCAAGTTTAGCCAAAAACTTAGCTCCCTTACCTGGGTTAAGAGCATGACGTATTTCTTGGTTAGACAGAGGTGTACCACCTGTATTGATACGTTTAAAAATGTTGTACTTTACTTCAAGAGGTGTACCTTTCTGAATCAGATAAACTGTAACCTGAGTCTCTTCGATACGACGCTGGTATCTACGCTCCAGCTCATCGTAGGTTTTGCCTTCAAGCTCGGTTAGGTACTCTAATCCGCCTAGCTTCAGCCTCTTATCACTTTTATCGCTAACAAAGTGCTTGAGGGCGGATAGCCGTTGTAATCCATCTACAACTAACCATTTGTCTTCATCAGCTGCATCTATATAGAAGGCTGGTAGTGGAATCCGAATTAGGATAGATTCAATCAATCGGCTCTTAACATCATCCTTCCAGATATTCGCTTGGCGCTGAAAATCAGGGGCTAAATCAAGGGCTTCTTCATTGATTCGTCTAAGTAATTGCTCAATTGTTGGTTCTCTGGTAGCAATGTTGATTTTATCAGGATCATACTGGAAGTTATTTTTTTCATATTGTTCTTCATCATGCTCTTCTTCGTCTAGAATGTCTTTGTTAGATAATTCTGTGTTGCGGTTATTGAACTTGGTCACGCTGTGAATTCCTTAGTACTAAGACTAATACAGTTCCCTATTAGCAAAGTTTAGCAATAATAGATTAGCAAATGGGTCTTCTGAGATAGTGTACTTGGATCGTACTATCGCCTGGAGGGAGTAGTCAGATGAGTAATGAATGCGATCGCTTTAATCGTTCTCCTAGGACTTATCCATCTAGAGAATACCAATTTTTGGGGAACCCATACCGCACTCAATCCTGGAAGCATGGTAGAGATATTTCCAGCACTATTTTGTTAAAGGGTAGATTATCCTGGCTGAGATTCGGCGGAGCTTTCAGGGAGCCAAAACCGTTTTCTACCTTAGACTTCGTCAGGCTTCGCCAACACTCATACTAACGAACAAGACTTGCTACCACATCGCTAATATGTGACAACAGGTAACCTTGAGGTGACTTATTTTTTGATGACAATTTAAAATTTATATGATTAAGTTTATTTGAGAGCTTACACCAATCCGATGAGAGTAGCAGAAACCAGAGTTTTTAGTGGAAGTAACAGGAACACACCAAATTTCTCTAGGCTTGTCGAGAACAGGGTAAGAGGAAAGCCCATGGTATATTCAAAAGCTCTTTAGGTTGTCCCGCTCACTGCGCTGATAACCATTAAGGAAATAGATAATACCATCTGCTTTCCATCTTTAGACCCTCTGTAAGAATTTAAGCATCTTAGGATAAGTTTGATGTTTAGGACTGTAGTCTCACAAAGTCAGCTGACTGAGATTCTGTCTCAGCAAAACCAGCGAAGCTCCTATCAGTGGCAAGATCAGGCAATGCTCTATCAGTTTTTGTTGGAAATTGTTAAAAATAAAACGCCAGCAGAGGGATTACTGGAATTTAAGCGTTTATTTATCGATTACGAGTCTTCCTCTACTAATTTAGTTGCAATCCAAGAGCTATCTAAACTAATTTCTACCAATAATCAAGAAGAATTTCTCCATGCCCTCAAACGTGCTTGCTATATTCTCATCAATAACTGGGAGACAGCGAGAAATCATAGCGCTATTCAAGAATTAGCCAAGCTGTTATGTGAAACTCATGAGAGTCAAACCCTAGCATCTCCGCATCCAGATAGCAGTCCCCATATACATTGGGTCAAAATTTTCCTTAATAGTCAAGACTATAATGAGCTTAAGTTATTTATTTCTTCAAAATATGATTCATCACTAACCACTCAAAACGCTCATTGGAGTAACCGTTATAATTCATATCTTTTAGCTCCCCAGTATACTGATAACAGTAATCCAGTAGAACAACGAGAGGCAGCAAGAGTCCTGGCACAAGAACTGAAAGATAAGTTTAAGTTTGAGCTAGCAATGTACACAGCCCGCTCACAATCTACTACTAATACTCAAGAAATTCCCAACAATCCTACTGGTCTTGGCGATCATGTTTTGCGTTTGATTAAAATGATTGTGGCTAAGCGCGGCTCCTACAGCTATGAAAATTTAGCAAGTATTTTTCTCCAGCAAACTAAAAATGTTGATTACCAAAAATTTAAGTTTGGTTTACACAAATACTTAATATCTTCTACAAATAATTATCAAGCACATAAAAAAGATTTGCTAGTCTTTCTACAACAAAAATTAGTAAACAAATTTAATAATTTATATAACGAACATAATCATGAATTGTTGGATGAAGCTCTGCTACTAAGAACCTGCAATAAAGTTATTGATTATCTGACAACTGAAGATCAGCAAGAACCTTCTGAACTGTTTGTTTTGTTACTATCTCAAGGTCATCCTCTAAGCTTAGTGATCGTACTGCTTAAGATTATTATGATTTGTCCCAATGCTCGCAGTCATTTGGATACTTGTATTGCCAAGTTAATTCAATACTATATGGATTATCCAGAAGAGGAATGTCAATGGGTGATTAATTTTTTTGAAGTTTTTAATATAACTTTTGCCATTCATGCTGATAATGTTAAATACAACTTAATTAAAATGAGTAGTCAGATAGAGAATGAAGGTTCAGCAGCGTCTTTAGATGGTTACAGAGTTTTTTCTCAACTTCAGGAAGATTCTATAGCAATGGAACTGGAAAAAATGTCTAATACCCAACAACTTCCCTCAGAAAGCAAACTAGAAGATTAATGGACTCGATGAGGCAAGCCCTATATAACGACCTTAAATTGCCCGATTATACCACGATCTTCATGGACTAACTGGTGACAGTCGCTATCTGTGACACCGGGGTAGATACTAATGCCAATAACAACACAACAGGACATCTTGATTTAAGGGGAAGACAGACTGCATTTGTAGATTACACCAGCGGTAGTACAACAACAGACACAGATGACCACGGTACCCACGTTGCTGGGATAGCGGTGGGTAATGCTGCAACAGGACAAATTGAGGGTGCTGCCCCGAATAATTTCCTTTGGGGGCAGGGAATGGCACCGGGAGCTAACTATGTCACTCAGAACGCTTTATTCGGGCCATGGCCACCAGCAAATTGGGCTAACTTAACTCAAGACTCAACCAACAATAATGCCCAGGTTATGAACAATAGTTGGTGGGACCTCAACGCAGTGGGAGGTGGCTATACAACAAATGCTCGAACGTTTGATCAACTTGTTCGTGACCCAAATCCTAGTACAACAGGTTTAGAGAATCTTACTATTATCTTCTCGGCAGGAAACTCAGGGCCTAACGCAAGTACGCTCACGACACCTAAAGAGGCCAAGAACCTTATCACAGTGGGTAACTCTCTCACATTTCGACCCGGCACTGGAGACATTGATAACATTCAAGGTCTCCGCAGTACTTCAAGTCGTGGGCCAGCGCTTGACGGGCGTATCTTGCCCAATGTTGTCGCTCCAGGCACCGATGTATCATCTGCACGGTCAGAAACTGGCTGGCGAGGAACTTTAGTTCCTGGAACTGGCACACCGGATCCTACCGATCCAACTAACCAGTTAAATGAATATGTATATATGAGTGGAACCTCAATGGCTGCCCCTCATGTTGCCGGTGCTTGTGCTTTATTGATCGAATGGTGGCGTAATCGTACTAATGGGCAGAATCCTAGCCCTGCTATGCTTAAAGCACTACTCATCAATGGAGCAGAAGATATTGCCGGTGGACCTGACGGTGCCGGGGGAACCATCACGAATATTCCCAATAATGATCAAGGGTGGGGGCGCGTTAGCTTAGAAA
Source organism: Caldora sp. (assembly GCA_965222765.1). Taxonomy (GTDB): domain Bacteria; phylum Cyanobacteriota; class Cyanobacteriia; order Cyanobacteriales; family Coleofasciculaceae; genus Caldora. Next base: position 199,319 of record CBDCVG010000093.1, read on the forward strand.
ACATCTTGCTTCAGGCACCTGCTTCGGATCGGGGACCTAAGATTTTTGTCGATCAGCGCCATGCGTTTACAGCCAATGGACAAGAATACGCTGTTCAGGTTGCTCCGGTTGATACCACTCGCCCGCTACGGATCACCCTTGTTTGGACAGATGCGCCGGGTGCAGCCAATGCTAATCCTGCCCTAGTTAATGACCTAGACTTGGAAGTGACTGAGGAAGCCAGTAGCAATATTTTCAGAGGAAATGTTTTTGCCAATGGCTTTTCAACTACTGGTGGGACATTCGATAGTCTCAACAACATTGAGTGTGTTTACATTCAAAATCCTACAGGTGTCTATGATATTCGAGTAATTGCAGCTAGCATCACTGCTAATGCTCGTCCACCGTTTGATCTGAGTGCCTGGCAGGACTTTGCTTTAGTGATCGATAATGCCCAATATGCTACAGCTGATCCCGTCAGCATCGTTCCTGTCATTGACCGATCTGGCAGCATGGTGACATCTGACTATGTGGATATCACCAGAATTACCAGCCGCCAGTTTGTCGATCTTATGAATATAGACGACCAGGTTGGTGTGGTCAGTTTTGGCAGTACAGCAAGTGTCGAATACCCAACCGGTGCCTCTTCCATCATCCAAACTATTACCAGCCAGACCATCAAAGATGATGCCAATAATGAAATAAATGGTATCTCATTTGGTGGCAGTACCTTTATGGGAGGTGGTATTGAGGCAGCTCGAGAGCTGCTGGAGCCAGTTACAAATTCACGTGCGATGGTGATGCTGTCTGATGGTTACGACAATCAGGGTTTCAATTCAGCCAATCCCTCTGCAATGGATGTTGTCGCAACATTACCTGCCAATATGCCCATCTATACATGTGCGATGGGACCACTGTCAGATCAGATATTACTTGAACAGATCGCAACGGCTACCGAAGGTTTGTATTACTACATGCCGACCATTGATGACTTGTTCGAGATTTACAATTTTATTCGTGGACAAGTTTCTAGTGAAGGGATCATTGTCAATGAATCTGCCATGGCATCTAAAAGCCGTGTAGGTGCGTGCGTCGATGCAGCAGCAGAACAGGTAACATTTACGGTTGCTTGGGCTGAACCTGATTTGAGGTTTGTCGATCGAGAACCCAAAAATAAGGGTGAAATCAGTATCAGGTTGCGTGATCCTCGTGGGCATTTGTTACATCCCCATAGTAGCGCTCTGTATTTTGCAGAAAGCGAGGGGTATGTGATCTTTAAGATCCAAGAACCTTTAGCTGGCCAATGGTACATTGAGGTTGAAACGGCTCGAGAAACCCATACTCGATATACAGTAGGTGGATTTGTACGTTCGCCTATTCATCTGGATGTATCGAAGCTGCGCAAAGAAGCGATCGCAGGGATGCCAATTGATTTATCGGTTCAAGTCTTTGAAGGCAAAGAGCTGATTAGAAGATTGAAGCCAGATGCTCGTGTAGTGTCTCCTGTGAATATTCCTGAACTACTAAAAAAATATGCTGATCAATTACGCCAAGTCAGACCTGACTTCAAAAGCGACAAAGTACCAGCACCACTGGCTAGGTTACAAACCTTAAGAAATCAGCTACAGGTCAAGTCAGGTCAAGATATTCTGAAGCATGTAGTTACAAAATTACCACTGCGAGAAGGGTTTGTTGGTAATAGGTTTGATATTCAGCAAAATACGCTGAAAAAAATCAATACTGATGTATTGCGTTCGACAATCAAACGAAAACCATCATTCGATGTGCGTGAACAGCTAAATCCTCCTGGAGCACTATTACAACCTGGAACTATTCTTCAGCCAGTTACTCCAATTAAACCTGTCATTCCGAAGATTGATCTAGGTCGCTTTGTAGGACGCTTTGAACCGACACAAGTTCAGGGTAGTTATAATATTTTGGTTGACGTCAAAGGAACTTCGCCTGTTTCTAACACACGTTTTTGTCGCAAAGAACTGGTTTCCATACTGGTTCATAAAGGCTGAGTAAATGCTAAATGTTAGATAACATTTGATTGGAGCGGACGGTCATAGATTTTGCATGACACAGCAAATACTTTGGCTGCCGCTCAATCTCTTTTTGTCAAGTACATCTGCTACCAAATTAGATGAGCTTACCCTGATTACTATTCTTGCCTCAACCAGCTCGCACCAGCACCGAGGATTTCTGCCAGAATACTTACAAAGCGAAAGAGGGCGACCACACTGAGAATCACAGCAATAGGAAAATCCTGTCTTAGTAGAGCAAGTGCAGTTGTCTCAAAAACCCCTAAACCTCCAGGAGTAGGGATAATTAAACCCAATACCCATGCTAAACTGAAGGTAGTAAATAACAGTAATATTTGGTTAGAATTGACGGTAGTTAATGCAGCAAAAGTAACCAAGAATCCAGTTCCCCGTAGTCCTAAAAAAGTCAGCTCTCCCAACAACGGAACTAAAGGATAATGCTTAATTTGAAAAACTTGATTACCACTAGTTTGTCCCTTTAAGCGATTCAATAACCTTAGCATTGGGTTTAAGAAGCGGGGATGAACTGACAGCAAAACTACAACCAAACTTAAAATTTGTAATCCCCAAGTTAGGATATTCCCATGAGTCTCTACCAAACCTAGTTGAGAACCAGTTAAAGAAATGAGTAAAGCCGCAGCTGCCATCAAGATTGGCTCTAGTAACACGCTGATAGTGGCAGCACTCAAGGAACCACCAACATCTATAACTGCTCGAATGCGACCATAGAAGTGCCAAACATTACCTGGTAAATATTTAGCAATATTAGTTTTTAGGTAAACCAACAGTACCCAGGATAACTGTACTGGCTGCTGAAAAGATTGTAGAATCTTACCCCACACTAAGCCAGCCCAAATATGAGCAAGTAAAGTAATTGCCAAAGCGATCGCTAGGTTAATCCATCCAGCAGCATCAATCTCAATTGCGGCGACTTCCCGCCAATGGTTAATGAATGCCTTGAGCAAGAAAAACAGTGTTCCACCCAGAATAGCCCAACGAAAGTAGGGTTTCAGAGATGACCATATTTTTTTCATTTGGAAGTCCCACTATACTGGTGATACCAGGTATCGAGTGCCAGCTGATGTACCTCACGCCAAGATAGATGGTGTTGCCGTGCAATTGAGGCACAATCTTCGTATTCCGGCTGTACATTACTGATAATCTTCTCACCAGCCTCCTCACTCCAAGCAACCTTTACTCGAATCTCACCATAGTCAGTCTGCACCTGCTGAATTGCTCGTGGCAAAATCCTCCGCTGCTGAGTTAGACGTCGGATACCTAAAGTAGTGGTTTCACTGAATAACACCTCTTCACAAGCTGAAATATCTGGAGGATGGCAAATCACCGTGAGCAAAATACCTGGTCGAGACTTCTTCATTCCAATTGGCTGAGTGAAAACATCCACAGCACCAACCTTAAATAATCTCTCATACAAATAGCCAATTGCTTGAGGACTCAAGTCATCAATTTGGGTTTCCAGTACCGAAATGGTTTCCAAATTAATAGAGGAATTATGAGCTGTACTCACCTCGAAGAAGGGAAATTTTTCTTTACCCATTCCCAATTCCCAATTCCCAATTCCCAATTCACCAATCCACAATCGCAACATATTGGGAATAGGCAACTGGATTGAACCAGCACCATTACCGATTTTTTGGATAGTCATTGCTGGTGGAGAACCAAAACTGGTAGCAAGAGTAACAGCAAGAGCCGCTCCAGTTGGCGTCACTAATTCCCACTCAATCCCATTGCTGTAAACTGGCACCTGACGAGATTCCCACAATTTCAGTACAGCTGGTGCTGGTACTGGTAGCCAACCATGAGCTGCTTGCACTCTACCACCTCCAGTTGGGAGAGCTGAACAATAGAGTTGGTCAATTCCTAACCAATCTAAACCTAAACAGGTTCCTACAATATCTACAATGGCATCAATGGCACCCACTTCATGAAAATGCACTTTCTCTGGTGCAATACCATGTACTGCCCCTTCCGCCTCTGCCAGTTTTCGGAAAACAGCTAGGCTCCATTCTGAAGCTTGTGGTGGTAAACCAGCCGTCATAATTAACCGCTCAATTTCTGGCAAATTCCGACTGGCTCCATGGCAATGGTAACGGTGATCCGCTTCATTTAACAAATCTACATAAATTTTCGTTGCCAACTGATCATTACAATGGACTTTTTGAGCCCTTAATCGGTACTCTTGCTTAATACCCAGTCTTTGGAGCTTGTCGATTAAATACTCCAAAGGCACACCGGCAGATACAAGTGCTCCTAAGCACATATCACCGGCAATTCCTGTCTGACAATCCAGATATGCTAGCTTTTTGAAGCTCCCTGTCCTAGAAGGACAGAGATTCTGAGGTTGCTGGGAGTCCATTGACTTCAATAGATGTATGTTTATAAACCCGCCGAGAAAACCCCATCCCCTTGTGGGTGGGGATGAGAGGCGGGGCAATCGTAGGTACGGAGATTGCCAAATCACCCTCGTTGCTTCTGAGTTTCAATATAACGCTTAACAGCATCCTCCAAAATATGACCAACACTAGCGTACCAACTTCCATCACTCCACATCCCAGAACCCCAAAATCTTCTATTTAGTGTATGAAGTTTAAACATATAAAGTCTGTGGTATACTCAGTCTACAACCACAAAGAACGCCAAGCGCAGTGATGTTAGCACTACACGATGTAAGCAACTAGCTGCACTCAACTGATGAAAAGAACTCTTAGCATCCCAGTTACTCTCCCAAGTGAGCGATTTTTACCACTCATGAACGAGTGCGCTGAAATTTTCAATGCACATATTGACTGGGCATTAGCTAACAGTTCATACAACAAAAACAAGGCACACAAAGCTCTGTATCACCTACTTAGGTTACAGCATCCTAGTGTCCCTTCTGCTTTGTTGCAGACAGTTAGGGATAACGCACTAGAGGCAATTAAAGCTACTAAATTTAAGGGAATCCCCAAGAAAAAACCAGCATCAGGGTTGCGTTACGACAAACGAACCATGACATTAAGAGGTCAACAATTAACCCTTAGTTATATTGGTAAGCGAGTTAGGCTAATTCTGAATGTTCCCGATTATTTCAAGGAAATATTTGAAACCTGGGATGTTTGTGGAGCAACCGTAACCTATACCAAAAACACCAAGCAGTTTTGGGTGAGACTGGTATTTGAAACGGCTGAGGTTCCAAAAGTTACAGGAGAGATTCAAGGAATTGACCGAGGCTTGTACCATCAAGCTGTAACTAGTAATGGTCAGTTTTTCAGTTCATCAAAAATCAGGGGGACACAAAGACGCTATTTACACAATCGTCGTAAGCTCCAACAAAAAGGCACTCGTAGCGCCAAGCGTCGATTAAAAGCGATGTCCGGACGCGAGAAGCGGTTCATGAAGGATACGAATCATTGTGTAAGTAAGAAGCTCGCCAACCAACCAGGTGTAGCAGTCTTTGTTGTTGAAGACTTGTCCAGCATTCGTACTCAACGACGGGGCAAGAAGATGAATAAGTGGTTGGGCAGTTGGGCATTCTATCAACAAGAACAGTTCTTAAGGTATAAGGCAGAAGCATTAGGTAAGCGAGTATTGCATCAAGACCCTCGTTATACTTCCCAGAAGTGCAATGTCTGTAAGCACATCAAGCGAACAAATCGCAACAAGTCTCACTTTTGCTGTAAGAACTGCGGTCATCAGACTCATGCAGATCTTAATGCTGCCAGGAATGTCCGTGATGACTATATTCTCTCTTCTACCCCAAGGGGGACGGAAGAGCAGGCGTCAGTCAATGCGCCATATGTTTCGGGTGAGAATAATCTCATCTAGTTACAAGCCCCATCCCCTTGTGGGTGGGGCTGTTGACTCAGTAATCATCAATGTCAATCTATGATTATGACCAACTTCGCCAATTTCTATCCAAGCAGTTTTGGAAAGATGCGGATATTGAAACTCGACGGCTGATGCTAAAAATTGCTGGAGTAGAGGGAAGACGAGATCTTCTTCTGACTCAATCTGACATTCAACAATTTCCTTGTACAGAGTTACGAAAAATTGATGAGCTCTGGGTTAAGGCAAGTAAAGGAAAGTTTGGTTTCAGTGTAATTTATATAATTTATAAATCGGTGAATTGTGACTATTCAAATTTATCTGATTATGTTGGCTGGCGTCATGGGAATGATTGGCTCAATTATCATCAAGTGAATTTTGCAGATGATGCTCCCAAGGGACATTTACCATTGACATGGCTGGTACCCACAACCTTCTCGATGTATTGGTCTTCTCGGTTTGCTAGTGCTGGCTGGAAGTTACTCCTCAATCGATTTGAAGAGTGTTGTCGTTGATCGGGATTGAAATTCTAGATGTTTCTGTGTTCTATAAGTCAATAAAAAAGCCCAGTCACCTAAAAGCAACTGGGCTAATCATTAAGTTATCTACCTAGAAAAATTGGATTACCTCAATCTGATTAAGCAGCTGCTTGATCAAGGTTGATTTTGACGACTTTGTTCTTCTCTTCCTCAGCCTTGGGTAGAGTTAGATTCAAAACACCGTCTTTGTAATCTGCGGTGACATTAGTGTTTTGAATCCGAGCAGGCAAGGGAATCAAGCGCTGGAATTTGCCATAGTGGAACTCTGAGCGGATAACCCCGTTATCAGAAGGCTTGGATTCTTCTTTGCGCTCACCACTGATGGAAACGGTATCTTTTGTGACTTCCACATTCAGGTCTTTAGCTTCGATTCCTGGGATTTCCAGCTTCAGGTGGATCGCATCTTCAGTTTCAGAAATTTCAGCCGCTGGGACTTTGGGGAAGCTACCAAAATCTCCCCAATTTATTGGTGTTCTAGATTCATCAAATAAGCGGTTGAATTGTTGCTGTAGAGTATCAATTTCTTTCCAAGGATTGTAACGAACTAACATCATAATTTTCCTGCCGATAAGTAGTGTTTGAGTAAGTCAGTTAAGCGTTTTGTTTTTGCTTACAGTTCTTATCTTAGGGATATATAAATCTGTGCCAATTCGGTTTTATTCACTAAATTGATAGTAATTGCCGCCCTGAGGTTTTATCTAAATTAAAAGTGTAGTGAACCGAATAAATTATGTTCGGTATGTTCAGCAAAGGTAGACTTGACATCGAAGCATTCCTAGGTATTAGGTGTTAGGTATTAGGTGTTAGGTGGTAGGTGAAATGGGAATTTCCCACGAGGATGCCAGGAAAATGAGCTTCTATAGACAACAACCTTGCACAATTGAAGAAAATCCCGCTTGCCTTACATGGATAATCACTTATTTACTGTTCCCAGTTCCCAGTTCCCAGTTCCCTCCTCTTGCCACGAGACTCTTTCAGACTCATACAGCAAACCCTATTGAATTGAGTCTTGGGTTAGCATTCATCACCCTGGATTCGGTAAAATCTTTCTAATCCTCTAGAAGTAAATAAGCTATGCCCCGCCCTGCTCTGATCACTACTGCCCTAATCTCTAGTCTTGTTGTTTTGGCTTTGAGCCAATATCAAGAACTTTCAGCGTTTGCTCAAGATCTTCCCGCCTGTGTCAAAAGCGATTGTGATTGCGATGATTTCAGTAACTGGCAAGAGGCTAAGAAGGTTTTCGATGCTTTCCCAGATGATAGGTTCGGGTTAGATGGAGATGGTGATGGTATTCCTTGCGAAAACCTTCCTAGTGCGCCAGAAGAAGGAAATTCTAGTTCTAGTAAGAGTCTGAGTCTGACACCAGCCTCCGTCTCATCACCTTAGACAACTTCCGACAATTCCAATGCAGATGAACTTCCAACTCTTTGGTAGAGCAGGAAAAAATTAAAAAACTTTAGAACAGCTCATTTATCAATCAACTCTAGCCAAAACGTCCACTTACGTAATCCCTAGTTGCTTCTTGCTGAGGATTTTGGAAGATATTTTCCGTTAAATCGTACTCTACTAAGTAACCTTGCTTACCGCCCTTCTCTGTAGCTTTGGCATTGAAAAACGCAGTCATATCAGCTACCCGTGTGGCTTGTTGCATGTTGTGGGTAACAATAACAATTGTATAATTTTCTTTGAGTTGGTTGAGCAATTCTTCAACCCTTAGAGTGGAGATTGGATCGAGGGCAGAACAAGGTTCGTCCATCAAAATAGCTTCAGGTTCAATTGCGACAGCACGAGCGATACACAAACGCTGCTGTTGTCCACCAGATAAAGATAAGCCACTTTGTTTGAGTTTGTCTTTGACTTCATCCCACAAAGCTGCTTGTTTGAGTGAGTGTTCTACCAAATCATCCATATTACCCCGATAGCCATTAATCCGGGCACCAAAGGCAATATTGTCGTAAATTGATTTGGGAAAGGGGTTAGGCTTTTGGAACACCATACCTATACGACGACGTACTTCTACTGGATCGATACCTTTGCGGTAAAGATCCTCTCCCTTATAAGTAATCCTGCCTGCAACCCTTGCCCCCTGCACCAGATCGTTAAGTCGATTCAAACATCTTAATAGGGTACTCTTACCACAACCAGAAGGTCCGATAAACGCAGTAATTTTATTTTCAGGAATATCTAGGTAAACATTACTAACTGCCTCAAAGGAGCCATAGAAAACGGAGACATTTTCAATCTGGAACACTGCCTCAGTGGTAACTGCGTTAGAAGAATGAGAAATCATGAGAGTTAAGTTGTATGGGTTAATGTGAAAAGGAAACCTATTCTTTTTGGAACTTATTACGTAGCCAGATTGCTGTTCCATTCATGAACAATAGCACCGCCATCAACACGATAATTCCAGCCGCAGCTGCAGTGTGAAATTCTTCTTGGGGACGGGAAGTCCAATTGAAAATTTGAATTGGTAAGGCAGTAAAGGGGGTGTGCAAACCTTCTGGAGATAAGGGGGGTAAAAAAGCAATAAAGGTTAAAGCACCAATAGTTATCAAAGGTGCAGTTTCACCAATGGCACGAGAAAGGGCGAGAATAGTTCCGGTTAAAATCCCTGGAAAAGCTAACGGCAGAATTTGCTCTCTAATTACTTGCCAGCGCGTTGCACCTAAGGCAAAACCAGCTTGGCGCAGGCTATTAGGAACAGCTCTTAGAGACTCCCTGGTTGAGACAATTACAATGGGGAGAATTAGCAAACTCAGGGTTAAAGCACCTGTAAGGACGCTGCGCCCCCCTGTTATTGGTCCCAGTAAACGCGCAAATACAGCTACCCCCAACAATCCATAAATGATTGAAGGTACTGCTGCTAGGTTGTTAATGTTAATTTCAATTATTCTGGCATACCAGGTATTAGCGGCGAATTCCTCCAAGTAGATCCCTGCGCCAACTCCTAAGGGAAAGGTGATTATCGCCGTCAGTGTCATTAACCAGATAGTACCTACTAAAGCAGACTTAAGACCAGCTTCATTTGGTTTGCGAGAGGGATATTCGCTAAGTAATGTCCAATCTAGCCGGGGCAAACCATCGATGATAACATCGATCATTAAAACGACTAGGATAATAATCCCAATAATAACTGCTGCCCAACTGGCGATTTCAAAAACCCGGTCCCATCTATAGCGTCGCTCAAGGGCTAAATCAAAGTCTTGCTGTCCTCGTATGGAACTCTTGGGAGAGCCTGGAGAAGAATTTTGAGTGGTCATTCGTATTTTTGTTGAAAGCGACGGACAAACCAGAAGCTAAAGATATTTAAAGCTAGGGTAATTAAAAACAAGCTCAAGCCAACGGCATAAATGGTTTTATAAGCAAGAGAACCTGCTGGAGCATCCCCTAAACTCACTTGCACAATAAATGCTGTCATCGTAGCGACTGGCACTAGAGGATTGAGGGTAAGAGTGGGATTTTGACCAGCGGCAATGGTTACAATCATAGTCTCACCAACAGCCCGGGCAACTGAGAGGACAAAGGAAGACACAATCCCTGATAAAGCTGCCGGTAGAACAACTCCCGTAATCACTTCACGCTTAGTTGCCCCTAGAGCGTAAGCTCCTTGTCGGAGACTGTTGGGAACAGCATAAATTGCATCTTCGCTCAAGGAAGCAACTGTTGGCAGGATGGCAACACCCATAACTAAACCAGCACTTAAAGAATTGAATGGTTCCATCCCCGGTATAAAAGAGCGAAGGACAGGTGTTACAAACAGTAGTGCAAAGTAGCCATAGACAACTGTAGGCACCCCTGCTAAGATTTCCAGCGCAGGTTTGAGCCAACGACGCACATTTCTAGGTGCATATTCACTTAAGCAGATCGCTGCTAATAAACCCAAAGGTAGAGCAACAAACATCGCGATCGCAGATGTCATCAATGTTGCGCTAATGAGGACAAAAATGCCAAACTGGGGATTGGTAAACAGAGGTGTCCATTCAGTATCTGTTAGGAATCGCCCAAGGGATATTTCTTCAAAAAAACCAAAGGCATCAACTACTAGTGTTAAAACAATGCCAAAGGTAGTTAAGACAGATACAAGGGCAAACAGTGCAAAGATGCCTACGACTCCTCGCTGTACCCATTTATTTAGGGTACGGTTTGGTTGCCACATTGGGTTCCGATCCGACCGTTCAAAACGAGAGGAACTGGTACTCATGAAAAGTAATTTTAGGTTAAAGATAATTCTTAGGCTAGCTTTCTCTGGGCTAGCCTAATTTAGCACTTGCCCTGAATTAGTTTCAGGTAAAAGTACTGTGGGGATGACCAAAACTGTGAAATCGTGCTGAAACAGGTAGTTTAATCTCTGTTGGGACAAAAATCCCTATTTTCATTGTTAGCATTATTCTTCCTTAATGCCTCCAGAAGCTGAATAACTTCATCAACTCTTTAATTTGCTTGGTGTTTTTTTTTGCACAATCTTTAATTTCTAGTCAATGCTAGGTGAGAGATATCAGCTACAATTTCACCCTCTATAAAGTTCCGGTGAGGAGCCAGAACATGTTACGCTCAGGATTTACTCAGCTTTCTCTTCTTTTCCCAAAACCTCTTTTAGGTTAACGCCGACTGTAGAGCCACCGTCAAATACACTGCCAGTCTTCTCATCTTCAAAGCGAGTTTGTACTGCTGTGTAAATTTCCTCTGCCATCGGAATGTAACCTACCTCAGACACTAGATCTTTGCTGTCGGTTGCTAAGTAGAAATCAACAAACTCTTTAACTTCCGAGCGAGCGATCGCTTCTTTCTTGACGTAGATAAAGATGGGACGAGCTAGGGGTTGGTAGCTACCATCATCAACAGTTTCTGTACTGGGAGTAACACAGCCTTCACCGTTGCTGTCATCACCATCATCAACTTCAACAGCCTTCAGCTTACCTTGATTTTCTTCATAATAGGCCAATCCAAAGTAGCCTATTGCCCCTGGATCATTAGCAACCCCCTGAACGACTACGTTGTCGTCTTCACTGGCAGTAAAGTCACCTCGGCTTGCACCTTCTTCGCCATTAATAGCATCAGTGAAATAATCAAAGGTACCAGAATCGGTTCCAGGGCCGTAGAGGCTCAGCTTTTGATCTGGGAAATCATCACGAATTTGATTCCAGTTATCAATTTCATCCTGGGCATCGGGTTCCCACATCTTGTTCAGTTCTTCTACTGTCAAACATGCAGCAAAGTCATTTTCGGGGTTGACAACCACAGAAACGGCATCGTAGGCAACCGGGAGCTCAACGTACTCAATACCACCTTCCTGGCAAAGTTCGATTTCCGATTCTTTAATCGGACGAGAAGCATCAGAAATATCAGTTTCACCAGCGCAGAATTTTTTGAAGCCACCACCGGTACCAGATATACCTACAGTGATCCTAACGTCGGGATTGGCTTTTTGAAATTCTTCCGCCATTGCTTCAGTAATAGGAAACACTGTACTAGAGCCATCAATGGCTATATCACCAGACAGGTCGGAACCTCCTGAAGTTGCTCCTTGATCACCACCAGTTGTATCTTCAGATGTAGTGCTAGAATCTCCGCAAGCTGCTAAACCGAGTGCCAGAGCCACTGCTGAGATTGCAACTGCTAAGCGAGCTGAATTGATTAACTTAAGACCTAAAAGCATTGCTTATTGAGTGTCCTTATTTACCGAAGTTAAACTCTTGTTAGGATACAGCTTAATCGTAAAGAAAAGGTTAACAAAATTGACTTTTCTCTTCTGGTGATGCTAACATTTCGCGTGCTGTCTGTATTCCGGGGGATGAGTTAACTCGCTCCAGTTCAGTAAGAGATGGGCGGCTCGCCACACCCGATGAAGAAAAGAAACAAATCAAACCATCTTCTCTTCTACCTCCTCCCTCACCTCCTGCCTCCTGCAAGAGTGTTTTTCAGAGATTAGCCATTAACCATTAACCATTAGCCATTAGCTTTGAGCGTGTTTCTTGAAAGCGCCTGACAGGCGGCGTACCACCTGCTATGAATGGAAAAAACAAGGTGAAATCCTCTTCCCTCCTGCCTCCTGCCCTCTGCCTCCTGCCTTGTTTCTTAAGAGTATCGCGTGTTTTTAATCCCAGTCATTTTGCTGTTCAATCACTCCAACTAGGGATTGTAAATCAAAGTCTCGGTCATAACCGCTCAGACAGATACCGGAGCTGATAACAGTCAACTCATCCTTATCAATAGCGGAAGTATGATGCTCACCATCACTAGTAGTCCATTCTACTTGCCAGTACTCACCGCGATCGCGAAATTCTCGCAACTCTCCACCCCCTTGATGTAAGGCTTGCCGCAGCCGTTGTTCGTCTCCCTGTGCTTGTAATTCTATTTGTCGTTTTCTTCTCCGGCTTGGGGTTTCCCGTCTTTCTCTGACTTGACGACGGTTTTGCCTGCGCTGCTGATAAGCTTCTGTTTGTTGCAAGGCAAGCTCATAGGTCGTACGCATCTCCGGTGTCATCCCCAAAAAGCGAACATTTTCTGGCATCGTTCCTTGCTGTAGTTGTTCTCTTAGCAGTTCTGCTGGCTGGGGTTCTGCTCTTCTATCAATTTCGTCAAACCACCAGGCACTGCCGTCAAAACGGGCAATTATCGGCTCAAAGGCAATCGCTTCTGTTACTAGATGCACTAGTACTGGTTTGGCTGTACTCAGACGCTGTTGCATATCAGATTCATTCATCGGGTAAGCTAACCAACTTTGTCCCCGCAAAACCTGAGCTAATCGCAGGCGCAAGGGTTTGAGCAGCTTGAGGTATTCTGCTAGTTGCGGCAAATTGGGTTCTTCGACTACCTCTGCTGTTTTCTCATCTATCGGTTTAAAGATCGCCCATCCTTCAAAATCTGCTGGTTGAGGGGTAAAAGTATAGATCATGTTTGCTACAGAAGTGCGCACTCCACCACCCCACACACAGGGGGCAAGGAATTCGGTTGCACTCAGCTGAGCTTCGGTGGCAGCAATTTGGTTGAGGAGATGATGGATATCTGTCATGAGTTTGCCCTCATTACTATCGAGAAAAAAGGCAGGAGGCAGGAGGCAGGAGGCAGGAGGCGAGGGAGGAGGTAGAAGAAAGGAAGGAGATATTGTTTCTCCCATTCAATTGGGGGTGCGAAGCGCTCCTCAGTAGCTATCGAGAAACACTCCAAGGCGAGTGAGGGTGTAGGGTGTGGGGTATAGGGTATCAATTGTGGAACTGGCATCTTGCCAGTTACAAGAAACACCGTCAGGCGCTCATTACTTTAAAACTCTTTCTCAATGGATTTATTTAGCAAGCCATATTTAGTTGATAGTCACACCCTGCGTAGGTAGACGCTAGAGGAAACACACTCTTACATGAAAAATATCTAACTTTTTTTGGGGATGCCTTACAAAAAATTATTGAATTTTGGATTACTTCGGAGTTCTTTAAGTACTTGCTTGATCTCCTGGGTTCGGTCTTTTTTCACAATCAACGTTGCATTGCGATCGCGTACCACAACTACATCCTCTAAACCAATAGTAACAATGACCTCATCCTCACTACTAGAGTAAAGAATAGTCCCTTCTGTATCTATGCCTACATGGTTAGCTAATTCCACATTTGGTGAATCTCCTTTAAGCAGGCGCTCTAGGGCATTCCAGTCCCCCAAATCGTCCCAACCAAAGGAAGCTGGTAAAACGTAACTCAGCTGTGTTTTCTCCATCAAAGCGTAGTCAATACTCTTCTTCGGGAGTTGAGGGTAAGCAGCCACACCTTGTTCTTCTAAAGGATTAATAATTTCCGGTGCATGGGCGCGTAGTTCTGCTAAAACTACCTCAGCACGGAAAATAAACATCCCACTATTCCAACTAAATTGATTCGTAGCCAGAAAGCTTTCAGCAGTCTCTCGGTCAGGTTTTTCAGTAAATTGGCTGACTTTGTAAATTGGTAATCCTTCAAGATTACCCAGCTTTTCTCCTTGTTCAATATAGCCATAACCGGTAGATGGGTGAGTGGGAGTAATTCCCAGAGTCACAATTGAATCCTCCGCTGAAGCTAGTTTAGTAGCAGCTTCGATAGTTGTTTGAAAAGCCTGTTGTTCTTTAATCCAATGGTCAGCTGGGAAAAAGCCCACAATAGCATCTTCCCCATAAGTTCGGGCAATTTCCAGGATTGCCCAAGCAACCGCAGGTGCTGTATCCCGTCCCTCGGGTTCTGCCAACAAGTGTTTTTCTGGTAGCTGGGGTAACTGTTCTTGAACCCCTTGAGCCATGCTAGCTGAAGTCACAACCCATAACTTCTCAGGGTCACCAGATAACTTACTCAGGCGCTCAGCCGTTGCCTGTAAAAGGCTCTTACCGCTCCCATCTAAACTTAGAAATTGCTTTGGTCTATACTTGCGACTCAAAGGCCAAAAACGCTCTCCTTTGCCACCAGCAAGAATCACAGGTATCAAGGGTTTATCCATTACTTGCAGAGTTCACTTAACTTCATTTTCAGCTACATCCTAGCCTTACTTTTCTCATAAACCAATTTCTTACTCTGCGGAGATTAATCGATAAATACTATTAGTTCCTGGAGACTGAGGTTATAATCCTCCTTGGGATTTCAGAATTATAGATACTCTACGCACAAATTGCGTTGATTTTGGTGAGGTGAGGGTGAAAGAAGGCGTCAAAGGATTCCGAAGAGACTTGGGAGTCGAATCTTCCAACGTTTCTAGCAATTCTCAAGAAAATTGCGATACTGGTGTATTTGTTGTAGATAATAGTTCTGCCTCATCACAACAACCACCACCCAAAACTGGTAAAGTGAGAAATTCTCATCTCAACTCAAGTAAAGGCAATTCCACTAATCTTCCCTTTGTTCGGTGGTTTTTCTGGAGTGCTGCTTTTATCCTGACAGCGATGATTTCTGCTGCTTTAGGAGCAACTTTAGCTCTAGTTACACCCTTGTCTCCTTTAATCGTAACGAATCAAGGAATAGACTCTGAGGGCAGCCGGTGGCGTCGTAACTTTCAGTATGACCTAGCACGACCGGTTAATATCCTAGTTATGGGCATAGACCGAGTTATGGATGCCCCTAAAGGCTCATCTGAGGCCTTAGCAGGTCGTAGTGATACAATGCTGCTCTTGCGGCTAGATCCTACAGATAACTCTGTAAGAATGCTCTCAGTCCCACGGGATACTCGAGTGGAAATTCCAGGGATTGGACTCGCCAAAATTAATGATGCCAATGTTGAAGGTGGCTCAGCTTTAGCTGCAAGGGTTGTCAGCCGTACTCTCAACAATGTACCGATTGACAGATACGTGCGGGTGACTACTGATGCTTTTCGGGAATTAGTAGATCTAGTCGGTGGTATTGAAGTTTTTGTACCCCAACCCATGAAATACACAGATGTCTACCAAAATTTAGAAATCGATTTGGAGCAGGGATGGCAAACCTTGAATGGGGATCAAGCAGAACAGTTTGCCCGCTTCCGCCAGGAAAATGGTGATATTGGTAGAGTACAGCGGCAGCAAGTGCTCCTCAAAGCTCTGCGGCAACGTCTAGTGAGTCCAACTGTTTTACCTCGTTTGCCTAAATTAATTCGGGTAATGCAACAGTATATCGATACAAATCTCAGCTTAGAAGAAATACTTGCACTTGTCGGCTTTAGTCTTGAGCTAGAGCAAGATGACTTCAAAATGGTGCTTTTGCCCGGTAGATTTAGTATTAAGGATGAATATGAGGCTAGCTACTGGTTGATGGATCCTTTAGGGCGAGACCGAGTGGTGCGTGAATATTTCCAGCAAACCTCAGAGAAAACTGATACAGATACTCGCCGTTCCCCTAATCAGGTGCGCATCGCTATTCAAAATACTACTGAAGATCCCGAACTTAGTAGCCGTGTTGCCCAATATTTAGCTCAAAAAGAATTTTATAACGTCTATTTTGTCAAAGACTGGCCTGACCAGCTGCGCCAGACTCAAATTATTGTCCAACAAGGAGACTTGGAAGCAGCAGCTACTCTAAAAAAAGTTTTAGGACTTGGTAAAGTAGAAGCATCTTCTACTGGTGACTTAAGGTCTGAATTAACGATTAGGATAGGTCAAGATTGGTTAGATAGGGAATTGATAATTGATAACTGATAATTGGGAATTGGGAATTGGGAATTGTGATTAAAACCTTTATTCTACGTTTACTGGGACTAATTCTAGTTCTGAGTCTGGCGTTGTTTTGGGTAATGTTAAGCGCTACTCCTGCCTATGCTCAGATCAAAACTGTTAACTATACCTATAGTGATTTAAGCGATCGCGATTTCTCCAATGCTGACTTAGTGGGAGGTGTTTTTGCTGCAGCTAAGATGCAAGGAACGAACTTCCAGGGAGCTAACCTAAGTAACACTATTTTTACCAAGGGAATGTTATTAGAAGCGAATCTTTCAGGAGCGAATCTGACTAATAGTTTGTTAGACAGAGTAATATTGAATCGAGCTAATTTGAGTAATGCTATTTTTACCGGAGCAACGATGACAAGTACTAGCTTACTCGACGCAGAGATCACTGGCGCTGATTTTACTGATGCGATTATTGACCTTTATCAAGTTTCATTGATGTGTGAGCGAGCCAGCGGCGTTAATCCTGTGACTGGCATCTCGACTCGGGAGAGTTTAGGCTGCCGGTAGTGCAAGAAGGCTCCAAGGCAGTCCTGATGAAAAAATTTTTTTCACCACCAGGTTATGAAAGTAATTATCCTAACTAGGTTTGATTGTCAAGATCACTTTTAGATCAGTACCTAAGTGATCCTTTGCTGATCTAGTCAAATCCCTGCCAATCATCGATTATCAAAATAGCTTAGTAGTCAAACCAAACTCAGAAACTCAATCTAAAAACTAATAAAACACGGTGCAAATACAATGACGACGATAATTGATTTGCTGCTCGGCAGAGATAATTCGGTAGTAGCGCGTAAGCGACGGGCTTATGGAAAGCCAACGAAATCTACACGGCAGATAGTTAGGGAAGCAAGGGAGCGAGCGGGAATAAACATCACCGAATTCAATGCTAAGTGGAAAGTGGCAACCGCTGGGCACTTGAGCAAAAACAAAAAACAAAAATTGCTCAAATTAACTCAATTCCTCAGGCAATAGCTTCAAAGTTACTCACCTCGTTAATCAGTCAATTAAGCATAACTATCTGCAACATGCTTAAACCAATCTCCTAAAACTTGCAGATAAACCGATCAGTAAGATGTGAAGAGAATGCCCCCGTTATCCTGGTAACGGGGATTTTTCATGGATCAGTAGTTTAATTGAATAATTGATTCTTACCACTTCCTGCCAGTACCGTTATCTCGGTAAATACGTAGAACCCTTGATTGAGGTTTACGTAATATCAGGGTTTTTACATAGGTTATGCCTTTCCTGAAGTTCAAACAATTTTTTGTTACAAAGTATTGTGACTTTATAAAAAACTGTTAATTATAAAAAAAAAATAAATCATTTATTTTCTAATTTGAGATAAATATAATAGTCAAGGTACACTGGAGGCGAGTCGGTCATGACTAAAGTTCTGGTTGTAGAAGATGAACTAAAACAACAACTAATTACCTTTAAAATCCTGAAAACTCTTGGGATAAAGATAATTTTTGCTGATAATGGGCTCCAAGCACTAGATCAAGTTAAGATACATTGTCCTGACCTGGTAGTCCTAGACATTATCATGCCTCAGATGAATGGCTACGAAGTCTGTCGTCGTCTCAAAGCTAATCACACAACTCAGAAAATACCTATTCTGATGTATTCTGCGAAGAAGGTAGAAGATTGCGATCTCTACTGGGCTAATAAACAAGGTGCTGATGCTTATCTTTCTAAGCTATGCCATCCTCATGAGTTGATCAACACTGTTAAATTGCTCCTAAGAAAACAGTTACCGAACAACACTTGGCAAACAAAGAAGGATGACAATCCTTTTTTTCCTGACTCCCTGTTTCCTCTTACCTGTCCCCTATTTTTGAGCTAGGAAGCGATCGCTGACAATAGCCCTACCCCTATGAAATTCTTAGGAATTGACCTAGGTTGGACTTCTGGAGCTAGTGGTTTATGCTGCCTAGATTGGTCTGCCGGACATCTACAGTTACTAGATTTAGAACGCCTGCAGGCAACAGCAGAGATCCTAAATTGGGTAGACAATTGGGCAGCAGCTCCAGAACCAGCGATAATTGCTGTAGATGCCCCGGGACGAGAGAGAGTAGAGAGATGGGGAGCTGGGGAAGTTGAGGGAGAGGGTGAGCGAAAAAAAGGGTGGGGGAAATGACAAGTAGACACAGAGACGCGGAGAATTGAAACCCCACGCAAATTTTCTTCACCCCTGAGGGAGATAAGAAGACAAGGGAGACATCTCTCGATTAGTCATTAGCAATTAGCAATTCCCAATTAGCAATTAGCAATTAGCAATCCCCAATATGGCAAAATGAGAAACGTCATTAACAATTAACTATTAGGTAATTTAAGTGAGTCCGACTGCCCAAGCGCCTAAGACTAATCTCCGCACAGTTTTCCCTTTCACTGCCATTGTCGGTCAGGAAGAAATGAAACTGGCTCTGCTGCTGAATGTGATTGACCCTAAAATTGGCGGGGTGATGATCATGGGCGATCGCGGCACGGGTAAATCTACTACAATTCGAGCATTGGCTGATTTGTTGCCAGAAATCGATGTGGTTGCTGATGATCCCTTTAACAGTGACCCAAATGATCCGGATTGGATGAGTAATAATGGTTCTAATACACAATCAAGGGAAATTGTCAAGAAAAAAGTCTCAATGGTGGACTTACCCCTAGGAGCTACAGAAGATAGGGTTTGCGGCACAATCGATATTGAAAAAGCTCTCTCTGAGGGGGTAAAAGCCTTTGAACCGGGACTTCTTGCCAAAGCCAATCGTGGTATTCTCTATGTGGATGAAGTCAATCTCTTAGATGACCATTTAGTAGATGTCCTCCTTGACTCTGCTGCTAGTGGCTGGAATACGGTAGAAAGAGAAGGAATTTCCATTCGCCACCCAGCAAGCTTTGTTTTAGTAGGTTCCGGCAACCCCGAAGAAGGAGAACTACGGCCCCAACTCCTGGATCGCTTTGGTATGCACGCAGAAATCCGCACTGTCAAAGAGCCAGCCCTGAGAGTAAAAATTGTAGAACAAAGAGCAGAGTTTGACCAAAATCCCCAGACCTATATTCAAGAACATACTAGTTCTCAAGAAGCCCTGCAGAAGCAAATAGTTATGGCTCAGGAACTGCTAACTAAAGTGGAGATAGACTATGACTTGCGGGTGCAAATTTCCGAGGTTTGCTCAGAACTAGATGTAGATGGATTGCGGGGTGATATTGTTACCAACCGTGCAGCCAAGGCTATATGTGCCTTTGAAGGACGCCAAGAAGTAACAGTTGATGATATCCGCCGAGTGATTACCTTATCTCTGCGTCACCGATTACGCAAAGATCCTCTAGAGTCTATTGACTCCGGCTACAAGGTCGAGAAAACCTTTAGTCGTGTTTTTGGGTTGGAAATGTCGGAGGAAGAAAATTAGTTTTTTAAAAGCCTTAGAGTTGAATTATCTTCTTTTCAACAAACACATGATTACTGATCTAGTTCCACTGTTGCCTTTTACTCTTACACACGGCAATACCTCTGTCTCCTACAGTGGCAGAGGCAATCGCTCATAACTTTTCTGCTTGTATAAGAAATCCTCTTCTAAGCACTTTATTATGTAGGATGAAGACTATACTTTAAGAATAAGAGTTTGAAAGAGCTGATCAGTGGTCGCTTCTTTTTGAGGAGCAGGAGTTTCTCGGTAGACGAAGTGACCTTGTTCGTCTTGGTCTTGCTATTTTCCTAAAATTCTTCCAAACAGAAACTTGGTTTCCAGCCTATCATGGTGAAATGCCACATGTAGTTCCTGAAGAGAAAAATTACGAATGGCGGTAGAGATAGAGAATATTTGGAATGAATACAGATCAAGCTTAAAATCTTTTTTGTACTCGCGCGTAGCTAATCCATCAGATGCTGATGATCTCCTACAAGATATTTTAATTAAGATCTACCAAAACCTGGATAGTTTAAAGTCAGTTCACAGTTTAGAATCATGGCTTTTTCAAATTGCTCGTAATACGATAATTGATTATTACCGCCGCGAGAAAAAGTATAATCGGGTACAACCAGAAGAATTTTGGTATGACGATACAGATACGAATGCCAAGCATATATTAGAGAAATGTGTCGTACCTTTTATCGAGGCATTACCAACAAACCAGCGGGATTTGCTAAGAGCTATTGACCTAGAAGGGCAATCTCAAAAAGAATACGCAGTCCTTCAAGGAATACCATATTCGACACTTAAATCACGTGTGAAAAAGGCAAGGGAAGCACTGCGGTCACTTTTTGAAAATTGCTGTCACTTTAGCGTCGATGCACAAGGCAATATTATGGACTACACCAAAAAAACAAATTCATCTTATGAAAGCTGGTGTTAAAGCAGCTAGTGCAGTGCGGCAGAAGTAACTGACCAGTTTGAGAGTGATAGAATCCTTACTCTATAAGCATTCTGAATTCTTCATTCCGCGCAGCGGCACTAGCTTTTTGCTTTTTTACGTTCTGAGTATCGATCAACTAAATAATCTGCTCTATCGCGCGTCAGCAAAGTGAACTTGACTAACTCTTCCATGACGTCAACCAGCCGTTCATAAAATGGCGAATCTTTCATTCGGTTATCATCCCCAAATTCCGACCATGCTTTCGCGATCGATGATTGATTCGGTATTGTAATCATCCTTAGCCATCGGCCAAGTACTCTTAACTGGTTAACGGTGTTAAATGATTGAGAGCCGCCTTCTACCTGCATGACAGCTAGTGTTTTTCCCTGTGTCGGGCGTATTGCACCAATCGATAAAGGAATCCAATCCAGTTGGGTTTTCATAATGCCAGTCATTGAGCCGTGTCTTTCTGGTGAACACCAGACTTGACCTTCTGACCATGTTACTAAGTCACGTAACTCTTGCACCTTGGGGTGTGATTCATCATCATCATCGGCTAAGGGTAAGCCTGATGGATCAAAAATACGGGTTTCACAACCCATCAGTTCTAAAATACAGGCACACTCACATACAACCATACGACTCATTGAACGTTCTCTGAGTGAGCCATGTAAAAGCAATATTTTGGGTGGATGGGTTGAATGCTCTTTTACGCTTAATTTTTCAATAGTTGGTATATCAAGTACATCTTCTCTTAAATTTGGCAAGTGTTCCATGTTTGTTGACCTCTGTTCGTTATTTTTTCATCTGTTGTGACTGGCGAATATTATTCAGGGTTCGGCTTATCCGGGATTTTTAAGCGGCTAGCCAACCCAAAGAAACCAACGACACCGAAACCAAGCAAAATAAGGCTGTTTAGTAGACCGTTGTAATCATTCGTTACATACCACACCAAAGCAGCAATGGAAGGTGCGAATGCCTTGATGATCTTAACGGGCATATTCATTGCCCCATTGATTACTCCATAGGTGGATGGTGTCAGGAGTTCAGGTACAGCTATACCTTTAATAATGGTCATCGTTCCGGTGGCTGCACCAAACGCGGTGGCAAAGGGAATAAGCACCCAAAAAACAGAAGGCAAAAATGCAAATCCAGCGAAGACAATAGGCAAAACCGACGCTACTAATACACCAAGTTTACCCATCGATATTGTGTTGGAAAACATCCATATCAAAGACCGTCCAGCAACCTGGGCGGGGCCGAGAATAGCGACTAGAATAACAACCTCGCTTGACGGCAATCCTTTTTCGATCAGCATAGGGTACAAGTGAAATTTGAAGGCTGTGGTTGCTCCTGCAAAAAGAGAAAAGCACAGCAGTAATGCCCAAAAAATCGGTTGACGTATTGCCCATTTGATGCCTTGTTTTGGTTTGGCTTTCAGTGGCTTATTATGCACTGCCATGTTGTGTTTACACTGTTTTTTGCTTGGTAAAGTTTGGTAGATGCCTGCACATAGGGTCAAATTCACTAAGCCAAGAATGATAAGAACACCACGCCACGTTAAATTTGATAGCAACAATTCGATAACAGGAATGAATATTGTTGCTGCAAAACCGCCCCATAAGGTGAGAGAAGCGATATACCGCTTTGTATTTTGGGTGTCGAAATTCTTTGCTATAACTGCAAAGGCTGCATCGTATAGTGTTGCAGCGTGTAGAAACCCAACTCCGGTAAATACAATATAGAACCAGAACAAGGTATTTATTTGTGATCCTGCAATTAAAAACAGTCCTCCGCAGATAGAGCCTGTGGTCATGACAAGACGGCCGTAGCCTTTGTCGATAGCCATACCAACTGGTATAGCTGATAGTGCTGACAGCAATAATCCAAGCGTCAACGCGCCGTATATTTCGGATTTAAGCCAGCCAAGATCATTCTCGATTGCAGCTGCTATTTGTGGAAAGCTATAAAACAGCGTACCCCAAGAACATATTTGTGCAATACCTAAAGCGGGAACGGATACCCGACGAGTAATTTTACCCATTGAGCGTGAACCATGTTTTACACCTATGGCTGATTTAGGATGTTTGTCCATACCTTGATTAACCGCAACAACTTGCCGCTTGTCGCTCGGCAGGGGTTGGACAACAGACACCACTGGTAGAGATCAGTGGAGGTATATCTTGGTCTTTCTCAGCCTCTTTTTGTGAAGGCAAAACTAGTTCGACCTTTAATGCCGCGTCATGATCTCCTGCAAGCTCAGCAGCGATTGAGCGTACTTGTTCATAGCCGGTTAGCATCAGAAAGGAGGGTGCGCGGCCATAAGCTTTTATGCCTACTACATAAACGTTTTTATCGAAGTGAGACAATTCCCCTACGCCATGTGGTTTTACCGAGCCACATGAATGAATATTCGGGTCGATTAGCGGAGCTAACTTTGTCGGTGCTTCTACAATTTCATCTATATCGAGGCGGATTTCACGCAATATGCTCAGGTCAGGCCGGAAGCCGTTAGCAACAACGATACGATCAACTTCGATAGTGTTTTGTTCACCATCAACCAAAGTATCGAGCAATAGTCCACTATCGGTTTTCTCAATCCGCGAGACTTGTAGCGGGACTAAAACTTCCAGTTCCCCAGCTTCAATGGCTTCTTTTGCGGCCATCCCTAATTTGGCACGAGCTGGCAATCGGTTGTTGATGCCGCTTCCAGTCAATTTATCTAATTTATTGCTACGCATACCCCAATAAATTTTAGTATCAGGATTTGCTGCGCGTAAGGTCATCATTTCCAAGATGACATTGATTGCGGAATGACCACCGCCTAAGACCAGTGTTCGCTTACCTTCATATTGAGCGCGATCTGCATTGGCTATGTCGGGGATGCCATAGGCGATCGTGTCTTGATTTTGACTTTCGCCCGGTACAGGTAAACCATCGAGGCCAATAGGATTTGGGTTGTACCATGTGCCGGACGCATCTATCACAGATTTACTGTGTAACACATGATGTTCATTGTCGGGTGTTTTATAGTGGACGGTGAAATCCGCCTCATCACGCGCTGTTGAAGAAGACTTGTTGTGTGCTTGTTTAGATACACCAATGACTTCTGCGTTGTAGATAATGGCGTTTTTCAGTTCCGGCGTAGCGGCAGCAGGTTGTAGATATTGCTCAACAATTTCACGTCCGGTTGGTAGCTTATCCTCATCGGGCATCTGCCAGTTGGTATTACCCAACAAACCAACAACAGCTTTATCAACTACGTTTTTCCAAGTGGTGAACACGCTTACATGCCCCCATTCCAACATGGAGCTACCAGCGGAATCGCCTTTCTCCAATACAAGGGGGGCAATGCCTCTCGCGTATAGGTGTGCGGCGGCAGCTATACCAACCGGACCAGCCCCGATAACAATAACCGGCTTTGTTGTGTTCATCGTATTTCTCCTAATTGTCGTTCACCCTGTAAGACGAACGCCAAATGAAAAAGACGATGGATTAACTCATATTTTTTGAGATAAGGTGTAGCTAGCTGCTCACAAATAAGGTAACAAAGCCGAAAATGCTGGTTAGCTACCCCGTTTTGGTATAATTGGTTGCTCACGAACCATAGATTGGGCGATCGCAATTAAATCTTCTGCTGTCGCTGCGAAATCCAGAGCACCAACCCCATAGATTTGCCCATCCTGTTGCCAGAGGATATTGTAACTTTTTTGGTCACCTTCCCCCCACATTAGATGGTAGCCATCCAGGTCAGGGGTTATGGAAATCAAGGAAACTGTTTTTACGTCATCTGATTGAGGGGGCCAAGAGTAAGTGTCAGGCAGAACCCCCACCGCACCGATGCTACAGGATGGTACTTTACAATTTGGTTCTATGCCGATATTGACCCAAAAGCCTTTGTCATTAGATACAAAGTGGGGAAAGAGATCGATGGGGGAATCCGGTAAATGAGCAGGCAATCGCAGGCTGGCTCCTTGGGGAGCTGCTGCCGGATATCGTCAATAATGGGTTCAAATTTCCACCACCTCCAGGCGGTTCTATAACTCACTCCTACTTTTTTGGCATATTCTGAAAGCTTCATGTCCACATTATGACATGAATGACTATGAATGACTATATGTTTATTAAAACTTTACGATACATCTTTCTCAATCAGTTGACGTTTTACAGCACATTTCATCTTGGTGAGGTACACTCATGTAGGACAATATGCTTACCTCATAAGAGTGTTACTGTACCTCATATACCTGCAATCTGCTGTATCTTGGCGCTAGTGTGTTCACCTTACTGTTTGCTTTCATCGTCATGGCAGAACAAGCCAGTCGTCGCCAAGCATTAACCATTCACATGGATATCCATTTACCACCCTTACCTCCTCAAATGGGACATCAACTCTACTGCATCATTCAAGAGGGGCTTACCAATGTCCAGAAACATGCTCAAGCAACTGTAGTGACTTTGACTGGGAAGCAAGATGCTGACTCTATTAAGGTAACCCTTCACGATAATGGTAAAGGATTAAATCCCCATGCTATGCATGACGGTTTTGGATTAAGGGGAATGCAAGAACGGAGCAAAATTCTTGGAGGAAAATTAACGATTCAGAGTGGAGCAGGTCAGGGAACATCCTTGCAAATCATAATTCCTTGTCCTTTAGATAGATAAGATGATTAGCACACCACAGGTACAAAAAACTAACACCTAACACCAACTAGCATATCCCGCTTTAACTAGCATATCCCGCTTTAAGTCGATAGCTGATGATTCGATTACTTCTAGCCGATGATCAAAAGTTATTCCGTCAGGCATTAGCGTCTCTGTTAGCCTTAGAAGATGACATGGAAGTCATTGGGCAAGCTCAGGATGGATTAGAGGTGATTAATCTTACCTTAATGTCGGCAGAAGGCTCCCGCTATAACCGAGGCGGATTGATCGAGGCGTAGCCGAGTACCGCCAATGGTTTAGCGGTGAGATGAATGCCGACCAGCTAACAATTGAGCGGCAGGGAATCCAAATAATTAGGGCTTGCTGAATAAGTCGTAACTTTCGGGTTTGAATAGGTGGTAGGTGGTAGGTGGCAGGTGGTAGGTAAGGGAAAGAGGTGGTAGGTGTTAGGGATTTTTGACTTACGGTGCAAGGAAATTGAGCCAAAAGATACAATTTCCTTGCACGCCTGCTAGGCATAAAATGATTGAAAGCAAAGTATGGTATAGTTTACACACTTTTGCAGCAAGCCCTAATTATACCTGTATTCGCAGTGGGTAACAGATGTTATGCTTGGTCTCATGCTAGTAATTGAAGCCAAGCTCAAAGGAACCAAAGTTCAGTACAGCAAGTTGGATGAAGCAATCCGAACAGGGCAGTTCATCCGCAACACCTGTTTGCGCTATTGGGAAGATAACAGACGGGTCACTCGTAACGACCTCCAAAAGCTTTGCGCCCTACTAGCTAAGGACAAACTTGCCCCTTGGGCGAAAAAACTTAACTCCCAAGCAAGGCAGGCTCACGCTGATAGGGCATGGTCTGCCATTCAGCGTTTTTATGAAAACTGTAGATTAGGAAAACCCGGTAAAAAAGGCTATCCTCGCTACAAACAATTCAGTCGTTCCGTCGAGTACAAAAATTCAGGGTGGAAATTGTCTGCTGAGAGAAGGACTATAACTTTCACTGATGGTTTTCAAGTCGGAATGATGGATTTGTGGAGTTCTAGGGATTTAGTTTGGACCAGGGAAAAACAAATCCGAAGAGTTCGAGTCATAAGACGTGCTGACGGCTACTATGCTCAGTTCTTAGTGGATTGGGATAGACGAGAGGAGCATGAATTTCAAGGGAAAATGACGGGAATTGATTTAGGACTAAAAGAGTTCTATACCGATTCCGATGGAAATACTGTTGACAACCCTCGATATTTGAGGAAATCCGAACGAAGATTAAAGATGCTTCAACGTCGGGTTTCCCAGAAACATGTTGAAAAGAAGAAACAGTCTAACAGATACCACAAGGCACGCAAGGCTTTAGCGAAGCAACATCTGAAGGTAAGTAGACAGCGTGAAGACAAAGCTCGTAAAGATGCTTTGGCGCTAGTTAAGTCGAAAGATTTAATTGTCTACGAGGACTTGAAGATACAAAACATGGTAAAAAATCACCAGCTAGCTAAATCCATCAGCGATGCATCTTGGTATCGATTCACCAAATGGCTTCAATACTTTGCCAAAGTGTATGGTGTGATAGTTATTGCTGTAGCGCCTCACAATACAACTGTTGATTGCTCATGTTGTAAGGCGAAGGTGAAGAAAACACTTAGCACCAGAACACATAAATGCAGTAGTTGTAAAACGGTATTAGACCGGGACCATAACGCAGCCAAAAACATCTTGAAAAAAGGATTATTGTTATTAGCTGAATATTTAAACGGTACTGTAGGGCATACAGAATCCGGAGCCAAAAGCTCGAAAGCGCAGGGAGAAACTGACCTCTGGCTCAAGAACGGAGACGCTCTGGTTCTAAGTCGGCTCGATGAACTGCGAACCAAGAACTCTTGGGAATCCCCCGCTATACCTCGTTAGAGGTTAGCGGAGGGAGGATGTCAACCAATCCCTTCACCCAGATGTGATTCTTATGGATGTGCGAATGCCAGTGTGTGATGGTGTGGAAGCCACACGAGCGATTCACGAACAATTTCCCTGGATTCGGATTCTAGTATTAACCACATTTGACGAGGATGAATATATCTGGCAATCTTTGCAAGCAGGAGCATTGGGTTACCTACTCAAGAGTACCCCTGCTCATCAGCTAGCAGTAGCTGTACGCATGTTACACAACGGTCATTTTCAACTTGGTCCCACCATTGCACCTAAAGTATTAGCTCAACTTCGTCCCCCTCTATCTAACCATAACCGTGAACCTCTAACCCAGTTAAGCGATCGCGACTTAGAGGTGTTGACATTGATTGGTCAAGGTAAGAACAATAGAGAAATTGCCCAAAATTTCAAGTGGATTTCTATGAACCATGAACAAAAATCCCCATGCCTTTAGGCTGGGGAGTATGTCAAAGAAAGCGGCGGGAAGCCCATTCCTTTAGGGATGGGAGGGATAGCCGCCCGCCGCTTGGTTGGCAAGTTATTTGTTATTTGTTTTTTGACAAACAACCAACAACTAACAACAAATAACACGAAATCCCCCGTGCTTTAGCCGAGGGATGAGTTAATTAATCGACTACCCTCAAACCAAAATGACTCAGCCATTGATTGAACTTAAGGGAGTTTCCAAGTCTTTTGGCAGTAACATCATCCTGGATGATGTAGATCTAAGCATTGCTCGAGGTGATGCACTGGGAATTATTGGTCCTTCTGGTACAGGCAAATCAACAATTTTACGAATTATTGCTGGTTTAGAGCCAGTTGATGCTGGTGAAATTTATATACAGGGGCAAAAGCGTTCAGGTTTAATTGAAGATGCTAAAGATCCCATTGGCATCGGCATGGTATTCCAACAAGCAGCTTTATTCGACTCGCTGACAGTAGAGGAAAATGTTGGTTTTTTGCTTTACCAACACTCTAAACTACGACCTAAGCGGATTCGAGAGTTGGTAAATCAAAGTTTAGATATGGTGGGGATGTCCGGAGTCGGTAAACTCTATCCGTCAGAGTTATCGGGAGGGATGCGCAAACGGGTTAGTTTTGCTCGTGCAATTATGACAAACCCAGAAAATCCCCAAGATAACCCAGAAGTATTACTTTACGACGAGCCAACAGCTGGACTTGACCCGATCGCTTCTACAGTAATAGAAGATTTAGTCCGCCATTTGCGTTCTGAAGATTATGGTTGTAGCACCTACGTCATGGTAACTCACCAAGACAGTACAATTCGTCGTACTACGGATCGGGTTGTTTTTCTCTATGGCGGTAAGGTACAGTGGCAAGGTGATGTTAGCGAAATTGATACTACGGATAATCCATTAGTGCAACAATTCTTTAGTGCCAGTACCACCGGACCGATTCATGTGGTTGGTTAAGATAATTAATATAGTAGCTGGACGTTGGTCAATCCTAGTGCGTAGCAACAAACAAGCAATTAGCTGTCATTAATCATTCGTTATTAGTAATTCGGTTATTCAATTGCCACACTACAACAAATAGCAAGCAACAAATAACAAACAACCATTCAGTTGACAGCTAAGAGCGAAGGGAGGAAAATTATGCGATCGCGAGCTATTAGAGAAGGTTCCGTTGGATTATTAATCTTGGCGGGAGTGGGAGTATTTGGGGGTTTAGTTTTGTGGCTCCTTGGCTTTAATCCCAGAAACCGCACTTACCAATTCACTGTAAGTTTTCCTGAAATCATAGGCATGGAATCCGGTGCAGCAGTACGTTATCGTGGTTCCCAAGTAGGTAAAATCAGGGAGGTTAAACCCGGCACTAATGGCATAGACGTGGTGATTGAAATTGAGCGTGCTGACTTGTTAATCCCTCAGGATGTCAAAATTGAGGCCAATCAAGTAGGTTTAATTAGTCAAACGAGTGTTGACATAACACCCAAACAACTGCTTACAGAAGATTCACTTTCCCTCAATCCTTTGAGTACCCAATGTCCATCTGAGGAGATTATTTGTCATGAGGATCGTCTCAATGGTGAGGTTGGTGTCAGTTTAATGGAACTGTTGCGGCAAACTACTCGCGTAGCTCAAGCTTACTCCACTCCTGAATTCTTTGATAATGTCAATGCTCTAACCAAAAACGCCTCTATTGCTGTTGGTGGGGTATCGAAACTCACCAACGAATTAGCCTTGTTGTCTCGCTCAGTACGAGGGGAACTAGGGGGTTTTGCGGAAACTGCTGATTCTCTGACTACCACAGCAAATCAGACTTTGACTCAAGTAGGTTCTGCTGCTGAGCGCTTTAGTGAAACTGCCGACAAAATTGGTAGTACTACTGAGCGCTTTGGTGAGACTGCTGACAAGATTGGTAGTACTACTGAGCTAACTGGAAACCAACTTAATCAGCTAATGACCTCTGCTAATGAGCTGTTGGTAACTAATCGAGCGAATCTAGTTGGTGGCTTGGATAGTCTTCGTCAAAACAGTGAGCAGTTGAGTGGTTTATTGGGTGATTTGAGCGGTACAGTGACAAAGGTTAACAGTACTATAGATCAAGCTAAGTTTGTAGAACTAATAGATAATTTTGAAACTCTCTCCGCTAATGCCGCAGCAGCATCGGAAAATTTCAAGGATATTTCCACATCTTTGAACTCTCAACAAAATATAGTCTTGCTACAACAGACTCTGGAGTCAGCAAGGGCGACTTTTGCTAATGCTCAAAAGATTACCGCTGATTTAGATGATTTGACTGGTGATCCAGATTTCCGCAACAATCTCAAAGAATTAGTCAATGGATTGGGTAGCCTAGTATCTACAACACAGCAACTGCAACAGCAAGTTGAGGTTGCTCAGTCTCTAGAACCCGTCAGTGATGCCATTAGCACAGCTACTGTTACACCACTGTCTGATGAAACCTATCAACCTAACTTTGAGGAAGCAACTTTCATTGGTAGACAAACCCTAGAAGAGAAGGAAGAGGAGGATGATGAAGAAAACCAGATTGCTCAAGGGGATGATCAATCCTCTTCTCCACTCTTTCTTCCCCATTCCCCATTTCCTGAGCAATATTGAAATCGCTGTAACTTAGAATGAAAGTACTGTATAGGTATTGAGAGGGGCTTTTTGTAAGAATTCTTAATATCAGTCCTCATCAAATCAGTTTAATCTAGCCCTTTAGGCAGTTTTTTTTGCGGTTTTGTAGGCAAAAATACAACAGTAGTCAACCATTAGTGAAAGGAAATTTGGTATGAGTGGGAATTTTGCAGCCAAGTTGCGTGAGGAAACAAAAAAAGCTCACACGGCAGCGGAAAATATGGGGTTTATCAAATGCTTTTTAAGAGGAACAGTGGAGAAAGGCTCTTACCGGAAGCTGACATCTAACCTCTACTTCGTCTACTCAGCGATGGAAGAGGAAATGGAAAAGCATCAAAATCACCCAGTTGTCTCCAAAATCTACTTTACACAGCTCAACCGGAAAAACTCCTTAGAGCAAGATTTATCTTACTACTACGGTGCTAACTGGAAAGAGGAGATATCTCCTTCCCCAGCAGCTCAAGATTATGTAGAGCACATTCGGCAAGTATCTGCTTCTGAGCCTGAACTATTGGTTGCTCATTCCTACACTCGTTACATAGGTGACTTATCTGGTGGACAGATTCTCAAGAACATTGCCCAGCGAGCTATGAATTTATCCGATGATGAGGGCTTGGCTTTTTATAGCTTCCCAGATATTCCCGATGAAAAGGGATTCAAGAACAACTATCGGCAAATGCTCAATGAGTTGCCCATTGATGAAGCTACTGAGGATCGGATTGTAGAGGAAGCTAATGCCACTTTTCGCATGAATATGAAGGTGTTCGAGGAATTAGAAGGCAGCTTGATCAAAGCTATTGGTCAGATGTTCTTCAACTCTCTGACACGTCGTCGTCGCGTTGGCAGTACTGAAGTTGCTCCAGGTGAGAAGTCGCGCAAAAATAAATTGCCTATTACAGGTTAATTTCGATAAGGATTGAATAACGCCATTCCTTCAGTACCAAGAGTTACACCTCTCAATTAGTATGCAGAAATAGGATACTTATTGCTGCGCGATTACTGAGTAACTCAACTTGATTATTAGAGCGTATCTAGATTACTCATCACAACCCTGGAAGCGGAATGGCGATTCAGCCGTCATCCAGCTTCCAGGATTATCACTTTTTACAAAAGCTAATAAAGATATTGAATTTTCTAGATATTTTATCTACGTACTATAGATTTTATCTATGTATAAGATAATACTTTTTCTGAAATCCCAAACTCTGAAATCCCGAACATTAAGGGAAATATTTTTTGCACAAATGTTTTCATTTGTTTTCAGATTATCTAAGTTTATCTTTACCCAAAATTTACATAACATATAACACTAATTAAAGTAAGTATTCAGTTTTATTGCTGAAACCCTTTATTAACAAGGATTGTAGCCAACCATTCCCTCAACTATAAAGTTATTTATATATATTTTTTCTGTAAAGATACACCTTAGGTAGTAGATCTACCCATAGAAGCAATGGCATTCTTAAATTAAGATTAAAAAGTTATTTTCAGATTGCGAAGTTTTAAAGAAAAACCTAGACTCCATCTAGGTAAAACGATAAGAATAAAAGCATCGTAACTTTTCTTGACAAAACATCAGAACCTCGCAATCTACCCTACTATTTTTGACTCTTGTGTCTATACAAGAGAGTCATGACTAACACTTCGGCGATTAATCATACAAACGCCGCAGTATCTCTTGGCTGCCTACAGAATCAATAATTAACATTGTCAACCTCTAGTTTTTTTGGAGCAATCAGGTCATGTCTCAGAAAATCGCAAACACCTTAACTGCAGCTGTATACGTTGATAGCACAACAAATACTGAAGCTAATGCTTCAAATGCGGCAGAAAATGTTAGTAATTTAACAAATAATAGTGATTGCTCTTCAACTTTTGTAGGAAAAGGTGGCAATATTCCTGATGGTGTCGGTAGCTTTCAGGATGAAATTGTGATTAGCGAAGACTTCCGTATCACTGATGTAAGTATTACTCTCAAAGACATAGTCCACACTTGGGTTGGTGATTTGAGCGTGCGTTTACGCCACCTAGAGACAAATACTGTTGTAGATCTGTTCCAACGACCTGGTCAACCACAATTCTCTTCTAGTGGTTATTGTAATGACCTCAAAGGTGATTATAGTTTTAGCGATCGCAGTAACTGCAACTTTGAACATACAGCTGGCACTCATTCTGTCATCCCCAGTGGTGTATATACATCACTCCAATCTCTGTCAGTATTTAACGGTATGTCAGGTAGCGGAACTTGGCAGTTGATTATCAAAGATAGTTCTGCTGGTGATTCCGGTTGCCTAAGTGGCTGGAGTCTAAACTTTGAGCGTGAATAAGGGAACACTGAAAAGCTAATGGCTAATAGCTATTAGCTATTAGCTAATCTTTTAAGAAACACTTCCAAAAGAAGTGATGGTGTGGGGTGTAGGGTATCAATTGTGGAACTGGCATCTTGCCAGTTGTGCTCTGAGAAACCCTATCTCCCCACCCTTTTTTTCGCTCACCCCCCGACTCCCTACTCCCTGCCTCGTCAGACAACCATTACTCATTTAAAAACTGTCGTTCAAGGCAGGGACGCAACGATCGCATAATGTAGGATGCTCAGGATCAGTACCAACATAGGTTGAGTAATTCCAGCAGCGATCGCATTTTTCTCCTTCTGCTTTGACTATACCAACCTGGAGTATCTCTGACTGGGAGTTGTACTTGGTACTTTCAATCGCTTCAGGGGAATCCACTAGTTCTACCTGAGAGGCTAAAAATAGATAGCGCAACTCGTCTACATTGTTAGTTGGCTCTGATTGCACATCACTAACCATGCCAGAAGTCTCACTTGCTTCAATTTTTCCTTGGTGGCTCATCCCTGGAAGCTGAGGGAGTGTTTCTTCAGTTAGGGAATCTACTAGTACAGTAGTAGACTCTCCCACAGTCAGTTTTTTGAAGGAGCCAATATTCTCTGACAACTCTTGGCGATTGGCGGCAAAGAGTAGATAGCGCACCAGAAACCAGCTACTGTAACCCGTACCAATTAGGGTAAAAAATGTTTGAAATAGCGGAAACCCATTGATCACAGCTATTACCTCTAGCATTACCTTAGAGAGGATTAATGTTGCCAGGATCAAGCCAACTGTTACTAGTGAACGTTGATTGTCTTGGTAAAATTTATTCACTTCCAGGGGTAAAGCAGTCAGCAACTGAATAGCTGTTTCCCACTGCAGCTTCTGCTCTGGCTCTAAGGAAGTTAGCTCACCTATGGCTTCTACTGCTAACTCTGCTGATGGTTGTGGCTCTGGGGTAACTAGTTCTTCGGGTTCAACTGTAGGTGTTACTACTGTTGTCTTCGTCAGGTTGAGAATCTGTAACTGCTCTCTTAACTCCTCGTTGGGAACATACAGTAATACCTTGGCTTCCAACGAAGAGCCAATCATTTTTTCTACCCTGGCTTGTTCAAGCACTTTGTTAACTTCAGTGCGGATGGTGCGCAAGGTATTCCAGGAGGTAGCTAATTCTGGATTTTTCCACTGCTCTTCTAACTTCACCCAACCAGACTCAAATACTGACTGGTAAGGTTTTTGGTAAGGTATGTATTGCCAGATATCTTCTGCTAAATGGCACAGTACCGGTGCGATCGCTATTGCTAAATTTTCCAATGCTACTGCTAGTACTGTCTGACAACTGCGACGGCGTGGAGAGTTGGAAGAGCTGATGTAGAGTCTATCTTTTGCTATATCTAGATAGAAGTTGGACAAATCCACTACGCAGAAATTTTGTACTGCTTGGAAGAAGCGGAAGAATTGATAACTTTCAAAGGCTTCTGTTACATCTGCAAACACTTCAGTAATCCGGTGCAGCATGTACTGATCTAATTCTGGTAACTCCTCGTAAGGTACTGCATGTTTCTCTGGCTCAAAATCATGGAGATTACCCAACAGGAAGCGGGATGTGTTGCGAATCTTGCGATAGACATCCGACAGCTGCTTGAGGATATTTTTACTTAAGGGAACATCCGAAGAGTAATCCACCGAAGACACCCACAGACGGAGGATATCTGCACCATAAGGCGGCTCTGCTTGCTGGTTTTTACCTCCCTCAATTACAATCTTTGGGTCAATCACATTACCCAAAGATTTGCTCATCTTGCGACCTTGTTCATCTAAGGTAAAGCCATGGGTGAGAACAGTTTTGTAAGGAGCAAAGCCATTAGTAGCAACGCTGGTGAGTAAACTGGACTGGAACCAACCTCGATGTTGATCTGAACCTTCTAGATACAAGTCTGCTGGATAGCGCAGTGCTTCTCGCTGATTGCTCACTGCTGCCCAGGAGGAGCCGGAGTCAAACCAGACATCCATGGTATCGGTTCCTTTGCGGTAAGACTGGCTCTTACCACGATATTTTTCTGGCAGGAGTTCTTCTATTGGTAGTTCCCACCAGGCATCGGAGCCTTTTTCGGCGATAATTGCTTGGACATGGGCGATAGTTTCTTGGTTGAGCAGAACTTCCCCTGTCTCTTTCTCATAGAACACTGGGATGGGGACACCCCAGCTCCTTTGACGGGAAATACACCAATCGGAGCGGTCTGATACCATCGGGGTAATGCGGTTTTCCCCTTGAGCAGGAATCCAGTTAACCGAGGCGATCGCTTTTAGTGCTTCTTCCCGGAATCCTTCTACTGAGGCAAACCACTGTTCCGTTGCCCGGAAGATTGTGGGTTTTTTGGTGCGCCAATCGTAGGGATATTTGTGGTTGTAAGGTTCTTCTTTAAGTAAGGAACCAGCTTTAGCTAGGGCTTCGACTACTGCTCCATTACCTTCCCCTAGGACATTCAACCCGGCAAACTGTTCTGCTTCTTTGGTAAAATTCCCTTTAGCATCCACTGGTGAGAGGATCGGTAAACCATAACGTTTACCAACTGCAAAGTCCTCCTGTCCATGACCTGGAGCCGTATGTACTAAACCCGTACCCGACTCAGTTGTGACATAATCGCCACCGATAACAATTTCACTTTCCCGGTCAAACAGGGGATGTTGGTAAGTAGAATGTTCTAAATCCTTTCCTTTTACTGTAGCTTTAACTACCAGCTGGCTTCCCAGTTTCTCCGATAACTTTTCTACCAATTCCGCTGCCACTAGTAGGTATTGCTTTTTGGGACTTGCTTCTTGGGACTTGTCTTTCTTACTCTTCTTAAACCCCTTGTTGGCTTTGGAGCCAGTTGCTGAACCTCGAAGATTGGCTAAAGTGTCTCCAAAGCTCTTGGACTTACGGCTAGTTTTAGTTGTAGCTTTGCTGCCTTCCTCCTTCGTAGAGGGGGTTAGGGGAGTGGAGACAGCAGAAGCAACTTCTACTACTGCATAAGTTAGTTCTGGATTCACCGCTACTGCGAGGTTACCGGGAATTGTCCAGGGAGTTGTTGTCCAGATAGCAACACCCAGATTAGGTAAAAATGGCTCTAAGACATCTTTCACTGCTGGTGCTGGCTTAGTCATCCGGAAGCCTGCATAGATACTGCGAGAGACATGTCCTTCTGGATATTCTAATTCCGCTTCTGCTAAGGCTGTCCGGGAACTGGGACTCCAGTGAACTGTCTTCAAACCCCGATATATATAGCCTTTCAATACCATTTGACCAAAAACCCCAATCTGAGCTGCCTCGTATTCCGGGTTCAAGGTGAGGTAAGGATGCTCCCAATCTCCCCAAACACCATAGCGTTGGAAACCCTTACTCTGCTCTTCTACTGCTTTGAGGGCGAACTGCCGAGCTTTACGTCGTAGTTTCAGTTGTGTCAGTTCCTGCCGCTCCTGTGACTTCATGGCTTGCAGGACTTTCAGCTCAATTGGCAAGCCGTGGCAATCCCAACCAGGGACGTAACGTACCTTACGTCCTTGCAGCAATTGATACTTATTAATAATATCTTTTAGGACTTTGTTGAGGGCATGACCCATATGCAGGGAACCATTAGCATAAGGTGGTCCATCATGCAAGATAAAAATTTCGCCAGGGTTGTTCTGTGACAGGCGATCGTAAATTTGATGTTCTTCCCAATATTGTTGCAGTTCCGGTTCCCGCTTGACAGCGTTCGCCCGCATGTCAAACTTGGTCTTGGGTAGATTTACGGTATTTTTGTAGGCTTTGGATGCTGTCACAGTCTGACGCCAAAATATAGTGGGGCAATTTTTAATCTATCTATTATCCATGAGAACTTACCCTAACTTCAACCTTTTGTGTTAACTCATCCCCCGGAAGACAGAACGGGGGATGCAAGTGTTAATGGTGTCTTAGGTGTAGGTTGGGTGGAGCCGACAGCCTAACCCAACACTTCTTGCTAGGACTTACGCACCCAGCTGTGATAAGCACTTACACAGAATTATTTGCCTATTCTCGATCGCTGTGACCCTTATACTGTCAGGCTTTGAATTTTGGGCAATGTGTAATTAATTTTGTGTACCTGCTTACTCAACGTAAGAAAAGCATTCTCTTGCGGCTGGGAGATCCTTCGCTATCGCTCAGGATGACAGAATTGCGTTACGGTGCGTAAGTCCTACTTGCATATTCTGTTGGGTTTCACTTCGTTACACCCAACCTACATTTTTAGCTGTGTCACGCCACTACATTCTTAAATTCTAAATTCTAAATTCTAAATTTCCCAACCGGTTTCTAAACCACCAAATTAGCTGTACCACGGCACTATACCCCCTCTCCTCTTGGTATAATTGAGGTAATCATTTGAAACAAATGGAAGGACGACATGACTTTTGAAGAAATGCAAAAAATCATCGAAGACATGTTGTCTGTTCAACGAGAACTTCAAGAAAGCCAACTTCAACTCAAGGAAAGACATCTCGAATTTGAGGACAGACAAGCAAAATTTGAGGAGAGACAACTCAAACTAGAAGAAAGTCAACTCAAATTTAAGGAAAGCCAAGAAACTCAAAAACTTGTCCTAGATGAATTGATTCACAAGTATGGAGATTTAGCGGAAAATTCCATACGACAAAGAGAAATTCTTGATCGCTTAATTGGTTATAGTTTAACCAATGAGTCGGATCATCTTAATTTAGAGGAAAAGTTACAAGCACTAGAAGCTAGAATCAAACGTTTTGAAAATCAAACTTGATCCACACTCCTATCAACCCTCCTATTCGCCAGCGGCATCCTTAAAGAAATCGGGGATCTGAAGAACTCACGATGCAAGTTCTTGGTATAAAAGAAGTAGCTTCGCTGTGCTGAGCTTCACAAACCGTTGTTAAAGCTGGTTGGCTCACGGGAATTGTAATCCGAAACTCTGTACCTTTTCCAGGGGAAGAAATACACTCCAGTTTGCCTTGATGTTTGTCTACAACAATTTTGTAGCTGATGGATAGTCCCAAACCTGTGCCTTTACCTACAGGTTTAGTGGTGAAAAAGGGGTCAAATAATCGTTCTTGTACCTTCTTACTTATCCCTGGACCATTATCTTGAATGGAGACAGTGATAAAATTCGTGGTGTCAGCTTCAGTACAAATGGTAATTTGATTAGGGTGAGT
The DNA here is from genome assembly GCA_965222765.1 of Caldora sp. Taxonomy (GTDB): domain Bacteria; phylum Cyanobacteriota; class Cyanobacteriia; order Cyanobacteriales; family Coleofasciculaceae; genus Caldora. The sequence continues at coordinate 237,393 of CBDCVG010000093.1, forward strand.
TTCCCTCTTCTGTGAGGGACACGAAGCATGGTAACTTTCCAGAACATCGATCGCATTGCAGAGAATATTCAAAAATACCTGGTTGAGTTGTCCAGCGTAACATTCTACTAAAGGCAAATCCCCATATTCTTTAATGATCTCAATACCAGGGTGTTCAGCTTTAGCTTTGAGCTGATTTTGCAAAATCAACAAAGTGCTATCAATTCCCTCATGGATATCGACTGATTTCATCTGTGCTTCATCGAGTCGGGAAAAATTGCGCAAACTTTGGACAATTACCTTAATCCGGTTGCTTCCCATTGCCATTGAAGACATTAATTTCGGCAAATCCTCTTGCACAAAGTCGACTTCTATAGCCTGACTGAGTTCTGCAATTTCAGCAACTGGCTGGGGATAATGCTTTTGGTAAAGAGTTAGAAGCTTGAGGAGGCTTTCTGTGTATTGTTGAGCATAGTTGATATTACCGGAAATAAAGTTAATCGGATTATTGATTTCGTGAGCAACTCCAGCCACTAACAGTCCCAAACTCGACATTTTTTCAGTTTGAATTAATTGAGTTTGGGTTTCTTTGAGCTCTTGCAGAGCTTTCTTGGTTTGCAGAGCTTGAGCATTAGCAACAGCCGCAGCTATACAAGTTTCTTCGTATAGTTTGGCATGATCGATCGCGATCGCTAATTGCTCTGCCATATCACTGAGCAGTTCGACTTCCTCATCTTGCCAATGGCGTTTGGCGTAGTTGTGTTCACAAACAATCACCCCTACTTGTCCAGAATTGGGGTGAATTGTAATTGCCAGTAGGGATTTTAATCCCTTCAATTGAAGGAAATCTCTAATTTCAGGATTAATAATTGAATCTGTAGCAATATCGTCAATGCAGAGCAGCTGTTTCTCTAGCAGTATCTTCCCCAGAACTTCAATAGTTGGTGTTTGAGGCTGGAGACAAGCCGAGCAAATAGAGTCTAATTCACAAATCTGGCGAGTTGGTTCAAATCTCGGTGGCTCTACATCATTGCGACACCAAAAAAACTGACAGCAATCAACATGGAGTAGGTGGCGGATTTCATTGATTGCTGTTTTGAGAATTGTGTTAAAGTCCAGGGAATTGCCGATTTGACTCGCCAAGCGACGTTTGAGTAGTCTTTTTCGTTGTGCTAGCTTGAGTAATTCCTTATCAAGGGAATTAGAGGCTGAGGCTGCCGAAGGAGCTACTAATTTTGCTACTTTGCTCTGCTGCTCTGTGTGTACTAGCGACGATGCCAACAGTGCTGTTACTGCCTCAACCTCTAAAGAACCACAAAACAAGTACCCTTGAGCCTTGTCACATTGCAGCCGTTTTAATTGCTCTAGTTGTATCTCAGTTTCCACCCCCTCCGCTAGCACCTCCAAACCAAGATTATGAGCTAAATTGATCATGGTGGAGACGATGGAATCTTCCTGAGTATCTTCTCCCATTTGCTCGCTCAAAGAGCGGTTAATCTTTAAAGTATTCAGCGGCAAGTAAGCTAAGCGGGGAAAGCAGGAGTAATTTTTATCAAAATTATCAATAGATATACTAATTCCCCGATTACTCAACTCCAAGAGAATTTCCACCATCTCTTCTGGAGTATCCATCAGAGTGTTTCCAGTAATCTCCAGATTTAAACTACTACCCTGCAAGCCTGTTTCTTGAAGCACCTTCTCAATTTGCTCAATCAATCCAGGGGACCAAAATTGTTGAACAGACAGATGCACACTCATTGTCAAAGGAGCTGAGGCGGGAAATGCTAAGTGCCAGAGCCGCAACTGGAATGCAGCAACTGAGAGAATATACTGTTCTAGGGGCAGAATCAGTCCTGTTGCTTGAGCTAAGGGGATAAACTCGGTAGGAAACATTAGTCCCCTTGTGGGATGTTGCCAACGTACTAGTGCTTCTAATCCCTGAATTTTGTCCGTTCTTAGATCAAAAATGGGCTGGTAATGTACCACCAAATCTTGGCAGTTCTCTACTGCTTGTCTCAGCTCATTTTCTAGCTGCATGGGCAAGCTTTTTGACTGTAACTCCTTAAGATGTTGGAGAAACCTTGTTCGGTTTGACCAACCTGTTAAACTATCATGGGAAGCTTGGTGTTGCAGTTTTTCTTCTAATTGTTTGCGTCCGCTAATGTCGATTAAACTGCCAACATAACCAGTTATAGCTCCAGTAGTATCTTTTTCTGCTACCGCCTTAGCCAAAACCCAAGTAGTAGTCCCATCAGGAAACAGCACACGATATTCAATGGATTTGTTACCGTAGGATCTTTGAGGTAAGGGCAAATTTTTTTCAGTGTTATGATCATACCATTCCCTAAAAACTCGCTCTTGGTCATCGGGATGAATAGTTTGCAGCCAACCTTCTCCTAGAGCTTCTGACGAGATTAATCTCGCTATGTCGCACCAATGCTGGTTAACTTCCAAGAACTGTCCCTCCGCATCGGCGCGGAATAAACCAATCGGAGATAAATTGGCTAGGGTTTGAAACTGATGTTTATTTTCACGCACTGCCACTTCCAATTTGGATCTTAGGTAATATATTCACAAATTTTCGCAGTTTTTCCCGATTCTTCCCATATTTATCATTGTTTCTTGAGTTTTATTTATTAAAGGTTAACTTCATTTAAAGTAAGTATATATTTACGATTAAATTTGCCTTAATAATTGGTAAAATAAAATAGAAAGCAGAAAAAATAATCGGTATTTTGGTATTTTTTAAGAAGAGTGGAGTAACTTTTGATACATAGGCTGTAGTAATCAGATTAATGAGCATCTGACGACGCAGGGAGCAGGGAGCAGGATAAAACTCCACATCGAAAAAGAGAAGCAAAAACTAGTTATATTAAGGGATTCAGACCAAAATCAATAGTTGGGTGAATCTTACTCGATATGAAAAAGAACAAAATTATTGTATATTTATGTTGTTTTGCCTTCTCATTGATAGGAACTATTGGCTGTAGTCAAATTACTAATAATCAACTAAGCACCTCAAGCAGTGCTGCTGTAAAAATAGAGTTAACTGTATCAGCAGCAGCTAGTCTTAAAGAGACAATGGAAGCAATTAAACCGCTTTATCTTGAGGAAAAAAACAATGTGGTGATTACCTACAACTTTGCTTCTTCCGGCTCTCTTCAGCAACAAATTGAGCAAGGTGCACCTGTTGATATTTTTATTTCTGCTGCTGCCAAACAAATGGATGCTTTGCAGAAAAAAGGTTTATTGCTTGATGAAACTCGTCAAGATTTACTGAAAAATCAAATAGTGCTAGTCGTCCCTCAAGATAACACGACAATTAACAGCTTTCAAGACTTAACAGACAATAATTATAAAAAAATTGCTCTGGGAGAACCTCAGAGTGTGCCAGCAGGAAAATATGCACAAGAAGTGTTGACATCTCTGGGAATTATTGAGTCAGTTCAACCTAAGGTAGTTTACGGCAAAGATGTCCGTCAAGTCTTGAGTTATGTGGCAACAGGAAATACTGATGCTGGAATTGTTTACCGAACTGATGCTGAAATTTCAGCACCGGTAAAAATTGTGGACACTGCGTCTGAAGCTTCCCATTCTCGAGTAGTTTATCCTATTGCTGTTGTTAAAGATAGTAATCAGCCTGAAGCAGCCAAAGAAGTGGTACAATTTCTCACCAATGATCAAGTAGCAGCTGTATTTAAGCAGTATGGGTTTATCCCAAATCTGGATTAACAACCCCTCGATTAGCTCCCAGATTTTTTCCATTGTGTTTCGGACATTACTTATAGAAAGTTGTATCTTGGAGAATAGAGCCTCCAAGTAGTGCATAGCTGGCCGATTGCCAATTATGCATCCTATTTTTGTGGAGATGGATGGGAAACTTGTAGATTCTGCATCTAGTCATTGGGAGGGAGGTTATTGATTGCTAGTTAAATGGCGGTAAAATCTGACGTATGAAGTTTGAGTCTAACTTGTGCGGTGGCATGGCATCTCAGCCTGCTCAAGATGAGAAACAACATGGTAACTCGGGTAGTTTAACCAAGAATAGCCAACTCTTTCGTCACTACCGCTGCGCTATCGGACAGGGTACTCTGGGTGTAATCTTCACTGCTCTGTGCTACTTCGCCCCACCAGCATCAGCAGCAGAACATCTAATCTTACGTTTGGGACCATTGGAAAGAGCAGTTGCGATCGCAGATTTAGAAGAGTTTGCTGAGACTGGGGAGTTGTCATCAGTACTCAAACCCTACAGTAAACTACTGACGCCACAGGTACAACAGGTTCTTACCAGACAACTGCACATTAACCCCAACTTGACTGAGAAATTTATTAATGATCTACTCAGTTCAGCTGATAGTCCACAAATACTCGAAAAAATTGGTTCGGCGCTTCCTGATAGTAGCTTAGAAGAACTCAAGGAAGCGTTATTCTTAGCAGGAAGGGAAAGTGAGGGACTCAGCATAGTGGGTTTTTTACAAGCTTATCCCCAACAGAATGTTACTGTAAATGCCAGTTCTGCGATCGCGATCGCTCTTCAGCTCAATGCCTCCCAGTTGCAGAGCAAAGCGATTGGTCCGATACTAGAGCAGGAACTGAGTATTGAAGATCAAGGGGAGTTTCGTTCTAGCTTTGACCCTACTGCTGGTGGTTCCCAATACGTGTGGGAGCGAACATTGAGGTTACGAGATCAAAAACGGGAACGTAGTATAATTGTAGACCTCTACTGGGCACGGAAGTCCCAAGGTCCGTTGGTAATCCTTTCTCACGGCTTTGCTTCTGATCGTAAATTCTTAACTTACCTAGCTCGTCATTTAGCTTCCCACGGTATCACCGTTGCTGCTATAGAGCATCCCGGCAGCAACTATACTTGGATTGATCAAGCTTCTCTGGGTAAGGAACCTGGGGATTTATTACCAGCCTCAGAGTTTATTGAGCGTCCTCAGGACGTCAGCTTTGTACTAGATAGATTAACAAGAATCAATCGCAGATATGGTTCCCTACAAGGTAAATTTAATACTCAACAAGTCAGCGTTATTGGTCACTCTCTAGGAGGTTACACTGCCTTAGCCTTGGCTGGAGGAGAATTGGACTTAGAGACATTACGGCAGTTTTGTAAAAATCGTAGTCCCTTCATCCAGTCACCAGCAGATTGGTTTCAATGTGCAGCTGCTAGTTTGCCTGACGGTAGGGTAGAGTTGCAGGATAAGCGGGTAGTTCAGGTAATTGCTTTCAACACAGTGACAGGACACTTGTTTGGCAAAGATGGTTTAGCTCAAGTGACTACCCCAACCTTAATTTTGACTGGTACAGAAGATATCATCACACCATCCCTCAACCATCAGCTGCGAGCTTTTGCTCACTTAGGTGGTTCTAAGTATCTAGTTTCTGCCATCGGTGGTACTCATTTGAGTGTAACTGATCAAGGTAACCTCAATGATGCCCTAGCTCGCAGTACTCTCGTCAAAGAACAAATTGGTAAGGAAGCCGAACCCCTAAGAAAACTAGTAAGAGGTGTCAGTTTAGCTTTTATTAAACAACTAACTCCAGAAGCCGAAATTTATCAACCCTTTTTAACTCCTGCTTACACTCAATCTCTATCCAACTCAACCATTACCCTACGTCTGCATACAAAATTACCAACAACTCTCAACGCCTGGTTAGAGATTTCACCTATTGAGAATCAGCCAATGGCAATTCGTCTACCTCAGGGGAAAAACTTTTCTTTGAATGCTATTAAATCCTATCTATCTAACTCATTAAATCGTTGTCGGGAGTGGATTATTGCTTTAGGGAATTGAATTGTCATTGTCACAATCACTGAAATTGAGCAGCAGGTTTTGGATGATGAAACCCTAATCAGTTATCTAATTTCAATTACTTAGAAAGTTGTGATTTTTGATTATTCCAAGACATAGCTTACCACTAAAATGAGCTTGAAGTCTTTGGACTACGCCAATGGCACTTTTTATGTTGATTTCTAAAGCTTGCTGTCAACCTGCCTTTTCATCAATGTAAACTCGGAAAGTTGGAGTTTTTGAGTGTTCAGTGAACAAGTAGAAAAACATGGGAAGTTTACACAACTATCCTCAAACAGATGTCTTATATAGATAAGCACTATGACGCAACTGCCTACGTCTATCCCAACTAATGATGTATCTCAACTCACTAGACCAGAGAGGGAACCTCACCACCATCACCACCATCATGGTGATGATGGTCATACCCACACCCACGGAGTCATTGATCCAGAAATCGCTAGCTCTGAGCGAGGCATCTGGGCTGTTAAATGGTCATTGGTGGGATTGCTGCTCACTGCGATTTTGCAGGCAGTGGTATTCTGGCTTTCTGGTAGTGTTGCTCTGTTGGCAGAACTGATTCACAACGTCGGGGATGCCATGACGGCTGTGCCTTTGGGTGTGGCATTTCTCGTTTCTCGGCGCAAGCCAACACCAAGATTTTCCTATGGCTTTGCTCGCTTGGAAGACTTGGCAGGGGTGATGATTGTAGCAATTGTGCTGCTGAGTGCTGCAATTACCGCTTATGAGTCTGTAGAGCGATTTTACCATCCTCAGCCTCTGCATCATTTGGGAGCATTAGCGATCGCAGCGATTGTTGGTTTTATTGGTAATGAAGTAGTGGCTGTGTTCCGCATTGGAGTTGGGCGGGAAATCAATAGTGCGGCTCTGATTGCTGATGGTTATCACGCCATGGCTGATGGCTTAGTTAGTCTGGCAGTATTGCTCAGCGCTCTAGGTGTGGCATTGGGCTATCCTTGGGCAGATCCAGTGATGGGCTTAGTAATCACAGCCGTATTGCTCAAAATTGTTTGGGAGTCAGGACAGACGGTTTTTAGTCGCCTCCTGGATGGGGTGGAACCAGAGGTACTCGAATCGGTTCACCATGCAATTCATCATGTGCCGGAAGTAGAAGCATCAGCGATCGCTAATTTGCGAACCCGGTGGCTAGGGCATCGGCTCCATATCGAAATGGACATTACTTTACCATCCACCCTATCTCTTCAGGAAGCTCAAGGGATTACCGATACTGTCGAAGAGCAAATGAAAGAACATTTGCCTTATTTAGGCTTGATTGTGGTTCGAGCTGTATCTGTGCCCCCTAAATCCCCCAACTTTGGGGGACTTTGAGAGTTGGGAAAGCCCCCTAAATCCCCATCTGTCAAATAGCGAAGCATCCGCGAATTCTCCCAGAATTGATACCGGTGGCGAATTTAACATTTGCAAATATTGGTGACGAGACAAAGGTTTTTCAAGCCCCCCAGCTCCCAATTTTGGGGGAGCCCAGATTCAAAGTCCCCCAGAATTGGGGGATTTAGGGGGCTTTGGTGCAACTGGGATATATTACGAAATATTTCGCCAGCGTATCAGAATTGGGGGGCAACATCAGTAATGCCCACAAAAAATCATTTAGGACTGTAATCAAAACGCTATGCAGGAAACAGTAACAACACTGATTAATAACCAAACTTTACCATCTCAAATCCCAGTCGAGCCACCCTCTCAACCAAAGCCATTCCTGCATATCTTGCGGGAACCATTGCTGCATTTCTTGGTTTTGGGTGCTCTACTGTTTGGGCTGTATTTTTGGGTGGGTAGTCCTTCAATGACATCTACTTCCGCCAAACAAATTGACATATCTGCCCCTGTAATTGAGTCTTTGAAAGCAACCTGGCAGTTGCAGTGGGGACGAGAGGCAACTCCCCAACAGTTGGAAAAATTAGTAGATAACTACATCCACGATGAAGTCTTGTATCAGGAAGCCCTAGCCTTGGGCTTAGATGATAAGGACATCATTGTCAGACGACGGCTGGTTCAAAAGATGCAGTTTCTGATCGAAGATGTGGCAGGTATCCAGGAACCATCGGATGAAGAGTTGCAAAGTTATTTAGATGGTCATGCCGATCGCTATACGGTTTCTATTGATGAGGATGCCCTAAATCAAGCATTTCAGGAGGGGGGTGCATGAACCATTGGTGTCAACTTAACTCGCTTTGTCGAACTATTTTTGACCTAACCCCCCAGCCCCCTTCCCACCCCCCTCTGTCCCCCTGACAAGGGTAGGTTTTTTACATTAATCGTATAATGAGGTAAGACAAGGGAGACAAGGGGGGAAAGTGGACAAGGGAGAAGAAGAAAGAAGAAGCATTTTTTTCTCATGAAGATCTCATCATCTATCAAAAAGCATTTGATGCAGCTATGACTATCTTTGAATTATCAAAGCAATTTCCTGCCGAGGAAAAATACTCTCTGACTGACCAAATTCGTCGTTCGTCTCGCTCCGTTTGCGCGAACTTTGCCGAGGCGTGGCGAAAAAGAAGGTATAAAGGAGATATTAAAAGTGATGGTTGGCAGTGGCATAAAACCAGATTAAGAGAGCCAGCTAGAGCGGAAAGAATCTGGTTAGCTATGGCAGTAGCTACTCTCACCGACTGTAACAATTGGTAGTGATAAACAGCGACATTTATCCAACCTGTTCAAAGACCAAGTAATTGCCGAAAACTTTGAAAATCAGCAACTTGAATTGAAGCCAACCAATCGAACTATATCTTGTTTTTTACAAGGACTAATTAATATTATTGCCGATTTACTTTGCGGTAAAGGTATTTCCTTAAATGGTTTATTTCCCCAATCATCTTTTGTCGTGAATACTTCCTAATATACATTCATCTTCTTTCTTCCTTGTCTACTTTCCCTCCTTGTCCTCCTTGTCTGACCTCCACTAACGTCTTATGTAAAAAACCTACCCTTGTGAGGGGCAGGAGGCAGGAGGCAGGAGGCTCAAAGGAAAACTGACTTGTTTCTCATCTTCTTTTTCGGCGATTCAATCAATTCTTAATTCTTAATTCTTAATTCTTAATTCGCCGTCAGGCCCTCATTACTTCAAAACGCTTCCCAGTAGACTTATTCAGCAAACCCTAGGTAAGGTTGGAGTTGATCTTCTACCAAACAACCAATAGGTAGTCATTTCTCCTTTCCCTTTAACCGGGATCGCACCTCGCTTTTCAAATACAAATTTGTCTTTCAAAAGTTCGTAAGTAGCAGCAGTAACTTGTATTTTTCCTGGTTCGGCTAATGATTCCATCCGCGAGGCAACATTTACTGCATCACCCCACAAATCATAGATAAACTTTTTGATACCAATTACCCCAGCTACTACAGGCCCAGTGTTAATACCAATGCGAATTTGAAAAGATTCACCTTGTTGTGCTTGGAAGCGGGTAATTGCTTGTTGCATATCCAGAGCCATGTTTGCGATCGCCTCTGCATGATTATCTTGTATTACAGGCAAACCGCCAGCCGCCATGTAGGCATCCCCAATAGTTTTGATTTTCTCAACTCCGTGTTTTTGAGCCAATTGATCAAAAGCTGAAAAAATCTGATTTAAAAAATTGATCAGCTCTAAAGGTGGCATTTGGGTAGATAGGGGAGTAAAACCCACAATATCAGCAAACAAAATTGTGACTGCGTCAAATTGTTGAGCCAAAGAACCCTCAAACTGTTTCAATTGTTCGGCAATCGGTTGTGGCAAAATATTGAGTAGTAGTTTTTCTGATTTGTTTTTTTCTATACGCAGTGCTGTTTCTGCTCTAACACGAGCGCTAATATCAGCTTGAATACCGACAAAATGAGTGAGGCTGTTGTCATCATCATAAATCGGTGAAATAGTTAATTCATTCCAGAAGGGAGTCCCGTCTTTCCGGTAATTGAGTAAGGTGACAGTGCAATTTTCCCCAGCTTTAATAGCAGCACGAAGTTCTGCAACAGCTGGCTGATCAGTCTTTTCTCCTTGCAAAAAACGACAGTTAGAACCGAGTACCTCAGCAGGGGAGTAACCGGTTATTACTTCAAAGGCAGGATTAACATAAATTAGGGGCATATCAGGTAAGCGAGCATCGGCAATAGTAATTCCTACACTGCTAGCATCAATTGCCTGATCCCTTAACTTCACCATTTCCTGTAACTCTGTACGATACGCTTCACTACCTCGCCAACTGTTTTCTGTGACATCTTGCGCAATACCGTAGCTTAAGCCGTTTTCATAGGCAGATAAACGCCAGGACAACCAGCGATAGCTCCCATCTCGGCAACGGTAGCGATTTTTAAATTGTATGGGGGTATGGCTTACCTTGATATAACATTGATGTTCCATATCAAGGGTAAAAGCGATATCGTCAGGATGGACAAACTCCAACCAGGGGTATGATCGCAATTCCTCGAGTGTCCAGCCTAGGGTAGTTTGCCAAACTGAGTTGAGTTCCTGGAAATACCCATCATTGCTACGGATACATAACAAATCTGGAGAAAGATTGAAGAAGGCTTGGAGAGATGCTGATCTACTGCCTAAGTTTTGCTCACTCTCCTCACACGAAGAATTCATTTGATGTTTCCTAGGAAAGATATACTGTCGATTTTTGCACCCTCAACCTGAGTCAGTTACTTAATTGCTATTATGACACTTACTAAAATATCCGGAAATTATTACGTCTATCCTTCAGTGCTCTAAATAAAATTATCAAAATAATGATAAATCCAAGTTTTTTTAACAATAGACTCTATATTGATAGGGTCTCTCATTTTACACTTTTTAGTTGCCAATTATCAATTATCAATTGCCAGACATCTAAAATATTTTATCAAATTAGGTTGAAATAAAGAAATAGTTATCTAACCTGAACATAGATAACATGGAACGAATCATGAGGAATTAGGAACTGTTTTTAAACAGAGGGAAACGGTAAGTTGCTACAGGATATAGTACTTTTTCCTTCTGTGTGTTCTGTGTTCCTAGTGCAGCGCGGCAGAAGTAACTGACCAGTTTGAGATCGATAGAATCCTTACTCTATAAGCATTCTTAATTCTTAATTCTTAATTCTTAATTCCGCGCAGCGGTACTAGCCTCCCGTTATAATCCTTGTAGTAACCTCAAGTAGCATTATCTATCAACTAAATGAACATTTTGAGCAACCTGCTTTCCAAACCAGCTAAACCTCCTCGGGTACAGAAAAAACGCCGAGGCATTGAAATCAAGTCTGAACGTGAAATCGAGATTATGCGGCAGGCGGCGAAGATTGTTGCCAAGGTGCTCAAGGAAATTTCAGAGATAGTTGAACCAGGAATGACAACTGCTGACTTGGATGCTTATGCAGAAAAGCGCATTCGCGAGATGGATGCGAAACCTAGCTTTAAGGGTTACCATGGCTTCCCAGGTTCCATTTGCTCCTGTATCAATAGCGAAGTTGTACATGGCATTCCCAACCGCAAAAAGGTGATTCGCAATGGTGATGTATTGAAAATAGATACTGGTGCCTACTATGAGGGATTTCACGGCGACTCTTGCATCACCATTGGGATCAATCAAGTTACACCAAAGGCTGCTCAGTTAATTCGTGTAGCCGAAGAAGCTCTCTACAAGGGAATTGAACAGGTAAAAGCCGGAGCCTACTTACTTGACATTGCTGGTGCAATTGAAGATCATGTTCAAGCTAATGGCTTTAGTGTGGTGGAAAACTTTACTGGTCATGGTGTAGGTAGGAATCTACACGAAGAACCTTCTGTCTTTAACTTTCGCACTCGTGAGATGCCAAATGTCAAGCTTCGTGCTGGTATGACTCTAGCAATTGAGCCAATATTAAATGCTGGTTCAAAGTTTACCCGAACCTTATCTGACCGTTGGACTGTAGTTACAGTAGACAATGCCCTATCAGCTCAATTTGAGCATACTGTATTAGTGACAGCTGACGGCTACGAAATTTTAACTGACCGCACTAAGGTTTGAAAAGAGTATAGTTTTTCTTTGATACTTACAAAGATATAAGAAAGACCCCCGAAGCTCATAGTTCGGGGGAGAATTACCAGGGTACATCATCTACCACTCCTCTATTCGGAGGAATATCTTCAATATCCGGAGAGATTATCGACAAATTGGAAAAAATAGTATTAACATTGTTCATTGACTATTAAAAATTAAAACCCCCAAACTCTAAGAGCAGGGGGTTAATTATCAGGGTGCATCTACCACTTCTTTCTTCTTAAGTAAGACTCTACTATCCGGATAAATTACTGCTGAATTAATTAATAACCTGTAGTTGTGTTTTTCTTTGATAAAACGAAATGGGAGTTATTGAAGGAAAAATTAAAACCCCCAAACTCTAAGAGCAGGGGGTTAATTATCAGGGTGCATCTACCACTTCTTTCTTCTTAAGTAAGACTCTACTATCCGGATAAATTACTGCTGAATTAATTAATAACCTGTGGTTGTGTTTTTCTTTGATAAAACGAAATGGGAGTTATTGAAGGAAAAATTAAAACCCCCAAACTCTAAGAGCAGGAGGTTAATTATCAGGGTGCATCTACCACTTCTTTCTTCTTAAGTAAGACTCTATTATCCGGATAAATTACTGCTGAATTAATTAATAACCTGTGGTTGTGTTTTTCTTTGATAAAACGAAATGGGAGTTATTGAAGGAAAAATTAAAACCCCCAAACTCTAAGAGCAGGGGGTTAATTATCAGGGTGCATCTACCACTTCTTTCTTCTTAAGTAAGACTCTACTATCCGGATAAATTAATGCTGAATTAATTAATAACCTGTGGTTGTGTTTTTCTTTGATAAAACGAAATGGGAGTTATTGAAGGAAAAATTAAAACCCCCAAACTCTAAGAGCAGGAGGTTAATTATCAGGGTGCATCTACCACTTCTTTCTTAAGTAAGACTCTACTATCCGGATAAATTACTGCTGAATTAATTAATAACTTGTAGTTGTGTTTTTCTTTGATAAAACGAAATGGGAGTTATTGAAGGAAAAATTAAAACCCCCAAACTCTAAGAGCAGGAGGTTAATTATCAGGGTGCATCTACCACTTCTTTCTTCTTAAGTAAGACTCTATTATCCGGATAAATTACTGCTGAATTAATTAATAACCTGTGGTTGTGTTTTTCTTTGATAAAACGAAATGGGAGTTATTGAAGGAAAAATTAAAACCCCCAAACTCTAAGAGCAGGAGGTTAATTATCAGGGTGCATCTACCACTTCTTTCTTCTTAAGTAAGACTCTATTATCCGGATAAATTACTGCTGAATTAATTAATAACCTGTGGTTGTGTTTTTCTTTGATAAAACGAAATGGGAGTTATTGAAGGAAAAATTAAAACCCCCAAACTCTAAGAGCAGGGGGTTAATTATCAGGGTGCATCTACCACTTCTTTCTTCTTAAGTAAGACTCTACTATCCGGATAAATTACTGCTGAATTAATTAATAACCTGTGGTTGTGTTTTTCTTTGATAAAACGAAATGGGAGTTATTGAAGGAAAAATTAAAACCCCCAAACTCTAAGAGCAGGAGGTTAATTTATTACTGTATTCTACACCCTATACCCTGGCTATATTTCAAGTCACTTGTTCCCCCGTAAAGATAACTACACTCACCTAGTGCAGCACGGCGAAAATAACTCACCAGTTTGAAATCGATAGAATCCTTACTCTATAAGCATTCTTAATTCTTAATTCTTAATTCTTAATTCTGCGCAGCGGCACTAGTCCTGTGTTAAATTAACCCCAATAATGGGTGGAGGATCAAAGTACCAGTTATGGTGACACAGGATAAGCAAAGAGAAATTGCTTTCTTTGATAGCTACGCAGAGTCCCAAGAATATAATGTCTTTACAGATAAGAGCAATCTCAAGATAGTCAACAGCTGTCTGGAATTTAGTGGTCTGCAACCAGGAATGCGAGTGGTAGATTGTGGTTGTGGTTCGGGTATTTTTACCAAGCTAGTACACAACCAGGGATTTTTCGCTTCTGGATTGGATTTGAGCCAGGGATTAATTGAACTAGCAGGATGCACGTATCCAGAAATAGAGTTTATTGTCGGGGATGTCGAAAACTTACCTTTTGACTCGGAAAGTCTGGATGGAGTTCTACTCAGCGGCATTATCCATCATTTACCAAACCCTAGCAAATGTGCCAGTGAGGTTTTCCGGGTACTCAAACCAAACGGCGTCTTTGTTGCCTTTGATCCCAACCGCTTGAACCCCTTTATGTGGCTTTATCGCGATCGCACCTCTCCCTTCTATAGTAGTGAAGGGGTAACAGAGAACGAGCGTCCGATTATTGCCTCAGAAATTGCCCAAGTTTTTACCCAGGCTGGTTTTAGGGTTGCCTCTAGCTATCTATCAGGCTTACACTACCGTTATATTGCTTCCTCAAGTTTGCGTTGGGCGCTGCCAATTTATAATTTTTTGGACGATGCACTATTTCGGCTACCATTTTTGCAACCTTATAGTCCGTTCGTGTTGACTAGAGGAATAAAAGAGTGACAGGTGAAATCAGAAAGAAGCCCGCGCTGTATGCTATCGCATACAGCGCCGGATAATTCATACAGACTCAGCTCGCAAATCATCTATCAACTTAGCTAGTTCATCACCACTAGCTTGATAAATTTCGCCGCAGAAGTGGCAGGTTGCCTCCGCTCCTTCATCTTTTTCAATCATATCTTGCAGTTCTGCTTCCCCAAGCATTTTCAAAGCTCCCAAAACCCGATTGAAAGAGCAACCACAGTGAAAACGCACCATGTGGATATCCGGGAGTATAACTAAACCCATGTCTCCCAGCAACAGTTCAAAAATTTCTGGCAAAGTCTTACCTGACTGCAATAGGGGAGTAAATCCTGAGAGCTTGGCAATGCGAGATTCCAACAATTCGACTAGAGTTTCGTCTCTAGCTGCCTTGGGTAGCACTTGAATCAATATCCCTCCCGCTGCCGTAACCCCTTCTGCTCCTACAAAAACACCAACTATCAACGCTGAAGGAGTTTGTTCGGAAGTTGCTAGGTAGTTAGTTATATCATCACCAATTTCCCCAGACATTAGTTCAACTGTACTGGAGTAGGGATAGCCATAGCCAACATCCCGAACTACGTAGAGGTAACCATCAGGTCCCACAGCATTACCAACATCCAGTTTACCTAGTTCATTTGGTGGCAATTCAACTCCTGGATTTTCGACATAACCTCTTACAGTTCCATCTAATCCTGCATCAACCAGAAGTCCACCGAGGGGTCCATTGCCTTTAATGCGAATGTTGACCCTCGACTCTGCCCGCTTCATACTAGAAACCAGTAACAGACCTGCAGACATCGTGCGACCAAGGGCTGCAGTAGCCACATAAGAAAGTTTGTGACGCTGTCTAGCCTCTTCGGCAATACGGGTAGTAATAACACCAACAGCCCGAATTCCACCCTCGGCTGCTGTAGCGCGAATTAACTGATCAGCCATGAAAAACCTTACCCTAACATTACACTTCTTAACATACTTAATATTTTAAGTCCGGTGGCTAGGTAATGACTGTCAGATAGTAGAAAACATGTACTAATTATCGAACACTGATTCAGTGAATAATGTTTTGTCAGGTAATGTGACCTTAGTAGTTCTCAAACACAGTAAGCTCAAAAACATGGCACAATTGAAAAAATTTGGAAGCTAATCGAGGGATAATTAACTCATTACTCTCGAGAAACTAGAAATGAAAACAAGATGGCTGAATCCTTTAATATGACTAGTTTCTAACCTTCTTTTTAGGCAAGAAAAACTCTTGTTCCTCCTGCCTCCTGCCTCCTGCCTTTTAATGCTCATTACTTAAACAAAAACCAATGTCCAGGGATGTATTGCTACCTGCAAAAAAATTAGCAGAATTCGAGAAAATATATGGCTTATTTGATGCCAATGGTGATGGTTGTTTGACTCGACAAGAAGTAGTCGATGCCTTGGAATTATTGGGGCGAGGGATTTCCCCGAGCGATCGCACCAACTTATTGAACCGCGTTATAGATGGCGTTGTCCCGCACGACAGCTTTATCCAGTGGATGACACAGCGCCAAGATTTAGATGTAAGTAGTGACTTGCGCCAAATTTTCCAGCTGATTGATGTAGATAACAGTGGACATTTGTCCTTTGAGGAATTCACTCAAATAGTCCGCTGTTTTAACACCGATGCCAGTGATGCTGAGATTGATGCTCTAGTAAAAAAAGCAGATCTCGATGGAGATGGACAGATTGATTTTGAGGAATTTATTGCTACCCAGGCAGATGAGAGTGAGCTCAAAATTACGGTAGCGGCACTCCGCAGTTTTAAGAAGATTTTGATGCAGTATGCCAAAGTGGCTGAAGTGTCCTCCGTTGCCTTGGTAGAAGTTGATTCTGATCTGGGTGCGGGCAAACGTGGTGCATCGAAGGGCATTAACTTTCTCAAGGAAGCTGCCGTTGAGAAACAAACTGCTCGTATGCGAGCAGAAAACGGGGTCATTAGCTTGGATAATCGAGCTGTGCAGAACGAGAACCATGCCCTTGCCCAATCTCAAGTTTATCCCCATGCCAAATATATTGATGCTATTTATAAAGTCTTGGCTCGCACAACAGATATTGTGGCTCAGACTCTGCAAGATGGCTTATTTCCGGTTGTCTTAGGGGGCGATCATTCAACTGCCGCAGGCACCATTGCAGGCATCAAAAAGGCATTTCCAGATCGGCGGCTGGGGGTTGTATGGATCGATGCCCACGCCGATATTCATTCTCCCTACACCACTCCTTCTGGTAATATGCACGGTATGCCCCTAGGGGCTGCCTCCGGCTATGACAATAATGACCAGCAAATCAATAACCTCGATCCAGAAACCGCAAAGCTTTGGGAAATGTGCAAATCCCTGGGCATTGCAGATGATGCAAATCTGTCGTTGCAGGACTTGATTTATGTATCTGTGCGGGACACCGAAGCTGCTGAGAACTATGTAATTGCACAGCACCATATTCCTATTGTCACAACCCAAGAGGTTCGAGAACTAGGTGCAGAAGCTGCTGCCCAGCGCTGTTTAACCTATCTAGCTCAGTGCGATATCATCTACGTTACCTTCGATGTGGACAGCATGGATTCCACCATTTGTATGGGCACCGGCACACCTGTACCGGGGGGACTCTGGGCAGATGAAGCCCGTCGCCTCAATGCAGCTCTAGTGGGTGATCCACGGGTATGCTGTTGGGAAATCTGTGAGATTAATCCCTTGTTGGATACCCTTAACACCCTGGCGGAAAACTCCCTAAACATCTTTGAAGCTGTTATTGATGTCATCTCAGGCCGCTTGGAATCAGCAAGCACCTAACGACAAGTTTGGGGTTCGGAGTTTGTTGCTTTGCAACCAAGCCTCAGCATCAACTTTCCTACTGTGGAACAGACATCTTGCCAGTTCAGAGATGGAAACAGGCAAGATGCCTGTTCCACAGTTTCAATTCCAGTGCGATCTTTAAATTTTGACTAATAGCCGTCCTGCTTCTACCATTGCTTGATAACAGTTCTTAAGAATAGCGATCGCTTCTTCATTACCCCAGTCATGAAGAATATGTTTCAGCACATAGGCATCTCCCCCCACTGGGATAGTTTCAAAGAAATTACCTGTTACTAATTGAAGGCGATCGCTTATTCCTGATTTTTCGACCAAATCGAAGGCTCTTTCAATGACATCGGGCTGCTCGAACAATACACCGGTCATCGCAGAGTAAGCTTGAAGAATAGAAGATAGTAATCTACCATTACCACCGCCAACATCAACTAACTTGTCCATAGATGAAAAATCATAAGCAGCCAAGACAGCAATATTTTCAATTACTGAAATATCTGTCATTGCCTGGTCAAAAATTTTCCCTGAGGAATGATTGTTCTGGTAGAACTCAAAAATATTAGTGCCATATAAGTTCTCAAAAGCATTTTTACCAGTCTGCATACTATACATCAAATTTCCCCAGGCTTGATAATGTTCCTCCGCAAACATGATGGACACAGCTTTTAGGGAATGAGGAACATCACTTTGTAAATATGTTGCTAGTGAAGTTAGCTTAAAATAGTAGGGCTGAGTTTGAGCGAAAATGCCGATACTCGCTAAAGCTCGTAACAGACGATACATAGCATCCTTATTGGTATTCGTTGCACTGGCCAAAGTATCACTGTGTTGTTCTCCGTTTTGGAGCAAATCGGCAATCCCGAGTTTGGCAGCAATATAGATACATTGTGAAACCCAGTAACCCGTGATCATTTGTAGTAGGTTTGTTTGGGGAGGCATTAAGTTGGGGTTAACTGAATAATTTGAGGAAGTCATCACTAATTCTTTGAGTATGGGGAGCTATTTAATCACTCATCCTACTGGGGATACCAGTCAACGACCAAGAAGCAGAAGGATTGATGATTACCAATAACATTCACAATTAGGCTGATAAAATCCCTATAAAACCTATCACTTAATACCTAAAACCTCTGGAAGTTAAAAAGGTAATCTAGGTACTTGTGGTGTTGCAGGAAGATCAGGTAATGGTAGTGGGAATGACACACCTGGGAATAATCTCTGAAAGCTGTCCTTGATGTTATCGATCCCTGGTAATTGGACAGTAAAATCATTAAACAATTTTCCAGTAAGTAATTGTTCAAATTCTTTTGCTGTAAGTGGTTGAACTTTTCCTACCTCTCCATTAGGACGAATCTCCACCTTCTCTCCCGCACCCAACCTAACTGTCTGTGACTCTAACTCCTCTTCTTCAGCGATTAGTTCATTCTCCATAGAACTCGAGATGGTTTTTACGGAACTGCCTTTTTTACCAAGTCCTCGTATCACCTTCTCATCTTCAATGCCTGGGTTTACTCGTTTGCTGAGTACTACTTCCCCCTCAAGAACTTGAATTTCCTCTTGCCCAGTCTCATCCACTCTCAAAATATAAGTAGTACCCCGAACACCAGCCGTGGTTGAATTGGTGCAACCATTGACAGAACCATTCACCAGCAAAGTTCCCCTCCGTAAGTGGGCGCATTGCCCTACTGTAAGGACCGAATTGTGAGCTAGTCGTCCCACTCCACCTGTATTGAAACTCAACTGTGCCCTAGCATTACGGGTACTTACTCGCTGTCCTTTCGTGGCTATGGCCTTAACTCGTGTTTGGTTACCATTAATGTAGACTTGAGAACTATCCAAAATTTCAGTAATTTTGGCTTGATTGATGGTTGCACTTTGGACAACTAAAGGATAATGAAGAAAACTTAGGATGAGGCTGAAGCAGAGTCCTGTCAAAAATAACTGCCAATAGCTGTATCTCAACCAAGGTGAGTTTAATTTAATATTCATAGTAACCTCAAATACGAGTCAGAAAAGTCAAATTTTTCTCAATTTATTGTGGCACTCACATCTTGCACTCTTTTCATAAATACTTAATAACGTCAATCAGAGCAATCAATTACAATACTGAAACAATCAAATATTATCATTTTTGCCTGTTCTATGTTGCCTACCTTCACAGGTAAGTTTTCGACAGGTATGCAAGATATCAGTAGTAGAGAGACTCAAGAGAGTCCAATTTAGTTATATAACTCAACCTAACTTTCTGAGGGAGCAGTATCATCAATTTTTTGAAGAGTTGGTAGGGGTTTGTTGAACCGATTTAGCAACTTGCTGTTACGACGGCGCTTGAGCCACTCTCTGGGAGGGAGTTGTCGAACCTGCTGGCGTACTTGATTAATATCTGTTTGTCCTGGTTTAATTTTGACTTGCTCTCCTGCCTTAAACTGGCATTTTCCTGGGTGATTAGGGAACCAGACTTCCACACTTCCTTCCCAAGCAAAAAATTCAATTTCCTTTTTTGGGTCTTCTGGCATGTTTATATAGATAGTAGTGCCCCTAATTCCTGCGATCGCAACAGGAGTTTCAATTTCCACTGGCACTTTTTTCCCAGGCTCAACCCAGGTAATCATCTCACCCGCTTTGAGCTTGAGGCGATTGTCCGGTTGCAATGTTAAAATCGAGTTACCGCCAATCCTGAAGGATAGACCATTTTTAAGCTCCACTTGTACCAAGGCTTCCTCTTCTGTACGAATTGTTTCACCGACTTGCAAATCCATGTTTTCCTGAGCAGGAACCTCATCTTTGGTATTGAGCTGCTGCACCCAAACTGGCTGTTTTTGGATTTCATTAATGGTGGCAAAGGCTTCCTCCAGGGATGTAGATTCAACCGCAGCAGCATCACCCCTAACAGGAGGAGAGGGATTGGTTGCAGTTGGGGTAGAAGTATGACAGCCAGCTATCAAGCCTGCTATCGTCAAACTCACTAGTCCCAAGCACCAGTGACTCAATGGTTTAGTTATCATTACTTAGATCCATTTAAGGGCAATTTAGTCAACAGTTTCTAGTTACCAATTACCAGTTCGCACTGTTGAATGAGAGCACCCCTGTTTTTAGAAGCTAAAGACGGGTTAATGGTTGCGGATGTTCCACCCACAATTGATGTCCTTGGGGCGATTAGCTTTGCAGTTGTTGCTCCAGTGATAATCGCACCGTTGCTTCTTCACAATCTCGTTAACTGCACCCTGTTACTAATACCTTTATACTCGATCACCTTGACTAGATATTTTCTCTACCAAGGGAGATAAAGCCTCAAAATCTATTTAATACTAAATCCCGTAATATATAGGACTTTACGCACTCAACTGTCATGCTGAGCTGATAGTGAAGCATCTGGGCTGTCTGGAGATCCTTCGCTACCGCTCAGGATGACATCATTTCGTGACAGTGCGTAATTTTTAAGTCAGTTGATTTTCTTGGCGGAGGTAAGCTTCAATGAACTGATCGATGTCGCCGTCAAGGACATCACTAACTGCTGTTGTCTCCACATTAGTGCGCAAGTCTTTCACCATCTGGTAGGGATGGAAAACATAGTTGCGAATTTGGTTACCCCAAGCGGCTTCCACCATGTCACCTCTGATTTGGGCAATTTCCTGGGCTCTTTGTTCTTCTGCAACCACTAGCAGCTTAGCTTTTAGTAGAGCTAGAGCTTTTTCCTTATTTTGCAGTTGCGATCGCTCTTGGGTACAGCGTACAGCAATTCCAGTAGGAAGATGGACAATCCGCACAGCAGTTTCTACCTTGTTGACGTTTTGCCCTCCCTTACCACCAGCACGAGAGGTAGTAATTTCTAAGTCTGTTTCTGGAATATCTAACTCAACAGAGTTATCAATTAGTGGCATCACCTCTACTCCTGCAAAGCTAGTCTGTCGCTTACCGTTAGCATTGAAAGGAGAAATCCTCACTAATCGATGGGTTCCTTTCTCTGCTTTGAGATAGCCATAGGCGCGGGAGCCATTAATTTCTAGGGTGGCAGACTTAATACCCGCTTCGTCTCCTTCTGAAAGTTCAGCTAAATGTACCTTATAACCGCGCTTCTCTCCCCAACGGGTGTACATGCGCAGTAACATCTCAGCCCAGTCTTGGGCATCAGTACCACCAGCACCAGCATTGATCGTGAATACTGCCCCTTTGGCATCATAACTGCCAGATAGCAACTGTTCCAACTCCCAGCGGTCAAGTTCATGATTGAGCTGAGTGAGATTAGTTTGGGCTTCTGCTAAGAGTCCTTCATCAGTGTCTAGTTCTAGCAACTCTAAGACAGCTTTGGCATCTTCGAGACTGACTTGCCACTGCTGATACTGTTGCAGATTAGATTTAAGATCGTTGAGTTCTTGAAGGATTTGCTGAGCAGAGTTTTGATCCTCCCAAAAATCCGGTTGAGCAGCCTGCTGTTCCAAATCCTGAATTTTGGCATTAACAGCTGCAACGTCAAAGATAGTCCTGGGTTTTACCCAGGCGCTCTGACAAAGTATCGACTTCTCGTTTAATATCTAATATTTCCATGATGATTTCCCTCCTTTGCTACCGCTTAAGGGTTGCACTCCTGATTGTAACGAAAGTTTCCACTCCTGAAAAAGTAGGGGCACATCGAACTGTACCCCTACTCTGCTAAGTACATATTACGTTAATTAATCTCGACCACCACCACTAAGAAGGATCAGCAGCCGTAGGATAAAGATGAACAGGTTGATGTAGGTTAGGTACATCGACAATGCAGCGGGTAGATATTGCTCATCCCTATAGGTACGGGGCAGGATGTAGAAATCGACTACAGCCGCACCAGCAAACAAAAAGACACCAATGCCGGAGATGCCAATATCTAGCCAAGTTGGTGTGTAGATACCAAACAAGGAAAACAGCAGTTGACCAACCATAACCACTACCAAAGCAATAATGCCTAGGTAGATTGTCTTAGTCAATGCCTTGCCATCTTGATCCGAAAGATTGGAACCAATTTGACGGGCAGCAACAAAGGTGACACCACAACCAAGGGCAGCAATGCCAATTCCTTGCAAACCAACGCCCTGGGTACTTAGGGCAAGAGCAATTATGCCGCTGAGGGTGTAACCGGATAGCAGACTATAGGTTGCTAAAAGGGGCAGCGCGATGCTGTTGTTTCCTTTTTCCGCAATGCCACGGGCAACGAAGAAAAGAACTAACTCGGCAATCAGGGCAACCCAGAAGGTTGTCATGAAGATCTCTGGACGAGTATTCATGACTCCTAAACCACCGTAGGTACCCACAGCAGTTAAAACTAATCCCCCTCCGACAAAGGGAAGGGCATTGGCAATGACGTTAGGGCCAATCAGTGCTTGACCTCTCGCTTCAGTCATTGCTTGACGAAAGTTACTGGTATTGCTCATGAGACTTTTTGGATAACCCTACCAATAATTTACTTGCTAACTAGGTATATACTAGCGAAATCTCTAACAGCAAAACTGGTATTGAGGTCAGAACTTAACACTATAGTACAAGTAAACTATATACTTTCTACATAACACCATTTCACTCTCAGCAATTAACTCTCTCAGTTGAGCGTGTTCGGGTTGAGCAGAGTAGATGATGATGTTGCTATCGAGAAGCATGTTTTATCGTCCTGGAAGTGAACGATCTTGACGGGTTTCTCGCTGCCAACCAACTGGATCGACATCCGTTAGTGGTTGATAAATACTAAGTTTTTCTAGGATTTCAGCCATCTTACGCCCGCGTGATTTTGTATCTAGGTTGGGTTCATTCTCCAGAACTGTAACGTGGACTTGGATAAGTCGATTTCCAAACTCAGGTATCTCATCCATCCACTCTAGACGGCTTCCCTTCAACCAAGCCTTGAATGTTCTTAGCATTGTTAGCTCGAAATTGTTTTTTTGACTAACTTCAAATTTACCTCATGATAGCTTGGGAGCTAAATCACGAGTCGTAATGCGTAAAAAAAGCAAAGCTCCACATGTTAATCGAGGGAGTATATTAAAAAGACCAACTGAGAGATGTTGAGTTTCCTGACTCCTAGGAAGTTGCTACGCTAACGTTAACCCAACCTAAGGCGATTAGCGATCGCATTTTTGGCTTCTGACTGATTATTTCAACGCTGACAATCCCCACTAGTTGATAATTTGCGCTTGAACATTTCCTTAGTAGCTAAAGCACCAAAAGCCAATATTCCTAAGGCAAAAGTTGGTTCAGGGACACTAGCAGGAGAATTAGGTTGCAGTGTGTTAAAGGCTAATTCTCCAATGAACTGATGAGCTGCTGTCGTTGGATGGATTGTATCCCAGAACAAATACTCATCTGGATTAGTACATCCAACTAATAAGCAACCCTCGGTAACATTTGTGAAACCGAAATTGACTGGGTTATTGATGGCATCACTCAGCAAAGAGTTTAAATCCAGAGGTATAAAGTTGACGTTAGGGGCTAAGTTTTGGCTCAAATTGTTAAGAGTTTGAGTTAAGCCATCATTATGGAATCTTGTTAGGGTATTGAGAGCAGCAGAATTAGGGGTATTGACAGTAACTGGAAGATTTCCCAAATCTGGCAAGTTAACCACCATAATATTTTGAGCACCAACTCCAGCCAGCGCAGTCACAGCATTCGCCAAATTGGTAAGTGGTTCTGAAGGATTAGTGATACCACCACCGAGGTAATCATTGGAACCAGCCCACACAATGTAGAGTTTATCAGGATCTGCAACAGGATTGGTAGCAGTAAAGCCATTAATTTGCTGTTCCAATCCTGGTAAAGCAGGAACTATAGTGTTAGTAGTCCCTGTGGTAGAACCACCAAAAGCGAAATTGGTACTTTGGTTCGGGGTTAATCCTAACTCTTGGGCGAGGTATTCCACCCAAATTTGACCGTTGGAAAAACGTCCGTTGCCATCAGGATAAGGGGGAACTGCTCCTCCAGTGGCATTGAAAGCATTACCTGTATCTGAGAGACTATCGCCAAAAATATACAGCTCACTAAAAAGACTGGCAGCTGTTGCTTTCACAGGCAGCATGAACGAGCAAAAAACAATTCCCATTGTTAAAAATTGCTTTTTCATAGTAGTGACTCCTGGTATTTTTTGATCAATTGTTTACTGTAGTCAATAACAAATATTGGTAGTTTACTGAATATATAACTTATTAAGGTGGTATAAATATTGTTATTTATATTTGAAAATTAAGAAGATAGAATTTATTCCAGTTATAATGCAGAATGTTTGTACTTTGTAATATAACTTAATTAATTTTTGTAGGGGCTGATTTAGCCCAAAACCCTCACTCTATAGTACTATAGTACTATAGAGTAAAATCTTCTACCGAATACCATTTCACTCCTACCGTGCTACACATAGATCCCCTTACCAAGGGGCAAATAAGAAAAGTATCTGTAGCAAGCATTTAATGAATTGGTATAATAAATTTTTATTGAGGTGTAGAAGTGATAACTTAATTAAGCAGTAAAAATCTCTAAAAAGAATGTACAAAGGTATTACCCAGGAACCTAAAAAATCTGGAAAGAAAAGATCGCACAGTCGTAATATTCTTGTCCAACCATTTCTCAAGTGGGCAGGAGGAAAAAGACAACTTCTACCTGTCATTAAAAAGTTTATTCCGCTGAAATATACACATTACTATGAACCTTTTGTGGGTGCTGGAGCTGTTTTGTTTTCCATTCAGCCACCAAAAGCTGTGATTAATGATACTAATAGTGAACTGATAAATTGCTATCGGATGATCAGAGACAAACCAGAAGAGTTACTTACACTTTGTCAACAGCACAAAAATAGCAATTCTAAGGAACATTACTATGAATTACGTGCCCAGGATAGATCTGATGATTTTAAAGCTCTTTCACCCGTTGTAAAAGCTGCTAGAATAATCTACCTGAACAAGACTTGTTTTAACGGTCTGTTTAGAGTTAATAGTAGTGGTCAATTTAATGTTCCTTACGGCAACTATTCTAACCCATCTATAACTGATACCTCGGTAATAAAAGCGGTTAGTGCATACTTAAATCAAGCTGATGTAAGAATTCTTGAAGGAGATTTTGAGCCAGCAGTGGCAACAGCAAAAAAGGGAGATTTTATTTACTTTGACCCACCATACCATCCAATATCTGATACCTCCTTCTTTACGGGTTATAGTATTGATGCTTTTGGCGAAGAAGAACAAATTAGGCTGAAAAAGACCTGTGATGAGTTAGCAGATAGAGGCTGTCAGATTTTACTAAGCAATTCAGCAGCTCCTTTCATCAAATCATTATACAACGATTCAAGATATGAGATTGTAGAGGTCAAAGCCAGCAGAGCAATCAATGCCGTAAGTTCAAAGCGCGGAAAAATTAGCGAACTTCTAATTTATAATAAGTATGAGCGCGGAATTGATAATTAATAATTGATAATTGATAATTGATAATTGATAATTGATAATTGATAATTGATAATTGATAATTGATAATTGATATGTTGAACAATTTTTTGTCATACTGATAGTCCTGATGCAGGATTTTTTACGGGACAGCTACCTGTTAATCTGGGTAGGTTCCTCGAAGGAGCGCCAGTTTTAGCTGTAGAAGTTAGAAGCGAAAACGACTATGGGGAAACTGCAGAGAAAGAGATTGCTAAAAAACGAGTGGATTACTTTGAAGCTGGGACTTTAGTTGTTTGGGATGTCGATGTTCTCAGAGGAGAATTAATTAAGGTATACCGGTCGAATAACCCATTTCATCCTACAGTTTATCATCGGGGGGAGATTGCCGAAGCAGAGCCAGCTTTGCCTGGTTGGCAGATGGAATTAGAGCAGTTATTTCCACCAATTTGGTAATCGGTTGAATTCTTCAGTGAATTTGTTGGATTAAATCAACAACTTTGTCAAAACGATAATCATGAGACCAATTTACCAAAGTTTGACGTAGAAGCGTAAAACTTTCTGGTATTTCTGCAATTAACTGGAAAATCTGGTTATCCAATCCTAGAATTGCTGCTTCTTGGAGGTTAATTACCCACTCAGGAGGCATTTGGGATAAGTAAAAATCTAAAGATTGAGCAGGATAAGTTGCTGCTGGTGAAATCTCTTTTATGGCAACTACGGGTTCTTCATAGAGATAGCATACCCCTAAATATTTAGCGATCGCCTCAAGTAGAACTTCCTCCTGAAATGGCTTGGCAACTAACTCATCACAACCTGCTGCTAAAATATTTGCCCGTTGTTCTTCAAAAGCATTGGCAGTCAAGGCAATAATGATGGTATTTGGGAATTGGGAATTGGGAATTGTCCCCCTTGTCTCCTCAACTCCCTCATCTCCCCATCTCCCCATCTCCCCATCTCCCCATCTCCTCATCTCCCTCTCTCTAGCTTTGATAATTTTAGTAGCTTCATAACCGTCCATTACTGGCATCCGCATATCCATCAAAATTAGGTGTGGCTGCCAATTTTCCCACAGTTCAATTGCCTCTTGACCATTTTCTGCTTCTCGTACCTCGAAACCGATGGTTGTCAGTAAGCTCACTATTAGTTGACGATTAGTTAACTTATCTTCTACTACTAGTAGACGATATTGAGGTTGGTCAGCTGCTAAGCTAATTATTTGCCGAGTTGACTGGTAATGCTTGTTGCTTTCATCAGATTTAGCTGGAGTAATTTGGATGTAAAAGGTGAATATAGAACCCTGATCTAACTTACTGCTGAAGGTGATATCTCCTCCCATCAGTTGTACAAATTTTCTGCTAATTGGTAAACCTAAACCAGTTCCTTCTTGAGAACTTCGACCTGCTGAAGTTTGAGTAAAAGCTTCAAATAACTTGTCTACTTCCTCTGTAGCAATACCAGTTCCAGTATCCTCAACTTCAAAAATGATTGTTGTTTGTTGTTTGTTGTTCGTTGTTTGTTGTTCGTTGTTTGGGAATGTCTTATTATCTCCCTCAGCTTCCCCAGCCTCCCAATCTCCCAATCTCCCAATCTCCCAATCTCCCAATCTCCCAGTCCCCAATCTTACTCGCAGTGTTACACTACCTTCCTCAGTAAATTTGACAGCATTACCTAAGAGATTAATCAACACCTGACGTAATTTACTCTCGTCAGTTTTTACATATTGGGGAATCTCAGACGTGCGCTCAAAGATAAGTTGTATACCTTTGGCATTAGCTTTGAGGCGCAGCATATCTTCTAGGGTATTTAGCAAGCGATAGAGGTCAAAACTAGTTTCATTAAATGTAGTCCTACCTGCTTCAATTTTGGACATTTCTAGCACATCATTGATCAATTCCAGTAAATGTTCACCAGAGCGATTAATAATATCTAGGTGGTTCTTTTGCTCACTACTAAGGGAGGAATTGCGATTCATCAATTGGGTAAAGCCAAGGATAGCGTTGAGAGGAGTACGCAGTTCATGACTCATATTGGCTAAGAACTCGCTTTTGGATTTGTTTGCTGCTTCTGCTGCTTCTTTCGCTGCCTCTAGAACAATTGCGGCTTGCTTGCGCTCAGTGATGTCCTTCATAAAGCAGTAATGACCAATAAAATTATGGTGGCTGTTGAAGGTTTGGATCATGACTATTTGCTGATGAAACAGAGAACCATCTTGCCGTATGCCTCTGGCTTCGGTTTCTACCTTGCCGACTTCGAGCATTTCTTGGTAGGCAGCTATCATTTTTTCAATATCTTCGGGATGTACCGTTTGCTGCCACTCCATACCAATCATCTCGTGAGGCTGATAACCACAGGTACTGGCATAAGATTTGTTAACCGTCATGTAACGTCCCTGAGTGTCTAGTCGGGATATTCCTTCTACAGCATATTCGAGGGCGGCGCTCAGTTTGCGTATCTCCTCTTCTGCTTGCTGACGTTGCGCAGCTTGTCGATAGGCATCACTGATATCTCTGTGAGTACCAGTCATCCGTAGTGGCTTCCCAGTTGAATCCCGTTCGCAAATCTTACCGTGAGACAGAATCCACTGCCACCTCCCTGACTTGGAGCGCATCCGAAACTCTAGATTGTAAACAGGGAGACAACCTTCCACGTAATCTTGCAAGGCTTTTATCACCCTCGGTGCATCCTCTGGATGTAAGAGAGCCATCCAAGCTTGGTGAGTTGTTTCAATCTCCCCTACCTCGTATCCCAGCATTTTTTGCCATTGGGGGTCAAAATAAGTATCTCCTGTAGTAATATTCCAATCCCACAACCCTAAATCACTACCTTCTAGAGCTAGTTGCAATCGTTCTTCGCTCTGGTGCAATGCGGCTTGCGCTTGCTGACGCTCAATCGCGATTTTGGCAAGGTAGATAGTTTTATCAATCAATTCTTGGTCTAGCTTAGAGGGAGCATGAGCTCCTTGATAGTAACCAGCAAAGGTTCCTAATACTTTTCCCTCTGTGGACAAAATTGGTTTAGAGTAGCAGGCTTTAAGTTGGTAAGCTAAAGCTAAATCTCGATAATTCGCCCACAAAGGATCATTGGCAATATCAGTCACAGTGACTGCTTCTCGACAATAGGCGGCTGTGCCGCAAGAACCAGCATTTGAACCAATGGATATACCATCGATCGCTTGGTTATAATGATCTGGTAAACTAGGAGCTGCTCCTAAACGCAGCCTATCCTCTTGATCAAGTAAGAGGAAGGAACACAACATCTGTCCAGATTGGCTTTCCACTAACTGAATAAGAGCTTCGAGGACTTCCTTGAGTGGCACACCCGAAGCAATCATTTCCAGGATCTGATTCTGTCCAGCTAGCAATGTCTCAGCTCGCTTGAGACCAGTAATATCACTAGCTGTGCCTGTTAATCCTACTACACTACCTTCTTCGTCCCGCAGCGCGATCGCATTTAACAGTAAATCAACTGGTCTACCATCTTTAGTAAGCTGGGTAGTCTTATACTGAGAAATCGACATTCCGATCAAAAGACGTTGGAAAAGTCCCCTATATTTAGCAACTTCTTCCGATGGCACAAAATCAGTAAACAGGCAACCGACCATTTCTTCTGGTTCATAGCCATAAATCTGTTTAACTGCCTGATTGACAAAAGTATAACGCCCGTGGAGATTGATAGACCAGATGATGTCCTGGGAAGTTTCTACAAGGTGGCGATATTGCTGCTCACTCTCACTAAGAGCTGCATCTGCTTCTTGGCGTTCTAGTTCTGCTGCGGCACGAGCTGCAAAAATTTGTAAAATTGATTCTCTATCAGGAGATGGAACCATTGGTTTGGTATCTAGCACTGCCAAATGACCCAAAATCTGCCCATCGGAGTCAATTAATGGCATAGCCAAGTAGCTTTGGGCTTTTAATTTAACTAAATCTGGGTCATTAGGAAATAAGGCTTGCAGGTTTTGAGGGTAAAAGCAAGTTTTCGCATCTAGAAGATTTTCACAGGGAGTACCTGCTAGGTCATACTCAAAGTTGTCACTCCAAGTTTCACCATTCCAAAATGCTAAAGTACGAACTCTGGTTAAAGCTTCATTTGCTACTTCAGTAATAAAGGCATAGTGAACTTGCAGAGCCTCTGCTAAGTAACGGACACAGGAACTCAGGAAATTATCATCAGTAGCAGAAGCTGTCCCCTCAACTATTAAGTGCAGTGCCTCTTCCCGCTGTTTGCGATTGGTAATATCACTAGTTGTGCCGGTTGCTCCTACTACCTTGCCTTGCTCATCCATCAGTGCGATCGCATTACACAGAAGTGCAAGAGGTCTATTATCTTTAGCTAGGGTGACAGTTTCATATTGAAAAACCGACCCTCCCTGCAAAAGTTCTTGGAAATCTGACCAAGCTTGGGCGATTTTTTCCGCTGGCATAAAATCAAAGAAGGAACGACCGAGCATTTCTTCCGGTTCGTAACCATAAACTTGCTTGACTGCCTGATTGAGGAATGTATATCGCCCTTGGAGATCAATAGACCAAATAATATCTTGGGAAGTTTCCACCAGGCGGCGATATTTCTGCTCACTCTCTCGCAAGAGATGAGTTTGCCTTTGATATTCTTTTAGAGTTTCTTGAAGTTGTCTCTGGATTTGCTCCCGTTCTGCAATTTCTTGAACCAGTTGTTGATTAGCATCGGCTAATGCCGCTGTTCGTTCTGCAACTTGGACTTCTAAGGTACGATTGTATTCTTCTAAGAGTTTCTCAGACAGTTTCCGTTGTGCAATATTCTGAAATGCCGCGATCGCATAACTAATGTGACCCAATTCATTATAGATAGGCGTTGTCCAAACTTCTAAGGGAACAACTTTGTTATTTTGGTGAATTTCGAGGTCATCAGCATGAGCAGTTTCACCAGCTAAAGAACGCACAATCGGCATATTTTCTGGGGGATATAACTGTTTGGTTCCAGCCAGGTAAACTTGATAAGCCTCTGCCAAATACTCAGTGGTAGCTTCCGGTATAGTGTTGATGTCCAATAATTGTTTAGCTTTGCGATTAGCATAGGTTATTTTGCCAGTAGGATCATGAACAGACACACCCACTGGCACTGCTTCCAGGAATTGAGTCAGTTGACTTTGAGCATGGCGTAATTGGGTATAAGCCTCTATCAGTTCTGTTTTTACGATCTCCCATTCATCAACAACTGCAGACAAAATCAAGGAGGTAACAGCAAAAACACTAAGAAAAGATGGCGCTGACAAGAGGGATTCTGGGGATGAGGTTGGGACAAAAGTCCCCAAACCTTTTTCTGTGGAGATAATAGCAGTTACTGAAACTAAGACCACTAGTAAACTCGTGCAGCGCTTCCCTAAGCGGAAAACTGACCACAGCAACAGAGGTAACAAAATACAGGCTAAAACATAGCCACTGCCAAAAGTCATCCAACTCGCCAACAAAAATAACACGAGTAACAGAGCCGCTTCAACTTTTCGAGTCTGAAGCAGTTGATTCTCCCAACTTGCAGCTTTTTGCTTCCAAGCCAACAGTACAGGGGTAAAGATGAGATAACTCAGAGTACTAGCTAGCCACCAAGTAAACCAAGCCAAGCCATACTCAGCTAAAGAGAAGCGCTCAGTAAAATATAGGGAACTCACACCCAAAGTGGCTCCTACCATTGAACCAATTCCTGCTAGTGGTACAAACAGGAACACATTTTTAACCCGACTCAGAATTATTTCTGGCTTGAGCAACCCTTTGAGCAGGAGAGCCACTATCAATGGTTGTAAAGTATGAGCAGCTGTATAACTCAAGGCAATGATCGCTACGCGAATCGCTGAAGGCATCCCCAGCAAAGTCCCAGGAATAAGCAGCGGTGTCATGCCTGTGAGATACACAATTCCTGCCAGAAAAGCCCCCACAGCAATTCCAGGCAAAACCCAATAGCCCAATAAGAGAACAGCTCCTAAGGAAATTCCCGATGGTATCCACACTATTGCTATATTCCCTGGTAGGGTAGTCAACAGTAGTCCTAATTGAGCTGTACCTACATAAATTGTTGCCAGAGCTAGGCAAACTAAAAGTTTTGTGATGATTGTATGTTTTCCTTTTTGCTGGAGTTGCTCCATAATCACTCCCTTTCCTAATTGACTGACTTTGCCTGTGGGAGGTTAAGATAAATTTCTTACCTTTGACAGATAACTTAGTTTGGTTGTGTAAGATTTTAACCGTTTCTTCCCCAAACCGGGGCAATCCTAAGGGAGGTTGTGATTCAATGGAATTGGGGAGTAGTAACGCTCGCGGAATTAAGAATTAAGAATGCTTATAGAGTAAGGATTCTATCGCTCCTAAACTGGTGCGTTATTTCCATGCCC
Source organism: Caldora sp. (assembly GCA_965222765.1). Taxonomy (GTDB): domain Bacteria; phylum Cyanobacteriota; class Cyanobacteriia; order Cyanobacteriales; family Coleofasciculaceae; genus Caldora. The sequence continues at coordinate 269,304 of CBDCVG010000093.1, forward strand.
GCTGCACTAGTACTTGTTTTTCTATTTTATTAATTATCAAATATTTGTTTACGCACCATTCAAGTAAGCTTGGAAAGCTTAGGAGGAAACCCGGTTGAGGGATGAGTAAAATCGATGAAAATTAGAGCCATCACCACTGGTTTATTGCTCCAATCTGCAAACCAGTCAGAAAAAATTCAACAGGTAGCTACATTTAACCAACAAGCTAAGGATTTTTTGGAACAACAAGGCTATGAAGTTCAAACAACCCGCATTGCTAGCAACTCTTGGGGAGAATATGTAGCTGGTTCAACTGCTCAAGAAATTGTTAATAAAATTAACAATCTAGAACAAATTTGCCTGAACCTGAATGTTAACTTTTTCAGTATCGGTCATGTCTGCAAGGCTGAGAGAATTGCCCTGATACCGGAAATTAACAAAAATACATCAATTATCTACTGCTCCAGCAACATAGGTGACACTGAAAGTGGTATTAATTTTGCCAATGTTAGGGAATCTGCCACAGTAATTAAGCGAATTTCTCAAGAAACAGCCAATGGTTATGGTAACTTTCGCTTTTGTGCTTGGGCAAACTGCCCCCCAGGAATTCCCTTTTTTCCAGCTTCATACCATCAAGGCAACACCTCTTTTACCATTGCTTTAGAGTTTGTGGTTACTATGGACGCCGCCTTCATCCCTGCTCTGAAGAGACAGGGATGAAGGCAAGGGTGTACTTTTAAGTGCCTTGAAAATTTTCATTCAGAAATATTGTTTTTGCCACGACATATGAACTAAATTTAGTATAATATACAAAGCAAATTGAGAGGTCGAATCAATGCTAGTTCTTGAGTACAAAATCAAAGCAAAGCCAGCTCAATATCGAGCCATTGATGAAGCAATCAGAACTGTTCAATTTATCCGTAATAAGTGCATTAGATATTGGATGGATGTACCTAAGCAAGCCAAGATTGATCAATCAGCTTTGAGTAGATACTCTACAGAACTACGCAACGAATTCACATTTGTCAAAGACCTTAATTCAATGGCTTGTCAAGCTTCTGCTGAACGGGGATGGTTAGCTATCTCTCGATTCTACTCTAACTGCAAGTCCTCAAAAACTGGTAAGAAAGGGTATCCTAGATTCCAGAAAGACAATCGTTCAGTTGAGTATAAAACCTCAGGATGGAAGCTTCACTCTACTAAGCGACGTATCATCATTACTGACAAAAAAGGCATTGGTGAGCTGAAACTATTGGGCAAGTGGGATATTCATACCTATCCGATTAAATCCATCAAGCGAGTACGTTTACTACGTAGAGCTGATGGATATTATTGCCAGTTTTGTATTGATTTTGATTGTGTTGATGCTCAGCCGAAAACAGGATACGAAATCGGATTAGATGTCGGTCTAGAGTCGTTCTATACTGACTCAAATGGTTACTCCGAACCAAATCCTCGGTTTCTCAGAATTGCCGAATCTAAAATTAAACAAGCTCAACGTCGCATCTACAAGAAACATATTGGTTCAACTCGACGCCGCAAGGCAAGAGTTAGGTACTCAAAAAAACACTTAAGAGTAAGTAGGCAACGGAATGAACATGCCAAGAGGTTGGCACGTAGCGTATGCAAGTCTAACGACTTAGTAGCCTATGAAGACTTAAGAATTAGTAATATGCTCAAGAATCACTGCTTAGCCAAGTCGATTGCTGATGCCAGTTGGTATCAGTTTAGAGAGTGGATAGAGTATTTTGCTAACAAGTTTGAGAAACTAGCCGTTGCAGTTCCACCACAGTACACCAGCTCCGAGTGTAGCCAGTGTAAACGAGTAGTCAAGAAATCTCTAAGCACAAGGACTCATGTCTGTCAGTGTGGTTGTGTTCTGCACCGTGATATCAATGCAGCGATCAATATTTTGCACAAGGCAAAATCTAGGGTAGGGCATACCCAAAGTAACGCTAAGGGAGTAGCAACCTCTACGCTAGTTGGGGCAACCCTGCTAGAGCAAGTGGCTACAGTGAACTTAGAATCCCTGCTGCTTTAGCACGGGGAGTGTCAATCTGGTTTGATGTTACCAGTTTGTGAAGATGTAGGGCTAGCTCAAAGAGCCAACGAGCAAACCTACAATCTTACTAATCTACTTTTATATTCAGCAGTTTGTGGTTGTGGACTTGATACCGTTCCCCTTCCAGGGGATATAACTATTGAACAGCTAGAAGCGATCTTAATTGATTTAGCAGCTTTGGCAATTAAGCTCAATAAACCCCTCTCTGCCAGATTATTCCCAATGCCTGGAAAAAAAGCTGGGGAAATGACAGCATTCAATTCCCCATACCTTGTAGACTGTAGGATATTTAGAGTCGATTAATGTTTGTGCCTACTTTCGTGGACTCCTGAAGAATTAGACTTAGCATGATCAACTGTATCCCAAACCCTGTTCCTCGTTAAACTTCGGCTTTTAAATCGCTTACGAAGATTGCTAGTGCTAATTCTTCTAGTGAATTTTTGGCTCACAACATCAGGTCTACTTTCAGCAATAGCGGCAACAAGACCGAAAACAGCGAGACTTAGACAACCTAAGATGAGTTCCATTTTTTTGACCTCTGATTAATTTCTACATTTGCTTATAGTGAATATTTCAATTGTAGAAATTAATTTTCAGTTTGACTGTAACAATATGCAACAATTGAGCCCTTGCACCAAGAATAAATTACTCCCAAGTCCTTATTAACTCTTTCTTTTTTTTGTAATTAACTAAGAGGTTGTTTGAAAAGTTGGAAAAGTATAATTGGTCATTCTGAGTGAAGCAAAGCGGAACGAAGACTAGTTACTTATTACTTCCTTAAGCATTCTTAATTCTTAATTCCGCGCAGCGGTACTAGATTAATTCGATCTTAAAGAAACTATCAGCAGGTTTCTGGGCGATGGTAGTATCCCAAGAGATTTCTTGCAAAAAAGATTTGCTTGAGGCGGTTTCAACCACATCTACACCCCAGTTTCCTGGTTGAAGAGCACCTGGAGAGTCACTTGTGGCAGGAGTTGTTTTGATTCCCCCTAATACCAGAATATTCGGGAGAGCAGTTTCGCCAGAATGTTGGGTTTGACGCTTGTCTCGCATGGCTTGAGCACAAAGTTCCCCAACTTGCTGTGGCAAAAGTTCGGAAGTTGAGAACAAAATTTCCATGATCCAATGAGGATGACTCACCAGCCTACATTGGCAGGATGGGTGAGCACTCAATCCGAAGCGAAACACTTCTACAAATTCCTCTTTACTCAGAGGGGGTACAACGTCAGGGGAAACATTAAAATTGTGGGATAGTAGCATCCGCCCTGGAGCTATATTAGTCAAAATCGTTAATTATTTTCAAAAAAGTCAACCTTTTTAATTGTAGGGCACTATTCACGCATAAGTAATGAGCGCCTAACGGCGAATTAAGAATTAAGAATTAAGAATTAAGAATTCATTGATTTAATCGCCGAAAAAAAGGTTATAAACTAATCATATCAAGGTTTTCAGACCTAAATCAGTATTTTTTAGTTTCTGAAGAGCTCCTGAGGAGCGATTCGTGCCCCCAATTGAATGGGAGAAACAATTCTCTTCGATTAACTATTAGCCATTAGCCATTAGCCATTAGCCATTAGCCATTAGCTTTGAGCGTGTTCGGCATTAATCTTGCCGCCGCCACCAGGCGCGTACTAATTGAATTTCTGGGTAATTGTAATTTCCTCCTAGGTGTTCGCGAATAGTTTTGAGTGATTCATCACCAACAGTTTGGATCGCTTTAAGTATCGGCTGTTGCTGCTCTGGGGAAACCAGCCTATTTAAATCTACTGGCTGCTTCATTTCAATTAGTTCACTCAGATGATTGATGATAGTTCTGGGGGAGAAACCTCTTCTTTCGGCGATTTCTTCTACACTTAAATCTTGCTGGTAAAGTTGCAGAGTCTTGATATGAGTATCAGAAGGAAGAGGTACTGGCAGTTTTTGTTCTTGGCAAAAGGCGCGGATTTCCGAAACAAATTGCTCCCCATATTGGGTGATTTTGTAATCAGTGACCCCAGAGATTGTAGCAAATTCTTCTATAGTTTTGGGTTTGTTCCGCGCCATCAGCTTGAGGCTAGAATCAGCAAAGATAACGTAAGGGGGAACTGATTGAATATCCGCTAGCTGCTTGCGTAACTTGTAGAGTCTCTCAAATAAAAGTTCGGCTTCTGCTTTTCTTGGGCTAATATCTGTTAAAGTCTTAGCCGTTGGTGTTGGGGTGACAGCAATCTCAACCTGACGTTGCTTGCGCAGTATTTCCCAACTACGTTTGTTGAGCTTTAGTACCCGGTAACCATCGGTAGTTTCATCCATTAAACCTTGGTGCAAAAGCGATCGCGCGAGCATTTTCCAAGCATCTGCAGTTCTATCTTTGCCGATACCATAGGTAGAGAGTAGGTGATGCCCATACTGCTCCACTTTCTTCTTTCTTGAACCCCGCAACACATCAATAATGTGAGTCATGCCAAACCTTTCCCGGCAACGTGCCACACAGGAAAGGAACTTTTGGGCTTCAATTGTCCAGTCTTCTACTGGTTTAGGATTACGACAGTTGTCACAGTTATCACAATTACCTGGAAATCGCTCACCAAAGTAGCGCAGTACAATTGTCCTGCGACAGTCTGTGCCTTCGGCGTAGTCTATTACCTGACGCAGCTGTTGACGAGCAACTCGTTGCTCTTTAGGGTCGGGTTTTTGGTCGATGATATAGTCAATTCTGGGGATATCAGCGGTGCTGAAGAAAAGGGTACAATGAGCTACTTCCCCATCTCGTCCAGCTCGTCCTGATTCTTGATAGTAACTTTCTAAGTTACGAGGTAAGTCGTGATGGATAACAAAGCGTACATCTGGTTTATTGATACCCATACCAAAGGCGATAGTAGCTACCATAATTTGCACGTCATCCCGGATGAAGCGGGTTTGATTAGTTGATCTAGCTTCATCACTCATCCCGGCATGATAAGGTAAGGCCGAAATGCCATCATTCTGTAGCCGAAAAGCAATTTCATCTACCTGGCGACGACTGAGACAGTAGATGATGCCTGAACCTTGATGGGAGCGGATTTGTTGTAATAGCTGGTTGTAGCTTTGGCGCTGTTTCGGTTGAACATCATAGTAGAGGTTAGGGCGATTGAAGCTAGCAATATGTATTCCTGGTTGGCGTAGAGTCAGCTGTTGGATAATGTCTTGTTGTACTCTTCCTGTAGCTGTGGCAGTCAGAGCCAGCATCGGGATATCTGGATAACGCTGGCGCAGGTGTCTCATCTGCCGGTATTCTGGACGGAAGTCATGTCCCCACGCAGAAACGCAATGAGCTTCATCAATAGCAAAGGCAGAAATACCAATTTGTGATTGCACCCTGTCTAGAAAGGGCAGAAATTTCTCTGCTAACAACCTTTCTGGAGCCACGTAGAGGAGCTTAATCTTACCTTGGAGGATCGCTTGTTCCCGCGATCGCACTTCTGCTAAGCTCAGGCTACTATTGAGAAATGTTGCGCCAATGCCATTATCTCGCAAGGAATCCACCTGGTCTTGCATCAGGGAAATTAGGGGAGATACTACTACTGTTAAGCCCGGTTTTAGTAGTGCTGGTAGTTGGAAACATAAGGATTTACCACCCCCAGTAGGCATAATCACCAGTAAATCCCGATCTTGCAGTGCTTCTTCAACGATTTGTCGCTGTCCTAGACGAAAGGTATCGTAACCAAAAAAACGTTTGAGTGCTTCCTCCAGAGATTGCGACTGGTACATGGTGGATGATGTTAGCGCTGATAATGGAATTATTCTACCTCGCGTAATATTAGAATGAGATAAATTAGTCTCTAGAAGGCTACTTCTCAAGAGTAAATGTTGAAAATCCCTTACCGAAACAAGAGTGATCTGAGGCTCACTGCACCAGTGCCACTGACTCAGCACCCTGCTGCTGTCTATCTTGATAGTCTCTCGGATGGTTCAGTTTCTACTATGAGGCAAGCATTGGATGCGATCGCAAGTATGCTAACTAATGGTGAGTGCGATGCTATGACCTTGGATTGGTCTAAACTCAGATATCAGCACACTATGTCAGTGCGTACAACTCTCAAACAGCAGTTTGCTCCGGCAACAGCTTCCAAAATGCTCTGTGCTTTGAGGAGGGTGTTATTGGAAGCCTTAAGATTTGATTTAATCGATCCCCTCGACTATGCTAAGGCTGTAGACTTACCAAGTATCAGACCAAGTGGTAAACTCAGAGGTCGTGCTCTGACTCAAGATGAGATTAGTTCTCTGCTCAGTGTTTGCCAGAATTGTGAAGGAGCGATTGGACTGCGAGATTTAGCTCTGCTTGGCATTCTACGCGGCGGTGGCATTCGTCGAGCTGAGGTGGTGAAGCTGGAATTGAGGGACTTCAAGCCTGAGACTGGTGCCCTGGAAATTCGGGAGGGGAAAGGTGGTAAGGATAGGACAGTTTACCTGCCAGAGGGAGCTATTCCTCTGGTGTTGGACTGGTTAGAGGTTAGGGGTAGCGAACCAGGGCCCCTACTCTGTCCAGTTAGAAAAGGTGGTAGGGTAGAGTACAGGCACATGAGTCCAGATGCTGTGCTCAAGATTGTTAGGAGACGGGCGAAAGAGGCTGGGGTTGAGTCGTTTAGTCCTCATGATTTTAGGAGAACCTTTTGCTCTGATTTGTTGGATGCTGGCATTGATATTGTAACGGTGCAGAAGTTAGCAGGTCATGCTTCTCCTGTTACTACTGCTAAGTATGATCGGAGGGGTGAGGAAGTGAAGCGGAGAGCGGTGCAGAAGTTAGAATTTAGAATTTAGAATTGATAAGATACAGCACATTGCAGGTAAATGAAGTACAGATACAATAAGAAAACTCTTGTGGAACAGGCATCTTGCCTGTCCTTGTGTACATCATTCAGATAAAATTTGCTGTAATAGATTCAGCTTGTCATAGATAACCGACTTGCTCAACCCACCCCACTCTCGATTTCGCGATCGCGTAACTCAACACGCCGGTATACACTCTCGTTGGATTCCACTTGACTGGCAGGATGCCAGTTCCACAATAAGCAGACAATAAACAGAATGTCAACGGTTGCAATTTAGCTGTGCTAATTTTTTAGTCATCGAACCCCTTTCCCTGAATTCACCTTCCCTCAACATTTTCCCACTTTTACCACGAGATTATTAGGGTTGGAGCCATTAAATTGCCTGTTTCAGATAAAAAAAGTTATAAAAATGGCATTATATTACCTGTATATCATTTTTTGTTTTTTAGTTCAAGGGCTGAAACCACGTAATCTCGTAAAAATTCAGCGCCAACATCATCAAAAATTTCTTTAACTTGAAGCCAGTATGATTGAAATTACTTAGGGCTTGGGAGAATAAGTCGTAATTTTCGGGTTTGAATAGGTGGTAGGTGGTAGGTGGTAGGTGGTAGGTGGTAGGTGGTAGGTGGTAGGTGGCAGGTGTTAGGTATTAGGTGGAATGAGAATTTCCCACAAAAGATACAAAAACCTTGCACCTGGCAAGGTATAAAATGCTTAAAAGCTTTTGTCTGGCATAGGTTCCACACTTATTCAGCAAGCCCTAAGTAGATAGTCCAAAGTATATCTAACCAAATGCTTCGCCCAGCCCGTATGTGTTTTAATGGGTATTAGGTTCTTAAAGAAGGAATAAGATGTTGACATCCTCCCTCCGTTAACCTCTAACGAGGTATAGCGGGGGATTCCCAAGAGTTCTTGGTTCGCAGTTCATCGAGCCGACTTAGAACCAGAGCGTCTCCGTTCTTGAGCCAGAGGTCAGTTTCTCCCTGCGCTTTCGAGCTTTTGGCTCCGGATTCTGTATGCCCTACAGTACCGTTTAAATATTCAGCTAATAACAATAATCCTTTTTTCAAGATGTTTTTGGCTGCGTTATGGTCGCGGTCTAATACCGTTTTACAACTACTGCATTTATGTGTTCTGCTGCTAAGTGTTTTCTTCACCTTCGCCTTACAACATGAGCAATCAACAGTTGTATTGTGAGGCGCTACAGCAATAACTATCACACCATACACTTTGGCAAAGTATTGAAGCCATTTGGTGAATCGATACCAAGATGCATCGCTGATGGATTTAGCTAGCTGGTGATTTTTTACCATGTTTTGTATCTTCAAGTCCTCGTAGACAATTAAATCTTTCGACTTAACTAGCGCCAAAGCATCTTTACGAGCTTTGTCTTCACGCTGTCTACTTACCTTCAGATGTTGCTTCGCTAAAGCCTTGCGTGCCTTGTGGTATCTGTTAGACTGTTTCTTCTTTTCAACATGTTTCTGGGAAACCCGACGTTGAAGCATCTTTAATCTTCGTTCGGATTTCCTCAAATATCGAGGGTTGTCAACAGTATTTCCATCGGAATCGGTATAGAACTCTTTTAGTCCTAAATCAATTCCCGTCATTTTCCCTTGAAATTCATGCTCCTCTCGTCTATCCCAATCCACTAAGAACTGAGCATAGTAGCCGTCAGCACGTCTTATGACTCGAACTCTTCGGATTTGTTTTTCCCTGGTCCAAACTAAATCCCTAGAACTCCACAAATCCATCATTCCGACTTGAAAACCATCAGTGAAAGTTATAGTCCTTCTCTCAGCAGACAATTTCCACCCTGAATTTTTGTACTCGAGGGAACGACTGAATTTTTTGTAGCGAGGATAGACTTTTTTACCGGGTTTTCCTAATCTACAGTTTTCATAAAAACGCTGAATGGCAGACCATGCCCTATCAGCGTGAGCCTGCCTTGCTTGGGAGTTGAGTTTTTTCGCCCAAGGGGCAAGTTTGTCCTTAGCTAGTAGGGCGCAAAGCTTTTGGAGGTCGTTACGAGTGACCCGTCTGTTATCTTCCCAATAGCGCAAACAGCTGTTGCGGATGAACTGCCCTGTTCGGATTGCTTCATCCAACTTGCTGTACTGAACTTTGGTTCCTTTGAGCTTGGCTTCAATTACTAGCATGAGACCAAGCATAACATCTGTTACCCACTGCGAATACAGGTATAATTAGGGCTTGCTGCAAAAGTGTGTAAACTATACCATACTTTGCTTTCAATCATTTTATGCCTAGCAGGCGTGCAAGGAAATTGTATCTTTTGGCTCAATTTCCTTGCACCGTAAGTCAAAAATCCCTAACACCTACCACCTCTTTCCCTTACCTACCACCTGCCACCTACCACCTACCACCTATTCAAACCCGAAAGTTACGACTTATTCAGCAAGCCCTAATTATTTGGATTCCCTGCCGCTCAATTGTTAGCTGGTCGGCATTCATCTCACCGCTAAACCATTGGCGGTACTCGGCTACGCCTCGATCAATCCGCCTCGGTTATAGCGGGAGCCTTCTGCCGACATTAAGGTAAGCGTTTTATCTTAGGTGGATTTGTATAAAACCTAAAACCTAAAACCTAAAACCTAAAACCTAACACCTAACACCTTCTCTTAATAAGCATCCTGCAACTCATAAAAGTCTGGCGAAATGTAATCCTTGCGCAAAGGCCAACCCACCCAATCTTCCGGCATCAAAATCCGCTTAAGGTTGGGATGACCCTCAAAAATGATGCCGTACATATCGTAGGTCTCCCGCTCTTGCCAATCAGCACCTTTCCAAATCCAATATAAGGAAGGCACTTGAGGATTATCTCGAGGTAAGAATACCTTCACCCTTACTTCTTCAGGTCTGTCAGCATCATCACTAACCTTAATTAAATGATAGAAGCTGACCAAATCATCACCAGGTCCAGCATCATAGGCACCTTGGCATTGCAGGTAATTAAACCCATAAGCATAGAGAGCTGTAGCCACTGGCACCAAAACAGCGGAGTCAACTTTAAGCACCTCAACTCCCAGGTGATCCGGCTCCAGTGACTCATGCTCAAAACCGTTTTCCTGTAGCCAGCTGGAAATTTTACCGGTTTCTACTAACTGGGAAGCTTCAGCTTGTTCCTCTGTAGGTTTTGCTTCTTCAGCCACGTTCCACCTCCTGCTGTTGAGTAGACTTCAGAGCTGGCGGTACTGGCATTCCCATGGCTTCAGTCAACTCCTTCGGTGGAGTATTACGCTCTTGAGAGTCCAGGTACTTCCCAGTCAAAATCTCCGGTACAACTTTCATGTTGTGAGTTGTGCTGTAGTACCGATGGGTTTGTTTAATTTGCGATCGTTCTTGGATGGATTCGTTAGCAACCTTCTTACGTAACTTAACGATCGCATCCATAATTGCTTCCGGACGAGGGGGACAACCAGGAATGTAGACATCTACAGGAATTAACTTATCCACCCCTCGCACTGCTGTGGGAGAATCGACACTGAACATACCACCAGTAATCGTGCAGGCTCCCATAGCAATTACATATTTCGGTTCTGGCATTTGCTCATAGAGACGCACTAAGGCTGGTGCCATTTTCATCGTTATCGTACCTGCGGTAACGATTAAGTCTGCTTGCCTAGGACTACAACGGGGAACTAGTCCAAATCGGTCAAAATCAAACCGGGAACCAATCATTGCCGCAAATTCAATGAAGCAGCAGGCTGTCCCATACATCATCGGCCACAAGCTAGAAAGCCGTGCCCAGTTGTGCAGATCATCTACTGTAGTCAAAATGACATTCTCCGAGAGGTCTTGAGTAACCGATGGTTGCTCAATCGGGTTGAGAATGCGTTCTTTTTGTTGCTGTTGGGTAATAGTTGGGTTCATGACCATTCAAGGGCTCCTTTTCGCCACGCATAAACAAGAGCAACGACCAAAATAGCAATAAAGATTAAAGCTTCAATGAAAGCCAGTACTCCCAAGCGATGGAAAGCAACTGCCCAGGGATAGAGGAACACTGTTTCAACATCAAAAATCACGAATACTAGGGCAAACATGTAGTAACGGATGTTGAACTGAATCCAAGCTCCTCCTATTGGTTCCATACCAGATTCATAGGTGGTAAGCTGTTCTGGACCGCGATTGCTAGGTCGCAGTAGCTTAGATGCTGTCAGTGCCAGCAAGGGAACTAAACTCGAAGCTAATAAAAAGCCTAAGAGATACTCGTAGCCGCTAAGAACAAACACAGTAGTTATCTACCAAAAACTGGCGTTATCACTTCTTTACATTCTTCTACACATTATAGAGTCATTGGTCATTAGTCATTGGTCATTAGTCATTAGTATAGATTTGCCTACCTTATAATAGCCATCAACTGTTGGCACGTCCCCACGCTGGGACGGGCTAAAGCCAGAAAATTTTGGTAAAAATACGACTTAGCTTAAGAAAGCGCTACATTTGTGCGATAATTTTTAACATAGGTTAGCATTTGCAGATTTAATTTCTAATCTTTCTGCGATCAATGAGCGAGCAAGCCAAAGAGCAAACCCTGGCGGAACAAGCGCCAGATAATTATGAGTGTCGCGTCTGCGGCTATGTATATGAACCGGGCAAAGGAGATAATAATCGCAATGTTTCTCCGGGAACATTGTTCACAGATTTATCCAACGACTGGCGCTGTCCTATTTGCGGTGCTAGAAAAACTCAGTTTGACAATGTTGGTGCGAGTGATGCCCCTTCGGGGTTTCAGGAGAACCTACAATTTGGTCTTGGGGTCAATACTTTAACTCCAAGGCAAAAGAATGTCCTAATCTTTGGTTGCCTAGCTTTGGGCTTTTTATTCTTTTTGAGCCTTTACGGTTTGCAATAAAGTTAGCTTTTACTAGTTCTGCAATTTATGAGCTATTTGATGAGAACGCTGAAACAAGTTGTAATACTTTTAGCGATCGCTTTGTTTTGTGTCAGTTGTAGTAAGGTTCCCTCCCTCAGCTACAATCCCTGGCAACTTGTTCCTTTGCCAACAGAATCTACCTTACAGGACATTGGTTTTACCAGTGACCCCAACCATGGTTGGATTGTGGGCAGTAATTCCACAATTTTAGAAACTGGGGATGGAGGTAAAACCTGGCAGGAACTTGAACTCGAACTAGGAGAGCAGAACTACCGCTTAAACTCTATCAGTTTTGCCGGAGAGGAAGGCTGGATTGCTGGTCAACCAGGAGTTATGTTGCATACAACTAATGGTGGCAAATCTTGGTCTCGTATTCCCTTAAGTGAGAGACTACCAGGAGAGCCAAACACAATTTTGGCTCTTGGTCCTCAATCAGCGGAGATGAGCACCACTGTTGGAGCAATTTATCAGACTCAGGACGCTGGTAAAACTTGGCAAGCCATGGTTCAAGAAGCAGTAGGAGTAGTCCGCAATATTGCCCGTTCTGAAGATGGTCAATATGTTGCTGTTTCTGCTAGAGGTAACTTCTACTCAACTTGGGAACCTGGTGAGACAGCTTGGGTACAACACAATCGTAACAATTCCAAGCGTCTTCAGAACATGGGATTTACCCAAGATGGCCGAATTTGGCTCCTAGCGAGGGGTGGTCAAGTACAATTTAGTAGTGCTGAAGACCCGGAAGCTTGGGAAGAAACTAAATATCCTGAGATGTCATCAGGTTGGGGTTTACTGGACTTAGCTTACCGCACAACTGAAGAAATTTGGTTGGTAGGTGGTAGTGGTAACTTACTTTGTAGTTTTGATGGTGGTCAAACTTGGCAAAAAGACCAAGAGATTGAAGACGTACCCTCAAACTTATACAAAGTGGTCTTTGTAACACCAGAACAGGGATTTATCATTGGCAATAACGGTGTTTTGCTTAAGTATGAGGAATCGGCACAAGCAGCTTGAAATAACCGAAATTCCTTGTATCATTGCAAACCGTTTTTGTATGATGGTTATTGAATTTTAAATTGTCCTTATTGAGGAGAAATCACTAATGTCAGGAACAACTGGAGAGCGCCCTTTTGGGGATATTGTTACCAGTATTCGTTACTGGGTAATTCATTCAGCTACCATCCCAGCTTTATTTATTGCAGGGTGGCTATTTGTAAGCACAGGTCTTGCCTATGATGTTTTTGGTACACCCCGTCCTAACGAGTACTTCACTCCAGCACGGCAAGAAGTACCCCTTGTGGACAACCGATATGAAGCGAAACAGCAAATAGAACAGTTTATTAAGTAAGTTCTTGTCAAAGAGGATAATAAATCATGACTAGTCAGACTCCCAATCAGCCAATTTCCTATCCAATTTTTACAGTTAGGTGGTTGGCTGTTCATACACTAGCTGTACCGACAGTCTTTTTCCTGGGTGCGATCGCAGCTATGCAATTTATTCAACGATAGGAGAAAAGATATATGCGCGAACGGACTCCCAATCCTAATAGACAGCCGGTTGAACTCAATCGGACTTCCCTTTTCTTAGGTCTATTATTGATTTTTGTTCTCGGTGTTTTGTTTTCCAGTTATTTCTTTAATTAACTGGAACTAAGTAAAATTATTTTTGGATTGAATTAGGAGGTAATAACAGTGACAGAAGGTGGTAAGATTCCTTTATGGGTAGTGGCAACTATTGCTGGTACAGGTGCAATTCTAGTCCTCAGTCTTTTCTTTTATGGTGCCTATGTAGGAGTTGGTTCTTCTATGTAAGAATCATCAAAAAATTGAGTTTAACAGGTAATTAATTTGATACTTGTTGATAGCTAAATATTGATTAAAAAACCGCTGTTTTTTGAATGGCGGTTTTTTAGTATAAATGAACTACAAAGACACAAAGGACACGAAGAAAGCAAAAAAAGAGTCCTCTTCTCCCGGTAACCCTACGGGTATATCTTTTTTTTCTAAATTCTAAATTCTAAATTCTAAATTCTAAATTCCCAATCCCCAATTCTCAACTGGATATGACAGGCTGGAAGAAGAGCTACTCTTTGGTCTAATTCCTATGCAGGATTCCCGCAATTACTACAAAATCTTACAAGTATCAACGGAAGCCACCACTGAGAACATCAAACAAGCTTACCGTCGCCTTGCTCGTCAATATCACCCCGATTTGCATCCAGAGAATCCAGAAGCAGCAGAGAGATTTAAAGAAATTTGCGAAGCTTACGAAGTCCTTTCTGACTCAGTGCAGCGCACTCAGTACGATCAAGGGTTTGACTATAATAGGAGTAGGGCGAAAAAAGCTGGAATGAGTCATCAAGACTTCTATGTTCGAGCAGTTGCCAAAGCTCTGAAGATAGATTACCGAGGAGCAGTTGAAGATTATAGCCAAGCTATTGAACTCAATCCCCACTTTGTTGCAGCTTACCTCAAGCGGGGTGAGATACTCTACAAACTCGGAGATGCACGAGGAACCCTCAGGGATTGTAATCAAGCACTTAGCCTCAATCCCAATTTAGTTCAAGCTCACTATTACAAGGGAAGAGCACGTTATAGATTGGGATATACTCAAGCAGCGATCGAAGCTTATACCCAAGCAATTGCTCAAGAAAGTGATCATGCTGGAGCTTACTACCACCGGGGTATAGCTTACAATGACTTGAAAGAGTACTCCCATGCTCTCAAGGATTTACAACAAGCAACAACTCTTTTTAGTGAGCAAGGGGATGGAACTGGCTATCAATTGGCACAGGAAACTCTTAAAATCTTCAAGGGAACTTCCAGGAAATTTCCTATAGTTGCAGTAAAGACTGTATTTGGTGATGTACTGAGGACTTTCCAGTTATTTGCCATTAATCCCGTTGGTGGACTTTTAGCAGCTTTTGTGAGACTTGATAAGCAAAGGGTAGCATCAGTGGGGATAGTCTTTGCCTTAGTCTTCGACTGCTGCTTTGTCTGTGGGATTTACTTAGGATGGCAAGATTTACTCCCTCAGGTTTCCCTATTCAAGCTGATGGCAGTGGGTATCGTACCATTTGTTAGCTTGGCAACTTTAAGTAGAATAGCTAGTTTAATCTGCCGCTGTCGGGGTAGTTGGGCTGGTGATATGTTCGTGGCTGGTGCTACTCTTCTGCCAGGAGGGTTTCTGGCTTTAGCAAGCGGTATTTCTAATAATTTAGGTGTCCAGGGAATGATTGCGATCGCGTTATTCGCCAGTTGCTATATTATTCTTACCCTTTACAGCGGCTGTACTCAAATTTCTAATCTTTCAGAACAAGTAGCAACGCTGTTGGTTCCAGTGATGTTGTTGGTGAGTGGATGGTGCTTCTATTTTGCTTTTCAGGTAATGGTAATGTGATACTAAATCTGGGTTAGGTAATTAAAAATATCAGTGAACGGTGCGTTACGCTACTAGCGTAGCACGACTAAAACTGTAGGTTGGGTGGAACGAAGTGAAACCCAACATTCGTATTACTGGCGTTGGGTTTCGCTATCGCTACACCCAACCTACCTATTCCATTATTTTAGCTGTATCACGCTACTACTGGCGGTTACATTCTTTCTCAGAAATTGTATTAGTTACCCCCGTTATTCCAAGAAAGCAGGGGAGAAATATTCTGAGGTGATCATCAAGTCTCTTGATGATATAGATGCAAGTATTAGTATCTAGTAAAAATCTCATTCGAGAGCCTCTCTAACCTCTAGATTAAGTTGTTCTCTAGTTTCCATAAAGTCTTCAGAGAAGAGCTCTAAGCTATCAAACAAGGTTTGCCAAGGGTTTTCTTTGGAGATGAGGACAACAGCATTGCCTATCTTTTTGATATAAACTTCATTGCCCTGAAATTGGAATTCTTTGGGCAAAGCTACAGTTTGATTATGATCATGGATCAATAACTTAGCAATTTTCATTTCCTCAGCTCCTAATAATGCAATACTTAAGAACAAAACCCGCCCTAATGTTAACTGATTATTCCAATACTTTGCGCTAAAGTTCTGGCGCGACACAGCTAAAATAAGGGAATAAAGTAGGTTGGGTGGAGCGATAGCGTAACCCAACACTCTTCCCACATTCCGTTGGGTTTGACTTCGGTTCCACCAACCTACAGTTTTAGTCGTGCCACTGATCAAGTCTATCGTTGGCATCTTTTGACAGCTTCAGACAATAACCAATCGATGCCAGACCCCCAGTCGCGGTGATAGTTCCCTCATGAACTTTGCCTAGAAGGACAAGGCCAACTCCCGCAAAACTGATCAGAATACAGGTTGTGGTTGTGACCAGAGCCAGGTTGAAACTCTGACGAGCTTGGCGTAATCGTTCTTGGGCAATAATCTGTTCGATTGTAGAGTCAGAGTTGGAGGTTAGTTTATCATTCATCGGTTTTGTTGTGCCTAAACTTTATACTTCCAATGTGGCTCTAAATCTCTGAAATCCAGACTACACAATGATTGAATTGCCAATTACTTGTGATTTTTTTATGATTGTCTTATGTCTCAGTTATGGTGGAGCAAGCGATCGCTTTCTAAGATGCCTTAGAGTATGACGGACAATAGCCGTAGGAAAAAGAAGAAGATAACTATCAGAGCATCTCCAGAAGGAGTAGTGAAAGCTGAGAAAGCTTTGATACGTCTAGGATTGGATTCAAAAAGCAATTTTGCTAAATCTCGGATTTTATCACGCAGTACAGTTACAAAATTTTTTAATCTTCAACCTATTCAGGTTGATACATTTAGGAAAATCTGTGATGAATTGCAATTAAATTGGCAAGAAGTTGTAGAAACCTTAGTAGATCAAAAGGATTTAAAGAAGTCTGATTGCCGCCGGTTGGAGCCAAATGAGGTAACTGAGGAGGGTCAACCAATGCAAGTGCTGAAGCGTCAAGTAACCGTTTTAGACAAAGACAGTCAAAAAAATCAGGTAGTTATTACTTTAGAAGGGGACATAAATTCAGCCCCTAATCTTGCAATACTGGCATCAACTCTCAAAACCTATTCGGGAAATACGATCAAAATAATTGATATTCAAGAAGGCAGTATTAAAGTAATCGTTGAGGGTTCTCCAGAGGATATCGAAAAACTTTTATTGAACTTTCAATCAGGAGAAATCAAAGAATTAAATGGTTTTCCGGTTGAGGACATGCACGTTTTGAGTGCAAGCT
>CBDCVG010000094.1:0-499824 GCA_965222765.1 Caldora sp.
ACCCCACACCCTCACTTCCAAAGGAAGTGTTTATTCAGAGATTAGCAATTAGCAATTAACCATTAGCAATTAACCATTAACCATTAGCTTTGAGCGTGTTTCTCAAGAATTCAATGCCATTTGTTTTAATTTGCACTCAGATCGACTGAGACTCGGTTGTAGTGGAATTTCAATCCCAAACTCTGTACCCTTTCCTCTAAAGGACTCACACTTGAGGCTACCTCTATGAGTATCTACCACAATTTTATGGCTGATGGCTAATCCTAGTCCAGTACCCTTGCCAAGAGGTTTAGTGGTGAAAAACGGGTCAAACAGTTGCTCTTTAACTTCTGGAGTCATACCAGGTCCGTTATCAGCAATTTGGATAATGACTCTAGAACAATCAGTGCTGAGGCGAGTGCGAATAGTAATGTAACCTAAATGGTTAGGTATTTCTTCGAGAGCATCAATCGCATTGCTCAAAATATTCATAAATACCTGATTGAGTTGCCCAACATAGCACTCAATATTTGGTAGATTACCGTAGTCTTTAATAATTTCTACTCCTTGTCGATTACCGCAAGCTTTGAGACGATTGCGCAAGATGAGCAAGGTACTATCTATTCCCTGATGAAGATCTACCAACTGCTGCGAAGTTTGATCAGTGCGAGAGAAGTTACGCAGGGACAGGATAATCTCACGAATGCGATTTGCTCCCAGTTGCATCGAATCGAGAATTTTGGGTAGGTCTTCCTGCAAAAAATCTAGTTCAATATTGTCAATCTTAGTTTGTATCGAAGGTAAATGATTAGGGTAGTGCTCTTGATAAGCATTGATTAAATCAAATAAATCCTGGATGTATTCCTTGGTGCATTGCAGATTACCGTAAATAAAGTTGAAAGGATTATTAATCTCGTGAGCAACACCAGCTACCATCTGACCAATACTAGAGAATTTTTCTGCTTGAATTAGTTGAGATTGAGTGCGTTGTAAATCTTGTAAAGTTCTTTCTAGGTGTTTGGCATGAGCATGAGCTGCAGTAGTAGCAGTACAACTTTGTTGATAGAGCTGAGCTTGTTTAATTTCAATTTGTAACTGAAGTGAATCACTTTCTTTTTGATACTGACTAACCACAGTATCGAGTCCTGCTAACAGTTCTGTTTCTGAGACCTGAAGAATATATTTTAAGTGAATATTTTTCAAATTCAGTTCTCTAGCACTTGCTTGAGCTAAAGCTCTAACTTGAGTTATATAGTTCCGGATTTGTTGAGAGAGATAGTATGGTGCTTCAAAGTAAATTTTCCAGACTGTCTTTGAGAGTTTACCTGGTAAGTTCATTCCTGGATTGCCATTAATCAATCCATTGTGTGACTTTTCCATCAAATCAATTGCTGCTAGCATTTTTTGGCGCAGCCTATCCTGCTCGCAGCTGTCTTCGGTACAAACTAGTTGCAAAGCAAACAAGGCAGCTCGTTGGGACAACATCCGCTGGCGTCCGCTAATGTTAATGATTGCTGCATTGATTTCCCTAGCAGTGATGATGTTGTCAATGTCAAAATAAGTCGCCACTCTTCCTACCTGTAGCAGTTTTCAGTAAAACAAACTGGAATCAGCTAAGTTTGATAAATTGATTGGTACTTAGCACTAATAAATAATAAGTACTACAAACAATTTATCTCCATAGCTATAGATAAGCACTCGCCTATCTAAGTAGAATTATTTTCCTTCTGAGTAATTTAATTAAATTTAATCTCAGTCGAAAAAATTGAGATACATCTCCAATAATTATTCTCAAACCCTGGCAAAACTCTAGCTAAGATTTAATTATTAGAGATGTCGAAAGGTTAATGCTTGATTAGGCAAGCCAGATAGCTGGACTACTAACTGAGGTTTCAGCCTGACTGATAAGGAACTAACAACTTATGCTACATAATAACACTATTTAAGTTGATTTTGTCTAGTAATTTTTTATGAAATTTGCACAAGATGCATAAAAAATATTGGATGCTTACATCATAAATATCTTTGTAACCAGATATACGAAATTAATATTTTCTCTTTTTGTGTATTAAAATAATTGGTTACAAAGGTACAATTACCTAATTAAATGCTTGATTACTTTTAGATTTGATAGTTATCAGTAAAATTACTTAATTAATCCCTTGGTAATTTTATAAATGTGCAAATTATTGAACATTAAGCTCATCCCACGACTAGTGCAGCGCGGCGGAAATAAGTGACCAGTTTGAGATCGATAGAATCCTTACTCTATAAGCATTCTTAATTCTTAATTCTTAATTCCGCGCAGCGGTACTAGACATCCTTAAAAGCGATATTGACGAATCTCTTGTTGTTCAGGTTCACCAAACTGTGCCCAGAGGCTGACTGGTACAGCATCACCCTGAGCATTCACTTTAATTTCCATGACAATGGGAGATGGAGCTTCTGACTCGCCTGGGTTAGTCTGCTCAGCTTTGCTAAGTTCAGCGTTAATCTGCTGTCGTTGATCTTCAGGAATGTAGTAAGTTTCCAGTCCATATTTGAGCGAGCCATAAGCAACACCTTGAATGGCAACCTGATTGGCTTTGAGTTGGGAGGGTTGTTCTAGACTAACTGCTACTGGTTTCCATGGTTGTGGCAGTTCAACAGCAGGGTTAGGGGCTGGTTCTTGCAAAATTAGATAAAAACTGCTACCAGACTTGATAAAGAGCAACTCATTACCATTAGGCGGTTGTTTGGGTAATGTCTCCCAGCCTGGAAGCTCCCGTAAGGTATTTTGATTGGATATGTCATACCTGAGAGTTTGGGAATAACCCCGCAATAGATCATAAGGATCTACTGGCACTGTCTGAAGGATGACTGTTTTCCCTGTCAAATGAGTGTAAATTGCCCGAGCTGGAACAGCAATAATTAACACAGTTTGAAACAACAGAGGTATCCAGAATCGCCACATGGAGATGGGATGGGGAGAGTGAGAATTATTACTCATTAGTTAAAGAAAGTAAAACCTAATGCCTAATACTTAAGATGTAACGCTCAAACCAAAGTCCCAGCAACAATAACACCAGCTCCACACAGGAATAAAACTAAGGATTTGAACAATAAATCCGTGTTGTACTCCAGCATCCGACTGAAAATTTGCAAAGCTAGGAGTACCATCCCACCCCAAAAAAGGCGTCGTTGCCCCTGTGCCAATCCCTCACGAACTAAACCAACTGCGAGCAGGAATAGGAGTAAGTTAAACAGCCATACTGCTACAACTGGTAGACTGCTAATGCTTAAATGCCAATAGGTAACTAAGGCACTCGTAACAATCATTATAGCTACGATGGTGTTGGTTACTATTCCCCCAACGGGGGGCACACTGCCTACTACAAAGGAAAGAGACACTTCCTCTTTGTGCCTTCTTTCTTCCCTCCTTGGGAGATTTGCTTCCTGCCTTCTTGTAATGAAACTTTCTTTTAGCTGAAGAAATAGTTGCAGCCATTCCCAGATAGTTAAGGAACCTAGCACGAGAAGATTGAGCACAACAAACCAAGGTAGTGATGAGGCTTCTTCAGCTGCGGGTATTGGTGATGTTTTCCATACCCAGTGGAAAGATAAGACATAAAACAGGAGGCTGAGGAAGGTGATGGCAAGAGTGCGAGTTATTCTGTTGAATGACTCTGCTGGTAGTGGATGCCTTACCCAAAGAGAGTCGCTATATCCCCATAAAAGTGCAGGTGGTAGAGCACAAGCAATCGCGGCAATCCAAGCTGGGGAATCTACTAGTCCTAAGCGTATCAAACTAGCTTCTAAAGAATAAACTACCGCGATCGCACCTAGTCGAAAAATCCATTGGGAACGACACCAGTAAGCTAAAGGGATAAACATCAAACCTGCTAAAACTGGCATATATTGCACCATCAGTCGCAACCAGAAAAATTCTCCAATGGATTCAAATTCTGCTAGAGATTGCCCATACCCGCTCCCAATCAAGAGGATTGCTAATATTCCTAACCAGGTAAACCTCAGGCTATAAGCCATTACCAATACACCCAATCCCCAAACCAGAAGTAACTGATAAAGCAGTCCACTTTGGTGAAAGAGTTGAGACATCAGGGCAATGTTAGCTCCTAAAATCAGTGATCCTAGGAATAATAATCCCTGTCCTAAACGTCTTTGCCATTTTTGTGTTGGGCGTCGCCATAGGTAGAAGCCAGCAGTATTGATACCCACGAACAAACTTAGCAACAAAATCACTTTCAACTCCCGTGACCAAGTTTGCCAATTGGCTGCTACAAAGGTAATTATGGCTAAACCTAGTAGAAGAGAGCCCAACCCCATTAAAATCACTACAAATCGGTTACGAGCAGCAGTTTCAATATTACTAAACTGATAGCGCTGCGCTAGTTGTTCATACACGGAAACAGTAATTAATCCCTCGTTTCGCCATTTTTCTGCTTCTTGGCGCAACTGGCGACTAAACTTATCGGAAGGCATAATGATTATTACTCTTGAGAAACAGTCGATTGTTCATTGCTAATTGTTAATGGCTAATGGCTAATGGCTAATTGTTAATTACTCTCGATAAATAAGGCTCCGAGGCAGGAGGCAGAAGACAGAAGGCAGAAGGCAAAGGAAGAAGATTATTTTTTTGATTCATATCTTATTTATTTTAAGGGAATAGAGAATAAATTTATCATAATCCTTCAGTTTTACTGCTGAAGATTGATATAATTGCCTATAGGAGTATTTTTTTTAAAAGTAAACATTGTTTTTTATAGCCAAATACTTCTACTTACTACTATTGCCGTTGTTTTGATATAGATGCTAAAACGGTATCAGTAGGTAGACATAATTCAGCTTAAGTACCCCATTGAGCTGAACAAATCAGGGAGCAGAGAGCAGCCAGCATAGGAGCAGAGGAGAAAAATCGGGAGCATCCCAAAGTTGCACAAACGATAGTGGGAGCATCCTGCTCCCTGAAATTACAGAAAGCGAGCAAGATGCTTGCACTACTTTCTTTGCCAAAATGGGATGTTCCCAAATCTACCCCATGCTCAAAGGGATAATAACAAGCGGATTTGTTAGAACTAAAGTAGCAACTGCTATACCTTCGTTTTTGTATATCTACTTACCAAGAGTGGTTTAACAACGAGAAAGTAGTTTAATGCTTATCATCAACAACTTACTTTTAGAGCTAGATTTATTCAGAAGCTTTTATACCGAAGAGGTGCAAGTAATCAGCGAATATTTCTCTTGCCACAAATTTTTTGAAGGGCAGGTGATGATGCGAAAAGGTGAAGTCGGCACTTATTTGGGAATTATCATCAGCGGTGAAGTTAAGATTATTGACGATGAAAAAGTAATTCGTACCCTTACTCAAGGAGACATATTGGGAGAAATAGCCTTGATTAAGTCAAGTCCTAGAACTGTGGATGTGGTAGCGGCTAGTCAGGGTGAAATTGCCGTTATCACCTTTGATGATATTGAGAAACTCTATTGTCAAGAATGTAATATCGGCGTCAAATTAATTAGTGTACTTACTGAGTCTGCCGTACATAGATTACTTGGAGACAAACATAGAGACACAAGTGAGTATATAGCTCTGCTAACTCGTGAGCATAAAACGGAAGAATTAGTGGATTTTGTGAACCGGCACAAGCATTTTTTCTCCATCCATGCAATTGCAGCAACTGCTGCAACTGGGGAAGTTTTGGAGCAGCAAACCGGTACAATGGTTAGTAAAATCATTCAAGCTGAGCACTTAATGGCAGGAGATCAAGGAATTGGTTCGTTAATCTTATCAGGAAACATCCAAGCGATTATCTGCTTGAGGGAACCCCTTGCACCGATAAAAGAGCAACCAGAATTGGAAGCACTATCGAGATTATCTGATATGAATCAAGTGCCATTGGCAACTAATATCACTACAGCAGAAGCAATTGTGCATTATTTGGATGAGTACCAATTGAAGTCACTTCCTCTTAACACCCCTGAATTAGTTAGACAATAGCAAGCAGATTCTGTAAATCAAAAAATTAGCAAATCATCAGGGTTTTAGGGACGTATGTATCAACTAATTAGAAAACTCCTTGAGTTTTGCCGGAGCAGACCACATTTTGGCTCTTGAGTCACCAAAGTCATGAGGGATAAGAATAAATTAAGCTCATCCCACGACTAAAGTACGTGGGATGCAAGCGTTATTTGTTGTTGGTTGTTAGTTGTTTGTCAAGAAAAACAAATAACAAACAACCAAGCGGCGGGCGGCTATCCCTCCCATCCCTAGAAGGAATGGGCTTCCCGCCGCTTTCGGTGAGACGAAATAAACGCTTTGGTCTCAGGATATGAACTATCATTCGTCCGAAAACTCCCCAAAGCGTTCTCGATACCGAGCTAATAACGCTTCAGCTTGCTCAGCTCGCTGTTGTTCTTGCTCAGCTCGCTGTTGTTCTTGCTCAGCTCGCTGTTGTTCTTGCTCAGCTCGCTGTTGTTCTTGCTCAGCTCGCTGTTGTTCTTGCTCAGCTCGCTGTTGTTCTTGCTCAGCTCGCTGTTGTTCTTGCTCAGCTCGCTGTTGTTCTTGCTCAGCTCGCTGTTGTTCTTGCTCAGCTCGCTGCTGTTCTTGCTCAGCTCGCTGTTGTTCTTGCTCAGCTCTTTGTTGTTCTTGCTCAGCTCGCTGCTGTTCTTGCTCAGCTCTTTGTTGTTGAGCAATAGCTGCTTCTTCTGGTGTTGCTATTAATTCACCCTCGGGAGTAAAAAAGCGTAGTTTCTCTTCGTGAATACCTAAATAAAGTTCTAATTGCTCACTCCAAACCCAACCTCGCTCATTTGGTTGTAGCTCCTGATACGTTCCCTTTACTAACTCAAACCCAACAAATTCCAGACTCTGTGGGTCAAACCAGAAGTATTCTAGAGTACGAAAGATATTTTGATAAATCTGTTTTTTCAATCCCCTGTCTGTTTGAGCCGTTGAATCAGATAACAACTCGATAATTACATTGGGATACTTGCCGTTTTCCTCCCAAACTACCCAGCTTTTCCGAGGTTTGTTTTCCGTATCCTTTACGACAAAGAAATCGGGGCCTCGGAAATCAGAAGATTTCCGCTGTTGGGGACTGTAGTAAATCGTTAAGTTACCAGAAACATAACAATCATGCCTTTGTTGCCAAAACCATCGCAGTAGGCGAATTAACAAGTCAATTTGATCACGGTGTAGGTCACTTTCCAAGGGAGGTTCGTTGCTCTCTAAATCACTAGGGGGGAAGATGATATCTTTTGGGATAACATCTTGTTGTTGGATAACATTAGGAGATTCTACATCCTGGGTGAATGACATAGCAAAAGATGAGGAATATAGGGCAGAAGAAGTATGCTTCCAGTTTAACGATCAGTTAGTGCGCTCGCAGATTTTGTCGGATGGTCATTGTTTGGTTTAGTTTTCAATGGGTTTGAGTAAAGGTTTTTCAGGGAGCATTGGCTCCTACTGCTTTAGTTGCTATGAATTTTCCAGTACTTTCCCTACCAACTGAGCCAGTTTTTCTGCTGCACCCGGTTTTCCCCGAACCTTGCGTAAGCGATCGCAAATTTGTTCTAATTTTTCAGGATGCTCAAGCCAGTCGAGAGCTAGTTCTGCCACTTCCTGCGGCTGGAGGTTACCCACCAATTCTGGCACAATCTCTTCTTTTGCCCAAATATTAGGCCAGGCAAACAGACGCTTGTACCGTAGCACTAGCTGGAGCATTACCCAGTTAATGAGCTTGGCAAAACTAGTGCCAACTCCCGGTAAATTTGCTAACAAACTAGGTAAGCCATCCCAAGCACGCATTGCATCAAGCTGTTGAGCAGGTAGTAAGACAATCATTGGTACTGCCAAAGAACCTAACTCAGCAGTGTTTGCTCCTACAGTAGTGAGGCACAAGCGACACTGAGATAGCAACTCATGAGCAGGAAACTCTTGCCAAAGTTCTACCCGTAAGCCGGTAGCTGTTTTCAGATATGGGGAATGGTTCAAAAACTTAGTATATAAACTTCCTTCTCTCCTGCCTTCTTGCACTAGTTTTGCTTCTGCCCATCCTAGCTGGCGAATTAAGGTATTTTGTTGAGGATCAGCAAAACTAGCTAGAGTATTAATATCCAAAGTAGGAGCAACTGGAATAACAAAGCGAGTTTGGGGTCGTCTAGAATAGATATATTCTGCGATCGCTAAGGACAAAGGTACTCCCTGAGTTAGTTTTGCCGATTTTGATCCTGGAAGTAATCCTATTAGTTCAGTGGGAATAGTTGTTTGTTGTTTGGGAATTGCAGTTACCTTATCTCCGCGTCTCCCTGTCTCCGCGTCTCCCTGTCTCTCCATCCCCACGTCTGCCATCAAATCGCCAACAATGGCAAACTTATGGCTATATTTTTTAGGAGCTTTGACAATAGTCTCCGCTTTCATCACGCCAAAACTATCTATCCAGCGATGCCAACGAGTATCCCACTCAGCGTATACAACCTTGCGATAACCTAAGCGAGAGCCGATAACTACCGGAAAAATTTGGTCTCCTCCTAAAAAAACAACAACTCCTTTGTCATGCCAATCCCAGTTGTTTGCGGTTACCCCCCAAAGCAAGAAGCGAAAGAAATTCTCAGCACTCTGTACTCTGTCTACTTCCGGATAGGATCTAGCAATTTCGGCTTCTTTTCCCGTAGCATGGGGACAAGGGGACAATACCACAGAAATACGTACTAAAGAGCGGTTATCCCCTAGCTTTTTTCGTAATGCTCTTACTATAGGTTGTACCCAAGTGGTAACTTCCCCCGGTCCATTAGAAAGAATTAATATATCCACGGCTTACACTACTAAAAATATAAGGGACAGGTCTAGTGGCGTGACACAGCTGTCAGGCTCCGAAAAATGGGAGTCAAACCCTGATTATCTCGTCAGTTGTCATTGGCTGTAATGAGGGAATTTGCTCAGAATTTCGGAAAGTTACAGAAGAGAGCTATACCAGTTCTCGCATCCGTGAAGTACATCCAATTCCCAATTCCCCATTTTATTGATTATGATAGTTTGAAGAAACTATTGGTAGGTACAAAAAAGCGAAAATATTTTTTTCGCACTAGCAGTAAACTGCATAACTAAACTTGAATTCTCCCAAGAGATTAAGTGAGTGGAATTTGAATCTGAAGGTGTGACGGCAACAGCTTCCACCCAGGTAACTCCTGACTCAATCCACTATTGTTATCTCTTGAATGAATAGAGCTATCTACCATGCCTCTTAGATGTTCTCATTATTTATACCAAGTTGCTTGCAAAATCGTAAAATGTCATGCTGAGTATCACCCTACACTTTGTTCGAGGGCAAGCTCAGTGAAGCACAGTATCTGGCGAGATTCTTCACTCCGCTATCGCTCCGTTCAGAATGACAGATTCGATCGCAAATTGGTATTACTCCCCTTAAGTCTAGTTGTCTTGACTAGCAGCATCATCCCTATTCCTTTAAGTGCACAAACTCCTAATCTTGCTCAAATTCCTAATGCCAATCCTGCCACTTCTGGAGTAATCCCAAGTGTACCGCCACAAGATTTAAATCAACCCTCTCCTTCCCCAATTCCTAGTCCTCAAACACCTCCTTTGCCATCCTCACCACCGGAGGACTTACTACAAACACCTCCTTCACTATTAGAAGGATTACCTAATATCGGGACTGGCAGCATCACTGTGGAGAAATTTGAGTTCACTGGCAACACCGTATTCAGCTCAGAAGAATTAGCCCAAGCCATCAAACTCTGCATCCCCCCACAATCACCAGCAGAAATCCAAATCGGCATTGCAGAAGAGATAGATAATACTTGCCCAGAATCATCTACTAAAATAGCCCTCTCCTCTGTTGCCAACCAGCTCTTTTCCTTGACTCAGTTGTACAAAATTACTGATGAGATAGGTAAGTTCTACGCCCAACAGGGATACAGCACTTCTGGTGCAATTATTGAATTGTCCCATGGGCTGCAAGCAGAAGCAAAAGTAGTTACCATTAAAGTTATTGAAGGTACATTAAAACAAGAAGGCCTTGAAGTAATATCAGATGGTTCTGGAAGGCTGAATGCCAACTATGTGCGATCGCGTTTAGGTATTCGTGAATCAGAACCTTTAAATGTCGATCGTTTGAAGGAAGCCCTACTGCTACTTTCCCTTGACCCTCTCATCGATAATCTCTCTGCTACCCTAGCCGATGGTTCTGAGCCTGGTGAGCATGGACTTGAGGTTAAGTATCAGGAAGCAAACTCTTTCAATCCTCAATTTAGCATTAATAACGGTCGCTCTCCTAGTGTAGGAACGATTCAAGGTCAAGCGGTACTCACAGAAGCTAATTTATTAGGTATTGGCGATAGTTTGAGTATCGGCTACTCCAAGTCCGAGGGCAGTGATAATTGGAATGCTAGTTACACCTTACCAATTAATGCCGATAATGGAACCCTCGGTTTTACCTACAGCGGAACCGAAAGTGGTGTCATTGAATCTCCCTTTGAGGACATTGATAAAGATGGTTCTACTCCAGATATTACATCGAATTCCAACTCCTACGAATTAACGCTGCGCCAACCAATAATCCGCAAGATTCGAGGGTTGAATTCAGAGAAACCAGGGCAACTAGTCACTTTCGAGGAATTTGCTCTTGGCTTAACTGCTTCCTGGCGAGAAAGTCAGTCTTTCCTATTAGGTATTCCCTTTCCCCTTTCCAGCGGCGCGGATGAAGATGGCACGTACCCGTATTTTTGCCCTGCATTTTTTTCAAGATTGGAAGCAGCAAAATAGTAGAGAAGTTCTTGCTTTTCGCTCTCAATTAAACCTTGGTCTTAATGCCTTCAACTCTACCATCAATGAATCGATTACTTCGGTTAACGAATTCGTTCCCGACAGCCGCTTTATCTCCTGGCAGGGACAAGGGCAATGGGTACGCTTCCTAGCTGAGGATACCTTATTTTTGGTTCGTGGCAACGTGCAACTAGCGGATCGGGGACTTTTATCCACAGAGCAGTTTGCCCTCGGTGGTTTGGGTAATGTACGGGGTTATCGACAAGACACCCTGGTGAGCGATAACGGGATTTTTGCCTCGGCAGAACTCCAGTTACCTATCCTACGAGCTTTTCAGGGAGAAGGTGTCTTACAGGTAGTTCCTTTTGTAGATTTTGGCACCGGTTGGAATACTGGGCAATCAGCTCCAAACCCCAACACCTTGGCAGCCGTTGGCATCGGCTTGCAGTGGCAACTGGGTAATAAGTTTACCGCTCGTCTTGATTGGGGCCTTCCCTTAATATCTGTAGATTCGAGGAAAAATACATGGCAAGAAAACGGTATACATTTCTCCGTACAGTACAATCCCTTCTGAAACTTGTTCGATTAAAGTTACGTGGTGGTATCTTTAGCAGTGGATTTAGTTTGTTTCTAGTAGGTATAGTTCTCACGACAGGAATATCACCTGTTTTATCCCAAATGCCTGAAGTTAAACCCATTAGCAAAGAACAGTTTAAACAAGTTCAAGAGTTACAACAATCAGGACGTTATTATCAGGCTTGTGACACCCTAGTCGCAGCACTAAAATTTAATCCTTCAATTTGCCAAAACCAGGATTTAACTGAGGAGTTTGAGGGAATAATAGATAGGATTGAGCGGCAACCAAACTCCAGCCAAATTATTGCTATTTTCGGTAATATCCTACGGGGAATTGGTCAGTTAGAATCATCACAGATCTTCTTAGAGCGGAGTTTAGCAATGGCTAACTCTCCTCAAGTCGAGGGTAAGCTTTTCCTGAGCCTTGGTAATACCTTAAGAGCTATGGGCAAGCAAAAGCAAGACCAACAGGCATCTCCTGTCAGATGATTACCTGCCTTGGCGTTGTGTAAACCCATCGGAAGCAGGGAAAATACCAGAGTATGAGGAAGCTATTGACAGATATCAGGAAGCGATCGACAAACTTCCTCCTTCATCAACCCCTCGGATTAAAGCACAACTCAATCTCCTCAGTCTAGCCCTGGAATCTGGTGAAGCATTAACAGCAAAGGCTTTAGGGAGTGAGAAGATTAATCTTGCTCATCTACCTAACAATCGGACAAAAGTTTACTTCCAGATTAGCTTGGCTAAAAGTCTAGCTTGTTGGAATGGTCAATCGGCAACAGAGGAAGCTTCTTGGCAATCTATCCAGGAACTATTAGTTATAGCTAATCAAGAAGCCGAAGAGTTAAACGATAAGCGTGTACAGTCTTATGCTCTAGGTAATTTAGCTGGTTTATACGAATATTTTGGTTGGCTATATCAACAACATCAGCAACAAAAATCGGCTCAACAGTGGAGGCAAGAAGCCCTTAAACTAACTTATGATGCCTTATACTTGGCTCAGCAAAGTCAAGCACCGGATATTGCCTATAAGTGGCATTGGCAGTTAGGACGTTTATGGCAAGCCCAGGGAAATAAGCAAAAAGCGATCGCATATTATAATGGAGCAGTTCAAGCTCTTCAAACTTTACGCCAAGATTTAGTAGTTCTCCATCAAGACATCCAGTTTTCTTTTCGAGAGCAAGTAGAACCTATTTACCGAAAGCTAGTTGATTTACTCCTACAACCAAATGGGCAAGCTGAAGTCTCTCAAGCCAATCTTAAACGAGCCCGTGAGGTAATTGAAGCACTTCAGTTAGCTGAACTCGACAACTTCTTTCGTGAAGCCTGTTTGGATGCCAAGCCGCAACAGATTGAGGATCTTGATCCAACAGCAGCAGTTATCTATACAATTATTTTAGATCAGCGACTAGAGGTAATTCTCCGCTTACCAGGGGAAGAGTTAATTCACGATACAGCAACATTACCAGAAAATTTTGCAGGAAAGATCGAGGCATTGCGTAAATCATTAATAGATGAGCGTGATCTGATCTCTACAGCTGAGCTTCAAGACTATTCACAACAGGTATATGGATGGCTATTTCCGCCTAAAATTCAATCTCAACTCCAAGCAGCTAAATTAGTAGAAACAGACGATATTCCTACATTGGTATTTATTCTGGATAGTGAGTTAAGGAATATTCCTATGGCAGCTCTTTATGACGGGCAAGAGTATCTTGTGGAAAAATATGCTACTGCTATTGCTCCTAGCTTACAACTGTTAGATCCGAAAGCTTTTGAACTAGAACCGCTGGTGCTCATGGCTGGCTTGAGCGAAAAAGCCCCTAGTTTTGATACTCCCCCAACCTGGCGTGAATTAAAGTATGTAGGAAATGAGTTAAGCGAAATTGCCAAAGTAATATCCAAGAATAGACTACTTAAAGATAGTGACTTTATCGTCAGTAACCTGGAAAACGAACTCAGCCGATCTCCATTTACCATTGTTCATCTCGCAACTCATGGTCAATTCAGTTCCAATCTGGAGGAAACTTATATTCTTGACTGGAATCATCCCATTTACATTAATCAATTGAATCAATTACTTCGCACTAGTGAAATAAAAACTCCTGATCCTATTGAACTGCTGGTTCTAAGTGCCTGTGAGACAGCGGAGGGAGACAAGCGAGCTGCTTTAGGATTAGCTGGTATAGCTGTGCGTGCAGGAGCTCGCAGTACACTAGCAACCTTATGGAGTGTTAATGATGAGTCAACTGCTGAGTTTATGAGTCAGTTTTATACAGAATTAGTCAAACCTAAAATGACTAGAGCTAAAGCACTTAGTCTCGTTCAAAGGGCTTTTTTACAACAAGAGAAGAATGAGTCATATCAACATCCTAAGCACTGGGCTCCCTTTATTCTTGTCGGTAATTGGATGTGAGTTAGGTGTTAATTGATAATTGTTAATTGATAATTGATAATTGATAATTGATAATTGTTAATTGATAATTGATAATTGATAATTGATAATTGATAATTGATAATTGATAATTGATAATTGTTAATTGTTAATTGTTAATTGTTATAATTTTATTGCATAATGGAGGGATAAGGTGGTGTTAGGTAATTAGTTGCGATCGCCAACAGTAAGCTTTCTCCCCATCTCCCCATCTCCCCATCTGCCTATCTCCCCACCCTTTTTTCCCTCACCCCCTGCCTCCTGCCTTGTTTCTTGATAACAACCATGAACCCTCTCTTCCCTCAAAACCCCCATCATTTATCCCGAACCAGACGGCTCTCCTATGGCAGAAAGCGACCCCGCCCGCGACTACCTAGTGTACGGTGTTGAGGCTCTGAAGCTCTATTTTCAAAACCGCAAGGATGTCTACGTTTCCGGTAATCTCTGGCTATCCTACGAGCAAGGAGTTCCCGATGCCGTTGTCTGTCCCTGACGTGTTTGTTGTCTTTGGGGTGGAAAACCGTCCCCGCAGAAGTTACAGAGTTTGGCAAGAGAATGGGAAAACACCCGATTGGGTTCTAGAGATCACTTCGAGCAGCACCCACCGTAAGGATGAAAAAGAGAAACCACAGACATACGCTCAAATGGGAGTTAGTGAGTATTTCCAATATGACCCTACAGGAGATTATCTCAAACCCCGACTTAAAGGAAGGCGTTTGGGAAAGCAAGGCTATCAAATTCTGACTTCAGAACCCAATGAAAAAGGAATACTGGTTTTTCCATCGGAGGTGTTAGGGTTAGAAATGCACCTATTTGCCGATGGTAGGTTGCGGTTTTTTAATCCTGAAAGTGGGGAGTATTTAAGAACTCCACAGGAATCGGAGCAAGAACGGTTGCTCGAACAACAACGAGCTGAACAAGAGCGACAACGAGCTGAACATGAACAACAACGAGCTGAACATGAACGACAACGAGCTGAACATGAACAACAACGAGCTGAACATGAACAACAACGAGCTGAACAAGAGCGACAACGAGCTGAACAAGAACAACAACGAGCTGAACAAGAACGACAACGAGCTGAGCGGCTTGCAGCACGATTGAGAGAACTCGGAATTGACCCCGATTGAGAAGGTATTTGGTTTCTCTTGTCATTTTGATGCAAATGTCCTATTAGCTGATCTCGGAATGGTTGAAATTTACTATCTCCAGAATTGAGCCAATTATTGATGCCATCGGCTAACTGCTTAGCTGCTGTTAAAATTGAATAGTTGGTTACTTGTTCTTTGGGAGCTTTGAGGGCGCGATAGCGAGCATCCCATTTGGGAAAAACCATTACCCAAAGTAAGGACATTGCCAGGGTATCAGTCCCCCTTAAAAGAGCTAACGTGCAAAATTGGGATGCTCCCCGATAAAAGTTGATAGGATGATAATGTGACTGCCAATTCTTTAACAGTTGGGGTAACTCTGGAGCTGGAGGAAACCAACCATCAGTTTCAGCTACAGTCGAATTTCCATCTTTGCCAGTTCGGAGTATAACCCGAAAACCCTGTTCAAAGTCTCCACTAACTATTTTTAATGTAGCAAACTCACTCATAACTTTTTTCTTCATTCATTACTCTTGAGAAACATGCTAATGGCTAATCGCCCCTACTGCTCCCAATTACAGAACAAACTCTTTTGTAAAACAGGCTTCTCCTAATACCAACTTGACAGTAAAACTATCTGAGCACTCTCCACTCAACTCCAGTTGAATCCAATTGTCGGCACTTCTTGAGTGAGCCTCTAAGAATTGTTCTCCCTGCTCATTGAGTACAATTAGTTGTACCTTCGGCGGCAGATAGTTTCTTTCCTCAGCTGGATATACTCGCAACTGAACATTAGTTTCTCCATTCGCTTCAGGGATCAAAGTAATCACAAGTGCCACTCGGTTACCATCGAGTTGCATTCCCAAGTCAATGATCTTGATTCGCCTCACCCCAGCTTGGGGATTGTTTGGTTCAATTTTCCCTAAAACCACAGCAGCTTGGCGACGCAGTTCTTGCTCTTTGGAAGTATTTGCTAACTCACCGAGAGTTGCGATCGCTTCTTTGCTACCTTGACCGATTTCACCTAACAAGTCAATAGCTTTGAAGCAAGTTTCTGGATCTTGATTTGTCTGTAATAGTTCGAGCAATGCGGGAACAGCTTTTGGGACATTAGGAGAATCACCTTGAAAACGAGTACTCCCCAAGCCATATGCTAACTCAGGTTTCTCTGTATCCAATTGTTTTTTAATTTCCTCAACTGTATGCCACCCATCTTCGAGAAAGTTCTGTAACAATTTACCCAAGTTTGCCAGTGGTTTTATCCCGCTGCCTACATCTATAGGTGCTGTACTTCCTAGCATCTGCGCTTTCTCCAAACGCAGTTGATACAGTTTGTGACGCCATTGCTCATTAACTAACAACATCGCCCACTCCTCAAAAGCCAGATCTAAACGGGGAGAATAGGCAAAAGGCTTACCCAATTGTCCGATTAGCTTTTCTGCTTGAGCTGGAGATAACTTTGGTAAAGGTGCAATCTCAGCCTGCTCTGCTGAACAAAGTTTCTGTGCTACCCACATCACATTAAGATCGGCAATTAAATCATCCTCTTTGAGAGAGTAAGTGCGCTCCATTGGCTGATATTTTCCCTGCTCTTTGAGTTGTTTGTGAGTGGCATATCCATAGATACGCAACCATCCATCTTCTAGATTAACTTCTATCCCTAGGTAATAGTCAGCAGCCCACTCTGCAATATCTACCCACTCCTGAGGGACACATAATTCATTGCAAACACTCACTTCTTCAGGAATAATCACCAGTCGCGTATTGCCTAGCTTAATTGCTGTACCGTTAACGAATTCCCAAATACTGCTAATCCAAGAATCTGTACTAGGATCAACATTATATAGCTCTCTTAAATCAGGTTCTTCTTGGATGTAATTGATAAATGCTTTTAAAGCTAACAGATTGAGATAAGCATGCCAACGAGCTGCTTGGTTAGAGTAGTTTTTGGTTTGTAACCATGCCTCTTCCTGTTGTTGAGGGGAAACCTCAAGGTACAATTGATCAGGATAAATAGTAATTAGTTGCTCTAGCTTAAGTGTCATTATTTTTTCTCCTTTAATATAGTGGACAGGCGATAGTGTGAAGCCAGTTCTCGACAAAAGCCTCAATTTTGTCAGCTACCGCAGCCAATGAATTAGACTCAATCTCCAGCTTAGTTGCTAGATTGATGGTGAAATTATTAAGGAACATGTTCTTGAGATTTGTGAGCTTATGTTCTACGGATGAAGTCTTAATCCCCAACTCTTGACTAATTTGCTCAGCACTCCAATTTTGGCAATAGTAAAGCTGCAATAGTCTCCTATCTCCTGAGTTGATTGATGGTACAATTGACTCTAAAATAGAAGTTAAAAACTCTTGGCAATGTTTCTCTAACCACTCTTGTAGAGGAACATCTAGTTGCTCAATAACCTCGTTACTCAGAGTAATTTTGAGACTCTCACTACACCCTTGAGCAATATCTTGCAAAAGCGATCGCTGGCAACGCTTATACTGCCGAGATATCTGATACTGTTTAAGATTAAAGACAAGTCCTATCTCTGTCTGAGTTAATCCTAAACTGGCTCTCCACAGTCTGAGTAAACTTTGGTTGCCAGCCGATAACTGAGAAAAGGCTTGCGAGAGGATATGGTTGATTTGATGCCAAGCTTCCTGTTGTTCGAGTTTTACTAAAGGCTTATTGGCTCTGTAATCAGGACTATCTTGAAGAATTGTCTCCCAACCATAGTCTGAACTTGAGCCAAGGATATCTCTATTAGTATCAGGGTAAGAAAAACTAACTGTACGCCAATCTCGTACTGCTGCAATACAAACTTCCAGCATTTTGACTATGCTAGCTTGAGCAACTACTTCCCCTGGTTCAGATAGTTCTAATCGTCGTTGATTGTAATACTGAATAATTTGCTGGAATTCTTCGTTATTGGGTGGAGCCAAACGACGGCTACCATTGTTGGTTTTGGGAACATAAATCTCCTTAAAGCACTGCCAAGTCAGAACATGTTGTTCTACCTTGTCTTGGCTTATTCTCCCTGTTAAGGCTGCCTGTAGTTCTCTTCGACGAGTATTCCGTAGTAGTCCCCAACCCACAAACCTTAGCCCACTGGTATGTCTATTTTCTCGACGAATTTGCTCTATTACGGCTCTTTCCAATAAAGCCTGGGCATAAGCTTGAATTTTGGACGGTACTTCAAAATTAAATTTCTTGAGAACTTCTCCGGGATTACTGGCTAGCACATTGGCTTTTTGGAAGTAATCTTGGTAGGTGTATACTCGTCTGAAGACATCAACTCTACTATGTTTGTGATGGAGCTGAAGCGCAACAGAATAACAGGTTGTCTGTAAGTAAGCAGATAAATGTCCTTGAGCATAATCTTTGCTACTACAACTGTTTGCTTCTACCTCTTCCCGCAATACTTGTAAAAAATACCGCGCCCACAACTCTTCTGTAGCATCTGTATCCCGCTCAAGCAGATGTTGCATATTCTGTTGTAGCTTGGGGTAAGCTTGCCAAATAGGAATAATGCGATCGCCATT
Organism: Caldora sp.; assembly: GCA_965222765.1. Classification (GTDB taxonomy): domain Bacteria; phylum Cyanobacteriota; class Cyanobacteriia; order Cyanobacteriales; family Coleofasciculaceae; genus Caldora. Next base: position 18,395 of record CBDCVG010000094.1, read on the forward strand.
TTCTCGAAAATTGAGAATAAACTTGGAAAATGTAGAAACGATATCTGAATTTTCTGCCATTTTTGGCTTCCTTATCAAGTTACAATCTCCTGTAAGTTGCTGAGTTACTGGACAATTGGTCTCAAGATCACCGCCTTATAACTTTCCTCATTGTTGACATCTATTATTTGGGAAAGCCAAAGAAGATTTATGCACTTAGTACCGCTGCGCGGAATTAAGAATTAAGAATGCGTATGCAATTCCAGGGCGTATGCAATCATTGGTGTCAACTTAAGCTAGGGATACCTTCATGCTTAGCTTCCACACCCCCTCTTAATTCGCCAACAGTATCTTGCAATTGAGAAACAATTCTCTTCCCTGTTGCCTGACTCAGAGACTCAGTGTTTATTGAGAGATTAGCTATTAGCCATTAGCCATTAGCCATTAGCTTTGAGAGTGTTTCTCCAGAGTATGATCAACACCACAGCGATCGCATAAACCAAAAAACTCTAAAGTGTGGTAGTAGATCTTGAATTGGTGGCTTGTTTGCAGCTCAGTCTCAAGTTGATGTACAGGACATTCATTGATGGGAATCGACTCCCCACAATTGAGGCAAGTCAGGTGATGTTGATCTTCTTGTACAGAACTGTAGAGAGATTCTCCATTAGGAAGTTTCCGCATTTGTACCACCCCCTTAAGTTTTAGACTTTCTAGGGAGCGGTATACTGTTGCTAAACCTATACTTTTGCCACCTTTGCGTAGTTCGACATAAAGATCCTGGGCAGAAATAGCACGATTCAACTCTGAGAGCAAATTCAAAATGCGTTGTTGAGAACGGGTGCGTTGGGGTTTCATGGCTGAAATCTCAATCTTCTAGAAATTGGTTGAGTTGAGAGAATTGGTAATTTTGATAACAGTTTTCTTTTCAAATGTGAGTTAGGTATAATCAACCCTGTAGAAAAGGCGGAGTGTCAAGGCTAGTGATTCACAAATATCAGGCTCGTATTTATGTTACCCTCCGACCTTCAGTTTTAGACCCGGCTGGCGTGGCAGTAGAGTCAGGCATCAAGCAACTGGGCTACAAAAGTGTTGAGAAAGTTCGCATTGGCAAGTATATTGAACTAATGCTGAGTTCTTCTAACGAAAAGCAAGCACGGGAGCAACTTGATGATATTTGCGACCAACTGCTGTCGAATCCAGTGATTGAAAATTATCGGTTTGAGCTAGTTGAAGTTTCTGCACAAATGGGTGTTTCGCTGTGAAATTTGGCATTGTAGTCTTTCCTGGTTCCAACTGCGATCGCGATGTGGCATATGTCACTCGAAATTTGCTACAGTTACCAACCCGGATGGTTTGGCATCAGGAAACAGATATTTCTGATATAGATGTGATTGTCCTTCCTGGTGGTTTTAGTTATGGAGATTACTTGCGCTGTGGATCAATTGCCCAATTCTCCCCAGTAATGAAGCAAGTAGTGGAACATGCCAAGCAGGGTAAATATGTCCTGGGCATTTGTAACGGATTCCAGGTGTTGACGGAAATTGGACTGTTACCAGGGGCACTAGTAAAAAATCGAGATTTACATTTTATTTGCGATCGCGTGCCTGTTAAAGTAGAACGCACTGACTCAGAATGGACATCGGCTTACTCAACTGGGGAAGTTATTACCCTGCCAATTGCTCACGGTGAAGGGTGCTACTACGCTGCACCAGGGCTGTTGAAATCTCTTGAAGATCATCAACAAGTTCTCTTCCGTTACTGCACAGCTACAGGTAAAACATCAAAATCTGCCAACCCCAACGGTTCACTGAAAAACATTGCAGGTATTTGCGATCGCTCTGGTAAGATTTTGGGCATGATGCCTCACCCAGAACGAGCCTCAGATACCTTATTAGGCGGTACAGATGGTATCAAGTTATTCCAAGGATTGTTGGCAACATTTGCCAGTGCAACCCCCTCTCCCATATAAAGAGCGAGAACTCTGTAGAGACGAGCCATGGCGCGTCTCTACAATGTGCGACAGAACTTACGCACTCAACTGTCATCCTGAGCGGTAGCGAAGGATCTCCAGACGGCCCAGATGTTTCACTATCACCTCAGGATGACATAACTCTGTGACGGTGCGTAAGTCCTAGAAGCATGAAATTGATGGACATACGAGGTTTATAAACTTTTATTACATTTACTATACTCTCTAGTTAACTGGAGACTTTAACCTAAGGTCACTAAAACACTAATCCAGCTTAAGAGAGTTAGTCATGGAAACAAGTCATCTACGATTAAAGGGTATGGGTTGTGCTTCTTGTGCTGTCACCATCGAGCAAGCAATTCAGGATATTCCTGGCGTAATTAAAAGCAACGTCAACTTCGCCATGGAGCAAGCAACAGTTGAGTACAACCCTCAGCAAACCAATCTTGAAGCAATTCAGCAAGTTGTAGCAGATGTAGGATATATTGCCCAGGCAATACAGGAAACGGATGCTGGAGAAGAAGATGCTGAGAAAGCAGCACGAGAGAGTGAACAAAAAGACTTAACACACAAGTTAGTTTTGGGCGGCATCATCAGTATCCTGTTGGTAGTAGGTTCACTGCCAGCTATGATGGGTCTAAATTTGCCCTTCATCCCGGCATGGTTACATAACTCTTGGGTGCAGCTAGGGTTGAGTACACCAGTGCTGTTTTGGTGTGGTAAATCCTTTTTTGCCGGTGCCTGGAAAGCCTTGAAGCGTCATGCTGCTGATATGAATACCCTGGTGGCGTTAGGTACTGGTACAGCATATTTCTATTCAGTGTTTGCTACCCTTGGCTCTAGCTTTTTACTAGCTCAAGGTCTTCAACCAGAAGTGTACTATGAACCAGCAACAGTAATCATTACTCTGATACTGTTGGGGCGTCTGCTGGAAAATCGTGCTAGAGGGCAGACTTCGGAAGCCATTCACAAACTAATGGGGTTACAGGCAAAGACTGCCCGCGTAATTCGTGCTGGTAAAGAAATTGATCTGCCGATAACAGAAGTCATTGTTGGTGATGTGATTGTAGTGCGTCCAGGGGAGAAAATTCCAGTAGATGGAGAAGTGATTGAAGGTTCTTCAACTGTGGATGAGTCGATGGTAACCGGGGAACCCATACCGGTGAAGAAGCAACCAGGGGAAGAGGTAATTGGTGCAACTATTAATAAGACAGGTAGCTTCAAGTTCCAGGCATCAAGGGTAGGCAAGAATACAGTACTAGCCCAGATTGTGAAGTTGGTGCAAGATGCCCAAGGAAGTAAAGCACCAATTCAACAATTAGCTGATAGAGTAACTGGCTGGTTTGTGCCAGGAGTGATGGCGATCGCGATCGCTACCTTTATTATCTGGTTTAATACCATGGGGGACCTTACCCTTGCTATGATTACCACCGTTGGTGTTTTAATTATTGCTTGCCCCTGTGCTCTTGGCTTAGCGACTCCCACCTCAATTATGGTTGGTACAGGCAAAGGTGCAGAAAATGGCATTTTAATCAAGGGTGCAGATAGTTTGGAGTTGGCGCATAAAATTCAGGCAATTGTCTTGGATAAAACCGGTACCATCACCCAAGGCAAACCCAGCGTCACTGACTATGTAACAGTTAAAGGCACTGCCAATAGCAATGAAATTAGACTCTTGCAATTAGCAGCAGCGGTAGAACGGAATTCCGAACACCCCCTAGCAGAAGCAGTAGTGCAGTATGCTCAATCTCAGGGAGTTCAGATGCCTCTGCCAGCAGTTGAGAACTTTGAAGCCGTGGCAGGTATGGGTGTTCAAGGCATTGTTTCTGAAGAAAGAAGGCAGGAGGCAGAGGGCAGGAGGCAGGAGGAAAGAGGCGCACCGCCCGTCGGGCGCTCTAAAGAAACAAGGCAGGAGTTAGGGAGCAGGGAGCAGGGAATATTTCCTACATCCTCCAATGCTTTGAAAACAGACTCTAGGCAACAGGTGTTTGTCCAAATTGGCACCCAGCGTTGGATGGATGCCTTGGGAATTGCTACCCAATCACTACAATCCCACCGGCAAGCCTGGGAAGCAGCTGCCAAAACTACTGCCTGGATTGCTATTGATGGAAAAATTGAGGGGTTGGTAGGAATTGCCGATGCAGTGAAACCATCTTCAATAGAGGCGGTGAGAGCCCTAAAAAGAATGGGATTGGAAGTAGTAATGCTGACTGGAGATAATCGCCCAACAGCAGAAGCCATTGCACGGGAAGTCGGCATTAAGCGGGTATTTGCCGAAGTAAAACCAGACCAAAAAGCGGCAACAGTTACAGCACTGCAAGCAGAAGGAAAAACGGTAGCAATGGTAGGGGATGGTATTAATGATGCCCCAGCCTTAGCCCAAGCTGATGTTGGTATTGCCATTGGTACTGGGACAGATGTGGCAATGGCCGCTAGTGATATTACCCTGATTTCTGGCAACTTAACAGGTATTGTCACCGCCATTCAACTGAGTCATGCCACCATGCGAAATATTCGCCAAAATCTCTTTTTTGCCTATATTTATAACATTTGCAGTATTCCCATTGCAGCAGGAATTCTTTATCCCTTCTTTGGCTGGCTACTCAACCCAGTAATTGCAGGTGCAGCCATGGCATTTAGCTCAGTTTCTGTAGTTACTAATGCCCTACGCTTAAGGAATTTTAAACCAAAAGCTCATCAAAGAATTCAGGGAATAGCTAGCCAAATTGATTGATAATTAATAATTGATAATTGACAACTCCAATAATTAGATGACTTTCTTAGCCCAGTTTGCCGTTAGTGGAGCCTTCCTCGTAGGAATACCAATTGTTTGCTTTACCGTAGCATTCGTCTTAGCTAGTTTGGTGGAATACTGGCTCCATCGCCTTATGCACGTCTCCCGTCGAGTTGGTGAACGTCACCGGGATCACCACCGCCGTAACGAGGGGCAGGGAGTGCTGTGGGAATTTAGGGACTATATCAAAGGTAGCTTTGTAGTTATGTGCTTGATGTTTTTCTACTCTTGGAGTGCTGGCATTGGTTGGTTTTTGGGGGCACTATCCTATGCCGCCTTTGCCGCTTACGCCCATCAACTACAACATGAAAACCCCAGAAAGTGCTTTTGGATGAAAATGCCAGTTCACTATGTGCATCACAAATACAAGTGCGATTCGTTCCTAGGTAAAACTGCTTAGCAGATAACCTAGGGAGTGGGATTAAACCCACTTAACTCTTGCGATGGATGTAGGTTAAAGTCCTACCCGCCTGGGGTGGCGTGACTCCCAATCTGCCCACACCGAGTCAGCTCGGAATCTGACAGAGTGAAGCTGGGAACAAAGCGTAATCAGAGCCAAAACAGATAGGCGCACTGGCGCTAATGGGGAGACGACATGGGTAAACAGGTTCTAGAAAAGTGTCTTATGTGAGAGCCGCAATCTGAACTAACAATGTGGACTTCATCACCTTATACTCGCTGAGTTTTTTGTATGACATTAGCAACCCTGAGTAGGTGATAGGCAAAGTGAACCGCCCTAAATCGTCAAGACAATCAGGCAAGGGAACGAATAAAAACGAGTCATAGGTCTGGGGAAAGGTCGAACCCCCGGTAGGCTAGACGAGTAGATTAACTCCTGTGGTTCGGGTAGGACGGTGAGTAATTTCACCGAGGTAATCAGAATAGATTTCGTAGAGTAGAGCATGATTAGGCACATGAACCAACATAGTGAATCTTGGAAACAACTCCCCTGGAAGCAACTCCGGAGGAACCTGTTCCGCCTACAACACCGAATCTGGAAAGCTATTCGAGTTGGAGATAAGGCAAAAGCTAAGTCTCTTCAAAAGCTTGTACTGAGAAGCCGCGCTGCAAGATTACTGGCTATCCGTCAGGTAACACAACTCAATCAGGGTAAGAAAACTGCTGGGGTTGATGGGAAGAAATCCTTGAGTTCCCAAGAGAGGTTCGATCTTGAAACGGAACTTAGGGAACATGCCCACAACTGGAAACCTGACAGACTCAGAGAAGTTCCAATCCCTAAAAAGGATGGCATGAGAATCTTGAAGGTTCCCACCATACGTGATAGAGCTTGGCAATGCCTAGTAAAATACGCGATGGAACCAGCGCAGGAAGCAACCTTCCATGCCAGAAGCTACGGGTTTAGACCGGGACGTTCAGCACATGATGCACAGACAATCCTATTCCAAAACCTAAGAAGTCAGTCAAATGGCAAAGACAAGGTAATTCTCGAACTAGACATCGAGAAATGCTTCAACCGCATCAATCAGCGAGATTTAATGAAGAGAGTCATAGCACCCGGTAAGATCAAGACTGGACTATGGCGAATACTGACCAAAGGCATCAACCCTGAATTTCCTGAACAAGGAACCCCAGAAGGTGGCGTCTTATCGCCGCTTCTGGCAAATATTAGCCTGAACGGAATAGAGGATATTCATCAGAGTGTTAGATATGCTGACGACATGGTATTCATCCTCAAGCCAGGACAAAACCCCGACCAAATCCTTGAAGAGGTTGAGGAATTCCTAGCAGTACGCGGTCTCAACGTCAAAGCAACGAAGACAAAAGTAACCGCCTCGACAGATGGATTTGACTTTTTGGGATGGAACTTCAAAGTTCAATCCAACGGAAAGTTCAGAAGTACTCCCTCAGAGGAAAACTTCAAAACTTTCAACGCCAAAATCAAACACATCATCAATAACTCGAATTATGGTTCAAAGGTTAAAGCCGAAAAACTAGTCCCCATCATTCGTGGATGGCGAAATTATCATCGCTACTGCAAGATGGATGGGTCAAGATTCTCTTTATGGCACATCGCAAACAGAGCTTGGAAGGTATTCAATAAGGAAGCCAAACTAAATCGCTTCACTGTGACTAACTTAGTCAACAAAGCCTTCCCCAGTGTCCCGTACTCCGAAAACAAACACATCAATGTTATAGGGGACAAATCTCCTTTTGACGGAGATATCAATTATTGGAGTCAACGGAACAGTAAACTCTATGACAGCGTTACTGCCAAGAACCTGAAAAAGCAGAACCATACGTATGGACATTGTGGACTCCCATTCTTGGGAGGAGAAAGAGTGTACCTGCACCACATCGACGGTAACCATACAAACTGGAAGCCGAAAAACTTGGTAGCAGTACATGAATCCTGCCACGATTAGATCCATATGAGCAGGGTGTAAACCCAGATTATCGGGAGCCGGATGCACGGAAACGGGCACGTCCGGATCTAAATGAGAGGGGCGGAGCGTAATAGCTCCCCTCGACTCAACCCATGTGGCATCATAACTTTGGTCTAGCTGTAGATTGGTGGGACAGGGTTTTTGGTACTTATAAGCCGGTGGAATGGCTCACAGAAGAGGAACTTCAACAACCGGAAAAGGGTTATTTACAACTCCGGTGGCGCTGAGGGAGCTGGGGAAGAGAATACAATTTTTCTATCTCTTGGCTCGCTTTTGCGCTTATCTTAGTGCCATTCGACTTAAGTCCACGGCGGATTATGGAATTCAACTAGTGCAGCGCGGCAGAAATAACCCACCAGTAAAAAAGCTTACTGTACAAGCTTTCTTTCCTTCTGCCTTGGAGCCTTCTGCCTTCTTGCACTTTCGTGGAAAATTCCCTAACACCTAATACCTAATACCTTACCTACCACCTGCCACCTACCACCTACCACCTATTCAAACCCGAAAATTACGACTTATTCAGCAAGCCCTAGCTAGCTAGGGTTGGAGCCCATCAAGTCTCGTAAATCTCCACAATGGGGTTGCTATTTTATGGGCGTTCAAGGTAAATACATCTAAGAAAACTTCAAGAAAACCCTAAATTATGGAAGAGCGGTTTGTCAGAACACTAGTTCTATTCATTGTGCTCACAATTGTTTGTGGTATCGTTGAACGTCTTTGGCCAAGTATTCCCAATCAGCGTAAATGGAGAAAGGGAGTTTGGCTTGATACCTTCTATTGGTTTTTCACCCCAATGGTGATTCAAATACTGAGCATGATCTCGATCGCTCTTGTGCTCGTGCCATTTTACTTACTACTGGAGCGATCGCTTGCTTGGGAAAGTATCCTAGCAGGTTATGGACCAGTTGCCCAGTTACCTCTGTGGTTGCAAGGTATAATCGCGATTGTAGTTGGAGATTTTATTGGTTACTGGACTCACCGCTGGCATCATACTCGCCATCTATGGGACTATCATGCTATTCATCACAGTTCAGAGATAGTAGATTGGCTAACTGCTGTTCGTCTGCATCCAGTTAACGATATCATCTCTCGAGTGATGCAAGCTTCTCCCTTAATGCTCCTAGGTCTTTCACCTATAGCAGTTGAATTATATACTCCCTTGTTATCCGCCTACGTAGCTTTCATTCATGCCAACGTTTCGTGGAGATACGGACCTTTCCGTTACTTGATTGCTAGTCCTGCCTTTCACCGCTGGCATCATACAACGGAAAAAGAAGGATGGGACAAGAACTTTGCAGGACTATTTCCCATTTATGATGTTATCTTTGGCACATTTTATCTACCCTCTAGACAACCTAAAAATTTTGGACTGCATGGTGAGAAGGTGACAGAAAGTTTTGTTAGTCATTTAGTTTATCCTTTCCGCCGATGGAAATTTGTTAAGAGATTGAGGATTGGAAATTAAGAATTAAGAATTAAGAATTAAGAATTGAGAATTGGGAGTCCCTGACTCCTTCTCCGATTTCGACCAATTTTTCTGTTGTTGCTATTACGTTTTCGCTAGTAATTTTTCTGCGACTTTACTACTCACTGGCTGGGAAAACAAAAAACCTTGTCCATATTCACAACCCAAGGCTTTGAGTTGAGTCATCTGTTCTACAGTTTCCACTCCTTCGGCAATTACACTGATCCCTAGCTGGTGAGCCTTCTCTACAATAACCCGTACAACTTCAGCACTGCCATTATTATTGGCACTTAGTCTACTCACAAAAGAACGATCAATTTTTAAAGTATCAATTGGACAATATTGCAAATAATTAAAAGAAGAGTAGCCTGTACCAAAATTATCAATTTCCACCTGTACTCCTAGGGTTTTTATTTGTTTGATTTGGTCAATTGCTGATTCAAAATCGACTGTCATGATAATTTCTTTAATTTCTAGTTTTAAGCTAGTGGCACTTAGATTATTACTGTGGATAATTTGAGCAATTTGTTGTACTATATTAGCTTGCCAGAACTGTTGCCCAGAAATATTAACGCTGATAGTAATCTCCGATTGATAGGGAAATATAGTTTGCCAAACCTTTAACTGATGACAAGCTTCCTGAAGTACCCATTTCCCAATTGGTAGAATCAGACCGATTTGTTCAGCCATAGGAATAAATTTGGCAGGAGATATCCAACCCTGCTCCGGATGCTGCCAACGTACCAGCGCCTCAAAACCAACAATTTTACTAGTTGCTAAAAAGATAATTGGTTGATACTGAACCTGAAACTCTCGACGCTTCACCGCCAACAACAATTCACCAGACATGTCTTTAGTCTGTTTTTTTAATATAATAGTTTTGTGAGATTCTCGTCTTTCCAGTGCTTGGCTAGCATTTAAAAATTGATAATCCTCGAGACTTAAGTTTTTATCAGCAGACCAGACTAAAGCTGCCTGTAATGCCTGTCCTCGTAACAGCCTGAGTTCATCCTTACCTTGAGATGCTAGCCAAGCTTTTAGTGCCACACCATAGGGTCGCAAATTAGCTAACTCTTGTTCAACCCACTTGAGATTAAAAATAAATCCATAAATCCGGTTGGCAACACTCAATTTACCATTCTTTTTGATCACTAGTCCTGACAGGCATAAGTTTATTTGTTGAGGACTGTCTTTAGGAATTACTTGCTCCCCCTGAATAATTTGTTTATATAGCCTCAGCAAACTATCTGAATTTTCTTTATCTATTAATAAATAATCTTGAATAGTTTTTAAATGTTCTGGTTCATCCTGAGATTCCCAATTTTTAATTAGTTGTTTATCGATAAAAACATCAATCCACTCTGTTTCTCTACCTTTGGGAATAGGCTCTACACTATTAACAACCAGATGACAGAGTTTTTGGGTAAGGAAAGGCTGACCACCAGTCCATTCTAAGATTTCTGTCATCATAATACGGGGATTACTAACTTTCCCTACTAATCCCAAAGCTAAGGGTTTAATTTCACTCATTTGAAAACCGCTTAGATTAATGGCGCGACCCAGATTAAAAGGAGTGCGGTTTTTGTCAGAAATTAAATCTGATGGTGCTGCCACCCCTAAAACACAAAAAGTAAGACGATTATAGGCTGGATTATCTACCCGTTGATTATAGCAAGCACGAATAAAAGCAAAAAAGTCATCTCTGAAAGCAATTTTGAGAATACTATCAATTTCATCAATAAAAATTACAATATTTTGAGCTATTTTTGTTAGCAGTATATCTTCAATTAAGGCAGTCAGACGCTGCACAGGTGATAATAGCTCCTGTCCCTGCCACCAGTTCGTCAAATTTACTTTCTTTAATAGATTAAGACTCTTCAATAATTCGTAGATAATGCCCCCATACCATTCATTTTGAGTAACATGACTACCAATTCGAGTCATGTCAATTGAGGCACATTTTATCCCTTGCTCGGTTAGCTTTTTGATGATGTGTACCCGCAAACTAGATTTCCCCATCTGTCGTGAGTTCAACACATAACAAAACTCTCCATGCCTCAAACCTTCATAAAGCTCGAAGTCCGCTTTACGAATGATATAAGTGGGGTGCTCATACTCTAAACTCCCTCCAAACTTGTAATAGTTATCATTTGGCATGGTACGTTGAAAAAATGACCCTGATAGATCCGCACAAAGAAGGGAGCAGGGAGCAGGAAAAGATTTATCTCTCGCATCTCCCGGGTGAACGAAATATGAGGTGGGATTTCAATTCTCGGCGTCTCCGCGTCTCCGCGTCTCCGTGTCTGCTTACTCTTTTCCCCACACGCTTTTTCGCTCACCCCCATCTCCCCATCTCCCCATCTCCCCATCTCCCCATCTCCCCATCTTCCCATCTCCCTTACCTCTTCAGCCTTACCATAAAAAAACCATCCATCTGATGCTGATGGGGCCAAACTTTAATCCATCCGGTTGATGAAGAGAAAACAGCAGCTGGGGAATTAGGCAGTGGTGGTTCAATATGCCAGTGGGGATGATTCTTCAGAAAGGACTCAATTACCCCTTCATTTTCCTGGGGATGGAGAGTACAAGTAGCATAAACTAGGACACCATCAGGCTTAACCCAAGTAGCTGCTTGTTCCAAAAGTTCTCCTTGCAGCACTACAAGTTCTTGTATCGTCTCTGGTGTATTGCGCCAGCGGATATCAGGGCGTCGGTGAAGAGTACCATTACCAGAACAAGGAGCATCGACTAAGACAGCATCAGCAGTATTGATGAATTGGGGAAAGTTCCGACTATCACCAGTGCAGATGTCAATCGAGTTTAATTTTAGTCTTTGGACATTTTCTTGCACTTTTTTGAGGCGAGAGGCGGCGCGATCGCACGCCCAAATTTTACCATGATCTGCCATCAATTCTGCGATATGAGTGGTCTTTCCTCCCGGTGCAGCACAAGCATCAATCACAACATCACCAGTTTGAGGATTGAGGAGATGGCTCACCAACTGAGCACTACTGTCCTGAATTGTCCACCAGCCCTCTTTGAATCCAGGTAACTGTTGAATTGTACCAGTGTTACCGATGATTCTTAAGGCTTGGGGTAGCTGAGGCAAACGAGATACATCAACACCAAACGATTGCATTGCTGTCTCTACTTCCTCAATAGACACCCGTAAGGGATTAATCCGCAGATCTATAGTAGGAGATTGATTGAACCAGAGACAAAGTTGTTCTGTTGCTTCTTCCCCCAACTGTTCTAACCACATTTTAATTATCCAGTCGGGAAAGCTGTGCAAAACTCCCAATCGCTGTATAGGTTCTGTTGGCAACTGCAAAGGGTCAGCTGTATTTGCTGCTAGACGTACATATTGCCGTAGCAAACCATTAACAACACCAGTGAGTCCTTTGAACTTATTGGCTTTAGCTAGTTCAACGGTAGTATTAACAGCAGCAGAAGCTGGAATTCGCTCACTTGTTCGCAGCTGATATAAGCCAAGATGAAGGATGATACGGAAATCTGGAGGTTGCTGATGAGCTTTCTTTTTACCCAGTTGGTCAATTAAAGCATCAAGAGTTCGCCTTCGTCTCACAGTTCCGTATACTAACTCTGTTACTAGACGCCGATCAACACTATTCAATTGGGCAGTTTTCAGCACCTGGTTAAGAGCAATATCCGTGAAGACACCCCGCCGATAGATTTCTCGGAGTGCTAGAAAGGCTAACTGGCGAGGATTTGGCATTTGTCATTTGTTGTTTGTCATTTGTTGTTTGTCATTTGTCATTTGTTGTTTGTCATTTGTTATTTGTTGTTTGAGAATTGTCCCCCTTGTCTCCCCATCTCTCCATCTCCCCCAGCTCCCCATCTCCGTCAGCTCCCATCTCTCCACAGGGATATCTCATCTGGATTTCCTACACTGCCTAGCTGGAGTAAGCTAAGCTGTTAGGAGGGTTGCATTCTCCACCAAAAGTGTTGAAGCTTGTTTCATTCTCAAAGCTACAACTCTAAATAGCAAATCCAACATAATAAACCTTGAAACAATATAGTAGTTCTCAATTGCACCCTACTACATTCATCTGCCAAAGTAGAAACTTTTCCAATTTGTAAGTGCCAGGGTAATTGGAAATCACCAGGGTGTGGTGCCTTTAACGGAGAACTCTAATTTAAGTCGCTTCCAACAGCTCCTAAGCTGCTGTGCATCTATTATATCTATTGCCTTGATTTAGGGAGCTGTGCATCTAATTAGCTCGCAGACGTTTGCACTACTCATCTCAAGCGACGCCTTTGTCATTAGTCATTAGTAGTAATGACTAATGACAAATAACTAATAACAAATATTTATGTTGGAATGCGTGAAAACCCTGTATTCTTAATGATTTTTTTATGCTTCACTGGCATTCCTATCTTCTGAAACCAGATTTTTTCTGGTTGCATGTAACTTTTGCTACACTGATTACCCTATTCTATTATTCAATCTCCATCTTGTTAATTTACTTTCTTCATAAACGCCGCCATAGTCTTCTGTTGCCGGAGGGAGGAATATTAATCATGCTTAGTGCTTTCACTATTGCTAGTGGTACGACTTACCTCATCGATATTTGGACAATCTGGTATCCAAATTATTGGCTAGGTAGTGGGATTGAGGGAATTACAGCTATCATTTCTTCATGTACGGCATTGTTGTTAGTAAAGTTCTTACCCAAAAATGTGGCACAAACAGCTCCTCACAGCGAGTTACAGTACAAGGTAGTAGATAGGGAGGATAAGGAAGACACACTAGACAAGGTGAGTGAAAAAAGGGGTGGAGAAACGAGTAAGCAGACGTGGAGACACGGAGATGCACAGATGCGGAGAATGGAAATTTCACCCAAAATTTCCCTCACCCCACCAGACGTACTAGAAACCGAGACAATTCTCAATTCCCAAACCGCTAATCAAGCTCCAGCCGACAAAATTAGCATCGAGCAGCTAAAACTATTACAACGCAAGCAATTAGAGGAAGAGTTGCCTAAAAACAATGAAAAATATCGCGTGATTGTTCAAGACACCGCTCGACTTGCTTCGGTTCCCCTGCTAGCTCCCAATCCTATAGTAGAAACGGACTTGGAGGGTAATATTTTGTACCTGAATCCGGAAGCAATGCAATTATTCCCGGATTTACAGGATATTGGTGCTGAACACCCATTTTTGGAAGGGTTGCTATCCCTGACAAGAGTACTGCAACATGAAGGCTCGATCACGCGGGAAGTACAAGTTGAGCAAACTTATTACGAACAAGTATTGCACTTTGTAGAAGGAATTGAATGTCTGCGGATTTATGGCTTCGATATTACCGCTCGCCGTAAAGCTGAGAAACAATTAGTTTACAATGCCTTTTACGATCAACTGACGGAGTTACCTAATCGATCTTTGTTTACGGATCGCTTGAGTCAAGCACTCAGACGAGCTCAGCAGTTTTTTTCAGAAGACTTGTCCAGCCATCCCTATCAGATTGCTGTACTCTATTTAAATATAGATCGTTTCAAGTTGGTCAACGAAAGCTTAGGGGAAAAAATTGGTGATCAGTTGCTCCGAGGAGTAGCTTATCGACTCCAGGCTTGTATGCGTCCTACTGATACCTTAGCACGTTTGGGGGGAGACGAATTTGCTGTACTCCTTGAAGGAATTGAGAGTATCAGTGAAGCTACCAGTATCGCTGATAGCATCGACCAAACTTTGAATTCACCGTTTTACCCAGAAAATTCTGAAGTCTTCATCAGTGTCAGCATTGGTATTGCTTTTAATACTTCTAGTGAACCAAACATGAGGTTGGAAGAAAGTAATAGCAAATCCAGCGCAGCCAGCCCCACAGGAGGGATCTGTGTTCTTAAACCAGAAGAGCTGCTAAGACATGCTGATATTGCCATGTATCGTGCCAAAGGACAAGGTCATACTTGCTATGAAGTCTTTGATACAGGAATGCGGAAAAACTCTGCTTACAGATTGCAGTTGGAAACAGATCTGCGCCGAGGGATTGAACGGCAAGAGTTTCGGGTTTATTATCAATCCATTGTGTCCCTGGAAACTGGTAAGATTAGTGGTTTTGAAGCTTTGTTACGCTGGCAGCATCCCCAAAGGGGTTTAGTCTCCCCAGGTGAGTTTATTCCCATAGCAGAAGAAACGGGACTAATTACTCCTATTAGTTGGTGGACTTTGGAAGAAGCTTGTCGTCAGATGAGCTGCTGGCAAAAGCAATTCCCTGCAGCTCAACCTTTGATGATTAATATCAATCTTTCTTGCCAACAGTTTAGTCAACCAGATCTAATCCCCAAAATTGACAAAATTCTTCAAGAAACGGGACTGATGAGCGGTAGTCTAAAGTTGGAGATTACCGAAAGCATGGTTATGGAAAATCCCGATTGGGTGAAGAATATTTTGCTTGAGTTACAACAAAGAAAGATTCGTTTGTGCATTGATGACTTTGGTACTGGCTATTCTTCCTTGAGTCGATTACAGAATTTTCCCATCAGTACCCTCAAGATTGATCGCTCCTTTGTCAGTCGGATTGGTGCTTTGGGGGAAAACTTGGAGATTGTTCAGACAATTGTTAACCTGGCTCAAACTCTGGGAATGGATGTTGTCGCCGAGGGAATCGAGATGCTCGAACAAGTTAATCCTTTGATTGAACTGCGATGTGAATATGGACAGGGTTACTTGTTTTCTAAACCTTTGGATAGTGAAGCTACTGAAGCTTTACTCAGGAGACAATAATATTTGAGAATGAAGAATGAAGAATGAAGAATTAAGAATTGGAATTATTCGCACTTCGCTCTCCCACGGGTGACAAAAAGCTTACCTTACAGCGAGCAAACTAGTTGATGAGCAAAACACCCCGTATGCTTCCACGACCACGTATGGTTAACCGGAGTAAACAAGCACACTTCGACATTACCATTAAAGGTGCATCCCACTCCCATTGGCAGGATCCTTACCATTTATTACTCACCCTTAACTGGTTTTGGTTTTTTATTGCGATCGCAGTTTTCTATATAATCATTAACACTCTGTTTGCTCTTTTGTACCTAGCAGGAGGAGATTGCCTAGAAAACGCTCGTCCTGGTTCTTTTGCTGATGCCTTTTTCTTTAGTGTGCAGACAATGGCTTCTATTGGTTACGGTGTCATGAATCCCCGCACTAACTACGCTAATTTCATTGTCACCATTGAAGCACTGGTAGGTTTGATGGCCTTAGCAATGAGTACTGGACTCATGTTTGCTCGCTTTTCCTTGCCAACTGCCAAAGTCATCTTTAGTAATGTAGCAGTAATTACTCCCTATAACGGCGTACCTACTTTAATCTTCCGCACTGCTAATAAACGCCGTAACCGAATTTTGGAAGCTCAGGTAGGGGTGAGTTTGCTGCGTGATGAAATTACGAAGGAAGGGGATTTCATGCGTCGATTTTATGACCTCAAATTAGTTCGTAACCAAACCCCTATCTTTGCTCTTACTTGGACGGTAATGCATACAATTGATGAAAGCAGTCCTCTGTATGGTGCAACTCCAGAATCTTTAGTTGATAATAATTCAGAGATTGTGGTGCTCCTAATGGGTCTTGATGAAACGGTTTCCCAAACTATTCATGCTCGTCACTCTTATATTGAATCAGAAATTTTCTGGAATCACCGTTTTGTCGATATTTTTTCGAGGGTCAAGAAATGGGCGTTCACTAATCGATTATACTCGTTTCCATGATGTTGAGGTTATTTGAGTGCGATCGCTAGTGCAATTCGTCAGAAGGCAGTCCCGATAAAAAAAATTTCACCACCAGGTGATGAAAGTAGGGGCGAATGGCCACTCGCCCCTGCTCCCTAATTTCAAGTCAGGAGGCAGAAGTCAGGAGAATGTCTAAATGTCCCAAATTAGTTTCAGAAAATCAATGCTTCGGTGGTACCGTCGGTTTCTACACCCACCAATCTCAAACTTGTCAAGGTGAAATGAGGTTTGCTGTCTACCAGCCCCCTCAAGCGCAATCTCAACGGGTTCCAGTTCTCTACTTTCTGTCTGGTTTAACCTGCACTGAAGAGAATTTCATGACGAAGGCAGGAGCACAAAGATTTGCAGCTAAGTATGGATTGATACTTGTTGCTCCTGACACGAGTCCTCGCAATACGGGTATCGAAGGTGAGGACGATGAGTGGGACTTAGGCACCGGCGCTGGCTTTTATGTAGATGCCACTGTCGAGCCTTGGTCATCCCACTACAAAATGTACAGCTATGTTGTTCGAGAGTTACCCACTATTATTGCTGATAATTTCCCTGCTCAAGCTAATCGACAGGGCATCTGCGGTCATTCGATGGGGGGTCATGGAGCACTAATTTGTGCTCTGAGAAACCCTGGGCAGTACAAATCTGTGTCAGCTCTAGCACCGATTACTGCACCCATGCGCTGCCCTTGGGGTCAAAAAGCATTCACCACTTACCTAGGAGCTGAGCAAGAGAGCTGGCGTGCCTACGATGCTAGCGAACTAGTAATGACAGCTGCTAGTAATCGTCCAATTCTCATCGATCAAGGTACAGCTGACCCTTTTCTAGGGAAGCAGCAATTACTGCCTGAGGTATTTGAAGCAGCCTGTCAAAAGGCTAACCAGCCACTGACTTTACGCCTTCAGGTAGGCTATAACCACAGTTACTATTTTATTGCTACTTTTATCGAAGAGCACATCCGTCACCATGCTACTGCTTTGTGTAGCTAGGGCTTGCTGAATAAGTCTTAATTTTCAGGTTGCCATAGGTGTTAGGTGTTAGGTTATAGGTGGAATAGTAATTTTCTCTGAAGGTGCAATTAGCGCCGGGTAGTTCACTTCATCTCCAGCAATATTTTGAGTACACCACGACGCTGAGCATGATCAAAGGCTCTAAGCCCTTCACTTAAAGGGTAGCGAGCTGCAATTAGTCTTTCTACATCCACTCGTCCTTCTGCCAGCAACTGAAGTGCTGCCGGAAAAGGGCCACAACGGGAGCCAATAACCGTTATTTCATCTACCACCACAGAAGATGCATCAATAGTGAGCTTGCCTGCATAGGTACTTTTGAGTACCAGTGTACCCCGTGGACGTAAAGCTTGAAGAGCGATCGCAAATCCTTCTGGGTTGCCAGTACACTCCACTGAAATATCGAAGGTTCTGTCAGTTACAGCGTCAGCAAAACCAGTTTGAATTCCTTGTGCCTCTAGGTTAGCGAGTTTTTCCTGATGACGTCCTACTGCCAGTAGTTCGCAGCCAGTAATAGCCAGTGTTTGCGCCACTAGTTGCCCTAGTTTACCATCCCCAACTACCAGCACTTTCTGATCTGAACCCACAGACACCTGTTGCTGAATTTCCAGAGCTGCTGCTAAAGGTTCAGTAAATGTTGCAGCGTCTGTACTTATAGATTCAGGGACAAGATGGAGATTCTTAATGGGTAAACTGAGATAGTTGGCAAAGGCTCCGTTGCGGTTAACAATGCCCAAAACAGTACGGTTTTGGCAGTGTGTAGATTGTCCACTCCGACAAAAGTAGCATTCACCACACACAGCATTGATTTCCCCAACTACTCTCTTGTCCAGCAGTTCTTTTGGTCCTTGTTCAACTACTCCGACGAATTCATGACCTAAAATGCCGGTGTAGGGGTAGTAACCTCTCAGTAATTCTAAGTCAGTGTTGCAGACACCAGCCCGTAAGACACGCACTAGAGCTTCACCATTTGGTGGTTCAGGTGTAGGGATGTTAGTGCGTAGTTGTAGTTTCTTGTTTTCGAGCCAGAGCCCTTTCATTGCGTTGCTGATTTTGAGGGAGTAGTATAGTTGACCCCTATTATATCTCTAACTATCAATTCTTCAAAGTTAGACTTATGTCAATTATCAATTATCAATTGATAACAATAGCAGCAATCAACCAAGACTTACTGAAGAGTTTCCAATCTAGGCAAATAATATATAGAGGTGCACTGAATAAACAATTTCAGTTGTATTGCTCCCCATTCACTATTCTAGGAAACACCAGTTTTCTAATTGACTGCTGCTCTGTTTGTTTGATGAGACAGACGTTAAATTCAACAGCGTTTACTACCTCTTAACTTCAATCTGGACTGCGCTGTGGCATCTGTCAGAGAAGCTTGTTAGCTTCACTTTTTAATTTATCACTCTTTAGAAATAGCACAAGAGAATATTAACAATTCTTAGCGCTTTCTACTTTATTCTGAGTATTCACATTTCACGAAGTCAACAATTCAAAAAAATGGGGACTATTACCTAATTAACCCAGTTTTTCGCCCGCTTAACAGCCTTCTGCCAGATGACAAAATTTTCCTGTGCTTTAGCTGCACCTTTCCCAGGCTCGAAAGTTTTACCAACTTGGCGTGTTGCCACCAGCTGAGAGTAATCATCCCAAAAACCCGCAGCTAAACCAGCACCAAAGGCGGCTCCTTGAGCTGTTGCATCCAGGATAGCAGGACGCTCAACAGGGATACCTAGAACATCTGCTTGGAACTGCATCAAGAAATCGTTTTCAGAGAGCCCTCCATCTACTTTAAGAACAGAGATTGCAGTATCGCTGTCCTTATCCATTGCCTCCACTACTTCCTTAACTTGATAGGCGATAGACTCCAGTACTGCTCGCACCATATGCTCCCGCTGAACACCTCCTGTGATGCCTAGAAATGCACCACGGGCACTCATATCCCAATGGGGAGCCCCAAGACCACTAAGAGCTGGTACGAAGTAGACGCCGTTAGTATCTGCTACTTGACAAGCTAGGGATTCTGTTTCTGCTGCGGAGCTAATGAGTTTGATGCCATCCCGCAGCCATTGAATGCAGGCTCCTGTGGTGAACATTGCTCCTTCTAGGGCATAATTCCTTTGGGTTTTTGTAGTCCAGGCAACCGTTGACAGGAGTTGGTTTTGCGATCGCTTGAGTTGGGTTCCTGTCTGAGCCACTAAAAAGCAACCAGTACCATAAGTACATTTCAACATACCAGGGCGATCGCAACCGTGGGCAAATAAGGCTGCTTGTTGATCACCGAAAATAGCTGTGATGGGAATCTCTACTCCTAACAGCTGAGGCTCAGTCTTGCCAAATATCCCCATACTCGGCTGAATCTGGGGCATCATCTGGACAGGAATACCAAATAAATCCAACAAATTTTGATCCCAGTCCCCATCAGCCAAATTCATCAACATGGTGCGGCTAGCATTACTGTGATCTGTTCGATGAACTTGTCCTCCTGTCAAGTGCCAGAGTATCCAGGTATCTACAGTACCAGCGATTACATGATCAAGATTTATATTAGAGCGATCTGCTTGCAGCAGCGCTTCGCTATCGCGCCGCACCCAATCTAACAACCAAGCAAGTTTCGTAGCGGAGAAATAAGCATCGAGTACCAATCCCGTGCGCTCTTGAATGTTCTGAGCTTGTCGTTGCTCAGTTAACTGACGACACATAGGAGCAGTACGACGATCTTGCCAGACAATAGCATTGTGGAGAGGCTTGCCTGTGAGTTTTATCCCAAAGTAGACAAGTTTCTCGCTGTACCGTCAGACCAATTGCTGCTATTTCTGAAGCGGCAATACCCTTATTTTGCAAGACTTGCTGCATACAGGTGTAAGTATCTTGCCAAATTTCTTCTGGATTGTGTTCTAACCAACCAGGTTGGGGATAATGTTGTGTCAGTTCTTTATAGGCTTGACTAACAACCGCTCCCTGAGCATCGAAGACAATTGCGCGGTTGCCTGTTGTACCAAGATCGAGGGCTAAGACGTATTTAGGGGCATTGGTAGTCATAAGCTAATGTAGGTCTCTACATGGTGCGTCTATCCCCGAATTGTAGAATGTAGGACTTACGCACTCAACTGTCATGCTGAGGTGATAGTGAAGCATCTGGAGCCTTTGCATATCCTTCGCTACCGCTCAGGATGACATAATTCGGTGACGGTGCGTAAGTCCTAAAGAAGTTGTTTTACCTTCAACCACGATTCGTCTCACACCGAATTCTTTGAATCGGTGTTGAGATGAATCGCGGGCAAAGTTTTGGTAGACAAACAATTTTTTCCTAAATCTTGACAAATGAGTAAGGTGGATTAGCTTACTATCTTTAAGCAAAGATAAATATTTTCTCAAATGAGCCACTCTTCCCCGACAGCTTGCAAGGATGAACCCCTGAGGAGTGTCCATACTAACAACTTTCCCCAAATCCTAACTCAACTGGGGATTTCTCTAGTTATCTCTACTTACCAAGCAGGAAAACTGATTGTCCTCCGCGCCGATGGAAACACAATTAACACCCATTTCCGTATTTTCCCAAAACCGATGGGTTTAGCGGCTGACATAGGCAGATTAGCTATCGGCACAGCTCACCAAATTTGGGAACTTCGTAACGTGCCAGCTGTGGCTCATAAACTCGAACCAGTAGGTAAACACGATGCTTGTTATCTACCTCGTAATTCCCATATCACAGGAGACATCGATATCCACGATTTAGCCTGGGGGAAGCGAGAACTCTGGTTTGTCAATACTCGCTTTTCCTGTCTGTGTACCCTAGACTTTGACTACAGCTTTGTACCTCGTTGGCGACCGAATTTTATCACAGCTCTGACACCAGAAGACCGTTGTCATCTTAACGGCTTAAGTATGGTAAATGCTGAACCCAAGTATGTGACAGCATTGGGGGAAACAGATCGTATAAGGGGCTGGCGGGAAAATAAAGCTCATGGTGGTGTACTAATGGATATCGAAACAAATCAAGTGCTTGTGCGGGGTTTGTCAATGCCTCACTCACCCCGCTGGTATAACGATCGTCTCTGGGTATTGGAATCAGGTAATGGTTCTCTGGCGACAGCTGACTTAGTTTCTGGGAAAATTGAAACATTAACTCAGCTACCTGGGTTTACCCGTGGTTTAGATTTCTGGGGAAATTTGGCTTTTGTTGGTCTTTCCCAAGTACGAGAGACAGCGGTATTTAGCGGTATTCCCCTCACACAGAGGCTAGAGGAACGCATATGTGGGGTTTGGGTGATACATATAGAAACAGGACAAACGGTAGCATTCTTAAAGTTTGAAGATGCAGTGCAGGAAATCTTTGCCGTTGAGGTATTACCAGGTATCCGCTTTCCGGAGATTATTGACTGGGATGAAAAATTGATTGCTTCCTCCTATGTGCTGCCAGATGAAGCTTTGGTAGATGTACCCCAAGCACAAAAGCAGTTGACAACAACTATTAGCACTCCTCAACAGCAGCTGATATCAGACTCATCTGAGTTTTCTACAAATCCATTACCGAAAAAGTCGGGTAAGCGGAGGAAAGGAAAACGCGGGTTTGATATCAGGAGTAAAGAAACTTGATGAAATTTCTTCTTCCCCCATTCCCCATTCCCCAAGCCAGATATCACAATTTCTGTTGCAGTTTGCGCTTCAGGATGGAGCCAGAGGCAACAATCACCAGACCAAATAAACCCAGCATTGACGATGCTTCTGGGACAGAAGTCGATTGCTGTTGTACCTCAAATGCACCAATGTCCACAATCGCGATTGTGTCATTATTACCATCCACAATCCTCTCAAAGCCTGCACCTCGCTGATCTGTAGGAGCACTGATATCATCGTTGTTACCAGCATCAATAGCAGGACTACCAGCAATTAAGGCGTGAGTGAGGGTAAAACCACCATTCTCGGCTAAGTTGGTGTCTAGTAAATCTTCAATACTGATGCCACCTAGGGAGGCAAATGTTAGATCGTTATCGAAACCAGTACTACCAGTGATGTCACCAATCAGGTTGAAGCCATTACTCGTAAAATCTCCAAAAACGTCAGCTGAAGTATTATTGTAAATTTGAGAATTGGTATTTCCAGCAATAATACTGTTACTAATAGTAGCTAAACCATTGCTATAGTTAGCGATACTACTGAAGTAACTATAGTTACCAGAGATAGTGCCGTTGGTTACTGTCAGCTCACCTGAGTTCCTAATAATAGGATTAGATAAACTATAGTTACCAGAGATAGTGCTGTTAGTCAGTGCTAGCTCACCTGAGTTAGAGATACCGGCAGTGCCTCGATTACTAAAGTTGCTAGAGATAGTGCTGTTAGTCAGTGCCAGCTTACCTGAGTTCGTAACACTATTGCCAAAGGTACTAGTATTGCTAGAAATAGTGCTGTTGGTCACTGTCAGCTCACCTGTGTTCCCAATAGTACCAAGATATTCACTCTCATTGTCAGAGATACTACTGTTGGTTACTGTCAAATTACCTGAGTTTTCGATACCAGCTATGCCTGCACTAAAGTTGCCAGAGATGGTGCTGTTATTTACTGTCAACTCACCTGAATTAGAGATACCACCAATATCGTAGAAAGTATTGTTGTCAGAGATAGAGCTGTTATTTACTGTCAACTTACCTGAATTAGAGATACCAGCAGTACCGAAGTTACCAGTGTTGTCAGATATGGCGCTGTTGGTCACCGACACCTCACCTGAGTTAGAGATACCAGCAGTATCGTAGAAACTAGAGTTGTCAGAGATAGAGCTATTGGTTACTGTCAACTGACCTGAGTTATTAATCCCACCAGCATCGTAGAAACTCAAGTTACCAGAAATGATGCTGTTGGTTACTGTCAGCTCACCTGAGTTCTTAATCCCACTAGCATCGTAGAAGCTAGAGTTACCAGAAATGATGCTGTTACTTACTATCAAGTTCTCTGCGTTAAAGATACCACCACCGCCTTCACCTAAGAATTCGGAATTTCCCCCGGTAATCATCAACCCGTCAAGGAGGACATCAAGGAAGTTGTCATCATCTCCATCATCAATATTAAAAACCCGGGATAAACTACTACCACTAGCATCAATACTGAGAAAGTCAGCACCTAGACCATTGATAGCGAGGTCATCGGTAATCAATAACTCTCCACCAGTAAGGTTAATTGTGCCACCACTGAGCCCAGAGTCAAATAAAATCTCATCTGCACCCCCTAGTCCGTTGGCATCCAAAATTGCCTGACGAAGGCTGCCTGTTCCAAAGTCTAGAAGGTTTGTAACGGTAAAACTAGCCATTTGTATATTCCTTAGTAGCGCCTGATGAAAATTCTTGTTCCCCCATTCCCCAAGCCAGATATCACAATTTCTGTTGCAGTTTGCGCTTCAGGATAGAGCCAGAGGCAACAATCACCAGACCAAATAAACCCAGCATTGACGATGCTTCTGGGACAGAAGTCGATTGCTGTTGTACCTCAAATGCGCCAATGTCCACAATCGCGATTGTGTCATTATTACCATCCACAATCCTCTCAAAGCCTTCACCTCGCTGATCTGTAGGAGCACTGATATCATCGTTGTTACCAGCATCAATAGCAGGACTTCCAGCAATTAAGGCGTGAGTGAGGGTAAAACCGCCATTGTCGGCTAAGTTGGTGTCTAGTACATCTCCAATGCTGATGCCACCTAGGGAGGCAAATGTTAGGTCGTTATCGAAACCAGTACTACCGCTAATATCACCAATCAGGTTGAAGCCATTACTAGTAAAATCCCCAGAAACGTCACCCAAAGTATTATCGTAACTCGAATAATTGATATTTCCAGCAACAATGGTGTTACTAACAGTAGCTAAGCCACCGCTATAGTTAGTAACACTACTATTGAGGCCAGCGTTACCAGAGATAGTACTGTTTGTCAGTGTCAGCTCACCTGAGTTAGTGATACTACCACCAAAGGAACTAAAATTACCAGAGATAGTACTGTTTGTCAGTGTCAGTTCACCTGAGTTGGTAACACTACTACTGAGGCCACCGTTGCCAGAGATAGTGCTGTTGGTTACTGTTAAATCACCTGAGTTCCCAATACTACCACCGTATTCACCATAATTGTTAGAGATAGTGCTATTGGTTACTGTCAGCTCACCTGAGTTTTCGATACCAGCTATATTTTTACTACCGTTACCAGAGATAGTGCTATTGGTTACTGTCAGCTCACCTGAGTTATAAATACCACCTATGATTCGACCACCATTGCCAGAGATAGTGCTGTTGGTTACTGTTAAATCACCTGAGTTAGATATACCACCGGTACCGTAGAAAGCTCCGTTACCAGAGATAATACTATTGGTTACTGTCAAATCACCTGAGTTAGATATACCACCGCTACCAAAGTTACCAATGTTGTCAGAGATGATGGTATTGGTTATCGTCAAATCACCTGAGTTAGATATACCACCAGCATTGTAGAAACTAGAGTTACCATAGATGGTGCTGTTACTCACCGCCAAGTTCTCTGCGTTAAAGATACCACCACCGCCTTCACCTAAGAATTCGGAATTTCCCCCGGTAATCATCAACCCGTCAAGGAGGACATCAAGGAAGTTGTCATCATCTCCATCATCAATATTAAAAACCCGGGATAAACTACTACCACTAGCATCAATACTGAGAAAGTCAGCACCTAGACCATTGATAGCGAGGTCATCGGTAATCAATAACTCTCCACCAGTAAGGTTAATTGTGCCACCACTGAGCCCAGAGTCAAATAAAATCTCATCTGCACCCCCTAGTCCGTTGGCATTCAAAATTGCCTGACGAAGGCTGCCTGTTCCGAAGTCTAGAAGGTTTGTAACGGTAAAACTAGCCATTTGTATATTCCTTAGTAGCGCCTGATGAAAATTCTTGTTCCCCCATTCCCCAAGCCAGATATCACAATTTCTGTTGCAGTTTGCGCTTCAGGATAGAGCCAGAGGCAACAATCACCAGACCAAATAAACCCAGCATTGACGATGCTTCTGGGACAGAAGTCGATTGCTGTTGTACCTCAAATGCGCCAATGTCCACAATCGCGATTGTGTCATTATTACCATCCACAATCCTGTCAAAGCCTGCACCTCGTTGATCCGTAGGAACACTGATATCATCGTTATTACCAGCATCAATGGCAGGACTTCCAGCAATTAAGGCATGAGTGAGGGTAAAACCACCATTGTCGGCTAAGTTAGTGTCTATTACATCTCCAATGCTGATGCCACCTAGGGAGGCAAATGTTAGGTCGTTATCGAAACCATTACTACCGCTAATATCACCAATCAGGTTGAAGCCATTACTAGTAAAATCTCCAGAAACGTCAGCTGAAGTATTATTGTAAATTTGAGAATTGGTATTTCCAGCAATAATACTGTTACTAATAGTAGCTAAACCATTGCTATAGTTAGTCAGACTACTATTGAAGAAACTAGAGTTGCCAGAGATGGTACTGTTGGTCACTGTCAGCTCACCTGAGTTCGTAACACTAGTACTAAAGAAACTAGAATTACCAGAGATAGTACTGTTGGTCACTGTCAGCTCACCTGAGTTCGTAACACTAGTACTAAAGAAACTAGAATTACCAGAGATGGAACTATTGGTCACTGACACTTCACCTGAGTTAGAGATAACAGCAGCATCGTAGACACTAAAGTTCCCAGATATGGAGCTGTTGATTACTGTCAAATCACCTAAGTTAGAGATACCACCAGTACCGAAGTTACCAATATTCCCAGAGATGGAGCTGTTGGTTAACGTTAACTCACCTGAGTTAGAGATACCAGCAGCATCGTAGAAACTAGAGTTGCCAGAGATGATGCTCTTGGTTATCGTCAAATCACCTGAGTTCAAGATACCACCGGTATCGAAGAAAGCATTGTTACCAGAGATGGTGCTGTTACTCACCGCCAAGTTCTCTGCGTTAAAGATGCCACCGCCGCCTTCTTCACTGAATGCTTGTACACCTCCCCCAGTAATCGTCAACCCATCAAGGAGTACATCAAGGAAGTTGTCATCATCTCCGTCATCAATATTAAAAACCCGGGAGAAACCACCAGCATCAACACTGAGAAAGTCAGCACCTAGACCATTGATAGCGAGGTCATCGGTAATCAATAACTCTCCACCAGTAAGGTTAATTGTTCCACCACTGAGCCCAGGGTCAAATAAAATATTATCTGCACCCCCTAGTCCATTGGCATCCAAAATTGCCTGACGTAAGCTGCCTGTCCCGAAGTCTAGAAGGTTTGTAACAGTAAAACTAGCCATTTTTTATATTCCTATAGTTGCAACCTGACCTATACTGCACACTGCTTAAAACAAAACTTTTGGCGAAATGCTCTAAGTTAGATTGAGCAAGCTTTTTTGCTCATGTGGAGAAGTTTCATTAGTGCCGAGTATAGTTAGGATTTTAGGCATCTAGTAGTACTCTTTTTGCAAAGTTTTGATGAAGCAAACTCTGAATTATGTGAAGATTCGGTAAAGATGTTGGGATAGAGTGGGTATTATCCACCCTATTGCCGTGACACGACTAAAACTGTAGGTTGGGTGGAACGAAGTGAAACCCAACGGAATATACGAGGAATGTTGGGTTACGCTACTACATTTGTTTTTTTGCCTAAGTCCTATGGGTTTTAGCTCAACTCTAGGGAATCACCTTCAGACTTCCGCGACAGAGTAGCTGTCCTGGAGTTAGAGTGAGTTCATCAAGTTCAACTTCCGAACCTAAATCTAGTTCAAAATCATCTAACTTAAGCAGTGGTTGCTCTAGATTGGTTTGAATTTGGAGGGAAGTAAGTCGTAATAAAGACTTTGTCGCTAGTTCAATACCAGCATGAATCACTACTGGCACTGTCTGAAAAGTAGCATCTGTTAGAGTTCCTTTCAGAGTTAACCTATGAGTATCAAGTTCAATTTTTTGCCAGCTGATTTTTTTGTCTTTTAACTGCTTAGCTAAGTTGCTTGTAGCAGGGAATTTGAGCCAGGTATTAACTAAATCAGTTAAAGCAGTAGATAGCAAAGGCGATCGCAAGGAGGCTTGCAGATCCCTTTCCAGAAGTAGCAGTTGCCCTTCCACTGGCACAGGTTCCAAAAGGCGCAAAGGCTTCCCTTTGATTACTTGACTCAAATTGATGCGAATGCTAGTGCCTTGGAGTTGAATTTGGCTAAGATGCAGTCCTTGATATATCGCATGGCTAGCTGTTAGAGAGACACCAGGGATATAACCGGTAAGGATTTGGCGATCGCCCCCAAAGATTTCTAATTCCAGGGCTTCAACTTGTTCAACTTGGGATTTTAACCATAGCTCCAGAGCCCTTGTCAATATTTTGCTGACAATTCGACTTTGCTTTGGCTTCGAGACTTTTGGAGCTTCAACGACCATAACACCTCAAACAGAACTAGGGTATAAGTATTCTCAAATCGGTCAGCAATTATACATCTTTGGTGTAAAGGCTATGGTTTACCCATAAATAGATGGACATCAATCATTTAACCTGCTTAGGAGCCCCCCAACTGCCGGCGCTTACCACCCGCTACCAAGGGTGAGCGAAAAAAAAGGGTGGGGAGATGGGGAGATAGGGAAACAAAGGAGAACTAATGATTTGAGGGATAGTTCGCTAGAAATTCCAACCACAATTTCGCTCACCCCGCTAGGAAGGTCAGAAACAAGCCAAATCCTCTTCCCTCCTGCCTCCTGCCCCCTGCCTCCTGCCTTGTTTCTTCAGAGCGGGTTTGGTAAATACAGCCGAAATATGCCAAATTAGCGATTAGACTCAGCTTTTCCTCATTTTTCTGACTAAAAAAACAAAAAGTAGAGTTATCCACATTCTTGTAATATTTGTACATAGTATATTCTAGTTGGTTGCTAGGCTGATGCTAAAGGACAAATAATATCCCATTAGCATTTCTTGCACCGATAGTAGTCCGCCCTAAGCATTGCCATTGTCACTTACAGATCAACCAAGTCACACCGTAGTCGAACCATGAAGGAAAGAGTACAAAAAATTATTTCCCAGTGGGGTATTGCCTCGCGACGTCAAGCTGAGAAGATGATCTTAGCAGGGCAGGTTCGGCTCAATGGCACGTTGGTACATTTAGGACAAAAAGCTAATCCAGAAACGGACTTGATAGAAGTCGACGGAAAACCCCTCAAACTAAGCAACCGTCCCCAATCTATTTATCTTTTACTGAACAAACCTACTGGAGTGGTTTCCACTTGCCGTGATTCGAGGAATCGTACTACAGTGCTAGATTTATTGCCAAAGACATTAGCTAAGGATCAGGGACTTCATCCAGTGGGACGCCTTGATGCAGAATCCACCGGTGCATTACTTCTGACCAATGATGGGGTACTAACATTTCACCTAACTCATCCTCGCTATCACATTGCTAAGACTTATCACGTTTGGGTAGAAGATTATCCCCCTGAATCAATACTAAAACTTTGGCGTCAAGGTGTTAATCTAGCAGGGAAAAAAACTTTACCGGCTCAAGTCCAGGTACTCAAGCGAGGGTCAAAGGAAACACTGTTGGAAATTGTGCTAAGGGAGGGGAGAAATCGACAGATTCGTCGTGTTGCAGAACTGTTAGGGTATCGGGTGATTAATTTGCATCGTATTGCGATTGGTGGAATTAGATTACGTGAATCTGTAGTATCTAGTGGCTGCTACCGTCACCTGCAGGAGTTTGAAATTCGCTCCCTTTACAAGCAAGTCTATCTAGCATCAGTAAAAGTGCCAGCATATATTAAGGAGTACCATCTATGAAGTATAATAAATCCCATTTTTACCAAGAACAAATCGAGAAGCTGGAAGAACTAGGTTCTCGACTGCGCCAATTTCGTACTCAACAGTCCATAACTCTAGAAGAAGTAGCACAAAAAACTCGGATTCAGGCGCGACTCTTGCGAGCGATTGAAGAAGGGGATCTTGAGCAATTACCAGAACCAGTTTATATCAAAGGATTTATCAAACGCTTTGCTGATTCCTTAGGTTTAAACGGAACAGAATTCGCCAGTACCTTCCCGACAGGAGAAGGTATACGGTTAATCAGACCTTCTTGGAGACATATGAGAGCAGCTCAACTAAGACCCCTTCATCTCTATTTACTGTACATTTTTCTAGTGATCGGTGCTGTGAACGGCTTATCTTATCTGGTTAAACGTTCTGCCATACAAGCGATTCAACCATTAGAAATTAGGGAGCAAACTTACCAGTTACCAAAACCAAACAATGGACAGCAGATAGAAAACAAACAGAAGATAGCACCAAATAAAGCCACTAATGTGGCGCAACATTCTCAAGATGGGAAGCAGGTGCAAGTGAACATTATCCTCAAGGCTGAGTCATGGATTCGGGTAGTAGTAGATGGTAGGACAGAGTTTGAAGGAGTGTTACCAGAAGGAACGCACCGTACTTGGGTGGCAAAAGAAAAACTGAGCGTTCGTGCGGGCAATGCTGGGGGTGTTGTAGTTGCCTATAATGACGAAACGGCAAAGCAATTGGGGGCCCCCGGTGAAGTCCAAGAAGTCACTTTTGCTGCCAACCCTGGTGTTAGCAATCCTAGTACCGCTGCGCAGAATTAAGCATTAAGAATGCTTATAGATTAAGGATTCTATCGATCTCTTTCCTGGTGGATTATTTCCTCCGCGCTGCACT
The DNA here is from genome assembly GCA_965222765.1 of Caldora sp. GTDB lineage: Bacteria > Cyanobacteriota > Cyanobacteriia > Cyanobacteriales > Coleofasciculaceae > Caldora. Next base: position 48,445 of record CBDCVG010000094.1, read on the forward strand.
AGTTATTAGGATCATTGTTAGTTATATTCACTTTTAAATCTTACCTGTCTCCTTTTTTGGAAGAAAGGTAAAATTGCATCTTTATGTCTAATCATTATCAAAAAACTGGCGATGCAGTATTTTTACTATCCTGCCGCTCGATTTTATTTATGATTATTAAATCCGCGCTCTAGCTTGAACTGTCGCTGTCTTTCCTGCTGGCGCGCCCTTTTTTCTGGTGTGAGGTGAGAAAAACAATGGGGACAAGAAATGCCTTCCTGATATTGAGGAGTGGTTTTATCAGCTTCTGATACTGGATGCCCACAACTACGGCAGAAATCATAAGTTCCTGATGCCAAACCGTGGGTAACTGCAATACGTTGATCGAAGACAAAACACTCCCCTTGCCACAGACTTTCTGCCGTTGGGACTTCTTCCAAGTACTTAAGGATACCACCTTTGAGGTGGTACACCTCCTGAAAACCTTGACTCAACATCAAAGATGAGGCTTTTTCACAGCGAATACCTCCTGTACAAAATAAGGCGACTTTTTTATGTTTACTGGGATCTAGATGCTGGTGAACATAATCAGGAAATTCTCGGAATGAGTCAGTGTGGGGATTTTGTGCCCCCTGGAATGTGCCGATATCCACCTCATAGATATTACGGGTGTCAATAACCAGTACTTCGGGATCAGAGATTAGGGCATTCCAATCTTTGGCGCTGATGTATGTCCCTACTTCCTGGTTTGGGTTAACTTCAGGCATTCCCAAGGTAACAATTTCTTGCTTCAGCCGGACTTTTAGGCGGTCAAATGGGTAGGAGTCAGTGTAAGATTCTTTGAGTTCTAGATCTGATAAGCGGGGATCTAGCCCTAGAAAGGCTAAGACTGAATCAATCCCTTGACGTGAACCTGCGATTGTGCCGTTAATACCTTCGGCGGCTAAAAGAATCGTTCCTTTTATATCTTGCTCTTGGCAGTGTGCCAGCAGAGGGCTTTGTTTCTCTGCAAAGTCCGGCAAGCTGACAAACTTATAAAATGCTGCAACTACTAGAGCCATTTTCCCTTTTTAATTCAGATATACAAGGTTCTACATTAGGCTTTTCTAGATCAACTTTAACAAGAGTGAGATTCTTCCAGATATTTTTTTTCCATACCCCTATACAAAACCACAGGAAAGGGTATAATAGCAAAGGTATGTTAATTTGACCGAGTTATTAAAGCTTGGGGGTATAGCTCAGTTGGTAGAGCGCCTGCTTTGCAAGCAGGATGTCAGCGGTTCGAGTCCGCTTATCTCCATTACTACCTTCTTTATTTTAATGCTTATTCCTTAAGCTACAGAGCCTCTTAGCTAACGCTACACTTAAATAGTGAGAATTTTTCAAAGCTCCATCCCACTGCTTGAGTTTGCCTGATGCCTCATTTGGGCAGATGAAGCATTAGGAGTGTCAAACCTAAGTTAAACTTAATCTCAAGAACTCAACTTGTCCATAACAATTTAGCAAGAAAGCTCTTAGACCTATGCCAGTACAGTTACTGATTGTCAAAAGTATCGCTCAATTCTTCGAGCTCTACATGATTCTCCTAGTGGTTAGAATTTTGTTAACCTGGTTTCAAACTTTCAATTGGGCAAACCAAGTTGCTTCTTTCTTAAGTCCCATCACAGACCCCTACCTGAACATTTTCCGTTCATTCATCCCACCACTTGGTGGTCTGGATTTCTCTCCGATCATCGCGATTTTTGTACTACAAATACTAGCTCAATTATTTGTTTCTGCCGCTGGTTCACTTGTATTCTGAGGTCGAAGAGAACCACTCACAGGCTGAGATCAGCATGAAATAAAGAGGAAGGAAAAACTCGCTTCCCCAATGCCCCAATTCCCTATCCCTGTACTCAGCGGCGGACTCTACCTCTAAAACCAGATGCTTTAAATTGCTTGAGCTTTAGCGGCGTTGGTTGACTAGATGGAACAGTAATCCTCAGTTCAAAATCACTGACGCCCGGCGGTACCTGCTCGATCGAACCTAGTCGAGTACGATTTTGCATGACCGGATTACCATTGGCATCGTAGATACGACCAAAAATGTCAGCATTGACGACTAATTTACCAGACTTGTTAGCGGCTTTGCCAGTAACTAAGAAGCAACTAGCTGCTCTTCCAGAACTACCACCAGGTATTACCGTCCCTTTTGATAGCTCCGGGGGACATTCATGGTAAGAAAGGTCTGAGAGTTGAATCTGGATCAACGCTAGAGCTGGGGGAGTAAAAAAACAACTAGCAACAAAAAAAATACAAGCAGTGGTAGTGGTAGCCAACCAACCTCGAAATCCCATAGGTTTGTCGAAAATCTTATTTTACTCTAATGCCGTGGCACGACTAAAACAGTAGGTTGGGTGGAACGATAGTGAAACCCAACAAAGTCTGACTGGCGTTGGGTTTCGTTCCTCAACCCAACCTACATTTAACACACCATCTTCGCTGTGCCACGGTACTAAGCTTAGCGTGAATTGGTTGTTTGTTGTTTGTCATTGGTTATTTGTCATACCTCATGAGCTATTGCCTTAATCTGAATTGCTCTAAACCACAGAATCTCTCTGGCACCAGATTTTGTATTACTTGTGGTATAAAATTACTGCTAGGCGATCGCTATCGTGCCATCCAACCTATTAGTCAAGGTGGCTTTGGCAAAACGTTTCTAGGTGTTGATGAATACAAGCCTTGGTGATCCTGTTGCCTGCTCCCTGCTCCCAATTCCCAATTCCCTATTTCCTATTCCCAATTCCCTATTCCTTAACAACTTTTAGAGTCCTTAAGCTAGGATCACTGCAACCTGTGATTTCTCCACCTAAGGTAAGTACTTGTTGCAGGTATTCAATAGCAGCAGGATTGATCATTTCTCCTGGCATTAAAGCTGGAATACCAGGTGGATAGGGACAGATTAACTCAGCGCTGATCCGATCTGAGGTCTTTTCTACCGGAATAGTTTCCGTGGAAGCGAAGAAAGCCTCACGAGGCGAGATTGCAGGACAAATGATGAAGGATGAAGGATGAATGAACAACAATTGCTCACTCCATTTTTGGATTACATTTTGTAAACTCCCTGTAGCTCTGGAAAGGTTATCATCCTGAGTAATAGTGGTGAATGCTTGGACTAACTGCTCAATATCCGCTTCTGTATTGCCCAAACTGATGAGAAAAGTTAGATGTTGAAGAGTGGGCAACTCTGCAGTTACTCCTAGTTGTTGATGAAAAATTTGATCTACTTCAAACCCACTTAAACCTAAATCACTAACTGTTACCGTTAATCTAGTGCAGTCAAGAGCCTTGAAACCTGGGGTGTTGGCAGCTGCCAACACTGATAAATTGGGAATCTGGCTGATGTGATTTCTGGCTTTATCCGCTAGCTGCAAAGTTCGGTTCATCAACTGTTCCCCGTACAGTGCCATTTGTTGCCGTGCGGCATCTAGGGAAGCCAGTAGTAAATAATTAGGACTAGTAGACTGTAGTAGTTGCAAGACTTGACTCAATTTTTGGGCATCTATCCGGTTACCTTGCAGGTGTAACATGGATGCCTGAGTCATGGCTCCGAGAACTTTATGGGTAGATTGGACAGCTAAGTCAGCTCCACAGGAAAGAGCAGAAGGTGGTAATTCTGGGTGAAAGGCGAAGTGGGGACCATGAGCTTCATCTACCAAAAGAGGGATATTGTATTGATGGGCTAGTTGGGCGATCGCTCTGATATCTCCACAAACACCGTGATAAGTTGGATATACCATCATCACGGCTTTAGCATCGGGATGCTGCTCTAGAGCTCCCGCTACCGCTGCTGCAGTGATACTATTAGCGAGGTAAGCAGAAGGGTCGTATTCAGGATTAATAAAGACTGGTACAGCTCCAGAGAGAACTAAACCTGCGATCGCACATTGGTGAATATTCCGAGGCAAAATAATTTTATCTCCTGTGCCACAGGTAGCTAAAATTGCCGCCATCACTCCGGCAGTGGAACCATTAACTAAAAACCAAGTTTTCTGGGCACCAAAAGCCTCAGCAGCAAGTTGTTGTGCCTCCTGGATGACACCTGTAGGGGCAAACAAATTATCCAACTCCGGCAATTCTGGTAAATCTGCCTGAAATACAGATTTGCCTAACCAATCAGCCAAAGGTTGAGGGATTCCCTGTCCCCGCTTATGTCCGGGGGTGTAAAAAGGAGCATGATGCCGTTGGGCAGAGGCTTGCAAGGTTTTTAGTAACGGAACAGCTGTTTGATCAAGCATTAGCAAGTGAGCAGGTTATCAGATCAGTCGGTAAACACACTTTTTAACCTGGAAAAACTGAATTAAGAGAGTTATAAAACAAAGGCTACTAGCACAAAATACCATGACAGATCGCAAAGATAACTCATCTTGTTGGTTTGGTGTAAAAGACAAACCCTTTTTCTGGTAAAAATTTCCTTCCTCTTAACCGACAAGTATTGCAGCACCCCCTTACCCCTGCTTAATCCACAATCCCAGGCAGAGTCCTACAATCAAGAAGAATAGTTTTCATCTGACCACTAACACAACTAATCTTCAGACTGCCATGCTAAGAGCCGGAATTGTCGGATTGCCGAATGTTGGTAAATCTACCTTATTTAATGCCCTGGTTGCCAATGCCAAGGCTAATGCTGCTAACTTCCCTTTCTGTACAATTGAACCGAATGTCGGTGTTGTTGCCGTGCCAGATGAGCGGCTGGAAGTTTTAGCAAAGATGTCTGAATCTAAGCAAATTGTGCCAACTCGTGTGGAATTTGTCGATATTGCTGGTTTAGTCCAAGGAGCCAGTAAAGGGGAAGGCTTGGGGAATCAATTCTTAGCCAATATTCGGGAAGTAGATGCAATTGTCCATGTGGTTCGCTGCTTTGATGATGATGATATTATCCATGTTTCTGGTTCCGTTGACCCAGTACGGGATATTGAAGTGATTAATCTGGAGTTGGGTTTAGCAGATTTGGCGCAAGTCGAGCGCCGGATAGAGCGTACCCGCAAGCAAGCTCGCAGTAACAAAGATGCTAAGTTAGAGCTAGAGCTACTGGAAAAGTTTAGTGCTGCTTTGAATGAAGGCAAGGCTGTGCGACAGATGAACCTAACCGAAGAAGAAGTTGAGTTAGTCAAACAGTTAGGACTACTTACCAGTAAGCCTGTGATTTATGCTGCTAATGTCACCGAAGATGACTTAGCAACTGGCAATGAATGGGTGGAGCAAGTAAAGCAAATTGCTGCCACTGAATCAGCTCAAGTAGTGGTTGTCTCTGCTCAAGTAGAATCAGAACTCATCGAGTTACCAGAAGAAGAGCGAGATGATTTCTTAGAGTCCCTTGGTGTAGAAGAAGGAGGTCTAAAATCTTTAATTCGTGCTACTTATGAAATTTTGGGCTTGCGCACCTTTTTAACTACGGGACCCCAAGAAACCCGTGCCTGGACAATTTACACTGGCATGAAGGCACCCCAAGCAGCGGGTACAATCCACACTGATTTCGAGCGGGGTTTTATTCGGGCAGAAACTGTTGCTTACCAAGATTTGGTGACAGCTGGTTCCATGATAGCAGCAAAGGAGAAAGGCTTAGTGCGCTCAGAAGGTAAAGAATATGTCGTTGAGGAGGGTGATGTGATGCTGTTCCGGTTTAATGTGTAGGTAAGTAAGAATCAGGAGTTACATCCTATGGATATTGTTAGTCTTCTCATTGCATGGCTAATTACCTCTATCAGCTTGTTTATCATTTCCAAGCTACCAACCGGCGTCGAGATTGATAGTTTTCAGAAAGCGATAATTTCCGCAGCAGTATTCGGACTGTTGAATGCCCTCTTGCGTCCGGTTCTGGGTTTTCTGGCTTTCCCTATTACCTTCCTGACTTTTGGCTTATTTGCCATTGTGCTCAACGCGATTATTTTTGGCTTAGCGGCTTATTTAGTAACGGGATTTCGCTTGCGCTGGGGATTTTGGAGCGCGTTAATCGGAGCACTTGCCCTTGGTTTTATCAACTCCGTAATGTATCACCTGCTGGACACAATTATTAATGTTTAACTCATCACCCAGGTAAAGCAGGGGTAATTTGGTGTTATTTTTTCTTGGTTGTTAGTTGTTTGTGAAGAAATACAAATAACTAACAACTAAGTAAAGGGCGGCGATCCCTCCCATATTTAGAAGAAATGGGCTGGCTGCTGTCTTTGCTAATTACAGAGATTTTGTTTGGTATTTTGCCTAACAAGTATGGGAGATCCAAAATATCTAAAGTTCCGGCTCTATTACCTGATTAATAAATTGTTCCCATGTCTTATTTGGAGTCCAGATGTTATGTAACTCTATTTGTGCTTGCTCATCACTCAAGCCCTCATGAATTCGCCGATAGAGATACATGAAACTAGATACACGTAGGTTACCTGCACAATGAACAAAAACAGGTTCCTGACTATTTTGTTGCATATTCCTGTAAAATTTGTCAAAATCTTCTATTGTTGGATTGTTAAAATTGACAGGAATATGAATATATTTCATCCCCAATGATTCAACAGCTTCTTTTTCATCAGCTAAAGCATTTATAGCTGTTTTTGGAGACAAGTTAACTACGACTTTATAGCCTGCATTTTTAATTAGGGAGAACTGCTTTTTAGTCGGTTGACCTGCTGTCGCAACAGAATTAGGAAGGTTCAAGAAATTAAAAATATCCTCTAGTTGTCCCCTCACCAAGTAAATTTTTGTATATCGACTGATGGATAATTTTAAGAAATTAAAGACAGTCTTGAAAGGCTTCGTCAGTTCCATTGTCTATACTCCAATAGATCATATATCTTTTAGCCGACAACTGAATCATGGGAAGCATAAGCTTAGACGCATTCACCTTGCATGTTTCGGAGACAGGCAAGATGCCTGTTCCACAAGAAGCTGATGATTGAATTTGGTGCAAATTAGATGCGCCAGTAAGATAAATTTCCGCTCCACCTAAAAATCTTCATCGCCAAAGTCCCAATCTTCTTCATTTTCCGTCGTCGATTCAATTGGTTGCTTATAAGGGGGTCTAATCAGGCGATAGTTGGCATCGTATATCTCATCAGTTTTGCCAACACCTGAATCTTTTTGTTCCTTTTCCCGGTAGCTGTAGGAGTAAACAGAACCAATTTTCGAGCTAGTTTTTGGTTCTTGTGGCATTTCGTAGTTAGTGCGAACGCTAACCTGTTTGCCTTCAGTAAAATCGCGCTCAAAATCTGGTTGGGTGGATTTTGAGGAAGCTGGCTCCTCGTCTAATTCCCAATCTCGATCAATCTTGGTATCCCAATCCGATACAGCTCTACTAGAACTAGCATCTACTTTTGGGGGTTCTGGAGTATCAGGAGTTTCATACTCAGAAGTATCATTTTGGGGAGCCTCGCGACGAACAGAGCGAGTTTGGGGTGGCACTTTCCGGAATTCTCTCAGATTCTGATTGGAGTAACCTCTTGGCACTTGGTTCAGGAGTTGCAAGCATAAGCTAGTGATTGTTCCAGCTGCGATCGCACTTCCAATCCAAACTATTAGGGGTAGTGTAGCTATCTCCCTATTCAAAAATACCAGAGTTACCTGCTCCGATGGCCAATTTGAAGAGGCAAACAAGACTAATCCACCCACGATTACAACTAGCAACCAAATCCGATTTACAGGCATCAGAACTTATTCCTCAAGAATGATCAAACAAAAGTAAAAAGTTAACTGGGAGATCCCAAAATTGCCACAATATCTGTAGTGGGAGCATCTTGCTCCCTGATTGCCTCTCATATCTTGCTCCCTTGCTAATTCCCACACCCAAACCCCCAAATCTTGATAGTTTTATCCTGAGAACCACTAGCAAGAGTGGAACCGTCGGAACTGATAGCTACGGCAGTCACACCAGCTGTATGCTCACAGAGAGTATGGAGGAGCTTACCGCTACCGGGATGCCAAATTTTGATAGTTTGGTCAGCACTGCCACTAATGAGAGTATTACCTTGAGCATTGATGGCAATAGTATTAACTGCAGCAGAATGCCCCTTCAGAGTATTTAACAAGTTGCCATTGCTCAAATTCCAGATTTTAATCGTCTTGTCGGCACTACCACTAATCACAATTTTATTGCTAGGGCTAAAGGTAATTGAATTAACTGTATCTGTATGTCCTTGGAGAGTAGCCTTTATCTGGCCATTGCTCAAATCCCAGATGTTAATCTTTTGATCTGCACCGCCACTAGCGAGAATTTGTCCAGTTAGACTGATAGCAAGAGCCTGAACCGCATCAGTATGTCCCTTAAGGGTTGCTTTGAGTGAGGCACTCTCCAAATCCCAAACCTTGATAGTTTTATCAGCACTACCACTAATAAGGGTTTTTCCATCCTGACTAATCACCACCGACTTAATCCAACCATAATGTTCAGTAAGGGTGTGAAGCAACTTACCTGTAGCTAGATGCCAAACCTTAATCGTGTGATCCCAACTGCCACTAGCAAGGATGCATCCATCTGGACTGAGGGCGACTGTATCGATTAAACTTAAATGCCCAGAAAGATTGCAGTGCAAGGTAGCTAAGAAACCCGGTTTCTTTTGAGTAAATGCTGATATTTCATTATCGTCTTCACGAGAAACCTGATTTCTGGGAACTAGATTCCATAGTTTGATAGTTTTGTCGGCACTACCACTCGCTAAAGTTTTCCCATCTGGAGCAAAAACTAAAGAATTAATAGAACTCAAGTGACTTGTCAGAGTGCTAAGGCATTGCCAAGTTGAGATAATTGACTTGGGGGCAGTATTTGGTACAGAGGGACTTGGCTGGACAAATGTTGCTATATTTCCTGCCGGATCTAGATCTTCAAGAATCGCTGCGGCTGATTTGTAGCGGTGCTTTACAGCACTTCCCAACATTTTGTTGAGGATTTGACGTAGTTCATCACTCACTGGCTGAGTCAGGTAATCTTCCCAAACCCAGACTCCTTCAAGGCTATTAAATAAGTCAAAGGGGTGAATCTGGGTGAGTAAGTGAATACAGGTTACCCCTAGACTGTATAAATCACTGCTGGGAAGAGCTTTACCCATCAGTTGCTCTTGAGCAGTGTAGGCAGCGGAACCAATCACCGTGCCAGTTTTTGCTAAAGCAGTTTTGGAAGTGAATTTCGCTGTAGAGAAATCGACGAGAACAAGTTGCTCTCCATTCTTCCCTGTTTCCACTTCTCCACCTGTAACACTCCCCTCTACTAATAGAACATTGGGAGAGATGCAGCAGATGATATTGTCAGGATTGATATCCCGATGGATTACCTTCCGACTATGAACAAACTGCAGCACAGGCAGCAGCTGAATGAGAATTTGCCGAATCTGGATTTCACTAAAAGTCCCTTCTGCTTTTAGTTGCTGTGCTAAGCTTTGTCCCTCAATATAACTTTGCACTACAGCAAAGTTAGCACCTAGTCCCACCTGACTATCTGGTTCAAAATATGCTAAGAATTGAGGAATTTGGGGATGTTGCCCCAACTCTTGCAGCCGTACTGCTTCTTGACGACATAACTCAGCAGCTTGTTTAGTATTGTTCGTGCCCTGATGTTTGAGAGGAAACTGCTTGATCACACACTGGGGTTTATTTGCCTGTTGTTCATCTACAGCCAGAAAAGTACGACCAATACCACCTTGACTAATCAATCTTAAGGCACGATAGCGATCGCCTAAGAGCAACCTCGAGCCACAAGTTGAACAAAATTTAGCATTATTTGGGTTCTGGGGCTTTGGGCAAACAGGGTTGAGGCAATAACTCATAAGGGAAAGGATGTAGCACCAGTTGACTCCATCCTAGCGTTCAGGGTAGGGTAAGCCGATGCATTAATCACAAAAAAGCTCACTTATCCAACAAGTTAAGGAAAAACTATGACCCGGGCCATCATGGAAACAGACAAGGGCACTATCAACCTGGAATTATTTGATAAGGATGCACCTAACACTGTGAAGAATTTCGTTGAGCTCAGTGAAAAGGGTTTTTACGACGGACTTAATTTTCACCGAGTAATCCCTAATTTTATGATTCAGGGTGGCTGTCCGTTAGGAACTGGTACCGGAGGTCCTGGCTACAAAATCAAATGTGAAATTAATTCTAACAAGCATTTGGCAGGGACTTTATCGATGGCTCATGCGGGGCGTGATACAGGAGGAAGTCAATTTTTTATTTGCCACTCTCCCCAACCTCATTTAGATGGAGTCCACACTACTTTTGGTAAGACTGAAGATATGGAGGTAGTCAACGCAATCTCCAAAGGGGATAAGATTCTTTCTGTTAAGATTGAGCAGTGAACTACCTACAGTGACGCAACGCGAGTACACAGTAGGCTTCCTGTCCAACAGAAAGCGCAATAGTAGATTTCTTGCGTTCTTTTTTCTTTCCACTCCTTTGTTTTCTTGTCCAACTCTGTTGATGTAGCAATCCCAATGGTTCTCCTGATACTCTCACAACCTTAGCCTCCACTCCACTCCCCATGGTTGAGTGTCAGCTCTACATATAGTTGTTTTTAGTTAACTTGGGATTTTTCTAGGAAGCGATCGCAAATCTGGGGTGTGCGATCGCTTTCTACCTTCTTCTGTTTAAAGCTTCCAGCTTACCAACAGCTAAAAGTACTTCTTTGCCAACCACCACCGCTCCGATCACCGCAAGTGCAGGTTATGATTGCTGATGAGGGCTATCTTGCCCTTGCCAAAACTCTAGAGCTTGCTGGACTTCAGGGTAGAGCAGGCAAACTCGTGTTACTAAACTCAATTGCATTTTTAGAACAGGCAAAGGGGCAACTTTGGGTTAGTATCGCAGTGTTTTGTTTGTTGGGAGTAGGGTTCACTACCCTATTTGTTACAAACGTTACCCGTTTGCTCGCCCGTCCCATCGCCTATTTGACTAAGGGAACGCAGAAGTTAGCTAACGAAGAGCTACCAAGGAGCCCTTTCCAGCCCCAATTGAATGGAAGAAAGAATATCTTTTCCTCTTCCCTCCCACCTTGTTTCTTAAGAGATAAAATAGAAATTTGCATTAGAGATAACGGTTCTGGCACACCGCCAGATATTGTTGATAAAATCTTCGATGCCTTTTTTACCACTAAGCCACCAGGCAAAGGGACTGGTGTGGGATTATCTATCAGTCACGATATTATGATTGGACAACACCAAGGAGAGATTAGCCTAAGGACACAAGAGACTATACATAATTTAAGTTTAACTTGCCTCTCAAGTAATATTAATGAATCAAAGGTTCTAGGGAAGGGAGAATAGATGACTATGACAATTCTCTTTGTGGATGATGAGCTGCCATTACAAAGAGTGATCAATCTAAAATTCAAAAAAAAGATTAGATCCAAACAGTGGGAATTTGTTTTTGCTCAAAATGGTGTGGAAGCACTAGAGAAAATAAAAGAGTATCCTCAGATTTCAATGGTGATTACTGATATTAATATGCCAGAGATGGATGGTCTAACACTGTTAGGAGAACTTCATAGTATCGACTCAAATCTGAAAGCAATCGTACTCTCAGCCTACAGCGATATGAGAAATATTAGAACGGCAATGAACCTAGGGGCCTTTGATTTTGTAACCAAACCTATAGACTTTCAAGATTTAGAAGTTACTATCAATAGAACCTTGGAGTATGTAGAACAAATTGAGAAAAATCAGCACAAGCTACAACATGCTCAGACTCAATTAATTAACAGTGAAAAAATGGCAACTCTTGGTCAGTTGGTTGCAGGAGTAGCCCACGAAATTAATAATCCCCTGACTTTTATCGTTGGTAATCTTGACCTAGCTGAAGAGTACACCACGGACTTAATTCATCACTTGCAACTCTACCAACAGCAATTTCCTCATCCTGGAGGATCAATCGAAGATAATGCAGTAGCTATTGACCTCAATTTCCTGCTTGAAGACTTGCCTCAAATCATCATAGTCATGAGAGAGGGAACTGAACTCATCTCCGAGATTAGTACCTCGTTGCGGGTTTTAGCTCGTTCGGATACACGAGTTCAAGTATCTTTTAATATTCATGAAGGAATTGATAGCAGTTTGATGATTTTGAAGCATCGTTTAAAAGCAAATGAACAACACCCTACCATTGAAATTATTAAAGAATATGGCAAGTTGCCCTTAGTAAAGTGCTATCCAGGACAACTCAACCAGGTATTTATGAATCTGATTGCTAATGCTATTGATGCTTTGGAAGAATCGAATAAAGGATATTCTTTTGCTGAAATCAAATCTAATCCCAATACAATTACAATTCAAACAGAGGCTTTAGAGGACAATAAGAGAGTAGCAATTCGGATCAAGGATAATGGGATAGGGATGTCAACTGAGGTACAACAGCAAGTATTTAAACCGTTCTTTACGACCAAAGCTGTAGGTAAAGGTACAGGATTAGGCTTGTCTATTACTCGTCAACTTGTAGAAGGAAAGCATGGTGGAAAGCTCAGATGTATTTCTTCGCCAGGGATAGGGACAGAGTTTGTAGTGGAAATACCCATTGATTCTTGAGAAACACGCTAATGGCTAATGGCTAATGGCTAATGGCTAATGGCTAATCTCTGAATAAACACTGAGTCAGAAGTCAGTCAGGAGGCAGTCGAAATGAAAAATTTCTCCCATTCAATTGGGGGTGCGAAGTACTCCTCAGGAACTCTCAAGTATCGATTAAAGCAACTCACCAGTTTCTTGTAAGGCATGTAAACGCCGGTAAATCCCTTTATGACGCAGTAATTCAGAATGATTACCCACTTCAGCAATCCGACCTTCGTTAAGAACCACAATTTTATCAGCGTCTCGAACCGTACTCAATCGGTGGGCAATGATAATTGTGGTGCGGGTTCCCTGAATACTTTGCATCGCTAACTGAATTGAGCGTTCTGACTCGTAGTCGAGACTGGAAGTTGCCTCATCAAAAACTAGGACATCTGGTTCCACCAACAGAGCTCTGGCAATTCCCAACCGCTGCCTTTGTCCACCAGATAACCGCATACCCCGCTCACCAACAACGGTGTAGTAGCCTTGGGGTAGTTGTTCAATCATCTCATCTACTCTCGCAATGCGACAGGCTTCTTCTACTTTCTCAAAACTAGCCTTGCGATTGCCGTAGGTAATGTTGTCTAGCAGCGTGCCATTAAAGACATCTACTTCCTGGTGAACAATTGCCAGACGCTGGCGATAGCCAGTAATATCTAGATTCCGAATATCTACACCATCAATCAAGATACGACCTTGATTTGGTTCAAAATACCGGAATAGTAGTTTTACCAGAGTAGACTTACCAGAACCAGAACGACCCACCAGTGCTACAGTTTGATAGGGTTCAATCAACAACTGAATGTCCTGTAGAACTGGGTATCGAGAATCGTAACTGAAGCCCACATGGTTAAACTCAACTTTACCGGTAAATTGATAGGAAGTAGCCTTCTCTGTCGGCGAAAGGACAATCCCCGCAGCATCCTTGCCAACTGGTTGCTCCATAAACTCATGGAAACGCTGCATGGAGGCATAGCGACGGGCAAACAACTCAGCAAGATCATTGATGGGCTCCATTTCTGAGTAAGCCATAGTGGAAACCGTTAGTGTTGTCACGAAATGCCCTAGGGATATCTTGCCCTGTACCGTAGCAAACAGAGTCAGAATCAATACGAAAAAAACACATACCTGAATGACTGTTTTTTGCCAAGTACCTAGTTTGATATAACCCAAGTGGAGGCGATACAAGACTACCTTTAGTTCCCGGTTGAGGCGCTGTTGCTGCCGTTTGAGTTCGAGTGCTTCGGTAGCAAAAGCTTTAACAGTTTTAATATTGGTGACAATTTCAGAGGTACGGCTGTCAGTATTTTCTTGATATTTATCTAATCTTTCCTCGTAGGAAATCAGTTGCTTGAGGTGTTTGATACTGAAGCTCAAAATCAAGACAAAGGACACCAAAAACAAAATGGCAATGCGCCACTCAATAAACCAGATAACGACAAAAATGCCCAGCACCCTTACTAATTTAGGAATTAACTGCCCAGCAACTTCTGGGTAAGTCCAAGTATAGTTGTTGATACCTTTGGTAACTCGTCCGGCAATTCTGCCCGGGTTGTGCTCATCGTAAAACTCTAGTGGTAGAGTGAGAATTTTTTCTAGAGCTTTTTGGGATTGGTTCCGACGAGCCCGAAGGGGAATTGCCCACTGATGCCACCAACCACCAAGCCAAGGTTGTAGTGGTGCTCTGGCTACAGTAACTAGAAAAATTATGACCAGTAGCACTACTAGAGACAAGAATTGCTCATCTTGACTTTGGGTAAGGGCAGCAATACTATCTACTAGTTTTTGTAGTGGTTTATCCAAAGTTTGACCGGATAAAATATTGAGAATCTGCCCGATCGCATAAGGTACAACTAAATCAACGATTTCAAAGATACTCGCACCGGTAATGCTAAAAATAGATAATAGGTGGTAAGGGCGGTAGTAGTTGAGGATGTCCCGAAATGTTGCCATGATGCTCCTGAACAGTAGCGCTGGCATAACTTTTACCATCAGTTTCTACCAGGCTGTTTTATGCTACATTTGCTACATTGTAGTATAAAAGCTCTTTCACTGGTCAAGTTTAAATTTTTTACTTAACTTTACAAAAATCAGTAAAATAAGGAAGCGATACATGGTAATTCTTTAAACCCTAAGACCTACATAATGTAACGAGATTACGTCATCCTGAGCGATAGCGAAGGATCTCCCAGACAACCCAGATGCTTCACTATCACCTCAGCATGACAGTTGGGTGCGTAAGTCCTAAAAATTATCTAAGTCCCACTACAAGTAAATAAATAAATTCAATCCAGGAATGGTACGAGAAAGAGTCCACAGTAGTAAGGCAATGTAGAGAATACCCAGACTCCATTGATACCAGGCAAGGGTACTGATAATCCCAGGGAGGTGCTCGTCTCTCAAGCGAATGTCATTGAAGCCGAATTTGAGGAGATTATTAAGGCTGAAGTCGTAGTAATTGAGCCAACTCCAACGACGCTCCCAAAGAATAGGCAAATAGCGATCGCGGAAGATGGAAAACCGAGGCATAATCGGTAATCGTCCTACTAGCAAATGCAATTGACGTAAACTGCCGTCTTCGACAAAGTAGCTGACATCCAGCAAGTTGTGATAGCGACCTTTTTGGTAGAGTCGCCATACTAACATTAATGGTACTGGGAGCAGAATATTCCCCAGACATAGGAGAGTGAGCCAGGGTTGCTCCCCTGTACGAAAGATGGTAATCATGCCAGTAACCGTTACTAGAGTAAAAGTCCCTAACATGTAAGCAGTTTCCCTATAAGTCGGTAGAATCGGTTGAGGGTAGCGTCGTCGCCATCGGTCAATTAACCAAAACAGCAGACTGAAAAAAGCGATCGCTACCATGCCTACTCCAAAAACTAGCCCAAAACTAGTACCATCTTCACTCAAAAGTAGCAGCAGACTTAATCCGAGCCAGTGTAAGGCATCTAGTAACCAGCTAGGAGAGAAGGGATTAATTCTACCGTTACCCAAAAGATATCGCTGTAATTGCTGCCGCCTTAACCGCTGGGTTGTATACTCTAGCTGATTAGCATCGGGAATTTGTTGTTGGTTGCGAAAGTTTCTTACCAAATTCCGCAGCACATCTTCATTATCTTGCAACCTAGAGACGGAGAACATCCTACCAATACGACCAGTATCACCTAAAATTTTCGCCAAGTTGGAATCAAAGGTCATACCTGCCACATTTAGATAGGCATCCTGGGTAAACCGAGCGCTGCTAAAATCTACTTGGTCAAGCAAACTAACATCTTGCAATACCACTGGTTCCTGGAAGTGACTTTCCCGAAAAGTGGTAGATTTTTCCAAGGTGGCATTAGTTAGCAATAAAGACTTAGCAAAGCGACTCTTGTTCAATAGGGCGCGATCGTGCCAGTTAACTTCCCTAAAATCCGCAGTTTGGAGCCATCGAGTCCGACTAAAGTTTGCTAATTGGGCAAACTCTGCCTGAAGGAAATTAGCGGTACTATGAAAAGTACTACCAGTAAAATTAGCAGCACCTAGAAACTGAACCTGGTTAAACTTGGCATTATCAAAGAAAGTGCTACTGCTAAAGTCTGTCCCTCGACCAAAGGTAGCATGGGAAAAGTCTGCTAACCTGTCAAAGCGAGTATTGGAACAGTTGACTTCTTGGATAAATGTGGTTTGTGATGCTTCTAACCGTTGCAGAAAGAAGGTATCAGCAAAACTTACTATGCCAGTAAAACGCGCCTGCGGGAATTTCAATGGTCCTCGGAAGACGGTAACTAAGGGAATCGGTTCACCAGGTTTAGTGAAAAAGCGATCGTCAGTTTGCAGTTGTTCTTGTTCTATTGGTGAGAGCAGGGAGGATAAGGCAGCTTGAGACAAGGAAGTTTGTAAACCCAATTTGCTAGCAATAAACTCCCCTTGAATCAAGGATTCACTCAAATCTAAGCCTAAGGGAGTTGTTGAGCGGTTAATCTGAGTTTGTAACCGCTGGTAGAACTGATCACGAAATTCCCCATTCTCGTTAGTTAAGTCAATAATCAGCTGCCGCAGGTCAATGGTAGAGAAACCTTCAATTTGGATAGGAGAATTGACTCTCTCTTGTAGTAATTCTAGAGTTAAGGGTATTCTTTCTGATGGAGTTGTTGCGGCTTGGGCAGTTGTTGGCAGTAGTAGCAGAAGTAAGAACATTAATAATCCTACCAACAACCTGAGGACATTTCTAATAGACATTACTCAAAAGAAATGGTTTTATGGTAGAATTTGAATAGATATATCATTGAGTTTAGGATGAAGTAGGAATCCGTTGGCTATGTCCGAATCAGCTTTATCTTCAGGCAGTACAAGGATATGCGGCAAGTATTTGTTAACACTCATAATTCTGCATCACCAAGAATCAAGTTATCTATGAGATCGCCGCTGATAGACACTTCACTTACTAATCGAATCAGAGTTGGCTCTAAATGACTTTTTCGATCAAGTAAAAAAGTATTTTCACTGGAAAATTTTCTGATCGCTTCTTCATTGTGCGAGGTTGCCAAAATCTGACCACTATTCTTGAACGAGCGGCGCAATAACATAACAAAATGACCAACATCTGATAAAGAAAGGTAATTATCAGGCTCATCCCAGAAGCAGAAAAGTGGACCATTGTATTTGTTGGCAGCTAAGACAACAGCGCAGAGGAAGAAGCATTTCTCCCCATCTGATAAGTCATTAAAATCAACACTCATAGTTGTGTTATTTGCCTCGAAGCGAACAACCATACTCTGGAGCACCTCTAATGCATTAGCGATCGTTGATTTACCCACACCATTTTTACCAATCAAAAGTGCGGATGACATATCCTTCAAGGATAATTCAAAATTATCTAAGCATCTGAAGTTGTGTACATAAAATCTTTGAAGCATAGAAGAGTTACTCCAGGGTGTTCCCCTATTTACTATTGACGCAGCCTTCATCCCTGCTCTAAAGAGACAGGGATGAAGGCGAGGGTGCACTTTTAAGTGCCTTGAAAATTTTCTTTCAAAAAGGTTGTTTTTACCACGACATATGGACTTTATTTAGTATAATATACTAAGAACATTGATGGGGTCGAATCAATGCTAGTTCTCGAGTACAAAATCAAAGCAAAACAAACTCAATACCGAGCTATTGATGAAGCAATCAGAACTGTTCAATTTATTCGTAACAAGTGCATTAGATATTGGATGGACGCACCCAAAGGAACCAAGATTGATAAATCAGCTTTGAGTAGGCACTCTACAGAACTTCGCAACGAATTCACATTTGTCAAAGACCTCAATTCAATGGCAGTACAAGCCTCTGCTGAGAGGGGATGGTTAGCTATCAATCGGTTCTCTGCTAACTGCAAGTCTAATAAATCAGGAAAAAAAGGTTATCCCAGATTCCAGAAAGACAACCGCTCCGTTGAGTACAAAACCTCAGGATGGAAGCTTCACTCTACTAAGCGACGGCTCACTATTACCGATAAAAAAGGGATTGGTGGACTCAAGCTCTTAGGCAAGTGGGACATTCATACCTATCCTGTCAAAACTATCAAGCGAGTCAGACTAGTACGTAGAGCTGATGGGTATTACTGCCAGTTCTGTGTTGATGTTGAATGTGTTGATATTCAACCCAAAACAGGACATGAAATTGGTTTAGACGTTGGTCTAGAATCTTTCTACACCGATTCTAACGGCTATCAAGAGCCTAATCCTAAATTTCTCAGGAAAGCTGAGGAAAGTATCAAGAAAGTTCAACGACAGATTTACAAAAAGAAGAAAGGTTCGACTGGACGCCGTAAGGCAAGGTCTAAATATTCCAGGAAACACTTAAGAGTAAGTAGGCAACGGAAAGAACACGCCAAGGGAGTGGCGCGTAACGTATGCAAGTCTAACGACTTAGTAGCCTATGAAGACTTAAGGGTTAGCAATATGCTCAAGAACCACTGCTTAGCTAAGTCAATTGCTGATGCTAGTTGGTATCAGTTTAGGGAGTGGATAGAGTATTTTGCTAACAAGTTTGGAATATTAGCTGTTGCCGTTCCACCACAGTACACATCTCAAAAATGTAGCCAGTGTTCGAGAATAGTTAAAAAATCTTTGAGCACTCGTACTCATGTTTGTCAGTGTGGCTGTAATCTACACAGGGATACCAACGCGGCTATCAATATTTTGCATAAAGCAAAATCTAGGGGAGGGCATCCCCAAAGTAACTCGCTTGGGAGTAGCTACCTCTACTCTGCTTGGGGCAACCCTGGTAGAGCAAGTAGCTACGGTGAACTTAGAATCCCCGTCTCTTTAGAGCGGGGAGTGTCAAATTAAATTTATTGTATAAATCCCAGAACGATGAAGCATTGGTGTTCCAGATTGCTGATAGAATCGGGGTTTTTCTCGAGCCAATGCTTCCTACCCTCCAAGGCTTAAAGCTTTAGCTCAATCAATTAGTAAAGCGATTTTGCCAGTCATTGAACCAGTTTCGATAGCTTGGTGAGCCACAGCAGCATCTTGGAGAGGGAAAGTCTGACTTAGGTGAATTTTGAGCTTGTCTTCGTCAATCCAACTAGCACATTGCTTGAGAATCGAACCTTGGTGCTGTTGGGCAGCAACCAGCCCCTGTAACATGGGGGTAAGCATTAGTTCTAGGCTAATGCGGAGATTTCGCTGACGAGCAATCTTCAAATTACCCTCACTAGAGTTAGGTTCAAGAATAGTCACTAAGTCGCCATATACTCGCACTGCGCTACAGGTATCATAGAAAATTTTGCCCCCTACTGTATCAAAGGCAATATCAACTCCCTCTCCTCCACTCCAGTCGAGAACAGCTTGCACAAAATCAGTTTGTTGGTAAAGTATGGGGTACTCAGCCCCTAATGAACGGACTAATCTGGCTTTTTCCTGAGAACTAACAGTAGTAGAGATTTGAGCCCCCTTAATTTTAGCTAGCTGGATAGCAACATGGCCCACACCACCAGCACCAGCCTGAATCAGGACTTTTTGCCCAGCTTCCAAACGTCCTCTGTCGTAAAGAGCTTCCCAGGCAGTGATTAGTACCAGAGGGGCAGCCGCTGCTTCAGCAAAAGAGAGGGAGGTGGGTTTATGGGCAACAAATCTCTCCTCAACCACTGCCCACTGAGCATAGTTGCCAGTACCAGATTTTCCAAGTCCTCCAGCACAGAAATACACCTCATCACCAACTCGGAATTCTTGGACACCAGCACCAACAGCTTCTACCACACCCGCACCATCACAGCCTAATATAGCTGGCATTTCGTTAGGATATAAGTTACCTCGACGCCGCAATTTAGTATCAATCGGGTTAACCCCGGCTGCATGAAGACGCACCAGGATTTCTGTGTCGGTTTGAATTGTCGGTTTTGATACTTCCTGGAGTTGCAGGACTTCAGGATTCCCTACTTCGGTCATTAATACTGCTTTCATCAGGTAATTTTGGTAATTCAGACAACAAACTCGCATCTGAAACTTTAGCGCAGCAAGGGGTATTAGATGAAGCTTGACTATTTCCGGTAGCTTTGAAAAAATAGGACTTTCTTCCCCTGCTACCTCTGTTAACAGTGGCAGTGGTGATTGATAATCAACCTCGTTTATGATCGGAGCAGTTTTTTGATGCTCAGATATGTCAAAATCTTTCAGCGTGCATCCCAAGTACATACAAAAATTCAAATCTGCCTGGAGGCAAAAGATTGATGAAGGTGGGCAAAACTTACTTGAAGAATTAGGTCTATCTCCGTCTGTTGTAAATATGTTTCTCCGAGGTCAACCTGTTAATAGCCTAAATTTTGTAGGAATTTGCCATATATTAGGACTAGACTGGCGAGAAATTGCTGGCTTAGATATCAAGTCTGAACAGATTGTCTTCCCACCACCAGAGCTAAATATCGGCTATATCAACCCTACTAAGGAAGTTACTACTGTTGATGAGGCATTAGGGGCTTTAGTTGAAACTCTCTGCGAAATGCTGCGTCGCCTCACCCGCAAAGCTGGAGATGTGGTAGGGGCTGATCGCACCAGTATCTTTTTACTAGATCAACAAACTAATACCCTAGGCTCGATTAATGCTGAGGATGGACAAGGAGGCTCCCTAGTAATTGATATTCCGTCAAACCGAGGCATTGCTAGTTTAGCTGTCGCTTCCTCACAAGTAATTAATATTCCTTTCGATGTTTATGATGATCCCCGCTCTGAAGAAGCAAAAAAAACTGATCAAAGAACAGGATATCGTACTTACACAATGCTGGCATGGCCTCTGTTTAATGAGCAAAAAAATATAGTTGCAGTTGTTCAGTTAATTAATAAATTGAAACCGATTTATAATCCAGAAGACTACCTATCTCGAAGAATAGATACTAATGGTTTTAATGAAGAAGATGAAGTAGTATTCGCTAAATTTGCTCCTTCAATTCTCAAGACTTTAGAAAGATGCCAGTTTTGTTACCAACTAACCCAGAAGCTTAAGGACAATAACCTTACGCATGAAGAAGATGTTCTTGTTCAACAATCTGAATTAGTAGCTGAACTCCAATTTATGGAGCAACAGCTTCACAGAAACCTTGATCGAATATAAGTTAAACAACTGGGTATAGCTTGCGTTGCTAGGTTTACAATGCTTCATAGAAATGCTTCAGACAACAATCTAACCCCCTTGCATTTAGATGTGGCGATCACTTAACATAATCGTCATATGTGATCCTAGTAAATTATCTAATGTTTAGATATGCCCAGCCCATTGAGGGTGCATCCAAAGTACATCGAAGAGGTAAACTTAGCTTGGAAGCGTAAAAGCGATGGACGGGAGCAAGACTTAGCTCAAGAATTAGGGCGATCTTTGTATTTCGTTATCGCTAATCTCTTCCTCAAAGGCGAACCTGTCAACGAGCTTAACTTCTTGCGGATTTGCCAGACTTTGGAGCTCAACTGGCGAGAAATCGCTGGCTTAGATATAAAGGAGATGGAGGTTGTCCCTCCAACTGCCAATGCAAATCTTGGCAGTGACACCATGGCACACTCTAAGTCTGGCGTGGAAGTTACTGCTATTGATGAGGCAATAAATAATCTGGTTAGCACTCTGTGTGAGATGTTACGCTACCTGACTCGTAAAGCAGGAAGCTTGCTAAGTGCCGATCGCACGAGTATTTTTTTAATTGATCCTCTAAGAAAAGAACTAGGTTCACTGATTGCTGAGGATGGCAAGGGTGGCTCCCTGATGATTGATGTTCCTTTGGGAAAAGGGATTGCTGGGAGAGTTGCAACCTCTGCAGAAATTATTAATATTCCTTTTGATCTCTATCAAGATCAGCGCTCTGAACAGGCAAGAATTACTGATCAAAAGACTGGATACCGCACTTACTCGATGCTAGCGTGGCCTTTGTTGAATGGGCAAAAAGAATTAATTGCCGTTGTACAATTAATCAATAAATTGAAACACGCTCATAATCCTCAAGACGATTTACTGCAAAGAATTGATACTAAGGGGTTTACAAAAGACGATGAAGCCATGTTCGCCAAGTTTGCCCCTTCAATTTTACAAACTCTAGAAAGATGCCAATTTTGTTACCAACTTACCCAAAAACTTAAAAATAATGAATTAATCGACCAATTTGGTTCTGTATCCCAGAAAGCTCAACTGGTTGCCAAGCTAAAACGAGAAGAACAACAATTGCGAGAGGGTCTCAATAGAATATCAGTATAAAATTGCTAATTGATAATTGATAATTGATAATTGCTAATTGATAATTGTCCTCCTTGTCTCTTCGTCTCCGCGTCTCCGCGTCTCCGTGTCTCCGCGTCTCCGTGTCTCTATGTTTCCCTGTCTCCCAGCTTCCCCAGCTCACTATTAGCCCTCAGGCAGTATAATCTGCAACCAGGCACCACCAGTTTCTGGATGATTTCTCCCTTCGATAGTGCCACCGTGAGCTTGAATAATTTGTTGTACAATCGAGAGTCCTAATCCACTGCCTTGGCTTCTAGTTACAGCTTCACTATCAGAATCAGTTTGTTGCCTGCGCCGCGAAGTATCTCCTCGGTAGAATCGCTCGAAAACATGAGGTAAGTCGATTTCTGAAAAGCCACTCCCCGAGTCAATCACATCTATTTGAAGAAGTGATTGAGCGTTAATTTCATCACTAACCTTATCTGCTGTCTCAAGACGAGTTACCTCTACCCGAATATTTGCTTGTGGAGGACTACGTTTAATGCTGTTATCTAGTAAATTGAGAAAAACTTGGGTTAAGCGAGTTTGATCTGCTCTGAGGTACATGGGATCAGATTCAGAATAGACTAAATTGAGCTGACGAGATTGTGCTAACGGTTCTAAGGTTTGCCAAGCTGACTCAATTAAAGGTCGTAGTTCTAGATTTTGATACGTGAGAATGGTACTGGGATCTTTTTCCATCTGGGTAAGTTCCAGCCAGTCTTGTACTAGATTAATTAACCGCTCATTTTCTCGCAGCATTTGCTCTACCCATCGGGTAGCTGGGGGCTCTAGACGCTTTTGTAATGCTTCTGCTACTAGACGAATTGAAGTCAAAGGTGTTCTGAGTTCGTGAGCTAAGTCAGAAACCCATTGATTACGAGATTGAGTGATATTCACCAGAGGTTGCCGATTTTCTACAAATACACCAACTTGCCTTTCTGGGAGAGGCCAACTGTAAGCTCGCAAAGTTAGAGAGTTTAATGTACCAATAGCATCTCCGTTGGTAAAAGTCGGATGAAAAACCCATTCTTCCTCCATCGATTGCTGTTGACGACGGGTGGCTTCAATGAGTTGATCTAGTTCATAGGAGCGCACCAACTCCAGTAATAAGCGGAGTCTTCCTGGTTCCCAGCGATCGATCTGCAATACTTGCTGCGCCTGCTCATTGCACCAGAGTAACTGATTCTCTTCATCCACCTGTAAATAACCCAACGGTGCTACCTGAAGTAGTTGCTGCCAAATTTCCAGTTCCTTCTCCAGCTGTTCTTGACGTTGATTGGCTAGAACAACTCCCCTTCGTAGACGAGAAATGATATTCAAAGAAACATTAGAGGAATCCTTGTGCAATGCCCCTAATATCTTGTCAAGTTGCTGCTGGTGTCGGCGGTGCTGCCAGAAATAAAATCCAAGTCCTAAGGAAAGACCTAGTAAAAATGGCAAGATGGTGGTCATGAGCCAGTGATTATTAGCATTTATCAATGGATAATTGATAAATGCTAATTGATAATTGGTTAGTTTGGTCTAAGACCTCTTCATTTATGAAGAAAATAAAAAGAAAATATTTTCCTTAAATTCAATCCTCTTCTTTTAAGGAGAGGTAATTATCCATTATCCATTGTTCATTATCAATTGTTGAATTGATAGCTACGAGCTTTAATCTTTAATCCTACCTGACTACTAATCACTGGCTACTGAGAAACTCACCGAAAGCAGCGGTAAGACCATTCCTTCAATGGATGGGAGGGATAGCCGCCCGCCGCTTGGTTGTTAGTTGTTTGTTATTTGATTTCTTGACAAACAACTAACAACTAACAACAAATAACACGAAATCCCCCGTGCTGTCTTCCGGGGGATGAGTTAACCAAATCGGTAACCAAAACCACGAACAGTAATCAAATATTCTGGATTGCTAGGATCTTGCTCTAATTTTTCTCGCAGCCAGCGCATATGAACATCTACTGTTTTCGTATCTCCTAGAAAATCTGGCCCCCATACCTGCTCAATTAACTGCTCACGGGACCATACCCGACGAGGGTAACTCAAAAATAATTCCAAAAGCTTGAATTCTTTCGGAGATAGATTAACCTCCTCTCCCCGAACAGTAACACGACATTCTTGAGGATTGAGAATGATCTCTCGCCATTGTAACACTGGCGTTTGAGGTAAACAGTTAAGGCGCTGGCGACGTAGCAGGGCTCGACAACGGGCGACTAGCTCCCGCATACTAAAAGGTTTAGTCAGATAATCATCAGCACCCACTTCTAACCCTAAAACTCGATCTGTTTCACTAGCTTTAGCGCTGAGAATCAAAATTGGCACAGGATTTTCCTGGTAACGTAACAAACGACACAAATCTAACCCATTGACATGGGGGATCATGATATCGAGGATCAGGAGATCAAAAGGACAAGCTGTCTCAGTAGGCTCATTAAGCTGAAGACATTCTATAGCTGTACGTCCATCTATAGCAGTCTCCACCTCATAGCCTTCTTCTTCTAAAGCTAAGACCAGCATTTCTCGAATTAAATCTTCATCTTCAACTACCAGAATGCGCATAGATGTTGCTAGTTCTGGACTAGAGGGACTCTGCGGTATATCGAGAGACAGCATAAATTAGTGAAGTTAGATGTTTGTAGTTGGAAGTCGAAGTAGAATCTTGTTGGCAAATGGGAAAAAACTCTAATTTGTTGCCAATAATTAGTTAAGTTGACACTCCTCGTCCTGGCATAAGGGAGGATTCTTGCTTCATAGGGAGCCGGAGTTTTACAACTTCGGTGGTTGTAGCCTAGCCCTCCACAAGCTTACACTGGCTGTCCAACAGTGGTGTAAACACCAAGATTTTTCTCTTTGTATAGAGAAAAAATGGTTTAAGATCTATAACTCTTAGCATACAAAATAGTAGCACTAGATTGAATCACGGGGAATTGAAAATTGAACCCCCATTATGCAAGTCTTAGAATTGCCCTACCAAAATTCTTCGCAGTGCTCCAACCATAGCTGAAAGCTTGGTTGGTGGTGAAGCGAAGCGCGACCGATAGGGAGCAATCAGTCAATCTCGGCCTGCTGCTGGATGTACTGCTTAAATACTGAAATTGGAGCACCTCCACAGGAGATGGTGCAGTATGAGAGACTTTCGCTAAACTAGAGCCATGCTAACACTGACCTATGAGTACAAACTGAAGCCAACCTTGCAGCAGGTCGAGGTGATAGAGAACAGCCTCAATATCTGCCGCAAGGTTTGGAACTATGCGCTCAGAGAACGCAAAGACTGGATGGCTTCGAGGAAGTGTCCTATCAATGCCTGTTCTTTGCGCGGTGAGTACATCATGGCGGCAGATAGCCCCTATCCAAACTTCGCTCATCAGTGCCTTGCGCTGACACAGGCGAAGAAGACAAACCCCCAACTCAAGTCTGTAAATGCCCAGGCGCTTCAGCAGGTATTGAAGACACTAGAGAAAGCGTTCAAAGACAGAAAAGAGCTTGGGTTTGGTTTCCCCCGGTTCAAGAAGCCGGGACAGATGCGGTCATTCTTGTTCCCTCAACTGAGCAAGAATCCGTTGGGTGAGGGGTGGGTGAATCTGCCCAGTATTGGGAAGATACCGATTCGTCAGTCTCGCCCTTATCCCGATGGCTTTGCCGTCAAGCAGGCTCGGATAGTGAGACGGGCATCTGGGTACTATGTGATGCTCTGTTTTCAAGCAGAGGTATCTGTCCCTGATGTGCCAATTGAGGGGCAGTGTGTTGGCATTGATGTCGGGCTGGAGTACTTCTTATCCGCCTCTGATGGTTGGCAAGTGAATCGACCTCGTTTTTTCGTGGCTGTGCAACGCGAGCTGAAATTGCTGCAACGCAGGCTCAAAAGAAAGGTGAAGGGGTCGAGCAACAGGAAGAAGCTTCAGCGCAGAATCTCGAAGCTGCATGAGCGCATCGCGAACACCCGAAAGGACTTCCACTTCAAGATGGCGCATCAGCTCTGCGATAGAGCTGAGGTAATAGCAGTGGAAACCCTCAATCTAATTGGGCTATCTCGTAGCATCCTCGGCAAGCAGATACTGGATGCGGGTTTAGGTCAGTTCCTGAACCAGGTCTTGCCGTGGGTGTGCATGAAGCGAGGTAAAGGGTATCTGAAGGTAGATGCCCGTGGTACCTCGCAAGAATGCCCGGATTGTGGTCATGCAGTGAAAAAGATGCTCTCGACGCGATGGCATGATTGCCCTCACTGTGGATCATCAATGCCAAGAGACATTGCTAGTGCGATGGTAATCAAAAAAAGAGCGGTGGGGCGCACCGTTCAAGAAAAAGCCTGTGGAGACGGTCTAGCGGGGGTGGCAGCATTAACATGCTGCTATCTAGCCAAGAGTCGATAAAACAGGAATCTCCATCCATATTGCCTAGCAATTGGGTGGATGAGCGTCAATATCCTGGTAAGCCTTTAAAAACCTTAAAGTGAACCGATCAAATATGACAATAACCCTATATATACCCAAGCCATCGGTATCCCAATAAAGAGTCCAGCAATTGCCCAACCTCTTTGATGAGCCTTAAACTGTTCAATACTCCGCCACCTTCTGCTTTTCCAAGCCCATTCATTTCCTTTTGCCCCCAGCCCAATTCCCATAAACCATCCTACTTGGGGCACTAAAGCCAACAGTCCAATCCAAACCTTATTCGTGAAAGGCCACAAGTAAGGCATCAAAAACGCGCCCCAATTCCAGCCTTTGATTTCATCTGGTATCGGTATCGAAGCATCAAATAACCCGCCACAGCCAGAATTATTAATGAACCCAGCTGAGTGCACTAGCTGGCTTTCTTTAGTAGTATGTATTGGTGTTCTTGCTCTTAAAGCTGAGAGTGCATCAGTTGCACTGTGGGATTGAGTTGATGGAGAAACTGGAGAATGTTCAGCACATCCGTCGCAATTTTATGAACTTGCTGCTCACTGAAGCGTTTACCCTGATTAAGTTGTTCTTTGAGAGAAACACCAGGAATATATTCATGTACTAAGCCAAACCAGAGGTAGCGCTCATCAATGTGAAAATAATCTCGATATTTAGGCATCCGAGGATCATTGAGCTGTTTGAGGATCTGTGCTTCTCGTTCAAATAGTTTCAAATTGTCCCACTGCACCTCACCTCCAAAACTCAGCAGTTTGACAATCACCAATTCAGCAGGTGTGACTTCCATATCCTCCGCTAGCCAGGTTTGGCGTCCCGCATTCTGTCCCAATTTTTGCTTGAGTTGATAGCGGTACTCCTCCGGAGTCCCCTTGCGAACGTGTAGTATCTGTCCTGCTTGCAGCATCTCACTCTTGCTTCCTTCGTGACTCACTCTTCTAATGTAGCCAGAAGTCAATGAAAGTTGCCTGGAATCCTCATGCTTCTTAGGATAGGGATGAGTTATCTTTGGTTATTGAAATACTAGTACTGCTGCGCAGAATTAAGAATTAAGAATTAAGAATTAAGAATGCTTAGAGAGTGATGACATAATTCCGTGCTTGTACGTAAGCCCTAAGGTTTGTTGTAAATTAGTGACATGACAACATCTATAATCGAGTGACTCAAGTTCCCCTATCTACCTTAGTTACTGGAGCAAGCTCAGGTAAGCTAGTGAGCTTTCCCACAGATACCGTGCCAGCATTAGCAGTGCAACCTGACAAGTCAGAGTTGATATTTGCTACTAAACAGCGCTCACCAAAAAAACCCTTGATTTTGATGGGGGCATCTCCTAAGTCTCTTTGGCCCTTTGTAAGAGGCACTGCTGAAGAGTTGGAGATTTGGCAACAAGTCGCGCAAAAGTACTGGCCAGGAGCACTTACGCTAGTATTACCGGCATCAGCTAATGTCCCAGCAGTAATGAATCCAACAGATACCACCACTATTGGAATACGAGTGCCTAATTCTAAGATTGCGATCGCAATTTTGTCTGAGACTGGTCCATTGGCAACTACTAGTGCCAACTATTCTGGTGAGCCTCCCTTGGAAACAATGGTAGAAGTAGAGAAAGTCTTTCCTCATGTTCTGACACTCCAGCTCACCGACGTAGTACAAGCTAAACCGATAACCACTGATATTCCCTCCACGGTTGCCCAATGGACAGGTAATAGCTGGAACATCTTACGTCAGGGAAGCGTCCAACTCAATATTAAAAGTTAATAGGCATGTATGCATAAGGCAAGAGTCTAGGTGAATAAGCTGTCATGCATTTAAGTTGCATATTTTGGAGACAGGCAAGATGCCTGTTCCACAAGAAGCTGATGATTGAATTTGGTGCAAATTAGATGCGTTTTAGCTTATCAATAGCTAATAGCCAATAACCAATAGACATCTCCATAAACCCCGATTTTAGCACGGTAGCATAGGGGTTCTAGCATAATTATTGGAGATGTCTAATAAGCAATAACTAAAAAAACGGCTATGCTGGAGAAAATTTGAGCCTTGGCAAAATTTTGAGATATAGTTGATAATTTATAAGTATGGATGTAATGGAACTGATCTATTTGTTAGCAGGTGTTGGGCTAGGGTTCCTAGGAAACCGCCTTATCGGTTCTCCTAAGGAAACGGTAACTACTACAGCAGAGTCTTTAACCCAAGATGCCCCTCAGGAAAACAAACCTGATCTCAAGCAAAAGACAGTGGAATCAAGAGTAGCATCTATACCTCAAGAGGATTCTTCAGAGAAACTCCACACTCTCCAAGAAGAACTCCAACAAACCCAAATGGCTTATGAAATGGCAAAGCATATGGGCCAGTTTAAAGCCGGATTTTTGGCACGGACTTCCCACGAGTTGCGATCGCCCCTCAGCAGCTTAATGGGTATGCATCAACTGATTTTATCCGATCTTTGTGATTCTCCAGAAGAAGAGCGAGATTTTCTGGCTCAAGCAAACATCTCTGCTCAGAAGATGGTGAAACTCTTAGATGAAGTAATTGCTGTGGCAAAAACTGAACATGGCACAAATAGCTTAGACACTCAACCTGTCGAGTTGACTAAGGTATTTGAAGAAGTAGATGATCTTACCTATCTACAAGCAGCAAATCGCAACCTCCAGCTAGAAATAGTTTCTCCTGAACCCAAAATTCAGGTTTTAGCAGATCCACGGCGCTTCAAGCAGGTTCTCTTAGCTCTTGTGGATACTGCCATTTCCCAAATAGAAGATGGTAGCATTAAGGTCTGGGCTACTCTCTCTCCTGAGGGTCAAGAGGTTTACATCTCGATTGATGTCCAAGCCCCCAATTCTATTTGGAGTGAATCAGTTGATTCACTTTCCACGACACCTGAAGCAGAGAAATCAACCTCTGAAATTGGAAAAATTTCACCTGGGTTAAATTTTTTCATGGTTCAGACCCTGATCGAACAAATGCAGGGACGCCTGCAAGTTGTACCAGTATCCGAAGAAGATAGCCAAAGTAATGCTGATAGCGAAAAAAATCTTACCCGGCTTCAGTATTCTATGCCCCTAACTCCCGAGACTGTAGAGCAGTAACTGGTACAGGAGCCGCTAGAGGTTGATTATGTAAGACCATCGTAGTGCTAGAGTTATACTCAAAACCAATACGTTCGTAGAAACTTTGTTGGTAAGTCGTCATTAGATAAACCCGCTCTACCCGGTTGACTTGAGGATGAATCAGCACTGTTTCTACTAACTTACGCCCAAGTCCAGCACCACGATATTCTGGGTGAATTACCACATCCCAAATTGTTGCCCGGTAAACACCATCTGAGTTAGCCCTGGCAAATCCAATCAGCCTCTGATCATCCCAAACAGTGACAACAGCTTGAGAGTTAGCGATCGCTATTTGCAAGTCCTCAATCTTTCGGTCTTGTGCCCAAAAAGCACCTAGGCGAAACAACCCCTGGAGTTGGTAATAATCAATTTGAGAGGTGCGATTCTCTTGTGGAGACACTTCGTTAACGAATTCAATATGGCGACAATCCATTTTTACCAAAATTCCTTTTGAGTGTTTTTATAGTTACAGCAGATCTAAGATGCAAGAGCTAGTCCTGCTAAGACTAAAAGTTCGCCTTAGTCATTCAATTGCACTAAGACATTAACAGGACATTGTAACGATTTTCAACAAAAATGCAAGATTAGAACAATTATTTGTTAAAGGTTGCTAACATTTCGGTCAAATTGAGAATTGCTAATTGAGAATTGCTAATTGCTAATTGCTAATTGCTAATTGCTAATTGAAACTCCTTTATCTCCTCGTCTCAGCGTCTTCCCCTCTCACAACTTCCCCATTTCCTCATCTCCCCATTTCCCCATAAATAAAGGAGGGGCAACCCTATGTCACTCCTCCTTTCAACTGCTAGGTAGATCAAGGAATATCTAGCGGATGTATTCCTTGAGAATACTATTACGATTGGGATGGCGCAGTTTACGGAGGGCTTTGGCTTCTATTTGCCGAATTCGTTCACGAGTGACGTTGAAGATTTGACCAATTTCTTCTAGGGTTTTCATACGTCCATCATCCAACCCATAGCGTAGCCGGAGGACATCACGTTCGCGAGGGCTGAGGGTATCAAGGACGCTTTCGAGGTCTTCTCGCAGCAAATTTTTAGAAACTTGATCTTCTGGGGTTTCTCCATCAGCTTCAATGAAGTCTCCCAATCGAGAGTCTTCTTCTTTCCCAATTGGCGTTTCTAGAGAAATAGGTAATTGAGCAGATTTAGCAATGAATCGCAGCTTCTCGATGGTCATTTCCATGCGATCAGCAATTTCCTCTTCTGTTGGTTTGCGACCCATTTCCTGGGAAAGTATTTTGGTGGTTTTTTTAATCCGCGAGATCGTTTCATAGAGGTGAACCGGTAAGCGGATGGTGCGAGACTGATCAGCGATCGCCCGAGTAATTGCCTGCCGAATCCACCAAGTAGCATAGGTGGAAAACTTGTAACCTTTTTCGTGATCAAACTTTTCTGCTGCCCGGATCAAACCCAGAGAGCCTTCTTGAATCAGGTCTTGAAATGAGAGCCCCCGATTCATATATTTTTTAGCAATTGAAACTACCAGACGCAGGTTTGACTGCACCATTTTATCTTTAGCTCTTCGACCCAGGTAGAGACGATGCTGAAATGCAGGCAGTCGCATATTTACTTCTTCTGCCCATTCACTGTCGTAGGGTTCCCGCTCTAACTGATCCCCTAGGCGCTCTCGTACTCGCTCTAATTCCAACAAGTCAGCAATTTTGCGAGCCAGTTCAATTTCTTCATCTGCTCGCAAGAGACGGATTCTTCCAATTTCTTGCAGGTAGAGTCGAATTGAATCTTCTGTATAGTGCTTCTTTTTTGTTTGTGTTCGACGACGGGTCGATCGCACCTTCCCAGGCTTATTGTCTTCTTCCTCCTCCTGTTGAGCCTCTATCAACTCATTTCTGGTTGGATCGTCCTCAATCAAAGATTCCAACTCGCTTTGAGGTGGAGTGATAGTTGCCAGAAAATAATCGTTTGCCTGGGTCATGCCTTTATCCTCATGCTCCTTCAATTAAAGACCAGTAGATGATAAGTGTGAATCTGCTCAAGAGTGCTTACATAGTGAGTAAATTTGCGTAGTCTTCTAAGCGTTGGAATAACCGAGTCATAGAAATTTTGATGATAATTATTTCCCTTTACTCAGCCTTCAGCTGAAGACTTTGGCTATAGTTGTTAGCACTAATTCCTCTTGAGACTTTTTGATTGTAGCTTTATTTACAAAAAATGGGCGTCTGCTGTCAGCTTGAATCTTCAATAGCTAGTTGGGCTTGTAAAGAGCTTTTATGTACTAGTAATGGTATTTTAATTAATGCACCCATGGTAGGTTGCCTCTTCTTGTGTTGTCTGCTCACAGAGGTTAGCCTCAAAGTTGACGTGAATAAAATTAGCTCTATTGCACTGGTGTTGGACTGTGTTTAGAGTTTTCACCAAACTTAGGCCCAAATATCTAGCTCTAGTTGACACTAATTTTTTTGACTCCTTTGAGTTTAGCAATGGCGATGATATCTCCTTTGCTTTTTCAATTTTTCCTCTCTCCACTCTACTGCCGGATTCAATCTCGATCATTTCGGAGGAAAATAGCTGAAATAACATCAGCTATTTTAGTTAATTTAGCTGAAAGATGACAGCTATCAGCTCAGAAAATTTCATCAGCTCACATTCCATCAATTAATACATATGTTCTATAAAGCTGAGAATATTCTTTGGTGACTAGATTACCGAATTTCTTTTGGACAAGAAACATTTTCTATAGATAGAGAGAAAAACTGTGCTGGCCAGAGTGTGCTGGTGTCAACCATTTTCTAACACACAAATTCCCATATGTGGTCAAGGAAATGTAAAAAAGCTATGAATTCTTGGTAAAGCACTCTCGGAAGTTATCATTGTAGCTGCCGGATCCATTTCGAGAAAGTAAAACTTACTAAACTACTGGCACGACACACCTAAAATGAGGGAGTAGTGCGAGCATCTTGCTCGCGGGGTGACTGTATCGATCGCGAGCGAGACGCTCGCACTACATTCTTAAATTCTAAATTCTAAATTCCCCAACCGGTTTCTAAGCCACCAAATTAGCTGTGTCGCGCCACTACTTTCGTTGTTAGTTTATTCAATCGCTTACTGGGGAGAGCATCCATAATTGGTCGATAGTAACAAAGTGATAACCTTGCCGTAACAGCTCAGGAACTAACTTAGCCGTTGTTTGGGCTACATCTTGACCTCCATAATTACCATCATGTAGGACAATCAGTGAGCCATTTTGAACTTGTCGTAAGACTCGTTTTACCACAACTGAGATACCAGGACGCTCCCAGTCTTCTGGGACTACACTCCACATAACGGGTCGATAGTTCCACTGATGCAATAAACTCAAGGTTCGGGGAGTAAACAGTCCGTTAGGGGGGCGAACATCTCGAAAAATTTCTGGCTCAATCTGACATGCTTGGGAGATTGCCTGTTGGGTAGAGAGCAAACTTTGCTTGAGGACATCTGGCGACAGCGAGGGAAAGGAATAATGGTAGTATCCATGTAACCCAATCCAATGACCTTGTTGGTAGACATCTCTAGCAACAGTTGGTGCATTCTTGACACAAGTGCCCAACCAAAAAAAACTAGCTCGGATATTGTAGTAGTCTAGTACTTGCAATAATTCTGGAGTGTACTGAGGATGCGGACCATCATCAAAGGTAAGTGCGATCGCCTTTGAATTAGGACTTCCTGACCATAAGCAACGAGGAAAACAAGGTTTGAGAATTCGGTACAGGATAGGGTAAAGTGGAGCAAGCTGCATTATAAGCCGTTCAAAATTCAAACTTCATTCCCTATTTTCAGGCTGGAGCGGCTGTATTGCGTCATAATTTGCTATATTGTCTGTAGTTGCTGGTGTAACTCAGTTGGTAGAGTAGTGGTTTTGTAAACCACCTGTCGCAGGTTCGAGTCCTGTCACCAGCTTGGAAATGAGGTGTTTGGGAATTTAGAATTTCTTTCCCCTCTCCCTACATTGCTCACACTCCTTCATCTTGGCATCCCCTTGTCCAGTGCGTCTTTCCTATCTCCCCCTGTTCCCTGCTCCCTGATGACTATCACAGATCCTCGCCGTCAGAAACAACTGCAAAAGTTCCTGCAAAAATTGGGATTGCCTGAACAGGTTAAATTAAACTGGTCACTCCTTGATCTAGCACTGACTCATCCAAGTATTTCAGCAGAAGCTAACTACGAGCAGTTGGAGTTTGTTGGTGATGCGGTAGTACGTTTGGCAACTTCTGAGTTATTATTGGAAACTTATCCCGACTCTGGGGTTGGTGAGTTTGCTGCCATTCGTTCAGTGTTGGTGAGCGATCGCATTCTTGCCCAAATTGCTCGAACTTATGGACTAGAACGTTATTTGCTTGTTTCTAATAGTGCTGCTCATGATAGTGCTGGAGAGACATCACGGTTGGCGGATGCTTTGGAAGCAGTCTTAGGAGCACTATATTTAAGTACTCATACCCTAGAGCTCGTGCGCCCATGGCTAGATCCTCATATGGAACAACTAGCAGCGGAAATTCGTAAAGATCCAGCACGTCAAAACTATAAGGATGCTCTCCAAGAATGGACTCAAGCTAACTACAAAATCCTTCCAGACTATCGCATTAGAGAAACTAATCCAGTACATGGTGGTGCTCACCGATTCACTGCTGAAGTCTGGCTCCAAAACCGGCGATTAGGAGAAGGAACAGGACGTTCTAAAAAGGCAGCGGAACAAGCTGCTGCCAAACAAGCATTTTGGGGAATTAGAGAGCAGGGATCAGTGTAGCACGGGGAGAGTGAGCGAAAAAAAGGGTGGCGGGAGTTAAGTTGGGAGATAGGGAGATAGGGAGATGGGGAGATGGGGAAATGAGGAAACAAAGGAGAACTAATGATTTGAAAGGATACTTCGCTAGAAATGCCTTCCCTAATTTCGCTCACCCCTGATGGGGGAGCAGAGGGAGTCCAAAAATTGGAATAATTTATTTCAAAGTGAAAAAGATTGGAATTGCAGTATTAGGAGCGGGTCGTTGGGGTACACACCTAGTACGTATTTTCGGGAAACACCCAGATGCTAATTTGGTGGCAGTGGTCGATCCCCATCCAGAAAGCTTAGCAGCTGTTAAAGAGCGTTTTGTTCTGAATGGTGTAGTTTTGGCTCAAGATTGGGAATCTGTACGTAGCAATCGGGAGATTGAGGCAGTTGCGATCGCAACTCCTGCTATTACCCATTATCATCTGATTGCTGATGCT
This sequence comes from Caldora sp., assembly GCA_965222765.1. GTDB lineage: Bacteria > Cyanobacteriota > Cyanobacteriia > Cyanobacteriales > Coleofasciculaceae > Caldora. The sequence goes on from CBDCVG010000094.1 coordinate 83,412, forward strand.
CTACAGCAAGGTCACCACGTCCTAGTAGAAAAACCCCTGACCCTTAATGTATCTGAATGCTTAGAACTATGCCACCTGGCTGAACAACAGCAGCGACAGTTGATGGTTGATCACACATATCTGTTTCACCCAGCAGTTAAACGCGGTGAAGAGGTAGTTCAGTCGGGATACTTAGGGGAGTTACGGTATGGATACGCCGCTCGTACCCATTTAGGACCAGTACGTCACGATGTTGACGCCATGTGGGATTTGGCGATTCATGACATCGCTATTTTCAATACTTGGTTAGGACAGTTGCCAGTACAAGTACAAGCTACGGGTAGAGTATGGTTGTCAAGAGATGAGAAGAGAAGGGAGACATTACCAATTCCCGATTCCCAAACAACAAACAACGAACAACAAACAACAAATAACAAACAACAAAGATTAGCTGACTTAGTGCAGGTTACCCTAACTTATCCCAGTGGTTTCCAAGCTTTTATTCACCTGTGTTGGCTCAATCCTGATAAACAGCGGCGTCTTACTGTTGTGGGAACCCAAGGAAGCTTAATTTTTGATGAAATGAACAGCCAAGCTCCTCTGATTATCCAGCATGGATATCTTGAACAACAGGGAAATCAGTTTACTCCTGCTGGTCAAAGTCGTGAAGTTCTAGATATAGAAGCAACTCAACCTTTGAGTAGAGTATGCGATCGCTTTCTTAATAATATCCGTACTGGCCAACCTTCAAATCTTTCTTCTGGCTGGGTTGGTACTCAACTAGTAAAGATTCTTACTTGTTTGAGCCAATCTCTTGAACAAGGAGGAAACCCTGTTAAAGTTCCGAATTAATTGGGATTGCTTTATGTTTGGTAAATACTAGTACCGCTGCGCGGAATTAAGAATTAAGAATTAAGAATTAAGAATGCTTATAGAGTAAGGATTCTATCGATCTCAATCTGCTCAAAAATCTAGGACTTATACACAGTAACAGAATTATGTCATCCTGAGCGATAGCGAAGGATCTCCAAACGGTCGGTGATGCTTTACTATCAGCTATCTCTAGCTTCAGTTGACACCAATGAATCTGCTCAAAAATCTAGGACTTATGCACAGTAACAGAATTATGTCATCCTGAGCGATAGCGAAGGATCTCCAAACGGCCGGTGATGCTTTACTATCACCTATCTCTAGCTTCAGTTGACACGAATGCACACGGTGTCCCCCTACGGTTCACCAATCAGGGTGAATGCTGCCCAATCTTTGGGATTGGGGTGCTCTTTCATTGTGTCGAGCATGGCTTGGCGCAGGGCTTCGGCTTTGTTATTGTTTTGAGCCAGATGTTGATAAAATCGGGTCATCAAATCAGCTGTGGGAGCATCGGGAACTGACCACAGGGAGACGATAATACTGGGAACTCCAGCAGCAACTAAGGAGCGGGATAAACCGATAACGCCATCGCTGGTAATCTCACCTTGTCCAGTTTTGCAGGCACTCAGTACCACTAACTCGGCGTTTAATTCCATGTCCAACAGTTCCCCTGCGGTGAGCAAACCATCGTTGAGTTCGCCTGTACCGGAAGGAGCTAGGGCAATGGCTCCGGGTATACCGAGTCCTTTAAAATCATTCAATAGCCCGTGGGTTGCTAGATGAATGATACGAGCCTGGGGTAGTTTGGGTACAATGGCAGCTTTGGTGGCGTTGTTGCCAGTTAGGGGTTGGGTATTGAGAAGTTGGGCAATCTCGATCGCTTCTGTTTCAGCATGGGGTAAGTTGGATAATTGTTCAGGTGTTTTTCCTGCACTAGTTTTGACAATGGGCATAGTAGGATTACCGACAACTAAAGCACCTTGGACTGAATCGGGAAGCTGTTGCCGTTTTTCGCGGGTTAAGTTTAAGACTTCGATGGATGGGGCAGTGAGGATAGTGTGTTTTTCGATTAAGTACTTACCATCCTCATCTTGTAAGGCGGGAAAGGGTACGAGAAAGAGTTGTTCGTGAGGAATAAAGATGATACGGTCATTTTCGTCTTTCGGTAGTAAGTCAGCGATAGGTTGAATGAGGAGTTGATGGAGTTGTTGTAGGCGTTGACGATTGAAGGCGTTGACAACTGCGACGACATCAGTAATTGGGCGTTGGATAGTTGTTCCTTCTTCCCAACTTTCGAGTTTGAGTGTAAGGGTGTTTTGCTGAATATCGACTACCTGCCAGGGTTCCTCGAATTGATCATCCTTTAATTTGACCCAATCACCAGCAGTAGGTAGGGTTTGATTGGTATCACTGCGACATTGTTCAAGAATAATACAGGCACGTCCATTGGTTACCAATTCTTCTAGAGAAGTATTTTGAGGTATGTCAACGGCGCGGAACTCAATTTTACCTGTGGGTGGGATGACCCAAATGTAGAGTCTTTCTTTATCGGGAATTTCTTCATCGGGAATAATTGAATATTTGACTAGTGTGGCATCCTGCCGTTGAGCAATTTGTTTGATTTGCTTGAGAGAGGGATATTCGGGAGGTTGTGTATTCGATTGGGGGGATGAATCCTGTCTCAATAACTCTACCAAGGCGCGGGCGCGTCCTCGTTCAGAGATTTCTAGTGCGTCATTTGTTTTGTTTTGAGCGACTAAGACTAGTTGTAAAGCCTGATAGATAATAGATTGAGTCTCAAAAAAGTAAATTTTCTGGGTATCCTCTAATCCAACTCTTAGAGATTCATACACCTTCATTCCCTGTTTGAGATGAGTCTCAGCTGTTGTGAGATTACCAGATTGAAAAAAGGCTAACCCCAAACTTGCCAGAGAAGAAGCTTCTCCCTCGCGGTTGTCTATCTGCTGAAAAATCTCCAAACTCTGCTTGAGGTCGTCAATTGCCTGTTGCAAGGATTGTATTTCCGTCTGAATTTGACCAGATTGAGATTGTTGAACCTCTTGCTGAAACAATCGATCAGCTTCCACCTTTTGTGACTCTGAAGTTTGAGCCAGCACTGGAGATGCCGAAAATATGGAAAAATTAGGCAGCAACGGTGATGAGACATGGCTCAGTATAGTAAACGGTAAACTAACCAGTGTAATAATGCCAAATTGTTTGAGTTGCATGGCTGTTTTTAGATTCAATAAATTAACTTGCAGTATTCTCAATTAAGTCCAAAACCTGCCAGGGGTTCAAACCCCTGGCGGGTTATCAGGGTTGGTGAAAATCTGAGTTAGCCCAGCATCTGGCGAGATTCTTCACTCCGCTATCGCTCCGTTCAGAATGACAAATCAGAAGTACAGCACTCAACCAAAGGCTCAGAGCTAATTTCCTCCAAACCAACCTGCTGCAACAACTCCACCCAGTCCTCATCAAGCTCTTTATCCTGCAAATTAGCGCTACGAAGTTCAGCCAGCATCGTTAAAACATCAAACCAAAGCCCATTTTCTGCATAAATCTTCATGCGCTCCCGCTCAGTTTTATCCTTCAACTGACTCTCTAACTCAGAACTCATCGACACCCGTTCAACTCCACCCGAAACGAAAGCATCATCATTTCGATCACTCTGATTACATATCACCGATAAACGCCAGCTATACAGTTGTTCAATTTCTAGCGATGACACCGTTTCTGGTAGACGAACTTTAACAATTCCTGGTGTGTTTTTTATGGCAACAATTTGCTGATAAACCTTATTTCCTTCCCTATCCTTCAGCCAAAATTCTGCTTCCAGTCGGTTACTTTCATAAGGAACATAAAACCAAAATATTGGACGTTCAGCTACAGTTAATCCAAAATTCGTCCCTGGCATCAAGGCGATAAGCGTTTCATTGGAGGAACAATAACCATCACGACTTCCCGCACCTCGACGCCCACCTGGTGCTCCTTTAGGTGGTAATATCAACTTGAGTGCAAGCAGGAAGCGAGACTGACTTAGAGATATCGCTGACGCAATTTTTGGTGTAATTAGGGGTTTTAGGATGCCAAAACCACCAACCAGCAAACCCATCAAAGTTAAGAAAATAGTTATTTGCTGCAACTGCCATTTCTTTCTATTCACAATTCAACTCCAAACAGTTTTTTTCACAAATGGCAGATGCTTCAACCCTGTAATTTGGAATTTCTTGACTTATTCTAACGCTTTCTGTAAGCTACTTAATTCACACGGAAATTAATAATATTGTTGGCAAATTGGCTGGGGAGTTAGAATTACCCCTCTTCTGTCACTTTCCTAAATTCTGACGAGATGCTGTGCGCGGCAGATGCCAAGGGGACTGATGATCCCGCCTGCCATACCGTAACTCCTGCCAAGTCGGCGGCTTCACTGTCGGATTTTGACACACCACAGGCAACCAACTAGCACAGGGATAATCTTGCTCCCAGCCGTGTAGCTTTTCCCGTGCTTCCCCTACAGCGGCAGCTAGGGATTCACCCCGGATATATGCCTCCAGAAAGTACCGCAAAAACTTGGGCGAGACAGGATCTGGCACTTTCTCTCGCATGACAATCACCTGCGGCAGATACAAATCCTGTTCCGCTGCCAACTGATGCGCCAAACCTAAGCCATCACAGGAGTTAAAGATAGCTAATTGTAACCCCCGTGCGATCGCTTTTTTTAAAGCAAACCGCAAATCAGCAATAGTCAACTGTTCCTTCTCATTAAGCTGAATTTCCCCCCGTTTTCCCTCCTCAGAAGTACCACTATGCCCAGCAAAAAACAGCATATCCCATCCCTGCTGCCATAACTGCTCATTCAACTCCGATGCCTGGGGGTTTACCCGCCAGCTAATTTCTGCTCCTGCCTTACCCGCCAACTCCTCCAAAGCTTGCTTATCAGCTTCCTGATTAAGCTCCGCACCCTCTCCCAAAATCCCCAAAATTCTCACCTTGCCCTTGGGGGTAGGCAAAGAGTTAAGCTGGTTTGGGCAGTCGTATTCAATCGCACTCAGGGCAACCTCTGCCTCCGCTTCCGCCAGTACATCCCAGCGCTCCCAAGGCAACCGCCGCAGCCAGGGATTATCAGTTTGAAACAGCAGTTGGAATTTTTTTGGCGATCGCAATAATTTGTCCCGAATTGTGCGAAACTCAGTACAATTATTGAGCCAGTGATTGAGACTCTCCTCCAAAACCTCAGCCGCTCGATGACAAGCCGCAAATGCTTCCCTTCGCTGGGATGAATTTGTCACCTGTTGGGGATTAGCACTGAGAGCGCGAAACAGCATTTCTAAACAGAGATAGCGTTGCTGCCAATCCCGATAACGGTTGAGTACATCTTGATTCCCCGACAACCAACCCTTAATCCTGGTTTGTGACGGAGAATGGATGTCCCCTTGCCGAATTTCTAGGGTTGCATCAAACCCCTGCTCAAAGTTTCCTTCTAATGTTAATGTCAACAGCCTCTTGAAAATAGACGCGGAGACACGGAGACGCGGAGACGCGGAGACGTGGATAGATTGATTTTCATTCATAGTGGTGAAATTTTTTTATCGGGATTGCCTTCTGCCTTCTGCCTTCTGCCTCCTGCCTCCTGCCTCCTGCCTTCTGCCTCCTGCCTTCTTCTAAACCCGGAACTTTTCCTTCAGGCTAACCTCACCTAAAGCTACTTGAATTCCAAAATAATCTCCCCGTTGTGCCTCAAACTGATATTGAATAAACTCATCATCACTTCTGGCAGTTACCTCTTTAAAAACTTCTCCCGTTTCAGTCAACACAGACAGTTTCAAATTCGGAGGTAAAGTTAATACCTCACCTGTGGGATAAACCTGTGCTCGAATACTGGCAGTTTGCTCGTTAACTTCCAGAACAGTAATAATTAAAACAACAGCATGACCTGCTAGTTCTAGCCCTAAATCGATAAGTTTAGCTCGTTCTTGTTGCTGAACATCAGTTTTTCTGAATACTGGTCTTAGTTGAGGAGAAACCAACTCCTGAACCACAATAGATATGTGAAGATTGATAGTAGAGTCTCTGTAGCAAAATCTCCTGTGGAACAGCCTTCCAGCCTGTCCCCAGTTCCACAAAATTTGACTGGCAAGATGCCAGTTCCACAATGAATATGTGAAGATTAATAGTAGAGTCATCTTCTGTAGCAAAATCTCCTGTGGAACAGCCTTCCAGCCTGTCCCCAGTTCCACAAAATTTGACTGGCAAGATGCCAGTTCCACAATAGATATGTGAAGATTAATAGTAGAGTCATCTTCTATAGCAAAATCTCCTGTGGAACAGCCTTCCAGCCCGTCTCCAATTCCAGAAAATTTGACTGGCAAGATGCCAGTTCCACAATAGATATGTGAAGATTAATAGTAGAGTCATCTTCTATAGCAAAATCTCCTGTGGAACAGCCTTCCAGCCTGTCCCTAATTCCAGAAAATTTGACTGGCAAGATGCCAGTTCCACAATGAATATGTGAAGATTAATGGTAGTGTCATCTTCTGTACCAAAATCTCCTGTGGAACAGCCTTCCAGCCTGTCTCCAGTTCCAGAAAATTTGACTGGCAAGATGCCAGTTCCACAATGAATATGTGAAGATTAATAGTAGAGTCATCTTCTGTAGCAAAAATCTCCTGTGGAACAGGCTTCCAGCCTGTCCCCAATTCCAGTTCCACGCATGGAATCACCTATTAAGAGTCGTTAACAAAACAACAGCCTCATTTGTTTTGGACTCACTCTGATGTATAATCACAGACCCTATCAAATCATCAAGCTTTCGCTAGTGACACTCGCCGCTATTCCTCTCATCTGGCTGTCCCATGGCGAGTACCAAGGCAAACCCTTCAGCCAAACCAAGGATGTTGTCAGTTACCTAGTTGAATTGACATCCTGCCTCCGCTAACCTCTAACGAGGTATAGCGGGGGATTCCCAAGAGTTCTTGGTTCGCAGTTCATCGAGCCGACTTAGAACCAGAGCGTCTCCGTTCTTGAGCCAGAGGTCAGTTTCTCCCTGCGCTTTCGAGCTTTTGGCTCCGGATTCTGTATGCCCTACAGTACCGTTTAAATATTCAGCTAATAACAATAATCCTTTTTTCAAGATGTTTTTGGCTGCGTTATGGTCCCGGTCTAATACCGTTTTACAACTACTGCATTTATGTGTTCTGCTGCTAAGTGTTTTCTTCACCTTCGCCTTACAACATGAGCAATCAACAGTTGTATTGTGAGGCGCTACAGCAATAACTATCACACCATACACTTTGGCAAAGTATTGAAGCCATTTGGTGAATCGATACCAAGATGCATCGCTGATGGATTTAGCTAGCTGGTGATTTTTTACCATGTTTTTTATCTTCAAGTCCTCGTAGACAATTAAATCTTTCGACTTAACTAGCGCCAAAGCATCTTTACGAGCTTTGTCTTCACGCTGTCTACTTACCTTCAGATGTTGCTTCGCTAAAGCCTTGCGTGCCTTGTGGTATCTGTTAGACTGTTTCTTCTTTTCAACATGTTTCTTAGAAACCCGACGTTGAAGCATCTTTAATCTTCGTTCGGATTTCCTCAAATATCGAGGGTTGTCAACAGTATTTCCATCGGAATCGGTATAGAACTCTTTTAGTCCTAAATCAATTCCCGTCATTTTCCCTTGAAATTCATGCTCCTCTCGTCTATCCCAATCCACTAAGAACTGAGCATAGTAGCCGTCAGCACGTCTTATGACTCGAACTCTTCGGATTTGTTTTTCCCTGGTCCAAACTAAATCCCTAGAACTCCACAAATCCATCATTCCGACTTGAAAACCATCAGTGAAAGTTATAGTCCTTCTCTCAGCAGACAATTTCCACCCTGAATTTTTGTACTCGACGGAACGACTGAATTGTTTGTAGCGAGGATAGCCTTTTTTACCGGGTTTTCCTAATCTACAGTTTTCATAAAAACGCTGAATGGCAGACCATGCCCTATCAGCGTGAGCCTGCCTTGCTTGGGAGTTGAGTTTTTTCGCCCAAGGGGCAAGTTTGTCCTTAGCTAGTAGGGCGCAAAGCTTTTGGAGGTCGTTACGAGTGACCCGTCTGTTATCTTCCCAATAGCGCAAACAGCTGTTGCGGATGAACTGCCCTGTTCGGATTGCTTCATCCAACTTGCTGTACTGAACTTTGGTTCCTTTGAGCTTGGCTTCAATTACTAGCATGAGACCAAGCATAACATCTGTTACCCACTGCGAATACAGGTATAATTAGGGCTTGCTGCAAAAGTGTGTAAACTATACCATACTTTGCTTTCAATCATTTTATGCCTAGCAGGCGTGCAAGGAAATTGTATCTTTTGGCTCAATTTCCTTGCACCGTAAGTCAAAAATCCCTAACACCTACCACCTCTTTCCCTTACCTACCACCTGCCACCTACCACCTACCACCTATTCAAACCCGAAAGTTACGACTTATTCAGCAAGCCCTAATTATTTGGATTCCCTGCCGCTCAATTGTTAGCTGGTCGGCATTCATCTCACCGCTAAACCATTGGCGGTACTCGGCTACGCCTCGATCAATCCGCCTCGGTTATAGCGGGAGCCTTCTGCCGACATTAAGGTAACAGTATTAATTGATACGCTCCTCAAGCAGGAAGACTCTGATGAGAAGTAATTCTCACCCTTCGTCCTCCTGCCTCCTGCCTCCTGCCTCCTGCCTCCTGCCTCCTGTTTCTTTCGAGTCTAAAGGCAAGCTAATTTCAATGGTGGTGCCCTTACCCTTGCCTTCACTAAATAAGCTAATGTTACCTCCCATCATTTCGATCAAACTCCGGGAAATAGCCAAACCAAGACCTGTCCCGCCACGCTTGCGGGTGCTTGAGCCATCCACCATGACAAAGGGACGGAATAGTTTTTCCTGCTCAGCTGGATCAATGCCAATTCCTGTATCCTGAACTGTTACAACAACTAGTGAATTGGTTAATATGGTAGTGGTTTGAGCCTTTTGGTTAGAAGCATTTTCTTGTTCATTAGCTTTTGCTTGTTCAATCCTCGTTCTCATAGTTATGCTGCCAGAATCCGTAAACTTGACAGCATTGCCTACCACATTCAGTAATACCTGCTTGAATTTAGCTGGATCTGCACGTACAGGAATCACTTCATGTAGGTCAGAGGTATTAAACTCTAAGCCCTGTTGTTGAATGGGAACAGCTTGTAGATTAATAACTTCATTGAGTAGCTTACGCAAGTCAACCGGTTCTATTTCCACCGACAGCTTACCAGCTTCAATCTTGGCAAGATCCAAAACGTCATTGATAATACCTAATAGATGAATTGCTGCATCATCAGCTCGCTGTAAAAAATCTTGTTCTTCTTCTCGATCATCACAAAATCCATCTTTTACTAGTCGCAAGCAGCCAATGATACCATTGAGGGGGGTTCTCAGTTCATGGGACGTATTAGCAAGAAATTCATTCTTGAGCTGATTAGCAGTTTGCGCTTCTTTCCAGGCAGTTTCAAGTTCTTCCGCCCAATCTCTCATACGCTCAATCATCCCGTTTAAGGCTTCCGATAATTGATTGAATTCTCTAATTTTGAAGTTTTGGGGAATCTTATCTGTAGGGTGTAAACGAGACTCATTCAGGGCATAGTCTCTAAGTTTTTCTACAGGACGTGCTAAATCACGAGCGACATAAAGGGTAACGAAAAAGTTTGCTGTAATTAAACCACAGGTTAGGTATAAAAGAATTTCCTTAATTCCTTCGAGACCAAACAGAGCTTTATCTAAGGGAGTGACCGCTAAAATAATCCACTTTTGGTCCAATCCCGCAGTTAGTGGACTATCAATGGAGGTGTACCCAGCTAGTGATTCGACTTTTCCTGTTTTCCTAGAAAATAGTTCTTGAGGATTTAGCCGACCATCTATTACCTTGGTCAAGACATCCTTAAACCACTCTGAAATTGATTGCACTCTGTTTTCTTCGGACAAAAATAGATGCTCATAACCTGGTGAACCAGTAATCGCTTTATTCAGAAGATTCTTGATTGGCTGCTCTTCAGATACTTCCTGTTCGATCTGGCTCCCCACTTTCGATGAATCGGGATGAGAGAAAATCAGTCCTTCTTGATTAATCACCACTGTATAACCAGAAAACGCAGTCCACTGAGGTAGTTCTTGTTGTATAAGTCTTGCCTGGATTGTTAAGATATATCGAAGTTGACCCTCAGAGTTATATACTGGCGCACTAAGCAATAATGGGAGTTGATTGGTGGAGTTGTTTTGATTGACAGTACCATCTGTAGCTATTGCCCCCCCTTCTTCCTCTTCTGGAGAGTTGTACAAGGAGGAACGTCCACTAAATGCTGTTGTTGTTGCTTCTTGAAGTATTGGTATCGTTACATAAATTTTAGAACCACCTGATGGTACTTGAGTTTGTTGCTCAGGCCAAAAATTTGCCGGAGCTGTATGCTGTAATTGTTCTGTACAGGTACTGGTTGGGGAAGGGAGGCGTGATACTGTAGCATCCTGCTCTTTTGTTTGCAGCTCTTTCAACTGTACACACTGAATCTGAGTTGATAATTGTTGGGTAAGCTGATTGATGAATTCTTGATAGGCTTCTGGTGAGTTAGACTGCAACACTACGCTTTGACTAGCACTAATCAGGTTAGCTTTTAGTAAAGCAATCTCTTCTTGAAGATTCTTACCTTTGATGAGGGCACTTTCCATAATTTTGTGGCGAGCAGTTTCCAAAAGTGCCGACCGTGTTTTTCTATAGGTTACAAACACTCCCGCTAGCAACACTGGTACACTTAGCAGCAACAGACGTGACAGGAGGATGCGACGAAAAGAGGATTGACCTGGCTTAGCCATAGGAGGTTTCTCTGATTAAAGTGGAAAACCTAACAGCAACAATTAATAAAGTAGATGAATTACTTACCCCAGGATTGAGTGAAGGATGAACCAATTTTTTGTTAGACTCATCGGCAACTAAAATTATTTGCTTCCTTTTTCTTTACGTTTAGGGGGTGGTTTGCTCTAAAGCGCTGCGCGGAATTAAGAATTAAGAATGCTTATAGAGTAAGGATTCTATTGATCTCAAACTGGTGGGTTATTCCGAGGCGCTGCACTAGTACAAAATCCTCAATCTATCATATTGACCCTGAGAAAAAGCTCGAAAGCTGCCTATAGGCAAAGCCTCTAATGCTCATTTTTATTTGGTTCATCTCTATCCTAAAACGGTTCATCAGAAATAGGGGTTAGTAAGGGGATAACGCGAGCACTTACTGATGACAGCTGCCAGAAAAACTGGGTTCTGGCTAGTTGGACTGGTTTCGGTCTCGCTCAGTGAATTCAGGTACTTTACGAGCTCCTAGTAGAGTGCGGTGGAAATAACCCACCAATGAAAACAGGATATCAAGAATCTTCACAATTACTTTTTACTCTTGCCATGCAAACTATAGTAGAGAAAATTATGCCATCTAGGCATCTGCGAGGGTACTACGACCATAAGTAGAGATGCAGTATACCTCGTTTCTCGATAGTGAGGATTTTTTTCTCAAAGCTAGCTGAGCAACTATATTTTTGGGGCATTGAGCCGATTGCACAGGAGGTATTTTATCCTGATCGGCTGCAAGCCTTGTGAAGATTCGTTACTCTAAAAAAAGTTTTGAGTTTTCCTCCAATGGTTCAACAACCCCAGCTTGAATGTTCTGTTACCTGGGTCAACCAGATGGCTGAAATTCCCCAGGAAGCTTGGGATGCCCTCGCTTTGCCTCTGAAAACTCCTTTTCTTGAATGGGAGTGGTTGAACAATATTGAAACTTCTGGTAGTGCTACTCCCAGAACCGGTTGGTTACCTAATCACTTGACAGTCTGGCGAGACAGACAGTTAATTGCAGCTGCTCCTCTGTATGTTAAAGGTCACAGTTACGGAGAATTTGTCTTTGACCACCAGTGGGCAGATTTATCCTATCAATTAGGTATTAAATACTATCCTAAACTGTTGGGGATGACACCGTTTACACCGGCTACTGGCTATCGGTTTTTGATCGCACCGGGGGAAGATGAGGAACAGCTAACAGAGCTAATGATAAGTGCCATCGACCATTTTTGCGATCGCAACCATCTTAGTGGTTGCCATTTTCTGTTTGTTGATCCTGAATGGCAACCAATGATTGAACGCCAAGGCTTCATCAGTTGGATGCATCACAGCTACATTTGGCAAAACAAAGGCTTTACTAGGTTTGATGATTACCTTAGTGTCTTCAATGCTAATCAGCGCCGCAACATTAAACGGGAACGCAAAGCTGTCCAAAACGCTGGTCTTCGTCTCGAAACTCTCACAGGGGACGAAATACCTAAATCCTTGTTTCCTTTAATTTACAGCTTTTATAGCAGCACCTGTGATAAGTTTTGGGGGGGGAGTAAGTATCTCACCCGCCAGTTTTTTGAGCAGTTGTTTCCCAACTACCGTCATCGGGTTTTGTTGGTTGCTGCCTATCGGGAGGGGAATAACCAGCCTTTGATAGGGATGTCCTTTTGTATTAATAAGGGCGAGCAGCTATATGGGCGCTATTGGGGTTGCTTTGAGGAATTTGACTGCTTACATTTCGATGCCTGCTATTATGCACCCATTGAGTGGTGCATTGCTCAAGGTGTTCAGATGTTTGATCCTGGTGCAGGCGGGCGTCACAAGAAACGTCGTGGCTTCCCAGCAAGCCCTAACTACAGTTTGCATCGGCTTTACCATCGGCGTCTTGCTCAAATTTTGCGTCGCTACATTAGTGAAGTGAACGAAATGGAACAGGAAGAAATTGAGGCTATTAACCAGGATTTACCATTCAACAAGCGGAAGATAGATATTTGTATTAATTAGGGCTTGCAAGTCTGGTGGTAGGGAGAGAGAAGGCTGGTATAAATGTAGTGCGGCTGAGCAAGAGAATATTTCTGTAAAAATGGGATACTCCCCTGGCAATGAAAATTATTTAGGGTCTACTGCTCCTATATAATATTTGGAGCAGATAAAGAAGATTAATTGATTAATAAGTAATCTTATGACCGATTCTCAAACTGTCGTTGACCCTTTGTCATTAGAGCCTGAGAAGCAACCGTCCTTTGTCACCAGCTCAGGCTTTTTACTATTTCTGAAAATGCTGCAATCATTAGGTTTGGCAGCTTTAATTTTTTGTGCGCTCGCAACTGTTCTTATTCCTAGTCAATACAATCGTTTCATCCTCTATGATGCAGGGTTGTTTGCTGGACTAATCTTTCTATTCCTCCTCAACAATCAATTTGCCGATTTGAGCAAAAGTTCAAGCTTTGATCTAAAACGCAAAGCTGGGCTTTACGTCAACTTACTGCCCAAAAAAGATGCTTCTGATAGTTCACCTGATGGGCTGGTCGAATCCCGTGAAAAAGCCCTGGAATATTGTCACAATCTGATTAAAGATTACGTGAAAGTTCGCCAAACATCTAGGAACTTATACTATATCTTCCAACTTTCAACCATCGTTTTGTCGGGTGTAACACCGATCTTTGTCCTAGTGGATAAACAAATAGATGTGCCGTATTTAAAATGGTTACCCGTCATTTGTCCTGCAGTAGCTGCTGTTGTTACCAGTGTGGCAACTTCTTTTCCTTTTCAGGAACGTTGGGTTAATGCCAATCGCGTTGTAGAGAAATTGGAAGCGGAGCAGGAAAAGTTTATCTTGGGGATAACTCCACCCTACCGCGCTTTTATGATTGAACAAAATGATGATGAGCGGCGCAATAAAATGAAATTATCGATCGAAAATTTCATTATCGAAGTCAACAAAATACATCTCCAACAGGTGGAAACACCTGCTGCAAAGACTGAGGGGAATGAACCTGCTGGGAGTAGTAGAAGTAGTGGTAGCTAGTGCCGCTACGCGGAATTAAGAATTAAGAATTAAGAATTAAGAATTAAGAATTAAGAATGCTTATAGAGTAAGGATTCTATCGCTCTCAAACTGGTCAGTTACTTCTGCCGAGCTGCACTAGGGCTTGCTTAATAAGTCTATTGATTCGGGTGTTGAACCTAGCAGAAGAATCCCCAGCTAGAATTTTTAATTTAGCTGGGGTGCTTTTAAAAGGTGGAATATTATTCAGGAGTTGGCTTCTCAACCGCGAAAGTCATTAAGCTCCTACAGCTTCCTTCGCAGCATACATCACCTCAAGGGTAATTTCGCTGATGTCACGCTCACGAGCAAACTTCTCTGTGTTGCGTTTCACCTTACCTCGCACGAAACCAGGAATCTTATTGAGTTCTGCTTTGGCTTCCTTATTCCAATTTAAGTCAGAATCAGCGGACATACCTTTGTGAATAACTTCCTTGGTATCATGACCACCAAAGATTTCTAGCAGGTGGTCTTCCATGCCCAAGGTAAAGGAATTGTACACCAAATCAGCAACCTGGTTCGTACCTTCGTAACCGAGGAAAGGTTTGTAACCAATGGGGAAGTCTTGGATGTGAATGGGAGCTGCAATCACGCCACAGGGAATGTCTAAGCGCTTGCCTACATGTCGTTCCATTTGAGTGCCAAAGATGGCAGCAGGTTCAATCCTAGCGATCGCATCGGCAATTGCACCGTTATCATCACTAATGAGGATTTCATCACAGTATTCACTCACCTGCTCCCGGAACCACTTTTCATCATACTTACAGTAGGTACCAGCTAGGACAACGTGAATTCCCATCTCCCGTGCCAGAATTTTAGTCATGGCAGCAGCGTGGGTATTATCACCAAAGACAACTGCTTTCTTACCAGTCAGGTTCTGGCAGTCAATAGAACGAGAGAACCAAGCCGCTTGGGAAACGTAGAGGGTTTGATTTTCGATGAACTCTTCATAATCTACGTCTGCGCCTTGAGCATTGAGTACTTCCTGAATTTTGCGGATACAACGAGCCGTTTCAACTACACCCATCGGGGTGATATCAATGTAAGGCATCCCTAACTCTTCTTCCAGGTAACGAGCCGCCATCATGCCAACTTCCCGATAAGGCACGAGGTTAAACCAAGCACGAGGCAAATTCTTGAGATTTTGGACAGAGGCTCCTTCTGGTATTGCTTCATTAACCTCAATCCCCAAATCAGCCATCAGCTGCTTCAATTCCCTACAATCGTGCTGATTGTGGAAACCAAGGGTGGAAACACCAATAATATTGACAGACGGTTTTTCCGTTTTGCCTTCTGGCAATTGACCCTTTTTCTTCGCTTTGTTGATGTAAAACTGGACAATTTGATTCAGAGTGCTGTCCGCCGCTTGCAGTTCATTAACCCGGTAGTGGTTCACATCTGCCAGCATCACATCACCCTTAGATTCCATTTGGGCGCGATCGACAAAGTTTTCCAAGTCTTCCTGCAAAATACTAGAGGTGCAGGTAGGCGTCAACACAATCAAGTCAGGAGTTTCCTCTTGATCCTTGCGGACTATGTTATCCACCACTTTTTCTTGGGAACCCCTTGCTAGAACGTTCCGATCAACGATACTAGCAGTCACTGGAGTGTAGTTCCTTTCCCGTTCTAGCATTGAGCGCATGACGTTGAAGTAGTCATCGCCTAGCGGTGCGTGCATGATGGCATGAACATTTTTAAAAGAACTGGCAATGCGGAGAGTACCAATGTGAGCAGGACCTGCATACATCCAGTAAGCCAATTTCATACTTAGTTTTCTCCCTTGTAGTGAATCACAAAAGCTCTATTCAAGGATGGGTGTTGAGTAGTGAGCTCGGAAATCTTCTCTAATTTTCTCAGACGGGCAACCTCTAAAAATGTTTATTCACAAAGGTTTTCATCTGGTGAGATATCTTAATAGTCATTGGTCATTAGTCATTGGTCATTGGTCATTAGTACACTAGAATCTTTACTCTATAAGCATTCTTAATTCTTAATTCTTAATTCTTAATTCTTTTTCAGTGCTTTTTTCACTAATTGGGGAATCTCCGAAGGACTCTGGGCAACTGGTACTCTGGCTTGCTTAAAAGCGGCAACTTTGTGCTGAACTGTGCTAGTTTTAGTCACTGGTCCTGATAATTGAGCGGCAATAATAGAACCAGCATTGCCAATTTGCTTATCCACAGGTGTATAGTTGCCAGCGAAATAGGTAATTACTGGTTTATCAATGGCATTGGTAATAAATTCAGCGGTTGCTGGCTCACTACTGCCGCCAGATTGATCTACTAAAACAATTGCTT
Organism: Caldora sp.; assembly: GCA_965222765.1. Classification (GTDB taxonomy): domain Bacteria; phylum Cyanobacteriota; class Cyanobacteriia; order Cyanobacteriales; family Coleofasciculaceae; genus Caldora. The sequence continues at coordinate 99,471 of CBDCVG010000094.1, forward strand.
GGGTACTCTCATCCCTTGCCAAAATTTCTAGCCATTGATGAAAAGAAGACCCAACAATTGCCTCATTACCAAGGTTGATCCCAATTGATTGTCCCAGTCCAGCTTGACTAAGAGCAAGGGCTACTTCGTAGGTAAGAATACCAGCATGGGCTATTAACCCTACAGAGCCAGGGGTATAAAATTCACTTTCGTGAGTACCCAGCAAGACTTTTCCCGGCACAATGATCCCAGAACTACCAGGACCAAGGATGAGAGTTTTCGTCGCTTCTGCTTTCCGGAGTAGGCGAACTACATCCAGCGGCGGAATACTGCCAGTGAAGATAACAATTTGTGGGATGCCAGCATCTATTGCTTCTAAAGCAGCATCTAGTACTCTGTATGGTTCAGCAAAAATAATTGTTGTATCCACTGGTCCTGTATGTTCACAGGCTTGCTCTACTAAGTCAAACACAGGAATTTCAGGTAATTGGTATCCCCTGTTACGGACACTTACCCCAGCTACAACATTAGTACCATAAGCTTTCATGCGGGCTGCGTAGTATGAACCCAGTGGTTGGGTAATGCCCTGTATTAGGACTTTGCTGTCTGGTGTTAAGTTCATCCTTGAATTTTGATAATGCAGCCTTTATTCCTCATCCTTTTTTTTGTCTGGACTTCTTTACAGTTGACTGAGCTAAGGATACAGCTTGCCCTACTGCTTCATCTAAGTTATCCATCCAATATACAGGCATCCCAGCTAAAAGCTCTTGGCTTGAGTCAATTGCTCCTCCAACCAGACGGATGACAAACTGAGGTAGAGAGGTTTTGCCGAAACGTCTTTTAACAGATGCTGATTGCTGCTTAGCAGTAGTGTTTCGATTAGTTCTCTGTTGAAGGGAACTTGAGGCAACACCAGTCGGTATTTCAATTCGGTTGGCGACACTCAGCACAGGAGTTGCCTCAACTTGAGACAAGAGATAATTGGCAATCACTTCAGCTACCTGTTGACTTTTGGCAGCACTACTCAAAATGTTGACTAAAATTACTTTAATACCGTGGGCTTGAGTGAGTTTTTCTAGAGCAATTTTTAGTTGTTCTTCTCCAGAAAAGCCTGAGTGCAAGTTACCAATAGCATCCTCCTCCACAATCAAACAGCTAGCTGGCTTTCCATTTCCTTGGTAGAGTAAATCCAACGTCGTTGCCGCTAAACAACTGCTGTTACAGAGAATGCCAATGTTACCTTCTGTTTCAGTTAGTTGACTTTTGGGTAACTGTGGTTGAAGGTTACCTTTGACTGTAGTAGAGAGTAGAGTTGCTAACTCAGGATGGCGTCCTAGAGCATTATCATTTACTGTAATTTTGCCATCTAAAGCCATCACCTCTCCCGTAGCACTGATACCGAGGGGGTTAATTTCTACTAAGTCTAGGTCTTTTTGCACAAATAGCTGGTACATCTTCTGGACAATCCCACTAACGGACTCGATGAGGTTACCCTGGAGTCCCATTTGAACAGCTAAACGCCGTGCATAGAAGGGAGAGAAATTTTCCTCAACTACAACCTTTTGTAGATTTTCTATCAGCACCTCGATACCGATACCTCCTCGGGTAGAACCTAAGAGGACTGGACGTCCAATAGTATAGTCAAGGATTACTGCCAAATAAAATTCCTGGTCTGCATCATAACGGGATTCTGCTAGCAGTACTTGGGGATACTTACCTAAAATCGAGAGGTTAAAAATCACCCTAGCTGCTGCGATCGCATCAATGGTATTCTCAACAAATCGGATACCTCCGGCTCTACCTCTACCCCCTGTAGGTACTTGAGACTTCAGCACCACCGGATAGGGAATCTGTAAACTCTTGAGATCTGCAGGACGGTTGATGCCTTGAGATGGTAAAACTGGAATACCAATCTCACGAAATAATTCTTTTGCCTGGTACTCTAATAGGTCCATGAATGGGATTTGCAGGTCTAGGTTCTGCTTTAAGGTTAAAGCCGTTAACCTTCAAAAGTAACAAATTTTAATGTTTTCGGCTGTTCATGGTGTACCTATTTGTCGTTTGTTGTTTGTTTTTAGTTGTTTGTTGTTTTGGGAATGGCGAATCGGCTTTGATTGTGACTTCCAATGCACTCAATTGCTCTAGGACTTAAGCACCGTCACGGAATTATGTCATCCTGAGCGATAGCGAAGGATCTCCAAACGGCTTAGATGCTTGACTATCACCTATCTCTACCTTAAGTTGACACCAATGCATGTGGGTAAAATGCGATCGCAACCTAAAAATAACTAGTACAGCGCGGCAGAAATAAGTGACCAGTTAAAAAAGGTTAAAAAGCTTGTACAGTAATTTTTCTGCCCTCCTACCTCCTGCCTCGGAGCCTTCTCCCTTCTTGTACTAGAATGGGACTGGAGTTATGGTAACAAGGTTATGAATCAGGTGATGAGGCTACCATCTTCCTGGCTAGCGACTGGAATCAAGTTAAACTCAGCCGATCAGTTCAAACCCTTTAGCTTTACTGATGAACTACAGGTTCGATTAGAAGAGCTGTTGGAGAAAAATAAAGCTAGATCACTCACCTCAGAAGAAGAAGCTGAACTAGCTGGACTATTGGAATTAGACCGGATTTTCAGTTTCATCAACGCTAAACTAGTGTCTTAACAGATAATCTAGCTCTAGCTTGTCACCGATGCAATTCACGGCGCTACAACTTCACAACCGGAATTGACCCCTTATTATAATGCGATCGCATAATTTGCCCTATTCTCCACAAAATGCAATCAGCTCTGCTGATGCCGAAGGCAATCGCATCTCAATCCCACCATATTTCACCATCAACCATCAACCCTGTAGGTGTGAAGCATTCGGGGAAGTATCTTTCCCATATTACCCTGCATCTTGGTATCCGAATGCTTCACCCTCGGCGCGTCAGGGCGAAGCATTCGGATGGAATACATTTGATGTTTGTTCTTAAATTATCGCCCAAATGCTTCGCCCCTACAGTTTAATTGCTTAAGGTAATTGGTATCGTGCGATCGCATTATTTCCTCCATTCTCCACAACATATGTTAAAGTCCACAAGTTGCAGCGCGAGATAAGAGACTTGCTAAAACATATGGCGAACTTCCCTCTAAATCACTAGGCAAATGTCCCGGTGAAGGATTTTCTTTTAGGTCAAAAACTCCCTCTTCATAATCAATCCATTGTTCATTTATCCTCTGTTACCCGATACCAACCTATTTCTTGATTATACTCTTGCCACAGTTTTTGCCATTGCTCATTTAGTCCTTTATTTGCTATTACTCCTTGCCAATATTCTGCTGTATATTGTTCCTGTTGGAGCTCAGGAAATCTTTCTCTAATTATTTCTTCAAAAAATTTCCTTTTTTACACTGAAACTAAACTTTCCTTCGGATCGTTGTACCCATAACTCATTAATAGTACGGAAGGCTGCACAGGAAAAATTTTCTATATCACTAAAATTCAGAAAACCTTTTTCTTCTCTTCCAACTATGTACAGCATAACTTGATCATTATATCGATCCGCATCTTTCCAATTACCTGCATCCATCAATTTTTCAAGTTCAGCCAAGAGGTGGGCACCAAAAGATATCCAGACCTTACAAATCAAGGGCTGAGTATCTTCTTGTGATACTAAAAGTTCTTGGCAATTGTTTAGTTCATTTGACTGTCTACCTGTTTCTTCTCTTAATAATTCGATTAATTGACGATGCAAGTTTCCTACAGCTACAACTGAAAGAATTGGCTGAGATTGATGAATAAAGCTAGTTATGTTAATCTTATTCTTGATATAATATGGAGGTGGCTTTTTCCAGCTTTCAAGAATGTTGAACGCCTCCATGTAAGCTTCTCTTGCTTTTTGTACTTCTCCTTTTTCCCTAAGTAAATTACCCTCAACTCTCTTGACATAGACGTGAATTAACCCGTGTTCAATAGGATCTGGATTAGATTTTTCTAACCAGTCTTTACTTTCTTGAATTGTATTGTTGGCTTCAGACAACTTTTTACTGGCTTCAGAAAACTGCTCCCGTTCCTTGTAATGCCGACTTAGTTGTTCATGTACCTCGGAAATAATAGCTAGTAGCAGTGCCTGCTTGAGTTGATGGTTTGGAATTGAATCTAACAGCTCCTCTATCTGCCTTCTTGTTCGTTCTGTTTTTGATAAAAACTGTTCTTTGTTTAGTTGTTTAATTACGTCGTAAATTCTTAGAATATTTTGATTCTCTTGTCGCAAATTCTTTCTTTCTATTTGTTCTTTTTTAAGCTCTTCTTGAGTATCTTCAAGATCTTCTTTTTGTTTATTTAGTGCATTTATAACTGTTTCTTTTTCTTGTTGTAACGATGTAAGTTGCTCCCTTGATTTATCAAGCGTAGTAGTTATTTTTGTGTTATCTTGTTTCAATTCTTTGTGATCTTCACTTAATTTATTGTAATTTTCATTTAATCTACTCAGCTGTATTCTTTGATTATCTAAATCTTTTTTTGACTGATTAGTTTTATTTTTTGCTGATCGAGCCGTTTTGTTCTGCCTCCTGTTCCCTTGCTTGAGCTTGCTGAGTTTTTCCTGTGCTTTCTGTGCTTCTTGCCTTGCTTGGCGAGTTTCCTGTCTAGCTACACTCAAATCCCCTTCTGCTTTTTCTAAATCTTGATTAGCTTATTATTATCTCATTTTGGCTTCTTCCGCTCTTTCCTTTTCCTCATTACCTCCTGATTAGCTTCAACAACTTTATTCTTTGCCATTACTCCTGAAATTTACGGCTACCAATAAAGCATTCCTAAAACAGTAGAACCAATAAAAATCAGTCTTTTTGCTCGCCGATTAGCACGAGCCAATAGCTTATTCCTTTGTTCTGCTGCCTCTTTATCCTTTCTCTCTCTTTCTAATTGAGCCTCTACTTCCTTAGCAGCTACCGCCTCTTGTATCTCCAATTCTTCACTAGCAGCCAAAAATTGCCTATCTTGAAAACTTAAATTCTTAGAAGCTGCCCAGGTTTGTGCTTCCTGGAGTGCTTTACCCCGTATAAAAGTCGCGACTTATCCTGAAAACCAGAAGCTAGCCAAGCTCTAAAAGTCTCAGCATAGGGGCGCAAAGATACTAATTCATTCTCAATCCAGCTCTGGTTAAAAATTTCCTGGTAAATAGGGTTGTATACCTTTAAACAAACTCCTTGCTTGACTACTAACCCGGAAAGCTGCAACTTGGTTTCTTCTGGAGAATTGCCAGCGGGGATTTCTCCCTGTCGCCAAATTGGTTGATACAATTCCAGTAGATAGGCAGCCTGTTGCTCATTACTCAAAATGCGATCGCATATAGTCTTTAAATGGGACTGTTGATCCTGAGATTGCCAATTTTCAATCACTCGCAACCTCACCAACTGTTCAATCCTTGCTGCTTCTTTACCTGCGGGAATGGAAGACTCAGAAGTAGCTACCAAAGAACAGAGCCTTTGGGTGAGAAAAGGTTGCCCACCAGTCCAGTACAATATTTGCTTGAGTACCGCCTTAGGGTCGTCAGTTTTTTCCCTCAATCCCTCCTCTAAGGGTTGGACTTCTGATTCCTGAAAGCCAGTCAATTCAATAGAGCGACCAATATTAAATGAAGTCTGGGTTTTATTTTGGATTAAATCCGAAGGCGTTGCTACCCCAAACAGAGCAAACCCCAGACGCTCGTAGGCGGGATTTTCGGCACGCTGGTTATAGAAAAACCGAATCAGAGAAAAGAAGTCATCCAGTAAGAACTTGCTGCTGAGAACCTTATCAATTTCATCGACAAGGATGAAAACTTTTTCCTCCGGACAATGTACCAGTAGTACTTCTTCAATAAACAACCTTAGTTGTTGGATAGGAGATAGTTCCTGTTGTTCCTGTAACCAGGCTTTTAAATTAAGCTTGCTCTTGAGATTAAATCCCTTAAATAACTCATTGATGACTCCTCTGTACCATTGCCCTAAGTCTGTAGGAGTTTCGCCGCTCAAGTCGATAGAAGCACAACTCATTCCCGCTTGTTGCAACTGATACCTAGTTCTTACCCGCAGGCTAGATTTGCCCATCTGCCGACAGTTGAACACATAGCAATATTCACCTTCTTGGAGCGCTGCTAAGAGTTCTGCATCAGCCTTCCGTTCTACATAGCTACGGTTTTCAATACTGAGACTACCACCAACTTGATAAGTATACTCCCGCTGTTTCATATCTTGTCCCCCAGCCTCTTAGGTGACTTGCCTCCTATAAATGTTCTCGAAAATACCGATAATACAACTCACAACTTGGCATTACCTTATTCCCTTTCAGCGTCACTAACCCCATACTCTCTAACTTATATGCCAGAATTGGTTCCAACTGCACCAATCCATCTGCCGTCACTACTTGTTTCATCGCTTCCGCCAATTCCGGCTGTTGTTGCAAATTACTCCAGTGATGCCGCAGATGAGCACCATAAATTCCTCCCTGAGTCGGAGCTTCCTGCAGCAGTTGCTCTAACTTCACCTTCTCATGTTTAAGAGCATCAAAAGCCTGCTGGATTAAATAAGGATGTCCTCCCAGCATCTTTTGTAAAGAGGTAAGATGTTGCCCTTCCCCTGCAATTACTCCATCCAACTTATAGCGTTGAGCTAAACTCTCTACCTGTTTCAACTCAAATCCTGGCAATCTCACCGGAAGTCCCACATTAAAAGGTGACTGATTAATATCCAACTTGATATAAATTTCTGTAGAATGGGCAATCACCAGTCGCAATCGTTGCCAAGCATCCAAATTATTGGCTTCTTCGTGCCAATTACGCAGCATAGGTAAAAAATCTTTAGCAAGCTCAGGATACTCAAATACTCGATCCACATTATCCAAGCCTAAAGTTAAAGAACTGTTTATTTGCTGCAAAAGACGTTTGAAGTATTTTTTGCAGCTCCTTATACTTCCCAACCTCTGCTCATTCCAATAATCATCCAGCCTTGTTTCTAGTCCCCAGCTCCTCACTAACATTGGCAGCAAACCACCGCAAAAATCTATCTAAACTGCCAAAAATCGACAATTCTGCTTCCCGCAAATCCAAACACACCGTGCGATCGCCGTTAGCCCCTGCTTTAGCCAGAATCCGCCTCAGCAGAGATGTTTTCCCCATTTTTTCTGCTGCTCGAATCCTAATCAGGGAACCAGGATACAAAATTCCTGCGTAACACTTTGCTTCTACCTGAGGGCGCTCTACATAAAAGGAACAATCTGTGGGTAGTGGTGGTGGTGTTATACAGTCCTTGTAGCTAATCCCATTAGGAACAGTTGGAGTTTGCCGCTTCAGCCATTCAGGATGCTTCTTCGACAACCAGTCCAACAATTTCTTAAATTTTCCTGGTCCTGGACCATCAAATTGTAAGTCTTGAGAAAACCGATTGTAGACATCAGTTCTCTGTCTCTTGTAAGTGTCAAAACTCTTGTAAGGATCAAAATTTGGTGCCTCTGCCTGCTCCCATAGTTCTTCATCTCGCTTGCAGCAATTCTCGTAAGCGAATCGCACTAAAAATACATTTCTCGGCTGACCTCGCAACCTATACTCATTAGCTATGTCTTCAAGAAATTCATCCCAGCGCTCCGGTTTCATAAGCACCCCACACACCAATCCAAGACTTTAAATCAGCTAGGACGTGTTTCCAAAATCAAAAATTTGGTAGAGCCTAGCCCCTTTATACAGCAAATTTTATCTGAATGATGTACACAAGGACAGGCAAGATGCCTGTTCCACAAGAGTTTTTATTGTATCTGTACTTCATTTACCTGCAATGTGCTGTATCACTAGTACTGCTGCGCAGAATTAAGAATTAAGAATTAAGAATTAAGAATGCTTAGAGAGTAAGGATTCTATCGATCTCAAACTGGTCAGTTACTTCTGCCGCGCTGCACTAGTACAAATGACCAATGACTAATGAACAACCACAATTGGGATTATACTACCCATTTATTTAATAAGCAGTAATATCTATCAAATTTAACCTTTTACCCTTTTCTTTCCACTTTTTCCCCTTAGTGGACAACTGAACTATGCAAATTAGCTAAAAATTTCCACTTTTTTGGTGCTTGGCAGGACAAGACCATTTCTCTAGGATTTACTTATTGGCAAAAACGCCATACCAACTTACTAAATTTATCAGGAGTAATGAGCATGAAACCGGAAACATCGATTAACCAAAATTTCAACTTAGAGTACGAAGAACTCTCTGAACAAAACCAAGAATTTGTAACTAGTGGTAACCAATTACTGTCTAAGGAGAAACCTATGGGAATCAATCTCAAAAAAACAGCACATCAGCTAGCTATAGCCACATTCGGAGTGATATGTGCAGCTAACCTTTTTGTTCCTGCATACGCACAAAGTACACATCGCTCTTCTTCTCCGTATTCTTATGGACACGATTACTCCAATCCTTACTTTCGCGGTACTTCTTCTCCTTACTTTCCTGGTGGTTCACGTAGCCGAGGTCGTTCAGGCAGTTCCTCCAGTCGTTCTACCCCTCGGTATAACCGAAGCCGTTCAGGCAATTCCTATGGTCGTTCTACCCCTCGGTATAACCGAAGTCGTTCAGGCAGTTCCTCCGGTCGTTCTACCCCTTGGTATTATCGCCGCTAAATCCATTAGTGTTCATTTGTTTTTGCTTCCAGTAAAAACAAATTGTGTCGAAAGGGAGCTTCTTGCTTGATGTTTACTCAGGGCAACGCATCTAGATTTTCTAACTACTAGATATAGTATTTAATGACAAGATGCCTTTGCCCTGAAACATGGACTGCTATCCGTGAGCTCTTCTAAAAAACAGTAGAACATTTGTGTTGGGTTCCGCTACACTTCACCCAACCTACTTACTAAAGTTATCAGGAACAATGAGCATGTTAAGAATTTACCGGAAATTTATTTCATTAGGTTTAAGTACTTTAGTTGTCGGCGTTACAGTACTAGGATTTAATAAATCAAATCCTGTTGCAGCTCAAAATGAATGTCCAACGGTAAGAGTCTCATTAGGTGGTCGTGGACAGCTGGGTAGTGAAGGTATAAAAGTCTATCCTTTAATTCACGAAGGTACAGGTAATTACGGCATGGGAGGTACTGTGAATATTCGGATAAATGCTAACTTAAGAAGGTACGGAAACGAATATATTCAAGTTTATGGAAGAGTACGCCTTAGTGAAGCTCCTGGTCATGGAAAAACCGCATATTCTAATAAGTTTTCAAACAATCTATATGTTAATCAATTGATCAACCTTCCTCGGACTCGTGATGGAAAGCCTTGTTATTTCAGCCGATTTGCTCAAACTCGAGGATATGTACAGGCAACAGTTCCTAAGTCACAAAAACATAGAATTAGTGATTTTCCAGGGACTGGAATCATAAAAAATGCAACTTGTCTTTATAATGCGAGAGGTAATGATGATAGAGGTAAGTTATTTTGTGATATATATTTCCAACCGGCTATTTTATACTTTGGGCGATAGAGTTGTTAAAAAAATCACCTAATCAACTAGTGGCGTGACACAGCTAAAATAATGGAATAAGTAGGTTGGGTGGAGCGATAGCGTAACCCAACACCGGAGGATATTCTGTTGGGTTTCACTTCGTTACACCCAACCTACTTACTAACAAATTTTTCCCTAGCACCTAATACCAAATCTGGTTCTCATAGAACGTAAAAAATAATTCAAAGTCCCCCAGGATTGGGGGATTTAGGGGGCGGAAGAACACTTTTTGTCTCAACCGGATTTGGTATAACACCTAACACCCATCTTCAAGGACTTGCACTGTTCAGATTTTTGACTACTTCCGACGCAGGGAGTAACTTTTTGGAAAGTCGGTACTTGTCAGTTTCTCGTAGGCGCTGACTGAAAAACTTGCAAATTTCTAAAACAATCTGAGGACGTTGGGTAATGAGGCTGATGAAGCGGCTTTTCTCCAACTTCAGCAAGGTACAATCCTTAACAGCTACTGCACCATTCCAGCGAGGAGCATCATCAAATAAGGCAATCTCACCAAAGTGTTGGCCAGCGGATAAATAACTTAAGTCTTGTTGCTCCCCATCGATATCTTTAATTAGGCGCACACTACCCTCACCAATAATATAGAGGTGTCCTCCCCAATTGCCTTCATTGAAAATTGTTTCTCCAGCCAGAAAATATTCTTGTTCTAGAGCTTGAATCAATTAGTAACAGCTCATCGAGGGAAAGATATTTAAAGAGGCTAACATTCTTGAGTAATAGTAGACGACTCATAAAAAAATTCTTCAGAGATGGGTGTTGATCTAGGGGAAGAAAAATTTGTTGAGCGACAGCTTTGACTAGAGGATCTGGATCCTTCATTAGAGCTGATGGTACAGCAGCCAAAGCGATGAGAGCGCCAATTTTGATCCACCGATCTTTCGATTCTAGGGCTTCTAGGAGCAACTTGTAACCCTTAGTTCGCATCCACTGATTAGTAGTGCGGATACTTGCTGGTTGTTCTCCATTGGCTAAGTGTTCGAGCACTGGCATCAAAGGCAGTACAAAGCGCCTGTGACGCAGGGAGGCAAGGGTTTCTACTGCATTAGCTACCTCTCTTTGGTCTTTACTATAAAGTAAACGTTTGACAGAGTTAACAGTGCGTGAATTGCCTAGACAGGAGAGTACATACAAAACCTTCTGAATTAGACGTTGGTGGTAATCAGCGATCGCAATTATTAAGGGTTGCCAACTAGGATCAGAACGGGGAATCTGTTGCTGCCATTGTCGGCTACGGGCGACTTGCTGGAAGTCTGGGGTGAGATAATCAAATAATATATCGCTAGCCCGTTTGATCCTTACTTGTCCAATAGCTGCGATCGCAGCTTCTACTATATCTGGATTTGAGGAGGATAAGCTATCTTGAGCCAAAACTAAGCCTTGCTCTCCATAAGCTGCCAGTGCCATTGCTGCTTGGCGACGCACTTGAGTATCACTATCCCCCAAACCAATCGCCACATAGCGTAACATACCTTGGCTGCGGGCAATTCCCAGCAGCTTGAAAGCCGCAGCGCGTACTACTGGCTCTGGGTGCTCTAGTTCCGCTGTAGCGATTTCGGCTAAAGATTGATCTCCGGGACGTGCGAGAATAGCTAGTGCTTCTAATCCTTCTTGTTTAACTTCTGGAGTACCGTGAATCAGAACTTCTTTGAGTAGGGGAATGAGTTCTGAGTTACTACTATAGGAGACAACTCGCACTATTGCCTCTCCACTAATAGTATCTAGCTCCGAATGCCACAACTGTTCACAGGTTGTCTTAACTAGTGGATTGGTTATCGCCTCAGTTTGGGTAGCTGCCACAGAAGCTAAAGCTCTGACTTCTTGGCTAACATCCCCCAACCGAGAGCGAATTTGTTCTTGAGTGGGGAACTGTTGAGTGGCAATTAAAACCTCCAAAGCCATAGCTCGCATGGTGGAGTTTTCTGAGTCCAATAGTTGTTCAAAATGATAGGTAGTTTCTGGATCAGGTTTTGTACTAAATAACTTTACTGCTGCTCGACGTAATGAGCTATCTGCCCCTGGGAGTATAGCTTGTACTGGTGCTAAAAATTGACTGGGGTTTCCCAAACCAACAGCTAATTCCAATGCCTTAAGCCGAGTATAATACTCGTCACTCTCGAGTAATTCGTAAACTACTGAACTAGACTGGGGTGGCAACTTAGTTAACCTTTCGCTGAGTTCATCAAGGTTGACAGCATCTGAGCGTAATACCACCTCTAGGCACTCGACATAGCTGTTACCAATAAAGAAGCGCAAGATTAACAGTATTACTGTCAAACTGATCGCAATCCAGAGAATTTGAGGTAGAGTAAGGAATGACTCAGAAATCCACAACACTACCCCAGCAAAAGTCAGACCAATAGCGTAAAAGAAGCCATCACTAAGCGATCGCACTCGTCCGACAAATTCGTAGGGAACTGCATTGTAGTTTAAAGTATAAACCGGTTGATTAATAGCTTTGTATAGTGCATCACTATTGAAGTTGGTAACAATCGCCGCTTTGAGATTAAAATTAAGTGCTAGCCCTGCAAAGATCCCCAGAGTCATCAGTGGATAGACTAGGTTCATGCGTGCTACCCCGATGCGTTGGAGTAGTGGTCGAGTGAGACAGTAAAGAACCAACAACTGTACGATACTATTTCCTGACCGAAGTAATCCCATGAAACTGGTTAATTCTTGCTCATTGGTAAAAGCCTCAGAGTAAATACTCATGCACAAGAACTCTGTGACAATACAAATGATGACTAACAGAAAGCTGCTACAAGCCAAAAAGAATATGATTCTGTAGCGTTTCACTAGCTCCGGAAAAGTTTTTAAGGCTTCTACAATCCCCACCGAAGTATCCGCAGTCACCGAATCTAAAGGACGTTCTGAGCGTTCGAGATAAATTAGCTGAGCAATGACTATAGCAAATAGTATCGGCAGAACCAAGAGGATATTTCTGGGTTTGAGGTACAAAGACAGCAAGCTCGTAAGTCCACCGCCAAGAAGGATTCCTATACCCTGAACCATAGCAATCACTGGAGCATAGCGCTTGTATTCCAGGGAGGAGAAATAATCTGCCATTAAGCTCGGCAACATAATATGGTTCTGCAAATCCCACTGAAAAAAGGCCAGAATGAACAGAAGGTAGTACACTGGCAGAGTATCTAAACTCACCAATAAACGCATACCTATAGTGATCGCGATCGCTAAAAACAGAAAATAACGGAAAAGCTCAGTTCGCTCGTAGCGATCAACAAATTGGGAGAACAAGGCATAGGCAGGAATTGAGACTAAGCCAATTAGTATAAAGAATAAAGGAAGGTTGTCGGCTCCAACTTGGTTGAGGAATATAGAATTAGCTGTAGTCATGGTCATTATGTTGTACACCATGATCGAAACAGCTAGGAATAGTAAGTGAGCTAGCCGACGCACCTTCCAAATCGAAAGACCAAGGCGTTGCTCCAAGAACTGATTTAGCATTGGCGATCGGGTTTTACTGTATTGCTACCATAATGAAATGTACTTCATGATGCGCAGAAATACTATAAAACTACAATTGCTCAACGTCACTTTCACTTAATCCTGTGTATTTTGCTATGTCTGAATTAGCAAACCCTGCCAGCTTCATACTCCTGACAACTGCTTTCAGGGTTTCTTCCTTACCTTTTTGGATACCTTCTTCCCTACCCTTTTGGATACCTTCTTCCCTACCCTTTTGGATACCTTTTTTAAAACCTTCCTCCATACCTTTTTTTAAACCTTCTTCTACGGAAGTATCCACCACATTTTTAATATCTCGATAATATTTCAAACTAGTCTCATAGGCTTGTCTTTCTTCTGGACTAAATCTCGCTATTTCTGCTGCAGCAAATAATTTCTCAAAAACCTTTTCCTGTAGAGCTACTGGTCGAGATGATAACTCCGATAAGTGGGTTAACACAAATAACCACTTATCCAAATGACTCTCTAAGTCCTCTTCTGTTTTTTGAAACTTCGGTAATTCTAAATAAATAAACTTTAATTTATCATAGAAGACTTTGCAGTCTTGATTCTTTAACTCTACATAGTGGAGCAAATTATCATCTTTTTTATGGTCGTCAAAAACAAAATCCAGTATGCCAACTGTATAAACTGATGATAGCTTGAAGTTCCAGTCTCCTTTTTTTGCCTGTTCTTGAATGGGAAAGGTTGCATAGTAGACACTGCGGTCTTTAAAGTAGTTTTGTTTCGCTTTTTGCACTTCAACAATAAACTTCTCTCCCGTTGCACTTTCACAATAGATATCAAAAATAGCTTTTCTATCTAGGGGAGTATTACCTAAATTCTCTGTTTTCTTATAAGTTAACTCTTTTATTTGATGTTCCTCAGGTAGAATTAAGTTGAGGAAATCACGCAGGAGATATTTATTAGGTTCTGTGCCAAACAGCTTCTTGAAACCAAAATCAGTTAAAATATTGATGTATTTTTCTTCTGATTGATTACTATCCTTGGTAACCATAAGATAAAAAGTGATAACTATAACACTAATTTTAACGCAAGTGGTTAAAATGGCTCCTTCTGCACAGAAATACTATAAAACTACAATTGCTCAACGTCACTTTCACTTAATCCTGTGTATTTTGCTATGTCCACATTGGCAACCCCTGCCAGTTTCATATTCCTGACAACTGCTTTCAGGGTTTCTTCCTTACCTTTTTGGATACCTTTTTTTAAACCTTCCTCCATACCCTTTTTTAAACCTTCTTCTACGGAAGTATCCACCACATTTTTAATATCTCGATAATATTTCAAACTAGTCTCATAGGCTTGTCTTTCTTCTGGACTAAATCTCGCTATTTCTGCTGCAGCAAATAATTTCTCAAAAACCTTTTCCTGTAGAGCTACTGGTCGAGATGATAACTCCGATAAGTGGGTTAACACAAATAACCACTTATCCAAATGACTCTCTAAGTCCTCTTCTGTTTTTTGAAACTTCGGTAATTCTAAATAAATAAACTTTAATTTATCATAGAAGACTTTGCAGTCTTGATTCTTTAACTCTACATAGTGGAGTAAATTATCATCTTTTTTATGGTCGTCAAAAATAAAATCCAGTATGCCAACTGTATAAACCGATGATAGCTTGAAGTTCCAGTCTCCTTTTTTTGCCTGTTCTTGAATGGGAAAGGTTGCATAGTAGACACTGCGGTCTTTAAAGTAGTTTTGCTTCGCTTTTTGGACTTCAACAATAAACTTCTCTCCCGTTGCACTTTCACAGTAGATATCAAAAATAGCTTTTCTATCTAGGGGAGTATTACCTAAATTTTCGTTTTTCTTATAAGTTAACTCTTTAATTTGATGTTGCTCAGGTAGAATTAAGTTGAGGAAATCACGCAGGAAATATTTATTAGGTTCTGTGCCAAACAGCTTCTTGAAACCAAAATCAGTTAAAATATTGATGTATTTTTCTTCTGATTGATTACTATCCTCGGTAACCATAAGATAAAAAGTGATAACTATAACACTAATTTTAACGCAAGTGGTTAAAATGGCTCCTTCTGCACAGAAATACTATCAAACTACAATTGCGCAACGTCACTTTCACTTAATCCTGTGTATTTTGCTATGTCCACATTGGCAACCCCTGCCAGTTTCATATTCCTGACAACTTCCTTGATAGTGTCTTCTCTACCTTTTTGGATACCTTCTTCCCTACCCTTTTTTAAACCTTCTTCTAGGGAAGTATCTACCACATTTTTAATATCTCGATAATATTTCAAACTGGTTTCATAGGCTTGTCTTTCTTCTGGACTAAATCTCGCTATTTCTGCTGCGGCAAATAATTTCTCAAAAACCTTTTCCTGTAGAGCTACTGGTCGAGATGACAACTCCGATAAGTGGGTTAACACAAATAACCACTTATCCAAATGACTCTCTAAGTCCTCTTCTGTTTTTTGAAACTTCGGTAATTCTAAATAAATAAACTTTAATTTATCATAGAAGACTTTGCAGTCTTGATTCTTTAACTCTACATAGTGGAGCAAATTATCATCTTTTTTATGGTCGTCAAAAACAAAATCCAGTATGCCAACTGTATAAACTGATGATAGCTTGAAGTTCCAGTCTCCTTTTTTTGCCTGTTCTTGAATGGGAAAGGTTGCATAGTAGACACTGCGGTCTTTAAAGTAGTTTTGTTTCGCTTTTTGCACTTCAACAATAAACTTCTCTCCCGTTGCACTTTCACAGTAGATATCAAAAATAGCTTTTCTATCTAGGGGAGTATTACCTAAATTCTCTGTTTTCTTATAAGTTAACTCTTTTATTTGATGTTGTTCAGGTAGAATTAAGTTGAGGAAATCACGCAGGAGATATTTATTAGGTTCTGTGCCAAACAGCTTCTTGAAACCAAAATCAGTTAAAATATTGATGTATTTTTCTTCTGATTGATTACTATCCTCGGTAACCATAAGATAAAAAGTAATAACTCTAACACTAATTTTAACGCAAGTTGGTGGTTCAGACTTAGGTAAATGGCTCCTTGTCCAACAAAATACCAGTGGTTTTCCCTAGTTTCAGACTTGGTTGCAAAATCTCAGTTTACCTATTATGCTTCCACTGTAATCTTAAAAAAGATGCATCAAAGGTGATTGGTTTATGGCTAAAAAGCTTCCCGATTATAGACGAGCAGATGAGAGCAACTACTTTGAATATTGTTTAGAGTATGGAAATGTTAATAGTTCTTCTCCAAAACCTGCAATTCTGTTAATTGGTGGTGCAGAAGGAGATACAGCAGGAGAAGATGCAGCAACCCACTGGTTTCTTAAACAGAGCAATTACGGAGATTATTTAGTCCTGCGCTGCGGTCGCTCTGGTGGACAAGCACGGTGGATTGCAGATAATTACAGAGATTTAATTAATTCCGCTGCAGAACTGTCTATTAACAGCAGAGAAGCAGCTAATAACCCAGAAGTTGTGCAATATATCAAAGACGCTGATGCTTTATTTTTGGCTGGTGGAGATCAGAATAAATACGAGGATTATTGGGAAGGAACAGCTACAGAATCGGCAATCAATTACTTAATTAATCATAAAAAAGTTCCTGTAGCTGGAACTAGTGCTGGTATGGCAATTTTAGGAGATTATTATTATGCTCCTTCTCAGCAAGGACTGCTGAGTTCAGAAGTTTTGAATGACCCTTTTCACGAGAATACTCAAGATATTTTTTGCAGTAATTTCCTGCAAGTGCCGTTTCTGAAAAATGTGATTACTGACACTCATTTAGATAGACTTAACGACAGTCATCCTGAGACAAGGTATGGGAGAATTTTCGGATTAATGGCTCGAATTATGCTGGATAACCATCAAGCAGTTTATGGTATTGGTTTAGAAGAAGGCGCCTTTGTCGCCATCGATGACAAGGGAATGGCTAGGGTTTTTGGCAATGCTTCAGAGCGGGGGCAAGATGCCTATTTCTTGCAAACTAATGGCGCAGCACCAGAACAAATTAAGCCAGGAGCGCCCTTAATTTGGGATAATCATGGACAAGCTGTTAAAGTCTATAAAATTCAAGGAACACCGGAAGGAAGTGGCTTATTTGACCTCAATAATTGGTTAATTGCTTCTGGAGGAACTTGGGAATATTGGTTTACTACGGGTGGTTACTCTGGTTTTCAGCAAGAGAGTATATAGCAATCCTACATAGGGCTTGCTGAATAAGTCGTAATTTTCGGGTTTGAATAGGTGGTAGGTGGTAGGTGTTAGGTGTTAGGTGTTAGGTGTTAGGTGGTAGGTGGTAGGTGGTAGGTGTTAGGGATTTTCCATTTGCGGTGCAAGGTTTTTGTATCGATAGGCTCAAAAACCTTGCACTTATTTCCCATAAAAATAATTCAAAGCCTTGTATAGTAACTAAAATGACTCGCCCTCTGTTTGCTTTATTATTAACCATACTGATGACCGCAGAAGCCTCTGCGATCGCACCGAAAAATGAGGACAGCAAACTAGCTAATTTGAAGGATGTCCTAGCCCAAAACTCCGATTCAGCTTCGGGTCAAGAGCTAGTGGCAGAAGGGGAACGATTGAGCCAACAACAGACGATGACGGCTCGATTGCAAGCGATCGCCAAGTGGGAAGAAGCTCGGTCTTTATGGCAACGTGAGGGTAATTTAGAACAGGAAGCCGCAACTTTAATTAAACTGGGTGAAGCTTATAACAGTTTGGACGCAACTACGCTAGCGCGGGAACGGTATAGTGATGCTTTAGCCTTAGTTCGACAGCTTGGCAATCGCCTCCAAGAAGCCTTGATTTTGGGTCAACTACGAAGGATTCACCAAAGGGATGCCGATCGATGGAAGCAAGAACACCGCATTCTTTCCGATGATCTCTCTTCTATTCGTCCTCGTCGGTCGGACGTTTTATATAAAAAAAGCTACAGCGATCGGGACAAAGCCACTAAATTTTATCAGCAAATGTTGGAAATTTATCAGGATTTGAACCAGTCTCATCAAAGAGCAACATTTGCATCACAACAGAGCGAAGCTAGGTTGCTTAACCAGTGGGGAGAAGCCGAGAATGATGACTGGGAAAAGCACAAATTATTTGAGCAAGCTTTAGAGATTTATCAAGAGATTGGAGACAAGAAAGGAGAGGCTCTTGTTCTGAGCAACTTGAGTGAATTATACCTTTATCAAGAGCTGGATGATCAAGCTGGATTGGAGTCTTTTAATCAAGCTCGAACAATTTATCAAAATATTAGTGCGTCTTCTGAGGAGGATGCAAACTGGGCAAAGAAACAGGAAGCGCGGCTTTTAAACAAGGTTGTTCGTTACTGGTGGAGTGAGAATCGAGCTACAGCGTTAGAGTTTCACGAGGAAGCTTTACGTCTCTCTGAAGAAATTGGCGATTGTTATGGGAAAGCGTTCATTTTAGAAAATTTGGGCTACTATATTAGCTCACGTAATTTGCGATTAACAGTTTACCAACAAGCTTTAGCAATTTATGAGGATGTGGGGGATGTCGTTAAGCAAAGAAAAATACTGGGTAATTTAGGCGATATTTATCGTTTATTGGGACAGCAGTCTAAAGCTTTAGAAATGTATTCCCAAGAATTAAAACTTTCGGAGGAAACAAGCGATTTTTATACCCAATTAGGGGACTCAGAAAAAGCTCTAGATTATCAATATAGTCAGGCAATTATTTTAGCCCGATTAGGTATAATTCACGATCAGTTAGATGAGACAGAAAAAGAGCTTGAATATTATCAACGAGTACGAGAATTTTATCAAACCGTTGATGACTTGCAAGGGGAAGCAACTTTTCTGATTGCCATTGCCAAACGCTATGGATATTCAGAGCGTCAGGAAGAAATGCTGACGTTTTTAGATCAGGCACTTCAAGTTTATCAGGAGGCTGGTGATCGGGAAGGAGAGGCGGAAATTTTATCTAAAATTTCACTCGTACATTTTCAGTTTGGCGATTTTGACCGAGGATTAAATCTTCTCAACCAAGCATTGAGCATTTATCAGGAAGTAGGTAATCGTACTGAAGAAGCGAGGATTATTTCCAGAATTGCTTCGGTCTATGAAGAAAAGTTGGGCGAGAGGGAAAAGGCTATAGAGTTTTATCGTCGCAGGGTTTTGATTGACCGAGAATTGGAAGATAGTAGCAGAGAAGTCGATCACCTGAGAACGATGGGAAGACTTTATTATGAATTGGGCGATCGCGAAACAGCATTAGAAGTTTTCAATCAAGCTGCAAGGGTTTATAAGAAAGCAGGAGATTTAGAAAAAGAAGCAGCAAGTTTAAGTTATATTGGTCAAGATTATATCAAATTAGGAGAACGGGAAATTGCGCTAAAGTTTTACCAACGGGCAACTCCTCTTTATCAACAGTTGGGAGATCGTCACAAGGAAACGCTTTACCTGAGACGAATGGCTGAAATATATTACGAGTTAGACAATGTAGAACAAGCGATCGCTCTATTTGCTCAAGCGCGACAAGTTTATCAAGAAAATAACGATCGTTCTAGGGAAGCATGGACCCTTTATCAAACGGGAATTACCTATACAACCCTGGGAGATTTAGAGAAAGCATTGGTGTCTTATGAAGAAGCAGTAGAAGTTTACGATCGAGAACCCGATGCTTCAAATATTTTAGATATTTTCCTGCGTACGAGTCGAATCTATGCTTATTCAGGGGAAGCAGAGAAAGCGAAAGAATTTTGCGATCGCGCCGTCAGTTCCGCTCAAGAATTTCTTCGCTCTCAACAGATGAGAATGGCCGAAGTTTTTCGAGAGATTGGGAAAGTTTGCTATCAAGTGGGAGATGTAGAAAATGCCTCAGCGGCGTTTAATACCTATCGGCAACATTATCAAAGCATTGGGAAACAAGAAGAAATTACCGGCTTGATACGCATCGGAGAAGACTATGCAGAATTGGGAGATTTAGAGCAAGCATTAGAGTTTTTCAATCGAGCGCGGATGGTGTATGGAGACAATATTTTTCCCGAAGAAGAGTTCAACACCCTAATTCGGATTGCTTACGTCTATTCTCGTTCGGGAGACTATCCTCAAGCCTTTGATTTTTATACTCAAGCCCTAACCCTTGCTCGTCAGATTAATAGTCCTCAAAAAGAAATCGATGTTTTGTCGAGATTAGGAGAAGTTTATAAAGAGTTAGGGGATGAAGAGAAAGCGTTAGCTTCCTATCAACAACGAGTCTACAACTTTATCAAAATCTTGAAAGATCCTAGCGGTGAAGTGCTATACTTTAGAAAAAATTAGCTTCCCTTTACGAAAAGTCAAAAAACCTCGAAAAAGGCTTTAGAAGCTTATGGCAAAGCTCTAGAAATATTCTCAAGAAGATGGTATCGCTTTGGAGGCTAAACTGGAACCTCAGAAGAATGGGTCAGCTTCACTACCAACTGGGAAATTTAAACCAAGCTCTAACCTTTTTTAACCAAATTTCAGGAAAAGGAGGAACTATTAATAGCTTTGTTCATGTTCAATTGGGCAAAGTTTACTCAGATTTAGGCGATTTAGATAAAGCGTTGGAAGCCTTCAATAAATTTCTCACATTATCCGATAACGACAGTCAAGAAGGCAAACGCAGATGCCCTATTTGGTATCGCCGTAGTGGAACGCAAGCGAGGTAACTTAGACATTGCTTTAACCCGCATCGAAGCAGGCGATCGCCCTTATCGAAGAAGTACGCGCCAAAAAAGACTCCCCAGAAGAACGACAAACCTTTTTTGCTGCCAAACAGGAATATTACGAGTTCTATATTGACCTGTTGATGGAGTTGCACCAACAAAACCCCAATAAAGGCTACGACGCGCAAGCCCTGAATATCAACGAACGCTCCCGTGCCAGAAGCCTCCTAGAACTCCTTGCCGAAGCTAATACCGATATCCGCAAAGGGGTTGACCCCGATTTAGTCCTTCAGGAACGTCGCTTGCAGCACCAATTAGATGCCCTAGAACAGCGGGAAGTTGCTCTGTCTCAGAGAGAATCTACGCGAGAACAAGTCACAACCCTGAAACAGGAACGCCAGTACCTCCTCAAGCAATACAAAACCCTACAGGCGAAAATACGGGAAACGAGTCCTAGCTACGCCGCCCTAACTCAACCCCAACCCATTACCCTCGAACAAATCCAACAACAACTTCTTGACGACGATACCTTACTCTTACAATACGCCCTAGGTTCTCAACGCAGTTATCTCTGGGCAGTTAGTAAAACCAGCATCAATAGTTATGAACTACCCCCAGCAGCAGAAATCGAAACCGCTGCCAAACAGTTCTATAAATTGCTCAAAACCCCAGGTTTTAGCTTAGAAGATACCAGAGGCAGTGTTCGGGTAGAAAATGTCAAACCCACCAAAGCTGTCAGCCAACTAAGCGAAATTCTTCTAGCACCTGTAGTAGAACAATTGGGAAACAAACGGCTACTGATTGTTGGCGACGGTGCTTTGCACTACGTCCCTTTCTCAGCTCTACCCCTACCTGAAACCTCCGGTGAGGATGTAGTACCCCTGTTAGCCAATAACGAAATAGTCAACTTACCCTCTGCCACTACCTTAAAGATTATCCGACAGGAACAAGCAACCAGGAAAACTGCACCTAAAGCGATCGCTATCCTAGCAGATCCCGTCTTTAGCTCTGATGATGATCGATTTAACTCTTCCCGAACACCAAGGAAGGGAAACGATACTCGTAGTGTAGATCAACAATTACTCAACCGTTCTGCCAGAGAAGCAAATATCAGTGTCTGGGAGAGACTGCCAGGAACCCGCACTGAAGCTGAAGCAATTATGGCATTAGTGCCAGATTCAGAACGAGTGCATGGCTTTGACTTTGTAGCCAATCGGGAGATGATAACTAACCTTGAGCTAAGTAATTATCGCATTGTCCATCTTGCAACCCACGGCATCCTCAATAGCGTTAACCCAGAACTGTCGGGATTAGTGCTGTCCTTAATCGACCAACAAGGCAATCCCCGTAACGGCTTTCTGCGCCTCCATGATGTATTCAACCTCAACCTGCCAGCTGAACTGGTAGTACTGAGTGCCTGTCAAACAGGATTAGGGCAGGAGGTAAAAGGAGAAGGACTAGTGGGGTTGACAAGAGGTTTCATGTATGCAGGTTCGCCACGAGTTTTGGTAAGTCTGTGGAATGTCAGTGATGCTGCTACAGCTGAGATGATGAGTCGATTCTATCGCTTGATGTTACAGGAAGGTTTATCGGCAACAGCTGCTTTGAGAGCTGCACAGTTGGAAATGCAACAAGAGACTCAATGGAAGGCTCCCTATTATTGGGCTGCTTTTACGCTTCAAGGAGAGTGGAAGTAATTTAGATTCAACAATTGATAATGAACAATGGATAATGGATAATTACCTCTCCTTAAAAGAAGAGGATTGAATTTAAGGAAAATATTTTCTTTTTATTTTCTTCATAAATGAAAAGGTCTTAGACCAAATTAACCAATTATCAATTATCAATTATCCATTGATAATAAGTATTTTTACTTAATTCCGTCTATTTTAGAATTTAACCTTGACCCAACTAAATATACCAGAGTACTAGCAACCATACCAGGAAGTATTTCCAAAATGTCACTCGATAGATTCAATCCAAACCGCCAAATTAGTGACACAGCAACACCAGTCGCCATCATCGCCACGGCTACAGGAACGCTCACAGGTTGTCGCCAAGCACGCACGACCAACAGAGGACCGAGACCACTACCCAGAGCGGACCAGCCAGCAAGTACTGAGGCAAACACACTCTGGTTATTAGTTAGAGCAAGGCTCATGGTTATTGCTGTCACAAATACTGTTCCTAGCTTAACCAGCTTGTAGGAATGCGCTATTTGAGGAAAAAGATCTTGGGTTAACGCTGCCGAACAAGAAAGAATTTGAGAGTCTGCTGTAGAAATTACAGCGGAGAATATCCCAGCGAGAATGACTCCCACCCAAATAGGGGGCAACATTTTTATTGCCAGTTGAGGTAGTGCTAGCTCTGGATCTATATCAGCCAAATCAGGTATCAGAATCCTGGCAGTCAATCCAACCCCGATCGCTGTAACAATAAATACAAAAGCTAAGAGTATGTAAATGTTGCGAGTCAAACCAATCTTTTCGGGATGGTTAATGACCATCGCCCGAATCATAATATGAGGTTGACCCACAATGCCCAACCCTTGAAACAACCAACTGATGATAAACGGTAAGAATCCAAACTTAGAATTTGGGGTGGGGTCGAGCAGTTTTGTATCAATCTCTCCCAGTTGAGTCCAAAGACCATCAAATCCTCCACAGGCTTGCACCCCAAGGATTACCAACAGCAGCATAGCAAACAGCATTAAGATTGACTGCACTGCATCTGTCCAGATAGAGGCCCTGATTCCACCGGCAAAGCAATAAACTGTAATAATGACTGCTCCCACGACGATTCCCAAGGCGTAATCCCAGCCGAAGATTGCATAAAGCGCTTTGCCTCCTGCTAATAGTTGAGCAGCAGCATAGGCACCAACGAAAATAATGGTAATCAGTGCCGAGAGTACCACGATCAAGCGCTCTTTACCCTGACCAAGGAATGATCCGATCGTCTCTGAGGCAGTTTCTTCTGAAACTACTCGCAACTGCTTATAAACTAACAACCAGACAATATAATTTCCCAGTAATGTTATTAGCATCACCCAGAACGTGGAAATTCCGACCTGATAAGTCCAACCAATCAGCCCAATAAACATAAACCCACTGTAACTTGTGGCGAAAGCCGATAGCGCTGTCAGCCAGGGATTAACGTTTCTGCTAGCAAGCAGATAATCAGTAGTATTGTTTTGCTTGCGGGTTGCTGAGTAAATTCCTACTCCTGTAAACAATAATAGAAATGCTAAAAAACTTATTACGATTGCCACTTGATTTTGAAGCATATTAAATTTGACAAATGGCTAATTTATATAAACAGGACTTACGCATTTTTGTGCTTAAAAAACTACATATTTATAGCGCTATAGTTTTTCTGTGTAAGTCCTGAGCATTGTTCGTGCCTGGAAGTAATCTTAAGAGGAAACTTTTTTATTATCTTTACAGGACGCTACGCAAGCCGGATAAAGAGCTAATGTTAAGTTATCATAAGCATTTTTACTCGGTCATTATCAAATTTATTAATTAAACTTCACGAATGAATCGTGTAACAATAAGAAAAAGTAAATTAATGTAACATTAGCTGATTAAGGAGTCAAGATATGGTATCACTGACTGAGCAAACCCAAAAGCGGCTATCAATTCAGACGGCTGAGATTGCCGCAGACACCACAACGATTCGTTCTTTGGACTGGGATCGCGATCGCTTTGATATTGAGTTTGGACTCCAAAATGGTACTACCTACAACTCCTATCTAATTCGGGGAGAGAAAATTGCCTTAGTCGATACCTCCCATGAAAAGTTCCGTCAGTTATACCTAGACACCCTCCAGGGACTGATCGACCCCAAAGAAATTGATTACTTAATTATTAGCCATACTGAACCAGACCATAGCGGTTTAGTCAAAGATATGCTCCAGTTAGCACCCCAAATAACGGTAGTGGGTGCAAAAGTAGCTATCCAATTTCTTGAAGACTTGGTACATGAGCCCTTTGAACGGCAAATTGTCAAAAATGGGAGCCAGCTGGATTTGGGTAAGGGTCATGTCCTAGAATTTGTCAATGCTCCTAACCTCCATTGGCCTGATACTATTTTCAGTTACGATGCTGGAACTCAGGTCATGTTTACTTGCGATGCCTTTGGTATGCACTACTGCTCTGAAGCTACCTTTGATGAAGATTTAGGAGCGATTGAACCTGACTATCGATTCTACTACGACTGTTTGATGGCTCCCAATGCTCGTTCTGTCCTCTCTGCACTCAAGCGGATGGACAAATTACCAGAAGTGAGAATGGTTGCTAATGGCCATGGTCCTCTGCTCAAGTATAATGTAGATGAACTAATTGAGCGCTACCGCCGTTGGAGTCAAGCTCAAACCAAGGCAGAGAAATTAGTAGTAGTATTGTACTCCTCAGATTACGGCTATAGCGATCGCCTTTCACAAGCTATTGCTAGAGGTATAACTAAAGCTGGAGTTGGGGTTGAAATGATGGATCTCAAATCCACTGAACCCCAAGAAGTACAGGAAACAGTCAATCGTGCTGCGGGAATAGTTATGGGAATGCCTCCTGCTGCCAATAAGACTGCTACTGCGGCAGTGAGCACGGTGCTGGCTGCTGCTAAGTCTAAGCAAATTATCGGTGTATTTGAATCCTATGGAGAAGATGACGAACCTATCGATCCGTTATTGAATCAATTCCGGAATTTGGGACTCAAGGAAGCATTTCCTTCAATTAGGATTAAGGAAACTCCTTCAGAAGCTACTTACCAACTGTGTGAAGAAGCTGGTACTGATATGGGACAACTACTAACTCGCGATCGCGGCATTAAGCAAAGGAAGTCTTTAGATAGTGACCTTGATAAAGCACTAGGTCGGATTAGCACTGGTTTGTATATTATCACTGCCCAAAAAGGTGATATCAAGAGTGCCATGTTAGCTTCTTGGGTAACTCAAGCCAGCTTCCAACCCCTCGGCTTAACGATTGCGGTTGCCAAAGACAGAGCCATAGAATCATTAATGCAAGTAAGCGATCGCTTCGTTCTGAATATTCTCGAAGAGGGGAATTATCAGAGACTAATGAAGCACTTCCTCAAGCGCTTTAAACCTGGTGATGATCGTTTTGCTGGGGTGAAGACTCAATCAGCTGCTAACGGTTCTCCTATTTTGACAGATGCCTTGGCTTACCTGGAATGCCAAGTTGTCAGTCGTATGGAGTGCAGTGATCATTGGGTAGTATATGCCAGTGTTGATACAGGGCGGATTTCTAAATCAGATGCTCTCACTGCTGTTCATCATCGTAAAGTCGGGAATTATTATTAGATCAGGTGTTAGGTTCTTCAAGTAAAATCCTTGAGATTCATTAAATACTTCCAAATTGAGGGCGCACGTCGGTGTTGAGGGCGCACGTCGGTGCGCCCCTACTTATTCAATTGATAAACTTGAGCAAATCTAGAAGAATCTCAAGCAAATATGGCTGATCAATTTACAAAGGGTGGACAAGAAGCTTGGTGCCATGATCAAGGACACTGGGGAGGGTTTTTTCATACCTATGATAATTTCCAAGTACCAGGCTCAGAGGAACAACCAAGAAAAGTTCATATTTTCCTGCCACGGGATTATGAAGTGAGCCAGGAATCCTATCCAGTAATTTATATGAATGATGGTAATACTGCTTTTTTTCCAGGAGGGGCTTATGACAAAACCTGGAATATGGCTCAAATACTAACTAGGCTGTATCTGAGAAATCAGATTCGTAAAGTGATAGTAGTTGCTATTTGTCCCCTCAATCGAGATTATGAATATACTCATGCTCCTGTGTGGAACAATGACTGGGGTGGTTTATTGAACTACGCTAGTTACCTAGCTTTTTCTGTAAAAGGGTTTATTGATGACAATTACAGAACTATTCCAGATGCGGAAAGTACAATGATTTTAGGCTCATCTCACGGAGGTTTAGCTGCCTTTTATACTGCTACCCAATACCCTGATAAATTCCGCTGTGTGGCAGCACTTTCGCCCTCATTTTGGGTCGGATTAGATTCAAATATAGATGTTTCTCTCTTTGAGTTTTTTGGTCCTTCTCGTGGTTCTCTAAAGGACTCAGAACTTATAGCTACTGCTTATCAGACTCTGCAAAATCCGAACCAGCATTTGAAAATTTACCTGGACTGGGGTTTAGTGCGAGAAGATGGTTTTCATAATGCTTTTATTGAAGAACGTGCTACAGCACGGGGTCGTGAAATGCGGGAGCTATTAGTACAAGATTTTGGCTATCGGGAAAACGAAAATCTATTTGTTGTCGAAGATCCTCTAGGTCAACATACAGAAGAATCTTGGTCTGGTCGGATGGAGAAAGTACTCAATATCTTTTTTAGTGTTTAATCCTACCTAACACCTAATACCTAACACCTAACACCTAACACCTAATACCTAACACCTTTTAAGAAAAAAATGTCATATGATGTGATTATCGTGGGTCTTGGAGCAGTAGGAAGTGCGACTGCTTATCAACTGTCTTCAACTACCAAAAAAGTTCTTGGAATAGACCAATTTGAACCTCCACACACCCTTGGTTCTTCCCATGGTGATACAAGAATCACTCGCCAAGCTATTGGTGAAGGTTCGCATTATGTGCCAATTGTTCTCCGTTCTCACGAAATCTGGAGAGAGCTAGAACTAAAAGTAAATACTGAGCTTTTTAATCAATGTGGTGGTTTGATTTTTGGTACTAATCTGAAAAATGCACCGGCTCATGGCTCGTCATCCTTTCTTGATGTGACACTTACTGCGGCAAATGAGTTTTGCATTGAGCACCAAGTTCTTGAGTGTCAAGAAATGCAAAAACGATATCCCCAGTTTCATTATCAAGGAACTGAGATTGGTTATTTTGAGCCAGGTGCGGGATTCATTAGACCTGAAAAATGCATTGAGGCTCAACTAAAGCTGGCTAAAGAAAATGGTGTAGAGCTGCAACTAAATAAAAAGGTAGTTAGTGTTGAACCAAACTCTAGCAATGATGGTGTAGTAGTCAAAACAAGCACTGATACCTGGGAAGCTGAATCTGCAATTATTTCAGCTGGTGCATGGGTGAGTGAATTTCTGCCAGAATCATACAATAAGTTCTTTAAAACTTACAGACAACTTCTCTTTTGGTTTGAGCAGGAACTGCCTTACAAGACTTTTGTCGCTGAACACTTTCCTATTTTTATCAGACTCGGTGAAACAGCAGAAGAATTGTTGTATGGATTTCCTGCCATTGATGGGGAACATGGCGGTATTAAGATAGGAACCGAGCAATATTTAGATTCGTGTACCGCTGACACTATTGATAGAAATGTATCAGTTGATGAGATTGAGCAGTGCTTTAAACGCATTAGTCAGCACCTTAAGGTCAAAAATAATTGTATTAAATCTGCTGCTTGTCTATATACTGTCACTCCTGACTATGGATTTGTACTCGATACTATGCCTGAGCATCCACAGATACTTTTAGCATCACCTTGTTCTGGACATGGGTTTAAACATTCTGCTGCAATTGGGCAAATTTTGAAAGAATTAGCTATTAACCAGAAGACTGACTTTGATATTTCAGCTTTTTCTTTATCGAGATTTGGTGTTTAACTGAATAAGCATTAGAAGGCAGGAGGCAGAGGGCAGGAGGCAGGAGAAACAATTCTCTTCCATTAGCCATTAACTATAATGTTAGGTAGTTATAAAAAATTATTTGAGGGCGATGATTACGCCACTGACCACATTCCGCAAGTTTACTCCCGTTGTATTGGGTTTGGCTCTTTGTTGGACAACCTTGAGTTGTCAGTCCAATAACTATCAAACTCCTAGACAACAGAGGGTTAACACCGTATCAACTCAGGCAAGACTAGGAAACGGTAACTATCCTCTTCATCAAGCTACCTATAATGATGCCAACGGGCAATACACCTTATCTTTGCTCAATACTACTCCCCCAGTCTTCAGTACCAACAATTTGCAGATGGTACAGTTAACGGAAGCGGAAATTAAGGCTGGTAAGCAAAGTTATCTGCAAATGCAGAATAACCAAGCTATCTTGCATTTGAATCGGGATTTCCAGATTGAGTACATCCACGCGGTTACTGAACAAATCAACGGTGCAGAAACCGTTATCGTGCGGGAGGAGTCAACTTTCTGGGAACCCTTTGAGGATGACAACGAGCTGGAGATTGAGCTTGAGTTCCACAACCATAGTCCTCATTACTACCATAGTCCTCATTACTATGTACCACCAAGATATCAAAGAGGAGTAGTACTTACGAGGGGCTACTATGCTCCAACTTACCAAGAAGCGGTTACCAAATACGAGCAAAACTACAAGACTAAGCCGCCTGCTGTCAGGAATAATCAGTTGCGGACATCGGGACAACTACGTAAATCAACCCAGAGCAACTCTACTACGACTAAAGCTCAACCGACAACGAATAACAAATCAACCACTACCACCGCTCAACCGACAACTAACAACAAATCAACTACTACTACAACTCAACCGACAACTAACAACAAATCAACCACTACCACCGCTCAACCGACAACTAACAACAAATCAACTACTTCCACCGCTCCACCAACAACTAACAACAAATCAACTACTTCCACAGCTCCACCATCATCTTCTAGTACCAAAGCGACAGGCTCTGGTTATGGTAAGAGCAATTTGAAGAATTCCAGCCAAGCCAAACCAAAATCTAGCACGAAGAAAAAGTCTTCTTCTAGTTTTGGTAGTAGTAGGAAGGGTAGTAGTAGCAAGCGTAGTAGCAGCAGCTCTTCGAGCTCGAAGAAAAAGCGCTAAGGGAATGCTGGGGATTTGATAGTAACTGAGAAAATGCGAAAATGCGATCGCCTTGTCAACTTAAAGTGAAACCCCCCACCTTGTTCAATCGCTGAATTAGTAAGACTTTTCGTGCTTTGTCCCTCATCCCTTAACCTAACCCCCCAACCCCCTTTCCACCCCCCTCTATCCCCCCTAAAAGGAGGGAAGGCAGATGATGAAACTTTTTTTCACGGAAGGGGGAGCCGGAAAGCCCTTCTCGTTAACTTCTTGATGCACAGCACAAAGAAAGAAATTGAACAATAGATGCTGGATTGGGCAAATGCAATTTGCGCTTACAATTACAAAATTAGGACTTACGCACTGTCACGGAATGATGTCATCCTGAGCGATAGCGAAGGATCTCCAGACGACTAAGATGCTTTACTATCACCTCAGCCATGACACTTGAGTGCGTAAGTCCTGAAAATGTTTCGCCAATAGTATTCGTTCTCAGGGTTCAAAGCCTCTAATCCGGAATCCTCCACCAAAGCTTTGTAGTATTTCCTGCAACATCTCAGAAGTCCGACTTCTTCAAGAAGTCGGACTTCTCAACCAGTCGAGCTTTTCAACCACATCAGAATTCAGGTGCATTGCCCCAAGCCTCATTCTATCCTGCACCTATGCCTAAAACTCTCCGCAACCTCCGCAAACTCTCCCTCTTTTTCCTTTTCCCGTTTACCATTTTCCTTACCCTCCTCCTCTCCCTCCCTTGGATGAGTGCCCAAGAACCGCCCAAGCCGCAACCTTGGCAGATTGACGGTATTGTCGCTGCCTTTGATGATGGACATTACGGAGTGAAGGAAAATGCTTTCGAGCAATTAGCTAAATACGAACCGCAAGATGTGAAAGCGGTGGTTAAGAAACCGGAGGATATTGCGAAAAAAGCAGCCGATATTCTCCAAGATAAACAGGTGGACGAATATGTTCGTGGCAGCGCAGCATCTGCCTTGGGTAACTTAGGGGAAGCAGCTAAACCCTATATCCCAGATATCGTCAACATCCTCAAAGATGAACAGGTGGACTCATCTGTTCGTAAGAGTGCAGCATCTGCCTTGGGTAACTTAGGGGAAGCAGCTAAACCCTATATCCCAGATATCGTCAACATCCTCAAAGATGAACAGGTGAACGAATATGTTCGTAGCAGTACAGCATCTGCCTTGGGTAACTTAGGGGAAGCAGCTAAACCCTATATCCCAGATATCCTCAACTTCATCAAAGATGAACAGGTGAACGAATATGTTCGTGGCAGTGCAGCAATCGCCTTGGGTAACTTGGGGAAGGCAGCCAAGCCCTATATTCCAGAAATCCTCAACCTCCTCAAAGATGAACAGGTGGGCTCATCTGTTCGTGGCAGTGCAGCAATAGCCTTGAGTAACTTGGGGGAAGCAGCTAAACCCTATATCCCAGATATCCTCAACTTCATCAAAGATGAACAGGTGAACGAATATGTTCGTAGCAGTGCAGCAGAAGCTTTGGGGAACTTGGGGAAGGCAGCCAAGCACTATATTCCAGAAATCCTCAACCTCCTCAAAGATGAACAGGTAGACTCAGATGTTCGTGGCAGTGCAGCAATAGCCTTGAGTAACTTGGGGGAGGCAGCTCAACCCTATATCTCAGACATCGCCAACCTCCTCAAAGATGAACAGGTAGACTCAGATGTTCGTGGTAGTGCAGCATATCCCTTGGGTAACTTGGGGGAGGCAGCTCAACCCTATATCTCAGACATCGCCAACCTCCTCAAAGATGAACAGGTAGACTCAGATGTTCGTGGCAGTGCAGCAGTAGCCTTGGGCAACTTCGGGGAAGCAGCTCAACCCTATATCCCAGACATCCTCGACTTCCTCCAAGATGAACAGGTGGACTCATTTATTCGTAGCAGTGCAGCAGTAGCCTTGGGCAACTTCGGGGAAGCAGCTCAACCCTATATCCCAGACATCCTCGACTTTCTCCAAGATGAACAGATGGACTCATTTATTCGTAGCAGTGCAGCAGTAGCCTTGGGTAAGATCAGAAAATTGGATCTAAAAGAGGTTGTTGTTGTCCTAGATCGGGTCTACGAGCCAAATCAACAAAACTTTGAACAATGGCGATTTTTAACCTATTTCCTCGGTGGCGGTACGGATGAAGTAAAAACCTTGCTCCAATGGCTAGGCAATCCCCCACAGGAAGCAATTGACGCTCAATCCCAACTCAACTACAAAGACGGCAAGAAAACCCTGGAAGTCTTTCGGAATGCCTGGATAGGAACTGAAGGACTGCAACGATTACGAACAGACTTAGCTAACCAGATAGCTAAAGTTGCCAGCCAAGTCTCTTGGAAATCCCAAGATATTTCCTTACTGCAAACTCACTACCACAACCTCAAACAAGGCGGATACCACCAAGCCAATACGGTAAAGTCAGCCATTAATAAACTGGAATCTTGGCAATGGCTACTTAAAACCCGCAACACCATCCTCATCCATATTACCTTTTGGCTAGCCCTCATCTTCGCCTACCCCAAATTCCCCCAAGTCCAAGCCATCTTCTTCTGGAATCCTTGGGTACGCAAAATTCTCGGTGTCGGCTACGTCGGCTTTCTCCTTACCTGGATTCCCTACCTACGGCGCAAACTGTTTGAACCCTTCAAACCTTCCCTACAAGCTGATGCGGGATTAGATACCTTCCAACACCTTGCCTACTTCCCCCAATCTCAGGTAAAAGTTCCCGGTTCCGGAGAAACTAAACCGATTACTACAGCACTCCCCAGCATCCAAGGGCAAATTGTCTTAGAAGGGGATTCTGGGTGGGGTAAATCCATGTTCCTGCGCCATCTTGTCGCCAACTCCCGGCAAATTATTGTCTACCTTCCCGCCCAAAAGTGCAACCAAGGGGTAATTGAAGCGATTCAAGCTAAACTGCATGGACAGGCTCAAGATGCAGCATTCCTGAAAAACCTAATATATAGTGGAGCGATCGATATCTGCATTGATGGACTCAACGAAATTACTGCTGATACCCGTGCCAAAATCACCTACTTTGTCGAGCGCTATTTCCGGGGTAATATCATTATGACTACCCAACCCTTGGAATGGACACCCCCTTCAACAGCAAAAACCTACTACTTACAACCCCTCAAACCTAACCAAATCCAGCAATTTTTAGTCTCCCGTCAGCCGAGGCTTCCTGAAGATGCCAAAGTCCAAGGCAGCGATTACGAAGATGCCTGCACTGACTACCTAACAACCACCCTCAATCCCCAACAACCAAAAGAAGAGTTAGAGGCAGCACAACGCATCCTCTCCAACCCGATGGATTTAACCCTCATCTCACTGATGCTCTCCCAAGGCAAAACCCCGGACTTATTTAACCTGCAAGAACAACAATACAATCAGATGGCAGAGGAATTCCTCAAAGAATGGCGCTACGAATTTCCTTTGAAAAAATTCTCCCAAGCCGTCTACCAAATGCGCCTCAATGACGAAAAAGCGCTCCCTGCCGAGGATTTTTACCAAGAGTTACTGTCTCTTGAAGACGAGAAATACAAAATGGCAGTCAGCCGTCAGTGGACAGATAGTGAGGGTAAAGGCAAGAAAGAATGGTACTTCCGCCACGACAAAATTATGGACTTCTTCCTAGTACAAAACTTCCTCGGCGATAGTGATGCAGCAGAAGCTAGGTTAATTGACCACATGCATGACCCACGATTTCGGGGCGTATACTTCTTACTGGCTACTTTACTACCTTTAGCCGCAGCTCAACAATTGCGAGAACAATTAATTCAATATGCCGCCGATACTAAAGACCATACCGTTAGCGATACCTTTGTGCAAATTTTCCGGTCTAGAGTCTGAATTGAGTTGCCTAACCGAGCAATATTGGCTTGCGATCGCATGACCTGTAGAGACTTTGAATACAACTTCTCAGAGCGAGTTTTCGGGGTTTGCTCAAAACGGGGGTCGTAAAACCGAATTTAGTCTTAACTTGACAGTTGCAATAAGTATTTGTTACTTTTATTTACATAAAATTTAACAAAACTACACAAAGCCCAAAGAAAACTTACATGACTATCTTAATTTCCCTATTAATCGTTGGTTGGCTTGCTGCTTCTGTAATTGTTACTCAAGCCTACTTCCAGGGTGAGCAGTCCAAGCCTATTCATGAGCGTAACTGGCGTTCTAATGTTTTTGAAATACTGTCTAAGTCTATTACTGGTAGTGAGATTGAATACACTAAACGTGTCCCAGTTTACGTGATAGACAGCTACTCCAACCGCTTTTTACCTAAGAAATAGGAGAGTAGGGGTAGCCACCCCTGTTATGCTGAGGTGCTAGTGAAGCATCTGGGCAGTTTGGAGATCCTTCGCTATCGCTCAGGATGACATATAATGCGGAATTAAGAATTAAGAATTAAGAATTAAGAATGCTTATAGAGTAAGGATTCTATCGATCTCAAACTGGTCACTTATTTCCGCCACGCTGCACTAGGCAACCTTAAATAAATTCTGCAGCGCCGTAGTGGTCTTTCCTACGGCGTTATTGCTATTTAACGGAATCTATCAGGATTTAAGCGTCGATTTGGTGCAACTGAACTCCCGCCTCGCAACTGAGTGCCAGTACCACCGTCAGCTGCATCAAGGAAAGGTCGTAAATCGATATTACTAGAACCTCTAATAGGATTTTTGTTGCCGCCGAGACCTAAAGTAGATAAGCCTTGGTTTAATACCTGATCCAACAACTGTGAGCCCCTATCTCCATCTACAAAAGTGTTGATACCTTGAGTTTGCTGACCACTATCAGCAACAGTCAAGTTTTCAAATACAAGGTTACGAGTTATTTCTGGATCTTGATTAGGAGGGACGGTTAGAACAATCCGACAGTCTGAGTTTAGTTGAGTAGTCACACAAATAGTATCATAATTATTCTCTACCGAAGTTCGCATCTCTAGCAAACCATCAGGGCGATAAAACTCCAAGCGTCGGCTAATCTCATTACAACGAAGTTCTGGTGTCCAGCCACCTCCCATCGCACTAGGAACTGCCCAGGGATAAGCTTGACCCGGTTTACTTTCAGGATGATACATTACGGTGTAGTCACCATTGATAAACTGACAGGTAAACCTAGGATCATTATTAGTTTGGGATGGTGTTTGCTCCTCAGTGTTCTGAGCCAAAGTAGTAGTATCCTGGAGCTGAGTGGCAGAGTTAGCTGGTATTTGATTGTTATCAAAAGCAAAAGCACTACCGCTTACCATTAAAGTGGCAACACCAGCTGCAAAACCAACTTTTTTGCTGACAAAAGATATTAAACTAAAATTATCGTT
This sequence comes from Caldora sp., assembly GCA_965222765.1. Classification (GTDB taxonomy): domain Bacteria; phylum Cyanobacteriota; class Cyanobacteriia; order Cyanobacteriales; family Coleofasciculaceae; genus Caldora. Next base: position 134,232 of record CBDCVG010000094.1, read on the forward strand.
AAACTTCTGAGGCATCATAGAATTAATTCTCCTAAATTTTATTTTACTCTCAGCTACTACTATCTCTAGTCTATAGAGACTAAGCTAATGCTGATTTAGTTCCCAAAAAACACCAATTTTGATTGCTTCAAGAAGACTGGGGCTTGAGGAAAGTATCATGCGGAGGTGATAGTGAAGCATCTCAGGCATCTGGAGATCCTTCGCTAACGCTCAGGATGACATCATTCCATGACGGTGAGTAAGTCCGAAAAAGGACAAATGACTAATAAGAAAGGATGCGAAATCCCACGACTTGCATTACGTGGGATGAACTTAAGTCTATTTTGCAGAGAACTGCTTTAACTTAGAAGCTGTGTCTTCTGGAGCATTCGCATTAGGAAACACCAAAATGCCCTTAATTTTCTTGTTGGCAATTACTTCTGGTAAGCGATGTAATTGTTCATCAGAAATAGCGATTCCATCATATTTTTGGGCATAGTTTACTTCTTCTGTAAAATTCTTATCATTATAAGCTTGAATAAAAACTCGATCTACATTCCATTTTTCCCAGTCAGCAGCAAAATAGGTTTTAGCCCAGTAAGGATTATGATGACACAAGTCAAAACTAACTTTTGGGTTAGCTTGCTTCATAGCACCGATCATTTCTTGTGTAAAAGTAGTTAGCTTATTAGTACGGTCTACTTTCCCTGGTAACTCTGCATGATAACCGAGATAATCGTCCCATTGAGCTGCATCTATTTGAGGATACTTTTGGACAAATTCCACTAAAATATCTCTAAAAAAATCAGCAACTTCAGGAATTTCTACATCAAGAATATAATGTTCTATCCCTGGATAGGTGCGATCAACTCCAGGTACGACCCATTTGCGTTCAATAGCTAAATCAAAAATCGGGCTATTTTTATCTATTTTGATACCTTTTTCAAAGTAAGCATGAACTTCTATGTCATGTTTGTGTGCTTCGTCAATTAACCAATCTAACCAGCGATCGCGAAATAAATTAGGACAACTTTCATAACCGAAAGTTTTTTGCATAACTTCACTCTTGTACATAGTACAAGCATTACCCCAAACGCCATGGATAATCGTATTAATTCCTTGAGAGTGATAATGACGAACTTCTTCTCTAATCTTTTCCTCACTGGCATTATTAGTTACTTGGTAACGACTTATATAAATTCCTCTGATTGGTTTTTTATCCCAAGGAGTTGGAGTTGTTTGAGGTGCTTGAGGCGTTGGTGAAGTTGTCTGATTATTAGGTTGAACAATTGGCGCATTTGGTAAAGAAGGTGTGGTAGTTACGGGAGACTCAGGGGAAGCGGAAGGCTCTAGTTCAGCTGGAGTTGAATTTAAACCAGGAATAGCTATTGGTAGATTTTGAGGTAAAAGCTTGCTAATGGCGAAACCTCCTTGATGGTTAAACCACCAATAACCACCTCCTAATACCAGTAAGATTAGAGAAATGGGAATATTTGAGCATCCACATCCCCTGGGTTCTTTCTTGTTATTCTTTTTATTCGACATCGTATTTCTCTCTGAAGAAATAAGGCAGGAGGCAGAGGGCAGGAGGCAGGGGGGAAGAGAGTTTGATTTGTTTCTTCCCTTCATCGCGAGTGGTGTGCTGCCCGTTGGGCTCTTTGAAGAAACAAGGCAATAGAATTTGACCTTGTTTCTTTCATTCATAGCGTGTGGCGTGCCGCCCGTCGAGTACTTGTGTCAAACCGGATTAAAACCGTGATGTCCCGTTGGCTGTGAAAATATATATCCCAGAGTTATAAAAGGCTAATCCCTAATTGCAGACTTTAAACTTTGACAAAACTCACCAATAGCAGACAATCCTTCTGCTGGTGTGCCATCTGCTAAGCGCTTGACAATGGCACTACCAACGATGACTGCATCTGCTCCCCAATTTTTTACCTGTTGCGCTTGTTCTGGTTGGGAGATGCCAAAGCCAACACCGATAGGTTTATCTGTAACTGTACGCATCTGCTCGAGTAAATCTTGCACTCGCGATTCCAGCTGGCTTCTTACCCCAGTAACACCAGTAACACTGACGAGATAAATAAATCCCTGAGACTGTTGGGCAATTACCTGAATTCTCTCTTTAGGTGTTGTCGGTGCAACCAGCAAAACTACCTCGATCCCAATTTCAGCCGCAGGTTTGAGGAGTGATTCTGCTTCCTCTAAAGGTAAGTCTGGTACTACCAGCCCTTGAACACCAGCACTGGCAATCTGCTCTAAAAATAATTTAATGCCTCGGTTGAGAATCGGGTTGTAGTAGGTGAAGAGGATTAAGGGAGCTTGGAGCTTGGGAGCAACTTCCTTAAGCATTCCCAGAACGTCATCCAAGCGTACACCCTGACGTAAGGCTCTGGTAGCCGCTGCTTGAATTGTTGGGCCATCTGCCAGGGGATCTGAGTAAGGAACCCCCAACTCAATTAAGTCTGCACCAGAGGTGTCAAGAACTTGTAGAGCTTGAGCCGTTGTCTGTAAATCTGGATCGCCGGCGGTGATGAAGGGAATCAGAGCACACTCAGAGCGATCGCGCAGAGACTCGAAACAATGGGAAACTTTGATCATTGGTTAATTGTTAATTATCAATGGATAATTGATAATTGATAATTGATAATTGTTCATTATCCATTGTCAATTTGTGAATGCTCCACCGCTTCGGAGGGCTTCTCCTGTTCTATTTCTGCTTGCAGTTGAGCCAGTTGTTCTGGTGTCATACTTTCAAGTTGCTTGTCTAGGACGGCTTCCTCATAGTCCTTTAGCTGTTGATTGTAGGTCATGTTTTTGTTTGCGACTCGAAATAGGTAAGTGCCTACCCAGCCGAGTAAGCCAACTACCAATAATAGCTGAGTCCAGATACCTGCCTGTTGGCCACTTACCCCAGCTATTTGTAAAACTATATAGGTAACACCACCAAAGGCAAAAGCACCAAGGGTAATTGCGATCGCATCAATTCTTCGCATTTATACAATGAATCTAACTGAGTTCTTTCAACCTTGTAGCTGACGCTTCTTGGGACGAAAATTCAAGATAGGACTTAGGAGTAACATTCCTGGAAAGAAAAAGAACATCAAGAAGTACATAAAAACTCGCTCGATGGAGCTAGCAGTGTACCATCGCTTTTGCAAGTAGAGATACAGACCACCAGGAATTACTAAGAGGTAGAGTCCACTCAAAACTAGGTACAGCAGGGGAATAAGTATAATATCAACCATAGTTTGCGCTTTAGGTAAATGAAGACAAACAGGGCTCAACCTTGGGGCAGGCTATAATCACGCCTTGGGAGATGAGCAGCCAAATTACTTTAGCTCAACTTAACTTCACTATTGTACAATGTGCTAGTTATCTAAGCTCGTAGTTGCATATTAGACCTACTTAATGTTCCAATAGATAAATGCGGTTCTTCAACAGAAGACTCGTCAACTAAATGCAACTCAATACGGGGGCGTGGCGGAATGGCAGACGCTACGGACTTAAGATAATTGAGCACTGATGGAGAAATCTGTCAAGTGAATGCTCTCAAATTCAGGGAAACCTAAGTCTGTCTACAGATACGGCAATCCTGAGCCAAGCCGGGAAGAAATGCTCGGAAGGTGCAGAGACTCGACGGGAGCTACCCTAACGTCAAGACGAGGGTAAAGGGAGAGTCCAATTCTTAAAGCCAGCCATGGCAGTAGCGAAAGCTACGGGAGAATGAAAATCCGTTGACCGATTAGGTCGTGTGGGTTCAAGTCCCACCGCCCCCATGCCAATTCCATAACCAAGCAGTGATTTGCGGTATAGGACTCTTTCAAAAAACTTGGCGCGATTCCAAGTGTGCTTTAATTGCTTCCCGATTTCGCCAGACTGGTCGTAGCTCTCCTTGAATATATAATGACAACTGGTCACCAATGTGGGGTGAGCCCGGTTGAGTAGCATTCCCGTAACTCATTAGCACTTTGGCTTGTAGTGGCTTGGAAAACTCAATTGCTGTAATGTAGGTATCCCCAGCAACTGCCTGAAACTTACCAGATACTTCCTCTGGTGGTACTACGTCAATCACCTGAAAACTTCCCAGTCCTCCTGGGGCTCCACTTGCTGGTAAATCGACTTCGCCATAGCGGAGCCGCACCACCTCACCCCAAGGTACATCGAGTTTCCCCGTGACTAATTTAAGCTGCCAGGCTACCTCCTGTAATGCCTGCACTGCACGAGTAGGGTTAGCTAAACCGTCGGGGGTATTCAGGGGAAAATCCTCATTCCAGGGAGTGGCAAACAACTGAGAAGGTAATATTTGTTGTGCCCATAAACCAAAAAGTGCTGCACCCCGACTCTCAGCATTAGCTTGACGATCCCAGGCTTCTAAAACATCAGCTGCTTGATGTTCTAACTCACCTCCTAATTGCCGTGCTGCTGGAATCAAGTCATCCAACATCCTGTCTGCTAGTTCTATTTGGGATGAGAACTTATCTGTAATCATTGTCTCAAAGTTTATTTGCTCATCCTTCAACAGCATCTTGATTGAACGCTGAGTTCGCAACATACTTCCTCCCTTGTCTAAGGAAGATGGAGCGAAATAAGGCAGGTAATCTTGAGGATTTAACACTGGTGGGAAGGTACTTGTCCAGGGAGGATCATTAGTATTCTGTAGCCAACCACTGGTAGGATTAAGGAGACGAGGCAAGTCTTGGTACGAATGGTATTGAGTCCACAAAGTATCAGATTGCTCCCCTGGGATAACTCCTTGCCAATAATCCCAATCTCCTCGCGATCGCTAATAGGGGCATTCCGACAAAAGCCGCACCGTAAGCATCGATCTCTGGTGCGGTTAACTGAGCTTCGTATAATAGGTATAAATCTGACCAAGGTAAGTGGGGATTAGCTAGCAGCATTGCATTACCACTCTCTGAATGATTAGGTGCGATCGCCCAACCATTGGAACCAACAACAGATGCTACCTTACCAGGAGTAACTACAAAGTTAAAATGAATCACCCGCTGCAGATGAGCTAAAACATCCACCCCATCCACCGGTAGCACCAGCTCCATTTGATCATCAATTTTGTCAGGATTATCTTGAGCATAAGCATTAATCCCAGCAGCAAAAGCATCAAGATAATCCCGCATTTTGGGATTTTGAGCCTCGTACCATTCCTGAGCACGAGTAGGGATACCCATTGTTCTCACATACTCGTCAGATTCGAGGTATTTTTCTCCGAAATACTCAGCCGCTCTTCCCCGTGCCTGTCCATACAGCCGTAGAATCAAATCTCCATGACTTTGCATCTGTGCCCAGCCAAAAGCTTGAAATAGCCCCCTTGCATCCTTACCATAGATGTGAGGTACTCCCCAGCTATCCCAAAGGATTTCGGTTTTATCTACTCCAGTAACAGGTCTATATATTCCTAAGAATAGAACCAAAACCACACTCAGGAGGAATAGGCTAATTTTGGCTAATTTTCTTGTTTTAGGCAAGGAATTTCTGAAATGAAATTCAGTCTGTCTATATTTGACTATACTTTTACCAACTATCCCTGTTATCTCAAAAAAGCAGGGGAGCAGGCAACCCTACTAAAATTATTAAGGTGAGAAAATCGTTAATATATTGGCAGTAGCCTCCGTCTTGCTGTTGCTTGTTACAGCACAAGAGGACTTGGTTGCCTCGGTTATTGGCTTCATCGCATCTGTATCCAACATGACTTCACCTCTCCCAGAAAACGCTAACAATGTGATTCGTCCCATCCAAAACAGTGATTTGGAAGCAATCGAACAGCTCAGTCAAAGAGCAACTAATGATGATTGCCAAAGTTGCTCAGTGAGATTGATTCAACAACTACAACAGGTTAGACGCTGGTATTGGTTGCTGAAGTTGTTAAGTTGGTTCCCCAACCCTTATCAACACAGCTTTTGTGTGTATGTTGTCGAATCTTTCCAACAGATTTATGGGTTAATCAAGGTTGCTCCGTTTAATCGCACCCGCAGCACTTGGCGGGTAGAGCAGGTTTTAGTCGATGCCAATATCCCACAACAAGAAAATCTATCGACAAAACAAGATCTTGGTTCTGGATTATTGCGGCATTGTTTCGAGACGATTTGGGAGGCAAGAACTTGGATACTAGAAGCTAATATCCATCACAAAACCAAACTAGCGCTTTATCGGCAGAATGGATTTCAGCCTCTAGCACAAATGACTTATTGGGCAATTGCGCCACAACTGCTAGAACAACTCTCTATCCATGAGCCAGACTTACCAAATCTGTTACCAGTGAGTAATGCCGATGCTCAGCTGCTTTATCAGCTGGATACTTGGGCAACACCCCCCCTAGTGCGACAGGTTTTTGACCGTCATATTCAGGACTTTAAAACGGGTTTTGTCAATGGATTAGTTGGGCATCTTCAGCAGTGGTTACATCATACTGAGTTAGTCAGTGGCTATGTATTTGAACCGCAGCGTAAGGCAGCAATTGGCTACTTTCGGCTCAAGCTTTGCAGCAATGGCAACCAACCCCATGAAGCTGAATTAACTGTCCATCCAGCTTACACTTGGTTGTATCCAGAGTTGCTTTCTCAAATGGCACGAATTGTTCAAAATTTACCTGCTCAATCACTGCATTTGGCTTCTGCTGACTATCAACCAGAAAGGGAAGAATATTTAGAAAAACTAGGAGCAGAGCGGATTGAGCATACACTGCTGATGTCTCGTTCCGTCTGGCATAAGTTAAGAGAAGCCAAGCCTCTAGAAGGATTACAGCTGTCTGAGGTACTACAAGGATTACAACGAGCTCGTACTCCTATACCCAGTCGTATTTCTTTGTGGCATTCTCTAACCAAATCACCCCATCCATCAACTATGGAAGGAACGAATTCTGCCTCCATACCTCCTAGAGCAACACCTAAAGAGGTAAAGCCACCTTCTGAATCTTCAGAAACTTGGAACTAGTGCAAGAAGGCAGGAGGCTCCAAGGCAGGAGGTAGAAAGTAGGGGGAATGACCATCATCGGTGTCAACTTAAGCTAGAGATAGGTGATAGTGAAGCATCTAGGCCATTTGAAGATCCTTCGCTATCGCTGTTGGATGACATAAGAATAATGGAAAAAATCTCGGTATTAGGGTTGGATGTGGGAAATAAGCGCATTGGTGTGGCAGGATGTGATGGCACTGGACTGATTGCTACAGGATTGACGACGATTAAACGCACTTCTTTTGTCCGAGATGTTGAGCAGTTGCAAGAGTTGGTTGAGCAAAGACAAGTACAGCTCTTGGTAGTTGGCTTGCCTTATACCATGGATGGAAGTTTAGGTTCCCAGGCGAAAAAAGTACAGAAGTTTGCCCGCAGGTTGTCAGCAAACCTTGGACTACCAATAGAGTATGTAGATGAGCGACTGACATCTTTTGCAGCAGAAGAGTTACTGAAAGCCCAAAATCACTCTCCTTCCCGCAATAAAGCTCTTATTGACCGCAAGGCTGCTGCTATAATTTTGCAACAGTGGTTGGATAACCGTCGCAGCTCCACTGGCAGGATGCCAATTCCACCTCCACTGGCAGGATGCCAGTTCCACAATGAATCTCATTCCACCTAACACCTAAAGTGCGATCGCATAGAGACTGCCAAATTCTATCCCTTGTCATTTGTCATTATTCTTAATTCTTAATTCTTAATTCCGCGCAGCGATACTAGCCTTGCCATACCTTGTGGCTCATGCATATATTTACCGACTTTTGGAGGTTGATAAATTTCGTTATAAAGACACAAACTCAGAGGATTTTTGACAACAAACTGCATCATTTGTTGATGTGCTTTACCCTTAAAAAATTGTTTGAGGCTATTTTCTGAGTGCCAATAACTAACCATTATAAGTTCTTTGGGACTACAAATACCTGCTTTTACCTGTAGGCAGCCTTCTGCCTGAATTGTAACCATCTTAATCCAATTAATATTTTTCCAAATCCAGAGAAAGCCTGCAAAATCTCGTGCTTCCATACCGTTGACAAAAGCAACTGCCTGTGTGTTTTCTGGGAGATTGATTTGGTAAATGGGATAATTCATTACAAACCTCCAGGTTTTGTAATTTGTGGTATGTTACCAGTGTTAACATCACTATAATTACTTATGTTAACACTGTCAACATGAAGTGCCAAAATATTGCTAGAAACCCTATCTATGACAAAATCCCCCAGTGAGACTAGCTATCATCACAAAGATCTCCGTCAATCCCTCATTAAGGCAGCATTGGAACTAATTGCACAGAAGCAAGATGCAAGCACTTTGTCTTTACGGGAAGTTGCTCGTCGGGTTGGGGTATCCAATGCAGCACCCTATCGTCACTTCGCTGATAAAAATGCCCTTTTAGCTGCTGTAGCAGAAGAAGGTTTCCACATACTCACAGGCTGTTTGCAAAGTAGTATCGAAAAGACTTCTGACGATCCCCTACAGCAACTGCAAGCAAGTGGCGTTGCCTATATAAAATTTGCCATCTCCCATCCCTCCCACTATCGAGTCATGTTCAGTGCTTTCCGAGCAGACAATCTCTGTGATCCGCCACTGAATGCAGCAGGACAAGAAGCATTTGCCGTTATGATGGATACGATCGCTAGGGGACAGAAGGCTGGCAAAATTCAAGTGGGTGAACTTTTGCACTTAGCTTGGGTAACTTGGTCATTAGTTCACGGATTTGCCATGCTTTTGATTGATCATCAGTTACCTATTACAGATGAGCAGGATATCGTTTCGGTTGCACAGCTGGCAACAAAGTCGTTAATTGATGGCATACGCCACCAGGACAATGCCAGCAGATGAGTTGGATTCAGATTAAGATTTTCCTACTGCAAAAGATTCGTTGGTATCTGTAGTAGCTGTCAACCGATGCTTGAGAAACATGAGCATAACTCCGGCTACCCCAGCACTTAAAACGAGAATGAACCAAAAATTGGTTCCTATTGTGTGGGGATGATCCAACGCCCAACCTCCCAAAGCCGGGCCAATCAAGAACCCAATCGCCCAACATTCAGATTCGAGGGCAAAATAAATTCCTCTCAAGTGAATGGGAGCCATCTCTCCAACCAGTGAAGACGAAGCAGGGGCATAAAGAATCTCTGCAATGGCAATCAATGAAAAAGCACCGATGGCAAAAATCAATGGGTTAGTAGGCGTAATACCAGTCAACCAAATAAACAAAAATCCTCCACTCCATAGGACAACAGCAATCAGTAAGATAGCAACATGGCTCAGGGGCTTGAGCTTGCGAGTGATAGGAAGCTGAAACAAAATTTTCAGCAGAGCGTGCCACACGAAAAAATAGCTAATCCATTGTTCTGAAAATCCAGTTTGGGTGTTACCACCTGGCACAAAGTTCGCCAGATACAGTGGCAGGGTACTACTAAGCTGAGCAGCATAAATCGTGAAAAATAAGTTGCCCACAAGATAGACAATGAAAGTGCGATCGCTCAGAGCTTGCCACCAGTCCTTAGCAAAATTGCGGGATTCGGTCGTCTGTTGTCTGGTTTCAGCGATCGCTAGATAAATTACGATACAAAATAACAAATAAGCGATCCCTTTGCTGATAAACAAGGCACTATAACTACCCGACATGGCAATATACTGCCCTGCTAGCAGCGCACCCAGCCCCAGTCCAAGATTATCTACCAGTCGAGTCACAGCAAAGGCTTCAGCACGATTTTCGGTGGTAGTTAGGTCGGTAGTAACAGCCAGAGTTGCAGGCCAATACAGGCTAATACCTAACCCCAGCAACAGGTTACCAGCTATCAACCAAGAGAAAGTATTGGCAAATGCCAGACTAAAGCAGGCCAAAGCAGAGATGACAGCAGCGAGCAAAAGAGTACCTCGTCGCCCAATCCGTTCAGAGTCAATAGCATTGCCTGCCCAAAACCGCCCTATTGTCCCAGAAATGCCGCCGCTACTCAGCGCCAGTCCTACTTGAGTTGGAGAAAAGCCCAATTGATTTACAAAGTAAATCGATGCGTAGACTAGGGTAAATCCTTGACCGATAAACAACAACAATTGACCTGCGGCTAGGATCCAAATTTCTCGTTTGAGATTTGGCAGCAAGGCTAGTAGTTTATGGGTTGCCTGACTAGGCTGCTCGATCTCTTGTTCAGTTTGCTCCATCAATGAGTGATTGTTTCCTATACGCTTCTTTTTTCTCGTTGCCAATTTTTCCCAATATTCAATTCGTCAGGAGTATCCTTAAGAAGAAGGGGATTTAGGTGATTCTGTTAACTTTACATTCCGAGGATGCAAGAAATCTACTACTGCGCTTTCTGTTGGATAGGAAGCCTACAGTGACGCTTCGCTTACGGGCAGGTTGTCCAACTATCATCTGTCCATTTTTTGGGGATCAACCGTTTTGGGGACAACGGATTTATTCATTAGGCGTGGGACCGAAACCCATTCCACAAAAGCAATTGACAGTAAAGAAGTTAGCGCAGGCGTTCCGAGAGGTTACTTCAAATTCGAGCATCGGAGAAAAAGCTAAAGTACTAGGTGAAAGGATTCGAGCTGAAGACGGTATTAAAGATGCGATCGCAATTATTGAAACTCTTGTAAGTCCTAGCTAAATAAATTAGGACTTACGCATTGTAAGGAAATTATGTCATCCTGAGCGATAGCGAAGGATCTCCCAGACGAACCAGATGCTTCACTATCACTTCAGCATGACAGTTATTATCACTCGGCTGTGCATTGATCATCTGCGCTCTGCTCGTGTTCAGCGAGAACAATATGTTGGTTCCTGGCTCTGAAGAAACACCAAGTCTCCGAGTTAGGAGGGAAGAGAATTTGAGCTTGTTTCTTCCCTTCATAAGGGGCGGCGTGCTCCCTTGGAGCAGCTTTCAAGAAACAAGGGAGTCGGCAGAGAGCAGAAGGCAGAAGGGAAGAGTATTGTGCTATGATTTTACTTTTCCCAGAGTGATAAAAGAGGGATATAGTTATGAAATTTTTCTCATAAAAGATTCATGAATTGCTCATAAAGAGTTGCCAATCTTGATGTAGGAACAAATTTATGTTGTTTCTGATACCTCAAGTACTAGTAGCAAAAATATCAGTGATCGCGTGTTGGCTTTGTTTAGCTCATTTTGTTTAACTACTAAAACAATGAGTGTAATTGCAATTTTTCAGTCAGGGTGCTCAATTTTCTACAAACGATAGTTAGTGTTGCAAATTTAATCCAGGTAAATCGCAACACTTAAGTAATATCTTACCAATAAATAGCAATGAGTACCGCTACTTTAAATCAGTATAAATCTACCCAAAGAATTAACCCACTTTCATTATTAGCGCAATTATCTAGTCGTCATACTGATGGGTGCCTAACTGTATCTAGTGATTTGGTTGTTTGGTCAATTTATTTAGAGCAAGGCAAACTCATCTACGCCTCCAATTCTGTTGCACCTTTTGATCGGCTTGACAGTCACTTACGTCGCCTCAACCGTGACATTCCTACCCTCGTCAGTCAAGTTAGGGTTCAGGTTCGTCTCCTCTTTGAATCACAATGGGAAACTAACTCCAGTCAAAATGCTGATTACCAAGCAATTTCCTGGCTAGTAGAGCAACAGTATCTCAACTTTACTCAAGCAGCAGCTCTAATCGAAGCCTTATCTGAAGAGGTAATGGAGTCACTTTTGGAGGTTAAAGAAGGAACTTACCACTTAGTTAACCAAGACCCATTAGAAGAATTTACTAAATTTTGTAGACTTGATCTGCGAACTCTAGTTGAGCGATCTTACGAACAACTGCGCCACAAACAGCCTACAGAATCAAAAAGCGTAACTGCCACTACTCCTAGTAATACTTCTGTACTAAATACTGCACAGCAACAACTAGAACAACCTCAACAGGAAGCTCTAAATACAAATAATGTTATAAAAATGGAGGATTCCCATAAAAAAAATCCTCCTAAAAAAGTTTATAATATTGCTTGTATTGATGATAGTCCAACTGTCTTAAATTCTATTAACTTATTCTTGGATGATCAAGGCTTTTCAGTAGTCATGATCAATGACCCGGTGAAGGCTCTAATGCAAATTGTTCGGATTAAGCCTGACCTGATTTTGCTTGATGTTGGTATGCCTGACTTAGATGGCTATGAGTTATGCTCTCTCTTGCGCAAGCATAGACTGTTCAAGACTACTCCCATCATCATGGTGACAGGACATACCGGGTTTCTCAACCGAGCTAAAGCTAAACTAGTCAGAGCATCTGGTTATTTAACCAAGCCATTTAACCAAGCTGAATTACTCAAGATAGTGTTTAAGCATTTATCTTAGTGGAATGAAAGTTGTTAAATTGTTAAATTGTTAAATTGAGAATTGAGAATTGATCTACCCTTTTACCCATTTACTAAAGGGATACTGAACTAAATTGGCATTGAAGTACCTAGGATCGTCAGATACTTCAATGCCAATCCAGTCTGGAAGTTCAATGATTTGGTTTTCGTCAGCAAGCTCAACTTCTGCTATAATTAAGCCTTGATTTTCTCCAGCAAACTCATCTACTTCCCAAATCAAACCAGCATGCTCAACTTTGTACCGGGTTTTTTCAATTAGGGGACGTTCGCACAAACTATCTAACATTGCTTGAGCGTCGGCGGCGGGTATAGGGTACTCATACTCTGTCCGAGAAATACCCACCGTTGAACCTTTGATGGTTAGATAACCTTGATTCCCTACTAGGCGTACCCTGACAGTAATACCTTTTTTGGTGGCAATGTAACCTTGACGATATACAATGCCAGTAGCCAGTTTGCGCCACTGGTCGCTTTTAACGGTAAATTTGCGCTCGATCTCAGTTGCCATCGCGACTTCTCCTACATGTTAGTATTTTAAAATTTGGTATTAGCATCAACTTAACAGCTCGCAAAGTTAATTACAGCCAAATAATTATTGTTCATCAGGAGATTTTGACGATGCAAACTCAGGATAGTTTAACTGAAGTTACTTTCCACTATATCAATGGTGAAGCAGAATCCTTTGATATACCTGTAACTCCAGAAGCTTTTGGCAGGCAACTACAAGATTTGCTTAACCAACCAATACTAACTCTACATCTATTTGATAAAACCGTTTTTATTTCTACTTCTCAGATCTTTAAAGTGGAAGTAAAACCTTCTGTTCCTGAACTCCAAGGTCAAGGTATCTTTGATAATGTTCAGTTGGTAACAGCGCTAACTCATGGAACTAAGATTTAGGGAGTTGAAAGATTTTTCTCAAAAACTCACTCTTGTCTGTTGTTTGTTGTCTTTATAATGCACAACCAACATAGAGTAAGTGCGGCTTTTGGTTAATAAAGTTAAAACTCTTTACGAAAAAAGCTGGCATATTCATCCGAAAGATATATCAATCAGAGAAATCTGCTAGCTATGATTAAAGACTGTTTCACTTAACCAAATTAAATTTACCCGAGTTGGAGATCAACCAACATCGGTAATTTTTGGGTGCATCTGATTGGGAATTACTATGCAACAACCGAAAACCTTATCCAAACGCAAACATATCGTTTTAACATCTCATCCAGGTCATTCTGGTGAGAAACCTCCACCGATTCTGTGGGGACAAAAAGACCCTCTCAAACGAGGACCAATCGTTGGTAGTTTGACTAATCCAGCTCATCGTAATGTTATAGGAACTCACTCTGGTTCTTATTCAGTGTATCGGGCTTTGGCAGTTGCCAGTGGAGCACTTCAAGCTAATCATCGCGCTGATCTTACCAACACATCTCCCATAGTCCCTATTGGTCCTTACCCCAGTTGGGCTGATCCTCAACAAATTGTTTCCCTCGATCCTTTTGGAGCAATAGTAGGTGAAAGTTACGCCCATTTATATCAACAGGGATATGACATTCGACCGACAATTGCTGTGACGAAAGCTCATATCCAAATGCCTGAACTGCAGGAAGCTGTAGCGAAAGGGCGCTTATCGGTAGATGGTAAAATTGTCAAAAGTGGCGGCAGTTTAGTGGTAACAAAGGTGGCAATTGAGCCAGTTTGGTATCTACCAGGAATTGCCAAGCGACTCAACGTTAGGGAAAGTGATTTGCGCCGTGCACTGTTTCAGCAGACAGGGGGAATGTTTCCCGAATTGGTGACGCGCCCAGATTTGCATGTATTCTTACCCCCCATTGGTAGCATCACTGCTTATTTGATTGGGGATATTGCAGCAATTACTGATCCTAATCGGCAACTCGCAGTGCGGGTACATGACGAGTGCAACGGTTCAGATGTCTTTGGTTCCGATATCTGTACCTGTCGTCCTTATCTAGTACATGGTATTGAAGTTTGTGTCGAAACAGCCCAAGCAGGGGGCGCGGGTGTAATTGTATACTTCCGAAAAGAAGGTCGTGCCTTAGGTGAAGTCACGAAATTCTTAGTCTACAATGCCCGTAAACGTCAGGAAGGGGGCGATTCAGCTAATGCCTATTTCTCCCGCACTGAATGTGTAGCTGGCGTGCAAGATATGCGATTCCAAGAACTAATGCCAGATGTACTACATTGGCTAGGTATTACCCGAATTGATCGTTTTGTCTCCATGAGCGATATGAAATACAATGCGATCGTCAACTCTGGTATTGACATTGTCCAGCGCATTGCCATTCCCGATGAGTTAATTCCTGCTGATGCTCAAGTAGAAATTGCTGCCAAGCAAGCCGCTGGTTACTATTCTGAAAAAGTAGTACCAGATGCGATCGCATTATCTACTATTAAAGGACGTAGTTTTGCAGATTAGACTTTGAAGTCGGGAGATTGTTGAATTGTGCAAGGATTTTGAGCCTATTAGATACAATTTTCTTGCACTAGGAGGGAAAATCTGCCCATTAATTATAAGTTGATTGTCAATCTTGTAGGGTAATGATTTAGATGACTGGCAGGATGCCAGTTCCACACAGAACAACCTTTTGTGGAATAATCCTGATGTGGAACAGGCTTCCAGCCTGTCTTAATCTCAATCAGATCATAATTTTGCTTATCATCTTCTCTAGGACTTACGCACTCAGCTGTTAAGGAATCTGCTGGCAGCAGCGCTTTGCGATTGCATTCTTGTATTGATGCCTAGGCCTTCCAAGGAGCATTATGATAGTACATGCGATCAATAGCCCAATCATTTGGAGCTAACCTACCATGAGTAAAGTATCCCCCAAGCGCACCGCCCGTCGTGGCAGAATTTTCCCAGAAGTCAACTTTTCTCCGGAAGAAATAGCTAGACGTCGAGCTGAACTAGACAACTTCTATAAACGTTGTCGCCCAATTTTCGATCGCGTCCAGCCTGAACTAATCCAAGACCATTACAATTGGTTCATGGTTATCGAGCCAGATAGTGAAGACTATTTCATCGATCCTGATGAAGAGGTTGCCGCACAAAAAGCTCGTCAGAAACACCCTGATAAAGAGCTTGGTATGTTCCGCTTAAATGAGACAGGAGCTTGCGGCAGAATATGATCTCAGGTAGATTCGGTGATATTGGTGAGCTATTTTTTGATATAGAGGTAATTACTGCTGAAGGCGAGATATTGCCAGTTGAGGTGTTACTAGATACAGGTTTCACTACAGGTTGGCTGGCAATGGATACCCAAGACATAGAAACTTTAGGATGGTCTCTCATTGAGCCTAAACAAGTTATGCAAACGGCTAGAGGTGACGAGTTTTTTGCTATTTATGGTGGACAAGTAATCGTAGATGGACAAGTGTTTACCGTTCGGTGTTGTGGCAGGAATCGCAATGCCTGAAAATTTACTAGGCTTGCAGTGGCTAAAAACACGGCGACTAGTAGCAGATTTTCCCTCAGGATTGCTGACATTGGGAGTGTCATCGCAAATCTTGTAGGTTGCCTCAACCCAACCTACAGATAATTTAGATGCTGAGGCGGACTCAATATCAGGATTGTCACTTTATATATCGGCTTACAACCTGCCCATTATAAAAATATAATACCAAAAAAAAGAGCGATCGCAGCAATTTGTAAGTTATAGGCTCCAAGAGAAATTCCTCACCGAAAGCGGCAGGAAGCCCATTCCTTCTAGGGATGGGAGGGATAGCCGCCCGCCGCTTGGTTGTTAGTTGTTTGTTAGAAAGTTTTTTTTACAAACAACCAACAACTAATAACTTGCTAACACGAAATTCCTCGTGCTTTAGCCGGGGGATGAGTTAAACACACCTATTTTCAGACTAGGCTAGGCTGGTAGTAGTTTGTTTCAACAGAACTGTCCTCAGGGGCATTTGCCAAGGCAAGCAAGACACTGTGTAATGAACAAATTAACTTCTCAAGCCTTGGGTTATTTACTCAACCTACTCTTCAAGCAGACTATCCTGATGCTGACAATTCTGTTCTGCATTGGAGTAGGAATAGCTGTAGTAAATATGTCTCGTCTCTCCTCGAACCTAATCAAGTCCCAAGCCATCCAAAATTCTGCCTTTTATTCTCAAGCCATCCGGGAAGCACGAACCTTTTATAGCTCAGATGTTGTCAGTCGTATAGAACCATTCCACAAAATTACCATCACCTCAGACTACAAAGCCAAAGACGGAGCAATTCCCCTACCCGCCACTTACCTGATAGAACTCGGTAAACGCATCAGTGAACAAAACCAAGGGATGTTAGTCCGACTGTATAGTGACTATCCCTTTCGACAGAGGCTAGAGCAAGGCGAGAGTGGTGCCAAAGACGATTTTGAACTCGAAGCACTCCGTCAATTGAGACAAAATCCGAAAGAGCCCTTTTTTCGCTTAGAACAGTTCCGAGGTAGTCAAGCCTTGCGCTATGCCACAGCTGATATCATGAAGCCTAGTTGCGTCGCTTGTCACAATACTCACCCTGATAGTACCAAAACCGACTGGAAAGTTGGGGATGTTCGAGGAGTATTAGAAATCATTGAACCCCTAGATACTTTGATTGCTCAAACCCATGTAGGCTTGAGGGGCATATCTATTATGTTAGGAGGAATATCCCTTTTAGGAATTTCTGGGATAACCTTAGTAATTGCGAGATTACGTCAAACTGCCAACGAACTAGAACTACGGGTGAGAGAACGCACAGCTGATTTAGCTCAAGCTAATACAGAATTAGGAAAAAGTAATGCTCTGATTCGCCAAGTCTTCGGGCGTTATCTAACCGATAAAGTAGTAGCCAAGTTATTGGAAGACCCTGAAAGATTAAAGCTCGGTGGTGAAAGGCGTAAAATTACGATTCTGACTTCAGATTTAAGAGGATTTACTGCTATATCAGAACAATTACCTCCAGAAGAGGTTGTGCAAATTCTGAACCTCTATCTGAAACAGATGGCAGATGTGATTACTAAGCATGAAGGTATTATCGATGAATTCCTAGGAGATGGAATTTTAGTTCTTTTTGGTGCCCCTACTATCAAAGCAGACGATGCTCTTAGAGCAGTTGCTTGTGCAGTAGAAATGCAATTAGCGATGGTTTCTGTCAATGCCCAGATACAGGAATTAGGCTTTCCATCGGTAGAAATGGGCATTGGCATTAACACCGGGGAAGTCGTTGTAGGCAATATTGGCTCAGAAAAACGCACTAAATATGGTGTTGTTGGCAGCCAAGTTAACTTGACTTACCGCATTGAATCTTATACTCTCGGTGGTCAAATTATGATTTCAGAATCAACCTTAAAAGAGGCAGGGTTAATTGTGAAAATAAGTGGACACAAGGAGGTCAAGCCAAAAGGTGTAAAACAGCCGATTACCATCTATGAAGTTGGTGGTGTTGGTGGAAAATACAATTTATTTTTGATGCAAACAGAAGAGGAATTTTTCACTTTACCACAAGCAATCCCTCTGCAATACACCGTTTTAGAAGGCAAAGATATTGGGGAGCGAGTTTTTGGAGGTAGTTTAGTGAAGCTATCCGAAAAATGTGCTGAGATAAAATGTAAACAAGTTGAGAAGGATTTGATACCTTCTCAACTGAGCAATATTAAACTCAATTTATTAACTAAGTATTACGGAATGCTAAAGAGCAGTGAAGATATATATGCCAAGGTTTTAGAACAAAACTCAAACAATGGAAGTTTTTACATCTGTTTTACTTCTCAACCGCCAACTGTCAAGAATCAACTTGATGCTCTTTATCGAAAATTGCTAATGGCTAATGGCTAATTGTTAATGGCTAATTGTTAATTGTTAATTGTTAATGGCTAATGGCTAATAGGGAATTTTTACCCCAGCTCGGGTGAGCTAAATTAGGGAAGGAATTTCTAGCAAAACTCTATCAGCATTCTTAATTCTTAATTCTTAATTCTTAATTCTTAATTCTTAATTCTTAATTCTTACCCCCAGTCTCCCCAAATTTTTGCTCTAATAGTCTAGGCGTGTCTATTTATCTACCATTGAGGAGCCTTGGATAATTATCAACCATTAGCGATCGCACAGACTGAGCAAAGGGCAATTGCCTATTTGAGAACACCAGCAGCGATTCGGGAGCAATGCGATCGCCTTTTTAGTTTAACCTGCGCTGAACAGTTACCTCACTTTCGCTGCCATTTAACTAAGTTAGATCAGGTGGCTAATTATGTCATCCAGGTTATGAGGGATGAGTATCCGGACTTGAATATCCCTTTCCACAGCCGCTGGCGACATTTTGAAGTGGGTAATGTACCACGTCTTGGGGAACTAGAGCAGAAAATGGTAGGACTTACCCCTTTGGAAAAAGCACAAACCAAGTATGACCTAGCAATGGTTAGTGTTTTACTGGATGCTGGTGCTGGTGCGGATTGGGAGTATAACGAATCGGACACAGGACAAGTATTGAGCCGTTCTGAAGGTTTAGCAGTCGCCAGTTTCCGGATGTTTTTCCAGGGTGCTTTTTCCAGTGATTCAGAAAACCCCTTACAAGCTGATGCTAAAGGATTGCAAAGCTTAACTGTAGATAAACTCTCCCAAGGATTTCAGGTGAGTCAAAAGAATCCACTAGTGGGAATCGAGGGTCGTTTAAACCTGCTACAGTGCTTAGGAGAATCCTTGCAAGCTTTTCCCCACCTATTCGGTACAGAAAATCCCCGCCCTGGCAATTTGGTGAATTACTTGCTCGATGGAAGGAAGGGGAGACGCGGAGACGCGGAGATGGTGAGATGGGGAGCTGAGAGAGATATTTTCAATTCCCAAATCCCAAACAACCAACAACCAAAAACAAACAACAAACAACTACCTGCCTCTGAAGTACTAGCGGCAATTTTGGCAGGATTGGGAAATATTTGGCCAGGACGAGTAGCGATCGCAGGAGTAAACTTAGGTGATGTTTGGTTTCATCCTGCTCTCAAAGGAGATAATCATGGTGATCAATATGTACCATTTCACAAACTTTCTCAGTGGTTAACCTACTCTCTTTTAGAACCACTCCAAGAACTGGGTTGGGAAATTACTGGACTAGATGAACTGACTGGTTTACCAGAATATCGTAATGGTGGTTTGTTTCTAGATTTAGGGCTACTAGAAGTCAAAGATGTTTCTATTTTACAAAAGTCTCACTTGCCAGGATCGGAGGTAATAGTTGAGTGGCGAGCACTTACTGTCTGTTTATTAGATAGAATTGCAGATGCTATCCGACAACAATTAAATTTGAGTACAGCGGAGTTGCCATTGGTAAAAATCTTACAAGGAGGAACTTGGACAGCAGGAAGAAAAATTGCTAAACAATTAAGAGCAGGAGGAATCCCTCCAATTCAGATTGAGAGCGATGGAACAGTATTTTGAATTTTAGACAGCATTGGTAACAAGTTAAAGCAAAAATGTCGTTATCAAGGGAGTAGGGAGTAGGGAAGAATAAAAATCTATTTTTCTAAAATAAACACGCATGAATATATTGTCTTTGTTTTCTGGTTGTGGTGGTTTAGATTTAGGCTTTCAACAAGCAGGATTTAACATTATTTGGGGGAATGAATATGACAAAGCAATTTGGGACACTTATGAATTTAACCATCCAAAGACAATATTAGACAAAAGAGATATAAGAGCTATTAAATCAATAGAAATTCCTGATAGCATTGGTATAGTGGGTGGTCCCCCCTGCCAAAGTTGGAGTGAAGCAGGTGCGCGACGAGGGATTAATGATAGTAGGGGTCAACTATTTCACGAATATATCAGAATCCTGAGAGACAAACAACCACTCTTTTTTTTAGCTGAAAATGTTAGTGGTATTTTGGCTCAAAGGCACGCCCCAGCCTTCGCCAATATTTTGTATCAGTTTAAAGAAGCTGGCTATCAAGTTACTTACCAATTAGTGAATGCTCATAATTTTGAAGTTCCCCAGGATCGAAAAAGAGTCATTCTGGTTGGCTACAGAGATGATATGGCAAGCAGTTTTACCTTTCCGCAATACACCAATAAAAATCTTACTTTGAGAGATGCTATTTATGATCTGAGTTCCATAGAACCTATAAGTTTAAAGTTAGGCAACAATAAATTTGCGTCAAAGATAATAGTACCTAATCACGAATATTTGGAGGGAAATTTTTCCAGTATTTATATGTCAAGGAACAGGGTGAGAAGTTGGGATCAGCCATCTTTTACTATTCAAGCTGGTGGTAGACATGCTCCCCTACATCCCCAGGCAAACAAAATGATTTGGGTTGCTAAGGATCAATGGATGTTTGATCCAAAATCACTTAAGCCATATCGCCGTTTATCTGTTAGAGAATGTGCAAGAATACAAACATTCCCAGATAACTTTATTTTTAAGTATACTAATATAGCCAATGGGTACAAAATGGTTGGTAATGCTGTTCCTGTTAACCTTGCTAAAGTTTTGGCAAGTAAGATTATGGCAGATTTACAAAAAGCGATGGGGAAGCCAACACCTTTAAGGAGCTGGAGGAAATGTCGTCCCGCTGCTTTTGTCATTAGTTATTAGTACAAAGGTGCGATAACTCTTAAGTTTAAACGGGCTGAATCTTAGTTTTTGGAAAGTATAAACCACAGAGAAGTCGGTTTTCGTGTAGTGTGTGAGGCAGTGTGGACTTGTTAACCTTAGGGGGTGACAATAAGGCTGAAGTGCTTAACCATCCTGATTTTAGCCCATTCATTCAGTAAAAGATGGAAATTTCTCTTTGGGGGCCAGCCCCTGACAAGGGTAGGTTTTTTACTTTCGGGTTGGGACAAGACAAGTTGGACAAGGTGGACAAAGTGACAAGGGAGGAAAACCGTACAAAATGCTGTTCGGTTGTCAAAAATCCAAGACGCTGAAAAGCCCAGTTTTTCGTGAAAAATCTTCCTTGTCTACTTGTCTACTTTCCTCCCTTGTCACCCCTTCAGCTTGGTAACCCCTCTCGCCCCGTTGCCCTTTTTACAATCGCTAAGCAGCTGCCTCTATAGGGGTTTTCTCCTGTACTGAAGATTGTTCCAACTTTGCTTCCTCTGCCAGAAACTCTGCCAATTGCATTTCAATCTTATCCTTAATAATTTGGCGATATTCTAGGAAATGTTCGATTTGAGCGCAAACTGATAGATAACTGGGTATCCCCCGGGGGTTGTGTTTGTACATACTAAATAGATAAGGCCAGAATTTCCAACGAGTCTTGCGAACAACCCCTTGCCGCCAGCAGATGATTAGTAATGCCTGGATGAGCATCCAATTTGATTCTTTCTTATGAGTTTTCTTCTTCTTTTTAGGAGTTTTGTGACACTCTGCTTCTCCCAAAATGCGATAATGACGGTAGGTGCGGTCGAGAAAGTTCTGGGGGTCGTAAAGTTCCCAGAATGCTTGGATATATTCCCGGGCAATCTCTTCCAAAGGACGAGTGGGTATAAAGTTCATCAACGTCGTCTGATTGATGTTAGCTGATTTGCCTCGCAGACGTCCTTCCTTTTCTAACCGATGCCATAGAGCAGTATCTGGTAATGCTTGCAACATGCTAAAAATAGCAGTGGGAATCGAGGTTTTCTGGACAAACTCCACAATGCGATCGCCTGCTCCTGATTTTTCCCCATCAAACCCGATGATAAATCCTGCCATAACCCGCAATCCTGACTTGTTGATGGCATTAACAGATGCACTCAATGGGTCTCTGGTATTTTGGTACTTGTGGGTTAAAGCTAAGCTATCAGCATCTGGAGTTTCAATGCCTAAAAAGACTGCCCCAAAGTTGCAGGCAGTCATTAGATCCATCAATTCTTGGTCTTTGGCTAAATCTACCGAAGCTTCTGTGCTAAACGTGAAAGGATAGCCATGTTCTTCCATCCAAGGCTTTAGTTCCCGCAACAACAACTTAACATTGCGCTTATTACCAATGAAGTTGTCATCCACCATAAAAATACTGCGTCGCCAACCCAACTCATAGAGCCGTTCTAGTTCTGCTAATAGTTGAGCTGGGGCTTTTGTTCGAGGTTTGCGCCCGTAGAGGACAATAATGTCACAAAATTCGCACTGAAAGGGACAGCCACGGGAAAACTGAACCGACATCTCCGAATAGCTGTCAAAATCGAGTAAATCGTAGCGGGGAATGGGGGTATGGGTAACATCAGGCTTTTCTCCCCCAGAGCGGAATACTCCTTGAGTTTCGCCTCGTTCAATCGCTTCTACAAATAGAGGTAAAGTGATTTCCCCTTCATCAAGAATCAAATAGTCTGCGCCAGCTTCTTTGGTTTCATGGGATAAAGCTGTAGGATAAGGACCACCAACTGCTACCTTCTTACCCCGTCTTTTCCCCTCGCGAATCTGAGCGAGTAAATCCTCTTTTTGGACAATCATCCCAGAAAGAATGACTAACTCTGTCCATTCCCACTCAGCTTCGGTTATCTGACGGATATTACGGTCTACTAGTTTAAACTCCCAGCTTTGGGGTAAGATTGCCGCTACCGTCACTAGACTTAAAGGTGGTAGCATCGCCTTACGACCAAGCAATTCCAAGGTCTTCTCAAAAGACCAAAAGCTTTTTGGAAACAGGGGATACAGAAGTAAAACTCTCATATAATCTCATACCTCATTCGTTTAATATTAAGACCTGAACACCATAATAGGCAGTCAGAAAAAACCAAAGTGCTATCAAATCATTATTGTGACCAAAAGTCATAGGGCGCAAGCCCCTAGCTTCTAGCTATGGGGTAAGCCCGTAGCGAATTTATTCGCAGTCAAGATTTGTTATAATTGAAGAAGCTAGCCTAACACAGGTGAAAGTTCGTCGGTATCACCAATTATCACCACGACGTAAAGCGATGTTAGTAGCAAGGGCGCGGATAACCCTTAAAACGCATGGACTCGACAGAGTACCGACCACCAGGATGAATTGAGTTTTTATTGAATGTATGGTAAGGGAGGGCATCCCTAAACCCTGGACGAAGTATTCCAGTACGCTTGTGGAGAGCAAACCCCTGGGTATACTTGCTCAAGCTAGATGATTCGTTCATACACGGTTATTTGGTGCGAGGTACGGCAACGCCCTTGTGTATTAAAGTTAGCTCGATGAAACAAGAATCCCCTGGCTTCTAGCCGTGGGGAGTGTCAAATACTCATCTTTATTCCCCCATGGAGACTTTGTTTGAGTATTAAGCCTTGAAGGAGAAAGTGGAGAATGAAGACAATAGAGACTATAAAGTTTTTGGCTGTGACACTGTCCTACTTTGCCATACCATCAGGAGTTCATGCTGTACCAGTGCGGGATATCCCGAATCTCACCTCGATCACTTTTTGGGAGAGATCAGGGGGCACAGCACCTACCGCATTTACTTTTGGCATTAATACCCCACAATTAACCACTCGCCTCAGCGAACCTTTGAGCACAAGCAATAGTGACTTTAGTGGTGTTCCTGGTACAGAATTTTATGATGTGTACTACTCTGATGTTGATGGTACATTCAATCTTGATGGAGAGTTCCTCACCATTTCAAGCATATTTAACACAACCTTACCTGCTGGTGGTGGCTTAAATCTAGCAGAGATTGGGCTTAATTTTGCTGGAGAGCCTACTGAATTCGGAAATTTTGTTGCTAGCTTTATTGCTCTTGGTGATAACGCACTTCCTGCATCAGTTGAAAATGCTATTGATGGTGATTTACTAACTCATACTACTATGGGCAATACAGTTGGACAAACGGAAAGACTAAGTTTAACTTTAGGATTTCTTTCTTCATCTGGACCTGTACCTACATCTGTTCCAGAACTATCATCTTATATTCCTTTGGGAATTGGATTGTTCCTTTTGGGTGTATCAAAAAACAGGTGAATTGAGCAGATAAATCCTTAGAGTTTATTGGCTATCGACTATTTTAGATTGCGATCGCACTAAAATATAGTTTCATGGATCAACAAACCCTTGCAAAACTCGAAGATAAGGGCTGGAAAGTCGGCACAGTTTCAGATTTCCTAGAGTTGAGCCCACAAGAAGCAACTCTTGTAGAAATCAAACTGGCACTTAGCCGCAGTCTTAAAGAGCGAAGACAGGCACTAATGATGCAAACTGAGCTGATTGAAAAAATGCACTCTAGTCAGCCAAACATTACCAAAGCGGAAAATGGAGAAGAATCCCGGCTATTTTCAACCACCATTACCTAAAACCTAAAACCTAAAACCTAAAACCTAGATTAATTTCCTGATAAGAAGGGCACGCTGTTGCCTGCTGCGACAGTTACAGCAAAAGTAGCGTCGGGATTTCCATCCTCATGATTCAGGATCATTAAAAAAGAACCAGGTTTGACTCCATCCCAGAAAAGTTCATGCCATTCCTCGGGCATAGAATCTGCTAATTTTTGGCTTTCAAAATAAACTAAATAAACATTTTCTCTAGCTGATAGTTCTTTAACCTTTACTGAATCATCTGGAATAAAGGACATCACTAGTGACAAAGCTTCATTTTTGCTGCGTTTGCTTTTGTTTGTTTGTTCAAATAAAAGTGAAATATAATAAGCTACGCCGTGATCATAGGCAACATTAATATAATCATTTTTGTATCTACCAGATTTATCATCACCTGAGTTAAAACCGTGGACACTTTCAAAATTGGCTCGAAGATCTCCCAATCCTGCTTTATTTCTACTAATAGGTTTAGATTCTTCAGGAGATACTGATACTTGAATGGCTTTCCCTATTGTTACTTCTGAAGATGGTGGCGAAGAGGCAATAGAAGAAGGCTCTGGGGATGTCTGTTTAGTTATTGGGAACACTGGGAAGAGATAACCCACAAGCACAAACATCAATATTGAGGAGAGATAACCCACAACTCCCATCAATAGCATAGGAGGTAGATAACCTATAAGCCTCATAAAGAATATGCTGGAAGATACAAGAATAAATTTTTTAGGACGTCGTACTTTGAGCATCAGTTACTTATTACGTTGACTACTAATTCACATTTCTATTGACAAACTACCAATCCGTATAGTTAGACATTTCTTCTCAAAGATGAGATAAATTAGCCATAAGATATTGACTTTTTTTATTTTGCGTGGTAAACAATTAATCGAATCCCTATAAGCATTCTTAATTCTTAATTCTTAATTCTTAATTCCGCGCAGCGGTACTAGGAGCTGTAACATGAGAGCAAGTCGTAAGTTAATTCGTCCTAAGGAAATTTTGAGCCATGACGAAACTACTCAAAGAAGCGATCGCAGCAGTTTCTGAATTGCCAGAACTAGACCAAGATGCGATCGCTAAAATGATTTTGGAAGAACTAGCGTCTGAAACGCGCTGGTACGAAACGTTTTCTATGTCGGAGCCTCAACTCGCTCCACTAGAGGAGAAAGCCTTATTGGAATTAAATCAAGAATTAATTAAGGAAGCTCTAATATCATGTCGTCTAGACTCATGCAGTAAACCCTAAATATCAAGGCAATCCCCAGACTTTGATTGTCCTATCTCCACTACCACTAACCAGAGTCTGGCCTTTGGGACTGAAGTTAACAGAGACTACATCCCCTTCATGCTCCGAGAGAGTGCGTAAGAGTTCTCCTGTAGCTAAGTCCCAAAGATGGATCTTTCTGTAACTGCCACTAGCTAAAATCTGTCCATCGGGGCTGTAGGCAAGGGATAATATCTCACCGGCAAGTCCCGGTAGGGTATAGATAAGTTCCCCTGTACTTAGATCCCAAAGTTTGATGGTTTTGCCACTACTACTAGCGAGCAACTGCCCATTGGGACTAATGGCAACTGTCACCACTAACTCTGAATGTCCAGAGAAGGTGTAGAGTAATTCCCTGTTTTCGAGATGCCATACTTTGATTTTTGTGCCTCCACAGCTAACCAAAGTTTCTCCGTCGGGGGAAAATGCGATCGCTGCGACTCCTCCTGGATGAGCCATAAATCTACTGGGAGTAGTCTTTGTGAATAGTTGCCGTAGTGTGATGAATTCTTCCCAACCAGCACTGGCTAAGGTTTGTCCATCAGGACTAAATGCGATCGAAAAAACTGGAGCAGCATGTCCGGTGACGGTGCGTAGCCATTGTCCAGAACGTAGATGCCACAGCCGGATGGTTTGGTCTTGACTACTACTAGCAAGCAGCTTACCATCAGGACTAATTGCTAGGTCGGAAACAGCATCATTATGACTTGTGAGTAGGTGCAGGAATTGACCTGTTGGCAAATGCCACAAGCGGATAGTTTTGTCTCGACTGCCACTAGCGAGAGTCTCTCCATCTGGGCTAATGGCAAGGGAGGTAACCCCCTCACTATGACTAGTGAGTTGATAACGACATTGTAATAAATGCCAATCCACCTTTGGCTTTACCACCGGGGATTCAGATGTTGATGGTTCCGTCGTTGCTGATTCCCCCATAATGGTTTCCAACCGCTTCTTGGCTCCTGCGAGTCCTCCTAAAATGGCACCTTCAGGATGGGCTGAACTGGGCTTTCAGTAGGTTGGTGAGGATTGGCTCTCATTGCTCTTTGTTGTAGCAATACCTGTTGGGTGAGCAAATCTTTTACTGTTAAAAGTAAGACCCGTTGAGCATTAATCTCACAACTAAGCTGAATACGATCTACTCCAGTTTCACTTGTAGGAGTAAGGGGGATAACACAAGCTTGCTGCGACTCTAGCTCCAAAAGCCGAAATTCGGTGGTTTGAGGAAGCTGGTTGCTGGTTATTGCCCCTTGCTCATTGTAAGTAATTTCTACAGATGCCTGCTCTCTAAGTTCTCCAATCTGGAGTCGCATCTTCCTTTGTTCATTACTAATGACTTGCAGATTGAGAGTTTTTGGCCTTTGGCTGGGGTAACGGCTACCCTTCTCAAACAGAGGGAAATAGATAGTTGTCTCGGCTTTAGCATCCCACAAACGGATAGCATAACTGTGCTGCAGATAATCATCAATTCCAACTATTTCCCCCACAGCCAAGGCTCCCTGAGCAACGGCTTCCAAGGGCTGGTTGAGGGATACACGCTCTTGTCCAAATTGGGAAATCATTAGCTGTTGCACGGCAGGAATCTGACAACTCCCCCCTACCAACAAAACCTGCTCAATTTCTTCTTGGCTAATACCTTTATTGAGAGCAAGTGTGAGTACTTCTTCTAAAGCTTGCTGTAGTTGGGGAAGTAACTGATGGTAGCTCAAAATCTGCTCCAATTCTGTCCGAGTTAACTGCAATTGGTGAGATCTGCTTGTTTTAGTATCGCTCCAAGTAGCAATTGCCTCAGTGCTAGTGGAGAGTTGGATTTTAACTTGTTCTGCTGCCTGCAAAAGATTCTGCCAGCTCTTCTTAGTCAGTTCTCTCCTTGAGGAACCAATTGTTTGTAAGTGCTGTTGAGCAATCCAAGTATCAATATCGATTCCTCCCACATAGGCATCTGCTTTTGCTAGGACTTCTGCCTGCAAAACCTTTTGACCTTTACTAGGAGCTGCTGTCTTAACTAAACTCAAATCCAAAGTACCACCACCAAAATCCACCACCAATACCACTGCTCCTGGCTTGCTTACCCCATAGCCAAAAGCTGCGGCTGTGGACTCATCCACAATCTGAACTACAGGAAGATTGAGCTTCTGTTTCAAATCTATTAACCAATTCAGGTAGCGGTTAAAGGCTCCCACTGGCACGGTAAAAATTACCCGATTTGGTTGCAGTTCTTGAGCAATTACTTGTTGCCAAATCTGCTGGAGAAAAACTTCTGTGATTGATTCAGGACTATAAGTTGTACCATCAATCTGGCGATCCGGTGAGCGGTAGTCAGCTGCTAATTCTCGCTTAAAGGCACTAAAAAGTCGCTCTGCCTGCTCAATTCCCAACTGCTCCACTCGCACTGGTTCACCGATAATGAACTGCTCAGCTCCCTGGACAAATACCAGACTCGGCACTACATTAGCGATACCCTGGGTAGTCTCGAAACAACGTGAGATGGGCTTGATGTTCAGTGTCCTTGGGGTTTGAGTTGTATGATCCAAGGTACAGACAATTGTGTTACTGGTTCCGAAATCAATGGCAACAGTATTCACTTAATTTCTCCTGGGAAGGTGATTTTCATCCTTAAAAGCCCTGGTTTGACATCTAAGTCATGGACAGATTGTCAACTCTAGAAGATTATAGGATATGATACCCAGCCAGAACTATGCGAGAATTTTATCCCCCCATCCAACCCTACAACCAAGGAAACTTAAAGGTTTCTGAGCTTCACACTATTTACTTTGAAGAATCTGGGTTACCTCAAGGAAAGCCTGTTGTTGTACTGCATGGGGGACCTGGAGGAGGAAGCCAACCTTCCTATCGCCAATACTTCAACCCGGAAAAATGGCGAATTGTCATGTTTGATCAACGGGGTTGTGGTAAAAGTACTCCTCATGCCGAACTCGAACAGAATACCACCTGGGACTTAGTCAGTGATATCGAAAAATTGCGATCGCATCTGGGTATCGAGCAGTGGTTTGTTTTTGGCGGTAGTTGGGGTTCTACCCTATCCTTAGCTTACAGTCAAACTCATCCTGAATGCTGTCTGGGATTAATCCTAAGAGGTATTTTTATGCTCAGGCAAAAGGAAGTACGCTGGTTTTATCAAGAAGGAACTAGTTATATCTTCCCTGATGCTTGGGAAGAATATCTCAAGCCGATTCCCCTAGAAGAACGCCATGATTTAATTAAGGCTTACTACCAGCGCTTGACTAGTCCTGATAGCCAAACTCGTTTGGAAGCTGCTCGTGCTTGGTCTGTTTGGGAAGCAAGTACTAGTAAACTCTTACAAGATAAGAACCTGATGCAAAGGTTTGGTGATAGCTACTTTGCTGCCGCTTTTGCCAGAATTGAATGCCATTATTTCATCAACAAAGGCTTTTTTGACTCAGAAGACCAGCTGCTGCAAAATATCAACCGCATTCGTCATCTTCCTGGTGTAATTGTTCAGGGACGGTACGACGTAGTTTGTCCGATGGTATCAGCTTGGGAGTTGCATCGCGCTTGGCCAGAGGCAGAGTTGCTTGTTATTCCCGATGCTGGACATTCGATGTCAGAACCAGGTATTCGCAGTGCTTTAATTGAGGCAACGGATAAGTTTGCTGGTTCTTAATTAATTGTTGAATTCTCCTTAAATGAACACTCAACTTGAATCTTAAGGTTACTCTTAGCAGTACCTTTAGTGACATAGGGAATACCTGTTTCTCCGCCAATTTATACGCCAAATTCTAGAACTACTTTGTCAACATTAGCGATCGCAACTTTTCTGAAAGTAGCGAGGCTGTAGTGGTGCGACACGCCTAAAACTGTAGGTTGGGTGGAACGAAGTGAAACCCAACATTCGTGTTACTGGCGTTGGGTTACGCTATCGCTTCACCCAACCTTACTTATTCCAGCATTTTAGCTGTGTCACGCGCAGTAGAAGAATTAGCAGCCTTAGCAATTGCCCAGGCAATTGTTCAGGCACACCAAGGTAGCCTGACACTTGCGAGTGTATTGGGTCAAGGTAGCATCTTGACCATTAAATTACGTCTAGAAGGTCATTAGCAATGCAACAAGGAATAGGGAATAGGTAAGGATCCACCTATAATTCTTGGTAGTGAAATTTTTTCATGGAGACTGCCTTCTTGCACTAGAGCTTAATATAGGCAATCGCCTGAAGCCAAATAATCATTTGTTGCTCTTCCTGAGTACTCAGACAGATACAGTTTTGATCCTGCCAGCGTAGCTTACCGTTGAGCAAATCCCCAGTAAGTAGCTTGAGTTCTACCTCTTGTCCCTCTTTAATGAAGTTTTGAATTTGACGAACGCTGGGTAAACCGGTTTGTAATTCAGTCATAGTCAAATATTTAGGCAAAGGAGAATACAACCAGAAAATCTTACTATTATTTGTGAGTGAGAGGTATTTTTTAGGCGGAGATATTTATGGTGATCGAATTTACCAAGTACCATGGTTTGGGTAATGATTTCATTCTGATTGATAATCGTGCTGATTCTGAACCAGTAGTCACACCCGAGCAAGCAATTCAGCTGTGCGATCGCCATTTTGGTATCGGTGGTGATGGAGTCATCTTCGCTTTGCCGGGACAAGATGGTACTGACTATACCATGCGGATTTACAATTCCGATGGTTCAGAGGCACAGATGTGTGGCAATGGTATTCGCTGTTTAGCAGACTTCTTGGCAAGTTTAGAGGGAGTAGATGCTAAGACAGAATATCGCATTCATACTTTGGCTGGTGTAATTACCCCCAAACGGGAAGCTAACGGTAGGATTAAGGTTGATATGGGAATACCTTTGCTAGAAGCTGGACAAGTTCCCACAACTTTAGCTGAGGCTGACCAAAAAGTTGTCAATATTCCTATTGAAGTAGCAGAGAAATCCTGGGAGGTTACTTGTGTGGGTATGGGTAATCCTCACTGTATTACCTTTGTTGAAGATGTTGCTGCCATTCCCCTAGAAGCGATTGGTCCGCAATTTGAGCATCACCCAACTTTCCCCCAAAAGACGAATACAGAATTTATTCAAGTAGTGCGTCCAGACTATCTGAAAATGCGGGTGTGGGAACGTGGTGCTGGACTAACTTTGGCTTGTGGTACAGGTGCTTGTGCTTCAGTTGTAGCTGGTGTATTGGCTCAAAAATGCGATCGCACTGCTACTGTAGAACTCCCTGGTGGTTGTCTAGAAATTGAATGGTCCGAATTAGATCAGCGTCTGTATATGACTGGACCAGCTGAGCGCGTATTTACAGGTCGATGGGAAGGATAACCTTGGTTTGTCAAGTGTCATTGGTCAAGTGTCCTTTGTACTAATGACCAATGACACTTGACAATGGATAGGAAATCCCAGCTAATGTGAGTCAAGAGTTGTGTACTCCTAACTAGTCTAAACTCAAGTAATTAACGCCAATATTTACAACTCAAGTACACAAAATTCCCTATACAATATCTAGAACTACACTTTAGAACAGCTATAATCGCCAAGAAGTGTTATGGTATGGTACTTAACCCGTTGGGATCTAGGTTGGTAAATTAATCTTCTTTGAGTAGTTTTCCGGAAAGTTACAAATTGCTAAGGAAATACTTCTAGCTCAGACTGTATTTCAATCTCTATAGCCAAAAATCTAAGAAAATACCAGCTCTTCCTAACTTATTAACCTGATTGTTTTAAGTAGCTCAACCAATGTTCTCCACGCCTGATGCTATGACAGCAAGGCCATTTCCTCGCCAATCTCCAAGTTCAGATAACAGCAGCCTTGGTGCTGCTGACAGAACTCCTGTGGCTGCCCTTAAAGAACTAGTGGCACGCTTACACCGAGAACAACACAAGATTCAAAACTTGTTGAGTTCACTGGGGTTTGCCTTACGCAGTTTCAACAATTTGAATCAGTTTTTGGAATTAATTCCTCTCATGGCAGCCCGCGTAACTGATGCTGACGGTGGTGCTTTAATCTTGTTGAACTCTAACGGTCAGGTCAGGCTAGAACTGTTACATTGTCAGCAAGGTCAGGCTTGTCAGGATATTCGTCAGGCGATAGAAATGGCAACTCGTCAACTCACTACTATTGATGGAGATACTGATAGAGATACTGAAGCAACAACACCAACGCTACTATTTACTGACCTCCAAGAATCTCTTGATGAGCAGGTTAGCCACTACCTAGGAGCAGATGTTCAGTTATTTGGAGCGCCAATTCTGATCAAAAATGCCGAACGGGGTCGTTTATATATCTTTAGCCGTGATCCAGAATATAGCTGGACAGCAACCCGACAAAGGTTAGTGCGATTGGTGGCAGATCAAACAGCAGTAGCGATCGCTAATGATGAGCTTACAGTTGAGCTACGTAAAAAAGAACGGTTGGATCGGGAGTTGGAAATTGGTGCTGATATCCAACTGCGTCTGCTACCGCGCCAATGCCCTGAAATTGAAGGGGTTGAGTTAGCAGCTATGTGTAAAACTGCTGATAGAGTTGGAGGCGACTATTACGATTTTATTCCGACCAACTATGATCAGCGAAGGGATACAAATAGTGACCCTAACGAAGCCAGCGATAGTCACAAAAACTCTGTACCTTGGAGCATTGTTATCGGCGATGTCATGGGTAAAGGAGTACCAGCTGGTTTGATTATGACTATGACTCGAGGGATGCTCCGTGCGGAAGTCCTCAATCGTCACTCACCGGCAAAAATTTTACAACACTTGAACCGGGTAATGTATGCTGACTTGGAAAATTCCCACAGGTTTGTCACCCTATTTTATTCCGAATACGACCCGGATACTAAGATTCTCTCTTATAGCAATGCAGCTCACAATCCACCTTTACTGTGGCAGGCGTCAACTCGTTCCCTCAAACCTCTGGATACTTTGGGAATGTTAATTGGTCTAGAGGTAGATTCTCAGTACGAAGAAGCTCAGGTGCAGCTAGCTCCAGGAGACACAATTATTTACTATACTGACGGGTTTACCGATGCCGCTAATCAAAATGGTGAGAGGTTTGATGAAGAACAGTTAGTACAAGCTTTCCGGTGGGCTTGTGAGCATTGTAGTGGTTCCCAAGAGGTTCTAGATTACCTCTTTGAGCAAGTACAGCAGTTTATCGGCGCAACAAACCGTAATGGAGATGATATGACATTAGTTGTTATGCAGGTAAAAGGGAATTAAGAATTAAGAATTAAGAATTAAGAATTGAGAATGGGGAGTAGGCAACGGGGAACCAGAATCTATAGCTTCTGAACTTCTGAACTTCTGAACTCCTTTGGTAAAATTTTCCGAGTACACTATTTTTGATGAGGCAATAATCGGCATGGTCTTAGAAATGCAAGTAATAACTCCCCTTTTGCACAGCGTTAGCTACTGCTATGACACTCTGGGAGTAGTAAGCTCTCACTTAAATCTTGATTGGCTGGTTTTGGCTCAAACCGTTGAGGATCCAGATCTTTTAGGTCAGATCCAAGATACATGGAACAACTTTGTTAAATCTGGTCAAGTTTGGGCATTACTGATTGGGATAGTTATTGGTTACTTTTTTAGAAATTTCACTTCTTTTGGCTAAATGGTTATTGGTCATTTGTAATTACAAACAACAGGTAACAAATAACGAATAACAAATAAAGTGACTAAACCAACAACTTGGAGTCAGAGGTTTGAATCAGCACTGCATCCGGCGATCGCTCGCTTCAATGCTAGTATTGGCTTCGACATTGAATTAATTGAATATGACCTTACCGGTTCTGTTGCTCATGCGAAAATGCTGGCTCATATTGGCATTATCTCCGATTTGGAAGGAGAGCAGTTGGTGAGTGGACTAGAGCAAATTCGCTCAGAATATCGGGCAGGTAAATTCAATCCTGGTGTTGAGGCTGAAGATGTCCATTTTGCTGTAGAAAGGCGACTAACGGAGATTGTCGGTGATGTAGGCAAAAAGTTGCATACTGCTCGTTCACGCAATGATCAGGTAGGAACTGATACCAGGCTCTATCTCCGGGAGGAAATTACCCAAATTCGTACCCAGTTGCGGGAGTTACAAACTGTGCTCCTCAATTTGGCTGAAGCGAATGTAGAAACTCTCATCCCTGGCTACACCCACCTACAACGAGCTCAGCCGTTAAGTTTAGCCCATCACTTGCTAGCTTATTGGGAAATGCTTCAGCGGGACTGGGAGCGGTTAGGTGAAATTTATCAACGAGTGAATATCTCACCTTTGGGTTGCGGCGCACTCGCTGGTACTACTTTCCCGATTGACCGTCACTATACGGCAAAAACGTTGCATTTTGGTGGGATTTATGCTAATAGCTTGGATGGGGTTAGCGATCGCGATTTTGCGATTGAATTCTTAAGTGCTGTTAGTCTGATTATGGTTCACCTGAGCCGTTTATCAGAGGAAATTATTCTCTGGGCATCAGAAGAGTTTAGCTTTGTCATCCTTAAGGACAACTGCTCTACTGGTTCTAGCATTATGCCCCAAAAGAAAAACCCCGATGTCCCAGAACTAGTGCGAGGCAAGACGGGTCGAGTTTTTGGTCATCTGCAAGGTATGTTGGTATTGATGAAAGGGTTACCCTTGGCATACAACAAAGATTTGCAAGAGGATAAAGAAGCTCTGTTTGATGGGGTAAAGACGGTTCGGGGTTGTCTGGAAGCGATGACAATTCTCTGGCGGGAAGGACTGGAATTTCGCACAAAAAGGTTGGCTTCAGCAGTTGCCGAAGATTTCTCCAATGCTACAGATGTAGCCGACTATTTGGCAGGAAAAGGCGTACCTTTCCGAGAGGCATACAATTTAGTAGGTAAGTCGGTTAAAACCTGTCTGGCAGCTGGTAAACTTCTTAAAGATTTGACTCTCCCAGAATGGAAAGAACTGCATCCAGCCTTTGAAGAAGATATTTATCAAGCGATCGCACCCACTCAAGTTGTAGCAGCACGTAATAGTTACGGTGGTACTGGTTTTGAGCAGGTACGGGAAGCTCTCGCAGATGCCCGCAAGCGCTCAATAAGCTAACGTGCATTAGTTTTGGAGACTATCCCCTGAATCCTATACTTAAACTGGAAACCTTTTTCAATTGTTGTTTTGCGATCGCACTTTTGCCTTCTCCTGTTCTTACAAATGCAGGAAAATCGCTGATATGATAATGCAAGATTGTCGTTTAGGCAAGCTTCGTAGGGCGATTGCTAATCATGTTGAATGGTTTAACGACCAGTACTTCAAAGTAAAATAGAACCAGTATCTCTCCCTTTAACTCACGCCATGCACCGATGGTTTTCTTACCACAGGATGCACTAATTGCAGAAGCGAAACTAACTCAATATTTACTTGTACCCTTGCCGAAAGACGATAAATCAAAATTTCTGGCTCAGGCTGGTTATACGTTGGACAAATGGGAGCAACTGGAGCAAGATCTCCGTACCCAAGTCTTAACACAACCTGCTGATCTAATTGAGACAACTCGCTACGGGGAAAAGTATGCCATTCGTGCGTGTCTGCAAGGAGTTAATGGGGTTGAACTCGACATTCTTACGATTTGGATGGTTGTTAATGGTGCAACCAAATTTGTCACTTTAGTGCCAGATAAAGGAGCTAATCCATGAAGGTAAAACATTTCCTATTTTCCCAAGTTGCCCTAGCTCAGAACTTACCAGAATACAACCTAAAACGGGGGGATTTGGCAACAATTGTGGAGCATTACCCCATGCCGGAAGAAGAAGAGGATGGGTATAGTTTAGAAGGGTTCGATGTACCTCAGGTTACGATTGAGGTAACCGCCTCACAAATTATTCCCATTGCTCAATGGCATCGAGAAGAATTGATTTTAGGTAAGCTCCGTCAGCTATCTGAAGCAAAGCTACTGCGACTAGAAGATTTTCTTGATTTTTTGTGGCAACAAGATAAAGTTGAGCAAAACAACGTCTGAGAATATCGTTTTCAGGTAGCAGGCAAGGCGAGATTGAAAGTTAACAAGCGTAACATTCCAGCTAAGCTCGTGCCGTTTGCTGCCGACGACGTTTGATTACCAACGACACCCACTTTTTCCAGGCTTCAAAAGCCTCATCATCCGGTTCAGTTTTTTGCCACGACTCCCGTGCCATGATGCGTTCATACCAGGCAGCAATCGGTGGATGCTCTTTCAAATCAACACCAAGTCGAACTATCATAGGTAATAGCGCCCCTGCTGTAATATCTGCTAAAGACAAATTATTTCCACCAAAATAGGGAAAATCTCCAAGTTGTTCACTGAAAAAATCAAGACCTGTTGCAATATGTCTAAATGTCGTCTTATCAGGCTCTGGGGAATCACTTGCCATCAATAGCGCAGGTATCTTGGTGGTAAGTTCATTACTTGTTATCATTTGCACCATCCGCATTTTAGCGATCGCTGCTGGTTCTTGAGGCGTCAGAGGTGAGGAAGGATACTTCGCTTCCAAATAGTCCAAAATTGCTAGAGATTCTAGGATTTGCAGCTCCCCATCTACTACAACTGGAATATGATGAAACGGATTGAGGGATAAGAATTCAGGCTCGAATTGTTCCCCTTTGAGGTTTACCATAACTGGCTCAAAGGGAATTCCTTTTTCCAGAAGTCCAATCCAAACCCGTCGGCTGATTGGTGATAGGGGATGGTGATAAAACTTCAGCATTAAAATCTCCAGTGGGGTTTGTTATGTTCGTCTTTTTAAGACCGATTGGTATTTTGAATTAATTTCCTCTCAAGAATGTCCCTTTTGTAGGGTGTGTTAGCGAAGCGTAACGCACCTCCGGCAGGTACTTTAGACATCTCCAGACAAGAAGCTGAAACCCTTATGGAACCTAGGTAAATATTGAGTTTTTGGAGATGTCTTTTCATTTTCAGAGATCACCTAAGATGTCTGCAAACCCTCCACATAATGGTTAAGATGATCTTTCGCCCGTTGGAGGTGGATGCGATCGCCATACAATTTTGTTAGCATGAGCGCTCCTTCCATGGTCGAAATTAAAATTGTTGCCACTGTATTGGGATCAACACCAACCTGAATTTCCTCCCTTTCTATGCCTTTTTGAACGACCTGATGAATTAAATTACGCCACTGATACATGGCACTTTGTGCCCGCTCCCGCAACGCTGGATGGGTGTCATCGCTCTCAATAGCGGTGTTGAGCAATGGACATCCGCCTTTGATGGAAAACTCATCAGGAGTCGTGGAGAAAGTGTGGATGATAGCCTTGAGACGGGTGATTGCTCCCCGCTTACCTTTGAGCGCCCGGAGATAACGCTGGCTCAATTGCTCAGCAGCGAAATCAAAAGCTGCGATCGCTAACTCATCTTTGCTGGCAAAGTGGTTGTAAATCCCGCCTTTCTTTAATCCCGTTGCTGCCATAATGTCTGACATAGAGGCTCCGGCATAGCCCTGTTGGTTAAATAGGTCTGCGGCTTGCTGAATAATTCTATTTTTAGTTTCTTCAGCTTTTGACATTAATGGAAACCAATCGGTCTTTTTTAGAGTATCAAAGTCAATAAAAAAAAGCAATAATGGTTTTTACGCCAACTTAGGACTTATCATTGATCAACTAATCATAGCTAGAATAGCATCAGTCAATTCACTAACCAGCTTACTGGTAAAAGAAGCCTATCGAAACTATCTATGGTAATCTCAAGGGTCTGAAGTCCAGCCAGCTCAAGCAGCTGAAACGGCTGTATCACCAGCGCTTACCGGGCGATCACCTTACAACGCCAGAGTTTGCCCAGCGACTGGCAGCCATTAGCAGTGAGCTGAAACAACCTTTGTGTACTTACATCAACCGCCGAGGACAAGTAATTCGGGTGGCAATTGGCACTCCAGCTCAGACCAAAATTCCGCTGCGAGAATTACCACGCTACGGCGCAGAGCGATTATGTGGGATTCGCTGTCTTGCTACCCAACTGAAACCAGAAACCCCTAAACAATCTTATCTCACTGCTATGGCGATTCAGCGATTGGATGCCTTAGTGGTTCTGAATATTACCGGTTCAGGATTTGAACGCAGGGGTGGTGGTGCAACAGGTTATATCAAGGAAACCTACTTAGCTCATTTACTACCTCCTAATGAACAGGAACTAAACAATCCTGAGGATACTGACAACACTAACTTCGGACTCAGCTGGACTTTATCACCAGCCCTAAGCCTCGATATCCTCACTAAGCAAGATTTCCTAGATTTAGTAGAAGGACTAGAAGCTGAATTCCGGCGACAATTTATTGTCCAACAATTAGATGCTAGAGATATTGAACAAGACCGAGTGCTAATTGTAGGATTAATGACTTCAGATGTAACTTCAGAACATTTTGAAGATGGTTTAGCGGAAATCAGGCGGTTGGTAGAAACTGCTGGTGGTAAAGTGTTACAAACCATTCAGCAAAAGCGCTCAAGACCCCATCCCCAAACAGTGGTTGGTGCTGGTAAAGTTGATGAAATTGCTCTGATAGTGCAAACCTTAGGAGGAAATCTGGTAGTATTTGACCGGGATCTATCACCGGCTCAAGTCCGTAACCTGGAATCTCGACTGGGTGTAAGTGTAGTAGATCGTACAGAAGTAATTCTCGATATTTTTGCCCAGCGGGCCCAATCCCGCGCCGGTAAATTGCAGGTGGAACTTGCCCAGCTTGAATACATGTTACCCCGTCTTACTGGTCGCGGTCAGGCAATGTCCCGGTTAGGTGGTGGTATTGGTACTCGTGGTCCTGGTGAAACTAAACTGGAAACTGAACGCCGTGCTATTCAACGTCGTATTGCTCGACTACAGCAGGAAGTTAATCAGTTGCAAGCTTATCGCTCCCGACAGCGACAGCGCAGGCAAAAGCAAGAAGTGCCTACGGTAGCTTTAGTCGGTTATACCAATGCTGGAAAATCTACTCTGTTAAATACACTGACTAATGCAGAAGTCTACACTGCTGATCAGTTATTTGCTACCCTTGACCCCACAACTAGAAGGTTAACAGTTCCCAATGTCGCAACTAATGAACCAATTTCGATTCTCCTCACCGATACTGTTGGATTTATCCATGAACTGCCGCC
This sequence comes from Caldora sp., assembly GCA_965222765.1. Taxonomy (GTDB): domain Bacteria; phylum Cyanobacteriota; class Cyanobacteriia; order Cyanobacteriales; family Coleofasciculaceae; genus Caldora. The sequence continues at coordinate 173,059 of CBDCVG010000094.1, forward strand.
GTCTTTGGTAGATGCTTTCCGCGCCACCCTCGAAGAAGTCACTGACGCCGACGCACTAGTGCATGTAGTGGATTTATCCCATCCTGCGTGGCAAAGTCACATTCGTTCTGTAATGTCAATTCTGTCAGAAATGCCGATTACACCAGGACCTATACTAGTGGCATTCAATAAAGTTGATGGGGTAGATAGTGAAACTTTGACCTTAGCTCAAGAAGAATTTCCCCAAGGAGTGTTTATCTCCGCTAGTAAGCGTTTAGGACTAGAAACTCTGCGTCAACAACTAGCTCACCTCATTCACTATGCGATCGCACTTTAGTTTTGAGTAAACCGCGAAAACTCTGTAGAGACGTTGCATGCAACGTCTCTACAATCTCATGCTGAGGTTCTGAAGGGGTGACAAGCCCTCCGAAACCCTTTTATACCAAAAATTTAACCTACATTCCGCACGACAAAATGTAGCATACAATGATTCAAAGGAAGACTAAGTAGAAATACTCATACTCTGGCAAGCCAACAAGTGGACTAAATGAGGGAAAATCAACTCATAAATAGAGACGAACCCTTTTAAATCATGTCCATAGAAGTGAGAAACTTAGATCATTTAGGCTTAGTGGCAGGACTGATAGATGAAATCGGTATAGTAGAGCTAATCAACGAACAGCTAGGAGAACATCTTGCTGAGAAAATTAGTGCAGGTCAAGTAATCAAAGGAATGATAATGAATGGATTAGGGTTAGTCTCATCGCCATTATATCTATTCAGTCGTTTTTGGGAAGGAAAAGCAACAGAACATCTGCTCGGAGCAGGAATAAAAGCAGAGTATTTGAACGATGACCGCTTGGGAAGAGTGCTAGACAGTCTGTATCAAACTGGATTGAACCAAATATTTATTTCGATTGTCCTAGCAGTGGTGAAGAAATATCAAATAGACGTAAAAGAAGTTCATTTAGATTCCACCTCGTTCAGCGTACAAGGAGAAGATGAAACAGATGTCGAGTACCTCTGACAGTCAAAGCAGCTTGGAAGCTGGTTCAGGAGGTAAGCCAACAAGAGCTAAAGGCAAGTGAGTTGAAAGGATATTATTACAAAGAAGTTCAGCAAAATTATGGCGGAATTGAGCAAAGATGGCTGGTAGTTGAAAGCGAAAAACGTCGAGAATCTGACTTAAATAAGTTAGACAAAAATATCCAAAAAGAAGCTCTTGAAGCCAGGAAGCAACTGCGGCAATTAAGTCGCCAAACTTTTGCCTGTATTCCGGATGCACAAAGGATGGCTCAGAAACTTCTCAAAAAGTCGAAGTATCATCACTTAACAAATATTCAAATTGAAGTTGTGAGCGATAAAAATCGGAAAGATACCACAGCTGAAGCTTATCAAGTAGGAGGTACAGTGAGTCTGTGTGACGAGAAAGTCAAACCATTTCGCAACTCAGCAGGACGTTTTATTATTGCCACTAATGTTCTCGACAGAAACATTTTGACAGCGTCAGACATGTTATCTAAATACAAAGAACAACAAGCAGTAGAACGAGGTTTTCGTTTTCTCAAAGACCCAATGTTCTTCACTGATAGTATTTTCCTCAAATCGCCAGAGCGGATTGAAGCTTTAGGTTTAATTATGGGTTTATGCCTGCTGGTTTATACCCTTGGTCAACGCCAACTACGTCAAACTTTACAACGCCGTAACACGACAGTTCCCAATCAACTGAATCGTCCAACTAACCACCCCACATTACGTTGGATTTTTCAATGTTTTCAGTCAATTCATGTTTTGCTTGTTCACCAAAGTGTTGAAATTTCTAATTTGTCTGATGAGCGTTTATCACTATTAAAGTTTTTCCCCCCCGCTTGTCAACAATACTATCTGCTGTGCTAGCTTTGGTTTCGATTCAAACGAGTGAGTAAAGGTTACTTTTTGGCGGCTAGGGTCTCCAATGGGGTTTTGACTGGCTAATTTTAGCAAAAAAAAGCGAATTTTGACCCATAAACCCAGTATTTTGCCACAAATACCTAAATTTTATTGGGTTTGTGGCTTTTTCTAACCTTCCATGCCAGCTACGAAAGTTCCTTTAGCTGACCCTTGTGACAGTTTTGGGGTGGAATGTGGGATACTACATTTTGTCGTGCGGAATGTGGGATACAGGACTTATGCAAAGGTGCAATTTCAGTACGTCTTAGCTTAGTAGAGCTAAGAAAACAGTTGCCAAATTTTAATTGTCCGGTCATCACTCCCGCTAACCAAGAAGTAGCCATCCGGACTAAAGGCAACAGAGCGAATAGAATTAGAATGGCCAGAAAGAGTGCGTAGTCGTTTGCCTGTGTGCCAATTCCACAACTCAATGCTCTTGTCACTGCCACTGGCTAAAGTCTGAGCATCGGCACTAAAGGCAATAGAGGTAATGCGATTAAACTGGGTGGAAAAAGCGTGCAGCCGTTTGCCCAGATGTGGCTCCCACAGCTCAATAGTCTTGCCACTGCTACTGGCTAAGGTTCGACTATCTGCACTAAAAGCAATAGAGGTAATCCCTCCGGATCGATTAGAATTACTACGCAGTCGTTCCCCAGTGTTAAGATTCCAAAGTTCCAAGCTACCGTCCAGGCTACCAATAATGCTAGTCTGACCATCTGGGCTAAAAGTAGCAATTCGAGCGGAGATGGAACGTCCAGTCAAAGGACGTAGCAGTTGGCTTGTACCCACAACCCAGAGTTTGACTTCTGAATCACTGGTGCTAATTAGGGTCTGACCATCGGGACTAAAGGCAATATATCGAACTTTTCCTGAGTTTCTGGGGAAGGTGTGTAGCAGTTCTCCTGAGGAAAGATCCCAAAGCTTGATAGTCCTGTCGTAACTACTGCTGGCTAGAAGCTTACCATCTCGGCTGATGGCAATGGAAGTAACTCGATTAGTATGACTCGAGAGAGTACCTAGCAATTTCCCAGAAGGCAACTCCCATAGCCTAATAGTTTTATCGTAACTACCACTAACCATAGTCTGACCGTCCGGAGTGATGGCAACTGCCTTAACAGTATTTTTATGTCCAGACAGGGTACGACGCAGTTGAATTTTTTGCCAGGAACTGGTTGGCGGTTCGCTGGGGAGGAAGCTAGCTACAAAGCTGGAAGCCTTAACTAGGAAAGAATTTTCTTTTTGGGTACTTATAGGATTACCGGAGAGAGTAACTGGTGCAGGTATTCCGATATTTTTCCCGTTGGGAGTATCAGTAGGTACAGGCAATGGGGTGATGATGTCCTTGAGGCAGCGCCTAATCATCTGTGGTGTCTGGGGGCGTCCACCAGGAAAAATAGCCATGAGATAATCAATCAAACCAGCAAACTCCGTCGAAACCTGAGAAGCACTGCCTCGCCAATACAACTTACCTGTTCGGAAGTCTTTCTCAAAATTAGTAGGATGTTGACCTGTCAGTAAATAGACTAGGGTACGTCCAAGAGCAAAGAAATCAGATTGGGGCACAGATTGACCTTCAGCCTGCTCCGGCGGCGTATAGCCTACGGAAATAATCACTGTACCTGTCACATTCTTGGCTTGCTTCTGCAAGTAGGTATCTGTAATTTCCCGAACCGCACCAAAGTCAATCAAGACTAATTGTCCATTGGGCTTAAGTAGGATATTAGATGGCTTAATATCCCGGTGAATCAACTCCTGCTGATGGAGTTGAGCTAAGATCTCTGAGAGTTGTTCCAACCACACGATCGCTTGTTCTTGAGTAATCGGTTGATTGTCCCGATTCTTCATCCACTTCTTTAAATTGATGCCATCGATTTTCTCCATCACCAAGCAGTACAGTACTTCACCACTGTCGTCAGTTAAAGTGAAATACCCATCCGGTTCAACTCGAGGAATACCAGGATGACTTAACCGACTTAAGACTGCTCCCTCTCGCTGGAATAGAGATACTGCCTTTTGTTGGGTTTCTGGAGAGTAGAAACGATCTAGATTCAGAACTTTTAAAACTTTGGGGATACCGCCATCATCCACCTCAAAGGTTTGACCAAATCCCCCTTTCCCCAGTGGTTGCAGAACTCGATAGCGGTTTTGTAGTAATAAACCTGGATGAATCATCGCTGCTGCAATTTACCCCCGATCACCTCTAGTAAATTGAGAATATTGGTTTGGGCATATCCTACTGCTTGTGGCGAGTGCCGTTGTAGCATTGATAGAACCTGATTTAGCTGCTCTTCAAGAGGATTTTCACCGGTTAAGGTCAAATATAATTTATCAACAATCCGTGTCAGAATCAGGCGAACTTGAATTTGTTTTACCTCTTTTGTTGCCTGTTCCTTGACCAATGCATGAGTTCTTAGGAGTCCCAAGTTACTGATTGACTGAGTTGCCACTGTTGCCATTATATCTTTACAGACCTGCTCAATCAATTGGTTAATAACATACTTCATAACCACCGGCTGTAGGGTAAATATAGCCTCATTCCCTTCTCGGCTTGATGCTTTTTCCAGTAACGAGCGTCGCTTCAGAGATTCCAGAGCTGCTACTAATTTAGATAATGATGATATGGAAAACTGCATATCTGCTTTCAATTGAAGCAATGATAAGGGTTGATTTTCTAGAGCAAACCAATAAACAATTCCCATTTCCAAGACTGACAACCGTTCAAAATGCTGATTTAAAAGGCTCAGAAGAATATCACCAATCACCAATGTACTTTGCTCTAGTAATTCATAAATATCGCCATTAAATATCTCTTGAATCGTAGTGGCAATTATTTTTAAAGCTAAGGGATTACCTCTATATAGCTGAATCAGTTCTTCAGAACCTCTCTTTAAATTAGAAAAACCTTTAGTTTCCAGGAGTTTTTTGGCATCTTCGAGTTGTAATCCCTTTAGTTTCAACTCCCGAACCGGTAAAGTATTTCCTGCTAAAGAGGAAACTTCCATTGGTTTCTCACGACTGATGAGGAGTAAACAAGCTTGATGCCTTGCTTCTCCTACTCGCCTAATTAACTTGCCATAATCCTCATAACCTTCTCGATATTGTCCTGCTAGTTCTCCGCTGCGCATTACTGTTTCCCAATCATCTAGTATCAGCAAACAGCGATGTACTTGTAAATACTCAATTAGTTGCGAAATTCTACCATCTACAGTTTCTGGTATATCTCTCTTCTGTCCATTGGCTAAAAATTCGAGCCAATCTGCTAGGATATTTTGAATCGGTGGGGCGTTGCGTAGAGAACGCCAGATTAGGTACTCAAAAGATTGCTGAATTTGTTCTGCAAGCTTAGCTGATAGTGCTGTTTTACCAATTCCACCCATGCCTAGCAGTGCTACTAAGTGACAAGACTCAACCACAATCCATTGCTCTAGCTGAATTAGTTCTGTGGTACGACCATAAAAGGTAGAGATGTCAATCGCTTCTCCCCAATCTTGACGAGTCTTCGTAGGGGTTGAGCTGGGGCGCTCAACAACCTCTTCCCACTTGAGTCCGAGAACTTGACAGTAGGCTTTGAAAGCTGCTGCACTAATAGGTTGCTTTCCTGCCAAAAACCTTTTCCAAGTTCCTCCTGAGATACCCTCAGCATAAGGACTATCTAGAAACCAGTTTTTGTTAGGTTCTAAAACCTTACTAGCCTCCACGAGGCAGGTATCATCTTCATCGATACTCCAGCCCCACCCCTTTTCATTTCTAGCTTGCTTAATTCTGGCTATTCCCAGTCGAGAGGCTTTAAGCGTCGGCACTTTTACACCCTATTTTTCCGATTGTCAAGATCAATTTTAGATCAGTTCTACTGGTTTCGAGATCAGCCTTTGAGCGCAGAAGCTTTGACATCAATGATATCATTGATGATAATGAGTGCATAAGGAAGTGCTTATGGCCAGCATTACTATTCGTGATATACCTGATGCTACTAAAGAAGCGCTACGTATTCAGGCTGCACAATCGGGCTTGTCGCTTGAGGCATATTTGCGCCATGTGCTCAAACAGTTATCATGCAAAGAGATTACAGCAGATATTAGTATCTTGGACATAGCGCAACAATGTTTTGGTATAAAACACGGTATTGACCTTGAATTACCGGAACGTCATTCAAAACGTCCATCTGTTACGTTTGATTCATGATTATTTTGGATACGAATGTGATCTCGGAACTGATGCGTGAAGTCCCAAATGAAGCAGTAGCCGAGTGGATCGCCTCTCATAAATCTTTTCATCTGGCATTGACGACTATTTCTATTGCTGAAATTCAGCGTGGCTTGGCACGGTTACCCAAAGGTAAGCGACGTACTGAACTTGAAACCAACTTCTCAAGCTTTATCAAACAGGCATTTAGTGGCCGCATCTATACTTTTGATGAAGATGCAGCATATACTTATGGCAACGTATCCATGCAACGAGAAACGATAGGCTTACATGCTGAGCCAGTCGATATGATGATTGCGGCGATTGCTACATCGCAAAATGCATCTATAGCAACACGCAACGTTAAGGACTTTGAACAGTGCGGGGTTAATATTATCAATCCATGGGATTATGTATCCTGAATTATCAATTGCCCATTGATAATTGATTAATGAAGAGAGGTAATCGCGCTTTAGGGTTAGCGATCGCACTTCTAGCAATTAGCAATTCTCAATTCCCAAAATAGTTAGGTTGCTCAAAAAGAGGAAAAAGCCGTCCTTCTAGGACGGGGCTTGAGACCCATTTTTTTGGTCACAGGTTGCGGTAGTCTAGATTAAGTGAGTTTATTCACTGCTTTTTGTCTAAGATCGCCCTATGACCTCTACCGTTACCAGTCCACCCCGCATAATTCGCATTGGTTCCCGCAAAAGCCAGTTAGCTTTAGTTCAAACCTATTGGATACAGGAAAAGCTGCAAGAAGCTTTCCCCGACAGACAGTTTGAAGTCCAGACTATGAGTACTCATGGGGACAAGATCCTAGATGTTGCTTTATCCAAGATTGGGGATAAGGGGTTATTTACTAAGGAACTGGAACTGGGGATGCTCAACAATGAAATTGATTTTGCTGTACATTCCTTAAAGGATTTGCCGACAAACTTGCCAGAGGGATTGGTATTGGGAGTAATGACGGAACGGGAAAATCCTGCTGACGCTTTAGTGGTACACCAAAAACATCAAGACAAGCAGATTGATACCCTACCAGCTGGTTCCGTTATCGGCACTTCCTCGCTGCGCAGATTGGCTCAGCTACGTCACAATTTTCCCCACTTCAATTTTAAGGATGTCCGGGGTAACTTAAATACGCGACTGAAGAAATTAGATGATGGTGAGTATGATGCACTAATTTTAGCAGTAGCGGGATTGGAACGACTGGAAATGAGCGATCGCATCCACCAAAAATTACCTCCAGAAATTTCTCTCCATGCTGTCGGGCAAGGTGCTTTGGGTATCGAATGTCGTGCTGATGATACGGAAGTATTAGAATTGCTCAAAGCAATTGAACATCAACCAACTGCTCAACGCTGTTATGCAGAACGCTCATTTTTACGCGAACTAGAAGGTGGTTGCCAAGTACCAATTGGTGTTAACACTCAGTTAGAAGGCACAACACTAACTCTCACTGGTATTGTTGCCAGTATAGATGGCAAGAAATTAGTGAAAGATACGGTTACTGGGGAAGCAACTAATGCTGAAGAGTTAGGTATTGAACTTGCTGGTAAACTGCGAGAGCAGGGAGCACAAGAAATTTTGAACGAGATTTTTGCGGAAATTCAGCGGGATTCTAAATAAGTAACAAGCGTTAGAAGGCAGGAGGCAGGGGGCAGAAGGCAGGAGGAACAAGATTTTTCTATACCTAAAAAGAAGTCAGAAACCAGTCATACCAAGGAATTCAACCCCAAATATATGATGCTTGAGTTTCTTGAAAGTAACAAGTAACAAGTGAAGAGCTCCTGAAGAGCAATCCCACTGGCGGCGATTGCCACCCGCGAGAATGAAAGAAACAAGCCAAATCCTCTTCCCTTCTGCCCTGGAGCCTCCTGCCTCCTGCCTTGTTTCTGAAAGCACTTCGCACTCCCAATTGAATGGAAGAAATAATATCTTTTCCTCTTCCGAAGCTCCCTGTTGCCTGTTGCCTACTTAAAAAGTCAAACTGTGAGTTAAACTATGCAAATTCTATTTGTTGCAGCAGAAGCAGGTCCCATCGCTAAAGTAGGTGGAATGGGAGATGTAGTAGGTGCATTACCGAAAGTCCTCAGAGCAATGGGACATGACGTCCGCATATTTATGCCCTACTACGGCTTTTTGCCAGATAAAATGGAGGTTCCTACCGAACCCATCTGGTCTGGTTCTGCTATGTTCGAGAGTTTTGCTGTCTATGAGACGGTTTTACCGGGAACAGATGTACCCTTATATTTATTTGGTCATGTTGCCTTCTCCGGTCGTAATATTTATGGCGGCGAGAACGAAGATTGGCGGTTCACTCTATTTGCCAATGGTGCAGCAGAATTTGCTTGGAATTACTGGAAGCCTCAAATTATTCATTGCCATGACTGGCACACAGGCATGATTCCCGTCTGGATGCACCAATCTCCAGATATCAGCACTGTCTTCACTATCCATAATCTTGCTTATCAAGGACCGTGGGCTTGGAAGTTACAAAAAATAACTTGGTGTCCTTGGTATATGCAAGGTCATAATACCATGGCAGCCGCAGTGCAGTTTGCTGATCGGGTAAGCGTAGTTTCTCCTACCTATGCTCAGCAAATCAAAACTGCTGAATATGGTGAAACATTAGAAGGTTTGCTGTCTTTCATTAGTGAGAAGACAGTGGGTATAGTTAATGGTATTGATACTGAAAGCTATAATCCAGAAACTGATAAATATATCCCTCAAAATTTTACTGCTGATACCATTGAGTTACGCCGCGCTAACAAAATTGCCCTGCAAGAGGAAACTGGACTAGAAGTTAACTCCAATACCTTTCTCATGGGTATGGTAACGCGGCTGGTAGAACAAAAAGGCATTGATTTACTCATACAAGTATTCGATCGCTTCCTAGCTTATACAGATAGTCAACTAGTAGTTTTGGGTACAGGGGAGCGTCACTATGAAACCCAATTGTGGCAGATGGCATCCCGTTATCCGGGTCGGATGTCGAGCCAACTGCTTTATAATGATGCTTTAGCAAGACGTATCTACGCTGGTACAGACACCTTCCTCATGCCCTCCCGTTTTGAACCTTGTGGTCTGAGTCAAATGCTGGCTATGCGTTATGGTTGTGTCCCAATTGTACGGCGCACCGGTGGTTTGGTGGATACTGTCTCCTACCATGATCCTGTTAACAAGGCTGGAACTGGTTACTGTTTTGACCGCTATGAGCCATTAGACTTCTTCACCTGTATGGTACGTGCCTCAGAAGGATTCCGCTTCAAAGAGCAATGGCAGGAGTTACAAAAACGGGGTATGCATGAATACAACAGCTGGAATAAATCAGCAGTTGATTACGTCAAAATGTACAAGGAAGTCCTAGGTGTACCGTTAGAGGAAACCGAGCCGGAGGAGTCCCCAGAAGCGATCGCTTCTGTTGCAGGATAGGTTATCAGAATCTGTTTTGGAAGAGGCGTAAAGGGGAAGAGGGAAAGGAAGAAGAATCAGTTCTTATCCCTCTACTTCGCAGGATAAAGTAGATGATCTGGATCTAGCCAAACAATGTAAAAAATCTCACCAATAAAGAATCCATGAATTCTACCATGTTCATTTGAGGAGAGAGAAAATTGATAGGGTGTATCAACTAATTGTTCTTCATTTGGCAATCCAAATCCACTCTCACTAGTATCTTCCCACTTAATAGGATGGCACCTAAGGGTACTGCTACGATTCACTAACAATTCTTGAGCAGTCAAGCTAGATAGAGCCTTTAACCGTTCCAACAGGGTTAGCCAGTAAATAACTTCTTTTTCTGTACAAGAAAACTTGCTGTGACCATCATGATAGTATTTAAACGAAAAACTGATGCCTTGAGGTGACTTTAGCTTTGTTGATCTAATACCTGATGTGCCACCTTTAGTAACATCAGTCTTCTTAATCCTCTTCTTCGACACGAGATCCGTAGTACTCCTTCATCCACTCTTTCTTAATAACCGCCTCTGAAGGTGAATCAGGTAGCAGATCTTCCCTCGCCCAATTCCAGGGTGACTCTGCATGAGTCATCTGTTCAAGTTCATAAGCATCACAAGCAAAGTATTCTTCGGCAACTTCATGCAAAAAATATTGAACTTCTTCAGGTAATTGTGGGTTAGCATCCTCCAAAATTGGTTGCCAGCCAAAATTATTGTACTTTTGGTACAAGGTAGGTATTACTGGTCCATGTACCCATGCTTGAAAATCTTCTTGAAAAAGAGGAGTGTCACGGAGTGCAAGATGCCAAGCTTGAGCATAGTAGACAAGCTTTTGAAGCTTGAGATTGCTCACGAAAGAGCCTGTTTCATTTGCCAACCAAACGAAGTAATCTGCTATGTTAAAACAGGACAACATTACAATTTTCACCTTCTATTTGCTACATCACCATTAGCCGACTTAACATTCTTATACCTGAACTGACAGAGTTATTGCAGCAAAAGCTATGGATAATTTGCTTACCCCTTTACTTTAATTGTACTATTTTAAGACTGCACCTGGGGATTAGAATTATTAAGGTATAAGTTGTCATTCTGAGGGTCACAAAGCGGAACGAAGAATCTGGGATTTGAGCAATTATTTCAAAAATTAGTTATTATGATTGATTAGAGGTTTATCACAATCATAATAGCTGATAGAAGCTCTATTTTGTAAGAGAGATGATGGATTTACAATGTTTTTTAACTTCATTGTATAGCTTAGAAAATGATAATGAAATTGTTGAAGACTTCTGCTTGCAAGGAGAAAATAACTAAAAAAGTTTGTATTCCATGGTGAAATACAGACCTTGTTCTTGCAAAGAGTTACCGAGATTATCTATTGCAACCAAGGGAATGCCCCAATCTAACGTAGCCAAAAAACTGTTTCCTAACGAGAATCTTAAACCTACTCCCAGAGAGTAGAGATTACTAAATTTTAGTTCATTGTTAGAGTTATTCGCAATAGTGCCAAAGTCAAAAAAAGGAGCCACCTGGAAGCTAACATTCCACTCAGGAATACGGAGAACTGTAGCGCGAACTTCGGCAGAAGCAAATAAACCTTTATCTGCTAATAGAGCAGCCTGACGATAACCCCTAACACTGAGAACTCCCCCAAGGCTAAATTGTTCTAGGGCAACTAAGGGTTCATTTGACCATTGTAGATCTGACCTTAAAAGCAGGATAATATCTGAGGTTAAGAGGCGTAAATATTGGGCTTGACCCCGCCAAGCGAAAAACTCACTATCAGGCTCATTATCGTTGATAGTAGCACCAAAAACACCGATACCGAAGCTGAATTGCGATCGCGCAGCAAAAATATCCTGACTACTCCGCTTACTATATTCCTGAAAGAAACGAAGAGCAGAAATTTTGATCTTCCCGTTATCATCAGCTCCCTCAGATAGAGGAAAAGGACCGATGTCATCAATGCCGAGAAAGGTTTGTACTTCCTGGCGAGAAGCAGTTAATCCCAAAGCCAATTCCTCTGTCAGAGTTTGCTGGATGGGTTGGCGGTAAGTTAGTTCATAAGCGCGGGATTTAGACTCGATATCCAGGATATTAAAGGGTTCTTCGATAACGTTATTGCTACTGCGACTGTGGGAGAAGGCAATAGTACCGTTTTGGGGATTGATAGGGAAGCTGTAACTGATATTTTCTAAGGAATTGCTACCCTCAGTGTTGAAAAAGCTAAAGTCAAAGCGATCTCCAAATCCCAAGAGATTACCGTGGGAGACTTGAAGGCGTCGGCGCAAGCTACCTACACTGGGCGATCGCTGATTATCTATACTCACCTCAGTAGTAAAGACATCAGCCTCTTGTACTTTAACTTCTAACACACTTCTACCGGGACTCGAACCTGCGGCTAACTCCACCTGCAAGTTTTCTATTAGAGGATTAAGTTGCAGCAGTTGTAATTTTTCGAGTAGCTGCTCCTGATTGAGGGGAGTTGTAGTTCCCAGTTCTACACGACTCCTGATATAACTGGGATTGAGTCGCCTGGTATCTTTAATGTCGATTGCCTCCACTTCCCCTTCCACTACTTGAATAGTAACGATACCCCCTTGCAGAGATTGGGGAGGAATAAAGGCTCCAGAAGTAATATAATCTCGCTCTCGGTAAAGTTTAATAATCGCTTCTTGAGCTTGGAGTAGTTCAGCAAAGGAAATGGCACGCTTGGTAAAAGGCTCTAGCGCTGCTGCTAGTTCCTCTGTACTAAATACGGTACTGCCAACTACCTTAAATTGCTCGATCATAATCTCGCCTGGGTTATCCTCTAATACTGGTTGAGGAGTGTCGGGAGATATTTCTAGCTGTGGTAGTAACTCTTCGAGGGCAGGTAAGGGTTCTACTGCTGGTTGAGGTTCTGGTTCAGGAAGTACTACATCCGGAGGGCCAACATCGTTAATTAGATCCGGAAGAGTTGGTAGCTGAGCTAGATCAGGTTTTGGAGCTGCTTGAGCAGCAATTGGTGTTGCTATCAGGAGTAAAGAACAATTGTGAAGGATGAAGAATAAAAATCTAGCAACGTTGGTGTTGTAGATGTGGGGATGCGAGGATGCGGAGATGCGGAGAGGTTGATTTTCATTCATGGTGGTGAAAATTTTTTCATTGGGACTGCCTTCTGACGAATTGCACTAGTACCTACTGTACTGATACACCTAATACCTCTGCAATCTGCTCTACACTGAGCTCTAAAATGATTAGTTCGCGATCGCTTTTTATTCTTGCTGTATCTTCTGATACTTTTTGTTGCTCTTGTTCAAGTTTGCATTCTGCTTATCGCCCTTTTTTAACCAGCTAATCATCTCCAATTCCCTGATTGAGAATACCTAGAATTTTGCCCACATCTCTCACAATATAGTAGTCACTTAAATCAATAGAAATTACTGAATTATCTAAAAACAAAAATTTCCAGATTTCACCTGTTGTCACAGCTCCATAAATAGTTGCAATATGATTACTTTCCTGTTGATTAAACATCTGAGCTGCTACCATTGCAGCAATACATTGCCCCAGCCCTCCCTTGATATTTTCATTTTTGGCTTCTACAACCATTACGACAGGAGTATTTACCATCAATTGCTCCTTTGAGCGACTTAGAATGTAGTCACAATATCCACTCAGCCCTCGATTGGGAGCAATGTTGAATTCAGTTCCTGAAAAAAGACTAATTGGGAATTTAGCCTGTCGCCTAATCTCTAACAGTACCGGTGCGATAATTAGTTCAGAACGAGCTTTTTCCGTGTTGATGGAAATCGCCAGTTGCACAGTTTCATTGAGAGTGCTGGACAATAGTGAACTTCCTTCTATTGGTTCAATCTCAGCGAATAGATCAGGTTGCTCATCAATGGTCAATTCAAATTCTTGCTTGACCCGTCTCAGGTCGAAATCGCTGTAACCCATCTGAATATCTGAATATCAACGCAGTTTTCTCTATTTTAATGTCAATCTTAGCTAAGTAGGGTTTGCTGAATAAGTCGTAATTCTCAATTGGCATAGGTATTAGGTATTAGGTATTAGGTGTTAGGTGTTAGGTAGTAGGTGGAATGGGAATTTCTCACGACGGTGTAAGATTTGTGTCTATATAGCTCAGATCTTGCACAAGGCTTGGTTGAAAATTATTGAAAGCACGGTATGGTATAGCTTACATGTCATGCAATAAGCCCTAAGTAAGTGAGCATAAATCTTCCCCAATAAGCCTGATCACACTACAACCATTTGCTTTCAGCAGAAGTTAAAATAACAAAGAGAGATAGTGAACGAGGGTAAGTATCTAAGTGAATGACTTATTAGCAGGAATCAATGTTTTTCTCATTGGTATGATGGGTTCTGGTAAGACTACTGTAGGAAGTCTACTAGCAAGTCACCTGGGTTACCGTTTCTGTGACTCAGATGTCATGATTGAGCAAGTTGCCAGTAAAACTATTAATGAGATTTTTGCTGAAAGTGGAGAAGATGCTTTTCGAGAGCTTGAAAGTCAAGTATTGTCTGAATTATCGGCTTATACTAAACTGAGCATTGCTACTGGTGGCGGTGTTGTACTACGACCAATTAACTGGAGTTACCTACACCAAGGCTTAATTGTTTGGCTAGATGCACCAGTAGAAGTATTAATAGAGCGTCTTAAAGAAGATACTACTCGCCCTCTTCTCAAGCAAGCTAATCCTGCGCAGACTTTGGAAAAGATCTTAGAGCAGCGGCGAAGTCTTTATGCAGAAGCGGACTTGCACATTAGGATAAATGGGAGTGATACGCCAGAGCAAATAGCCTCAAAAATAGTAAGCCAAATTCCCACAGTTCTTAAATCCAACTCTACTGAGTTGTAGAACAAGATCAGCAAGGGGATAGAATTTGAGCAAGAGTGAGGATGTGGTGTGCCATATTTAATTTATGCCCCTGGTACTTCTGAAGAAAAAACTCATCAATTGCAGTTTGGTGCCAATACTATTGGACGTGAGATGGACAACAGTATTGTGGTGATGGATGGCAGTCTTTCCCGTCAACATGCTGAAATTACTCTTGCCGAGGATGGCGTTACGCTCACAGATTTGCAGAGCCTCAATGGTACTTTTGTTAACGAGATCAAAGTTAACCAAAGTCAACTCAAAGATGGGGACTTAATTCATTTTGGCAAGCTCAGTTTCCAATTTGTTGAGGTGATAGCTGGTTCTAGGCAAAAACTTATTAACGATAGTGCCGACTCTAGGATCTCAATTATCAAGCAAGTCTCACCGGAACAAACCAGAATCACTATACCCAACTCACTAGATCCTAAGCAAACAGATATCTCACTCATCAAGCTCCCACAACAGGATGCTCAACAGCGAGCAATTGCTAAATTAGAAATCTTGTTAGAGGTAAGCAAGGTATTAGCTTCTCCTGAGGAAACTGAGAGGCTACTGGAGAAAATTCTCGACCTACTGTTGGAGATTATGCATGTAGATCGAGCCGTTATTCTCTTGGTTAATCCATCAACTGGGGAACTGGAACAAAAAGCATTTAAGTTGCGCTCAGGCATCCCACTAATAGAACAATTATACAGCAAAAAGATTACCAATTTTGTACGCAACAAAGGGACAGCTATTTTATCTGATGATGCTTGTATTGACCAGCGGCTGAGTAATTCAGAATCTGTTATCTTGCAAGGTATCCATGGGGCGATGTGCGCTCCCCTTAAACCACGAGAGTCAGTAATTGGGGTGTTATATGTCGATAATTTGTCCTTATCCCATGTTTATTCGGGCGAAGATTTAGAATTTTTGACTTGTCTGACTAACCAAGCCGCGATCGCTATTGACAATTCTCAGCTTTACCAACAGATACAAGCTGAAGCATTAATGCGTAATAAACTAGAGCGTTTTTTTCCTAAAGCGGTTAGTAGAAAACTGAGAGAGGAAGGCAACTTAGCAATTGTGGATAGGGAAGTAACAGCTCTATTTTGTGATATTAGCCAGTTTACGGAAATGTCCTCCCAAATGGAACCACGCCAGGTAATTGAGATGCTCAATGAATACTTCCAAGTGATGGTGGAGGAGATTGTCTTTGCCTACGAAGGCACTTTAGAGAAGTACATTGGAGATGCTTTGTTTGCGATTTGGGGTGCTCCTTATCAACAAGCAAATGATCCAGAGCGAGCCATTCAGGCAGCAATTGCCATGCAGTGGGCAGTGCGTCGCCTCAATCAAAAATGGCTAAAGCAGGGTAGAAGAACAATTAGCATCCATATTGGACTCAATACTGGCAAAGTAGCAGCAGGAAACATTGGCTCAGAAAAACTCATTCAGTATGCAGCTATTGGGGATACTACTAATGTGACTAGTCGGATTTGTGGGGTTGCTAAGGGTGGTGAGATTCTGATGTCCCAAGGTACTTTTGCAAAGCTGAGCGATCGCACTCTGCCTTTGGAAAAGATGTTACCGGTTAAAGTTAAGGGGAAGGAGGAACCTTTACAGCTATATCGCTTGCTTTGGGAGCAAGTACCATAATTTCAGTTCTTTAAACAGTCTTTAAAGAGGCTTTAAACCAAATTAAACAATTATTAATTATCAATTATTAATTATTCATTGGTAAAGTATGTTTACACATTAATCATGAGTAACATTGCGGGGCAACCTATAGAAAGAAGCCAACCGGAAAACAAAGGCAACCAACTTCTGCAATGGATTGGTGTTCTACTATTAGTATATCTTCTGATTGCCGCAGTTGGCATGATTGGTACGGGCTTTAAATTGGCAACGGGAGAAAGAGCTCAAGAACTATTTGCCTTTGCGACTAATCCTTTTTTAGGACTAATAGTCGGTACCGTCGCGACAGCACTCATCCAATCATCAAGTACTGTAACCTCAATTATTGTTGGTTTGGTTGCTGGAGGCTTACCTGTAACCACTGCTGTACCAATGATAATGGGTGCAAATATCGGTACTAGTATTACCAATACCTTAGTTAGTTTGGGTCATATTGGGGATAAGAGTGAGTTTCAGCGAGCTTTTGCTGCTGCTACAATTCATGACTTTTTTAACTTATTGAGTGTGGTTATTTTTCTGCCCTTTGAGATTTTATTTCATCCCCTTGAGAAAATTGCACTTTTTCTGGCTCAGAATTTAGTGGGTGGTGGTTCGATGAGTGTCAAAGATTTGAATTTCGTCAAAGCTGCTACTAAACCACTTGTAAGTTTGTTTAAAGAAATCACTCACTTTTTACCTGCGCCATTTGACGGTATTGCTTTGATCATTGTAGGAATTAGTCTAATTTTCTTGACTATTGGCTTTATTGGTAAACTGGTCAAAGTCCTGATGGTAGGTCGCGCTAAAGATATTCTCCATACAGCAATTGGCAAAAGTCCAATTACTGGTATTGCAGCTGGTACTTTAATGACAGTTCTTGTCCAATCTTCCTCAACTACCACTAGCTTAATGGTACCGCTGGCAGGTTCAGGTGTATTTGGGTTAGCACAAATATATCCCTTTACTCTCGGTGCCAACATCGGTACTTGTATTACCGCTTTACTAGCAGCAACCGCCGTTTCTGGAGCAGAAGCAGTCCCTGCCTTAGAAATTGCTATGGTTCACCTGCTCTACAACACTCTTGGGGTAATTCTCATCTATGACATTCCCTTTCTCTGTCGCTTGCCAATTTTGAGTGCAGAAACTCTAGCCACCGTTGCTAGTGAAAGAAAGTCAATCGCATTTGCTTATATGATTGGTGTTTTTTTTGTAATTCCTGGCATACTCCTTGGTGCTACAGCAATTTTCTGATAATGGAAACGAACTTAGCTTGGTCAAATTAGATTGATAGAGATATATGTGTAATCTATGAATGAATTCTTAATTCTTAATTCGCCGTTAGGCGCTTATTACTTATCTTCGCCCACTCTCTGACAGCTTTGCGGATTGCTAGTTTTCCCTGGGGACGGTATTGTTCAATAAGCGCAGGAAGTTCTTGTACTGGCAGCGTAGGAAACACCAAGCTAGTTTCTACTTGTATATATTCCTGATTTTGTAGCTGGTAAATAGTCACATCACCTGAGTCATAACACCAAATTTCTGGTACACCTAAACGAGCATAAATGGGAAAGCGACTGAGAGATTTGCTGGTTAAATCAATTTCCAGCGCCAAGTCTGGTGGGGGGTCTTGATTTAAGTCAAATTCTAACTTACCGCGAATTTTTGGCTCATTTTGGAAGTAAAAACAGTTATCCGGTTCAACCCCTGCCTTCTTGATTTCCCGTTTCCAAGTCGTTGAACCTAAGCTTTCATAGTTTTGGTCTAAAGTCTCGGCAATATCTTGAATAGCAATGCCAAGAGTTTCTTTGTAATATTCGTGTTCCGGTAAAGGGGTCATAATTTCTAACATTCCATCATCATAGGCAACTCTGGCAGCACGACTTTTGCCCAAATCCGCTAATAAATTTTCAAATTGTTGCCAACTAATATTGTGCAAGATAACTCGATCAGCACGAGGTTGGGTAAGCAGCATCATTCCTCCAGAACTATTACATAAACTACGCCTTAAAAGTCAAGACTGGCTTGAGACAAGCTACTACACTCACCATCTCTGCCTCCACCTGAGCCTCAATCACTGGTTCAATTGGTTTGTAAGCTGCAGGTGCTTCCTCGATTCTACGTTCCTCGCGCATTGTGATGCAGTCAATACCCTTTAAACCCAAAGCTTCTTCAGTTTGGGAAGCACCTCTGCGGCTGAGTTCAAAACGGGATTTTACCCTTCCGGCACCATGAGAGGCAGAATAAAGGAATGCTGGATTTCCTTTACCCACCAGCAAGTAAGAAGTTGCTCCCATGGAACCAGGGATAATGACTGGTTGCTGAGCATGAGCAGGACATGCTCCCTTACGAGTTACCCACCGATGCTTGGGAGACAATTCCTTGGTTATTTTCTCCTCTGCCAAGGTAAGGTTGTGAGGCAAATCGTAAACTAAGGGAGCCTCCAAATCCCCATAGACTTCCCGCAAGCGCAGACGCAGGAGTTCTGCCAATAGCAACCGATTGACAAAGCCGTAGTTGGCAGCAGTTGCTTCTGCTTCCAAATAGTCCTTAACCAATTTGGGATGAGCTTGAACCGAGAGGGGGAAAAGCCGAGATTCTGGGTATGGTTGTCCTTTTTGCCAAGCAGCTTGAGCGCGATTACGCCACATGCCGCCAATGTATTTGCCGACATTACGGGAGCCTGAGTGAATCATAAAGGCAAGTTGTCCTTCTCGGATACCCCAAGCATAAGCAGTAGCCTTGTCTTTTACTTGCTCAACTACCTGAATTTCTACGAAGTGGTTGCCGCCACCGATAGTCGCTAAGCCACCATCCCTCACCAATCCCTTGTCTGGAACCAATTCTTCTGGTGCCCACTTAGTAGCACCATTCATCGAACCTTCCAAATAAACCCGGTCAATTTCCGTTGCCAATTGGTTGAAGTCCGACTTAACAAAACTGCCTGTAGGTGAATCTAACATAGCATCTAACCAGCCAGGAATTCCGTATTGGAAGAGAGCGCAGCTAGTTTTGGCAGTCATGGTTACATCGCGAGTACCAAAGAAGTAGTCCCCCTTCATCAGCTCTACGAAGTAATGGCGTTTTTCCAGAAACTTCTCCAAGGATAAATCAACAACATGCGATCGCATCCCACAGTTAATATCTGAACCAACAGCAGCGGGAATAATCATCCCTTCCGTCTGCACCACAGAGCCAATGGCAACTCCAGCGTCACCGGGATGAAAATCAGGAGTAGCACAAGCACGGCAAACCTTACCACCGACAGGATGACGAACATTAGCAAGATTCGCTAGCTGTTTAAGCGCTTTGGCTTCCACCGGTAAGCCATCTGGAATCAGTACTTCAGCTGCTGGTGCATCCGGGGAATGATGGAGGCGAACAGAATAAGTCTGATGATTGTAAGTTACATCTAAACCCTTCCGAGCCAAAGCTCGGAGGAGTCGATTGAGATTTTTCGGCTGCATAAGTATCCTTTGCGGGACAAAGTGACCCGCGTCATGTGTAGAGATTAAGAAGACTTTGGTTCAGCAGCCGCAGTCGATGTTTCTACTATATTAACCTACTTATTTATTGACCCAAGAGCGATCGCATTTATTCATCTGTTCAGAAAATTTTCACATCTGTATCGTTGGTAGGAGCAGGTTTATCAATACTAGGACTTACACACCATCAAAGAATTATGTCATCCTGAGCGGTAGCGAAGGATCTCCAGACGGCCGGTGATGCTTCACTATCACCTCAGCATAATAATTGAGTGCGTAAGTCCTAAATAGGTCTAGAGAAACTCATGGTTTACTATGATTATCAGGCGCATGGTGAAACACCACAATGGAAACCATACTGGCGGGTCACTATCAAATCCTCAAACACCTAGGTGGTGGAGGATTTGGTCAAACTTTTCTAGCTAGAGATAATCATTTACCCGGCAACCCCCTGTGTGTAGTTAAGCAGCTTCAGCCGAGAGTTCGTAACCAGGGAATGCTGGAAGTGGCGCAACGGCTATTTGAACGAGAGGCTCAAACCTTATACCAATTAGGTAACCATAATCAGATTCCTCGCCTATTGGCTCACTTTGAGCAAAATGAAGAATTCTATCTAGTGCAAGAGTTTATCGAAGGTCAGCCCCTAGGGCAAGAAATTCTTCCAGGCAAACAGTTGAGTGAAGCTGAGGTGATTGCCTTGTTGCAGGATATCTTGCAGGTACTCTCCTTTGTTCATCAACAGCGGGTTATCCACCGGGATATCAAACCGGCTAATTTAATCAGACGTAGCCTTGATGGCAAAATTGTGCTGATTGATTTTGGTGCAGTGAAGCAGGTGAGAACTCCAACAATTAGTTCCCAGGGAGAAACCAGCTTCTCCATTGCTGTTGGTTCCCCTGGCTATATGCCTAGTGAACAAATAGCTGGTAAGCCTCACTTCAGTAGTGATATCTATGCTGTGGGGATGATGTGTCTGCAAGCTTTAACCGGGCTATCTCCAGGCACTAAGGAAATACCGACGGATGCTCGTGGGGAGTTCTGTTGTGCTGGCTGCCCAAGTATCACCCCTGTCAGTCCCGATTTTGCTGCTATTCTCGACAAAATGGTGCGCTATGACTATCGTCAGCGCTACAAGAGTGCCAGTCACACTCTAGCAGCACTCGAGCAACTCAATTCCCAAGGGAGGCTAATTCGTTCCAACACCTTGACTATCCCCATGTCATCTGGGTTTCCCACCCCCTCAAATCAGAATGAACAGTCGGTGCAAGGAAATTCTGCTAATAATAGCAATAACTTACTTGCTCCTACCCAATTAGGTTCCCAACCTGTCAGTAAACCTGTAACTCCTGCACAAAATAACCCAGATACAGACACTCCCCTCAGTCGGCAAGAATATCGGAACCGCCAGATTTTACTCAACAAGGTGAAGAATTACTGGGTTAAAGGTGTCTTGGAAACCTCTTTGCACGGTAAAGCCTTAATTGAATTAGGGCTAGAAGAACGAAGTGACGCTGTGGAGCGCCCTTGGGGTCTAATGTGGGAGAGTTCTGAAACACCCCAGCAACCCCTACCTCCTGGTACACGTCTCCTGGACAAATTTGAGGAAATGGGAGCGGGACGAACTCTGCTGATTTTAGGGGAGCCGGGCTCTGGAAAAACTACCACTTTACTGGAGTTAACTCGCGATTTGATTAAGCAAACTGAGTCAGATCTTACCCAACCGATTCCAGTAGTGTTTAACCTTTCCTCTTGGAGTGGACAAAAGCCAAAAATTACCAATTGGTTGGTGCAAGAACTCCATACAAAATATCAAGTTTCTAAGGAAATTGGTCAGAATTTAGTTAATCAACAGCAATTACTGCTCTTACTAGATGGATTGGATGAAGTAGAAGCACAACAGAGGGAAGCCTGCGTTGATGCCTTAAATTATTTCCACCAGGAATATGGACAAACTGAGATGGTAGTCTGTAGCCGTATCCGAGACTATGAAGCACTCTCCATGCGCCTACGATTTCAAGCAGCTATCTACCTGCAACCACTTACCCTCTCACAAATTCAGCAATACCTTACCAGTGCTGGTTCAGAACTAGCAGCAATCAGGCGAGCCTTAGCAACTGATGCCATATTGCAAGAGTTGGCACAGTCTCCTTTAATGCTGAACATTATGACCCTTGCTTACCAGGGAATGTCTATTGAAGAGTTACCCAGTAATAATTTAGGACAACTGCGCCAACATCTGTTTAATGCTTATATAGAAAGGATGTTTAATCGTCGGGGTACTAATAGTTTGTATCCTAAAGAGCAGATAAAACGCTGGTTGATTTGGCTAGCAAAACAGATGTCTCAGAAATCTCAAACAGTCTTTTTAATTGAGCGCCTGCAACCTAGTTGGTTAGAAACTGACTGGCAAAAATGGACTTATACCATTGGTATTGCTTTGATGGGCGGATTAATTATTGGACTAGTAGGTGGTTTGCATCTTGGGTTAAGGCTTGGGCTAAGGAGCGGGTTGACTAATGGGTTGTTTCTGGGACTAGGTGGTGCATTGATTTTGGAGTTAATTATCAAACTAATTCTGAATCAGATCAACCCAGTTGAAACTCTGAAATGGTCATGGGTAAAAGCTAGAGATAATCTACTACCTGGTTTACGTGTAGGAGTAATTGTGGGAGTAGTTTTTGGAGTAGGCACTGCTTTAAGGCTTGGCTTTATCTATGGTATATCTGGGCTAAGTATTGCTGTTAATATTGGTCTTATCTATGGATTAAGTGGTTTTGGCACTGGTCTAATTTTCATACTACTCCGTGGCTTAACTGGTACTGGTATCGAAACAAGTACAGTACCAAATCAAGGAATTTGGCAGTCAGCTAAAAATGCATTAATTCTTAGTTTGATTGGAGGGCTATCCTTGGCAGTAGTGGCTCAGATAGTCGGTGATTGGCCAATTCTTTCAGGGTCAGTGATTGGACTACTTTTTGGCATTTTGTTCGGATTGGTGTCTCTTGCTGGTCTAGCCTGTCTTCAACACCTCATCTTGCGTATAGTGCTGTACTTAAGTGGTTATATTCCCTGGAATTATGCGCGTTTTCTCAACTACGCTACTCAACTAATCTTCTTGCAAAAAGTTGGGGGTGGCTATATCTTCATCCATCGATTACTCTTAGAACATTTTGCTGGTCAATATTCAGCTTTCAGTGAAAAGTAAAAGATATGCCTTTAGAAGAGCAAGAACGAATTTTCATGGAAAAAATTGCTCAACATTAGTGCGATTCGGATCTCGTAGGTTGGGTGAAGCGTAGCGTAACCCAACTGCCAAACTTAGCATGATATTGGAGGTTCGGACTTGCATTATTAAATAAACAATAAACAACAAACAACAAACAACAATTCCCAAAATTATACTTGGCATATTTCTCAAGCTGCTCGAGCCAAAAGTTGATCTACTGAAATCTTGCCTGAATCTAGATTTCTCATCGCAGTTTCTAGATCATTGGTTAACTGTTGAGCACTGGTTTTCACTGAGTTGCTCAGATAATCTGTCACATTTAAAGGAGAACCAATATTAACTGTGACATCAGAACCCCAGTGAGGTACAGGATCACTGTAACGGATGCTGATAGGCACAATTTTCAATCCAATACCTGGTTCACTTGATTCAGTTTGCAGAGCAATACGAGCCATACCAGGCTTGAGAGGGTGGAGCTTACTATCTTGAAAGATATTGCCTTCAGGAAACATAACTAAGGCTTCACCATGCCTCAGCAATTCGACACTGTGACGGATACTACCAATTCCTGGACGTCTAGTGTTAACAGGAAATCCTCCCATGTGCTTAATAAACCAACCTTGTAATCCCTGACATTCATCTTCCGAAACCATAAACCGCAAGTCACGTCCAGTGACTGGTTTCCCCGCAGCATAAGGTATAACTAAAGCATCCCAGCGAGAGCGATGGGTAGGAGCGAAGATAACCGGACCAGTCTTCGGTATATTCTCATGTCCTGTCACTTTCAATCTCTTGAAGTACAAGGGCATTACAATACGACGACCCAAGGGGTAGATAATGGAAGCCAACCAATGGCTAACACAGGAATTGACGGAAGCGACTTTTGCTGGATTTGACTTCTTTAGAGTCTGTTTTACCCGAGTTTTCATTGCTTGGGTTTGTTCGCGAATGTGGAGCTGCATCATCACAGGTTAATTTTTTTTACCGCATCTTGATTTATACTCCTACCTTATGTGTAATCACCAACTCTTGTCTTAAACCAAAGGGACACTTCTACCAGTGTCATTATTGGGAATTGCTAATTGTTAATTGTTAATTGCTAATTGGGAATTTCTCTGTTGTCTCCCCCAGCTCCCCCAGCTCACCCGGAAGTCCCTTACTTTTGGTCTTTACCACGACGTCGCTGGGCAAACCAGTCTTGTAGCTGCGTTCGGCAAGCAGATTCCATAATTCCAGCCAGGACAGGTAATCGGTGATTGGAGCAAACACTATCGGGAATATTGGCAACGGTACGAATTGTGCCAGTTTTGGGATCATCTACCCCGTAAACGAGTAAACCTAATCGTGCCAAGATGATTGCACCAGTACACATGGGACAAGGTTCAAGAGTAACATAGAGGGTGCAATGGTTGAGATGCCAGTTTTGTAAAGCTTTACCAGCAGCACGTAGGGCGAGAATTTCTGCATGGGCTGTTGGATCTTTATCTCGCTCTCTACGATTAGCGGCTTCTGCGATTAATTTACCCGTATCATCAACAATTACAGCCCCCACTGGTACTTCTCCCGCCTCCCCAGCTTCTTTGGCGAGGTTAAGAGCGCAGCTCATCCATTGCCTATGCATCAGATAGACAGGATCTTCAATAGCTGGTGGTGTATTTTTCAACATCCAAATAGTAAAAAAAGGCAGGAGGCAGGAGGCAGGAAGCAGGAAGCAGGAAGCAGAAGGGAAGAAAGCTTCTTTTGAGTTAAATCTTCATTCCTAAGCTACTTTCATAAGCAGAGGGTTTAACTCACCTTTTTTATCTAATCCATAGAGTTCGCTGCAGCCACCAATATGCTGATCATTTATGAAAATTTGTGGAACTGTCCGGCTTCCATTAGCACGCTCTGCCATGTTACTTCTAGCTGCTTCATCGCCGTCTATTTTATATTCTGTATAGTTGACCCCCTTCCACCATAGCAATATTTTTGCTCTGATACAGAAGGGACAAGTTTGCCAAGTGTAGATCTCGACATTAGCCTTAATTTGTTCGGGATTCCTTCCTAGAAGAGGATTGAGAAAATCAAGCATTTTTCCTTACTCCGCAAATGCTGTTATTTATCTATCCTACAAATAATTAAGTCTTGCTACTCAAAGATGGAACATGCTCCAAAACACGCAAGCAATGATGGTTAGTACCTATGATCTGCGCCTTGTGATGCTTTCGTTCATCATTGTTCTCATTGCCTCTTACACAGCTCTAGAACTTGCAGGCCGAGTAAAATCTACTTCAGGGCAGATGCGAGTCGGCTGGCTATTTGGTGGTGCAGTTGCTATGGGGACAGGGATTTGGTCGATGCACTTTATTGCCATGCTCGCCCTTAATTTACCCCAACCTGTCACCTACGAGCTGTTAACGACGCTACTTTCTCTGTTTACTGTCATCATCAGCTCTGGTATGGCATTGCTGTTGGTAAGTTCTTCAGCTTTCAGCTGGCTCAAGTTGTTAAGTGGTAGTGTTTTGATGGGCTTAGGGATTGTCTCAATGCACTACATTGGCATGGCAGGGATGCAGGTTAGTCAAGCAATCATTCAGTATAACCCATGGTTAGTAGGCTTATCAGTTGCGATCGCGATTTGTGCTTCTTTGGTTGCATTATGGCTAGCTTTTCGGCTGCGGGATGAAACGATGGAGACTCTGAATTGGTACAAACTTGGTAACGCACTGATTATGGGAATGGGGATCAGCAGTATGCACTATACAGGTATGGCGGCTGCTAGTTTCATTGAGGTAGAAGAATTGACAACCGTCGTACCCAATCAACTCGATAGTTCCCTCCTCGCCAGTGGAATTGGTACGGCTAACCTGCTCATCTTGAGTTTAACCCTGCTCTCGGTGTTGTTCGATCAGCGGCTGGCTGCACAATCAGCTCGTGAGGAAGTATTACAGGAAAGTGAGAGACATTTTCGGATGCTGATCCGCGAGATGCCGGTAGGTGTGTTATTGCTAACTCCAGACTTAGAAATTATTCTTAGTAACCAGGCAGCAATTGATCTGTTGGGGATAAAAAACTTGCGATCGCTAGAATTGGGGTTGGTGCTACAGGAAGATGGCACCCCTTTTCTTCCAGAGACTTTGCCCATGCAACAGGTGCTCGCCACTGGTCAACCTGTGCATAATGTCACTATAGGGGTTAATTATGCCCTGAGCCAGACTCGACGATGGTTACTAGTCAATGCCGATCCCCAACTGACCACTGAAGGTACGGTGGATCGTATAGTTTGTACCTTCAGCGACATCACTCCTGCGAAACAAGCAGAGTCAGCATTACGGTACTCAGAAGCACGAGAACGGGACAAAGCAACTCAATTATCCCTTGCGCTACAGAAATTGAAAAAAACCCAAGCGCAGTTAGTTCAGACGGAAAAAATGTTCAGCTTAGGACAACTTGTCGCTGGGGTTGCTCATGAAATCAACAATCCCGTTAACTTTATTTACGGTAACCTTGCCTATGCTAGTGAATACGCCCATAACTTGCTGGAATTGGTACGCCTTTATCAACAGTATTACCCCAATTCTATTCCTGAGATTCAAGAGCAAGCCGATACGATTGAGTTGGACTTTATCACAGAAGACTTGCCTAAACTTATGAGGTCGATGAAAATTGGTACTGAGCGTATTCGTCAGATCGTTCTGAGCTTAAGAAACTTCTCTCGTTATGATGAAGCAGAAACGAAATTAGTTGATATTCACCAGGGAATTGATAGCACGTTGTTAATCCTCGGACATCGGCTCAAAGCAATGGGGGATGAGGCACGTATTGAAGTAATTAAAGACTATGGTGATTTACCCTTGGTAGAATGCTACCCTGGACAACTCAATCAAGTCTTCATGAATATTCTTAGTAATGGGATTGATGCCTTGGAAGAGACAAAAACTAAAGAACAAAAGACAAGAAAGGAAAAAACTCAACTCTCCTATTCAAGCGATCGCCAATTCCCTTGTATTTGGATTCGCACCTTACGGAGTAGCGATCAATATCCTGTTCCAGGAAAAGTAGATAATGGACAACCTTCCCTAACAAAATGTGAGCAAGAAACGGATAGTATTCTGATTTCTATAGCTGACAATGGTTCAGGTATGACTGATGTCATCAAGAAGCAATTATTTGACCCGTTTTTCACCACCAAGTCGGTGGGTAAGGGAACTGGCTTGGGACTAGCCATTAGTTATCAAATTATTGTAGAAAAGCATGGAGGAGCTATCTGGTGTGATTCAGAATTGGGAGTGGGTACTGAGTTTTGGATCAAGATTCCAGTACAACCCAACTGACAATCATCAAAAAAAATCGTTGAAACATGAACTAAGCTGTTGCGCATTTAATCTGTTTTCAGAGATTTTTGCAGTTTTTCTTTTTGCTTTGGTGTAAGACTATATTCTCTTTCACCGCAATACTTCTTCAAGCTTGTGCTGGTTCCAAAGTGAGAGATAGAGACCAGCACTTTGGATAAGTTCGGTATGAGTACCTGTCTGGACAATCTTACCAGCATCCATGACAAATATCCGGTCAGCGGTAGCAGCGGCAGAGAGTTGGTGGGATATAAAAATCACAGTCTTGCGTTGGAGCTCCCTATCTCCGCTAAAGCTACCGTCACGAAGCGCAAGATTCTCCAGAATTTGGGTAGCTGTCTGATTATCCACACTAGAAAGAGCATCATCCAGAATCAGAACTGGTGTATCTACTAACAATGCCCTAGCTAAAGATGTACGCTGTCGCTGACCTCCTGAGAGGGTAATACCTCGTTCTCCAACAATTGTTTCATATTGCTGGGGAAAGTTGAGAATTTCTGAGTGGATTTGTGCTTGCTTGGCAGCGTATTCAACCTCTGGATCTTCACTCAACGGAGCTCCATAGCCTATATTGTTTTTAATCGTAGTGCTGAAAAGGAAGCTTTCTTGGGGCACATAAGCGATCGCTTGGCGCAAATCCTGCAAGGGTATCTTTGTCACATCATGCTCATCCAAAAACAGTTGATTGGTTTCAATGTTGAGCAACCGAGGCAACACATTAGCAAGAGTCGATTTTCCTGAACCAATAGCTCCGACAATTGCCACTGTTTCGCCAGGATTAATGGTAAAGCTAACATTGTCTAGGGCAGGAGTCTTCGCACCAGGGTAAGTATAACTGAGGTTTCGAGCCGTTAGCTTACCTCGCACTGGCGTCGATGGATTAACCGTATCGGAAGTATCTTTAATTTGAGGCTCACTCAAGAGAATTGCCTCAACACGGTCAATACTAACTTCACCTCGTTGATAAGTGGTAATGGTAAAACCTAACAGTGCAGTGGGAAAAACCAGACCTTCGGCATAAAGAATCAGCTTGACAAAATCACCAATAGTAATACTGCCAGAAGCAATCGACCCAGGACCCAGCCACAGCAATACTAGTAAGCTAACAGAAGCAAGAGCTTCAACAATCGGAAACAACAAGTTCCGCGTTCTTGCCAGTTCAACATTTGCTACTAACAGCTGCTGATTGAGGCGACGGAAAGCGCGGCGCTCATTTTCTTCCTGAGCATAGATCTTAATCAGGGAGATACCGCTCATATCTTCCTGAATCAGTTCACTTAGATCCGAGAGTTCTTCTTGCACTGTCTGCTGTTGAGTACGCAGCTTATCGCTGAAGAGCTGGACAGTAATTAACATAACTGGATAAACTGCGATCGCCATCAGACTTAACCGCAAGCTAATTGACATCATTACCGGTAGTGTCAAGCCATAGGCAAATACGATATTCGCTAGACTCAAAATCGCAAAACCCAACAGACGCCGGATATTATCGACATCACTTGTGGCTCGGTTAATTAAATCTCCTGCTGTGTTCTTAGCAAAGTAGGATGGTTCCAAGGTCAGCAGATGCTGAAAAATATTTTGTTTGAGGTCAAATTCTACCTCACGCCCGACACCAAACAGTAACAGACGTGATGCCATCCTAATCACCCACATGAAGGAAGCCAGTAGAAGAATGATTAAGACAAAACGCCAAACTTGTTCAAAACTAAAGGTTATGAGCAGCTCATCGATAGTATCTCCGATGAGGAGACGGATGTAGACACTAATTCCATTAACTGTGAATATGGCAAGAACACCTAAGAACGCCTGCTGCCAATGAGGATGGAGGTAAGCCAGTAGTTTTTGCAGTCGTGAGTTAACCATGAATAGTGACATCTTCCCCTACATACTCCCGAGCTGATGCTACGCATACAGCCTCTTTGAGTATAGTGTGGAGCTTCCCAACATCATTGTTGGATGCTAAGATTTTAGCCTAATTGCAAACTAATTAAAAATCCCTGAAATCACTACAGAATAATGATTTCAAGGATTTAGAAGCAGTTATATCCGGCAGAGTTCGTGAGTCAACCAAGATTTCCAGGATTGCCAGAAAGCGTGCCTCGTAAGGTGTAATAAATTGAGGTAAGGAATTCTTCCACAACTCGTGTACTAACAGTGAGTGCTTCCACAGAGGGAACAAAAGAGACAGGAGAAGGGAGTCTATTGATAGCTACAGGTCGAGAGCCAAAAAAGCCAGTAGGTTGGGCTATAACATTGATCCCAGCATCAGTAAAAGCCTGACTTGCTATGCGGCTACCAATACCAGGTGAAACGATGGTAACTGAGGTGCCTTCTAATCCCTGTTCTTGTAGGATGTTCTGTATCTCTCTGGCTCTGCCACGCAAATCGAGACCGCTAGGCTCAGTAACAATCCGGCTTCTGGGAACACCTACTTGAGTTAGTAATGTAGCAATATCGTTTGCCTCAACTGTCTGATCTGGATTTCCTTGCGCATCAAAACTGCGGCCAGGGCTAACAATCACTAAGGGTTGGTTACCCGAAGCCTGATATAGTTGATTGGTGTAGAATACTAGATCACCAGTATTATTCAGCTGAGTTTGTGCTCCGAATGGGAGACTCGAACCCCGTCCTAGCAACACAATTGCTCCAGTGGTTTGCGCTGGTGTTGGTTCGGTTTGAGCTGCAATTATTTCAGAGCGTTGAGCCAGCAAATTCGCAAAAAACGGCATACTTGAGATCAGTAGAATCACCATCGCTGTCACAACCAAATTCTGTGACTTTGCTAGACCATTGCGCAGGGCAATGATCAACAGCACAATGGCAGCTCCCAATGGCTTAAGGGGAAATGAGATAACGTTCCATGCTGCTGACACTAGTCCATCATTGGGAAAGAAAAACGCCAGTGCAATGATGGCAAACAGAAACAAACCTCCAAGCAGGGTAAAGTACTGTTTAGGAATTACTTCAGTAAGTAAACGATATAGAATGAAGGTGATGATCACCCAAAGCAGTATCTGGGTAAGTAGTACAAAAGGCATTGTTAAGCAATTGTGAGTTGTGTACTTTGATGCTGTTGTTTGTTAATTGTTAGTCTGACTACTTGAATTGACAACAAACAACTATAAATTAATAGTAATTTTGTCTTATTGGTGACTGAATTACCTCCATGCATAGTTTGAATCACCATTACACCGGCATTATACTCGTCATTAGGTGCTCTTAGTAGTAAGTGGTATGGATGCTAGAATAGCTGATTGCTTGAGTAACTGCCACTGCTATTACTCTAAGAAGCAACGGAAGCAAGCTCCCTGTAGTCTTGGGGTCCCAGTAGAAGCCAGCGTATAGAGATATAAGTAAGATCATATGTCACAGAGTCTCCAATCAGGAAGTCTCTCTACAGTACTAATATTCTTTTTCAAGTAGTGAATAAACAAGCCCAGACTGGAAACGCTCAAAACCAACTAACTCCTCCCAATAGGGGCTCTCTTGCAGTAGAAGCCCGAATTAGTCGTTTAGAGTCAATCGTTGGACAAATTGGAGAAGCGGTACTGATGACCACTAACACAATTGAGCGTCTTGCTGAGCGAATAGATACTCTTGCTGTCCAAGTGCAAGATCAAGGACACCAAGTTCAACAGCAGGGCTACCAGATATTTGCCTTAAGTGATGCTGTACAAACCCTAGCAGAAGCTCAAAGTGGCTCAATTGAGGAACTTGAACAACTAACAAAAACTTTGCAACGTCTGGCTACTGCCATCGAAGCAACAGATCATTAACTCAGTTAACAGTTAATTGTCTCACTACTTCCTGCTTAATCTCGACTGTTCATTGTTCTAATAGCTTTCTCCACAAAATATGCTAAGACAACAAGAGCGCCATAACTGATTGTAGGAGATCATTAATGTATTTTTCAGTACGGTACATGTTTTTTGTGAGCTTAGCAGCTGCCGTGAGCTTATTGAGTGTTAGCTGTGGTGATACTAAAACTCAAGAATGTAATCAAATTATCCAAGTTGCCAACAAGGTCGTCAGTGAAGCCAATGAGCTGACTAATGGGGGTCAAGTGTCTGATCCCCAAATGGTTATCCAAACAGCCGATGCAATGAAACAAGCATCTCAAGAAATGGAAGCTATAGAGCTTAAAGACAAACAACTACAAAATTATCAAGCTGGTTTTGTTAGTATGTATCGCGATACTAGCCAAGCAACCCGTGACTTTATAATAGCGTCTGAGAAAAAAGACAGGCAAGGAGCTGAGATCGCTTCAAGCAAGTTACAGCAAGCTACTGCTTCAGAAAAGCAATTGGTTACCGATATTAATACTTACTGCTCGACTGAAGTTGCTACAGAAGAACAATAATCGCTAAAGCTTATTGCTAAAGATAAAAACTGAGACAAGAGTAATGGGGACAGCACTCTCTCCAAGACTGCTCTTTAGGGTAAGCTCTTACAAAAAGACGTATTCTGGGTAAATGTCATTGAAATATGCCCTAGTTCATGAGTGGTTAACCCCCAAAGCAACTGGTGGATCAGAACTGGTAGTTCAAGAAATTTTGAAGCACGTTGATGCTGATCTTTATGCCCTGATTGACTTTGAATCTACTAATTCCCAAAGTTATCTGTTTGGACGTTCGATTGGCACTACTTTCTTGCAACGCTTGCCCTTGGCTCGCAACGGTGTTCAAAAATACCTACCACTGTTGCCCCTAGCAATTGAACAGTTGGACTTAAGGGACTATGATGTCATCCTTTCCTCTTCCCACGCTGTTGCTAAGGGAGTCCTGAGTAGTCCGCAACAGTTGCACATCTGCTACTGCCATACACCCATGCGCTACGCTTGGGAGCTGACTTTTGATTATCTGCGCAGTAGTTCTATGGGGGGTGGACCTCAAGGTTTAATTACGCGGTATCTGCTCCATCAGTTGCGTCAGTGGGACGTTATTTCGGCAAACCGAGTAGATTACTTTATTGCCAACTCGTATCACACAGCAAATCGCATTTGGCGTTGCTACCGACGTCGAGCAGAAGTAATTTACCCCCCAGTCAATATCGAGCGATTTACTTTCCAGGAGCAAAAAGAAGATTTTTATTTGACAGTTTCCCGATTGGTAAGTTACAAGCAAGTTTCTTTGATTGTTAAAGCCTTTAATCAATTGGGATACCCACTCATAGTGATTGGAGGTGGACCAGAATTAAAGCTGATTCGACAACTGGCAAAACCCAATGTACAAGTGTTGGGTTTCCAGTCAGATACTATCGTTGAGCAGTATCTCGCTCAAGCCAAAGCTTTTGTCTACGCTGCTTGCGAAGATTTTGGTATTGCTCTAGTTGAAGCTCAAGCCTGTGGTACGCCGGTAATTGCCTATGGTGCTGGTGGAGCTCTGGAAACTGTTCGAGATATTCGGCAACATTCAAACAACGGTACTGGTCTATTTTTTACAGCCCAAACTCCAGAGTCCCCTTGATAGAAGCAGTAAAAACCTTTGAGGTATTACAAGGAGCATTTAGCCCTCAAAGGAACCGTGTCAACGCAGCTGCATTCGCTCCAAAAACTTTTAGCGATCGCTACCTGAGTTTTCTGGAATACTGCTATCAAGACTACCAATCTCGACTTTCTGCTAACAAATTGCAGTTTCCAGAGCGCTCTGTGCCTTAGCAAGCGTCTTGTGGCTTTATGATCGTGACGTGTGGTGTGAAGTGAAGGAGTAAGATGACTGCCCAAAGCCAACTTATCTCCGTCAAGATATTGCGAGCGTTCGTGAAGCGAGGTTTTCAGCCACTCGCCTTCAGAAGCAGACACAAAGTTCTGTCGCGACATCGCTTAGACGGAGAATTCACCAAGCGGCTGTTTGATGTTATGTTTTCCCTTTCCATTTTGATTTTGTTTTTTCCCGTTTACCTGCTACTTGCCATACTAATTGCCATCAACTCTCCAGGACCGGTTTTTTATGTTCAGGAACGTGTTGGCAAAAATTACAAGCGTTTTGGTTGTATTAAATTCAGAACAATGGTCGCAAATGCAGACGAGATGTTGTTAGATTTGATGGCAGATTCACCTGATCTGCGGGAAGAATTTGAAGATAATTTCAAACTCAAGCAAGACCCAAGAATTACTAGAATTGGTAAATTTCTAAGGTATACTAGCCTAGATGAGTTTCCTCAGTTTTGGAATGTTTTAAAGGGAGATATGAGTGTTGTTGGTCCAAGACCTTTGGTACCAGAAGAACTGTCTAAATATGGGCGTCACATGGACAAAGTTTTGACAATTAGACCTGGTATTACTGGTCTATGGCAAGTTTCAGGACGCAATGATATTCCCTATCAGCGTCGTGTGCAGATAGATATTTACTATGTCAACTTTAAAAATTTTTGGATGGATATATGGCTAATTGTCAAAACAATTGGTGTTATGCTTTCTCCGAAGGGCAATGGTGCTTACTAAAGTAATTTCGTTTATAAGGGGAGCAAGCAATCAAAATCCCTCTCCCAAACTTGGGAGAGGGATTTAGGGTGAGGGCACACATTGCTAAACCAACCCTTCCTGCTCAATCATCTCAATCATTTGGAGAGCACGAGGGTCACCTAGTTTTAAAAGTGCAGCTTTGGCATCTTCCTGAACCCCCAAATCTTGATCTTCAGCAAAAGCTTCAATCATCCCATCAACAGCACCACCATAGATCGCATTGGAGGGTAGTTCCCTACACAGTTGTCCGAGGGACCAGGCACAGTTACTCCGCACCGCTGCTATAGGGTCTTGCTTTAAAGACGTAATGAGGGGCGGAATGCATGCCACAATGTCCTCATAATCCAAATTAGCCATTTGCGCCAGAGAGCTAGCAGCCCATAAACGTACTGCTGAAATATCAGTCTTCAGGGCATCAATTAAAGGAGAAAGTGCACGGCGATCACAAGAGTTGCCCAATGCCCAGACTACACCCTTGCGCACATAACCATTGAAGTCAAGGTTGAGTTGTTGAATTAATGGCTCTACTGCTGTAGCACTAGGATTGCGTCCGATAGCATAGGCTGCACTTACCCGTACTAAGGGACAAACATCTGTCAACATGCGAATTAGATGAGGAATTGCCCGTTCGTCCTCAATTTCACAAAAAGCTCTAGCTGCCAGCATCCGTTGGGGTGTCTCTGGTGACGTTAACAGTGCTAGCATTTCTTCTGGGTCAGGCTTTTGAGCTTCTAACTCGGTATCAACCGGCTCTAAGTCATCTAGAGGGCTTTCTAGATCAGCCGGATTGTCGAGTACGCTCAGATCGTCATCATCATACATATTTGATAAGGTATCTTATCCCAACTGATTAAACCAGCCCCTAATCTCCAATCCCAAATCCTTACTAGGATTCGAGTGGTTTCAGCATCCACAAGGATTGAGTTTGGTAGCCCAATCGCTCGTAAAGAAGCAAAGCTGCTTGGTTCCTCTGAAAGACTTGGAGACCAATTTGGCGATCGCCTCTTGCCCTTGCCCAATCTTCAGCATACCGCATTAATGCTGAGCCAATTCCCTGGCGTCGGTATTCTGGCATCACGTAAAGCAAAAAAACATGAGCATGGCGATGACCCTGTATCTGATCTACTGCATTCCCTAACCACAGACAAGCGATTGGCTGTAACCAGGGAACAGTTGGTGAACCTTGCGAAACAGCTGGCTTAGCTAACTCCACCCACCACAAAGGCGTTTCTTTGGAAAAATACTTTCCCACTGTTACTGCTAAATGGGAAAAGTCGTCCTGCTCCGGGAAAAGTTCTTGGTAACTTAGCTGCATAAACTTCACCAAGGTTGCTTGTTCCCGGCTTGAACCTTGACGTAGGCGATACCCTGGTAATATTTGCTCAGACACCAGTGCTTGTGTAACGGTCAACAGACCTAGGTAATGGTAAAGTTTGCTCATCGACTGTGAGCGAGCTAGCAATTGCATTGGTAGTTGGTGAACGCCAATTGGCAGCATCAACCTCCTCAATTGGTGCCGGTGCTGCCATATCGTTGGGTAAAAAGATGCGAGAGCTAACTGCTAATAAAGCAACTAAAAAGACCAGTACGATTAGGAAAGGGGCAATGTACTGACGAAACAAAGTCATAGTCGATAGTGAACTTACTCAGGTGTAGGAGTTTGCTGGAACTTAAGCTAAATCATTGTTGAGCCCGTCAATTGCTTGAACAGACCGGATTTTTAATTTTGTATCATTTCCAGAACTTGCTTTTGCAGCTTTTCGTCATCTTTAACTATTGACAAGATCTGATCATAGCGCTCCACATCTAAACCTTCTGCTACAACTGCTTGCTGCATATTGACGATAGTCTCTTGTCGATTTTTGGCAATCTTGTCGATAGCATTGTCAAATTTGTCTGATTCTTCCTGAGACACTTCTACATTCGGCTGTGCTTGTGGATTTTGCTGCGCTTGCAGAATTTCTCCAAATCGCTCTCGGCTAAAACCTTCACTCTCAACTATCTCAAACATGGTTTCTATGGATTCTTGTTCCAATTGCTGAACAAGTTTGAATGCATTGGCAAATTTCTGCAATTCTTCTGGGTTAATATCTCCCTCAGAGGCTTGTTTGAGTTGAGCAGTTGTTACAGTTTCCTGGCTTTGGGTGAAACCAGGCAGGCTGCTTCCCAGTAATAGAGCAAGAACTGTAGTACCTGTCAGAAGTTGTTTGAGCATGTTAATTTTTGTCTTTTGACTTCTTTTCAGCTTATCGCGTTGATCAGGATTTGTGCTTGCTTCAACTGCTGTATGCTGGCTGTGGTTCTTTTTACTAAAGTTTCAGCAGGTAGTATGGAAAAGAATATAACAAGTCGCTAACAGTTCATGAGTAAGCGTGATAATCCAGTTGTACTAGTTTTGGCTTTATTGGTTACTGTTGGTATTATTGGAGGCGGTTTTTGGATGTGGAAGATAATCACATCAGGAAGCAACCAATTAAAGATCTTGGGAGACACTTTCAGTGGCTATAGTACCTTTCGTAGTCCTGAGTTTCAGGACGTGGTGAAGGAAGTGGGGTTGAATCTCACTTATCAGGATGAATTTGATCAGGCGCAACGAGCTCAACTCCTCAATCAAGGTAAAGCTGATTTATTGGTAACCACCCTAGACCAGTTTCTCAAACAACAGCCTCAGGGAAAAATAATAGGGTTAATTGATCGCACAGTGGGAGCTGATGCTGTTGTCCTCAATACAAAAAAGTATCCCAGTCTGAAGTCATTGCTAGATTTAGACAAGCTCGTGCAGCAGAAACAATCCCAAGGAGAGAACCTAAACATTGCTTACGCAGGAGATACCCCTAGTGAGTACTTGGCTTTGCTGCTGAGTACTAGGTTCGAGACTTTTAATCTGTCAGATTTTGAGGTGAAAGAAGTCGCCGATGCTTCTGAGGCTTGGCAGCTGTTACAAGACTCTAATGAGAATGTCGCAATTGCTGTAGTCTGGGAGCCTTTTGTAACCCAAGCACGTCAGCAAGGTTACACTGTGGTCTTATCCAGTAAAGATGCACCCAAAGCTATTGTGGATGTGATTGTCGCTTCTGACCGACTAATTCAGTCTAAATCCTCAAAGATTGGAGAACTACTAGAAGCTTATTACCGGCGTATTGATGCCAATGTTAGCGATCCTTCCCAGTTACAGAAGCAAATTGCTGAGGATGGCAATTTATCTACCCAGGATGCTGCTACAGTTTTAAAGGGTATTGACTTTTTTGGTGCTGTTGAAGCGCAAGACTGGATGACCGACGGCACTCTTGAAACAAGAATTGGTTCTACTGCAGCAGTGTTAGTTCTGGCTGGGGAGATGAATCAAGTACCCCAAAATCCTCAGGACTTGTTTAGCTCCCAGTTCATTACGAAGGCGGCAAGCAACACTGAAACTTTAATTGGGTTGGTGCGTCCGGATAACCCCAAACTAGCAGACAGACTCGCAGGTGGCGAAGAGGAGCCCAATGCTCCTTCAAGTGACCCCTAAGGTGAAAAAGGCTTCTGATATCGGCAACTTACAAGTGAGAGGGGAAGTAAAATTTGATAGTGGTTCTGCTGGTTTAACCAATGAGGGTCAACAAACCTTGGTTAACTTAGCCCAAGAGATTAAAGAATTCAACACACAAACGGTTGGGATACGTGTGATTGGTCATACTTCTAAAACTGGCGATCCTGGATTTAACCAAAAGCTGAGCCAACAGCGAGCACAGATAGTGGTGAATGATCTCCGTAATCGAGGTCTTCAACACAACTTTGTGCCGGAGGGTAAGGGTTTTGCCGAACCAATAGCAGGGATGTCCCCAGAAGATCCTCGCCAACAGCGCACAGAAATCCGCCTAGTGCGTATTAACTAGTACCAAAAGGCACAAGGCAGTCCCAATGAAACACATTAGTCAGGAGGCATCATGAAAATTCGCAAATTACTACCTCTGTGCGCTGTATTTGTACTAAGTTTGGTGCTGGCAGTTAGTTGCAATCAAACACCAGATACCCAAACTTCCAACACTGAGACTACTGCAAGCACAGAAGCATCTGCCAAAGTAGTGATGGGGTACAGCAATTGGCCTGGATGGTGGCCTTGGGCGATCGCAAAAGAAGCAGGTTTGTTTGAAGAAAATGGAGTAAATGTCGAACTTAAGTGGTTTGATGGCTATTTAGAATCTATGCAAGCTCTAGCTGCTGGACAATTAGATGCCAATTGCCAAACCTTGAACGATACCATATCCTTCGCTGCTGATGCTGTTAATGGAGAGGTTGCTGTTTTAGTTAATGATAATTCGGCCGGTAACGACAAAATTATTGTGACAGAAGACATCAATAGCCTTGAAGACCTCAAAGGAAAAAAGGTAGCAGTGGAAGAGGGAGTTGTGGATGACTTCCTACTAACCCTAGCTTTGGAAGATAAGGGTATATCAAGGGAAGACATTGAGATTGAGAACCTCGAAACAGGAGCAGCAGCAGCAGCCTTTGCCTCGGGAAAAGTCGATGCTGTTGGTGCGTTTCCTCCCCACTGGCTAACTGCTCTTAAACGGGAAGGTAGTAAAGAGCTAGTCAGTTCCAAGAAATTTCCCGGGGCAATTCCAGACCTACTAGTAGTCACTCAGAAGTTAATTGATGAACAGCCAGAGCAAGTACAAGCTCTGGTTAATACTTGGTTTGCCACCCTAGATTTCATAGAAAAGAATCCAGATAAGGCAGATGAAATTATGGCAAAACGAGCTGATATTAGTGTGGAAGAGTTTCAGCAATTTAAGGAAGGAACCAAAATCTTTACTATTGAAGAAAACCTAGAAGCATTCAGTCCTGGAGACAGCATGAAGCATATGTCCTTCGCTGCGGAGAAAATGACCAAGTTCATGCTGGATGTAGGTTTTATTGAAAAAGCACCTGACTTGAAAAAAGTACTTGATGACCAATTTGTCAAAACTTATGCAGAATCCCAAGGTAGTTAGGAGTAGGGGGAACTGGT
Source organism: Caldora sp. (assembly GCA_965222765.1). Classification (GTDB taxonomy): domain Bacteria; phylum Cyanobacteriota; class Cyanobacteriia; order Cyanobacteriales; family Coleofasciculaceae; genus Caldora. Next base: position 211,644 of record CBDCVG010000094.1, read on the forward strand.
ATAGCAAAAGACAGAAGGATCTAGGGCTCTAAGGTAGAAGGTTGATTATTAGAACTCTTGCCAAGAATCTTGTAGTAGATTTATCTGTTTGAGCACTATTATCTTTCCCTCTGCTCCCCTTCAATATAATTTTGCATTTGTGATGAATCACTCTGCCGATAGTTCCCCGCTCATTAATGCTGAAATCTCTAGGAAAAGCTTACCTCCAACGGTCTTCTGGCGTCTGGCTGAAGATATTCCCCAGTTACTCAGCTGGAGCTTGATTGCCCTTTCACTTGTCCTTCCCTACCTTGGTTGGTGGCTACTCTCCAACTTTGCTGGAATAGAGGCAGTTTTTTTACCTTCGCCAAATCAAGTGGGGGAAGCTTTTGTCCGTCTTTGGGAAAAGGGCTTTCTTCGCCAGGATACTGCCGCTAGTTTTATCCGGGTTACTGGTGGTTTTGTCTTAGCCGCAGTTGTTTCAGTCCCTTTAGGGATTTCAATGGGGGCATTTGCTAGTATCCGTGCCCTCACAGAACCCATTATCGGGATTTTGCGCTACATGCCTGCTCCTGCTTTTATTCCTTTGCTGATTCTCTATCTCGGTATTAACGAAGAACCAAAAATCCTCCTGATTTTCATTGGCACAATATTTTATAATACCTTGATGATTATGGATGCAGTTAAGTTTGTTCCCAAGGATTTAATTGAAGCTACCTATACCTTAGGAGGAAACCGTAAACAAATTCTCTTTCAGGTAATTACACCTTATATAGTTCCCAATATTATTGATGCCTTTCGTATCAATATTGCTACATCCTGGAATCTGGTAATTGTGTCGGAATTAGTTGCAGCAGAACAAGGTTTAGGGAAGCGCATTTTACTCGCGCAGAAGTTCTTGAAAACTGATGAAATTTTTGCCTGTTTAATTGTGCTAGGAGTTATTGGATTTTCTCTTGATTTATTATTTCGGTGGTTTTTAAGAATTAGCTGTAAATGGGCATTTGATTAATGAGCGCCTAGAAGGCAGGAGGCAGGAGGCAGGAGGCAGGAGGAATTAAGAGTTGATTGAATCTTGCCTAAAAAGAAGGTTGAGAAACTAGTTATACCAAAGGTTTTCAGACTTAAATCTTGTTTTCATTTCTAGTTTCTCGAGAGTAATGAGTAATAAGTAATGAGTAATGCATTTGGAAGTTTCTCATCTTTATAAAGAATTCTCAACTAAGCAAGGTTCTCTACTTGCTCTCAAAAATATTAACCTGTATGTAGAAACAGGGGAATTGGTTTGCGTAGTGGGAACTTCTGGTTCTGGTAAATCAACTATGCTCAGGCTGATTGCAGGACTAGATATGCCAACAGCAGGGCAAATTAAAGTTGATGGTGTACCAGTTACCGGACCAGGCTCCGAACGAGGCATGGTTTTCCAGAAATATACTCTGTATCCTTGGATGAAGGTAGCAGAAAATGTTGGGTTTGGGTTAAAGTTGCAAGGAGTGGCAAAGTGGAAGCGTAGGGAGGTTGCTTCCTATTATTTGGAAGTGGTGGGGTTGTCTGAATTCGCTCAGTCCTATCCCAAAGAACTATCAGGAGGTATGAAGCAGCGGGTAGCGATCGCACGAGCTCTTGCCTCCCAACCTAAAATCTTGCTGATGGATGAGCCTTTTGGTGCTTTGGATGTGCAAACTAAGGAGACGATGCAACAATTCCTACTCCAAGTTTGGCAACGTACTGGCACTACGATTTTGATGATTACTCACGATGTTGAGGAAGCAGTATTTCTCTCTGAGCGGATTTATGTATTGACAGCACGACCTGGTACTATTCAGCAAGAACTGAAGATTGAATTACCAAGCAATGAGTTTACTGATGCTTCTGGTGTGCGAACTTACAAAATTAAACGTCAACCTCAATTTCAAGACTATGTAGGAGAAATTAGGGATTTGCTTAGACTGTTAGATTGTTAAATTGTTAAATTGAATTTTTGTGGAGCTGTTACCCTAGATCAAGACTAATACTGCTTCCCAATTCCCAATTCCCAATTTCCATTTAGGAGTGATTAATGAGCGTTGTTGCAGCGAGAAAATACCCTGATAGACTAGTTTTTGCATCTGATAGCATCCGTGTTTCGGGATACCTCAAGGAAACTCACCGGGTTACTGGGGATGAGCGAGGAAAGCTATTCGAGGTTAATAACATGATTATTGGCAGCGTAGGGTATATCATGGAGCTGAGCTTCATGCAAATATTTGCCCGCAACCACAGTCCAGCAGCTCCAACAGTGGAAGCAGTTCTGGACTTCATGGTTGAGTTTTACAGTTGGGCAAAAGGAAAAGATGACTCCTTTGGTCGTAAAAATGACTATTTATTAGGAATAGAGAACGAAATTTTTCGCGTGTGTGATAGCTATCTAGTGGAGAAAATTAATGAATTTGGCGCTATTGGAGCGGGGGAACATTTTGCTCTTACAGCAATGTACTTAGATAAAACTCCACAGGAAGCGGTTGCTATTGCCAACAAGCTTTGTGTCTACTGTTCTGATCCTGTTAACGTAATCACGAAAGAACTCGGGTGATTTCCAAGAAAAATGTACCTATCGTAGGGTGTGTTAGCGAAGCGTAACGCACCGCATCGCGGGTACAATCATTATCAAAAATCACCTCGGTTAAACGGCTTCTAGATTTTTTTCTCCTGTTCTAATCCGGATTACCTCTTTAACGGAACTAATGAAAATTTTCCCGTCACCCACTTGACCAGTGTAAGCAGCATCCATCAATTTTTCTACCAATCTTTCAACCAAGGCATCTTCAACGACAACTGCTACCTTGACTTTTGTCAAAAAGTCAACAGTATACTCATTGCCGCGATACTGTTTAGTGTTACCTCTTTGGCGTCCAAATCCCCTTGCTCCAGAAATGGTCATGCCAACAAAACCGGAGTTGACTAAGGCTGTTTTCACATCCTCAAGCTGATGGGGTCGGATAATTGCTTCTATCTTCTTCAAGTTCCTAGCTCCTGAGTTGTGTTTTCATTCGTACTTTATCAATATCAGCATGACATATCTCCCTCTTGCGGAGATATTTTTCGTACTCTGAAGAAATAAGGGAATGGGGAACAGGGAGCAGGGAGCAGTGAGCAGTGAGGAACTTTCTCTATCTGTTAGCTGTCAAATTTAAGTAAGGGGGAGTGCTTGGGGTTATAACCCTGCTGTAATTAGGTTGGATGGATATCTAAAGATAAATGTTAGTCTACGAAGCTAAGTTAAAAGGAAAGCAGTATCAATACGAACGGCTCGACGAAGCTATTCGTACTGGTTTATTTATCCGCAATTCTTGCCTTCGTTATTGGGAAGATGGTCACGCCAAAAGTCGCAATGACTTATATAAATACGTCACTCGACTAGCAAAGGAGCGTGATTTCCCTTGGACTAGCAAACTCAACTCCCAAGCGCGTCAAGCTATGGCAGAACGTGCCTGGGCTGCTATCTCTCGTTTCTTTGCTAGATCGAGACGAGAATGCCGCAGTCAATATCCTCAAGTTAGCACTAAGTACTGTGGGGCACACAGGAACTTTCTGTAGGGGCGAATGACCATTCGCCCCTACTGGATAAACGCTTCTGGACAGATGAGCCTCTGGTGACAGACATGAAAATCAGTACACTAAGTTCGCTGGCTGAAAGAAGAATCCCCTCGCCTTCAGGCAGGGGAGTGTCAAAAACTTAATTTACTACCATTGTCGTAAAATAGAGTTAAGGATATATGGAGCATCTAGCACAGCAATTAGTTTGTGTGAGCAGGGCTTCTTATTTCAAGGAGAGGTAATTATCCATTATTCATTGTTCATTATCAATTTTTGAATACCCTCATTGATAGATACTAGTTTTCCTCAAAATAAGTGTAAGCAATACTATTAATCTACTACCATAGCATTCTCAAGGGAAATACGACATCTATTCTTTACAAAACTCTGACAAAATCCTCCTGATGACAGACTAGACATAAGAATAGTGGTGAGTAAATATACGGAATAAGTTCTCAATGTCACACTTAGCTAGAATTAATCTTAAACACAAGAAAAAACAACTACTTAGTATGAGTATAACCTTACCCATGCTCATATTTGGGGTAATTCAAAGTGTGACAACTCCTGAACTCATAAATAGGGACGACTTTCTATTATCTAAACCATCTCTTACACCAACAGTTAGTAATTCCCAAGCTAAACTCAATAGTAGCACATCTGAACCATTTTATCTGGCAGCAAGGGGTAACACAACCAAGAAATGCAATTGGCTAGGTATATGCGATCAAGAGCAATGATCAGGTATTTTTTTTCTAATCAGAGTTTTTTTGGTGGTCAGATAATTCAGGTGTGTTTAACTAAAATTAAGAAGGATAAAAACTTTTTATGATCTTAGATCTACCGAGATTTTATAAGGCTTGTAATCCCAGTCAGCCTTTAAAAGACCAGCAATATTACATTGATTTTTCTTCCATTAGAGGCAATAAAATCATTAAGTCGCTTAAGCGTCGGATTGCCCTAATTTCACCCGATGAACCGACTTGCCAGTTGTTTACTGGTCATATTGGTTGTGGTAAGTCTACCGAATTACTCCGGCTCAAATCAGATTTGGAGCAAGAGGGATTCCATGTAGTTTATTTTGAGTCATCTCAAGATCTAGACATGGCGGATGTTGATGTGACAGATATTTTACTGAGTATTGCTGGTCAGGTTAGTGAAAGTCTAGAAGCAATTAACATTCGGTTGCATCCGGGGTATTTTGCTAATCTCTTTGGCGAGATTGCTGATTTTTTGCAAACACCGATAGAATTTGGCGCTGAAGCAGAACTATCTATTGGTATTGGCAAAATCACTGCTAGAACGAAAGAAGCTCCTAAACTCCGACGCCGATTAAGGGAGTACCTAGAACCACGTACCAGTGGAATTTTACAGTCAATTAATGAAGAACTCTTAGGCAAAGCCAATACTACTTTGAAGCGACGAGGTAAAGCTGGATTAGTAGTTATTGTGGATAATCTAGACCGGGTGGATTTTCGTCCTCTACCCTCCGGGCGATCGCAACAAGAATATCTATTTATTGACAGGGGTGATCAATTACGCAGACTCAATTGCCACGTTGTTTATACGATTCCCCTAGGGTTAACTTTCTCCAATGATTGTGAAATTCTCAAAGATCGTTTAGGAGGCGGAGTTCCCCCCAAAGTTTTGCCGATGGTGCCGGTAAAACGGAGGAATAGAGAGGAACATACGGAAGGGATGGCTTTGCTACGGCAAATGGTTCTGGTAAGAGCGTTTCCTGATAAAACTCCGGAAAAACGACTAGAGTTAATTCCAGAAGTATTTGATAGTGGCGAAACCCTAGATCGTCTCTGTCAAATCAGTGGCGGTCATCTGCGGAATTTGCTAGGGTTATTGTTAGGCTGTGTTATGCAAGACGATCCACCATTCTCTGGGGAAACTGTAGAAGAGGTGATTCGAGAACGCCGGGATTACTTACTTTCATCGATCGACGATGATGAGTGGGAGTTGCTGTTTCAGGTCATGAAAGAGCAAACTGTCAGAGGGGAAACCGAACAAATGATTCTATTGCGCAGTATGTTTGTCTTTGAATACCGCGATCGCGAGGGGCAGTGGTTTGATATTAACCCGGTTCTAGCAGAATCGCCAAAATTTAAATCATGGTGGAATCAAAACAACTAGCAGACATTGCGGTATACAACCAACGTTCCTTAAAAGCACTTGATCGAGCTCTGTTTTTCTCCCAAGGGGAGTTTTCTCTAGTGCTAGTGCGTTGTAACTATCAACGTCTGCAACGGCGCGTCTTGCTTCAATTACGTCAACTTGCGAAGGAGCGCTATACCATTCGAGAGTTAGAATTACCATCATCGGCTACTACTCTCTACACCACCATTCAAAACTACGAGCACAGAAACGCCTGTAACTCAGACTTATCTCATCCTGCTTTGATGATTTTCGGTTTGGAGTCGGTGAATGATCTCGAAGATTTGTTAACTTCCAGTAATCAAGTGCGGGATGAATTTCGCAAGCGGTTGCCCTTCCCATTAGTATTATGGGTGAATGATGAGGTGCTGCAAAAGTTGGTGCGGTTTGCTCCAGATTTCGCTAGTTGGGCCGCTGCACCAATTAAATTTGAAATTACGACTAATGAGTTAATCGATTTACTGCGGCAAAAGGCAGATGCTCTGTTTACAACTTTATTGCGTCCCAGTAACCAGAGCAATGGTTCGTGGTGCGTTTCTACTCACCATTCCACCTTAAATTTGATTACAGATCACCGCTCTCGTTTTGAACTTAATGCAGCTCGGCAGGATTTACAACGTCGTCAAAAATTAATTGGTCCCCAGCTCAGAGCTAGTCTAGAATTTTTACTTGGTCAATATGATCATGCTCATGACCTGATTGATTCTGCTTTAGACCGTTACCAACAAAGTTTAAACTTTTGGCGAGCTAGCGAAAATTTAGAAGGACAGGGACTTCTTCTGTTGTATATAGGCTGGTGTTATTGCCGCAAAGCTGATTTGCATCGCTCTCATAGAGTCCGTAACTGGCAAGAGGCAACCCATTATCTCGAACAAGCTATTTATGCTTTTGAGCAAGCTCAGCGCCAAGATATAGTAGCTCAGTTTATTACTCAACTAGCAGAGCTATGGCAATACCTAGAAGCGTGGGACAATTTAAGGCTTTTAGCTCAAAAATCTCTCAAATTACATCAAATCCATGGCTCACAGCTGCAACTAGCTCAAGATTACGGCTTTTTAGCTGAGGTAGCAATTAAGCACTCAAGGTGGACAGATGCCAAAGAACAAGCTCTCAAGGCTCTTTCTCTGTTAAGAAATGTTATAGAAGCTCAGGATTGGGAAAGACACAGAGACGCCGAGACGCAGAGACACGGAGACGCGGAGAATGCAGGAAGATGGGGACAATTCCCAGGACAAGGAAGATATTCCAACAATTCAAACAATTCCAACAATTCCAACAATTCTCAAACAACAAACAACAATTCCCACGAATTTTTATTAGCTCAGTTATATCAACTATTTTTGGTAAAATCCCAGCAGCAACTGGGTTTGCAAGTAGATGCTGTTCAGCAACTGTCTCAAGCTTGTCAGGAGCTGCAACAAGCCATTGATTTAAGTGATTATTATTCTAGGGTTCAGCGTTATCTTTACTTACTAGAAAGCTTGCGTAAGCTTTACTTTGAGCAAAAATGTTACTTAGAGGCATTTCGCCTCAAGCAAGAACAACGCTTGGTAGAGCAACTCTATGGCTTCCGGGCTTTCATTGGTGCTAATCGCCTACAGCCTCAGCATCAAATGACTAACCAACCAATGGCAGCTCAAGAGCAGCAACAGATTATTGCGCGAGAAATTGCTGCTTCTGGACGTCAACAAGATGTACATCGTTTAATTGAACGCTTGAGCCGTGCCCATCATAAACTAACAGTAATTCATGGTCAGTCAGGAGTAGGCAAAAGTTCCATTGTTTCTGCCGGATTAATACCTGCCCTCAAAAATCGAGCTTTGGGCGATCGCATTGCTTTGCCAGTAGTTGTCCAGGTTTATACTGATTGGGTGAGGGAGCTGGGTAAATGTTTAGTAAAAGCTCTCCTAGAGTTTGGCTCTAATGACAGAGATGAACTGCTTAATTTAGATTTCCAAGAAAATCAAATTAATCAACACCAAATTCGAGTTATTCTAGAACAGTTGCAGCGCAACTCAGAAGGCAACTTCTTGACAATTTTAATTTTCGATCAATTTGAAGAGTTTTTCCTTAATTATACCAATCAATCTCAAAGAATTTTATTTTATGAATTCCTGAGAGCTTGTTTAAATTTGCCATTTGTCAAAGTAATTTTAATAGTACGAAATGAATCACTTCACTATCTATTAGAGATTGAACAGTTCAATCTTGAGGTAATTGAAAACAATATTCTTGACAAAAAGATTCGTTATCCTTTAGATAACTTTTTGTTGTCAGATGCCCGTGCCGTAATTCACAACTTAACAGAACGGGCTCATTTTTATTTAGAACCAGATTTAATTGATGAATTGGTTAGAGATCTGGCAGGAGAAATGTCAGTAATACGTCCCATTGAGTTGCAGGTGGTAGGAGCACAGCTACAGTCAGAGAATATCACCACCTTAGCTCAGTATCAACAACATGGTCCCAAGGCAAAACTAGTAGAGCGATTTTTAGAGAAGGTAATTAAAGACTGTGGACCAGAAAATGAAGAGGCAGCTTGGCTAGTCCTTTATTTACTCACTGATGAACATCACAACCGTCCCCTGAAAACTCGTAATGACTTGGCAGGAATATCAAGTAATTGAATCCCAAAAATTAGATTTAATTCTAGAAATATTAGAAAAATCTGGCTTAGTATTCCTCTTGTTTTCAGAAATTCCTGATTATCACTATTATCAATTAGTTCATGATTATCTAGTAGAATTTATCCGTCAAAAGCAACAATCCAGCAACGAGGCAGAATTACGCTTAGCAATAGAAGAGCTGCGCAAAACAGAAAAACAACTTCGTGCTGAATTGAGGGAAAAAGAACTCAAAGCACAACTAGCCAAAGCAACAGCTCAACAAAGAAAACTTACTGAACAACTCAATCTGGTTCTCCAACAAAAGTTGCGAGGAGAACGTATTCGGGGAGTAGTGCTAGCCTTATTAACAGTCATATCTGGGATACTGGGAACATCGGCCTTGATTGGTGAAAATAATTCCCAGTTGGTTGCTTCGAGCGCTTCCTCAGAAGCTTTGCTGGCATCCAACAGTACTTTTGATGCCTTACTCACCAGTTTACCTGCAGGTAAACGACTACAGGGGGCATGGTGGGCAACACCTGAAGCTCGGACACAAGTAGTAACAACTCTCCAGCAAGCAGTTTATAGTGTCAGAGAACGCAACCGTCTTACAGGGCATACCGATTGGGTTAGTAGTGTTAGTTTTAGCCCAGATGGTGAGCTTATTGCTTCAGGAAGCAGAGACAGCAGTATTAAACTCTGGAGGAAAGATGGTAGCAAGGCTCAAGAAGATCTTCCAGGACATCAAGCTGGAGTCTATAGTGTTAGATTTAGTCCAGATGGCAAAATGATTGCTAGTGCTGGTGCTGATAAGCAAGTCAAACTTTGGAAGCGTGACGAAAGTACGGGTTTGTTTGAAACTGTCCCCTACAAAACCCTAAAAGGACATAGGAAACCAGTTAATAGCGTCAGTTTTAGTTCTGATGGTAAGATCCTTGCTTCAGCGAGTAGAGACAACACCATCAAGCTCTGGAATATAGATGGTAAATTGCTCAAAACTCTAACAGGGCATCAAAATTTTGTCTTAGATGTGAGCTTTAGCCCAGACGGTGAGTTTATTGCCTCAGCAAGTAGGGACAAAACCATCAAACTTTGGACTAAAGACGGTGACTTGCTCAAAACTCTAACCGAGCATAGGAAAGCTGTAACTAGTGTAAGCTTTAGTGCTGATAGTCAGATGCTTGCTAGTGCTAGTGCTGACAATACCATTAAACTCTGGAGACAAGATGGTGAACTAATCGATACTTTTAAGGGTCATAGTAAATTAGTACTGAGTGTGAGCTTCAGTCCTGACAGCAAGATTCTTGTTAGTGCTAGCGACGATAATACAGTCAGGCTCTGGCACTTAGATGGAACAGAAAAAACTGAAACTCTCAATGGCCATGGAAATTTTGTTCAGGATGTGAGTTTTAGCCCAGATGGCAAAACCCTTGCTAGTGCTAGTGCGGATAACACTATCAAAATCTGGAATACCAAGAGTATGCCTCAAGATATCAAGAGTCATAGTGAAGCAGTTAGTGGTCTGAGTTTTAGTCCTGATGGTAAGACTATTGCCACTGCTAGTGAAGACAAAACCATTAAACTCTGGAGCCGCGATGATCGTAAACTGCTGCAAGAGATCGCACAAGCTCATAGAGAACCGATACTGAGTGTGAGTTTTAGTCCTGATGGTAAGTTGATTGCCACTGCTAGTGAAGATAAAACAGTGAAACTCTGGAGGCGCAATGGTGAGAAGTTTGAAACTCAGCCGGAAAAAATCTTAGAGGGACATACAGAACGAGTCAATAGTGTAAGTTTCAGCCAAGACGGCAAACTGCTGGTTTCTGCCAGTAATGACAAAACGGTGAAAGTTTGGCAACAAGATGGCACTCTAGTTCAAACATTGCAAGGTCATAAGGATTTAGTTTGGGGCGCTAGTTTCAGTCCAGATGGGGAGTTGATTGCTTCTGCTAGTGAAGACAAAACAGTAAAACTCTGGAGACGGAATGGTACAGAGGAGTGGGAAAGTCAACCCTACAAAACTTTAGCGAAGAAGCATAATGCTTCAGTTAACTGGGTAACTTTTTCTCCTAATGGCAAATTAATTGCTTCTGCTAACGATAATGGCACCGTAAACCTCTGGGAGAGAAACGGCAAGTTTATTCGGAACTTAAAAGGACACAATGGTAGAGTTAATTGGGTAACCTTCTCTCCTAATGGTAACAAGATTGCATCTGGAAGTGATGATGGAACAGTTAAACTCTGGGATAAAGCTGGTAACTTAATTACTACCTTAGAAGGTAACAAGAAAGCAGTTTATGGGGTGAGTTTCAGTCCAGATACAGATAGTAAAGATGATAAGTGGTTAGCCTCTGCTAGTGAAGATGGAACAGTAATTGTGCGGAATTTGAATCTAGATCAGCTCTTGGAAAGTGGTTGTCACTGGTTGGCAGATTATCATCACAATAACAGCGATTCTCCAAGCGATCGCGCTTGTCCAGCTCAAATTTATGATTGAATCCTTTAAGAAACACGCTCAAAGCTAATGGCTAATGGCTAATCTTTCAACCCACATTCCGCAGGTTGGTCAGACCAGTAGATAATATTTTTGGCAGGGAGCACCAAGAAACTGAAGAATCCTTTGATGCTCCTGGGTTAAGTTGACAATTTGCTCACATTCCCCCATGATGACCAAATGAATCGACTGAAAGCACTGAAATACCCAGCGCATTGTCGGGGTAGCTGTAGGCTTACCTAATTGGTTCAATACGGTTTGCTTAGCTTTGGCAAGAGCTTGGCGTAAGGCTCTTTGTGCCAAAGTATAGACCAATAAACATAGCCCCATCACCATCGCCAAGGCAGCTACACGCTCAGGAGTCTTGAGGAAAACACTGCTGGTAAAGAACATTGGGTCTTTGAGAAAACGGAAACCTCTTTCAGTACATTGTTGTTGCTTGTACTCACAGAGTATATTGTCTTCAGACAGGGATTCAGAGTCTAGAACATTGGTAGCTAGAACAAAGCGTCCAGCCCTTCTACGAGCTTTGGCAACAACTTCTTTTTTCAAGGTCAAGCTACCTTGCACACGATAATGATAGCCATCAGGAACTTGACCTTTTCGTGGTCGTCCAGGCTGATTGTAGTAAGGGCGTGGCACAACTTCTATCTGAGTGAGGCAATGATAGCGCAGTTGTTTGTTCCAATCTTGTGCTGCTGTCATGGCATCAGGAGCACAGGCAAAGTTTCGCTGTTCTAACTGCTTGAGCTGATGAAGAGCTTTCTGATGATGCTGTTGAATTTTTTGTTCGAGGTGCAACAGGTCAACTTCTTTTCTCGCTTCACTTTCGACAACTAACCATCGCTGCTTGATGTCACCATAGGTGCTACAGACACAAGCTATACGGTATCGAGTTAATTGAGCTCGATTGAAGGCTTCTTCAGACAACTGCTCCATTAACTCTTGAGCTGCTTTGATAGTTGCCGGAACTCGGCTGAGCCACTGCAGATGGGTCAATGATTGAATGTTCTCCTCTCCATAGAGAGCAGCATCTGCCACAAACAAAGCTTCACACTGCCATTGCTCTCGAAACTCTCTCATCAGTTGGGCAAAAATGGCTTGGTCTGATTCATTACCACTGGCTACTCGTAGATATAATGGTATGTCTCCATCCCCACTACACATCAAATCCATTATGAATTGCTTGAGGTCTGGTCTATGGTCTCTGGAGTAACCATGAGTAATGGCGATCGCTGCTGGTTCTTGTGAAGGGGGTAAGTCTTTGCTCAGATAAGCTCCATGAACATGAAAGGAACTCGAATCCAGGTGCAGACTGTCACTGTTTACCCCAAACTTGGAAGCCGCTTCTAGGGCTACTTTGATAAATAGAGGGGTCAGTCCCGCTTCATAGAGTTGTTCCAATACTCTTCCGAGACGGTCATCGTTGAGATGCTGTGGTTCAATTCCCTCTCCCAGAAGATGTTCGGTGGCTTTGCCCACAAAGAATTTTTCAAACAAGTACAGGGGAGCGCTTACTAAGCCCAACCCATTGAGAATCATCGCTTTGACTGCTACTCCGGCACTAACAATTTCTTGGGGGTGGCTTCCGAGTTCTCGGTTAATTTGTTCGACTAGTCCCATCTGGTCAATTATCCCAGCCACTATGCCGCAGTGGTCAAGATCTTGTACTCTAATTGAAGATGCTATTGATTTCATCGTTCAAAAATACCATAGCTCTTCTCTTCAACCTGCGGAATGTAGGTTTCAAAAAACACATTCAACAAAAACCTTGCACCGCAAGTGGAAAATCCCTAACACCTACTACCTCCAACCTCACCTACCACCTACCACCTACCACCTAACACCTATTCAAACCCGAAAGTTACGACTTATTCAGCAAACCCTAACTAAAGATTTCCTCGCCGCGCTTGCTCGCGCTCAATTGCCTCGAACAAAGCTTTGAAATTACCCTCACCAAAACCCTGGCAACCGTGCCGCTCAATTACCTCGAAGAAAAGCGTTGGTCGATCTTCTAGAGGATCGGTAAAAATTTGGAGCAAATACCCATCTTGATCTCGATCCACTAGAATTCCTAACTCAGCTAGCTTTTCAACTGGCTCATCAATTTTTCCTACCCGTTCCTTTAAGTTCTGGTAGTAGGTTTCTGGGATACGCAGAAATTTAACACCTGATGCTCTGAGCTTAGAGACTGTCTCAATAATATTATCGGTGGCATAGGCAACATGCTGAATCCCTGCTCCGCCATTATATTCGAGGTATTCTTCAATCTGTGATTGGCGTTTTCCCTGGGCTGGTTCATTGATCGGCAGCTTGATTTTGCCAGTGCCATCTTGCATTACCTTGGACATCAAGGCAGAGTACTCCGTGGAGATCGTCTGATCGTCAAAGTTTACCAAAAGGTCAAAGCCCATCGTATCAGAGAAAAATTGAGCCCATCGGTTCATTGCACCTAGTTCAACGTTGGCAACTACATGGTCTATTGTTTTTAAACCCACTCCATTGCCCTTACAGACTTCCCGAGGCTCGAAGCCAGGGGCAAATGAGCCTGCATAATCACTCCGCTCAACAAACTTGATTAAGGTGTCACCGTAAGCGTGAATGGCACAGTAGCGCAACACCCCATATTTGTCTTCTTCTTCAGTTGGAGGAATTGCTCCCACCGCACCTCGCGCCGTTGATTCCCGGTAGGCGCTAGCAACATCCGGCACTTCCAGAGCAATAACTGCGATCGCATCACCGTGTTTAAGTACGCTTTTTGAGATCCAATGATCCGGAGTCAGTCCTGTACTCAACACTAAACAGATATCCCCTTGTTCCATGACGTAGGAGCTTGCTTTCCGATAGCCGGTTTCTAAACCTCTGTAGGCTGTATTAGTAAATCCGAATCCTTTTGAGTAAAAGAGTGCTGCTTGTTTCGCATTCCCAACATAAAACTCAAGGTGATCGAATCGCTTAATGGGGCAAAAGTTATTCATTTCATTACTCCTTTCAAGAAACACGAGGCAGGAGGCAGGAGGCAGGAGGCAGGAGGCGAGGAAGGAGGTAGGAGGAAAGAGGGCTCCAAGGTAGGATCTGAGGTAGTGTTTCTGATTTTCGTAGCGGGCGGTGCGCCGCCCGTGGGGAGGCTCCAAAGGAAGAGGCATTTGGTTATTGGTACAAAAGACATAGATGCCTTCTTCGGCTTCTCGTAGAGTAGAGCAAGTGACTTGTGGATTTGGTAAAATTCTAGTGGTTATCCTTTACTAAAATTTGTATTTAAGTTAATTAAATTTGCCGTTATTCTTTTTTCAGTATATATCATTAACCAAAAATATTGATTTGGTATCCATAATCAACTATACTGTCTCTAACATGCAGCCCTGCGGGTGAGCGAAAAAAAGAGTGGGGAGATGGGGAGATGGGGAGATGAGGAAACAAAGAAAACTAATGATTTGAAAGGATAGTTCGCTAGAAATTCCTTCCCTAATTTCGCTCACTCCAGCCCTGCCAACAAATAGCACTGGAGAAGACAGGTTGCCAAAGAACAACACAATTAAGGTTAAGTCAACATTTGGGAACTCGGAGCGAATCAAACAGCTGGACGAGATAGATGTACAACTCTTGCAATTCTTGCAAGAGAATGGTCGTATGACTAGTGCTGAATTGGCTCGTCGAGTCAATCTCTCAACAGCTGGGCTGCAAAAAAGACTCAAAAAGCTAGAAGCAAAGGGAGTCATTAACCGCTACGTTACTTTAGTCAATCGTGAGGCATTGGGCTTGGATCTGCTCTGTTTTGCCCAGGTAACCCTAGCACACCATCAGCCGGAATGCATCGGTCAATTTTGCGATCGCGTTAAGGAATTGCCAGAAGTCTTAGAATGCCATCATCTAACTGGGGAATTTGACTATCTTTTGAAAGTAGTTGTGGCTAACCCTCAGCATCTAGAAAAGTTCCTGTCAGAGGCTATTGCCCAAATCCCAGGTGTGGATCGGATTTGCACTAATATTGTCCTCAATGAAGTCAAAGCTTCAACTTCATTACCGTTATAGTCATTCGATCAAGCTAAACCCTTATTATTGATCTAGCCGAAAACCCTGTCTCTTTAGAGCAGGGAGTGTCAATAGAGCAAATATCCAGGATATGATGAACTTTATCGTTACCGGAGGAGCAGGCTTTATTGGCTCCCATGTTACAGAAAAGCTGTTATCAAAAGGTCACTGTGTAACCGTAGTTGATAACCTCACTACGGGCAGCTTACAAAATCTGCCTGAGCATCCTTCGTTACAACTACTGCAAAAAAATATACTAACCTGTCAACCAGGAGATTTTACCGGCTCAATCGATGGCATTGTTCATTTGGCAGCTACCCCATCTGTAACAGAATCTTGGTTGTACCCCCTAGAAGCTCATCACAACAATCTTTCTGCCACCATTGCTGTGATTCAACTTTGCCAAGCCTTAAACATTCCCCGGCTAGTCTTTGCTAGCTCTGCCGCTGTCTATGGTAATCCCATCCAAATTCCCATCTCTGAGAAGCATCCAACTTCTCCCATTTCTCCCTATGGTTTACAGAAATTGATGAGTGAGCAATATGCCAGTTTGTTCGCTAAGCAAACTCAATTTTCAGTGGTGGCATTACGTTTTTTTAATGTCTTTGGTCCCCGACAAAACCCGAAGTCTCAATATTCTGGCGTGATTTCCATCTTTGCTGATGCTATGAAGCAAGGATTGCCAATTACCATTTACGGAGATGGAACTCAAACACGAGATTTTGTTTATGTTAAAGATGTAGCAGATGCCTGTAACAGAGCTTTAACTTCCTCTCTTGGTGCTGGCTTATGCTCCATTTGTAATGTCGGAACAGGCACATCCATTTCTCTACTCCAGTTAGTGGAGATCCTGAAAGATTGTTTTCCGACTTGGCAATCAGATATCCAATTTGAACCTTCCCGCCCTGGAGATATTGTTCACTCGAAAGCTGATATTGCCAGTGCCTCTTTAATTTTAAGGTTTAACTCCCAACATTCTTTTCAGACTGGCATTCACCTGTTTGCTGAATCATTGTAATTATTACATCTAAGTTAATATAATTCAAAGCTTTACTATTATGTAAAATTATGCGAATTAATAAAAAATGGATATTTTTCACAATACTACTATTCACAGTAATTTTGACAGTTGTGGTTTTGAAAACAGAATTGATTTTGAGCAAAAAAACCGAAATAGTCAACACAACAGAAATTCAAGATAATCAGAAAATTTATAATAGAAAAGCAGCCAATACAAACCTACGTTCTTTAGCACAGGAACAAGGAATAGAAATAGGAGCAGCTGTACTTATGACACCCTTCAAAGAAGATCCAACTTATCGGGAACTATTGGCGCGTGAATTTAATTCGTTAACGCCAGAAAATGCCATGAAGTTTAGTCGTATGCGTCGGGGACGTGATGAATATAAATTTAACAATGCTAATGCCCTTGTGACTTTTGCGAAAGAGCACCAGATGCAAGTGCATGGTCATACTTTAGTTTGGTATAAAAAACTACCTAATTGGTTAAAAGAAGGAGAATGGACTCGTGAAGATTTAACCGATATTCTGCGGCAACATATTTACACTGTAGTGAGTCGATTTAGGGGAGAAATTGCGACTTGGGATGTAGTCAATGAAGCGATTGAAAGCGACGGTTCCCTAAGAGAAGCAATTTGGCTCAAAGGAATTGGTCCAGAGTATATTGAGATGGCATTTCGTTGGGCTCATGAAGCAGATCCAAAAGCAAAATTATTCTACAATGACTATGGGGCAGAAGGACTAGGAAAAAAGAGTAATGCGATTTATGAGTTGGTTAAGAATTTGCGACAACGCAATGTTCCTATCCATGGTGTTGGTTTTCAGATGCATACTAATATTAAGAACCCTCGCAATCCAGAAAAGATAGCGGCAAATATCAAGCGTCTGGGTGAATTAGGTTTAGAAGTACGGATTACAGAGATGGATGTACGAATCTACGATGGTGAGGGGACAATAGAAGAGAAATTGGCTGCTCAAGCAGAGGTTTATCGAAAAATATTACGTATTTGTCTAGATGCTCCCAACTGTAAAGCATTAACAACCTGGGGAATTAGTGACAATTACTCCTG
Organism: Caldora sp.; assembly: GCA_965222765.1. GTDB lineage: Bacteria > Cyanobacteriota > Cyanobacteriia > Cyanobacteriales > Coleofasciculaceae > Caldora. The sequence continues at coordinate 228,584 of CBDCVG010000094.1, forward strand.
GATTCCCGATTTCTTTGAACGTCCGGACTCACCGTTACTGTTTGATGAATCCTATCGTCCTAAACCAGCATACGATGCTTTGGTCGAGGAACTCCAAGGAACTTCCAAATAAACAACAATCTATCTTCTTCTGAAGGCAGGGAACGAAGAGAGTCATTTATTGTCCTTAATGAAAACAAAGCTTCAACACTACTGTTATAATCATTCGATATTTTTTCTACCCTGCTCTGTACTCCCAATGCCAAATTCTCAAATTGATAATAAAATCTCCGCCAGACGGCGGCTATCATGCCGCAATACGGTTTTTCCTCTGACAAAGTTACCAGTTATTACCTCTTTGTTGACTAGCTGCTGGCATTCCTCAAGATCTGACTCAACTGGTAATTTGTGTTCAGTTGCATAGATGCGCCGCATCATGTCTTGAATCGGCTCAGTATTCACAACAGCGAAATCAACTAAAGTGCCATCGCAGTAGTAGTCCCTCTATTTTTTTCAAAAAATCTGATGCCTTATAGCTATGGGTTTCAGCAGGATCAGTTACTAGGTTAACTACATAGGTTTTAGGCGCGGAAGTTTGCTTCAAGGCTTCCGGTAGCCCTTCTACCAAAAAATTGGGTAAAATACTGGTAAATAAGCTTCCAGGACCAATAATTATATGGTCTGCTGCTAAAATTGCCTGTACTACTGGTTTATAAACTTGAGCACGACGTGAAAGATAGATATATTCAATCCTGTGCTCAAAGTTCGTGCGCAAGTCGATATGGGTTTCACCGATTAAGTCGCTGCCATCATTCAGTTTAGCAATCAGCTCTACATCATTAAGAGTGACTGGTAGTACTTGACCTTCGATATTTAACAACTTAGAGATTGATTCTATACCAAAGGGGGTGCCACCTTCCCAGTCATAAGCAGCAGCCAGTAGTAAGTTGCCGAGGCTATGTCCTTTAAGACCATCCCCTTTACAAAAACGGTAGTTAATGAAATCACGCCATTTTTGGCTGTATTCATCATCTGGCAATAGTTCGGAGATACATTTGAGAACATCGCCAGGGGGTAGAATACCATGTTCGTCGCGTAGTCTTCCACTACTGCCACCGCTATCCATCATTGAGACAACAGCAGTAACATCAAAGAGTTTTTTAAATTCACTGAGTACGGTGCTAACACCTGAACCGCCACCAATGACGACAACTTTAGGTCGGTTGTTATGAATCATCAGACAAATAAGGCTAAGGAAAAATACAGTTAAAAATGAAAGAAAATATTTTGCTGCGGCAAAAAAATGTAGATCTACTTAAGGCACTAAGCTGTGGCTGCATTTAAATTGTGAATTAGTACCGACGCACCAGATGCGGAGATTAGGACTAAGTAGTTTAAATGTATCTTAGCTTGGTGACACAGCAAACATAGTTCAACTATAATGTATCAATAATAACGTCTCAATCAGACGGTAATCACGCAAACAATCTTGTTTAGCAATCAAAGATAATATTTTGCTCTGGCAAAATAAGTAAATTTACTTGCAATTAGGAGCTATCGATTAAAATAATTCAACTATAATTACATTTCAATCATGTGTAAATCAGGCATCGAATCTCAGTATATTCCTGTTTTTAGACATACTGATTTTTATCTAGTGGATTTTAATTATGTACCTACAATACTTTCTGAAAAAAAATGTATTTTATTAGAGGGGTATCAATAAATATGGTGTGTCTTATTTGTTGATTTTTTTGTGATTTGAATCACAAAAAATATTCATTAAGAATACAAAATTTACTATTACAAGACATTACAAAAATTTAGATCTTAGTGGAAACTGGTATAGTTTGTAGAAAAGCAATTCAGTATTTGCTCAACAATACTAAAATTGAAAGCTACAATCAATACTTTTGACCATTACACTTATTTGATTGACAAAACAGAGATATATTGTATACAGTTTAAAAGACAGTTAAGTAACTGTCTTAGGTTCAAATCTCAAAGCAGTTTTGTCGGTTAGTGCTTCTACTCTTCAAATAGTTAGCCTTTATTCATTAATTTTTTCACAGTCTCCTCTGTTGGAGAAGGATAGTTTTATCGGTTGCTATTGTTCACTAGTTATTGATAAGTGTTTTAAATCAAATCCGGTTTTCTACCCTTTTTTGGATGAGAATAAGGCAGATTTTGTATTGCTTATTGTGGTCTCAGGAAGAAAAGGTTTCCTTTATGAAAATAGCCTTAGTACATGATTATTTGACGCAAAGAGGCGGAGCAGAGCGGGTATTTGAGTTACTTTGCCATTACTTCCCAAAAGCTGATATTTTTACCTCTTTGTATGATCCTCAGCGAACTATTGACTTAAGCGATCGCGTAGTTAATACCACCAAATTGCAGAAAATTCCTAGGGCAAGCCAGTTTTTTAGACTTTTGGCTCCCTTTTATTATCCAGCCTTTCGATCATTGAATTTGCAAGACTATGACCTGATTATTAGTAGTTGCGCTAGTTTTGCTAAGGCAGTGCGCAAAAGATCAGGAGCTAAACATATTTGCTTTTGTCATAATATAACCCGCTTCCTGTGGAACACTAAAGTCTATTTACGAGAGTTTGATGAATTTAAATATTTCTATCCCCTGATTGAAAAAACTTTCGAGTCAATGAGAAAAGCGGACCTACGCTATGCCCAGGAGCCTGACCTTTACATTGCTAATTCGACAACAGTGGCTCGCCGTATTGAGAATACCTATCATCAGCCAGCAAAGGTAATTAATTATCCCATTGATAGTAGTAAGTTCGTTTTCTCAGATCAAAAAGAAGACTTCTATTTAGTCTCATCTCGTATGATCACCTATAAACGGATTGATATTATCATTGAAGCCTTTAACTGGTTGGGATGGCCTTTATTGATTATCGGCGAGGGACCAGAACGGGAACGTCTAGAATCGAAAGCGTTAGAAAATATCAGATTTTTGGGACATGTCAGCGATGCTGAACGTAGTCATTTAATGGCAAAAGCTCGCTCTGTCATCGTTGCCGCTCTAGAAGACTATGGATTAGTACCAGTGGAAGCCAATGCTAGTGGCACACCAGTCATTGCCTACGGTGCTGGTGGTGTCTTAGATACTCAGGTACCTGGAAAAACCGGAGTCTTTTTTAAACGGCAAACACCGGAAGCTCTACAGGTGGCACTCATAGAAGCCAGTAAGATATCTTGGGATCATGCCCAAATCCGAGACCATGCCCTGAGTCATTTCACTGAACAAGTGTTCTTCAGTAAAGTTAAGGGCATAATCGAAGAGGTGGATAGGGTGCACTCTTGCAATAAACCTGATCAATTGATCCCTCGAATTGTCCCAGTATAGCAGTGAATGACAGCAATCTCCAGGCAACAACTGAAACAGATGCCGGTTACGGGCAACTATTTGCAGTGTTGTTGCGCCGACGCTTTTGGCTGTTGGGTGTATTGTGTCTAGTTTTGCCGATCGCTATCCTTAATGCTTTAAGTAAACCAGCAATCTACCAAAGTTCTATGCAGCTATTAGTGGAGTCTAATTACCAAGAAAAACCAGGTGGAACCGAAGCTGCCAAAGAGTTTGCTGACGCCAGTGTTGAGGTTGACTATGCTACTCAGCTTAACCTGATGCAGAGTTCTCAACTGATGCAAAAGGCAGTAGATTTGCTTCAACCTGAATATCCTGAGATCGAGATAGATGATCTTAGCGGAGACTTGAGTTTAGAGCAATTGGATAAAGGTGATGCTCTCGGGACTAAACTCGGAATCATTGAAGCCTCATACACCAGCGATGATGAGCTGAAAACCCAAAAAGTGCTGGAGGCAATGCAAAATGTTTATCTAGATTACAACCTAGAGCAACAGCAACTACGCCTCAGTGAAGGTCTAGCTTTTATCAATAAGCAGTTGCCAGCAGCTCGCCAAAACCTGGTGCAGGCGGAAGCTGCTTTAGAGCAGTTTCGCACAAACTTTAACCTGATTGATCCCACAGAACAGGGAAAAGCCGTAAGTGCAACCCTCGAATCTATCAAGAGGGAGCGACAGACGATTAGAGCTGATTATCAGGAGGCTCAGGCTAGCTATAATGCTCGACAACAGCAACTAGAACTTTCTCCAGAGGATGCACTCATCTCTTCCCGTTTGAGTCAGTCTAGTCGCTACCAAGCTTTGCTTGATGAACTCCAAAAGACTGAACTAGCTCTAGCACAACAACGCACAACTTTTACTGATGAAGATCCTAAAGTGCAAAAGTTGCTTGAACAACGTCAGAGCCAGCTTATCCTATTGCAGGGGGAGGTGGAACGGGTTTTAGGGGGAGTTTCTCTTCCAGCGAATATTTCAGAAGCAGGACTCCTCCAGGAAGGACAGTTGGTTGAAAGTGATCAAAAACTAGCTGAAGAACTTTTGACATTGCAAAAACAACTGCTGGCTTTGCAGGCTCGAGATCAGAGTCTGGCAAAAACTGAGCAGCAGCTCCGTGGAGAACTCGATCGCCTCCCAAAGCTAATAGCACAGTACAATCGCTTACAACCAGAAGTGGAAATTCAACGTGCTACGCTGGAGCAGCTGTTGGAGGCACAGCAGAAGTTAGGTATAGAAATTGCGCGGGGGGGATTTAACTGGCAGGTGGTGGAACCACCCGAACTAGGGGAGCAAACTGGCCCCAATACGAAAGTGGACATCTTGTTAGGTGTAATAGTAGGGCTGTTCCTGGGGGGTGTGGCAGCTTTTGTCCGAGAAGCAGTGGATGATGCTGTTCATACTGCTGATGATTTGAAGAAGCAGGTGGCTGTGCCTTTGTTGGGCATAGTTCCCAAAATTGCCTTTAGTTTCCGCCTTCGGAAGGATAATTAACCTACCTTTTGGCAAGCGGCAATTTACAGCACCTTCGGTTAAACAAACGGTTTATTGGTTACCATTTCGGGAATCACTAGACCTAATCTATAAGAACATCCAACTGCTACATTCTGGTTCTAGCTTCAGCTCTCTAGTAGTTACCTCAGCTCTAGCACGGGAAGGTAAGTCAACCTTGAGCATGGGTTTAGCCCTTAGTGCTGCTCGTTTACATCAAAAAGTATTGCTGATTGATGCTAATTTCCGTAATCCAACGCTGCACCTGCAGCTTGATCTGCCTAATCAAGAAGGACTTTCTACTTTATTAACAGGTGAGACTATTGTATCCAGTCCCATTCGGATCTCACCAGCAGGAGCCAATATCGATATTTTAACTGCCGGCCCCATACCCATAGACCCAGTTATGCTGTTGAGTTCTCCACGGATGAGGAAACTGATGGCAGAGTTTGAGCAAACTTATGACTTAGTCATACTGGATAGCTCCCCCATCCTCGGCAAGGTAGATGCGATCGAAGTTGCCTCCTGTTGTAGTGGGGTAGTGATGGTAGGACGTATCGACATGATTACTCAATCGGAACTGATGGAGGCGATGGCGATGTTGGGTAAGTTTAACGTCATTGGCATCATCGCCAACGAAGGTAGCAAGGCTAAGGATAGCTCCGCAGGTTATGGGGAGCAACATGGTAGTTCCCCTTTTGAGGTTTATCAGCCTCCAATTGATGTTCAGGAGTTTAACCACAACGGTTCTTCCAGAGTTATAGAGGAAAATGTAGTCTTTAATACCAGCGAACAGGGAACAGATAAGTAGGTGTTAGGGGTATTGATAGCCCTTCTATTTATAACTTATAAGTATCGTAAAGCTATCGCAACTAATTGTTTCAATTCCCCATTCCCCATTCTCAATTCCGGGTGTGTCTGCCAACTCAACTAATATCTACCAAGATTACTCGGCAGACAAATGCAAGATACTCCCATAACAATCTCCAAAATTTTACTCAAAACATCTAAAATCTCGACTATACAAATAGGCGCTTCTGGTGAGCAGCCAGTTAATCCCCTAGCTCACTGCACCCTCAAGTGGCGATATAAACGTTTGTGGGTTGGCTACACAGAGCAACCTCAAGAGCCATATTTGCCTTCCCTAGATAATGAGGATTGGTTGGTAGACTGTCTAAAGCACTCTCCGGTGCAAGTAGTTTGCATCGAACCGAATGTGGGCGAGGCAAGGTTGAGGCTTTGGGCTGATGCCTGTGAGCAGGCTCACAAGTCCATCTTCCTGCGGATACCCCTCAACCGAGAATTACCTAGCAAGCAGCAACCTATCAGGTGGTGGCTCAAGCGGTTGATTGAGTGGAGCGTTGCTGCTCTGTTACTGTTGCTTCTGAGTCCAGTTATTTTGGGACTGATGTTGCTGAGAAGTGTTTTTTCGGTAGAGCCAATTTTTTCTAGGCAGTGGCAGGTAGGAGAACGAGGTAAGCTGTTCCAGGTGCTTAAGTTTCGCACAATGGCAGTGGATGCTGAAGCCAAGCAGCAGTATAAGGGTAAGGAGGAAGACTATTTTACTCCTATAGGGCGGTGGCTACATCAGTATCGTTTGGATCGACTACCGCAGTTAGTTAATGTGCTGCGAGGTGAGATGAAGTTGTTCGGGCCCCATCCTCGGACACTGGATGAGTTAGCTCAGCTTAGTCATGCCGAGCTGCAAGAGTTGAGGATGTTGCCAGGAGTGATTAGCAGGAGCAGGAAATATAGAAGTCCAACTGTAAAAGCTAATCTCACTCACCCTATTTAAAACTTTAGCTTATGCATTTTATTGTCACCGGAGGAACAGGCTTTATTGGCTCCCATGTTACAGAACAGCTTTTGTCAGAAGGTCATTATGTCACTGTCGTTGACAACCTCACAACTGGTAGCCTAATAAATCTACCTGAACATGCTCGCCTGAAATTCCTGCACAAAGATCTACTTTCATGCCAGCTGGAAGATTTTATCAAGCCGATTGACGGTATTGCTCATTTAGCTACAACTCCATCAGTTACGGAATCTTGGTTGCAACCTCTAGCCGCTCATCACAATAATCTTTCAGCAACAATAGCAGTTATTCAACTGTGTCAAGCTTTAGAAATTCCCCGCTTAGTATTCACCAGTTCAGCCGCAGTTTATGGCAATCCTCTGCAACTACCGATCACAGAAGATCACCAAACCTCGCCAATTTCTCCCTATGGTTTACAAAAACTGGTGAGTGAGTAATATGCTGGCTTATTTGCGAAACAATTCAATTTTTCCGTGGTAGCATTACGCCTATTTAATGTGTTTGGTCCTCGACAAGTTCCTAACTCCCAATATTCTGGTGTAATTTCGATATTTACTAACGCTATGCAGCAAGGTTTACCGCTCATAATTTATGGAGATGGAACACAGACAAGGGATTTTATTTATGTTAAAGATGCAGCCAGTGCTTTTGCCAAATCTTTAACGATTTCTCTTGACTTTAGTTCTTATATTGTTTGTAATATAGGTAATGGTAAATCTACTTCTTTAATGCAGCTAGTTGAGATTTTAAAAAGCTGCTTTCCTCAGTGGCAATCAGATATAAACTTTGCCCCTGATCGACCAGGAGACATTAAGCATTCACAGGCTGATATCTCTAGTACTTCTGAGTATTTAGGCTTTATTCCTCAGTGGTCAGTAAAGTCTGGACTAAAAAGTTTGATCGACTCATTAGCTTCTTCCTAACCAGGATATTTTGGTGAGGCTGAGAGTGAACAGAATTATTTTTAACCAAATTATCTGGGCATTACCAATGAAAAAAAATCACCGCCATGAACGAAAATTAATTTCTCCGCGTCTCCGCGTCCCCGCGTCCCCGCGTCTATTTTTAAGTCAGTAATTGAATAATATTTTGCTACTTCTGAATCAGTCTAAGCTAGAAAATTAAAACAATATGGGCAGATTAAGCAGCAAAAGAGCACAGCCAACAAAAGTAGCAGAGCGGAAATTGACCAGAGTGCTATACACACCAGAGAGTCAGATGAGGCATCCGCTACAATTGTTTCAAGGAATGTGGCGAGATTTACTGGCATCAAGGGAGCTAGCTTGGCGACTTTTGGTGCGGGATATTAGTGCTATGTACCGTCAGTCATTGTTGGGAATTGCCTGGGCATTTATTCCCGCAATTGTGACAGCAGTGGGATTTACTTTGGCTAGGAATGTTGGGGTGATTAATATTGGTGATACCAATCTGCCTTATCCAGCTTATGTCATGTTCAGCATGACCCTGTGGCAAACTTTTTCTGAAGCCTTACAAGGACCAGTACAAGCGGTCACTAAAGCCAAGGCAATGCTGGCTAAAATTAACTTTCCTCGTGAAGCATTGATTATTGCCAAGTTAGGGGAAGTATTTTTTAATTTTGGCATCAAGTTACTGTTAATCATTGGGCTATTTATCTGGTTTAAAATGCCCGTAACTTGGAGTGTAATTCTGGCTCCAGTGGCTTTAATTCATTTAATAATTCTGGGGACATTTTTGGGTTTACTGATAGCACCAATGGGAGCTTTATACCAAGATTTTTCTAGGGGTTTGACTTTAGTTATTGGTTTTTGGTTATTTCTTACCCCAGTTGTTTATCCTGTACCTAGTGAAGGTCTGTTTGGTGCAATAGTCAAGCTAAATCCGGTTACTCCTTTGTTAATTACTACTAGGGAGTTAGCTACTACTGGTGTGATTTCTGATCCTCAAGGATTTTGGTTAGCTAGTGTGTTTGCCTTGCTGGGATTGTTCTTGACTTGGATTTTTTACCGAGTAGCAATGCTTTATGTAGTAGAGAGGATTAGTTCCTAATTATGATTCTTGATACAAATAAAAAACTTGATGAACTTCAAGAACCTAATCAAAATAGTGAAGTTGTTCTTGCCGTTAACGGAGTTTCTAAAAAGTTTTGTCGAGATTTAAAACGTTCTTTGTTTTATGGGGTACAGGATATTGCCAGTGATTTAACTGGGTTGCGAACTAAAAGCGACAAGTTAAGAAAAAAAGAGTTCTGGGCTTTAGATAATGTCAGTTTTGAACTCAGACGAGGCGAAGCATTAGGCTTAGTGGGCAAAAATGGTAGTGGTAAATCAACGCTGCTAAGGATTATTGCCGGTTTGATTAAACCCGATCTTGGCACTGTAGAAATAAAAGGTATAGTTGCACCGCTAATTGCTCTGGGTGCAGGTTTTAATCCTATTCTGACAGGAAGAGAAAATATTTATGCCAATATGTCAATTTTGGGTTTATCTACGAAGGAAATTGATGAACGGTTTGATGATGTAGTTGAGTTTGCGGAAATTGAGGATGCTATTGATGCTCCAGTACAAAGTTATAGTTCTGGAATGAGCGCAAGGTTAGGTTTTGCTAGTGCAATTCATACAGAACCAGATATTTTGTTGATTGATGAAGTTCTGGCTGTGGGAGATGCTAAATTTCGAGCAAAGTGTTATCGTAAGCTCCATCAACTGCGTGAGCAGAATACATCTTTTATCTTGGTCAATCACGATATTCAAGCAATTTTAAATATATGCGACTCCGCAATTTACTTATCTCAAGGTAAGTTGTTGGCGTCTGGTGATACCTCAACAGTCACAACTCAGTACGAGGAAGATTTATTTTCATACAGTACGGAAAGCTCTTCAGGGGCAATGTACCTGCCACCAAAGTCTGAAAGCAACAGTCTAGGCTTGGACTTACTTGCAATTGGCTTTAAAGATTCTCAAGGAAATACTCTTGATTCGTTATCAAGTGGAGAGCACGTAATTTTTTGTGTGAATTTTTATGCTCGCAAAACAGTAAAAAATCTTAACCTTCACTTAAAAATTAGAGAACTTGCTAGAGACGGAAATACAGTCTTATTTTTAAGTAATGGTAGTGACGATAGATTCTTTGAGGTATTTCCTGGAGAGCATAAAATACAACTTCATATGCCTTACCTTAGTCTGATACCTGGTGCTTATACCATGAGTGTAAAAATCAAGGATGGTAACTTGGCAACCTTTGATTTTATAGAATCATTTAGATTTATAGTTAAATCGGATAAAAGCCTAGGACAATGCATACTTAACCAATCAAGAGCCTGGGAAGTTATTGATTGAATAACTTCCTAAGGCAAAGAATCATTATAATTTATAAGTTATGAAAAATTTTAAAATTATTTATATCTCTCAAGGGAACATTCCATCTAAATGGGCACATACCTTCCAGGCAATGAAGATGGCTGAGGCATTAGCTGGACAAGTACACTCCTTAACTTTGTTGACTGGAGGCAGTTTACTACCCTCACAGGTTTCTACTGTTAATCTTGCCGAGTGGTATGGAGTACCTTGTTCCTTCAATGTTGTACGTCTGCCAATTAACTGGCACTTGAATGAGTCTTTATTTTCAGGATACCGCTATCCCCAGTTTGATCGAGCAGCTGCTTTGTATGCCAAGTTAAAAGCACCAAATCTAGTCTTCACTCGCTCTCCCTATGCCGGTTATTTGTGCGTCAGACTCAAGTTAAATACGATTATCGAGACTCATATAGGTACAGAGCATCCAGAATTCCAGCGTCTTAAAGCTATTTGTCACACACCCTATTTGCGCGGAATTGTTACGGTCACTGACTATTTAAAACATAAGTATATCAAAGCAGGTTTGCCTGAAGATAAAATCCTAGTTTGGCCCGACGCTGTTGAGTTATCCCTGTTTTCTGACTTAGCACCTCCAAAAGTTCTACGAGACGAGCTAGGGTTACCCTCAGGTAAAAAAATAGTAACCTACTGCGGTCATTTATATGACTCAAAAGGAGTCCCTCACATTATTGCTGCTGCGAAGTATCTGCCAGAAATTATCTTCTGTTTAGTAGGGGGATGGCCCCAAGATATCGAACGTTGTCGAGAACAGGCTAAGGGATTAAAAAATATTCATTTTGCTGGCTTTGTACCTAACCAACAAGTACCTAAATATCTAGTAGCTTCTGACTTCCTTATACTGCCCAACTCCATGCAGCACGAACTAGCTTACTCTACCTCACCCTTGAAATTATTTGAATATATGGCTGCTCAACGTCCAGTAGTTGCTTCCAATATTCCAGCTCTTCAAGGTTTCTTAAGACATCAAGAAAATGCCTTCTTGATAGAACCAGATTCACCTACTGCGATCGCCTCTGCTCTGGATACTCTTACTCAAAACCCAAATTTATCTACTCCAATGGTCGAACAGGCTTGGCAGGAAGTTCAACAATTCACTTGGTCACATCGAGCCAAAGATATTCTTAGTTATTTTCTTTCTTCTTAATCATTAAAAACCTTGAGATTATAGTACAGACATGCATATTGGATTTGTTACCCCCGAATATGTAACCGAGAACTACTTTAGTGGTGGACTAGCCAACTATGTTCACCGAGTTGCCAAAGCATTAGTTTCTTTTGGACATGAGGTGCAGATTATCACCCTCTCGGAAATTGACCAAGCCGAATTTGAGCATCAAGGCGTGATGGTTCATCGTGTAACAGTTGGGAAACTCCATAAATGGCTTAACCGACTAACTCGATATCGCCTTTCCAGCACAACAAAGTTCTTTGAATTTAGCTTCCAAGCTGCTCGTAAGCTGAGACAATTACACGAACAAAAACCTTTTGATATCCTTCAGTTTCCCAATTCACGAGCATGTGGTCTTTGTTCCAAACTTTTGCTTCACATTCCCCAAGTCACCCGTATATCCTGCTATCGTCCTGTCTGGAACGAACAAGCTGGAGTAAAGCGCAATTTAGATGCCAAAGCTACAGAATGGTTGGAATGGCTTCAACTTCGCTTGAGCCAACATACTTATGCGCCAAGCTACACCCTCCAAAAAATGTTAGCCCAGGATGCTCAAATATCCAATGTAAAAGTTATTCGGACACCCTTCTATCTGGAAACAGAAGATCTCGATTCATCTATCTATGATGCTTGCTTAAAAGACAAACAATATCTATTATTCTTCGGTCGTTTTCAACTCCACAAAGGATTTCATATCTTAGCTCAAGCTCTACCGCAAGTACTAGAAAAGCATCCCGATTGTCACGCTGCTTTTGTGGGACTGGATATGCCATCCTCCCTTGGCTCTTCAATGAAGGAATACGCACTCTCTCTTTGTGGAAAACATGCAGAGCGACTCACTTTTATTGGACAGACACCCCATACACAGCTTTATCCCATTATTGCTGGTGCCAAGCTTGTCGTTTTGCCTTCATTAATCGATAACTTACCCAACGCCTGTCTAGAGGCAATGGCACTGGGTAAACCTGTGGTAGGCACAATTGGTGCTAGTTTCGATGAATTAATTACTGACGGAGAAACGGGTTTTCTTATACCTGCCGACAATGTAGAGGCTCTAGCTACAAAAATTAATGAAGCCTGGGAAAACCCCAAGCTCAATGAAATTGGTCAGGGGGCAAAGCATAAGATGCAAGAATTTGGAATTGAAAGAACAGTACAAGAACTTTTGCATTACTACCAAAATATTGTCAAGCAGAATCAAGGAGAACTCTGTTAAGATGACATTCCAACTCACAATGAGCAATACTGCACTCAAACCAGAGTTACAGAAGTTAGCTGTTATTTCTAATAGTGCGATCGCTTTCTGGTTAAGCCTGTGGGATGAAACAACAGGTGGCTTCCGCTTTGCATTGCATCAGCCAGCTACCTTAATGGCAACAGCCTATGGCGTCCTCGGACTAGAATTTACTAATGGATTATCCCAGCTCAGTAAAGTACAACAAGAGGCAATTATCTCCTTTTTAATGGCAGGGGTAAAGCATGATGGTTCTTTTGTTGATCCACTCTTCCGCTCTGAAGACATTCTCACCGATCACGATATATCATACTTCCAAGAAGAAACAACGACAATCTGCCAACAAGCATTAGATGCTCTAGGAGCAGCACCGCCACCAGCCAGGGAATTCCCGAAGCATTGGTGCAATGTCGATGGCTTAATTAATTATTTCGAGTCCTTTCCCTGGAAAAACCCCTGGCTCGATTCCAACCGAGTGATGTTCGCTCTCTCCCAATTGTGCCACGAGAGCGATCGCCACCAACAGCCAGAACTTCTCAAGATAGTCGATGTTGCCCTTGACTGGTTAGACGCACATCAGAGTCCAGAAACGGGTCTGTGGCAGGGAGAACATGAAGTATCCCTGACTAATGCGATGGCAGCTACCTTTCACTTCACCTTCTATTACGGCTATCGTCATCGTCCATTACAGTATGTAGACAGAATCATCGACTCCTGCCTATCTTTACAACAACCCCACGGTTTGTTCAGTGGCAATGCTATTGGACAAACCTGTTTAGATTATGATGTTCTAGATTTACTGGCAAAAGCTACTCTCGCCACAGATTATCGCTCGGATGATGTACAGGAAGCGATGATGCGTGCCTATAATGCCTTGCTCAAACTTTATAACCCTGCCGATGGTGGCTTTGCTGATTGTAAAGAGCAGCTTCACGACCCCAATAAGGGACGCAAAGCAAAGCTATTGAGAAAGTTAGGACTGTCCAGATTTATACCCTCACCCACTCCCATTCCAGCTCAAGGAACATATAGCGTCTGCTGGAGTTTACTCTCTTGTGACACAGCACAAAGTAACGCTTTTTCTACCTGGTTTAGGCTTTTAGGTTTGCGTTTAGCGAGTCAAAACCAATGGTTAGCTCCTGATGCGATGGCAAGATTTACTTTTCGACGTTTACCTTTCTTGGGATATCACAAGCAACCAGCTGTGCAGTCAGCAGATAGCGTATTAAAGGAGGTACACAATGCAGCCTAAAGTTAGGATTTAACGACTAGATAAAAAACTAGAAAAATTAGACTAATGAAAACTCAATTCTTGACAAAATATCTCTACATTTACTTAGCTATTTTTATCTTTGATGTGATATTATGCTGCATATTATTTATATGGATTCCAGAGGCCAGAAACTATTTAGTACAAGAGGATAACTTAGTTGAAAACCTTAGTGTTTTTTTCTTTATTGCTTCTTGCTTTTTGGGAGTTTTATTCCTAATCAAGCGGAGAACTCACAAAAAACTCCTGCAATTGATTGTTGCTCTTGGTCTAATTTGTTTTTTAAACGAATTGAGTTTTGGCGAAAGAATGTTTAATCTTTCAATGCCTAGCCTGATGGGCAAAAAAATTGATGCCATACATGACTTGATTTCACCAGCACTCAAATTACTTAACAAATACTTATTTGTAAATAGTATTTTCACTTTGGGAATCATCGGTATATTGATCATGATTATTATTTTATTATTTAAGTATAGGTTCATTATAGTAAATACAATTCGACAGACACATTATCTATTTTTGTGGATTTTTGCACTTTTAATTGTCAGCTCACTCTTCATTGACTTGGATTTAATTGACAACAATCTTTTACAGGCACTGGAAGAATTAATGGAAATGAATGCTGGACTAGCTTTATTATTCTCCTGCTTAAGCTTACCCAAAAGAGAGTATCCCGTTTTAGAAAAAATATCATCTGGAGAATAGCTATTTTCAACAAATTTCCTTTGCATCTTATTATTTAATCAACATAATATGAGTAAATCAAATCCCAAAGTTAGTATCGTCATGTCCGTTTATAACGGAGAAGATCATTTAAGAGAAGCCTTGGAGAGTATTCTGAACCAATCTTTCAAAGACTTTGAATTTATCATTATCGACGATAGTTCTAGTGATAATAGTTGGGCAATTATTACCGAATATGCAGAACTAGACCAACGCATTAGGTTATTTAAGAATGAAAACAATATAGGTTTAACTAAATCTCTAAACAAAGGTTTAACACTAACTCAAGGAAAGTATATTGCTCGACAGGATGCAGACGATATCTCATTACCCAACCGTTTACAACTACAAGTAGATTTTTTAGACGCTCACCCAGAAGTAGGTGCCCTAGGCTCGGCCATAGAATTTATAGACGACCAAGGCTCAGTTTCCAGGCAGTTAGAAGTACCTACAGACCACGAAACCTTGCAGGCTGTGCTTTTAGTTAACAACTGTTTGTGGCATTCCTCAATGACGATTGCTGCCAAACAAATCCAACAGATAGGAGGATATGATGAACAGTTTGTTTATGCTCAAGACTACGATCTTTGGTGGCGTATAGGTCGTCACTCTCGGTTGGCAACGTTATCAGATATTCTGTTACAGTATCGTCTAGACAACAGTTCAGCTATTACTAAGCTTAAACGGAAGCAACAACTTGAATTTGCTCAAATAATTTCCTTTAGAGCCATACAAGAAAGTTTACCAGAAACAGCTTTAAGTTTAGATAAATCTGCCTACGAAAGATTTTGGTGGGCATATATAGGACTAGTAGACTCCCAATCCTATCAACAATGTTGGTATAGCGATCGCGGGGAACAAGCTTTACTTAAACGGCAAGATATTAGGCAACTTCAACCCTTGTGGCATTTATTGGCAACTTTTCCTGGCGCTTCTGAAATCTGGGGTTGTCGTATACGTCAATTAGCTTATCTGCTGTTGCACCAAAAACAGGTTGGCGAAGGATTTCAACTACTTTGGATCACACTACATCAATTTAAACTGCCAATCCAATGGGGTAAAGCTATTAGAGCTTTGGTTAAACCCTATATACCAACACCAGGACAACAGTTATGGCAAACCTGGAAGACTAGTACCGCTGCGCGGAATTAAGAATTAAGAATTAAGAATTAAGAATTAAGAATGCTTATAGAGTCAGGATTCTATCGCTCTCTCTCCTGGTGGGTTATTTCCATACCCGCTGCACTAGAAGAAACAAGGTTAACCTTCACAGCACTTAAAGTATGAATATCTTACATATAAACACATCCGATTTGGCTGGGGGAGCCGCAATCTCCGGGTATCGACTCCATCAAGGCTTGCTAGCTCAAGGTATTGACTCCCGCTTACTGGTAGGAACAGTTAAAACCAATAGCGATCGCGTAGAGGTTTTTCCCCGTAGGGGTAAGATCGAACGGCAATTAGAAGTCCTTGGCTTGACTTCAAGCTTCGGTCTTAACGATCTCCACTATATTGGTACCTTTAGCGTTCCCCAGCACAATTTTTATCAAACAGCAGATATCCTCAATTTTCATAATATTTATTCCGGTTACTTTAACTACTTAGCGGTTCCCTCCTTAACTAAAAATAAACCAGCTGTCTTCACTCTTCATGATATGTGGGGTTTTACTGGACATTGTGCCTATAGCTACGATTGCGATCGCTGGAAAACTGGCTGTGGTCAATGCCCTTACCTCAATAGCTACCCAGCTGTCAACAGAGATAATACCCGCTTAGAGTGGAAGTTGAAAAACTGGGTTTATAGCCGCTCCAACCTCAATATTGTCACCCCCAGTAACTGGTTAACTGAGCAAGCCAAGCAAAGTATGCTCAACCGCTTTCCCATTCATTACATTCCTCATGGCATCGACACCGAAGCCTATCAACCTCTGGAGAGTGAACAGTGTCGCTCCCTACTGGGTATCCCCCTTGGCAAAAAGGTTCTGATGTTTGGCGCGGAAAGTTTCAAGCATTCTCGCAAGGGTGGCGATTTACTCGTCAAGGCTCTCTCCCAGTTACCAAGTTCCCTGAAAGCAGAAACCTTGCTGCTAACCCTAGGTAATGGGGGTGAAACGATCTCTGAAGCTGTGGAAATGGAAACCCTGTCTCTCGGTTATGTGGGTAGCGATCGCTTCAAATCTATTGCCTATTCTGCTGCTGATTTGTTTATTTTTCCTACCCGTGCTGATAATTTTCCACTAGTGCTGCAAGAAAGCATAGCCTGTGGCACTCCCATGGTTTCCTTCAAAATTGGTGGTGTTCCCGATTTAGTGCGTCCCGGCATTACTGGCTACTTAGCCACAGCAGAAGATACGGAAGATTTTAGTCAGGGTATTGTGCAGCTACTAGAAGACCAAAATCTCCGGGAGCAAATGAGTCAAAATTGTCGTGCGATCGCTCTTAAAGAATACCCTCTGGAACTACAAGCTCAGCGGTACATCGAGCTATATAACCAAGTGTTAGGTGTTAGGTGTTAGATCTTAGGAAAAATACGTTGTTGCTTGCTTATCACTCTGCAAACTTCTTTAGTGTTAAATGTAAATTGGTGAATCGAAATGAATAGCTTAACAAAAACAGAGCCTTTAGTCAGCATCATCATTAATAATTATAACTATGGAAGGTTTTTAAAAGAAGCGATTGATAGTGCGATCAATCAGACTTATACCAATACAGAAGTTATCGTAGTCGATGACGGCTCGACCGATAATTCCCGTGAAATCATTAAAAGCTATGGTGACCAAATCACTGCTATCTTAAAACCTAACGGTGGTCAAGCATCCTGTTTCAATATTGGTTTTAAAGAATCTCATGGAGAGATTATTTGTTTTTTAGATTCCGATGACGCTTTTGTAGAAAATAAGGTTGAAGAATGCGTTAATTTTTTGCAGCAAAAAACGACTAATAATCCACTAGTGATGGTCTATCACTTGCTGGAAATAGTTGATAAAGAAAGTAATTCTCTGAATCAGTGTGAACCAGCAGCTCTGCGGAACTATGAGCCAAATTTATATGAACATGCTTGCAAATATCGCTTTTTTCCTTATCCTGCCTCTCAGACGACGGGAAATGCTTTTACCAGAGAATTACTGGCACAAATTTTTCCTATGCCAGAGAAGGGGGTAAAAATCAGTGCAGACAATATTGTGGTGAGAGCAGCTGGCTTACTGGGAGAAGTTTATGGCATGGATCTGGTACTGGGAAAATATAGAGTACATCAGAGTAATCATTGGTATGGCAAAGAAATGGAGCCAGAGCTGTATCGGAAGTTTACGATTATTAGAGATGATTTTTTAAATGCCAAACTGGAAGAGCACGGCAAAAAACCGGTCATTTCTTTCTTTGATTCTATGTCTGCCAAATATTTTTTCCAGAAAAATGGAGATTATGAAGATGTCATCAAGCTAGCACTCAGAGTCATTAGTTGGCATGTCAATTTAGAAACGATTAAGTTTTTCTTAAAAGCCGCTATTCAATACTGCTTGTGGTTAATCAATCCTCAGTTAGTCAAACTGAAAGAACCAGAGTCAGATTTTATTACTAATTAAATTTTGTTATAACTCAGAATGAAAATAGCATTCGTAGTTCACACTTTTCCGAGCCTTTCAGAGACATTTATCCTGAATCAAATTGTCGGTTTGATTCAGGAAGGTCATGATGTAGATATTTATGCTGAGGAATCAGAGATATCAGACAAGGTTCACCCTGATGTCAACAAGTACAATCTTACCAGCTGCACTTATTATCA
Source organism: Caldora sp. (assembly GCA_965222765.1). GTDB lineage: Bacteria > Cyanobacteriota > Cyanobacteriia > Cyanobacteriales > Coleofasciculaceae > Caldora. The sequence continues at coordinate 246,782 of CBDCVG010000094.1, forward strand.
ACCAAAGATTCCCAAAAATTTTTTCCTGCGAGTGGCTAAGGCGGTTGTAATTTTGATTCGATACTTATTAACCTGTCCTTTAGTCTTATTCAGATGTCTAAATTTCTTAACCTACGGTAGGCAAGCAAGCTCTCTTCGATTATTGTATGCGATAGTTCCTTTTATCGAAAATAGAAATAAGCGTTATGACATCATGCACTGCCACTTTGGTAATGAGGGTGTAAGAGGGGTGTTTACCAGGGAAGTGCTGAAACTTACAGCTAAGGTAGTGACCACTTTTTACGGCTATGATGTCAATGCTTACCCACTTACCTATGGAAAAAATGTATATTTACCTCTATTTAAACGGGGTGACCACTATATTGCTATTTCAAATTTTATTGGAAAAGAGGCTATCTCCTTGGGATGTCCAGAGGCAAAGCTGATCAAAATCCCCCTAGGTCTCGATCCAGCAGAGTATCAATTTCGACCTAGAAGCTTGCCAGAGGGCGAACTAATAAAAATCGTTACAGTAGCCAGACTTGTTGAAAAAAAAGGAATTGAATATTCCATACAAGCTGTCGCCGAAGTAGCTAAGAAGTACCCCCACATACAATATTGTATTGCAGGGGATGGACCCCTTCGAGCCAGCCTGGAGGAGTTAATCAAAGCATTAAAAGTTGAGGATAAAGTGCAACTGTTAGGGTGGAAAACTAAGGATGAAGTAACACAGTTATACGATGACTCCCATATTTTTATCTTGGCTAGTGTAACTGCTGCCAATGGTGATAAGGAAGGGCAAGGTTTAGTTTTACAGGAAGCCCAATCTATGGGATTGCCAGTAATAGCCACGATCCATAATGGTTTCCCTGACAGTATTAGAGACGGAACTTCGGGATTCTTAGTGCTGGAGCGAGATATTCAATCTTTGGCACAAAAGCTGATGTACTTAGTTGAAAATCCAGAAGTTTGGTCGAAGATGGGACATGCAGGGCGTTCTTTCGTGGAGGAAGTTTTCGACAATCAAAAACTCACCCAACAACTAATTAATGTTTATAAGTTAGTCTTGGATTGTTCTTAAGTAGGTGGGCATAAATAAACTCACATGGGCAGGGCGGGTTTTGAAGCCGAGAAACAGCACACGTAGCAAGCATCTTAGCTAAACCCGCCCCTACAAATCCAATGATCGTTTTTTTTCACCTACTTACTTAAGAGGGGGTTGGAAAATTTCGCACTATAGCAAATGAGACTCTCAGGGTCGAATAAGCTGCAACTTTCGTTGCGTAGGAATGAGACATGAAAATATCACTTATTATTCACTATGAGCTAAATGTTAATTCAGGCGCTGCGGGTAGCACAGCACGCCTCGGTCAGGAATACCAAAAACTAGGACACCAAGTACAATACTACTCTATGGAAAATCTTCCTGGCAGGATACCAAATCTAGCCAAAAGATTAATCTTTCCTGAGTTTGTAGCTGCCTATATGGGAAAGCTCTACCGTAAGCAAGCCGTTGATGTCATCGATGCTTCCCCAGGTGATACTTGGCTAGGGGCGAAGATGCTCCAAATCCCCAAAAACAAGCGTCCTCTTCTAGTTACCCGAAGTCATGGTCTTCAGTACTTAGAACACCTTGAATATCTCGAAGAAGCTAGAAGAGGAAATTTGCGCTTAAGTTGGAAATATCCCTTTTATTTTGGTGGCTTGCGGCTTTGGGAACAAGCTGAGTCTCTACGCAATGCTGATTTAGTCTACTTGCTCAATCACCAAGAGAAAAAGTATGTTGTTGAACAACTTGGTGTCAGCTCAGAACAAGCACATGTTTTTCCGAATGGCATCCCAGAAGGATTTCTCAATCTGTCCCTCGAACCTCTACCTGAGGCAGAAGACTCAGTAATTCGTATTGCTCAAGTGAGTACGTATATTCCTCGCAAGGGAATTCAATACAGTGTACCAGCACTCAATAAAATCCTGACTCGCTATCCCCAGGTAGAGATGAGTTTTTTGGGCACAGAATGCTTGGAATGCCCAGATGTGGCTCAAGTCTATGCTGACTTCGATCCTACAGTGCGCGATCGCATTAAAGTAGTACCACGCTATAGCCATGAAAAACTGCCTACTCTGCTCAAAGGACACCACATTAAGTTGTTTCCACCACTTTCTGAAGGATTTGGCAAAGCGCTCGTCGAAGCTATGGCTTGTGGCTTAGCTCCAATCACCACAGCAACCCCAGGTCCAATGGAGGTTGTACGTGATGGACATGATGCTATGGTTATACCTACTCGTGATAGTGTAGCGATCGAGCAAGCTCTAGAACGCTTGATTACAGATCGTCCCTACTTAGAGCAGCTGCGTCACAATGCCTACGAAACTGCCCAACGCTATAGCTGGAGCCGCATTGCTCAAGACAGGCTCTCTGTTTATGAAGAAGCTCTGCACCGGAGGAAAGAGCTATGACTAGCTCCTCCACCACAAACCGTCCCTCAGCTGGGTACAAGCAAGCCTGGATGGCAATACAGGGGCTAGCAGTTGTTTTAGCTCTTCCTCTCCTAGCCGGAGTTGGGCGCATTCTCATCCCAATTTTCCCCCTTGGAGCTTTTGCGGTAGGGGTGTTTCTATATTTACGTGCTCCTGTCCTCTATGTGGGCTTTACTTGGTGGATGTGGTTCCTAGGGCCATTGATTCGCCGCATCATTGACTATCAAAGTGGCTATCTCACTCCAGGACCATGGATACTTGCACCAACTTTAGTCACCTTTGTTTCTGTGATGACTTTGCTCAAGCACCTTCCCAGAACCTATAAACAGGGTGGCTTACCCTTTATTATGTGCATTGGAGCAGTGTTCTATGGCTTTTGCATTGGAGCGGTTCAAAACGATAAAACTGCTACTGTACTAGGCTTTTTTTCCTGGATAAACCCTCTTTTGTTCAGTTTTCACTTGTTTGTCAATTGGCGAAACTATCCCGAGCATCGCCAAGCGCTTCATACTACCTTCCTCTGGGGGACTTTGGTGATGGGAGCCTACGGAATTGTGCAGTATTTGGTAGCGCCTGAGTGGGAGCGGTTTTTTCTCAGGGAAACATTGTCACTATCTTTTGGTAGACCTGAACCTTTCGGAATTCGGGTATTCAGCTCCCTGGATGCACCACAAACATTTGCTAATGTGATGATGGCAGGGATCATCTTGTTGTGGACTAACCCCAAAATTTTGCGTAATCTTTCCACCGGAGTTGGTCACCTAACTTTCCTTTTATCGATGGCACGCACGGCTTGGCTCAGCTGGGTAGCTGGGATGCTGATTTTTGTGCCCTCCCTAAAAGCTCATTTTCAGATGAGGGTCATCGTCGGCATTTTGGTAGCATCACTGTTTATTGTGCCCTTAGTGAGCATGGAACCATTCTCCACCGTGATTAGTGAGCGAATCGAATCTTTTACTAATACCAAGAAAGATGTTAGCGCCAATGCCCGAGCAGAGGGCTACAGTGAACTACTAGGGTCTGCATTGAGTGAGTTTGTCGGTAGAGGTTTAGGAACTGTTGTACACTCCAGTTCCCTAGGCAGCAATGATAGTGGCATTCTCTCGATGTTGTTCTCATTAGGCTGGTTTGGTTCTATACCTTACCTCAGTGGAATATTCTTGCTGTTCTTCACACTGTTTCAAAGTTCAGCAGCCAGCTTCGATCCCTTTATCAGTGCAGCCCGCGCCATTGCTTTGGCTGTCTTTGCCCAAATGGGTTTGAATGTTCCTACAGTAGAAGCGATTGGCATGGTTCTTTGGGGATTCATCGGTATAGGCATGGCAGCACATAAGTACTACCAATATCAACGTACTATCAGACTAGAAAGAAAATAATTATGCTCACCTACTTATCAACTAATACTCAAATCTTGCACCAGTCGTGTTACCCGCCAGGGGTTGAAAACCCCTGGCTAATAGCTCAAGTCCACTCAAGTGGACTAAATACTTACTGTGCAATGATTTCATCCCAAATCCGCCTCCATAATCTCCTTGTTTTCTTATTCTCCGCTCTGTGAACTCTGTGACTCTGTGGTTCCCTTCAAAAAAGGGTAGTTAACCCAGATTTAGCTCATCAAGCTGCAGCACAATCTTGATTATTGTCAAACTATCGGGAACTTCTACATTAATGGCATTGCCAGAAACCTGAAGCTCGCTCTCCACATAGTTAAAGTTAGCATCATAAGTGTACTGAGATGCTGATACTAAATCATCTACTATCTTGATCTCCAACTTATCAACATCATTGTCAAAGTTTCCTTGACTCTTATTATAAGCTTCTATTTCTCGCCAAAGAAGTAAGTAATAGTTGCCATCACTTTTTTGCAATAATAAATAATGAGTCGAGTTTTCTTTGCCAACAAAATTAAGATTTAAATGCCTCGAATCAAAACTTGGCTTACTCCAGGTTTTACTTTGAGAATCCCACTGGGAATCATTCAGTAAATCAATTAAGCTTTTCAAGGCATAATAAGATTTTTTAGGTGTCAATATGTAAGAAGTCAACTCGTGAGCACTAACTGGTTCCGCCTTAATCAAACCAAAATGAGCTTGTATTCCTTCAAGGTGAGGTATATCAATAAATTCATAAGTTAAAGTCAGCTCAATACCTCTACTAAAATATTCAGCAAATAATCTTGGTAAGTATTTCGCTTCTGTTTGTTCACTCACCTCACCAGGGAGTGTCGGATAGCCAGTTTCTGTAGCGATTATTGGCTGTTGACTACTACATTTTTTGACATTATTTATGTACCAGTTTAGTGTTGCCGAGGGAAAACGCCAGTAAGGATAATTAGGATACGAGTGTAGATTAGCTTTGTCGATTATGTGACTAAGATCACCAATTTTGTGACAATTATCCGTATAGATTAGGGAAGGCATCAATACTGGTTTTGAAGCAAGTATGTCATTTTGCTTGACTAAGCGATAAAGCTTTTCCTGATATTTTCGTAATGTTTCAGACCAATTTTGATCAGGAAGTCGTTTATTATCGTATTCATTGGGACCTTCTATTGCTTCTATAGTGTCAGCAATATCAATCATATCACCATTAACATCAAAACTAGCTTGACTCCAAAATTCAAGCTCTCCAGGAATTGGAGAAGAATCTAGAATGTTATCTTGTTTCAAATCTATTAACGCTGTTAACTTAATTCCTGTATCTTTATACAGTTGTGCAAATCGTTCAGGAGCGTAACTGATTACTGGTGCATAACTAGGACTGAGCATTCTGTCACGGATATGGCGAATACCAAGTTCCCAGAGGAGTTCTTTTACATTGTAATTGGGATTGTTGTCATTCCAATTTTGTGCGTAAGCAGTATCCGTATAACTCAGATGAGTTACTACTCCAATAGAATCTATAAAATCATCAGCTGAGTTGGCTTTAATACTTTCTGCAGCGGTTTCAGTCGAGGTATAATATTTTATAAGGATGACCAAAAAGAGACCACAAAATGAGAATAAAATTTTACTCCATGATTTTTTCATAAAAACACTTAATCTTTAATTTACTTTAATTAAAAATAATTTGTTTTTTAACCATACTGGCAGTCCCTGACAGTTTATGTTTTTTTAGGTATCTAGGGTTGCTACTTTTTATACAAGCTTGTTAAAATAGTCATAGAACTCAAGCTAGAAACGCAAGTAACATCGTTAAACGCAATTCAATTAATTTGCAATAAGTGAATAATATAAGCAGATTACTTGCTAACAGCTAAATTAGCCCCATAATTATAAAATGTCAACATTTGATAAGGTTAATCATTTATTGCATTTCTCACATCCGTGAGGTAGATCTAATGTTGACGAGCCTATTCCCTATTCCCCATTTCCCAAAACCAGGAACGAAAGTACCATCACCAAATGAGAAAGGCTATAACTTTTTATTGTTATGTTTTTAAGATTGCCAATCATTTTTGCGCAACTCTAGCTTTCACTGAGTAGAGATGACAGCTTAGAGGCTCTTCTATGAGGATTATTAAGGATATAGACACCATGAAAGAAAACGGTGTTAGTGGAGCAACCTTGCGAACACTACAGTTGGGTATGAGCTGGCTTTCCGAGGATGCAGGAGGACTCAGCCGAGTTTATTATGATTGCATACACTATCTACCACAGGTAGGGGTGGAAGCACGGGGTCTGGTGGCAGGTTCAAAAGCTGTCAAACAAGATTCTGGTGGCTTAGTCCAAGGCTTTGCTCCCCTTGATTCTCCCCTGTGGAAGCGCTGGTTGGGAATGCGAGGGGCATTTGATAGTTTGCTAGCTGAGGACGATTTTCCCTTAGTAGCTTCTCACTTTGCCCTATATACAGTTCCCATACTAGATCGATTAGGTGAGCGCCCTCTAGTCACCCACTTCCATGGTCCCTGGGCTCTGGAGAGCAGCGTAGAAGGCAACAAGACTGTTGCAACTTGGCTGAAAAAGTCATTAGAACAGCTCGTCTACCGACGATCAGCAAGTTTTATCGTACTCTCTCAAGCCTTCCGCAAGATCCTGCACCAAGAGTACCAGGTACCGTTAGAACGCATTCATATTGTGCCCGGAGGTATAGATACAAACTACTTTGACACCACCCTATCGCAGCATGAGGCACGAGCAAAGCTGAACTGGCCACAAGACCGACCCATAATCTTAGCAGTCCGGCGGCTAGTACAACGCATGGGTCTAGAAAATTTGATTGCGGCAGTTGATACAGTGCGTAGAACCTATCCAGAGGTGCTGTTGCTGATTGCTGGCAAAGGCGACTTGCAGACAACCTTACAAGCACAAATTGAAGAGATGGAACTCACTAAAAATGTGCGTCTGTTGGGCTTTGTACCTGAGCAAGATTTAGGGTTAGCATACCAGTCTGCTGATTTTTCAGTTGTGCCAACAGTTGCACTAGAAGGTTTTGGCCTCATTGTCATTGAGTCACTGGCTAACGGAACGCCAGTTTTGGGAACACCCGTGGGCGGTATTCCTGAGATCTTACAACCATTCTCTGAAGACTTAGTTGTTGAGGGAACTTCTACTGAGCAACTAGCTCAAGGAATTATAGAAGCTCTATCTGGTCAACGGCAACTGCCGAGCAAAAAAGCCTGTGAAGCTTACGTCCAAGAAAATTATGCTTGGCCAGTAATTGCCCAGCGAATCAAATCAGTCTACCAGGCCACATTAGATGGCAAAACACTATGAAAATTCTATTTCTAGACCAGAGTGGCAAGCCTGGTGGTGCAGAACTATGTCTAATAGATATTGCCAAACCTTATCGAGATAGCTGCCTAGTAGGCTTATTTGCCGATGGCTCTTTTAGATATTTACTAGAACAGCAGCAAATTCCAGTGCAAGTTCTAACAACTCAGTCAATACAAGTTCGTAAAGAAAGTAGCTTGGCACAGGGTTTAGCTAGTCTAGGTCAGCTTTTACCTCTGATTACCAAGGTAGTCCAAAAAGCCCGTGAATATGACCTGATTTACGCCAACACTCAAAAAGCTTTAGTTGTTGGTGCTGTGGCTAGCTTTTTCAGCCGTCGCCCTTTAGTGTATCACCTACACGATATCCTCTCTGCTGAGCATTTCAGCTCTACCAATCGTCGCCTTGCCGTAACTTTGGCTAATCGCTTTGCCTCATTAATAATTGCTAACTCCCAAGCAGCTAAGGCAGCTTTTGTTGCAGCCGGAGGACGCTCAGACATAGCAGAAGTAGTCTACAACGGTTTTGAACCGGAGAAATATCTTGCTCAAGAATCTAACTATAATCAGCTCAGACAACAGCTGGGACTCGATGGGCAATTTGTAGTCGGTCATTTTAGCCGTCTGTCTCCTTGGAAAGGACAGCATATTTTGCTCGAAGCTCTTGCTTACTGTCCTGATAATGTGACAGTAATTTTAGTTGGTGATGCACTGTTTGGCGAACAGGATTACGTCGAGCATTTGCATCAACAGGTAGCAAAATTGGGACTTAAAGAACGGGTGCGATTTTTAGGATTTCGTTCCGATGTTGTCCCTTTGATGTCAGCTTGTGACTTAATTGCTCATACCTCCACAGCACCAGAACCTTTTGGGCGAGTAATTGTCGAAGCAATGCTGTGTGGAAGACCTGTAGTTGCAGCAGAGGCTGGAGGTGCGATCGAATTAGTTGAGACAGGTAAAACTGGTTGGTTAGTTACGCCTGAAAATCCTCAGCAACTCGCAGCAGTTCTTACTACTTGTCGCAAACAGCCAGAGTATGCTGCGGGTATTGCCAAGGAAGGACAGATTCAGGCTACTCAGCGTTTTGATTTGACAAAAATAAATCAGCAAATTGATCAGCTTTTAGGTTATTTATGAAGTTTTAAAAAGCTAGTGACAAGCCCAGAAAATTATGCCAGATTAATTAGTAGTTAATCAAGGTTGTTCTGAGTATAGAGAGGAAAAATTTTGGTTAGAGTTTTAGTTACTGGTGCCGCAGGCTTCATTGGTTTTCACCTCACTCAACAGTTGCTGGAAAGGGGTGAGACGGTAGCTGGGGTAGATAATCTGAATTCTTACTACGATGTCTCTCTCAAAAAAGACCGACTCGCTCAACTAGAGCAGAAACCAGAGTTTAGTTTTTTCCAGTTAGATTTGGCAGATAGGGAAGGCACAGCACAGTTGTTTGCCCAAGATCACTTCGAGGTGGTTGTCCATTTAGCAGCTCAAGCTGGTGTCCGCTACTCTCTCCAAAATCCCCATGCCTACGTGGATAGTAACCTAGTTGGTTTTGTAAATATCCTCGAAGGTTGCCGCCACTCCCGTGTGGCACACTTAGTCTTTGCTTCTTCTAGTTCTGTGTATGGAGCCAATACCAAAGTTCCTTTTTCCGTACAAGATAATGTAGATCACCCGATCAGTTTGTACGCTGCCACCAAAAAAGCCAATGAACTCATGGCTTATACCTATAGCCATCTCTATGGTATCCCAACAACTGGCTTGCGCTTCTTCACCGTCTATGGACCTTGGTATCGTCCAGACATGGCTTTATTTTTATTTACCAAAGCTATTCTAGCGGGAGAGCTAATAAAGGTGTTTAACTATGGTCGCATGCAACGGGATTTTACCTACGTCGATGATGTCATTGAGGGCATTATCCGGGTGATGGAGAAGAGCCCTCAGTCCTCAGATTCAGGAGATACCCCAAAACAATCAAAAGCCTCTGCTCCCTGCAAAATTTACAATATTGGTAATAATCAACCAGTAGAACTGACACGAGTCATTGAAGTTTTGGAAGATTGTCTAGGTCAGAAAGCCATCAAAAACTTCTTACCGATGCAACCAGGAGACGTGCCTATCACCTACGCAGAGATTGATGAGTTAATTAGAGACGTTGGCTTTAAACCCAATACACCGATTGAAGTAGGAATTGAACAGTTTGTGACCTGGTATCGGTCTTATTATCAAGTTTGAGTAAGGTGAGCAAGATGCGCATTTTAGATCCGAATCAATCCTATAGCGTTTCTGAATGAGCTGTAAACCTAGATTGTCGTTTTTTTTCTTAAAAAAAAACCTCTGTATTCATCTCCCTGTTCCCTGTTTCCCGTTCTCTGTTGCCTTTTGAACGCTAGTCAAGGTTGACATCCCAGATGGAAACGCTATATACATTTAGTAAAATCTTTGAATTAAGGATTCGTCCCGATGATTTAGCCAATGAGTTTGGCTATAGTTTGACTCGTAAGCGTTTACAATTGCCTCAATATCAGCTTGAATTAGAACATTTAGAATATCTGAAGAATCGCATTGAGGTAGTGCTTCCTTACGTTGATTTAGCTAACGAAACCTCTCGACGAGAAGTTTTGATTTCACAGGTAGTTTTGCAGTTAGTTGAATACACTAAGGCTCAATTAAGAATTGAGTATGCTATCAAAATTAATGAGCAATTACAAGGTTATTTGGATTACCTGTTCAGAAATCAAACAGAGTTGCTAGTAATTGAAGCCAAGCGCGAGGATCTAGACGCAGGATTACTCGATTTACCTTAAGGTTTTTTTTAGACCAAGCGAATCAACAAAAAATATAGAATGATTATCATTAACAATTAAATTAGAACTTAAAGGAGTTGATGATGCTCAAGCTTAAGCGATTCAACACTTATCGCTTTCTCAGTAGTGCGGTGGTAGTAATCAGTTTAGGCGTTGCTGGTTGCTCCAGTGGTAACCAAACAACAGAAACTACTGCAACCTCTGGCAAGCCAGAGGTTGTTGCTTCCAGCAGTATTCTGTGTGACTTAACCCAACAGATTGCTCAAGATACCGTTGAGTTGAACTGTTTAATGGAGCCTGGTCAAGACCCTCACACCTATAATACGACTCCTTCCGATCGCAAAGCTATGGAAACAGCAGCCTTGATTCTCTACAGTGGCTACAAATTAGTCCCAGCAATTGAGAATTTAGTAGAAGCAACGGATACACCTGCACCCAAAGTAGCTGTCTACGAAGAAGCAGTTCCAACACCAATTTTGGCAGAAGCTCATGATCACGAAGGAGAAGAACATGCTCACGAGGATGAGCACGAATCAGAAGGAGAGGAGAAAGGAGAACATACTGAAGAATTGGAACCAGACCCCCACGTTTGGCACAATGTCCAAAATGGCATTGCTATTGTAAAGGTGATTGAGGAAAAATTAGTAGAGGTTAACCCAGAACAAGCAGAACTCTACGCTGAGAATGCCGAGCAATTCAAGGTTAAATTACAGGAACTGGATGCTTGGGTGAAAAAACAGGTAGCCACAATTCCAGCAGGACAGAAAACTTTAGTAACTAATCATGATGCCTTCAGCTACTATACTGAAGCTTACGGTTTTGAAAGCTCTGAAGCTCTGCAAGGACTGAGTACGGAGGAGCAGCCAACAGCAGCACAGGTTAAGAAACTAGTAAAAAAGGTGGAAAAAACCAAAGTGCCTACTATCTTTGCTGAAGTAACTGCCAATGATCAGGTTATTGGTACAGTGGCTCGTGAAGCAGATGCTAAAGTTTCTGAGGAAGAATTAATGGCGGGTGCTTTGGGGACACAGGGTAGTGAAGCTGAGACCTATATAGGTATGATTGCTACTAATACTTGTACCATTGTCAATGGTTTGGGTGGTCAATGTTCCAAGTTTGAGAATTGAGAATTGGGAATTGGGAATTGGGAATTGGGAAACCTAACAACGGGATTGCTGGGTTGGGTTTCGCTTATTAGTGCGATCGTCATTATCTCAATTGATTGGAACTGCCTTCTCATAGCACTTGCATCAAAATTTAACACAAACCCATAGCTAACTAAATTTTGAGGTGATCCCTGTCTCTGATAGACTTGAAAACTGGAAGAGATAGATGAAACCTCGCAAAATCAAGCTATTTGGAGAACGGGTGTCGTGGAAAACACACTAGGTCTAGAGATTATTGAAGTTGTTGAACAAGCTGCGATTGCCTCAGCCAAATGGATGGGGAAAGGTGAGAAAAATATTGCCGATCAGGTGGCAGTAGAAGCAATGCGGGAGCGGATGAACAAAATCTACATGCGCGGTCGTATTGTTATTGGGGAAGGGGAACGAGATGATGCCCCGATGCTCTATATTGGGGAAGAAGTAGGCATCTGTACTCAAGAGGATGCTAAAGCCTATTGCAATCCAGATGAATTAGTTGAGATTGACATTGCTGTTGACCCTTGCGAGGGTACAAACCTTGTGGCTTATGGACAACCAGGTTCCATGGCAGTACTGGCAATTTCAGAGAAGGGGGGTTTGTTTGCTGCTCCTGATTTTTACATGAAGAAACTGGCTGCACCACCAGCCGCTAAGAATCATGTGGATATCAACAAGTCTGCGACAGAAAACCTGCAAATTCTCTCTGAGTGTCTAGAGCGCTCGATTGAAGAGTTGGTGGTAGTTGTTATGAAACGCGATCGCCACAATGAACTGATTAAGGAAATCCGTGATGCTGGCGCCAGGGTGCGACTGATTAGTGACGGAGATGTTTCAGCAGCGATTTCCTGTGCCTTTGCTGGAACCAACATCCATGCTTTGATGGGTATTGGTGCAGCTCCAGAAGGAGTTATCTCAGCAGCAGCAATGCGTTGCTTGGGTGGACATTTTCAGGGTCAACTAATCTATGATCCAGCGATCGTCAAAACTGGTCTGATTGGTGAAAGTAAAGAGAGTAATCTTGGACGACTCAAAGAAATGGGGATTAAGGATCCTGATAAAGTCTACAACACTCACGAGTTAGCTTCTGGTGAGACTGTACTGTTTGCTGCTTGTGGTATTACCCCTGGAACCCTAATGGAGGGAGTTCGGTTCTTCCCTGGCGGTGTAAGGACTCAGAGCTTGGTAATTTCCAGTCAGTCCCAGACAGCTCGGTTTGTGGATACAGTTCATATGCCTGGCAAGCCGAAGTACCTACAACTTCACTAGAAGCAAAGGACTTGCTATAGGGAGCATCCCAAAGTTGTAAAAACGATAGTAGTGGGAGCATCTTGCTCCCTGGAGCTACGGAACGGGTGAGGTGAAATTTACAATGGCTTTCAAGAAACACGCTAATGGCTAATGGCTAATCTCTAATCTCGGAATAAACATCGAGTCTCCGAGTCAGGCAACAGGGAAGAGTACTGTCAGACAACATAGTTGTTAGCTGTTAGTTGGTAAATATTTCTTCACAAACAATTAACAACTTTCTAACAAATACCATGAAATCCCCATCTTTCTTAGGGTGGGGATGAGTCAATAATTGATCTATGGGTTGTTGAAACTCAAGTTTGAACATTAGACAACTATTAATCATGCCATAATTGGCTTGACAAATATCGCGATATCTGTACAAAAAAGACAACAAATTGGGAGAAAAAATGAATATCGCAGTCGTAGGTTTAAGTCACAAAACAGCACCAGTTGAGGTGCGGGAAAAGCTAAGCATTCAAGAAACCAAATTGGAAGGTGTGACAGCTCAACTGTGTGGCTATCCTCATATCGAAGAAGTAGCTATACTAAGCACTTGCAATCGACTAGAAATTTATATTGTTGCTACGGAAACTGAGCGAGGCATTCAAGAGTTAATCCAGTTTCTCTCAGAATATGGTCAACTGCCTTTGCACGAGCTGCGCCCTCATCTGTTCATCTTGTTACACCAGGATGCCGTTATGCACCTGATGCGAGTAGCTGCTGGTCTTGATAGCTTAGTCTTAGGAGAAGGGCAGATTTTATCCCAAGTTAAAAATACCCACAAACTTGGTCAACAACACAAGGGTATCGGACGCTTACTCAACCGACTTTGTAAACAGGCAATTACCGCAGGTAAGCGAGTCCGTACTGAAACTAATATTGGTACTGGTGCTGTCTCCATTAGTTCTGCAGCAGTGGAGTTGGCTCAGATGAAAGTCCACAATTTAGCTCCTTATCGTATTGCTATTATTGGTGCTGGTAAGATGTCGTGTTTGTTGGTAAAACACTTACTAGCAAAAGGTGCTACTAATATTTCAATTGTTAATCGCTCCACCCGCAGAGCTGAAGAATTAGCGAGTAAGTTTGCCGATGGTAATCTGCAACTGCATCTGCTGCCTCAGATGATGGAAGTGATTGCTGAGTCGGATATGGTATTTACGAGCACTGCTGCTACCGAACCGTTACTGGATAGGGCAAAACTGGAGGCTAATTTAGAGTCGAATAAATCATTGATGTTATTTGATATTTCCGTGCCTCGCAATGTCGCTGCTGATGTTAACGAACTAGATAACGTACAGGCATTCAATGTTGATGACTTAAAAGCGGTAGTAGCCCAAAACCAGGCAAGTCGCCGTCAGATGGCAAGGGAAGCTGAGGTACTTTTAGAAGAAGAAGTAGATGCTTTTGAAGTATGGGCGCGATCGCTAGAAACTGTCAATACTATCAGTTGCCTGCGGAACAAAGTAGAAAATATTCGTGAACAAGAGTTAGAAAAAGCCTTATCTCGTTTGGGGTCAGAATTTGCTGAAAAACACAAAGAAGTGATTGAAGCTTTAACCAGAGGTATCGTTAACAAAATTCTCCATGATCCGATGGTACAACTACGAGCACAGCAAGATATTGAGGCACGACAACAAGCTATGCAAACCTTGGAAACGCTCTTTAACTTGGATACAGGTAAGCAATTTGGTTAATTGTTGAATTGTTATTCGCAATTCCCAATTCTCCATTCTTAATTCTTAATTCTTAATTCCAAACTCCCCATTCCCCGAAAAATTAAGTGAGGATCGGCAATTAGCTGAGCTGCTGTTTCGGGAACCTGGACTTGGAGATACTTCAGTAGCAAACTGGAGTCACCGCCGATTAAAGCAATCTGGGTGTTGGGAAACTGATGTTGCCAATCGGCAATAAAGTCCTGGATGCCTGCCAATACTGTATAGATAACACCACTTTCAATGGCCCTAGGTGTTTCCATTGCCCAACGGATTGGCAGCTCTGTTGGTAGTTGAGTAGCTGGTAAGGCTGCGGTTTTTTCTGCTAAAGATTTTAACTGTAACCCTAATCCTGGTGTAATTGCTCCCCCCATTAGTTGCCGTTGGGCATTTGCACCAGTAAAAGTGAGGGCAGTACCAGCATCAATCACTAGTACCGGGTAACCGTAAGTTTCTCCTGCACCCAACACAGCTAAAGCGCGGTCAATGCCCAAAGTAGGATAAAGTCCTTGAAGGGGTAAATCAGCAAGGGTGATGACTTGGGCAGCGGGATAGGCTTGCCATAGTTTAGTCTGAGCTGGTACTACTGAAGCGATGTAAAGAGGTGGTTGATTGGTAATTAATTGTTGCTCAACCAACCGGGTTGGGAAAATTGATCTGGGAATTATTCCGGATGCCCAATCTTGAAGCAGTTGTTTTACTAGTACAGCTGAGAGGTGATTAGTATCCCAGGCTTCGGTTAGAGTATCATCAACAAATAACGCCCAATGTAGCCGGGAATTACCAATCATTAAGGCGACATATAGCATTTCCATGTGAGTTAGAGGATCTTGGAAAAGTCATGCTGAACCCTTCACTTAGTTTGAGGGTAAACTCTGCGATCGCGTAGTGCCGTGGCACACTTAAAAATGTAGGTTGGGTGTAACGAAGTGAAACCCAACAGAATATGCAAGGAGTGTTGGGTTACGCTATCGCGACCCCCAACCTACTTAGGGCTTGCTGAATAATATCATGTCCGCCTAAACAGTTATCATATCCTTCTACCTTGCAACCTTTTTCCTTCCCTCCTGCCTCCTGCCTTCTTGTACTAAGGACACTCTCGACTCATAACTAACTCTCCATTAGGGAGTCGATACACTCCTGTGGGTTCTACAATGGGATCGCCTATCTGCCAAGGAGGATGAGTAACGGAATTTGAGGAGTTATTCTGTCCATTGTCACTAGGTACAGGACGCACAGTACCAGTAGAATAGGGGGAATCTGTAGCATCTCCAGGACGCAGGGGTAAGCCCCCAGGGCCGGTAATGATGAAGTTACCTCCTGAATCAGCACTACGCACAATGCAGCTGTTGGCAAGGAGAGTGTCAGGATCGATGAGATTTTCTGGTAACTCGGTGAGGCTGTTTTGAATAAAGGTTACGTCGGGTAGGATGATTACTCCATCAACTGCACCACTGGCGTTGATATCCACTCGCTGGTTGCCATCGAGGGTGATAGGATCAGTGCCTTTGGGAGCAGGAGTGAAGCGGAAGCCGAAGAAGGCGGGGGTGTTAAAGGTGATATCGCCTCCTCTGCCATCGCGAGCAAAGGCGAGGATGTCACTATCATCGAAAGCGAGGACTGAACCGGCAGAGATGGTGATGTCGCCGCCGCCACCTGCACCACTGGAGACACTGGTGGTAATATCACTATCACCGAATAGGCGAATATCTTCAGCAGTGATTTTGATGGCTCCCCCGGCCGATTGCTCGGCAGAGGTGGTGATATCCCCGTCGGTGGCGCTTAAGGTTCCTGAGGCATTGATGATGATTTCTCCGGCAGTTCCAGAGCCAGAACTGCTGGCAGTTACTTCAGCACCATCTCGAATATTCAAATTTTCAGTATTTAGTATTAGTTGTCCACCATTTCCTGTGCCTTCGGCTGCGGTAAGTAAGGCGCTTTTCACTGGGGTGGAGCCAATTGCGCCAGTGCCAGTTACTTCTATAGATTCGGCGTTTACCCTTAAGATGCCCCCGGAACCTCGTATATTATCAACCGCACCATCTTCTACTAAAGACCCTGCTCTTATCTGTCCCCCATTACGAACAATCAATTGCCTAACGTTAAGGGTTGCATCTCCTCCGTTACCTGTGCCGAAGGTATCAGCGGAGATTCTGGCTCCATTTTCAACGATCAATTGTCCAGTGTTAATAAGCAAATTTCCTGAATCAGCGGTGGTAATGATTAAGTTTCCTGCATTATCTGTAAATGCTGGCTCTGCTGAAACGAAAAGACCACTACTACTATTAGCATCTCCTAGTGGTGAAGTTCCACTCAGGAGGATAGACTCGGAGGCACTTATAGTCAAAGCTCCCCCCTTACCTACATTTCGGGCAGCAGTACCTATTTGCGCTCCATCTACGACAGTTAGCCGTGCCGTTGCAATGGTCAAAGTACCGCCATTGCCTACAGCTCCTTCACCAACTTGCGCAAACAGACCACTAGCAGCAAGACCACTTATTGTAGTACCTAGCAGTTCCACTGACTCCGAGGCATTCACCATTAAATCCCCTGCATTACCTACGCCAAAAGTGTCAGTTGATACCTGCGCCCCATCTTTAACAATCAGCCGTTGAGTATCAATGGTAATTTTTCCGCCATCACCTACAGCCCCCTCACCTACTCGCGCAAAAAGACCACTAGGACCTTCATTTAATAGTTCTACTGACTCAGAAGCTTTGACAATCAAATCTCCTGCAGCACCTGCGCCAAAAGTACTAGCTGATACTTGTGCTCCATCCTTGACAATCAACTGTTGAGTTTCAATGGTGATTGTTCCTCCTGCACCTGTTGCTCCCTCAGTAACCTCAGCAAACAAGCCACTAGGGAACTCACCATCAGATGTTGTTCCTACCAATTCCACTAATTCTGAGGCTATGACAGTCAAATCCCCTGCACTCCCTTCAGCTAGAGTAGGAGTTTCTACAAATGCACCATCTCTGATAATTAACTTTCCGGTTTCAATAAGTAAGTTGCCAGCAGCTCCAGTACCGAAAGTTGTGGTAGCGAATACAGTGGCATCTCCGCTCATTTCTACAAACTCGGAGGCTCTCACTATCAGATTCCCTCCAGCTTCTGCTCCAAAAGTATCAGAAACAACAGCAGAATCCTCGATGAGTGTCACGCGCCTTCCCTGAATCTGAATCTCACCACCTTGATCACCACTAACATCGACAAAAGCTGCTTGAGAGAGGCTAATGTCCTGGAAATTTTGGAGTCCATCATAGTTCAAGGTAAAGCCTTGAGCTAGGGGAGTTAAGTTGACTAGATTGTTGCCTGCAACACTTCCTAACTCAATTCGCCCTTCTGGTGCGATTAACACACCCCCTTCTATAAAGACATCACCACCTACAAGTGCTAAGGTTTCTCCAGGAAGTACCTCAAGTATGGATTGGTTTATGATACTTCCTGGCATTGACCCAAATCCTAGACCTATAGGTGCACTAACTGTCAGAATGGGCTGAATTTGGGTATTGGTGGCACTGAATTGGGTGTCATCAGCAAAGTTAACGGTATCTGCGGTAGTGGCAAGAAAAGAGCCACCAATATCCACGAAGGCATCAAAACCAAAAACAATCCCATTGGGGTTGATGAGAAACAGGTTGGCAGTACCATTAGCTTGGATAATTCCATCTATCTGGGAAATCGAACCCCCTGTCACGCGGGAAAAGATGTTCCCAATATCCAGAGCGTTATTGAAGAAGGCAGTGTCACCAGCAGGGACAGAAAACTGATTAAAGCTATGAAAAAGATTACCCGTTGCCCTGATTCCACCATTAATCTCGATGATGTTACCCTGAGGTGTAGCAAGCGTATTTGTAGTATTATCTGGGATAATTTGAGCTGTAGCAGGAAGAAAAGCTAATACGCCCAACAGGGTACTACCACTAAGTAAGCATAATTGACGAGGAAATGGTTTCATAACTGGGTGAACACCAGAAGCTGATCTGATGAGGTGATGAGCTAATCTCTCAAGAGATGGTTTGTAACTAGCATAGTCTGATCATGCTCCGGCTATCATAGGAATCCTATACCATCTTGCGCTTCAATAATAAACCTGCACTACAAACCCCGAAAACTAACAGAGTTGTTGTCGCACTGGATTCGGGAACACTAGTAGAGTCAGAAATATTCTCATCAATTGATTGCTCAAAATAACCTCCTCCCCTTGGTCTGGATGTATTTGTTCCTGCAAGAAAATCATTGAGAAACTCTTTGTCTATGGTTAATCCTAACAAATTATTATCTTTTATATACGTTATGTCGTTCACAGCACTAGTAAGCGAAAATTTACTAGGAAAAGAAATAATTGGTCTATCAGATAAACCACGATTTAAATTAAATTGATCATTATTGGATGTATCTAACAAAAAAAGTTCCGTGATATTTCGATTAGATTTTGGTTCAATAATACGATAAACTATAATATCACCATCAAAATCAGGATTGTTATTCGTCAATCCCAAATCTTTCATTGTATTTTCATTTTTAATCCGCCTTGCCTCTAAATTAGCTACCTTAAGAGTTTCACTAGTTGTAGCAAGTTCTTGTGTTTCTGGATCAAGAGCAATTTGTGTGATTTTATGAAAAAACACAGGGAATAAAGCTGAACCACTATTCAGAGATTCATACATATTGAAATTTTCGATAGCTCCAGTAAAAAAACTTAAGTTTTTGTTTTTTTCTGTTTTCTTTTTTTCTTTGATATCTTGACCATCTATAGTTTGGTCTACCAAAAAAAATGTGCTTTCAACAAACTGCTCGTTCGAGTCCCTATTAGAATAACCATTCCTTGTTCTAGCTTCTGTCGATTCTATAAAACCCCCAAGCACTGTTCCTGTAACCAACGCTGTAGCCATCATCAATTTCATCATCTTCATCTTCATTGTTCTCCTATACTTCAAATAACTTTATATTTCCAGTTACTCAATTAGTTTTACAAACTGTAAAACTTGCAAATTTAGTCTGCTTATTGAGAAATCATTTAGAGATTAACTGTGTACTGGTTGTCAGTAAATTAAAACATTAGCGATAGAAAAAACAACAGTTTTTCTCAAACTTCACTGAAACTTTATTAAAACTTGCTTACAACTTTACACAAACAACATATTAGAGAATCAATCATACACTTATTCTTGAGTTCGTGGCCTTATTAATTTTTACGATAAATCTCCAAGAAAAATAATGCTTTCACCTTTTATGCCAAATTAATTGCACAAAAGTGCATGTTAAATTGCACAAAAGTGCAGACAAATTAAATTCACTTTTTAAGATTTAGAGCAGGATTATCAAATCGCCAGACTTTAGAGATAATCTAGAAATTGATACCAGGTACTCTCAAGCAAAACCCGCCCTAATACCAGAACGAAACAACCCTAATTTCGGAGTTTGCGATTAAACACAAATGGTGATAATTTAGAGCTTGCAGCATTCTCAACTAACCCGATAAACCGCCTGGAGATTAAACCTCCGGCGATTTATCGGGATTTATGCAAGCTCTGAGGTGATTTTTGAATTGTTAATTTTGAAAGCACACCCTAGAAGAGATACCTTGGTTAGATTTAACAGTATTCTCTGAAGACGCTAGCCAAGTTTGATTTGATTCCGCCTCGAATAAAAAAGCAATAACTGGCTTATTAACACAAAGAAAAGGCATATTTGCTACTAATTCATGGTCACTGCCACGAATTTCAACATCGGTCAATTCAATAAAACTACGAGAATTATTTAATAAATCTGATATTTCCGAGGGATAGCTGTCTGAAGGCAAGTTAATTGTGATATTTCCCAAAATTTGCAGGTCATTGACTGTTAAGATCTCAACTCTAGCATGTCTCATTTTAGTAATCCTTCAGTCGCAGTAAATTTAATAAATTGAAATATCTCTGTTAGGATAAATTTGCTAGCATTACTAATATATTTAAGTCACAGAAGATAAAACTAGCATTTCTCAGTAATATGAGTTGAGATGCGTCCTGATAAGATTAATTGACTGTGCGATTACTTATATGATAAAAGGCTAAGCAAAGAAATGTCTTTGCATTTTTATGCAAATTTCAAGGCTAACTTTAGTTAGGTCTTGCTGAATAAGTCTGGTGCTAGTGCAGTGCAGCAGAAGTAAATGATCAG
Source organism: Caldora sp. (assembly GCA_965222765.1). Taxonomy (GTDB): domain Bacteria; phylum Cyanobacteriota; class Cyanobacteriia; order Cyanobacteriales; family Coleofasciculaceae; genus Caldora. The sequence continues at coordinate 267,069 of CBDCVG010000094.1, forward strand.
TTTGAGAGTGATAGAATCCTTATATTACCAATTGGTTCTGCTGGATCAGGTATTGTGTTGCTCATAGAATTTTCTCCATTTACGCCATTCAGCCGCACCAAATATACGAATCACTTCACCACGATAAGTAAAACGCACCGTTAAAACACGATCTTAGGACTGACACACTCAGCTGTCATACTCAACGTAAGAACAGCATCTCAAACGGCTGGGAGATCCTTCGCTATCGCTCAGGATGACACAATTGCGTTACGGTGCGTAAGTCCTAGATCTTTATTTGTTCCCAGCTCACGAACGTCTGTACTACAAGCTAGAATAGTAAGTGGTATTTACTTCAAGTGCAATGAATAAAACAGAAGACAACGTTCGCACTTATCTCAAAAGTATTGGTAAATACCCGCTGTTAACCTCAGCGGAAGAAGTTGAGCTGGCACACAAAATCCAAGCTATGCTCCATCCTCCACCAGATCTTAACCCAGCCCAGTTAGAGCAGATACAGAAACAGGGTCAGCTAGCGAAACAGAAGATGATACGCTCTAACCTTCGCCTAGTGGTGGCTTTAGCCAAGAAGTATCAAAGGCGTGGAATGGAACTGCTGGATATGATCCAAGAAGGTAGTTTGGGTTTAGAACGAGCAGCAGAAAAGTTTGACCCAACCAAAGGTTATAAATTTAGTACCTATGCTTACTGGTGGATTAGGCAGGGTATTACCCGAGGACTTTCTAATCAGTCTCGCACGATTCGCTTGCCGATCCATATCATCGACAAGCTAAACCAAATCAAGAGAGCAGGGCGGGAATTGTCCCAAGAGTTGGGTAGAGCTCCTACTCAAACAGAGATAGCAGCAAAATTGGGACTAGAGCCAGAATTAGTGCAGAAGATTTGGCATGCAGCTCGCACTGCGAACATTGGCTCCCTAAATGTGCACGTTGGCGATGATCACAGTACAGAATTAGGAGAAATGCTAGAAGATAAGCAGAATGCAGCGCCAGAGGAAATCTTAGGCGAAGAACTGCTGCGAGACGAATTTCGGAAAATACTGGCGGAATTAACCCCAAACCAGCAAAGGGTACTCATTCTTCGCTATGGACTCAATGATGGAGTTTATAGATCCCTTAATTATGTAGGCCAGCAAATGGGTTTAAGTCGTGAGCGGGTTAGGCAAATTGAACAAGTTGCGATCGCTAAATTGCGGCGATCTCAAAAACTTCAATCGTTAAATCGTTAATTGACTTTCCAATTCCCAATTTAACAATTCAACAAGTTTCTCAATTCCTGGGGAATTTCCTCGAAATGCTCTAGCAAGAAATCCATGAGTGCCAGATGACGCAAATCATTGGACATGGGACGACGATAGTTGCGCCCCCGACTAAACCAACGTCGGACAGTCGAAATTGATCTCGAGCAAATCATAGCAATTCGGTCTTGATTCACCTGCCATTTAGCATAGAATCTTTGAGGTGTCATGCCCAGTTGGCAATAGCTGTAGAGTTTGATGATTTCTTGCTCTCGCTGAGTCAAAATTCGCTCAGTTCTTCTTCCATAACGGTAGTTTGCTGGAGGGGAATGTAGATATTGCTGGATCAAAGAATAGGGTAAGGTGCTGGTTGGGGAAGAGGGGTTGTTAGGTACAGTTGCAATACTACTCGGATCAACTCTATGATCTCTCGCTGTGCTTATTTGCTCCCCTGCTGCTTCTACTGCGCTCTCAAAATTAGACTCAAGATCATCTTCCCAAGCGATGTCGGTAACTGTCCAAGGAAAACTAGGGGAGTTGGGAGCCAGACGGATGAGGTAGTAAATTGACCACTGACTCAAGTGAGGAGCATAGGCATAAAAGTGCCCAATTATTGTACCCCAGTCAGTAATATTACTTATAGGTTGCCATCTAACGCGATCGCCTTCAGTATAGCGGGGTGTTATCTGTTCAGCAAAGTTGGCTGGTAGCTCTAAGGATGGTAGAGAAATTTCTAGATTGGTGGGATGCGATCGCACATGGGAGTCACCATGGCGGATAACATGCAAATAACTGTTAATTAGCTTGCCTTTGAGGTTACCGAGCAAGTGCTGGATTAGTATTGCCGCTAAACTCTCTAACTCTTGTTCCTCTAAATTCATCGATGCTGCGCTGAAATCGTCATCTGAGTAATTTTGTAAATAGGACAGCAGTTCGGTAATGCCGAAATCCTCTAAGGCTTGCTGATAGGCATCGGTGTGAGTGTTTTGATTACTAATTGTTTTTACCATAAGGCTATACTGCTATGTGATAATAAGTTATCTATAAATCTATTCTAGAATAAACTTGTGTCAATTATCAATACTTGTAACAAGTTTTTTTTTGGTAATGAAAAAGAAGACAGAGCGTGGAAGTAGAGGACCGGCTCCAAATTGGAATCTGGGGAGAACCAAAACCATCAGAGTACCGATTGCGATCGCTGACCAATTACTCAAAATAGCCAGGAAAATAGATAGAGGTGAGCCAATAGAACCCCAAATGCTGAAAACCCCGATCAACTATACTGAAAATAAATTTATAGAAGAACTGTCAAAGGATCAATGATGAACTGGCCAACTGTATTTAATATTGCTATTGGATTAATTTTAATCTACCTAACTTGTAGCTTAATTTCCTCAGAAATTCAGGAACTTATTGCCACCCTATTTGAATGGAGAGCGAAAAACTTAAAAAATGCGATCGCTCAATTATTGGGTGAAGAGAGTCCAGATGATCCTCTTATCAATAAAATCTACAATAGCCCTTTGATTCAGTCTTTGAATCACAAATCAACCAACAAAAAGAAATCAACTGGTCCCTCTTATCTCCCTGCTGAGTTGTTTTCTACTGCTTTGATAGAAATTATACGAGACAGCAAAGATGTACCTAAAACCTTAGAAGAGTTGATGCAGAATATTGAAAATCATTCAGATTTGCCAGATAGTTTAAAGAAGAATCTCTCATCTCTCTCTAAACGAGCTCAATCTAAGGCTGAAGACGTCAGCAAACAAGTTCGTCAAATGGAGCTAGAGATAGAAAATTGGTTCAATTCCTCTATGGAGCGTGTCTCTGGAGTTTATAAGCGGAATGCGAAAGGGGTTGCCCTAGTGATTGCTGGTTTGATTACTATTTTAGCTAATCTGGATACAGTTTACATTGTCGAAAGCTTAGCTAAAGATCAAGCTCTACAGTCTACAATAACTAACGTAGCAGAACAGGTAGTCGTTTCCAATTCCTGTTTGCGGATTTCTGAAGATCAAGCCAGTAAAACAGAATGCTTGAGTGGCATAAAAGCAGATGTGAATCAAGCTTTTGCAGACATATCCTCTCTACCTATTGGTTGGGATTTGTCAAACCCCTTAAAAAAACAGTTTAGTCCCTTGGAACCCGAAAGTATTGTTAAAACTCTGGTTGGTTGGTTATTAAGTAGTATTGCTATTTCGATGGGAGCACCATTTTGGTTTCAGATACTTGGTAATGTGATCAATGTGCGTAACACTGGTACAAAAAAGTAGATAGGGTTTGCTGAATAAGTCGTAACTTTCGGGTTTGAATAGGTGTTAGGTGGTAGGTGGTAGGCGTGGTGAAAAAGAAGGTACGTATCACTGCTGAGGAATTACAACCCATTGCCAATTAAAATAAACGATGCCCAATAATAAGGATGATTGAGGTTATTCCTTCCACAAACAAATGTCTAATTATCGCTCTATTTTGACACGGGTAGGTATTGTGCTGATCGCGTTTGGGATTCTTGGGATTCTCGAATTCGTGCATTTTTTTTATACACCACCTACGATGTGTAGATTATCAGCAAATCCGCGGCCGGGTTCAACCGGAACCGAATTACCTGTTCCTTCAGGGGGATTTATCTTCGTGGGATTGGGTGTATTGTTCCTCCGGGGTAACTTGCAAATCGTCAGTCCAGTTACCTGGATTGCTGCTTTCCATCTTCCTTTCGGGGTTCGCCATCTGGTACGGATTCCTTTTGCATGGCCGGCAGAACTTTGGGTAATTGCATTTCGCATTGATCCGATTCTCTATTATCTGCCTGTCCTAGTGAAGGTTATCGGGGTCCCTGTTGCTTTGTGGATCTACACACAGCTACGTGCTGCACCTGTAGTGTCAGCCTGTGTTAGAGCTGGTCATTCCGCTACTCCGCCGAAGCTGGCATTTATCCTGGGGATAGCGCTCGTAGCAGTACCGCTAAGCATCACGTACTTTTACTTCACACCAGATAGTGCGGCTGAAGCTCAAGCAGTGGAGGTAGCTCGAACAGAGTACGGAGAGGGCTACAAGTATCACGTCAGAGCCGTGGATCAGTACAACGAAATGATGTCGGCTTGCCTCAGCGCATACAACGAACAGGAGATAAAACTTGTTCGAGTAGAGTGGGAGCCTTGACATCTCCCTCGGCTCAAGCACGGGGGATTCTCAAAGCTTGTTTCTTCTCTTCTTTACAGATATCAGTCCTCTAGCAAAACTCACTAACCTGAAATCCCTTTCTCTTGATTGTTAATCTAGCTAGCCCTCTTCTGTCACTTTCCGAAATTCTGACGAAATTCCGTCATTACAGCCAACGACACCTAACGAGAGAATCAGGGTTTGACCCCCATTTTTCGGAGTCTGACAGAAGAGAGCTAGGAGATGAACTATAATTCCTCTGAAAACTCCCCAAAGCGTTCTCGATACCGAGCTAATAACGCTTCAGCTTGCTCAGCTCGTTGCTGCTCTTGCTCAGCTCGTTGCTGCTCTTGCTCAGCTCGTTGTTGTTCTTGCTCAGCTCGTTGCTGTTCCTGCTCAGCTCGCTGCTGTTCTTGCTCAGCTCGCTGCTGTTGAGCAATCGCTGCTTCTTCCGGTGTTGCTACTAATTGCCCCTCACGAGTAAAAAAGCGCAGCTTCCTCTGATGAATCCCTAAATAAAGTTCTAATTGCTCACTCCAAAGCCAACCTTGCTCATTCGGTTGTAGTTGGCTATAGGTTCCCCGCAATAACTCAAACCCTACAAATTCTAGACTCTCTGGGTCAAACCAGAAGTATTCTGGTGTGCGAAATATATCTTGATAAATCTGCTTTTTACTTCCCCGGTCTGTTTGGGCAGTTGAACTAGACAACAGCTCTATAATTACATTGGGATACTTGCCGTTTTCTTCCCAAATCACCCAGCTTTTGCGCGGTTTGTTTTCGGTATTGAGTACGACAAAGAAATCTGGCCCTCGGAAATCTTCTGACTTGCGCTGTTGAGGGCTGTAGTAAATCGTCAAATTTCCTGTAGCGAAGTAGTCATTGCGCTCTCGCCACAACCAATCTAGGCATTTAATCAGCAGCAACATCTGCTGTAAGTGAAGATAAGTTTCCAAAGGAGGTTCGTTGCTCTCTATTTCACCAGGGGGGAAGATGATCTCTTCTGGGATCACATCTTGTGGGATAACATCAAGAGATTTTACATCCTGGGTGAATGACATAGCAAAAAAGGACGAACATAAGGCAGAACAACTATGCTTCCAGTTTACCTACAACTTAGAAGCCTTAGCTCCTGCCCTCTGCTATATTGAATACCCCAACCCTCATAAAAATACCCCTAGCAGTAGCGCTAGGGGTATTTTGGATGCTTCCAGCAGTGGCGAGATTTACTCGATTAGGCAACAGAGGACTGAAATAGCTGTCTATCAGACCTCTATGCCTTTAACCTCAACTGTTAAAAAGTACCCAACAAAACTAGGAATGTAAAAGAACACAAGAGAGCCAAGACCCCTACAAAGAGAGCTAACCAGGGTTCGCGATTAATGTTGTCAAGGTACTGATTAACTTTTTGATCCTTCTGTTCAGGATGCCAAATCATAGGTTTCATAACCGTTATCTCCCGAATTTTCTCTTAAAGGTTATGTGTTTGCTTTGATTTATATTCTACGTCCATTTCTCTCAAATTTGACGATTGCTTTCTCTAAGAAATGCTACATACTTGTTTAAGTTTGATTAAGGATACCAAATATTTTGTTTTTCTTCACATTTGTCTCGTTAAATAATAATCGCTTACACTTAATTAAAAAGCTGATATTTCCTCAAGTAGAAAAGAGGAAGTTATTTCAATGAAAGTTTAACTGAGCTTGGGAATTAAAAAATTGACCCACTAGTCCTTGAGTAACCAATAGGGTGGTTATGAGGTTAGTAAAAGCCAACATAAACATGATCAATATTTGGTAAGATGCGGCATTCAATGGATCAATGCCACTAAGGAGTTGACCGGTTATGATACCAGGTAAGGTTACAATACCGACTACCATCATCGAGTTCAGGGTAGGAATTAGCCCTGCACGAATGGCATCTTTCCGGTATTGAGCCACAGCCTGTTGCGGTGTTGCCCCTAAGCTCAAATGGGTTTCAATTTCCAGACTGCTACTACTAATCGTACTAACAAGACGTTCCCCCGCGATCGCAGCTCCATTCATGGCATTTCCTAGTACAATACCTCCCAAAGGAATTAGATACTGGGGTTCGTACCAGGTATCTGGTTGAACAATCAATAAATTAGTGTAAATCAAGGTTAAGGCAGTACTGAAGAAAATCGAACCGAACACTATAGGTATTACTCTGGGAATCTTTTTGCTGATACGATTGCGGGCAGTAATTGTCGCAATCGTCAGCATTACCAGCAAAATCCCGAGAACAGGGATGGGGTTATCTAAGGCAAAGACGATAGCTAGGACATAGCCTACCACCACTAGCTGCAAGACTGTTCGTCCTGTAGCGATCGCTAGGGAGAATTCCAATCCCAATTTTTGCCAACTGGATAAACCAATCGCGATCGCCATCATTCCCAGTCCCCACGGCAAGTCTGTTGGCTCTAGTTCAATTAAAGAATCCACAACTTCAGTATTTTACTTCCATTGTTAACTATATTCTGAATCAAATCAGGATTAGATTTATTTTTGAGGCAAAATTTGCTTTGTATTTAAATGACAATCTTTGGTGTGAGCAAGTGAACCATATACCCCCCCTTGATCTAAAACGACAGTACAAAATAATTGGAGAACAAGTGAGTGCTGCTGTTCAGGAAGTTCTAGCCTCTGGTTATTACATCGGTGGCTCTTCAGTCAAAAGTTTTGAGCAGCAATTTGCTGCTTACCTAGGCGTATCCGAATGTGTCGGATGCAACTCTGGCACCGATGCTCTTTACCTGGCACTACGAGCCCTGGAAATCGGACCAGGAGATGAGGTAATTACTACCCCTTTTACCTTTATTGCCACTGCTGAAGTAATTACTGCTGTTGGTGCTCAACCAGTTTTTGTCGATATAGATGCTGCTACCTTCAATCTTGATGTTACTAAAATTGCTGTAGCCATTACTGACAAAACAAAAGCCATTATTCCAGTTCACCTATTCGGGCAGCCAATGGATATGGATGCCATTATGAGTGTAGCCCAAGCTCACGGTCTTGCTGTGATTGAAGACTGTGCTCAAGCTACTGGTGCCCAATGGACAGGAAAAAAGGTAGGGAGCATCGGGCATCTTGGCTGTTTTAGTTTCTTTCCTACCAAAAATTTGGGAGCTTGTGGCGATGGTGGTGCAGTGGCTACTAACGATGAGAATCTTACAGCATCAATCCGTATGCTCAAAGAACATGGCAGTAGTCAACGTTATTACCATGAAGCAATTGGTATCAATAGCCGCTTAGATGCAATACAAGCTGCTATCCTTGGCATCAAACTATCTTACCTAGAGCAGTGGAATAATGCCCGTCGTCAACTTGCTGCTAATTATCACCAACTATTGCAGCCTCTATCTGGGGTAGTAGTTCCCCAAGAAACCGTTGGTACTCATGCTGTTTGGAATCAATACACAATTCGCCTAACTAAAGACAGCACCAGTAGCAACTATCGGGATCAGGTACGCCAACAGCTACAGGAAAAAGGTGTCAATTCTATGATCTATTACCCAATTCCTTTACACTTGCAACCAGTTTACAAAACTTTAGGCTACCAAACTGGTCATTTTCCAGTAACTGAGCAAGTCTGTAACCAAGTATTGTCTATACCAATGTTTCCAGAGCTTTCTTTTGAGGAGCAGCAGCAGGTTGTCTACAGTTTGAAGGATTGTCTCAGTTAACTCATCCCCCGGCTAAAAAACGGGGGATTTCGTGTTATTTGTTGTTAGTTGTTGGTTGTTTGTAAAAAAAACTTTCTAACAAATAACTTGCCAACCAAGTGGCGGGCAGTTATTCCTCCTATCCATCAAGGAATGGGCTTCCCGCCGCTTTCGATAAGCAGGTAGGTGTTAGCTTAAATAGCGAGAAGTCCCGCTCGATACCCTGATGGGTTGGAGACGGGATGAATCGCCGCAAGTGTGATAAAAGAGTAGGGTCATACTTCGGTGCACCCTAAACCACAATAGTGCAATCAGTGCAAGAGAAAGCGCCATCAAGCCTTAATAGGAGTATTCACTAAAAATGCAACAGAAAAAAGCCATATTTTTCTCGTTACCCTTTTGCTTTCTACTTTTTGGGGGATTTCTAATTAGTTGTGCCAATTTCACCAAATCTGGTGTTGTTGGTATCAATGCTAGTGACTACTCTGTGAATATCACAAAAATCAGTGATATTCCACAAAATCAAAATGCTACTGCTACAGTTCATCTTCTCGGGGAAGTTGTCACTAAAGCACCTTTTTTAGAAAGTGGTGCTTATCAAATCAAGGATGAGACTGGTACAATCTGGATTGTTACCAACCAAACCCTTCCGGAAGTAGGTGATGGCATCTTGCTCAAGGGTCAGCTGCAATACCAAAGTATTCCCATTGGTGGACAAGAATTAGGTGAAGTTTACATTCAGGAACAAGAGCAGTTGGAAAGAAATGCGGGAAAAACCAAGCAATCAATTATCAATTGATAATTGATAATTGATTATTGATAATTGATTGAATAACTTATGAATACTCAACCAGTTGAAGTCGCGATCGCAATTCTCCACACTTCAGATCAATTTCTCATGCAACTCAGAGATAATATTCCTGGTATTGCCTATCCTGGTTGTTGGGGTCTGTTTGGTGGTCATCTGGAAGCTGAGGAAGTACCGGAGGTAGCACTAAAGCGAGAACTGATAGAGGAAATTAGCTATACCCCACCATCACTATCACCATTCCGTCGCTATCTAAGTTCAAACTTAATCCGTCATGTCTACCATGCTCCCCTAACGGTAGCAGTGAATCAATTGGTCTTAGGAGAAGGCTGGGATATGGGTTTATTGACCTTAGAAGAGATTCGACAGGGTGAATGTTACTCAGAAAATGCAGGTGAGGTTAGACCTCTGGGATCTATTCATCAGCAAATTTTACTCGATTTTATTAATACTGCCTCTCATCGACATCCCCTTGTGGGTGGGGATGAGAGGCGGGGCTGACGTAGATACCTACGTCAACTAAATCACTCTCTAGCTTTTTGAGTTTCAATATAACGCTTAACCGCATCTTCGGAAATATGCCCAACGCTAGCGTACCAACTTTCATTGCTCCACATCCCAGAACCCCAGAATCTACGCTTTTTTAAATCTTTAAATGTACTGAATATATGTAGGGCTGAGATTGACTTCATTGTTTTGGCAATCTCAACGGGGGCGGTTGTGTGATCAGCTTGCACAAAGACGTGTACGTGGTCTGGCATGACTTCGATTGCATGAAGAATCCAGTCATAGGTCTTACAGACTTCTCCTAATATGCGCTTGAGTTCTACTTCGACAGCTCCTTCTAGGACTTGATTGCGATACTTAGGTGTCCAGATGATGTGATATCCAAGAGAGTGTTTAGCGTGAGAACTCGACATTATTTTCATAGACTTGGTGTATAACATCTAAACATATAAACAATATGATATACTCAGTCTACAATCCATAAATGGCTCGCATGATTACTTCTCTCTTCTCGGGACGGAAGAGCAGGCGTCAGTTAATGTACCGTATGTTTCGGGTCAGAGCAATCTCGCCTAATGACAAGCCCCATCCCCTCTCCCGCTCTGATTCATCCCCTCGCTTTCAGCGACGGGAGTGTCAATAAGAATTTAACAAATATGTACAACAGTGCGATCGCGTCCTTCTTTCTTAGCTCGATAAAGAGCACTATCAGCAGCTTGGATTACTGCCTCACCTGACAATCCTTGCTCTGGAAAACAAGCAACTCCTAATGAAATAGTAACCTGACCCAAATACTGACGACCATACTGCACTTTTAGCCGCTTAACTCCTGATCTTATTTGTTCAGCTCGCTGTCTACTATTTTCTAAAGAAGCCTCTGGCAAAATTAACATCAATTCCTCACCGCCATAGCGACAGGCAATATCTGATTTACGGATACTCTGTTGCAAGAATTTGCCTAATTCTTGCAACACCATATCCCCTGCCTCATGACCAAAGTTATCATTAAACTTCTTGAAGTGGTCAATATCGATCATGATAATACCCAAAGGTTTTTGATTCCGCTCAGCGCGATACAACTCCTGTTGCAGAGATTTTTCCATATAACGCCGGTTGAACAATCCTGTTAAGGGATCACGAATACTCTGGTTCCGGAGAGTCTCCCGCAGTTGTAAATTTGCAAAAGACAGAGCAATCTGCTCAGCTACTGTCACTGCCAACTGTTTTTTGGCTTTGGTTAATTTTCCTGTTTCTGCGGCGTTCAAACACAACATTCCCAAAGTTTCTCCTTGAGCCATCATTGGGATACACAGAGATTGGTTAGGTAAGGGATGACGGTGACAATGTTGGCAGATCACATCAGTATCTTTATTTTTCACCCAATGAAGCTGCCCTCGTCGCAATGCCCAACATTCGTCTGGTTTAAACAAAGTAGAACTAGCCAGGTGTTTTCCCCAAGTAGCCACTGCCTCTAACCAGTGTTTAGAGGAATTAATGATGAATACCCCTCCAGAAACATCTGGAAACAAAGGAGCTACTAAAGCTGCGATCGCTTGATAAGCTTCCTCAACCTTAACGCAGGCTTGCATGAACTCGTTCATTTTAGAAAGAAGAGCCATTTCTTGATTGCGTTGTTCGAGTTCATTCACCCAATCTGCCAACTGTTCATTAACTACTCGCAATGCCTCTTCAACTTGCTTACGTTCTGTAATATCTTCAGCCGTGCCGAGAATTTGCTGAGGTGAGCCAGAGACAGTTTTGGTAAATACAGTTTCCCAGGTGTGAAACCAACGCCATTCACCGTATTTATCTCTGAGGCGATACTCATTTTCAATGATTTCACCGTCTAAGAGACTGTCGAATTTTTGGAAACGTTCAGGAAACTTAGCAAAATCTTCTGAGTGCATCAGATTTTGCATAAGTCCTGTTCCCATTTTTTCAATTTCTTCGGGTAAGTAACCAAGCATCACAGGAATTTCCCGATTGGCATAAATATTACGCTGTTGGCTCAGATCATGAAGATATAAAACATTGGGGGTTGAATCAGCAATTCTTTGAATAAAAAGTTGGCTTTCTCGCAATGCTTCCTCTACTCGCTGGCGCTCAGATACTTCAACGAGCAATTTTTCATTAGTTTCTTCAATTCTCGCTGTACGTTCTTGTACTTTTTGCTCGAGTTCATTGAGGAAAGTAGACAATACCAGAGCAGTTACAGCCAAAGCACTAATAAAAGATTGTAGTAAAAATAAGGATTCATGGTACGAAGCTCTAATAAAAGGACCAAAACCCTCAGTTGTACCCAAAATGGCGATAAGTGAGACAATGACAACTAGCAGAGTTACGGCCTGTTTCCCAAACCGCAAGACGGACCACAGGAGTAACGAAACTAGAAAATAATGTACTGGATACCCACCTCTAAAGGTGCTTAAACTTACTAAAAGCACCAACATGAGCAATAAAACTGCCTCAACAAACCGATTTTTAGGAGCATGGAAAGGTAAGGCTAATAATTCTTGCTTGTTTGTTGTCTTACTAGCATTGAGTTGTGGTTGGTTTAGTTTACAACTTAGTAGCAAGGGGGTGAAGATTAAAATGCTGATGATGCTACTTAGCCACCAAGTCCACCAAGTGGAACCATAGTCAATCCAAGGAGTAAAACCACTTAAACACAAAGTGCTTAGACTAATTATGACTGAGATAATTGAACCAATACTTGCTATCAGGAGAAATTTGCCGATGCTTTCCAGTCGTTTGAAAATGGCTCCTTCTTCAACAAAGCGATTGAGTAAAATAGCAATAAGAACAGGTTTAAGGGTTTCACCAACTGTGATGCTCGAAGCAATCATCAAAGAGACTGGCACAGAAACTGGCATAGTCATCGACTGCAGTTCAAACATCACCCAGAGGAAAGAGCCTAAAGCAATGCCAGGGACAACTCGATAACCTAGCAACAAGATAGCAGCCAAAGCAATTCCTGTTGGAGCCCATATGGCTGATAAATTCCCAGGTAGGAAAGCCAACATTTGTCCTAGCTGAGCTGTACAAAAGTAAGTACCAGCTAGAACTATTATGACTAGTAACCTTGTAATTTTTTTTATCAATCTAGATAGTTAGATAATATGTTCCACTGTTCGCAAGGCTAGCATATGAAATTGCTTAGTGTCACGGCATTAACGCTTGTAAAGCTTGCACCAGATTTAAATACAGTTAGAGAAAAATATGCTAGAATATTCTTTGTTCGTAAAGAATAAAAATAAAGTATATATGACAACTTTTGTCTTTATTTATTAAAAAAATAAAATAAACCTAAAACCCAAAAACTAACACCTAATACCTATGATTCAAAGTGTTCAAGCAAAAGAAATTAACCTGCGCTATTTAATCGACCATTTTGGTCTTCAGCTCGTTCAGGAAGAGCAATTTTTCCGAGAATGGCAAGAAAATCTTCCGGAAATAACAGACATACAAAAACAATTGTTAGACCAGGTGAGAGCAGGGTATTTTAACTTACTTGAATATCCACCGATGCTAGAAGATGTAGTCAGAATGGCGGTTCTTGACCCTGTTCTTTTTATTGGTGGCTTTTATCTAGCACCATTTCATGTTAAATCCGAAGAACCCATCGATGTGGTTGAAGAAGATGATGGCATTCTGATTAAAGGTAGAATTGATACCCTTGTTTTGCAAGACCGCTTGTGGGTGATGACTATTGAATCAAAAAAAGTTGCCTTCTCTATTGAGGAAGGATTGGGTCAAATTCTAGTTTATATGTTGGGAAATCCGAATACCAAACAAGCAAGTTACGGTTTGATTACTACAGGAGGGAGTTTTATGTTCCTCAAATTAGTTAAGGGAGAAAGACCTCAATATGCTACATCCAAGGTCTTCATCACACGCAATCCAGGGGAAAATGAGTTATATAATGTTTTGCGTATCTTCAAGCGGCTTAGTCAAATTGCGATCGCTTAGACTAGTGCAATCACTAGTTATAAATATTGAGTCACGGCTCTAGAGTAAAAATCATGACTCTCACTCTTTATAAATGGACACACGAGCGCTACCATGATGCCATTGATGCTGGGCTGTTTGAGGAACAACCGGTCGAACTTTTACAAGGAGACATTGTTATTATGCCACCGGAGCGAGAAGCCCATGCTTGCTACAGTAGCGATGCGGCGGAATACCTACGGCGGCTGTTGGGAAATCGAGCATCTGTCCGTGAAACAAAGCCTGTGACGCTTCCCTATAATTCAGAGCCTGTGCCTGATATTGCGATTGTGAAACCGCCTTTACGAGGCTACTTGGCACATCATCCCTATCCAGGAGATATTTTCTGGCTAATTGAGTATTCTAATACGACGCTGGCAAAAGATTTGGGCAAAAAGAAGCAGATTTATGCCGCAGCAGGGATTCAAGAGTATTGGGTATCGGATCTGAAGAACTCTCAATTGAAGGTGTTTAGAGATGAACTCCAGGGTAACTATCAGACAGAACTGACTCTGGTTAAGGGAATAATTTCACCGTTGTCTTTTCCTGATGTGGCGATCGATGTGTGTCGATTATTTAGCTAAGATTGAGTGGTCAATGAGGCAAAAATAGGCAATTTATCAGTACAGTAGTAAAAGATATTCATTTTCCTATCCTACAGGCGATCGCACTGGGTATATGAGGATGTGATTCTTGTTTGGTTTTTCAATTTTCCCGGATTATATAAGCTAGGCACTCAAAATTAATATATAGACAAGTCCTAGGGAGTAGGGCATGGGCCTAAATTTTTTACGTCTATTTCAGTCAAACAACCAGTCGGACACTCTTGGTGGACGTTACAAAATCATTAGCGAGTTGGGAGCAGGTGGTTTTGGTAAAACTTTTGTTGCCGAAGATCTGCACTTACCAGGGCATCCTCAATGCGTAGTCAAACAACTCAAACCCCAAGTAAGTGATGCGAAAAGCATGCAAATGGCCAGACGCCTGTTTGATACAGAAGCACAAGTCCTCTACCAACTAGGCAACCATAACCAGATACCTCGTCTACTGGCTCATTTTGAGGATAACCAAGAGTTTTATCTTGCCCAGGAATTAATTGCAGGGGAGTTGTTGTCTAAGGAGTTAATCAAAGGTAAGCCTTGGGCAGAAGCCCAAGTAATTCGGCTGTTACAAGATATTCTACAAGTACTGGCGTTTGTCCATCAGCAGGATGTAATTCACCGGGATATCAAGCCTTCCAATTTGATTCGCCGCCGACAGGATGGGAAAATTGTGCTGATTGATTTTGGTGCAGTTAAGCAAGTCAGCACTCAATTTGTCAATCCCCAGAAAGAGCAGACAAAAACAATTTCTATCGGTACTCAGGGTTATACACCGAAAGAACAGTTAGGTGGCAATCCCCGTTTTAGCAGCGATGTCTATGCTGTGGGTATCATTGGTATCCAAGCGCTGACTGGGGTTCATCCCCGACACCTCAAAGAACATCCCGATACAGGAGAAATTGAATGGCGCGATTCCTTTGAGGGTTCCCAGTCACCCAGCAGGAGTCAACAGCAAGAAAGTGAGCATCACTACCAAGAAGTTAGCCCAGAACTAGCCGAAATTCTAGACAAGATGGTGTGCTATGATTTTCGCGATCGCTACCAGACAGCAACAGAAGTCTTGACAGCATTGCAGAGTTTATCTCTGTTTCAAGGTTCCCAGGAAAGAAAAGCTTTATCTAATCTAGAACTGCAATCTTTAGGTAGTGCCACTGATTCAACTTTAGGGGACAGTGACCAATTATCCACTGATATTTGGGAGCATTCAGCATCTTCAGAACAAACCTCCACTGATATTTGGGAGAACTCAGGATCTTCAAATCAGTCCCAGTCAGCAGCCAGGAGCGGTTCAACCGGCTCCCGTAGTCAACCTGTAGCTTCTGAACCCTCTTTACCATCAACGCCAACAGTGGTTGCTCAGCCATGGTGGAGGCAAGGACTGTTCCTAAAGTTGGTAGGGATGTTGACAGTATTAGCAGTAGGGGGAGGAACCTTTTGGCTGACGAAAAATTTCCCCTCTTCTCAAACTGCTAGTCAAACTGCCAACCTTGGTAGCACAGTAGCAGAAAGTCCTAGCCCTAATCCTACTAGCAGTCCAACGAAGGAATCTCCATCACCTTCTCCTGAGAGTAAATCCACTAATACTCCTACTGCTAAAACTGCTGATTCAACTACTCCCTCTCCATCTTCTTCTCCTGAGAGTAAATCCAATACTACTCCCACTACTAATACTGTTAAGTCAACCACTCCATCTTCTTCTCCTGAGAGTAAATCCAATACCACTCCCACTACTAATACTGTTAAGTCAACTACTCCATCTGCTCCTAAGACTAAATCTAGTGAGAGTAAGACTAAATCTAGTGAGAGTTCTGCTGATTCAACTGTCCAATCTTCCTCTACCAGCTCACCCCCTGCTCAACCAAAACCATCTACTCCCCTACCATCAGCACAACCATCCCCTCCTCCCCCTTCCGAGCCAACAGCAGCAGAATTACTTAGCCAAGGGGATAGTCTACGGCAAGCAGGAAACTATCAAGGAGCTCTTGCCGCCTATGATCAAGCCATTGCCAGTAAATCGAATGTTCCAGAAGCTCATTGGGGTCGCTGTTATAGCTTAAACAATTTAGGGCGGTCTACAGAAGCAATTGCCGCCTGCGATGCAGCTCTTAGCTTCAACCCCAATTATCCAGAAGCTCTCTGGAGTAAAGGCTCTATCCTAGAACAGCAGCAACCTCTAGAAGCTCTGAAGCTCTATGAACAAGCTCTCACCCTCAAGCCCAATTTTGCTGATGCTTGGCAGAATAAAGGAGTAGCACTCTATAAATTAAACCGCTACAGTGAAGCTGTTAGTGCCTTCGACAAAGCTATTGCACTTAAGCCTAATTCTGCCGATGCTTGGAGCAACCGAGGTGCAGCTCTTTGGGCAATCAAAGATTTTGATGAAGCGATCGCTTCTATGGATAAAGCTATTCAACTTGATCCTAGCAATCAAGCTGTAATTAACCTACATCAGCAGGTAAGGCAAAAATTGGGACGCTGACAAAGGATTTCTCAATAAAAATAACACTCTTGAGAAAAAAGGCAGATGAATCAGCAAAAAACTGTCTTAGGATTTGCCAAGATTCAAAGCTTATATCTCTGGAAAATTAGTGCAGTAGAACCAAAAGAAGGGCGTAGTTTTTTTCATGAATTCTCTCACTTAGATTCGGCTTGTTTTAGTCAATATTTATCCTTATTTTCTCAAGAATTTTCAGAGGAATTATTAATAATACTTCTTGATAATGCTCCGGCTCATATTAGTGAAGAAGTAGAAGTTCCTGATAATATTATTTTATTTTTTCACCCTCTATATTGTCCAGAAGTTAATGGAATTGAAAGATTTTGGGAATATCTTAAACAAGATTTAACTTGGGAACTCTGCGAATCTTTAGACTCTTTAAGAGCCAAAGTAGATAAAATATTAAACTCTTTGTCACAAGAAGTTATCGGGAGTTTAACTGGTTGGCATTGGATTTTGTAATCATTATGTCTGTCAGGACTTTAAATTTTTGGTATTAATTCTTAATTCCGCGCAGCGGTACTAGCTTTCGGAGGTTCTTTAGACCTCTCCGAAAAATAAATAATTTGTGCTTTAATAATATTAATTGTGTTTTTTATAAGATTGTATGAGTTCTCTATTCGAGCATATTCAAAATCATCCGCAAGATGCACAGCGTTTACTTGATCTGAAATATGAGCAGCTAGAAAAATTGCTAGGAAAAGCCAGAGAGCTACATCATAAAAAGCTAGTATTATCTGAGGCTAAAAAAGTCAGAATTATTGCGGCTGGAGGGGGTCAAAAGACCCTAATTTCTCTCGAATAACAAGTCCTCCTTACTTTAACATATCTGCGACATTTGACAACATTTCAATTACTGGGAATTCAATTTGGAGTCAGCGAAATAACCGCCAATGATACCTTCAATTATTGGTGTCCTATTTTGGCAGAGTTATTACCTGCTAGCTTACTTGAACAAGTAAAAAAAACTCAAGTGACAGTGAAACCATCAAAGAAATACTACAGGAATATCACTTAATAGTGGATAGCTGTGAGCAGCCAATAGAAAGACTTAGAGCCTATGAAGAACACAAAAAATACTATTCAGGTAAGAAGAAAAATCATACTCGAAAAAATCAATTAATTGTTTTGCCTAATGGCAAAGATATTGTTGATGTAATAGCAGGTAAACCTGGTCCTAAAAGTGACGTTAAATTATTTCGTGAAACTCAAAACAATTTTGACGAAAATCAAAAGTTTACTGGAGATAAAGCTTACGAGGGAGAAGCATCGATTAGAACTCCTAAGAAAAAACCGAAAAAGCGAGAATTAACTGCAGAGCAAAAAAAGAAAAATCAAGAACTAGCAGTTGAAAGAGTGATAGTAGAACATGTAATTCGTCTAGTTAAGATATTTAGAGTAGCTCAAGAGAGATTTCGATTAAATACCAGAAATTATGAACAGATAATTGGCATAATTTGCGGGTTAGTGAGATTAAGGATTGGTGCATTAATACTACCAATATAATTAATTGAATGTCTATTATTGATAAATAAAAATAACAAAAAATAGATAATAAAATGAGAAATTATTAACAGTAATTGGCTCAAGTACCTATTTTAACGTAGAAATTGGCTCTAATTGAAATTGGTGATTGTAAGACTGAAAGCCAGTTACATAGGCGTATTGAGTATTTTCGGAGTGGTATTAATAGTGGCAATGGTGGGTTTGTTGAGGTTTCCGGTAAGGAGAATTTGATCTTCCGAGGTGAGGTTGATACTAGTGCTCCTCATGGTAATTTGGGCACTTTGCTGCTTGATCCACAAAATATTGAAGTCAGAGATACCATCAACACCAGTGGGCGAGATATCAGTATTATGGGAGCGAGTATAACCACAGGTGGCATTGATTCCACCCTCAAATGGATTGGTTTCATCGTAGCGGCAGGTGATATTAGTCTCAGTAGCAGCAATGGCAATATCACTACAGCTAAACTCGACGCTGGTGGTGGAAATCTTAGCCTTACTAGCAACAATGGCGACATCACTACAGCTAATCTTGTATCAACTACCAGATTGAATGGAGGTGGTGATATTACCCTTGTTGCCGAAGGCAATATCAATACAAATCAGTTGGATTCTGGTAGTAATGGGTTGGGCAATGGTGGTGATATTAGCCTAGATGCTAAAGGTGACATCAACGTCAGTAAAACAATTGAATCGGATAGTTTTCCTGGTAATGGCGGCAATATTACCATTAATGCTCCCTTTATTGTTGCTGTTCCTACTGAAGATAGCGATATCACTGCCAATGCTTTCACCGGCAATGGAGGCAGGATCACCATTTTCTCCCAAGCGATTTTTGGACTTAAGTTCCGCCCCAGCCGAACTCATCTAAGTGACATTACTGTGAGTTCTACTGGTGGTGGAATTGATGGCATCTTTGAACTGAATACATTGGGAATTGACCCCAGTCGCGGCTTAATCACCTTACCAAATGAACCAGTCAACACAGAAATTGATGAGGGTTGTCAGGGAAGTGGGGGACTAGCAAAAGTGGAATTTTTCCCGATTGGGTACGGTGGCTTACCCCCTGCACCAGATGAGCCATTTGAGCCAGATTTCGATGAGTTGGTATCTGGGATGCCGGAGCTAGAGCAGGAATCTAACCGAATGGTGTCACAATCCCACAGGTGTTCGGTACATCCATAATATCAAGTTCGGTTGAATACTTACACTTTGGTGGCAATAAGGCAGAGGGCAGAAGGCAGAGGGCAGAAGGGAAGGAAGAAGGTTGCAAGGTAGAAAGGAATTATCACTGTTTATCCGAACTTGATATAAGATCCGCCCTCGAGAAACAAGGGAGCAGGGGGAGTCAAAGCAGATTGTCAATTAAAATGCCACTATTTCTCAATAGTTGACTGCGTAAATTGACTTGAGTTAAACTTTAGCTGATCGCGCTCTATGGCGATGATCATTTTTCAGGCTCCTACCGCAGAGGTTTGCGGTAGAGTATGTCAATCACTTACTATATTGAGACAGATAGCTATGTCACAATTGAAACAAGCTCGTGCTAGTAAGATTCAAATCGAAGTCAAGGAGATTTCTCATACAACTCGTAAAAACAATATATCTTACTTAAATACTGACTCTGATGGAGGGGATCTAAATACTGATTCTGACGGAGGAGATCTAACTAGTTGAGGCGGATGAAAGCAATTACCTAAGTAACGAGTAGTCCATATTCAATTTTTATCAAACTTTGCTCCAATATTCCTTGGAGCAACTGATGTTAATTTTTTTATTTCAATTTTTATTGCTAATATTTTTCATTAATCTATGTCGTTACTTACCCAAATATTAAAACCTTACAAGGTAGAAGAATTTTTAGAGAATTATTGGACAAGCCAACCTATCTATATATCTAGTCAAGGAGAAAGAAAATTTGAGCACCTATTTTCCTGGGAACAACTCAACTATTTGTTGAACTACCATCAATTCCAATACCCGGAACTGCGTCTAGCTTTAGATGGCAAAGTTTTAGATAAAAGCGAAAATGCGAACCTGCTAAAATTATGCCAAGAAGGTGCTACGTTAATTATTAACGGGGTACATAAACTAATTCCAGAAATAGCTCAGTTCACATCATCCCTGAGATACGACATTGGTTATAGTACTCAAGTAAATGTTTACTGTTCCTGGCCAGGAAGACAAGGTTTTTCACCTCACTACGATACCCATGAAGTTTTTATCTTGCAAATAGAAGGGAAAAAACAGTGGCGGGTATTTACGGATACGAAGAAATATCCCTTACCGGAGCAAAAATCCTCCTCTCTTGTGCCTCCAGAGGGAGAACCAGATTTGAACTGTATCCTAAGCCCAGGGGATGTACTCTACATTCCACGAGGCTATTGGCACTATGCGATCGCTCTAGATGAACCTTCCCTACATCTTACTTTAGGAGTGCATTGCCAGACAGGTATTGATTTTCTAGAGTGGTTAGTTACTGAGTTACGACAGCAAGAAGAGTGGCGTAAAAGTTTGCCCTTGCGTACAGAAGCTGCTCCTGTAGCAGCTTCTATAGAAAAATTAATTGCAGATTTAAATAAATATCTTACTGATCATACTCTGGCGGAAGAGTATATTAACTATCTTGATAGTTTAGGGAAGCCAGCAGCTAGATACTCTTTACCTTATCAAGTTGGGTTTAATCTATTTTCTCAGGGAGCAGCGACTCAGTTCAAAAGTGCTAAATTGCAGCGAGTTATAATTGCTGAATTGTCTGACAATAGTGGATACAAAATTATCACTTCAGGAAAAGAGATTTTGTTGAGAGGGGTGAATAGACAGCTACTGGAAAACTTATTTAATGGAGAGGTTTTTACTGGAAATGATGTGATGCAATGGTTGCCTGACTACGATTGGGAACTTGATATTGTCCCTCTATTATCTCGTTTGGTACTAGAGGGAGTAATTTTTGTTGACTCTAAATGAAACCCAAAAAACAATGAATCCTTTTTTCTGTGCGGAATCTTCACGACAAGCAGGCGAAGATATTATTGGCAGTGGTACAAATTACTCAACCTATATTTTGGTTGAGTGTCCGACTCCGTGGGCAGCTAATGCTTTTGATTCTAAATCTTTACCTAATAATCTTAAAACTCTAGTCGAGGAGGTGAAGCAGTCTCAGCGTTCGATCAGATTTTTATTATTAGCACCTAATAAATCTCAACCAACTAACGGTACAAAAGTCTTAATTTTTGAACAAGAAGAGGGAGGATTGAGTCGGGGTTACCAAAAACATGAGTTTAATGTTGCCCAAATTGAACAGGTAGCAGGAATTGTTGAGCAATATTTAGCAGGTGACTCGCCAGATTGTGAACAGGAAACTAGTAAGACACGAGATATTTTAGTCTGTACTCACGGTAGCCATGATAAATGTTGTGCGCGGTATGGTAATCCTTTTTACCGGGAAGCATTAAAGATTGTTGCAGAGTTATCCTTGAGTAAGGTTAGGATTTGGCAAGCTAGTCATTTTGGTGGCCATCGGTTTGCTCCAACAGCTATTGATTTTCCAGATGGCAGATACTATGGCGGTTTGGAGCGAGAGTCATTCATCTCTATTTTGACAAGAACAGGTGATATCGAATGCTTGAAACAGGTTTATCGAGGCTGGAGTATTTTACCGACTTCTATGCAAGTTTTGGAGAGAGAGTTAATCCTTTCCCAGGGGTGGGATTGGTTTAACTACAAAGTTACGGGTAGAATTCTTAAGCAAAGTTTCAATAACAGTTTTATCAAAGCTGAACTAACATTTAAGAAGCCGGATAGCTCAATCTACACTTATCGAGCTGAATTAGTCAGAGATGAAAATCGAACAGTGCGACTCCGGGGTTCTTGTGGTGCAATGAAGGAATCAGAGTTCGTGAAATATAATGTGGAGAACCTCACTCTTGTTCCCCATTCTGATTCGGCGTCGAATCTGAAGGTTTCTCGGAAGAAAGTGGCAAGTTAAAGCTCATAAAAATATGGGGGATATTGAGAAAATCAAAAGCTTCACCATTGGTAGAAAATCCCAAACGTTGATAGAAATCAACAGCAGTCATCCGACTCTTTAATCTGAGACTCTTTAGCTGCCTTACTTGAGCTGCTTCGATTAATTTCTGGATCAATTTTGTCCCAATTCCTTGGCGGCGAAACTCAGGTAAAACACAGACATAAGCAATGCTGCCTATTTCTGGGGATAGTTCTCTGAGTCTAGCAGAACCAACGATGGTGCGTTCAGCTACGCTGCCCCGTAGGCGATCGCACACAGCAATTACATGAAAAGCGCTAGAATCATATTTATCCTGTTCTGTTCCCTGTACCATCCCCAAAGGTGCTCTGAGGACAAGCCACCTTTGATAGTACATCTCCTCTAGCTCTTTTTGATTCTTAATCGGGCGTACTTGGAGATTGGCTATGGTTTCGTTAGCTGAGTTGTTTGTCATCCTTTTCAGGGAAAATTACCTACCACCTACCACCTACCACCTAAAACCTACCACCTAACACAACAACTTATCAGGTGTAATTGGTAAATCACGGATGCGCTTACCTGTAGCATGAAAAATAGCATTAGCGATCGCAGCTGAAACACCTGTAATCCCAATTTCACCGACACCACGTACGCCAGCGGGATTGAAATTCAAATCAGGTTCGCCGACAAAGGTTACTTGGATCCTGGGAATATCTGCATGAGTGGGGAAATGATAAGTAGCAAAGTCGTAAACCACAGGATAACCAATATTGGGGTCAAACTGACACTCTTCCATCAAAGCGTGCCCGATACCCATAATTACAGCACCCCGAATCTGAGAAGCTGCGGTTTTGGCATTGATAACTTGCCCAATATTCATCACAGATACCCAGCGAGTTACCTGTAAGCGCCCAATTTCTTCATCAATACTGACTTCACAAAAATGTGTACCCCAGGATTGAAATGCCCATTTTTTCCCCTCACCACCAGGAGCAGCAGAGGCTGTAGCTTCAAAAGCTGCTTCCCCAGATTGATGCAAGGCGTCAAACGCCTCCTGAGCAGTTGTAGCTTTAGCAATCTTCAGAACTTCCTCACAAGCTGCCATCACCGCTGGCACAATGCTTGCACTCATCATTGAACCACCAGCCATGCCACCGTTTGGTAGTAAAGAGTCCCCCAATTTAACCTGTATTTGTTCTACAGGTAACCCCAATCCGTCAGCTGCAGTAGCAGCAACAACAGTATAGGCACCAGTACCCATATCATTACCACTAGTCAGGATCTCGGCAGTACCATCAGCTAGTAGCCTGACTGTGACTGAGGCAGAACCCCGTAAACCCGGAAAAGTTGATCCAGCCATTCCCCAGCCAATCAGCTTACCATCACGGGTAAGCGATCGCACCTGTTGTGGTCTATCCTGCCAACCAAATTGTTCTGCACCCACCCGCAAACATTCGGCAAAATACTTAGCTGAAAAAGGTAAACATTGGTGCTGGTGTTCCTTAGTTTCATTTTTTAACCGTAATTCCACCGGGTCTATCTTTAACTCCCACGCCAATTCATCCATGGCTGACTCCAAAGCCCACATGCCTGGATTTTCTCCCGGCGCACGCATAAATGTAGGCGTACCAATATTCATCACTCCTATTTCCTGCTGTATTCCCAGATTCGGTGCAGCGTACATGACTGGTGTAATACCAGTACAGGATTCAGGAAAAAGCTCTAGTGGTGAGGTGCAAGATTTAACTGTATGCTTAATGGCAGTTAAGCTACCATCCTCATTAGCTCCCAAACGAATTGTTTGCTCAGTTTCAGAACGATGTCCGGTATTTGCTGTTACTTGTCGTCGGCTCAGGACAAGTTTTAAAGGATGCTGAAGTTGACGAGCAGCCGCAGCAGTAAGAATAGCATGGGGCCAAGGAAAGGCTTTACAACCAAAGGCTCCACCAATAAACGGGGTAATAATACGAACCTTCTCTGCAGGAAGTCCAAAAAGTTCTGCATAGGTACGCTGGCTACCAATTACCCACTGAGATGGTTCGTAGATAGTCAAAGTATCTGCATCTTGCCAGTGAGCGATGATGGCATGGGGTTCCATCGCTGCGTGCAGTTCAGTGGAAGTTGTATAGGTAGCTTCAATTTTGGCTGTGGCATCTGTCATGCCAGTGGCACAATTCCCCTTCTCAAATTTCATCTGTTGCCCAAACATGGAGAAAGCCTGTTGGAAGGTAGAATTTTTTGCCTCTACAATTGGCTCTTGGAGCGCATATTCCACCTTAACCAAATGAGCTCCGTGACGTGCCTGCTCAAAGGTATCTGCTACTACCAAACCAATAATTTGCCCTGCGTAATGAATTTGGTTATCAGATAGAGGTAACCTTGCCTCATAGATTTTCGAGGCCATAAAATTGTTGGTTGGCTTACATACCTGAGGTCCATTATTATGGGTGAAAACAGCAATCACCCCTGGTGCTTGTTCTGCGGTTTGGGTATCAATATTAGTAATCTGTCCATGAGCAATACTGGCAGTTACCAGATAACCGTGAACCAAGCCGGTAATTTGATGCTCAGCTGCATAAGTTGCTGTACCTGTAACCTTTGCCCGTCCATCTTTGCGGTTAATTCCAGTACCAATTACTTGATTCATATAGATATGTAGAATGTATTTTCGGCGAAAAAAACACTTAATCTTGGATTGCCATTCTTTTCTTAATTCTTAATTCTTAATTCTTAATTCTTATCCTCCTTGGGTAGAAACCTTGAGTGCGCGGCGAATAGCTCGCTTTGCTAGTTCAACTTTGTAGCTATTGTGAGCTAAAGGTTTAGCTCCCTGTAAGGCAATTTCTGCTGCTTGAGTAAATGTGGCTATATCAGCAGGTTTACCAATTAAAAACTCTTCTGCTGCTGTTGCTCGCCAAGGCTTGTGTGCTACCCCACCCATTGCCAAACGGACATCCTGAATCTGCTCCCCCACCAAGTCTATCGCTGCTGCGACAGAAACCAAAGCAAAGGAATAGGAAGTGCGATCGCGTAATTTCAAATAAACCCCAGATTGAGCAAAAGGTACTGGAGGTAAAATCACCCCTGTAATTAACTCCCCTGGCTCTAAATTACTGTCTTGCTGGGGTGTATTTTCTGGTAAACGGTGGAAATCTATAAATGGTATCTGCCGTTGCCCTTGGGGACTTGCTACTTCTACCACTGCATCCAGGGCAGCTAAGGCAACACACATATCTGAAGGGTGAACTGCTACACATTGCTCACTAGCACCAAGGATAGCATGACCACGATTAATCCCAGTTACTGCTGGGCAACCTGCTCCTGGTTGCCGTTTGTTGCAAGGGAAGGCGGTATCGTAATAATAGGCACAACGAGTACGTTGCAAGAGATTACCCCCTACTGTCGCCATGTTGCGAATTTGTTGAGACGCACCAGAGAGAATTGCCCTAGCTAATAGAGGATAGTTGCGGCGGATCTGCTCATGATCTGCCACTGCAGTATTAGTTACTAAAGCTCCCAGA
The DNA here is from genome assembly GCA_965222765.1 of Caldora sp. Lineage (GTDB taxonomy): Bacteria > Cyanobacteriota > Cyanobacteriia > Cyanobacteriales > Coleofasciculaceae > Caldora. The sequence continues at coordinate 292,562 of CBDCVG010000094.1, forward strand.
CGCATACCCCCATCTGTCATTGGGGAAATTTGGTGCATCTGCAACCGGGAGATATCAATTAGTTGAGATGGCTCATCCAAGAAAACTTTGAGCCGATCGACTAAATTAGTACCACCGGCAATAAACATAGAATTTTGCTCTGCAACTGCTCGGTTCACGGCATCTTCCACCGATGCAGCACGGATGTAGGTAAAGTTATTCAAGATGCTTAATCTCTAATTCTCAATTTTCAATTTTCAATTCTCCTTACACTCACAGTTGCCATGGGAGAAGGTGGTTGTTGTCCAATTACCTGTTGCACAGCTGCAATAATACCGTTGTAAGCACTGCATCGACAGAGATTACCACTAAGTCGTTCCTTAATTTCCGCCTCGGAGAGTTCTGCTAGTTGTGGAGAACTATTTAAATCTGGTGTTACCGCACTAGCACAACCCCGTTTAACTTCTTCCAACAGAGCCACCGAGGCACAAATCTGTCCCGGCGTACAATAGCCGCACTGGAAACCATCATTTTCAATAAATGCTGCTTGCACTGGATGGAGAGTATCCCCTGTTGCCAAGCCTTCAATCGTAACAATATCCTTACCTTCCTGCATTACTGCTAGAGTGAGGCAAGAATAGGCTCGTTGACCATCAATCAGAACAGTACAAGCTCCACACTGCCCATGATCACACCCTTTTTTGCTACCAACTAATCCCAAATATTCACGTAGAGCATCTAGAAGTGTCACGCGCGGCTCAATCGTCAGGATTTGCGGCTCACCATTAACGGTAAGTTTCACATTCATCTGTGCTTTTGTTCCAAAGATTTGACCGAGAATCTGAGGGCGCAAGCCCCAGAATTCTAGAAAGTGGGGATAAGCCCGTGGGGAATTCATTCCCCGTAAAATTATGCTATCATAGTATTTGATTCTATTAATCATAGTATCAAGCGTGTTGAGCTACGAATACAAAGTTAATCCCAAGCTTATTCAAATAGCCGCTATTGACGAATCGCTCAGGACATCTCAATTTGTCCGAAATAAGGTGCTTCGTTACTGGATGGATAACCCTGGTATTGGTAAGACTCAGATGTTTCGATACAACACGTTACTCAGGAAAAAATTCAAGTTTGTCGAAGAACTAAATTCTCATGCTTGTCAAACTGCTGTGGAGCGAGTTTTAAAAGCAGTTAACCGTTTTTACGACAATTGTAAAAAGCAGGTTAGAGGGAAGAAACAGTATCCAAAATTCAAGAAAAATACTCGTTCGTTGGAGTACAAAGTCTCCGGGTGGAAATTATCAGAAAATAGAAAGTACATTACTTTTACAGATAAAAAAGGTATAGGTACTCTCAAACTGATAGGAACTAGAGACTTGAACTTTTACCAACTAGAACAAATTAAGCGAGTAAGAATTGTACGTCGTGCCGATGGGTATTACGTACAATTTGGAGTAAAATTAGACCCCAGAGACACGGCTAAACCGTTAACTCCTAGCCAAAAAGCAGTGGGAATTGATGTAGGCATCAAGTATTTCTTAGCGGACAGTCAAGGAAATATAGAGCCGAACCCACAGTTTTACCGTCGGGGAGAAAAGCGGTTAAACCGACTCAATCGTCACAAGTCTAAAAAGTACCGTCAAGGTAAACCACAGTCCCAAAATTATCACAAAGCTAGAGTTAGATATGCCAAAGAGCATTTAAAAGTAAGTAGGCGGCGAGAAGAGTTTGTCAAGAGAGTGGCACTCCGTTTAATCAAGTCTAACGACTTAGTAGCCTATGAAGATTTAAATGTTCAAGGCATGGTAAAAAATAGACACTTAGCGAAGTCGATATCAGATGCAGGATGGTCAAAGTTTCGCCAATGGTTAGAGTATTTTGGCTATAAATATGGCAAGGTAACTGTTGCAGTTGCGCCTTATAATACCAGTAAAAATTGCTCTAACTGTGGTGAAAAAGTGCAAAAGTCTCTATCTACGAGAACTCATATTTGCCCTCATTGCAATTATGTGGAAGATAGGGATATTAATGCCGCGCTCAACATTTTGCAAAAAGGACTAAGTACGGTGGGGCACACCGAATCTCTAAAGCTTAGGGAGTCTGATCCTCTGGCTGGGTTGGAGCAATCCTGCTCAGTTAAGGTTTGACTGTGAACTAAGAATCCCCTGCTTTTAACGGAGCGAAGCGAAGTGGAAGCATGGGGAGTGTCAAGTCCTCTCACCACTATACCGCTTGTAGTTAGCCACTTTGGTGAAAATTAAGTAGCTTGTCACCTCTGAAGAAACACGCTCAAATCGAGAGCTCCGGAGGAGCGCTGAGGGCCCCCAATTGAATCGGAGAAACAATTCTCTTCCCTGTTGCCTGAGAAAGGAGACTCGGTGATAATTTCAGAGATTAGCTAATAGCTTTGAGTGTGTTTCTCGAGAGAGTAATTATTGACGACGACAATCATAAGCTCTATTAGTACGCAATTGAAGATCCCTTGCTTCCTCCCAAATCACATTGGTTACATCGATGAGATGCTCTGACTGAGCTGTGCAATTATAAAGCTGTGTTTGATTAATGGGGTTACAGTTATAACCATTACCAGTACGCCTCTGAAGATCTGCTACTTCCTTACTAGATACATTTCTCATATTTGTTAAAGGAAAGAGCCGAGCGGTACAGAAATAAAGCTGGCGAGTTGGTTGAGTTTCACTATACATACGTTGACATTCATAAGCTCCGTTCGTCTGTTGCATGAGAGCGTGTGCATCGGTCCATCTTAGGGCCGTAACATCATTAAAGCCACGTACTATAGCTCGGCAATAGTATTGTGAGTGCACTGGCACCGGTCCCGATGGCTTCAACTGTGCTTGAGCTTTCTGCATGGGGATTAAGGCAGCACCTATTACTACTGAACCGATTAAAGCTCTAGCACTTAGTTTTCGTTTTGATTTGGTTGTCATAACTTGGGAATAGACCTCTGTAAGAAATTAGATCTTAACTCAAGCCATAAAAGGGTCTCAGGCTTATCTGAAGCTCCCTTAACTTCAGAGCTATGCTAAAGTTATCTATGAAACTGAGTTCAACCTTTGAGCAATCAAAAAGATGAACCAGGTTGTTGGAGAAATTCTACTTCTTCTGGAGTGCTTTCTCTGACCAAAATTTGGTTACGGTGAGGGAAACGTCCAAAACGTTCAATGACTTTCAGGTGACGGTGAGCATAATCAATACCCGAGGCACAGTCGGGATCATCTTTGAGAGTAGAAAATAACTCAACAGACTGACGCTGATACTCCAGATTTTCGCTATGTTCAAACGGCATGTAAATAAACCACCGTTGTATTGGTAACAATTGTTGATCAAAACCTTGAGTAAGGGCATACTGAGCAATACTAAGAGCCTGAGGATCAGTGGCAAAAGCTTGGGGTTGAGAGCGAAACATATTGCGAGGGAACTGATCGAGCATAATAATCAGTGCCAGACAACTGTGGGGTGAAGTCTGCCATTCATCCAACTGACCTGCAGCAGCCTGTTGATAAACTGAGAGAAAACGCGATCGCACTTCTTGGTCAAATTCTAAATTTTTGGTAAACCAGAACTTGCGAATCTTCCCATAATCAGCATCTTCAGGCTTGCCGAACCAAAAATCTAAAATCTCGTTGACTTGTAACATTATATCTATTTGCAAATTATGTAAATATTGTACGATTGCTTTCAATCTGCTACGAAAGTCCCAAACAAGAGTCTAATCCTCTCTTGTCTTACGCACCGTGATGGAATTATGTCATCCTGAGCGATAGCAAAGGATCTCCAAACGACCGGTGATGCTTCACTAGCACCTCAGCATGACAATTGAGTGCGTAAGTTCTATCCTCTTCCGGAGCTCCCTACTCCCTACTCGCTCCTACTCCTTCTGCCTCCTGCCTCCTGCCTTATTGAATTTATTCAGCAGCCCTAAATAATGATGCAATACCGAAGATTTGGACGCACACAATTGCAAATGCCGGTGTTTTCCTGTGGTGGTATGCGCTACCAGTTTAAGTGGCAGGATGTCCCAGCTTGGCAGATTCCCAAAAACAATCAACAGAATTTGGAAGCTATCATTCGTCGTTCTCTAGAAGTAGGGATTAATCACATTGAAACAGCTCGTGGCTATGGTACTTCGGAAATGCAGTTGGGAAAAATTCTACCCCATCTTCCCCGCCAGCAACTGATTGTGCAAACTAAGGTTTCCCCTAAACCAGACTCTCAAGAATTTCGGCGTAAGTTTCAGCAATCCCTGGCTTTCTTGAAGCTAGACTATGTAGATTTACTATCGTTGCATGGTATTAATACTTATGAGTTATTAGACTATAGTACCCGTCCTGGTGGTTGTTTGGATGTAGCACAGCAGCTGCAAGCTGAGGGAAAAGTTCGTTTCATTGGCTTTTCAACTCACGCCCCTACAGATTTGATTATCAAAACGATTCAAACGAATCGGTTTGACTACGTTAACTTGCACTGGTACTACATCAATCAATTGAACTGGCCTGCTATTGAAGCTGCTAACCACCACGATATAGGGGTGTTTATCATTAGTCCTTCTGATAAAGGGGGAATGCTCTACAAACCACCACCAAAATTAGTTGAGCTCTGTGCTCCTGTTAGTCCAATGGTGTTTAATGATTTGTTTTGCCTTTCCCATCCTCCCGTACATACCTTAAGTTTAGGTGCATCACGAGCGTCAGATTTTGATGAACACCTCAAAGCAGTAGAACTATTAGACCAAGCAGATGAGATCTTAGCACCAATTCTAGAACGTTTAGAACAAGCTGCGATCGCACGACTGGGAAAAGACTGGGTAAATAGCTGGCATTTGGGTTTACCTACCCCAGAACAAACCCCTGGAGGAATCAATATTCCGGTGATTTTGTGGTTGAGGAATCTCGCGATCGCTTATGATCTAGTTGACTATGCTAAGATGCGCTACAACCTACTATCTAATGCTGGGCATTGGTTTCCTGGCGCTCAAGCTGAACGGGTAAGAGAATTAGATCTAGAACAATGTCTACAGCAGAGTCCCCACGCCAAGAAAATTCCTGCCTTACTCGAAGATGCTCATCGACTCTTAGGAGGACAAGCTGTTAAACGCCTATCACAGCAATAAGCGACTGGTAATTTGGAATAAATTGTTGATTTTCACAGAGTTACTGCCACACCCAAGTTAGTTTAGGATTTGAGTAGTTTAGGTAGGAGATCTAAAGTTATGACCCCCCATGAATTGTTAATGTTAGTAGTGCTACTGAGTCCTGGTCTATTACTCTCAGTAATAATTATGGTTACCTTTGCAGCAGGTGGCTAAGCTGGGATGAGCTTTTTTCAACAAGAGTAATGAGTAAGGCTATACTTGGTATGGCTTATATTTTTATCCAGCAAGCCCTATCTACTTCGTTCTACAAAACTACGACCCGCTGCCATTGCAGCACTACTGGTGCCGTAAATTTCTCCATCACTTAGAACATCTAAGTCAGGATTAATCACCCAACACTGATAGCCCTGAGTTTTGGTATGGCTCACGCCCACAATCCATTTAGGATAGGCGGATATTTGTACAATTGACCATTCACTTATCTGCATGGGCTACCTCGATTTCTTACAAATTCTTCCCGAGAGGTGAGGGAGAGAGGCAATGGAACTAAATTCTATAAAACTGAATGACTCTTCCTCACAGCTTCACTATATTTACACCTTATCTCATGTATGACTAATTCACCTTTATCAATTGATAATTGATAATTGATAATTGATAATTGATAAATTTGGTTTAAGATCTCGTCCATTATCAATTTTGAACCCCCCAATTTCCAAAAGCGATCGCTTAAACTGGGAGGCAATAGGCTGTTGTCTGATCTCCTCATGTCCAAAGTAGCTAACTTCTGGAAATCTTTCAAGAGAGCAAGACAAGGCTAGAGCCGCTAGTGGATCAGGGAATAGATAGCTTCGCAGAAACTGTTGTGAGTAAAGTTGAATCCCCGCTCAAGGAAATCACCTCATCATTTCAGCGCGAATATTACCAAAGCTTAGTCTATATCTGTCGAGACTATCAGACTCAGGGATGGTATCACGACCGTACCCTGGAACTGAAAAAGGTGTTTGTGCCACTTAAGACTGTTTCCAAAGAAGCAGTTCAGGTAGATTCCAAAATGATTCAGGAGGTGGAGAATAAAGCAGAAAACCCCAAGGAAAAGCAAATCTGGGATTTTTTAGTAGCAATGAGTCAATATCCAGCATTTCGACGCATGGCAGTGTTGGGCGCACCAGGTTCTGGTAAAACTACACTCCTCAGACATTTAACTCTTACTTATGCCACATACCAAGAGCAAGAACTGCATCCTCAAGCACCAAAACTAATTCCGGTGTTGTTGTATCTTAGAGATGTGCGTCAGGTGATTGCGGAGAACCAACCACCTTTGGCAGAATTAATTACCGAACAGGTGAAGCGGCAACGCAAACTTCAGCCCCTCAATCCACCTCCTAACTGGTTTGCTGAGAAATTACGCCAAAAAGAATGTTTGGTGATGCTGGATGGCTTGGATGAGGTTGCGGATGAAACCCAGCGCCAGCAAGTTAGCAGTTGGGTGGATGAGCAGATGGATGCATATCCAGATACTGCTTTTATCCTGACTTCTCGACCTTTTGGTTATCAGAGTGCGCGGCTACAGCAAGGGGTAACAGTCTTAGAAGTGCAACCGTTTAATCTGACACAAGTGCAACAGTTTATTCACAGTTGGTACTTACAAACTGAGGTGATGAGTCGAGCTGGTGAAGAAGATTTAGGTGTGCGGGAAGAAGCTAGACAACAAGCTGATGACTTGATTGAAAGGGTTAGAAAGAACTCACCTCTAGCGGCAATGGCAGTTAACCCTTTGCTACTTACGATGATTGCTACTGTTCATCGTCGCGGTAGTGCTGTACCGGGAAAACGGTTTGAGCTGTATAAGGAAATTTGCCAGGTGTTACTAGAAAGGCGATTGAGGGCGAAAAAGATTGATGAGCCTCTAACAGCAACCCACAAGCAATCAGTGTTGCAAGTACTGGCACTAGCACTTATGCAAAACAAAACTCGTGAATTTACTTTGTCTCTGGGAGTCTTTCTGATTCAATACAAGTTGGCAGAGGTGGCTGGTAGTGCAGCGAATTCTAAGGAGTTCCTCGAGCAAATTAAAGATGTCAGTGGATTGTTAGTGGAAACAAAAGTGGGGGTTTATGAATTTGCTCATCTGAGTTTTCAGGAATATTTAGCAGCTGTTGAAATCAAGGAAACGAACCAAGAGAAACTCTTAATCGGGAATATTAATAACTCCTGGTGGACTGAAACTATCCGTCTCTATGCTGCTCAGACTAATGCTAGCAAGCTAATTCGTGCAGTCTTAGCTTTACCTTCTCCATCAGTTGAGGTTATGGCACTAGCTTATGATTGCCTAGAGGAAGGATTGAGTGTTTACCCAGAGGTTAAACAGCAGCTAGAAACAAGATTGAAGGCAGATTTGGAAAGCCGATGACGGAAAGATTCCAGTTAGCAGCGAATGTATTGCTATCCCGGCGACTAAAAAATTTAGTGCGAATTGATGAAAATGTCGAAATTGACCTGAACTACATCACCTGCGCGGAATATCAGCTTTTTATTGATGAGATGCGCCAAAGGGGTGAAAATCGCCAGCCGGATCACTGGAAAAATTACAGGTTTCCCCCTGGAGATGCCCAAAAGCCGATTACTGGAGTACGAGCCAGTGATGCAGAACAGTTTTGTCAATGGTTGACTCAGCGGCAGTCTGTTTTGGGATTCAGGTATAGACTGCCTACTTTAGCTGAGGCTGAGGATAATCCAGCACTAGAAAAGCACATTGGCTGTTGGTGCAAGGATGGGGAGGAGAAAGTAATTGCCGGAATACGAGCAACTCAGTGGCGAGACTGGCACAGCAATTTAACTGAGGTTACTATTCTCAACCTCAAACTCAACCTTAACCTCGACCGAGATCTCAACCTCGACCGAGATCTCAACCTTGACCGAGTCTCCTACCTCTACCTCAACCAAGTCCTCTACCGAGATCTCAAGCTCAAGCTCAACCTCAAACGAGTCCTCTACCTCAACCTCAAACGAGTTCTCTACCTCAACCTCAAACGAGTCCTTGACCTCGACCTCAACCTCAACCTCGACCTCGACCTTGACCTCAACCTCAACCGAGACCTTTATGACAGAATTGAAGCAAATGAAGCTAGTAAGTTCCTAATTTTGTACTTCCCTCTACTTTTTTTGATTGTTATCTATCAGATGTTGTTTGTAACCTACAAGACTGTATCCCAAAGTAGAGAAGCACTAGAGCAAATTAATTTAAGCCGTCAAGAGAGTGAGGCTATCAGCCACAAGTATCAAAAAAAGATAAATGAAATTTACCCACTTTATGTTTACTTAATATTAATAAATGAGCGACAAGCAGGAAGGATACCAACGTGGGAAAGTATTCGGTTAGTCAGAGAGAAAATTGATTGAAATTTGTACCAATGAAAAACAAGATGCCGCAAATGCTAAGATGCCCGACTTCTTGAAGGATACCGCTGGCGAATTTAACATTATTGAATATTGGTGATGAGGGAAAGTTTTTCAAGCCCCCCAGCCCCCAATTTTGGGGGAGCCCGGATTCAAAGTCCCCCGTGGAATGAAAAGCGAAGCATCCTCTGGCTTCCCCCTTGGAAAGGGGGATGGGAGGGGGATCCAAGGGGGATTTAGGGGGCTTTAAGCAGTTTGCCTATAAGCTTAGACCCCACATTTCGCATCTGCATTTATACTTAAAAAATTTGTCTCCGCAGGTTGCTGAATCGAAAAAACAATTTCGCTAAAAGTAGTATAACCATTGTCTAATAAGCTTTTCCGCTATTTTCATTCTTTATGTCAAACTCACTCCTCAAAGAGTGCAGTCAACCTCCATCGGTTGTCATTAAGCCCAGATAATTGATAATGGTTTGAGTTCAAGTGTCTGTGGAATTTGCGATCGCAAATTTTGTGTGGATGAACAAATTATTGAAAGTCTTACTAGGCAAGGATCTGAAAAATTATTCAGATTGCTGAGACTACCTGCGGAATGTGGGTTAGACACATTCACCTTGGATGTTTCGGACGGGCGAGACGCCCATCCCACAAGAAACTGATGATTGAAGTTGAGTCAAATGAGGTGCGTTTTAGCCTAAAATAACTAACAGCTTCAAGTTTCAAACTCCTCTAGAGAAATACTGGGTAAGTCAGGAGAAACTACCTTACAGTCAACTGCTACCTTGTGGCTCTCTCGCTGGCTGTACATATCAATTGCGATCGCTTCAAACCGAATTTCTACAGTACCAAAAGGTACAATCAACTGGGTTAGTTCTTCTAGCTCCCCTGAGGCATTAGGTAAAAAGTCCACAAAAGAACGAGGACCATCTAGTATAGAGCGACTTTGTCGATCTTTAATCCACAGCTTGACATAAAGACGAGATGGGTGAGGGGGTAATTTGATGCGGATAGTTACTGGTTCTCCAGCACCAAGTTCACTCGTGGAAATAAAGAGTTTCGGTGCCGGTATAGATACATTTGATGCAGAAGGGTAATTAATCTCTGGTGCTGATTTGTTCTTCAGCTCTTCCTGATGAACTATTCCAGAAGCATCTCCATTGAGGGTTTTTGGTGGTGATGCTACTAGCTCTTCTTCTACGACAATTTCTTGATTTACCCAGTTGGTATTGGCAAGGCGAACAAAAGATGAGTTGGCTGTCTCAACCTCACCGCCGAAATCCTCAGTACCTTCCCACAGAGATTCATCAAAATCAGCCATGACTGTCTCAGGAGGCAACTGTTCTGTAAATTCTACTTGATCTTGTGCCAGTAACTGTTCTTGAACTCCATCCTGCTGAAGGTTAACCCCATTAGAGTTGAGCTTGTTTCGGAGTTTTTCTATCTCTGTTGCCTGACTAACAGCAGATACATCTGATTCTAGGGATGTTGACGAATCAGCATCGGTCACTAGAGAATTTAGTCTCGACCAAAAACGGTCTTGTGAGTTTAAGGCTTGGAAGTCATTTTCGATGTTATTAGTTTCATTGGCACTCACCTGAGAAGTTTGCTCTTCGGCTGATGGTATCTCCAGTTCCGCAGAATCTGTTTCCCCTATCAACTCGGAATCCCTAAGCTGAGTATCAGCTACAGAAGCTGTGGGAACATCTCCCACTTCAGTAACAGTTTCAGGAGATATCCTGACATCGCTACTAGTAACACTATCGGAGTTATCCTGCTCCAAATCTGAGTTGCTGGAAAATTCTGATAATTCCCTTGTTTCCAATGCATTAGCTGAAGTATCCCCTAAAGTTACAGTATCTTCCTGTATCGTAGTATCTGGGGGCTGAATCCCTTCTAGGGACTGTTCTAAATCCGCAGTTTCTTCCTCCTGATTCTCTGAGTGTTGATTAAGGAAAAGGTTATCAACAAGGTTAACTGGTACTTCTGGTTGCAACTGTTCGTTGCCAGAGTTTTGGTACTCAGAATCTTCCTGCTTGAGCTCAACTGGTTCAGGTTGGGTCACCACAGTTGATAACGTCAATGGTAGGGATGCCAGAATACTTGGTGGAAGTTGACTGGATATTACCTCAGAACCATCCGCTTCTCCATTGGAGACGGAGCTCAACTTACGAAAGTTGGGTAAATCAAGAGATTTTGACGATTTTTGCGATGAATCCCTTTGATGAAGTTGCGGAGGTAAAGGATTGCTGGATGAGCGCTTCCAGGTGCGAGGTTGAGTAGTTGGGGGAGCATCTACTAAATCCAGCAAAGCTTCATTCAATGGTACTGAGGCTGATACAGTTGATTGTTGTTGATGCTCTTGGGAGGTAGTCAAATGGTTAGCCACTGCTACCATTGTCTCCACAGGCATTGTCTTACCTCCCAGCAAAATTGAGCCTAGTACATCATCTAAATCTGTGGTAACAGTAAAAGACTGACTTACCAAAGCCTGGAGTTTTTGTCCATAAAAGGTAACTTTTCCTACCAGCAGACGAGTATTACAATTTGAAGGAAGCTCCAGCCTCTGGCTAAAAGTCAAAGGTGGTGCTTGTTCTGATAAGGGATGTTGAATTTTGAGCAGTACTTTTGAAGTTTGAGGATTCCGTAGTTCGTAGCATAGTACACCTGGGAAAATTTCCTGCCAAGCTCTCTGATTTTCACTATCCTCAAGCTGATGAGGGTTTAAGACATCCAGTTGTCCGACAATGGCTAAAGATTCTTCCCGTTGTGCTACTAATGCCTCTTCATCAAGAGTGATGATTAACCCGAGCTGATTAGCAATTGTCTTTGAGACTTCATCTTCTGCTGTTGCTGATATCTGCGTCGGCTCAGCTAACGGCTGCTCTTCTATAGACTCAGATTGCTCAAACTCATCCAAGACTGGTTCAAGCACTTGCTCCATGATTTGTTCAAGAGTTTGTAGAGATTGCTCCAAAATAGGATTGGCAACGGGGAAATCCAATTGTTGTAAATTGTTAGTCTGGGCATCTTGCCCATTTTCGGTAGTTCCATTATTTTGCTGTTGGGATGCTTCTTGGGAAACTGGTGAAGTCAAGTCTGCCTGGTTCTTAACCGAACTTTCTGGCTGCTCAACAACTGCTGTTTCTGGTAAGGGTTTCTCAGGAGTAGCCTCACTGATGGAAGAAACACTCGCTGCTCCCCTCCATTTCCCCTCCTGGGAGGGGTTAGGGGTGGGTTGGATTGGGGGTGGGTTCTGCTCCCTGTTCCCTGTTCCCTGCTCTCCTCCATTTCCCCCCCTGTTCCCCTCCTGGGAGGGGTTAGGGGTGGGTTGGGTTAGGGGTGGGTTGGCTTGGGAGTCGGTTCTGCTCCCTTGTTTTTTGAAAGCAACTTCGGTTTCTACCAAAGTTGATGCAACTACTGACTGTGGTTCTGAAGTAGCTACTAGGGGTATCTCAGAAATATCTTCAGCTTTTGCTTGGGTTGTTGCTACCATCGGTTCTAATCCAGAACCAATGGTAGTATTTTCCCTCAAATCTGCTGGAACACCCTTGAGAATAGAATCTACTAATGATGATTCTGGTTGAGTCTGGGGTACAACTGTCTCGGAAGCGTTTGCAACTTGCAGTTGAATCGATTCCTGCCAGGAGTCCCCCAGAAATTCCGACATAATATCGCCACAGCACCGTAGCTCCCAAATACCAGATTTGAGTTGAGTGAAGGGAATCACCACCATTAACCCTTCTGGACTAGTACGGCGGGATCGCTTCTGATATCTTCGTCTTGGAGGTACTTCCTCAACACTTTGGTGAATTACCGAAATTTCTACCTCAGCATTTTTAAGGTTGGAGTGAGCCACCACCCGATAACGACCCGGTTCTATTTCAATCCTTGGCGACTTAACAGGCTTCCAAGTGCGATCGCCTTCTTTTTGTATTAAAAATTCCCAATATTCCATAGTTGTTAGCGATGGTTATATCTAACGGTTACGGGTAGTGCGTTGTGCTGATGGCTATTATTATGTTCAATTGTGCATCAACAAAGACCGAATAGAGAAGCGATCGTTAACAAGCTACAAAATCAGACTAACTAGATGATATGAGTATATCAGCAATTTGACGCCGTAGATCATCCACCTTCTTCAATAAATCAGCTTGGGCGATCGCTAATTGTTCTCCTGACTTGAGCCACTTGATATTTACTGTTTTAGCTTCTGCTTCAGCTTCTCCTAACACCAAGCAAGCAATTGCTCCACTGCGGTCAGCTCGTTTAAACTGCTTACCAAAGGCACTACCACTCAAGTCTAGTTCCACAGCAAACCCAGCTTGACGAAGTTGTTGGGCTAATTGTAGCCCTTGTGCTTCCGCTGCTGCCCCCCGCGATACCACATAAAAATCTAGTACTTGGTGTGGTGGTTCAGCCAACTGCTGCAGCAATATAATCAAGCGTTCCAAGCCCATTGCCCAACCAACAGCAGGGGTTGGATTACTACCCAATTGGGCCACTAACCCATCATACCGACCACCACCACAGACAGTTGCCTGGGCTCCCAAATCATCGGAAATGATTTCAAAGGCGGTGTGAGTATAGTAGTCCAAACCGCGCACCAAGCGAGGATTGATTTGGTAATTAATGCCTAAATCTCCCAACAGCTGCTGCACCTGTTCAAAGTGGCGCTGAGAATCTGAACCAAGGTAATCCAAAATACTGGGAGCATTCTGGGCAATTTCCTGAGTCCGTTTGTCTTTACTATCCAAAATCCTCATGGGATTGCGGGTAAGACGATCCTGAGAGTCCTTGTCTAGCTGATCCTGGTAATCTGTAAAATAGGTTACTAGGGCTTCCCGATATTGGTGTCTGTCTTCTGGATTACCTACAGAGTTAAGATCTAAACGCAGGTTCTGTAAACCCAAAGTTTGGAGGATATCAGTAGCGATCGCAATTACCTCAACATCTGCCCGCGCTGAGGCACTACCAATAACCTCCACCCCTAATTGGTGAAATTGCCGCTGACGTCCAGCTTGGGGATTTTCATAGCGAAACATTGGTCCTGTATACCAAAGGCGTTGCACTCCACCAGCGGCGTAGAGACTGTTTTGAATATATGCTCTTACCACTCCAGCTGTTCCTTCTGGACGCAGAGTTACTGAACGGGGTGGGGTTGCCCGATCATTAAAAGTATACATTTCCTTTCCCACAATATCTGTAGCTTCACCAATACCCCTCTCAAACAACTCTGTCCGTTCAAAAATTGGGGGACGAATTTCCTGATAAGCAGCTCTGTTAAGAATTTGCCGTGCCACCTCTTCCAGCTTCTGCCAATAACCTACTTCTTGGGGCAGAATATCTCTTGTTCCTCTTAAAGCCTGAATTGAGCCCATTAAATCTTGCCTTTATCCTAAACTAAACTATTCACCGAAAGCGGCGGGAAACCCATTCCTTCTGTGGGGTGCGAGGGATAGCCGCCCGCCGCTTGGTTGTTGGTTAATAGAATCCTTACTCTATCAGCATTCTTAATTCTTAATTCTTAATTCCGCGCAGCGGTACTAGTCATTTTCACTGACATAATGACCCATTAACCCTGGTTAATTGCTGGAAACAGCAGATTGCTACAAGATGTTCAATATAAACCTAAACTCTCAGTAAAGACCGAATTAAGCTATTATCTATAAATCTGTACAGCTGAAAAAGCAAAATTGGCACTCGGTGTTTGACCATGTCAATAACCCATCGCTAAAAGCGAGGGCTTGTAAGAAGTAAGTCTTACTGAGATTTGACTAGACCATTGAGCGTTTAACTGGTACGTACTTCCGAGTACTTCCCTAGCTCGGATTATTATTTATAAGCAATCTTACTAATTGCGCCTGTAGAAGGGACATCTTGTTAAGCGTGGTCGAAGGGACAAATTACTTTTTCACTCTTTGGTTTATCACCATGTATCGTGTACCTGTTGTTAGTAAATCTGGTAAGCCTTTAATGCCGACCAAACCTAGCCGTGCAAGGCGATGGTTAAAGGAAGGTAAGGCACAAATCTACCGGAACGACCTACAACAGTTCGCTATTCAATTAACAGTAGATGCTGATACTAAAGTTACGGAGTTAACCAGTCTGTTTCCAATTAGTAGTATCGTTTACGAATACGTCAAAGCTATAGGAGACAAAGGTTTTAGTCCTGCAATGGTGGGTCAAAAGGTCATGATTACCGAGTGGCTACCTCAGCTAGCACCAGTTATCACTAGGTATGGTTGGGAAACTTCAAATCTTAGAGAGTATTTAAGGTTAGAGAAAGACAAATCTCACAAAAGCAACCAAACACCCGCGACTCATGCAGTTGATGGTGTAACCTTAGCTGCTCACCATTTCTTGAAGTGGAGGGAGTTCAAAGGAAGAAGTGGTCATTGGTCAGGTACTTGTGAACTAACACCAGCACCATTTTTAATCGTCAGGCGACCTCCCGTTAGTCGTAGGCAGCTTCACTTAATGGTGTTTGCCAAGGGTGGAATACGCCGGAAGTATGGCGGCACAGTAACTCGTCATAGCTTCAGAAAGGGTGATTTTGTTGAGACGGAACGTAAAGGGCTCAAATACCGTGGCTGGGTGTCTGGAGATACTAAGACTCAGGTTTCAGTGTCAGATTTCAATTGGAAGCAATTAGGGCAGTTTTCTGCCAAGAAAACTAAACTACTAAAACGTAGTACACGATTGATTTGCAAACCGTTAGTTACAGGCGCGGCATTCCTCCCATCGCTAAAAGCAAGGGTCTCCTGCCGCGAAGACAGATGACTTCTCCCAATCCCGCAGAGATTGGTATTTCCAGCATAGATTTTGATGAACACAGAAACTTACCTAAATCACCCAACATTTGGTCTGCTTTTTCGAGTTTGCATGATTGAAGAGCACCAGGAGTTGTTCACCACCCTCTATGCCCAGCGCCTATTTTTTAAGGTGACAACGACTAATACTGGTCTTAATTTTGAACCGATCACTCGTTCGGATGCTCGTATGTTAGTGGAAAATCGTCTTCGGGTACTTCGTCGCACTGGGACACCTATTGAATTGGATCAGCTTCAAAGTATCCATCGCCAAACCTTTCAATGAGGGCACACAACTAAATCCTAATTATTGAGATACCTGCACTATAGTCTTATGTAGCGGTAATATATTCAACGTAACTATGCTGATGTATAATTCGGGCTTTATTTTGAAAGATCGAGGATTGATTAGTCTTAGGTAAGATGATTGGTAAGTGAACCACTTGCCATTATTGTTGTCTGCTTCTGAAAAAATCCTTGGTTTGAGGGTAATGTATCGCAGGCTACCAATAGTTGGGTTTTTAAGGTCAAAATGAAGTTGTGATGGAGAGTTAACTAACTATGAGCAACATTTTTAACAAGCTACGAGATTTTGTTGGTCTCAATGAGCAAGCAGACTACGAATATGAGTACGATGAGATGGAGCCAGACGCCTACCAAAATCTTTACCAGCAAGAGCAGCCAATCCAAGCGCCTATGGAAGAGGAACGTCCTATGCGGCGTCGTACTAGAGAGCGGTCAAACATAGGCTCAGAAGTAGGGCTAGGAGGGACTTCAATGAATAATGTAATTGGTATGCCTGGAGCTGTTAATGGCATTTCCGAAGTAGCTGTGATTGAGCCCCGTTCTTTTGAAGAAATGCCCCAGGTAATTCAGGCATTACGAGAGCGTAAGTCAGTGGTTTTAAACCTGACAATTATGGATCCAGACCAAGCACAAAGAGCTGTAGACTTTGTTGCTGGCGGTACTTACGCCATTGATGGTCATCAGGAGAGAATTGGAGAAAGTATCTTCTTATTTACACCTAGCTGTGTTCAGGTAAGCACTCAGTCTGGTGTGATTCACGAAGTACCTTCACCCCAGAGGAACGAGCCGATATCAGTTCCTACTCCCGCTTGGGCATCTGAACAAGAGCGGATAGCTCAGTAGCTGTGACACGCCTAAAACTGTAGGTTGGGTTGAACGAAGTGAAACCCAACAGAGCGTTACTGGTGTTGGGTTGAGGAACAAAACCCAACCTACACCTAATGCATCATTTTAGCTGGGTCACCGTAGTAGGGTGTGTTAGCGAAGCGTAACGCACCGTTGGTTGGTATTTTTATTTTCAGAAATCACCGTAGAACTCAGTTAATGTTCGACAAAACACCGGAAGTTACGGAGAAACCTACACTTACCGAGAGATAAGTGTAGGAGTTTGTCACAATCCAATCCCCTGCAAAGATAAGGAGTAGTAAGCTGACTAGCAAGTTGAGCCTGATTGGTGGTGGAGTAATGGGAGAAGCTCTATTATCCCGCCTGATTGCTCGCA
The DNA here is from genome assembly GCA_965222765.1 of Caldora sp. GTDB lineage: Bacteria > Cyanobacteriota > Cyanobacteriia > Cyanobacteriales > Coleofasciculaceae > Caldora. Next base: position 309,390 of record CBDCVG010000094.1, read on the forward strand.
AGCTTTATCACCCTGATACTGTCTTAATTAGTGAGCCCCAAGCAACAAGACGAGAGTTGTTAGCAGAAAAATACGGTGTCAAAGTCACATCGGATAACCGGGCAGCTGCGGCAGCATCGGAGGTATTGTTATTGGCGATTAAACCTCAGGTTTTGGAAACTGTAGCAGCAGAGCTGGCACAGGTGGGTGACAGTAACGTTGAACGAGGAAACCTGCCAGTGGTAGTTTCGATCTTAGCAGGTGTCCCTTTGGAGAAATTGGAAGCAGCTTTTAGGCATCAGCCAGTAATTAGAGCCATGCCCAATACTCCCGCAACAGTAGGGGCAGGAATTACAGCCATCGCACCAGGCAAAACTGCCCAGCCGAACCATATGGAATTGGCAAGGAAGATCTTTGGAGCGGTGGGGGAGGTAGTAGAAGTACCGGAGCACTTAATGGATGCAGTAACTGGCTTATCAGGATCAGGGCCAGCTTATGTAGCTGTTATGATTGAAGCTCTTGCTGATGGAGGTGTAGCTGCAGGACTACCAAGAGCGATCGCATCTAAACTGGCTCTTGGTACAGTACTAGGGACAGCCCAACTATTGCAGCAATCAGAATTGCACCCAGCCCAACTCAAAGACCGTGTTACTAGTCCTGGTGGTACTACTATTGCAGGAATCGCTCACTTAGAAAAGGCTGGCTTCCGTTCCGCTTTAATTGAAGCCGTGCAAGCCGCTTACCGACGTTCTCAAGAATTGGGGAACTGATGCTGAATGACTAATATAATTCCCTTCTACCTTGCAACCTTCTTTCTTCCCTCCTGCCTTCTGCCTCCTGCCTCCTGCCTTCTGCCTCCTGCCTTCAAGCGACAAATTCTGTACTTCACTTAGATGAAAACCGCTGTAAGTCGCTTGTCACCCCTTCAGATCCTTGCCACCAATGACAAATGACAAATGACAAATGACAAATAACAATAAAATTTTTGATTAAGTCGAAAAATTCACAACTCCCTTGCTTCGTTCGTTATTTATTCAGACAGGTAAATAAAGCGGCACAGAAGATAGCTTACATAAGTCAGTTCAATACCAAAGAACAGATCTATGTCCAGTCATCTTCTAGCTAGCTTCATTTGTCCTGTTTAAAACAATCTTCCTTGATTAGGAGAAAATTATGTCAGATCCAAAAGGAGTAAGTCCACTCATTACTGATGCGGTTACTCAAGCCAACGTCAAAGTTCTGGGTGACTCCCCAGCGATGTCGTTGAGTAACCTCTACCAAACCATCTCTCAATCACTGAGTTTGTCTGCTCAGAATGCAGTTATGTCTCAGCAGCAGTCTAACATCATTCACCAGGCAACAACAACCCAAGGTGTTAGCCTACTTTACTCTGTTGATACCGCCATTATTGGTTCAGCAGCTGACAAGGGAACCAGGGCTGATCTCGGAGATGCTATTGTCGCTCTCAAAGCTGCTACCCAGGCTGCCGGTAAGTAGGATAAAGAATGAATAATTAGTCATACTCGTTTCTGAAATGAATGGTACTGACCTCAAGGATAAATTTCCGATCCTAAGCTAGGAATTATCATGAGTTTCAGTTTCTTGTTTAGCCTAATTTAGTTTCATTCTTGCCCAAAATGATTGCGTGATTCACTCTCACGCAATCATAATTTAACTTTCTACCAATGGTCTACTATTCTGTCAAAGACTGTAGTCTGACCTTATTCACCAGATCACGGCAACCCATATCCTAATCAATTGCTAGTGATGATCTCAAAGGAAGCAATCGACAATGATAGGAGAAACTCCCGAATCGTCTGAATCCACACCAGAAGAGGTAGAGGTGCCAATTGAAAAAGTAGAAGTTGAACCTCAAGAAGCAGAGGAAAAGGAAATGACTGCTCCGACAACAGTTCAAGATACTACCACATCAACGTTGGATGCTGTTGGCTCAAACTCGGATGCTGTTGTCTCAAGGAAGCGTATGCTTTTGTAGGAGGAGAACGCTTCTCTAGCAGAGGGTAACCTTTACCAAATAATCTCTCAGATAAACTCTCAGTCAGTACACAATATTGTCAATTATCAACAGCAAGTTACCCAAAATCAGCAAACAATGATCATCAAGAATATAGCAAACATGCTCCTGCCTAAAGCCAAGCAACCAACATCTAACAATTTAAAAGCTATTGAAGAACTCTTAACTATCTTCAATAACTTAAAATAGTTTCTTTAGAAACTGAAAGTTGGGAGCGACTTTCAGAATGAGGACGACTCACGAATAAAGGAACGTATCATGACTGATAAGGTTAATAGCCAAATTACTGATGCTATTACTCAGACTAATGTCAAGGTACTGGGTGAAGCACCAGCTCAATCTATGAGTATGGTTTACCAAGCTATGGCACATTCTCTGAGTCTGTCGATGCAGAATGCTGTGTTGGCACAGAATGGGATGCAACAGCTGAATGCAGCAATTATTTCCACTGTTTGTCATCGGATCATATCTTTAAAGGAATGATTTGGGGTAATTCTGGCTAACCGATACAGAAATTAAGCAGCCTACTCGCAGTAGTAAAAGTGAACAAGAGTGTGTTCGCAAAAGTTCGTGTTGCAAAATTTGTATAGCGTTGAATTAGAAGAAGCAGATTATGACAGACACAGTTAATAAACAGGTTACCGATGCCGTTACCCAGACTAGCGTGAATGTAGTGGGAGGTGCACCTTCCCAATCAATGAGCATGGTATATCAATCCATGGCTCATTCAATCAGCTTGTTGATGCAGAATTCTGTGTCTAACCAAGGTGGTATGCAACAAATTAATGCAGCAATAGTAGCATCTGCCTGTAAGCAAATTTTGACAGCTTCCACTCCTGAAGCAAATTCACCCGTCTCTCTACCCACAACATCTACTAATCCACAGAATAATGGTGGCAATGGTGGCAATGGCAATGGTAGCAATGGCAATGGTAGCAATGGTGGCAATGGCAATGGTAGTAATGGTAATGGCTCTGAGCATGGACCGCTCCCACTAACTACTGGAAACAAGGATGAGGATCATGATCATGATCTTCAAAAACAGCTCCGACAGATCAGCCTACAAATTGAGTCAGCTCTAAGATTAGCAGCACAGGCGGCATCAGAAGCAGGAGAACATGATGCTAATACTGCAAGTACAGGAGAAAGCACCCTGGAAAGTTCTGATTACAGCCAACCTCAGGTTCAGAAAAAACTTAGAGAGCTATTCTCACTTTCAAGAACAACAGCTAAATCAGCAAAAATTGCATCTGATGCTACAGCTAGAGCTTATGCGTTGGCAAATAAAGCTGAAGAAGCAGTCAATGCTTCTGATCTAGATACGGCAAAGCACTATGCTGAGCAAGTGGAGGAGCAAGCCAAAGTGGCACAGGAAGCAGCGGCACAGGCAAAGACAGCTGCTGAGAGAGCTGAGACGATTGCTTCAAGTGAAGACCCCTCTTCTTCGCCTAAAGATAAGGAACCTTCAAAGTCCTAACATTCTTCTCCCACGTCCATCGCTATTGAGGGTAGCTGGGCTTAAATTATTAGTCTACAGATTACTAACACACAATATACAAAGGGAATTGTACCATTTCATGAGTAATGTAACTAAAGCTATCGAGGAAATCAACAATCAAATATTAGCACCCAACGTTGTGAAGACCGAGGGAGCAGGTAAAGCTTATCAAGCAGTAGCACAATCTATGGCGATCGCAATCCAGGATGTTACTGATCATTTACGTAATATTAGCACACTGACTAGTACGGCTGTTGCTGTGGCAACAGAGCGTATGGTTGCTGAGCCTGAGAAGGCTGATTTGTACAGCAAAATTATCGCTAAAGCACAAGCCAATATGAATCGTACTGCTGATTCATTTGAAAAAATTGGTGTTCACGCGGGTAACGTTCTTAAGGATTTTCCTTCTGGTTCAGATTAATTACGGGTATGAATAATTTAAGTCAAATTAACTCCCAAGTAATAAATCCCCAAGTAGTTAAAACTCAAGGAGCAGGTAAAGCTTATCAGTCAGTGGCAAACTCCATGGCGATTACTGTGCAGGATGCTACTGATTACTTACGTGCTAACCTGATGGTGTCGGGTGCAGTATCAGCCGTTTGCTTAGAAAAGATGGCAGAAGATCCCACAAAGAATGTACCACTTTATACGTCAGTTCTGGAGAAGGCTCAGGCAAATGTTGGTACTGCTACCAAGAATTTTACCAAAGTGGGTCTGGCGGCAGCAAAGGTTCTCAAGAATTTTCCTTCTGATTAAACTAATTTGGGGCATTGTTGCTCACTGGAATGATAGTTGATACCAAATCCAGGGGACTTTGGCATTTTATTCACCTCTTCTGATAACCGGATTTGATATGATTCCCAACTCTCTACTGCAACTAGCCTGCATTATTAACGAGGCAAAAAAAGATTCAAAAAAGCAGCAATTTACATCCAGTTTGTGGGACTATTAAATAAGTTAGTATAAATCTTTAATCAACCAGATAAAATTATCAATTAAATCCTCTTTCCATCGACTAAAATCCTTGTTTAGACACAGTAATCCTATCAGTTCTTGGCTTTAATAAAAAATTAGTTGAACCCCAGTGGAAAGTCGCTGTGCAATCAGACTAATTTCATCGACAAATGGACAATGAGCTGCTAACTCAACCAATACTCGTCTGTGAGAAACGCTTACTTTAGCTGCCGTTTTGATGAGAGTTTCTCTTTGAATACCCAGTTTTAACTCTTTAATCCGATGCTCCGAACCCGCTCCTCTTTGCAGGTAAAAATCATCGTAGAGTTCTCCGGCATCTGTAGCGCCAGAATAACCACCGTAGTATCCCGGCTACACCTTTGCCTGGGTGAGAATTTCCCCCTCGAAGTTGTAAAACTAATGGGTAACCAGTCGTAGCTTCATTAATCAGTACTCGAAAGTAGATGTAGTGTCCATAGTAACCGTGAAATAAACTCAATTGCTGATTTCCGTGGGTCAGAGCATCCCAGCTATCTATATCTAACAATATTTCTTCTGGTTGTTGTGTATAACTTTCAATAAATTGGTCAAGAAAAAGGGAGCGTATTCTTTTAATCTCTCGATTGGTTACTTGATTTTCCAACCGACTCATCGTTGGTTGACTGGCTAATAATTCTTCTCCGGGAAGCGGAACGAAGAGTGCAAGCAATCTTGATGCATCGGGTCGTGACGTAAGTAATTACTATCGTTGCTATCTTCATAGCCTGCAACTATTTGATAGACTCGTTGACCAATTAATTGAGCCAGAGGATGTTTGACTTTCGATTGTTCTCGATTATCTACCAAACAATCTGCCAGTCGAGAGCAGACTTGCAGTTTTTCTTCTGCTTGTCGAACCAGTAGCAACCCCGCGTCTGAACTTAAGTCAAGACCAAAAAACTTAACCTCCAAAGGTTTTGGGGTGGAAAAATTGAGAGGAATTTTGGAGTCAAACTCAGCCACAGATAACCAAGAAAGTTAATTTTTTAGCTAACTTAATTATAGACGAAAAACTCGCAGTAACACTCTTTCTTCAGAGGTTAGCCAAAAGAGAGAAAATTCGACTCAAAAAGATTTGCGTAAACAATACGCAAATTATTTTTTATCCAAACGGCAAAAATGCTATATGAGTCCTTAGGAACATCCATTATACGGATATACACAGCAGACTGTTGTTGGATAAAATCACGCCCAACCGGTGTGGATTGTATCATAAATAGGAATACTGAATCGGTGCTCTAGAACACCGATTCAGTAATAAAAGTTGGCGAATTGAAAAACGACAAATCAATATTTTCAGCTGTTCCTATCTCCCCACACCTCCCACACAGGAATGAAAGTTCACCCCATGATTAGTGAATCGGTGCTCTAGGCAGAAATACTTGAGAGCCTCAAGAGAGGCAAGGGAGGCAAAGAGGACAAGGAGATTTTAGCTGCTCAGTTATTTCTGCTGTGCTGCACTAATCGTATTTTATCAAGATTTCTTCTGCGAGGATAGAAGCCGTTTTGCTAAATCGCCGCGTTGCTGCAAACTCTTCTGCCTCAGCGGCTTTTCTGTTATACTCCCGTATAAGGTCACGCAAGGAAATAACGGGGAAACCCCAGATGAACTCCAGCTTCTGCGATTGATCAGTTACTACGAGCGAGATTTCGACTAAGAGCGGTTTGTATTTAAATGGGCTGTTCTCCTCTTCCTGGTACTCATCCCAGTATATAAGTGTTATTTTATTTTGATCGTCCTCAGTCAAATTGAAAAGCAACTTTGAGATATGATCGCCCTTTGAATATTCTGCCAGTGCTTTTAGCATTATATTCTTCACCAAGTCGATCGCAACCTTAGGATCAGGCTTTGAGTCACCAGAGGCAAAAAAGAATTTAATTTCAATTGTATTTACTGGATCAAGTTGCTCCTTCAAATTGTCGGCTAGTTTATTATAATCAGCGTATAAATAAGCTGCATAACTCCCAGTCACTGCAAATTGAACCTGGAGTTCTTCTTGATCACTGAATAATTGAGGAGACTTATACAGCGTTCTGACCAAATTTATCAGCTTTTGTTTTCTTTTTCCCTCTAAATCTAATGAGCGTGTGCCAAATCCGAAAAATTTCGCCCTACATTTGAAGTGTTCTTCAAATTCAGAAGACACCTCCCTGGCAACAGCAATCCATCTGAATAGCAGTTTCTCATTATCCTTTAATTTTGGCTCTGCATTGTCTATCGCTTCTTGTAAATCTTCTGTATATTTTATATCGTCTTTTTTGTCGCTTTTTGTGCTGAATAATTTGTCGAATACCTTTGTAATAGGTTTACTATCAGAGCCAATCCTCAAACTATATGCCTTCACAAACTGCTCAAGTATCACAACGAGCAGTCTCTTAAAGGGGGATTGTTCTTGATTAACAACCTGTAAAGATTCGGGAAGAACCCTGTTTAATTGATCTTTCTTCTTACCTATTACCTGATCTATTACCTGAGCTGAATCCTCCGGACTCAGAAGACCGTATATACGCCGTATTCTTTTAGGAAGTTTGCCTAGTGGAGACGTCTCATTAGGGTCAAGTGCTTCCCTTAAGATCATGATATACTCACTAATGTAGTAAAGATAATTCGGAATGGGAACTTGGTTGTTAGAGTCCAAGCCGTTTTTCGTAATAATTTTTGTATGAAGCCATTGCTCGAATGCCTCTACAGTGTCACGGCGGGGAATACCAATATCTATGAGTTCAGCTTTGACATTGACAGCATATTTTGGTAAGAGCTCACTTTCTTCAGCATCTCGAGTCCCACTTCCATCTTCTTCTACTACTACCTCCTCAAAATCGAAGTCTAAGTTTTTTTTATCGTCCTCTACCTCGGAATACGTAGCACTCATATTATCACTATCATCACTTTCATGATACTCTTCCTCTTTTGGCAGTTCACTTTCAGCATGTTTATGAAGGAGCATGAAGAATTCTAGCTTGAAATCCTTAAGCTTCCGAAGCACAATATTATGGACTTCAGCGAATGTCTTGTACCATTCTTCTGCTGGAAGCTCAGGGTTAATTAGGATTGAGGTGTCCCAATCATTTGTACCATCTTGCGGTTTACCTTCGAGATATTTTAGCGCCCGACCGCCCTTAAGATAAAAGTGGACTTTTTCTTTATCATCATTATTTATTTTTAGCAATTCAGTGTTGAGTTCTACAATTTTCTGTTCTAGCCATTTCCCCAGCCAATCGAAGTTTGTATGATTGAGCAATCCTGTCAGTTGTCCACTCACTTTTTTTTGCTCATCTGCTAGAATCTCTTTATTGGAGGTCAACCTGAAGTTGACTAGAAACCTAAACAAATAGAACGGCTCAATAATGTAAGACATCTGGATACGTGCTAAACCATTCAAGACACGACCAAGATACTGTACTACCTTACGGTATTTGTCCCAGTATAATTTAGGTAGATCCTCAGCCTTCATTATCTCCTCTTTGTAGCCATTAAGTTCTTTTATTATCCAAGCCAGAATCGGTACTATATCAGTATCACATTGAGGATTATAGCCTCGAACTGCCAGAATTTTATTTAGGATTTCATCAAGCTCCTTCACTTGCTCGTAAAAGATATTATTGAGCTTGGACTGATCATTTAACTTGCAATCCTCTTCTTTTTGGCTGGTGATATATCTGATGAGCGTGGCAAGGTTTTTTCTTACTTTGAGTAGTTTTTCTTCGAGAAATTCCTCCTCTTGCTCGTTATCATTGACATTTAAAAGCTTCACTTCGCTCACATCGAAAAAAAAGAATTTGCTTAGTGCAGAGGATTCTTTTTTTTGCCGCTCATTTCTGTCCATTTCATTGTCCACGGCTTCTCGCACTACCCTCCGGTAAACATTCTCCAAAGGTTGAAGTGGGTGTACTGCTACATTCTCCCACCCGATGCTAAAGTTCCTCTGCGAACTCAGCATAATTTTAAAATCTTTCTCATCTGATGCTAATGCTTCTTGTGCCAGTCTTTTTAAGAAATCTTCGCCGGGATTATTTGGCTTATCAGACATGGTATATTCTCCGTTTGTGCTAGTTTTTTTCTTGAATCTGCGGTTGCGGTAATCACTCAATAGTTTGAATGATACCGCGTAAAATCTCTAGATAGACAAGGGGGTTTTGACTGCAATTCGTCAATTTTCATTTCATAAGTTAATCGCTAATTCCATAACAAATCTGGAGCACATAAACTAGTTTTTTACAATAAAAAATCAAAAAGTTACACTAGAATGCGCTTATTGTAAACCTTCAAAAAAAAGAAAACTGGTAATCTAAGAGACATGCATAGGAGGCTGAAAACTTCTATTCAATACTCAAGAATTAGCTATAGAAACTTGTTGAAAATACCGTCCTTTTTTTTCTGCAAATTCTCTTGAAAACGCTCAGGGATAGACAAAACTTCCCCAGTTTGAACACCGAAAATTGTCGGCAGCTTATCCCCGGTAAACAGTCCTTCTGGAGTTTTTACTGCATCCAGACGGAGAAGACTACCATCTTGAGAACAAACCACCGTAGCTTCCCCAGAAATTGTCACAATAATTTCACCAGGTTGCAGGGAATGCTGAGTTGCTGGCTCCACCAAACTAACTTGGAGAATTTGTAAAGGAACCCCTCTCAGAAAAGCCACAGCGCCTCCATACTTAGGATTGCTTGCTCGCACTAGTGCCTGAATTTCCCTAGCTGACTGTTCACGCCAACGAATGCACAAATCCTCAAAACTAGGACGATGCCAATAGTGACCCTTATTTGGTTCCTGAGTAACCAGAGGTAAGTCTTTCCCCTGTACCGATAACTTGTCTATTAACTCAATAGCAGCCTGGGGAAGCATTTGAGCTAACTTATTCAGATATAAACCATGGGTATCTTCCGCTTCAATAGCCACAGGTTGCAGGTGAGCGATCGCACCTGTATCCCAGTCAGCATCCATTTTATGGATAGTAAATCCTCCCCAGGATTCCTGATTGCGAATCGGCCAGAAGATCGTATCAGGACCTCGATAACTAGGCAATAAGCCGTAGTGAAAATTAAAGAAACCGTAGGTAGGAATCTCCAGCAAGTCAGCAGGAATCTTATAAGCAAGAGTTGAAACTAAGACCACATCAGGTTTAGTTTGCGCTAACCATTCAGATAAGCTAGTAATAAAGTTGTTTTTAGTCAAGCCAACATAGGGAATTTGATATTGTTGGCTGACTAGTTTCACCCCAGTCACTAACTCATTTTTACCTTCTTCTGTAGCCAAACCAACCAACCAACCTTGCTCAATTAAAGGTTCAAGAATCGAGAGTAAGGGCCAGTGATTCAGTAAGATAGCAATACGCATAGTTCTCACTTTCCTAAGAGGATGTTTGAAAAGTCATGCTTAACGTAGTGGCGCAGCTTAGTGAAACATCTGTAAGTAATCGCTCAAACCCTAGATTCTTCCTTCCGCTTTGCTCCACTCAGAATGACAAATTATACTTTTCCAACTTGTCAAACGCTTTCTAAGACACTGAACTATCGGTTTCCTGATGATCAAGATTGGGTTGAGCTATTGCCTGAAATAATTGCGCCACCTGTTGAGAAATTGCAGTAGCTGCTTGTGCTGACATCGTCGCCTGCTTGATGATCTCTTCCTGACTAGCTCCAGTCTGTTGTAAGAGTTCAGCAACCAATCCCGCCAATTGCGTTTTTGTGGTTGTCTTTTGCTCAACCACAGCTTTTTTGGCTTCTTCTGTTGCCTCAGCTGCTTGTTGATGATGTTGAGTCTTTTGCTGTTGGACTAAATCAACCACCTGTTGACGAGCCGCAATGATAATCTGCCGCGAATTTTCGATTTGTTGCTGAACTTGGTCTCTAGCGATGGTAGCTTGGTCAACGGTATTCTGGGACAAAGTCATTTTAGTTTATTCAGTAGTCTCTAACTAAAAAACGATCTCAAAGGGCAGTTTGTGAATTTTTCAAGTTTTGTTGGTTTTTCTCTCGTCTGTGGGGCACTCCAAGAACCCAGATTTCTTCAAGGATGCCGCTAGCGAACTTAACATTGGGAAATATTGGCGACGAGACGAAGGTTTTTGAAGCCCCCCAGCCCCCAATTCTGGGGGAGCTCACGGGGTAACAAGGTACTTGAAAAGTAGGCGGTGTGTGGAGTGTAGGGTGTAGGGTGTAGAGAAAAAAGAGTGGCAACGCCTTATCGGTAGGGACGGTTGAATCGGGTAATAGACGATAGAATCAGGTTTATGAGGGTTGAAGAGGCAGTATTCAGTAACGATAGGTACCTTCTTTTTCACCACACCCCACACCCCACACCCTAGACCCCGTCTCCTTTTTAGCTTTGTTGTTACCCCGTCAGCTGGGGGAGTCCAGACTCAAAGTCCCCCAAATTTGGGGGATTTAGGGGGCATTCAGCAGTTTGGCTATCTTACGAAATATTTTGCCAGCGGTATCCTTCAAGAAGTCCGGGTTCTGATAACGCTGCTGAAGCTCGATTGTGCCAATAATCAGCAAGTACAGGGTCAAAATCCACCAGTTGCTGGGCATGAGTAGCAGTAACTTTCCACCAGTACCGATACTTAACTTCATTGCCGATTACCTTACTACTCTGAGCTAGCCATCCAGCCAGAGATACTGATTGTAAGTAAGTTTCTTTTGCAGGTAACCGTTGCCAACCTTCTTCTAATACTTCGATCGCTTCCTGGTGTTTTCCCGCTATTGCCAAGACTCTACCATAGTAAAACCAAGCATCTGCTAACTGAGGTTGCAGTTCTATTCCTTTCCGAGAAAACTCAATCCCCTGCTCAATCTCTGGGAAATTTTCCACCAATATTTGACCCGCCGTTGCCCAAACACTCCAACGTTCGGGAAAAGACTCTAGCATTTCTGCTACTACTAATCTTAACTGCTCTAGTTGACCTACAGCAGACAATATTTCGCAGACTGCTTGATAAATTTCCCCATCCTGACGATACATTTGATAGGCTTTGAGAATTGCAGTTACTGCTTTTGGCAGTTGATCAGTATGGAGCATAAATCGAGCATAGTAATACCAAGCTAGAGGATTATGTAAGTACTCTTCGAGGAATTCCTCCAGCAGAGCAATTCCTTTAGCTGAATTTCCTCGAAAAAGATGGTAGTAAATCAGCAAAGATTTAATATTGAGGGAATCAGGAGCCAATTTCAGGGCTTTCGTGAGTAGCTGTCGAGTTTGTTGACCCTCTCCCAGCTTAACTAACCTCCGCCTCAAGCGATGGGTAATGACTCGCTCTAGAACACCAATATTATCGGGAGCCAAATCAAAAGCTCTATTTAAACTTTTCCATGCTCCTTGAATATTGCCAATGGCTAACAGAGCATCATGATTGTAGTTTAAAGCTACCACATCCTCAGGGTTAAGTTTCAGTAACTGCTCAAATGCTTGCAGTGCTTCTATTGGAGCTTCAATTAGCAGGTAAGTTTGCCCTAAGGAAAACCAGTGAGCTGAATTATCAGGATTCAAAGTTGCTGCTGATTGAATAGAGTTCAGTGCAGTATCATACTGACCACGACAACAATCAATTAATCCAGTAACATGGTGACTTATTGCCTGATCTGAACACCAAAGTAGTGCTTCTTCATAGATGTGAATCGCTTCTGCGGTTAATCCCAGCAACTGGTAAATTTTACCTAGTTGTAAGCGGACCTCAATTGATTTTGGTTGTTGATTTAAGACTTGGTGATATTCAGGAATCGCTTGCTCCCAATCTCCGATTGCATAGAGCAGTTCCGCTAACTCTAAGCGTTTCTTCCAACCGGAGGGATGCTGTTGTACATACTTTCTTAATTTTTTCAGCCTTTGCTGTTGTCTTGTAGGTTTGTTTTTCAGCGCCACTTGAAAATTTGCTTCTTTCCCAGAAGGAAGTATCACCCGTACCAAGCTTGTAGTTATACTTATCGACATATTGCAGACTTTTGTTGTTTGTCGTTTGTTATTTGTCGTTTGTTGTTTGTCGTTTGTTGTTTGTCGTTTGTACCAATGACCAATAACCAATGACTAATAACAACTTAATGAAGAGAATAGTATCTATGGGGTAATATCTCTGGATGAGTTACAGATAGGCGATAAATGAGAGCTTCCAAGTCCTGTCCTCTCATTTTTGGTAAATCAGTATTTACCTTCACTAATTGTTCAAATTGCCAGCTAGTCAAAAAAAAATCACTCTCTTCATCTCCTACTTTTACCAGTGGTGAAAAATGTTTTGCTCCTGCCAGGTATTTCAGAATAGACCGTTTTAATAAAATTCTTCCCTGTTGGATACGTTTACGCACATTATCCTCAGAAATATTAACTATTTCAGCAATTTCCCGGTAGTTTTTTTCCTGGATAAATCTTAGCACTACAGGAGTTCGTAAACTTTCAGGTAAGTTTTCAATGAGGCGATAAATGACCATTATGAGTTCACGGCGCATGATTGTCGCCTCAGGAGAGTCAATAGTTCCAGACAAAAGACCCTCATCTTCTATCCTCATTGATTCCAGGTTTTCATCGATACTGAAGTTGTATGCTTTCTGGCGATGGATATCCATACATAAGTTATAAGTTATACGAGTTATCCAAGCTCTGAAATTGGTTATCTTAAAAGCATGTTCAGGCATTCTTTTCCAGGCCCTCAACATTGATGAACTCATAATTTCTTGAGTATCTGCAAAATTGTAATTCATCAACTTCAAACAAAAATTATAAAGATATTCTTGGTTGCAGAGCCATAGCTCCCAGAATGCCTGATGATTACCTTGACGTATTTCTTCGAGGAGCATTTCTTCTGTTGGATATTTTTCACCAATATTGGTATCGGTAATTCTCATGATTATGGTTCAGATTAAGTATTCAAACATTCATTAAACTTATCCCACGTAATGCAAATTGTGAGATTTAATGTCATGAGTTATTAGTACAAAAGACCAATGAATCATGACAAATAACTAATGCCTAATGACAAAGCAACAGGGCGACATTTCCTCCAACCCCTTTAATGAATTGGCTTCCCTGTCGCTTTTTGTGAATATCTAAATCTAACCATACCTATCATTAGTTGTCAGCTAGTAAAGTTGAAGAACCTGACTTTCTGACTTTATGATCATACTTTTACGACTGATGCTGTTGAGTGAAATGAATTAATATCGAAACATGAAATAGAGGTTATTTGTGTTGTTAAGTATTGATGAAAAGAGTGCAAGATTTAACTCATCCCCCGGAAGACAGCACGGAGGATTTCGTGTTAGCAAGTTGTTAGTTGTTGGTTGTTTGTCAAAAAACAAAAAACAAATAACAAACAACCAAGCGGCAGGCGGCTATCCTTCCCATCCCTAAAGGAATGGGCTTCCCGCCGCTTTCTGTGAGGATGTCAATAGTTCAGCTCCAACTTAATGTCCCATTGTTTCCATCCAGCTCAACAACTTGTCCTACAGGCAGAGAAGCATTAACCCCTTCATGACCAAAAGGTAGATCGCAGACTATAGGAATACCGAGATCACCCAAGCGATCGCGCAATACTTCTTCCACTGTCCAGCTAGGAATTTCCTGGGATACTTCACAGCTGCTAAAACGCCCTAGAGCAATACCTCTAACACCCTTGAAAGCACCACTTGTGCGCCACTGAGTAAGCATCCGATCAAGGCGGTAAGGAGCTTCTCCTAGGTCTTCGAGAGCCAGAATCGTCCCCTCCATCGGGGGTTGTACTGGTGTTCCCAACAAATTAGTAGCAACAGTGAGGTTACCTGGTAATAGTATGCCCTTAACTTTACCACCACCCCAACCAACCCCAGTTAAGGGAGCAAGAGGACGACCTTCAACGCAGTCAAACAAACGATTAATTGACCATTCTGGCTCATCTGGTAAAGTTGTCAATACCGGACCATGAACCCCGCCAATACCCAGTTGACTTAAACTCCAAAGTAAAGGCGTAATATCAGAAAAGCCAATTAGCCATTTAGGAGTTGATGGTTCTGTTAGGGGCCATTCCCAGTCTTCGAGCAGTCGAGTAGTACCATAGCCACCCCTACTACAAAGCAAACCCCGGCATTCGGAGTCTTGCCAAGCTGCAGCTAACTGCTGACGTCGCTCAGCATCTGTACCAGCTAGGTAACCATCCCTCGCATCCCAGTTAGCTTGCAGTTCAATGCGGTAACCACGCGATCGCCAAATCTCTACTCCTTTGTGGAATGCCTCAAACTTACGCAAAGCTCCACTAGGAGAAATTATCCTGAGCAAATCACCTGGTTTGAGAGGTGGCGGTAATTGGCACGGAGGAAGGCTATCTTTGGTCATATACAAAGGAATTTAGAATTTAGAATTTAGAATTTAGAATTTAGAATCAATTTTTCACAGTCCCTAACTTGGAGCAAGAAATCTAATAATAAATTCTGTATAAACTCCTGGTTGGCTGTCTAGCTGGAGGATACCTCTATGTTGATCTACTATAATCTCATAAGTCAGAGATAAACCTAAACCTGTTCCTTCTCCAGTCGGCTTGGTGGTATAGAAGGGTTGGAAAATTTTCTCCTGAATCTCTGGTGGTATTCCTATGCCATTATCACGAATGCGAACTTCTACAACTTCTCCTAGATTTTGGGTTTTTACCCATAGCTTGGGATTAAAGTTTGAGTTTTTTTGATCTCCTTGTTCCTGGTAATATTTCTGCTTCAACCGGATAGCATAGCAGGCATTGTCAATAATGTTAATAAAGGCGCGACTCAGTTCAGAAGATACCAGCTCTAGTGGCTCAATGGAGTCATCATAGTCAGTGTTAATTTTGATGTTGAAGCGATTGTCCTGAGCCCGTCTACTCTGATAAGTTAACCTCACAGCTTGGTCTAACAAACTATTGAGGTCAGTCAGTTGGAAGTGATTGTCGTCAGTCCGTGCCTGCATCAGCATATTCTGAATAATGCTCTCCGCTCTTTGACCTTGCTGGTTCATTACTACTGCATTCTCTCTAAGCTCATGTAAACTCTCTTTAATGTGCTCAACAGCCTCAGTTTCAAGATGTTCAGATTGGTTGTCAATGTCTTCGAGGAGTTCATCACTTAACTCTACCGAGCCTTGAGCATAATTGTTGACAAAGTTGAGAGAATTCTTGAGTTCATGAATTACTCCAGCGGTTAAAGCACCTATGGTGGCAAGTTTCTCTTGAGCCATGATCTGCTTTTGTGCTGCTTGTAGCTGCTCCATGGTGGCAGAGAGTTGCTGTTTTTTTTCCTCAAGGCTTTTAGCCAAATAAGACATTTGTAAGTTAATTCTCACCCTAGCTAACAGCTCTTCTGACTCAAAGGGCTTAGTGATGTAATCTACCACTCCCAGAGGCAGATTTGTGAATTGAGCCACTGCTTCCGACAAAAGGGTAAAAATAATCGGAATATCTTGGGTGTCAGGATGAGCTTTTAGCTTTTTGCAAGTTTCCAATTGATCACTCCCTGGGAGCATGACATCCAACAAAATTAGTGCAGGGGGGGTATTTTTCACCTGTTGTATTGCCATTGCGCCATTAGTAGCTACAGCAATTTCCCAACCAGCATTGGTCAAAGTTGTAGACAGAAAGTTCAAATTGGTAGAGTTATCATCCACAATTAAGATATATTGCCCTGCTTGGCTGGGTATCATTGGTTCTTCATTTGGTATTTCCATTGTCAAGGAAGAGTAATCGGCTCTTGCTGGTAATCGGTTACCTACCCTAGTCTGCTACTAACCCAATCTTAGTTGATGTCGAAGAGACACCCGTTAACCTCACCAAACAATTAAAAATATTATCAATTTTCCAGATTTCTGGAATCAGTAACTAGACAGGTGTGGTTTATATATAGTTAACAACTCACATTCATCGATTGCGATCGCACTAGCTCCATGCTGTTTGACCTTGCCAACTTACCTTACTGGATTTTCCTCGCCATGGGGGTTCTACTATTTCTAGTAGTCATTGTTTCCGGTGGGGGAGACGATGACTTAGATTTAGATGTGGATGCCGATGTGGATGTTGATCTTGATGCTGAGATCAGCCCCTTAGATCTAGATACGGATACTGATGTTGATGCTGGGTTCAGCATGGGACAATTTTTGGGTTGGTTTGGGATTGGCAGGGCTCCCCTGATTTTACTGTTGGCAACAGACTTTAGCCTCATCGGCGTCTTGGGATGGATGCTCAACGTCGCAATTGGTGGCTTCACTGGCAGTATTCCCACTGGGTTGTTGGCAGGTGTTGTATCTGGGTTGTCATTGTTTATTAGTCTGTTTACCGGAGGATTAATCTCTCGACCTTTAGGGAAAATTTTCGCATCTTTTGGAGAAGATGCCAGTAGCGATCGCTTGATTGGCTGCTATGGTACCGTTAG
Source organism: Caldora sp. (assembly GCA_965222765.1). Lineage (GTDB taxonomy): Bacteria > Cyanobacteriota > Cyanobacteriia > Cyanobacteriales > Coleofasciculaceae > Caldora. The sequence continues at coordinate 326,249 of CBDCVG010000094.1, forward strand.
CTCTGGTTCCCTTCCTCAGGAAAACCAAGGCAAAATCGGTCAAGTTGATGTCCTAGACTCGGCACGCAATCTTGTTACCATTAATGCCACCTTACCTACTTGGGCTACTGTTGTTCCCCGTCGTGGAACCGAAGTCTTAGTGATTGATCGACACCCTCAAAGTTATTTAGTGGTTGTCAAGGACAGTTTCGATGAACAGCAGTGGCTAGCTAATTATAGCCGAATCAAAGATTGATATTCATGAGACTTGTTGCCTGAAGTAGGAAATCAGGAAAATGAATGAAGAATGTAGAATGTAGAATGCAGAATTATTTACTCATTCTTAATTCTTAATTCTTAATTCTTAATTTACGTATTATCTTACCATGTCACAAACTACCAATTCTTCAACAATTCAAGCAGTTCCTGTTCAATCAAACTTTGCTCAGTTGCCTACAGGTATACTCTTTTTTCCTGGACTGATTGGGGGACTTGTTTTCTTACTGTTATTAAGCGTTTGGGCATATACGCGGGTTTATGTAATTACGCCTAACAACGAAGCCTTTGTCAGAACTGGCGGTGTCTTTCTCAAAAACAAATCCGTAATTCTTAACGGCGGTTGTGTGGTACTACCAGGATTCCATGAACTCACCCGTGTTCCTTTAAGGGAAATTTCCATTGATGTGGAGCGTACTGGGAAACTTGCTGTTCGTACCCAAGACTACCTAAGAGCGAATATGCGAGTTACCTTTTATGTCTGCATTAATGCTGATGATCAAGATGTTTTGACCGCCGCAGCACGACTTTCTAAGCAGGGTAAAATTTCAGGGGAAGATATTAAAGATGCTCTAGAAAAACGGGCAGATGATGCCATACGAGCGGCGGCAAAGAAAAAGAGTTTAGCGGAAATTGATTCTGATAAACTAGGGTTTGCTGATGAGGTTTTGAACTTAATTCAACAAGACTTGAAAAAGGTAGGTTTAACTCTGAACAATATTGCTATTTCTGAGATTGAGGAGAGTGATACCTACGATACTAATAACTTCTTTGATGCTCAAGGCGTCCGCCTGCGGACTGAAACCATTCAACGCTCAATTCAGCAAAAAACTGAAGTTGAACTCAGTACCCAAGTTGCTATTGAACAGAAGGAACTGAACGCCGAAAAACAATCGCTGCGCATTGCTCAAGAAAAAGAAGATGCCAAACTAGCGCAACAGTTGGAGGTGGAAGCACTCAAAGCTCAGAGAGAACGAGAAATTCAAGAAGCGAAGGACACAGAAGCGGCAACTGTACAGCGGACTAAAATTTTACAAGATAAATCTGTAGAAGAAGAAGAAATCCGCAAACAACTGTCAGTACAGCAAAATCAAATTGAGGCAGATATTACTCTTGAAGAGCGCAATAAGCAACTGAAAGTTACCCAAACTCTGCAAAAACAAGAAGCAGAGATTGCCGAAGTTAACCGTCAGAAAATTATTGATTCTTCTCGTCTCAAAGCACAGGTAGCCGTGGCAGAAGCTGAGCGAGAGTCGAAAATTGCCCAACAAGAAGCAGCAATTGCGATTGCTGATAAAGAACGCGATCGCTTTAATTCTGAAGCCACGAAAGCTCAAGCGGAAGCTGCGGTGGTTACTGCTACTGAAATTGAAAAAGCTGAACGGGAACAGCGTCTATCTATTATTGCTGCCGAGCAAGAGGCAGAGCAACGTCGGATTGCAGATCAAAACGTGGTAGAAATCGATGTTTTCCGTCGCCGCCGCCAAGCAGAAATTGCTCGCCAAGCTGCAGAACTAGAAGCTGAATCTATCCGTACCCTAGCAGACGCTAACCGAGATAAAGCTTTAGCAGAAGCAGAAGGTAAACGATCACTGATTGAGGCAGAAAACGCCTTGAGTGACTCTAAGCTAACGGCACAAATTATCACTACTATTTGGCCTCAATTGTCCGATAAACTACCAGAAATTGTCAAAGCCTTGGCTCCCCAACCAGGGGTTTTGGGAGATACCCGGATTTACTCTTTCCCTGGTGCTAATGGTAATAATGGCAATGGTGGTAGCAGTGCTGGTGACATCAACAAACTACTACTCTCCACCAGTGGCTTATCCCTAATTAATACTTTGCTGGATGAAGGGAAACTGGGAAATGTACTGAATCAAGTAAAGCAGTTAATGCGCAATGGTGAAAGTCCTTCAGTAGATACGATAAGTACTTTGAGTCAACCCCCATCTTCACCTAAAGCTACACGCAGGAGTGCACAAGCACCAGCATTACCTGTAAATCAGTCTACTCAACCTCCAGCTAAGCAGCAAATTCCTGCTCCACCTCCCAAATCGGTAAAGCCTTCAGTTAAGGGAAACGATTAAGAAAATTATTAGGAGGAGTTAATTTGGTAGTGGTGTGGCACGACTAAAACTGTAGGTTGGGTGGAAGTGCGATTTGTTCCTAGTCATACCCCTCTAGTTTCTAGAGGGGTAGGCAAAGTGAACCGTCCTAACTCATCGTTATGGGTTTAGATCTGGAAGGTTGTGTCACGCCACTAGATAGAAGAAATTTGCCGATATTTGTCCAAAACGGAGGCAATAGCCTGAGCTCGTCGCAGTTGATCCTTATAAACACATTGCCATTCAGTTATCGGCAGGTTTTCTCTGACACAGATACCAAGAAGTCCACTCGCTTTATTCTCACCCTGTTGTAAGTCAAACTCCTGATACTCATTGAGGTAGAAAGAAGCAGTTCTTGCCCAAGCAATTGCCTCAACCCCAGTTTTGCCCCCTTGACGTGCTAGGGCTAAAGCTTCGGGAAATTTGCGAGAATGGATTAATCTGGCTTGGTTGTAAAGATCAGCAGCATTGAGCAAGGCTTCTAAGTCAGCATTCGGATCAATTCCCGCTGCGTTTAAATCAACCAGTTGTCGAGAAAGTCCTCCTAGTGAGCGCTGTGAGCACATTTGCTCAGCTTTAGCGATATTACCTCCACTACGTCCTTGATCACTACAAGGTCCGTAGTTGGTCACTACTTCACCCCAAGATAAGTTGCCTGGATCCGTGTGTCCGAAGTAGCCCGGAGTTTGCTCTAGATAGAGAGTACCATCTTCTATAAACAAACGATAATTCCCTTCTGCTACCCCAATTGCTACCATTCCTAGAGAAGTAGAAGTAGCAAATAGAGAGGAATTGAGACTCAAGCTTTGGTTGAGATCAAAATGGCGCTCAGGTACTTTTATCTCATCCTCAAATTGCTTTTGTGTACTAAGTTGGGCTGTGGGGGTTGGCGGCGAAGCCACTCGCGATTTCCAGGTTTGGATATTTTCTTGAGTCAGAGCAATGACTTGGTTAGAGTCAATGTTTTCTTTAGTCCCTGTGGAGAATAACAAAATGGCACTTGTTGCCGTTCCTACCAAGCCAAGTAATGCTACTCGTGATAACCAAATCAAATAAGACATGACTCGTATGACGCTGATGGATGCTCAATAAGTTCCCGACTCAACATTCTACGGTCAGTTGGCTAATTTGCCAAAATGGCAATACTAACTTTCTTCATTAATATCTCGCGATCGCGTGGCATAAAATAATCCTATTGATTGAATTAGGTTTTACCTTAATTTGACACGAATGACCGACGTGCGCCCTTAAGGGGTGGATGAAGAATAAACAGACCCCCAAACACACCAAACATGGAGAATTTAAATTCCACCCAAAATTTTACCTCACTCGCCCTTCAGAATTCCTCTGCACCGAAGCATTGCGAAAATCAATCATTGTTTGACGGTAAAACTCCGGCATTCCTATATCAAAATACTTACCTTTAACAAGATAACCAGTCATCCCTTCATTTTGTTGCAATTTATCTAGACAAGATGTTAGTTGAAATTCTCCCTTTTCGCGGACGTTATGGTTAATATTTTCTGCTAAATAATCAAAAATTTGCGGTTCTAGCACATACATACCAAATACTGCTAAAAATAAATCTTTTGCCATACCCTCCATATGGAGATAGGCTCTGGCATACTCAATATCTGGCTTTTCGGATAGTTGAGTTACTGAGAGGATGGAATCTGGCTCTTGCCAAACTCCTGTAACACAGCCAGCCTTATGAAGAATTTCTCCTGGCATCACGGTCAAGCCAACAATACTTTGACCGACTTGCTCGTAAATGTCTAGTATTTGACTAGCACAAGAAGATTCATCGTCAGAGGTGTAAACATGATCGCCTAGTAACAGCAGAAATGGTTCATCTTTTACCCATTCTTTGGCACAGAATACTGCATGACCGTAGCCTTCTTGCTCTTCCTGGATGAGGATAGTAATTCGCTCTCCTAAATCTTGCAAATACCGACTGTATTCGTGATTTTGTGGTGATAGTTTATGGAAAAGTTCTTTGCTTGGTAGCTCTTTAAAGAAATCCTCAAATAATTGGCGATCGCTTTTTTGTACGACAATCCCCACTTCTTCGATGCCAGCACTTACTGCTTCTTCCACAATTGCCAAAATCACTGGCTTAGCGCGACCATCTTGGTCAATAATGGGAAACAGTTCCTTTTTGACCACCTTAGTGGCTGGAAATAACCGAGTGCCGAAACCTGCCGCCGGAATTACCGCTTTTTTTACTTTTTTGCTGGCTTTGATAGTTAGCTTCAAAGATTGCATTTGGGGAAAGTTCTGCTCAATAATTTCAATAACTTGTTCTTGACTAGTGCAGCGCGGCGGAAATAAGTGACCAGTTTGAGATCGATAGAATTCTTACTCTATAAGCATTCTTAATTCTTAATTCTTAATTCCGCGCAGCGGTACTAGCCTCATCTTTAACTATAAGCTGGTCTGTAGGTCTTGCCAGTACTACTCCCGCTTCTATGCACCTCCAGTATCCTCGTCCACAATTTTAAATTCCCAAAAACTTTTCCAATAATTGTTGGTTGGTAAATTTTGGTTGTTGGTAACTTCTAGATTGCAGGTATTGTCTAGTCAAATCCATTAAACCATTAATATGTTCTGTACTAGCATTATCTATTTGATCTAGTTCAAGTTTGGGCTCGAGACGTAAATAACGACCACAATGGCGATCAGTTTCAATGTCCGGCTCACTCATTACCTGCCTAGTGATGTAGTTATGAATATCAGAGGAGGCATCAAACATTACCTCAATTAATCTCCCTTCCCATCCCCAGTTAACTAATCCCCAGAAGCCTGCCTTCTTCCAGGGAATTGGACGAGATGCATCTCCCGTACCAATTGAAAGTACTGAGATTTCCTCAATTGGGTGTTGTAACCGGATAGCTTCAGCAATAGCACAGGCAGAAGGATTAGTGGCTCCCATACCACCATCAATTGCGGAGTAACTCCTACCTTGAATATTCAGCAAATGAGCGGGAAAATAGGTTGGAGCAGATGCAGAACAAACACAAGCTTCCCATAAACAAACATCACCATACTTTTCCTTCCAGCTTTTAAAGACAATCGGCTTTCTAGCTAGGGTGTCGTAGGAGATAATTAGTAACTTGAGGAAATCAGGGATATCAGAGAGCTTGTTGACAGTACCAAACTGCTCTTGCATCACTTCGATTAGACCCTGATCAGAAAACTTAGGAGCTGAAATACCATACTTAAAGAGCAATTTCAGTCGTTTTAAGGAAAAGCGACTTTGATAGGGGAAGATATTTTTTCCTTTCTCCTGATAGAGTCTGATAATCTCTTGGGATGTGCTTCCAGTAGCAATAGCCGTTGCTAGAAGTGAGCCGGTGGAAGTACCTGCAATCAAGTCAAAATACTTATTTAAAGGCTGATTAATAAGTTTTTCTACTTCCGCTAGGATTACTGCCGAAATTATGCCTCGAATCCCGCCGCCATCTAAGCTCAAAATGCGATAACTCAAGGATACTGTACTCCCAAAAACTCTGCATTATCGTAAATTCTCTAATTTTAAACAATTTCTCGTGGTAATAAAATAATAAATTCAGTGTAGACTCCCACTTCACTTTTTACTTGAATTTTTCCTTGATGCTGACCGACGATAATATCATGGGTCATGGATAAACCCAGTCCTGTGCCTTCTCCTGTGGGCTTGGTGGTAAAAAATGGTTCAAAAATTTTATCTAGTAACTCAGGTAGTATACCTGGACCATTATCCCGAATACGGATTTCTACTCCCTTATCTAAGTTTTTGGTCTTGATGGTAAGCTTTGGCTCAAATTTCTGAGACATTGCTTTCTTTTTGCTATTGGCAGCATAGCAAGCATTATTAATTAGATTGATAAATCCTCTACTCAAAGATTGGGGAATTATCTCTAGCTGCTCAACTGAGTCATCGTAATCGGTTTCTATCTGAATACTAAATTTATTCACAGTTGCTCGAAAACTCTTCACCGCAAATTGTACTGACTCAGCCAATAAAACATTAAGCTCAGTTGATTGTCGTTTACTACTTTCCTGTCTAGCATGCATCAACATACTGCTAATAATATTATCAGCTCTTTGTCCTTGTTGATTGATAGAATTAACACTTTCCTCAATATCAGTTAAAAGTTCTCTGACAGTTACCAATTCTGATTCAGGTAAAACTTTGAATTTTTGGTCCATTTCTGGCATTAATTCTTGGCATAAGTCAGCAGCAATAACAGCAAAATTATTAATCAGGTTGAGAGGATTTTTGAGTTCATGGGCAATCCCAGCAGTTAAAGAACCTAGAGAAGCGAGCTTTTCTTTGGCAATAATCTGTTTTTGAGCTGCTTTTAGCTGGGTTAGCGTCTTTTTTAACTCCCTTTCAGCTTCCATTCGCTGTTCAATTTCTTTTTTGAGAACTATATTTTGCTCCTCCAAAGTTTTAGTTAAGTTGCGCAGCTGTAAATGGGTTCTAACTCTGGCTAATACTTCCTCTTGCTGAAAGGGTTTGGTAATGTAATCTACTGCTCCTATTGATAACCCTTTGACCTTATCCATCGGATCACTGAGCGCCGTCATAAAAATCACCGGAATGTCTTGGGTTGAATCAGAATTCTTTAGCAATTGACAGGTTTCAAATCCATCAACTCCTGGCATAATGACATCTAATAAAATCAAATCTGGTGGGTTATATTTAACCTGTTCAATCGCACTTTCGCCATCGGTTTCGATGGCAACAGTAAAACCAGCACCCTTCAATGCTTCTGATAGTACTGATAAGTTGGTGGGAGTATCATCAACAACTAATATTAAGCCAGTTTCTGGATTTTGAACCACTTTTGTATTTTCCCTGTTCAATAATTACTCAAAAGTTATCAAATATAAGTATTATTTTGTTATTAAGTCAGATGTAAATTAACTGGTATCTATAGATGTCAAAGCCGATAGGTTTGAGTAACTTGGCTGCTACTGCTGAATTTTCATGGCACTCATCGCGTTTCTTGATGGTATCAAAATTAACCTGATGCCGGTATGAACATTATCAAAGTTTTCCATGAACTCTGGCAGATCGTTGCTACCCATGTCCATAATCTTGCCCTAATCTTCCTTAGCTGTGTATTGTACCCAATATTATCCAAAAGCTTGCATAACATTTAATATTAAATCTGGGTTAGTCATACCAAATCCGGGTTAGACAGGCCTTTATCTTAAATTGAGATCTTGCACTGCTAACAATTGGTGACATCGCCAGAGTGAGGAAAGTCAACCTCCATTTGTAGGGTGTGTTAGCGTAGCGTAATGCACCTTTGACTTTATATGTGATGTGGCTGCGTAAGTTCTGTCCTGGTATCATGGCAGGATAATCCCAAGGGGGTGAGCGAAAAAAAGAGTGGGGAAACGACTCAGCAGACGTACCAGACGTGGAGAATGGAAATCCCACCTCATATTTTGTTCACCCATCCCCGCTCCATAGCTCTCACTTGAGCTCTCTAATGATTACGCGATCGCCTCCTTCTGACTTTGCCTGGGTAAGTGCTTCTTTTGCTGCTCCGATCAGTATTGCTGAGGAAGAATCTGACTGAGGAACCATGCTAGCAACACCAAAACTCAATGTAACGTAATTATTCACAGTTGAACCAACATGGGTAAGTTTGAGTTGCTTGAGTCGCGCACGTATTTTCTGAGCTAACCACATCCCACCAGTAACCCTAATATTTGGCAAAACTACTACAAACTCCTCTCCACTGTAGCGAGCTAATAAGTTTTCTGGACACTCAACTACTTGACGGATAGCACAAGCAACTTTGTGCAAACAATCATTTCCCGCCTGATAACCATAAATTTGATTGAAAGCTTTGAAAAAGTCGAGATCACACAAAATCAAGGATATCGGAGCCTCTCCTCCCGCCAACTTATTCCACTCTCGCTGGAAGTAATTATCAAAGTAGTTTCGATTAGCAACTTTGGTTAAATTATCAATCGAGGCAGGGGACTGCAATTCTGGCGGAGCTACTGCTACAGCTTGATAAGATTCTCTCTTCTGGGTGCTCATGCTTACCTTAGCTGCTAATGTTTTAGGCAAGTTAACTTCCCGTTGTTGAAGTGGGATATCTACTTGTTGGTGCTTAGTAATATTCTGAAAAACGATGATGCTCCCGACAATCTCACCATCGCTATTTCTGATCAGGGCAGCTGTTTCATTAATCGGTATTTTTTGACCATTTTTGGTTAGCAATAAGCAGGAATTAGGAAATTTAACATTTCTTCCTCTTTGCATTCCCTCTACTAGCGGATTCTCAATCTCTTCCTGGGTTTCTGGGTTAATGAGGGTTAATACTTGACTAATATTTTTACCTATAGCTTTTTTTTGACGCCAGCCAGTGAGGGATGCTGCTGCTAAATTAATAAAAGTAATATAGCCCTTATAGTCAGTGGCAATAATCGGGTCTCTAATACTAGTTAAAGTATTGACCAGCTGTTGTTTGGTTTCTTCTAAACACTTCTCTATTTGATGTTGGCGTAGAGCAATTGCGATGGTTGTATATAATTGTTTTTCTTGAAAAGGTTTAATAAGATAACCAAAGGGATTGGTATTAAGTGCCCGCTTTAATGTATCTTCATCTGAATGAGCTGTGAGATAGATTACGGGAATATCATAGCGATCACGGATTTCTTTAGCGGCAGCTATGCCATCAAAATTGTCTTCTAGTTGAATATCCATCAAGACCAAATCTGGTTTGATAGCAGCTGGAACTTGAATTGCTTCCATTCCAGAAGTTACACTAGCTATAATGTTATGCCCTAACTTCTCTAATGCTTCTTGAATGTGCCAAGCAACAAGCATTTCATTCTCTACAATTAATATTTTGGCCATAATTTATCAGCTGGATTGTTTCCTAAGGAATGAAAGCCTCTATGCTCCATTTTTCATTCCCCAATTTTTAATTTTCAAATTAGCCAATTTAGTTGTTATTTCAAAACTAAATAATAAATTTAATCTTAAAGACTGCTACTTCTTCTTGGTTCACTTCAATAGTGCCTTTGAGTTGCTTAACTAAGGTCATGACTAGCCTGAGTCCCATGGATTGAGTGTTTTGTAGATCTAAGTCTACCGGTAGGTTCTGACTGCTGTTACCAACCCTAAGGATGATTTGACTATTGGGGCTCCGTTCAATCTTTAGAGAAATTTCACCTTGATTGCAGGGCATAAAACTATTTTTTAAGGCATTGGTAATCAGTTCATTGATGATCAATCCACAAGGAATAGCTTTATCAAGATTAATAAAGATATCTGTTGGCGCACTAATTCTCAAGGCAAGATGACTGGGTTGTACGTTATAGATGCTGAACAAGTTCGTTGCCAGATTGTGTACATACTCAGTAAAGTTAATTCTGGTAGGCTCACCAGAACGAGACAAACTCTCGTGTACCAGTGCCATTGATTCAACTCGGTTGCGACTTTCCTGAAGAATGGCATGCACCTGAGGATCATTGCTTCTGTTGGCTTGTAAGTAAAGTAGGCTAGAAACAATTTGTAAGTTATTTTTCACCCGATGGTGAATTTCCTCAACCAAGATTTCTTGTTCTTGTAGGGATGTCCGTAGTTGTTCTGTTGTTTGCTGGCTTTGCGTAGTTTGTCGATAGGTGTTACTAATGTCTTCAATTCCTGGAGTCCCTTGCTCAAAGTTAGTGCAGTAACCTTCCTCATGCTCCTGTGGCATTTCCTCCACTGGCTGAGATTTCCTTACCTCAGTTTGCAGTTGCTTACTAACTCTCTGTAACTCGGCTGTCTGTTGCCAAAATTTGTACTCTAATTGCTCCTGTGCTATCTCCAGCACTTCCAAACTGGTATGGAGTTCTGCAAAAGTTTGTGCTAGCCATTCTGTTTGCTCCTGCGTTTGAGGTAACTCGTTGACCCATTGATACACTGTTCTCAGGCGAGTGCGCAGATCTTCTGTCGCTTGAGCTAACTGGTTCTCTATCATAATATTTGCCCGAGTGCCTTTTGACGAATTGCACTAGTACAAGAAGGCAGAAGGCAGGAGGCTCCAAGGCAGAAGGAAAGAAGACTTACTGTACAAGCTTTCTAACCTTTTTTTACTGGTCACTTATTTCTGCCGTACTGTACTAGTTCTTGTCTGACGGGTTTTCCCCTCTGATCTAGTATGGAAAAATTTATTTAATTTACAGCAAAAACCGTCTGGGGAGCCAGCAATAGCCCTCCTTCTGAAGGAATCACCTGACCCAATACCCAAAAAACTTACCGGTTTTACTATGATCTGCTTGCAGCAGCGCTTCGCTATCGCACCAAGTTTCGCTTTTTTGGTGAACCCGTACTACATGGGATTTGGGATTATTAGATGATATTTCCATACCCTCGACAGCTGCCTCATCACTCTCTAATATCTCCTCTTGCCAAGGAATACGCTGTCCTTGACACCAGCGATGAGCAGTTTTGGGTGGTAAGATGACTGCCGGTAAATGCTGTAGCAGTGTGGCTGGTGATACTGGCTCAAATGTTCCTTGCTCTAGCTGTTGTGTCAGTTCTTCCAATGTCAAACTATCTGCAAGCTGGAAGCCACTGCTTTGGGTACGAGTCAGGGAAGCTAATGTGCCACCAGTATGGAGAGAAGTTCCCAAATCACGAGCGATTGCGCGAATATAGGTTCCAGCACCACAGGCAATTTCCACCTCTAGTTCCGGAAAACTCCCCCGGATGCCAAGCCAAAACTTTCAACTGATATACTTCCACTGTTCGCTCTGGCACTTCAGCAGTTTTCCCGGCTCTAGCTAACTCATACAGTCGTTTCCCTTTGACCTGAATCGCACTGTACATTGGTGGTATTTGCTGAATTTTGCCCTCAAACTGTTTGAGGTACGGCAAAACTTTCTCTAACGTCAATCCAGCAGCCGAGTGAGTGGCGATAACTTCTCCTTCCAAATCATCTGTAGTCGTCTTCACCCCTAACCGCATAGTTGCAGTATATGCCTTATCCTGGGGGAGATACTGCAACAACTTGGTTGCCTTCCCCAAGGCAATTGGTAAAACACCAGTAGCAGCCGGATCTAAAGTTCCCCCATGGCCTACCCGCTTCAAGTGCAGAATACTCCGCACTTTGGCAACGCAATCATGGGAAGTCCACCCCGCTGGTTTGTTGAGATTCAAAAATCCTTCCATAAATGAATCACTCCCAGTAATTGCACCAAAAAGATTAAGCAACATCCTCAACAGACAAATTTGAGGACGTTGCTTACTAAGAAATTTATATCATGTTCTGTTGGTTATTTACTGTATTTATGCCCTAAGATAGATGTAGAGATAAGTGTTATTTGTAGTTCAAATAATATTTATAGTTTGTTAAGAAATACTAAGGAATGGAAACGACCGCCGACTTTTGTTTATGAATTTTGCTTCCTTTAAGGTTTAATTTCAAATCCAGTTTACTCCCCCCTTTATTTATTACTATTAAATGACTTTAAATATAGCACTTTAACCATTTATTCAAGATTGGTTATGAAAGCGGATTTAGTATAAGGTACTAGTTTTATATACTTTTTTTTATATATTCAACTAATTAAAGATTAGGTAAATAACAGCTTTATCCCTTGCAATGGGTCAAAAAAACTAAGCTAATTTGTATTTAGCTTGATAAGCAGCAATGACGAATCAGCTAAACAGACAGTTTCCGGTAAAACAAAAAAATTATGAGTTTGGATTGCACAATTTCAAAATCTTCTATTGTAGTAGTAACTAAAGAGCAAGTATCTTCAGAGCTCAATGGAGAAGCAGTAATACTTGATATGAAATCTGGTACTTACTATGGTCTAAATTCTATCGGTGCTAGTATCTGGAATTTGCTCCAGCAACCCAAAAGCATCGCAGAAATTCGGAATGCCTTATTAGCAGAATATGAGGTTGAGCCAGAGCGATGCGATCGCGAATTGTTGGCACTACTCCAAGACCTAGGAGCAAAAGGGTTAATTGAGGTCAAAGATGAGGCGGTTGCATAAGTTTATCTATCTCAGTGGGAGGGAGCGCCAACTGCTAATTCAAACCTTCGTCTTACTAGGATTCATTAGATTGGGGCTATTATTGCTACCATTTCGTACCTTGCATCAGCAACTAGTAAATATGAGTCAGGCATACTCTACATCCCCAAAAGTTGCCACTCCTAGCATTGACGAAATTGTTTTGGGCTGTAGATGTTAGCAGTCACTATACACCTGGTGGTGCAAAATGTTTAGCTCGCGCTTTAACTACCCAGTTTCTGATGACTAGGAACGGTTACTCCCCCGAACTCTGCATCGGGGTTGCTAAAGGAGAAGCAGGAAAGCTTGAGGCTCATGCTTGGGTCAAAAGTCAAGGAGAAGTGGTAATTGGTCATCTGGGAAACCTTTCTCGCTTTACCTTACTTCCCTCTATAGAAAAGGGCAAGTAGATACCAAAGCCAGGTTAGATATTCTCTTGATCTGAAAAGAGCAAAGAGCAGGGAGAGTGTCCGGAGACACAGGGATATCGAGACGCGGAGATCTGGAGACAACGAAGCAATTCCCAATTCCCAATTCTTAATTCTTAATTCTTAATTCCCTAAAAGTGTTATCTACCTTTAAATTATGTGAATTTCTTATTTAAGCACTTATCTATGAGTGCATTCAGCCTCAGCTGAATTGTTGTTTACCTGGAGAATAAAAAATGCTGAAGAGTTGGAATACCCCTCAATTGAGCGTTCAAGGTTCTGTTGAGCAACTAACCCAAGGTAGTTTCGTGCCTGAGCCTGTTGATGTTTCCTCTGGTATGCCCGCTCGTGGTCCTGGCCGTGAGCGCCGGAATCGTCGCCAGAATCGTCGCCAGAACCGTCGCCAGAATCGTCGCCAAAATCGTCGTAACGCTTCCTAAGAAACCTTTGCATAGAGTTAATCTCTGTGAACTAGTGGTTATCGCCGTATTAGTTTTAAGAGCAATCTAAATCCAGAAAACCTATCCTATGGTGATTTTGGGTATAGATGACTCCTCATAATTAATCCGACAGACTACTAGAACCACTTAAGGAGTGTACCTAGCTGCAACTAGGTACCTCCCCTAACTAACTTTAAGTTACCTGAACTAATATTTAAGCACTTATCTATGAGTGCATTCAGCCTCAGCTGAATTGTTGTTTACCTGGAGAATAAAAAATGTTGAAGAGTTGGAATACCCCTCAATTGAGCGTTCAAGGTTCTGTTGAGCAACTAACCCAAGGTAGTTTCGTGCCTGAGCCTGTTGATGTTTCCTCTGGTATGCCCGCTCGTGGTCCTGGCCGTGAGCGCCGGAATCGTCGCCAGAATCGTCGCCAGAACCGTCGCCAGAATCGTCGCCAAAATCGTCGTAACGCTTCCTAAGAAACCTTTGCATAGAGTTAATCTCTGTGAACTAGTGGTTATCGCCGTATTAGTTTTAAGAGCAATCTAAATCCAGAAAACCTATCCTATGGTGATTTTGGGTATAGATGACTCCTCATAATTAATTCGACAGACTACTAGAACCACCTAAGGAGTGTACCTAGCTGCAACTAGGCACCTCCCCTAACTAACTTTAAGTTACTAGGAGTTACGCACTGTACAAAAGTACTATTGAATTTGCGTTGTTTCAGCCGTTTGGTTGCAGTTTTTGGATATAGCGATCGCTAATCTGCATTGGAAAAATTACACCAAAACGTCGAATAGACATAGCTGCATATCTAAGGATTATCGTCGCCAGAATCGTCGCCAGAACCGTCGCCAGAATCGTCGCCAAAATCGTCGTAACGTTTCCTAAGAAACCTTTGCATAGAGTTAATCTCTGTGAACTAGTGGTTATCGCCGTATTAGTTTTAAGAGCAATCTAAATCCAGAAAACCTATCCTATGGTGATTTTGGGTATAGATGACTCCTCATAATTAATCCGACAGACCAGTAGAACCACCCAAGGAGTGTATCTAGCTGCCACTGGGTACCTCCCTTAACTACTCATTATACCTTTTCTTTTTAACGTTATAGAGAATCAAAAGTGTTTTCCTATTTTGCTTATGGTTTAGGTATTCAATCTGAATTACCCATACCAGAATTTATTCCCGCACAAGTAGAGTGTGATGTTACTCTCTACTTCGAGAAAGACTCCACACCTAGTGACTATCTACTAGAAGATGAGATTGAAGAGCCTTGGTCTTTTGACATAACTCGTGAGGAGTCATTTCTCTACATTAAAGATATTGGTGTTTTTATTGTAGAAGAAGGCGATACTATTACAGTTGTTCCAGCCCCCGGTGTTTCCGAACAACACCTAAGATTACATCTGGTGGGAAATATTATGTCCATTGTCCTCTATCAGCGAGGGCTATTGGCACTCCATGCTAGTGTAGTTAAGATTAATGGAGGAGCTGTTGCCTTCCTGGGAGAATCAGGCCAAGGTAAATCTTCCACTGCGGCTGCGTTCCATAGACATGGATACACCATTATTACTGATGATGTTGCCCCTGTAACCTTAGAGGAAAAACCAGTTACCATCACTCCTGGATTTCCTCAGATTAAAATGGGTCGAGAGACCGCTGCTATTTTGGGATGTGATTTTGACTCTCTGCACATACTACACCCCTCCCATCCAAAACGAGGTTATCGCCTAACCGGAGACTTTCCTCAAACCCCTCTACCAATCCGGGGTATTTATGTACTTGCCTATGATGAGGAGTTTGGGGTTGAACCTTTAACACATCAGGAAGCGGTAATTGAACTTTCCCGTTATGCTCATCCTGAATGCTTATTTTACTCAAGAGACCCCTGCCCACTTTCTCCAGTGCGCAGCTCTAGCTAAGGAATGTACTATCTATCGCCTTAAAAGGCCCCGGAATCTGAGTTTATTGCCTGAATTAGTTAAACAGGTGGAACAACACCTGAGCAACAATCTACAACCGGTAACAGTTTGATACCAAAATTCTAACTTTCATGAAGATTAGTCACCGTCTTGTTTCACAGAGCAAGTCAGTTAGTGCAGTTCTCCTGTTCGGAGGGCTAGTCTATCTTATCGTTCATTGGCTCCAAAGTTGGTTATTGCCAATTTGGATAGATTTGCCAATCTTAGAAGGATTGAAGACAACTTACCGTGGCAGATTAGTTTGGATTACCTTTTATCAAATCATTTTTGATGTTTTTCTTAATCCTTACTTTTATCTGCCAGTGATTGGGATATTCTATCTGGAATTAATTATCCCAGCCAAAAAGGAGCAAAAAGTGTTCTCTGTAGGAATGCTTCAAGATTTTATTTGGTTTATTGCTGATATTGTCTTCTTTACTATCGTAATTTCACCTTATATTCTCTGGATAAGATTTATTTGCGATCAATATCTTGGCTTTGTTAAGATTGATGCTCTAACTAACTTAACTTACCCTCTACCACTGATTATTGCTATATTTGCCAGTGATTTTTTAATTTGGTTGAGTCACTTGGTGCGACATAAAGTGAAATATTTATGGTATTTTCACTCAGTACATCATTCTCAAACAGAACTCAATCTCTTTACTGACCTCAGGTTTCATACTATTGATACTTTAATAGCAATAACAACGGCAATTATTCCCCTACAATTACTGCAAATTACTACACCGACAACGATTTATTACTTATTTATTCAGAAATGGTACTTGAGACTTTATCATGCTAACATTAAAAGTAATTATGGATTTTTAAAATACCTCCTAGTTACTCCCCAGTCCCATCGTGTTCACCATTCCTTTGAAGCGAAGCACTGTGATAAAAACTTTGGGACTATCTTCAGCATTTGGGATTATCTATTTAAAACACAGTATAAACAATACAACGAATATCCTGATACTGGCATCAATGAACCTAGATTTCCCTTAGAGAAAAGTTCCAAACTACCCAGTTTGCTTAAGACGTACTGGCTACAGTTCATATATCCCTTTCAGTCAATTGTAGGTAAATAAAATAACTTGTTGTTTGGGAATTGAGAATTAGGTGTTAGGTGTTAGGTGTTAGGTGTTTCCTCTATCTCTCCCAGCTCCCTACTTAACTGCTTTCAAATTTAATTATTTTTCTAGGTAAATTGCAACTATGCCGGTAGGCAAAATCTTAAACATTAAACTAAAGGAAAGCTTACGTTTTTTGCCAGCTTTGCGCCTTGTTTGGCAAAGCGCCCCTGTTTGGACGCTGGCTCGTATAGTGCTCATAGTTATTCAAGGCGTTTTACCCTTAGCTTCTCTGTATTTAACCAAACTTCTAGTAGATGAAGTAGCTGACAGCTTCACCATTGCTGATAAAGCAATTGTTATCCGTGAAGTTGGAATTCTCCTTGTCCTTGCAGGTGGAGTGATCCTATTAAGTACCCTATCTACTTCCTTAGCAGATCTTGTTAGTACTGCTCAATCCCAACGAGTCACCGATTATATGCAGGGTATTGTCCAAGCTAAATCTATTGAAGTAGACCTAGAGTACTACGAAAACTCCAAATACCAAGATACCTTACAACGGGCTCAAGAAGAAGCCCCTTTCCGACCTACTCAAATCCTGGATCGTTTAGCACAACTTGGTCAGAATACCATTTCCTTGGTAGTGATGATTGGCCTACTACTCTCACTCCACTGGGGAATTGCTGGGATCTTATTTGTGGGTGGTATTCCCGCTGTATTAGTACGGGTTAAATATGCTCGAATCACCTATCATTGGGAACGTGATCGAACAGAACTAGAGCGAAAAGCCTGGTACTTTGATTGGCTACTCACTGACAGTAGCATTGCCAAAGAAATCCGTTTGTTTAATCTAGGATCTTTGTTCAGTCAAAGGTTTCGTCAACTACGAGATAAACTATATCAAGAAAAACTAAATATCAGCACTAAGCTATTTTTTACTTACTTAACAGTACAAGCATTAGCAGGAATTTTATTGTTTGCTGCCTATGGCTTTATTATCTATCAAACAATCCAAGGTTCCCTCCGCCTAGGAGACTTAGTGCTTTATCACCAAGCATTGCAACGGGGACAGAATTCCCTCAAAGGATTCTTAGCTAGCTTATCGGGACTCTATGAAGATAACTTATTTTTGGCAGACCTCTACGAATTCCTAGAAATTAAACCCAAAATCCTTGAGCCTCAATATCCCAAACCCATTCCCCAACCGATGCAAACTGGCATCGTTTTTAACAATGTTAGTTTCCAATATAGTGGCACTAGCCGCCAAGCTCTTAAAGATATCAACTTCACCATTCGACCTGGAGAAACCATTGCTTTAGTCGGAGAAAATGGTTCTGGGAAAACCACTCTCATTAAACTTCTCTGCCGCTTATACAACCCCACTAGCGGGAGTATCACTATGGATGGCATAGATGTAGGACAATTTGAAATCGCAGCTCTGCGCCGCCAAATCAGCGTCATCTTCCAAGACTATGCTCAGTACCAACTCAGTGCTCAAGATAATATCTGGTTAGGCAATATTGATCTACCACCAACCAATGAAAGCATCGCTGCCGCTGCCAGTCGTTCAGGTGCAGATGCAGTGATTAATACTTTACCTCAAGGGTATGACACCATTCTTGGCAAGTGGTTTGAAGATGGGGAAGAACTAAGTATAGGTCAATGGCAAAAAGTTGCTCTTGCCAGGGCATTTTTAAGAGACTCCCAGATCATTGTCTTGGACGAACCCACCAGTGCTATGGATCCAAAGGCGGAATACGAGGTTTTTAAACAATTTCGCCAACTGATCAAAGACCAAGCTGCTATCCTGATTACCCATCGTTTATCTACCGTCAAAATGGCTGATCGGATCTATGTAATGGATAACGGCACAATTGTTGAAAACGGTACCCATGAAGAACTCATGCAACTGGGAGGTACTTATGCCCATTTGTTTGAAATTCAAGCCAAAAATTATCGCTAAATTAAACCTCACTAGCTCGAAGACTTGTTAATGAAGTTGAACCACATCTATCTTTACCTAACACCTAAAATCTAAGGTGATTTTTGAAAAAGAAAGTACCAGCAAATCCAAGGGATGGTGCGTTACGCTATCGCTAACAGCACCCTACGGCACTAACACCTAACACCTAACACCTAACATCAATGACTACCCTATCCCATACCCTAATCCGTACCACTCTGAAAACCCCTGACTCTGATTGGATTAAACAAGTTCAACATCAGCTTAGTTGTGCCACTGAGTTGGAGTGGGAAGATAGCTTGGAAACCCTAGCCCTGCACCGGTTGCTTCCACTAGTATCCTATGCCCTAGAAGCTCAAGGTCTTAGTAAAAACGTACCCCAGCCTTATCTTGATGAGATCCAGGATGCCTATAACCAGACACGGGCTCAGAATACTATCTTACTGCTGACCTTAGATGGCATCCTTCAGGTAATGCAAGAGCGTAATCTCCACCCCGTCATCTGGAAAGGCATAGCACTAGCAGACAGTTTCTATCCTGATCCTGGAACACGACTAATGACAGATATCGATTTTGCCATACCAGGAGATGAAATGGACGAGGCAACCGCAGTTTTCAGATCCTTGGGATTGTTGCCACAACCTGAAGCAGAAACACCTAACGCAGTATACTTTGCTAATCCAATGGGGGTTATGTGCGATGTTCACCATCGTGTTCAGCTGTTTGAAGGCAAAGAGTCAATGAACTTGACTACTAACCTCAAACCACAGTACCTTAAAACATCAGCTTTGCCTGTGCTGGAACCCAACGCCATGTTAGTTCATCTAACTGTCCACATGGATGATCATCGTAACGAAACTGGTCCTCTGCTATTTTGGATTTTTGATATAGCTTTTGTACTCCGTAAATGGGGTGCTTTGCTCGAACCTGAGCGACTAGAGAAACTAATGCCAGCCAAAGAGCATTTCGTTTCTTTATTTCGTACCATCGGCTTCCTAGAAAACGAGTTTGGTGAAAAGCCACCGGAGTGCTTAGCTGAAGTTGTGAAGAGTTTTGAAGCATTTACGATCGAAGAGGTTCTCCGGCAGCGAAGATTGGCAATGTGGGGTTTACCTTGTCCTCGTGGATGGCTGCGACTGGGTGCAAGCCAATTAGGCTTCGAGCTACTTGATAGTCGTCCTCATCTGCCTCTAAGGGATTTAATCCTGTGGTTCACAGATGCCATGAAGAATCAAGGCGCGAGTTTGAAACCAATTCCTAAATTATCGGTAAAAGCTTAGAGGAAGACAGGAGTTCCTTCTCACAGCCGCCTCTGCAAGGGAAGATCCCTAGGACTTACGCACTGTAACGTAATTATGTCATCCTGAGCGATAGCGAAGGATCTCCAGACGGTTCAGATGCTTCACTATCACCTCAGCATGACACTTGAGTGCGTAAGTCCTGATCCCGTTGCATAAATCACCTGAGCGGAGGAAAGAATTTCGTGACGGCGTAAATAGTTACGACTGGTTTCAATACCCTGACGAGTAATGAGGTCAATGTCTCTGTGAAAAATGGATTTTAATTCTGCTTCCATCTGGTCTAAGCTGCTGAAAGTGGGGTGAGCCTCTGAGTGAAATTGCACCATAACATCTATGTCACTGTCGGGGCGAAAGTCATCACGCAAGACTGAACCGAAGAGGGCAAGTTCAGTGACTTGCCAGCGTTTGCAGAAGTCAGCAATTTCCTCTGTCGGAAGCTTGATCACAGCACTCCTCATCCTAAGTTAACCTCCTTTAGCTCTAGCTGAAAAACGGGGGCGTGCTCTATACCCCATTCCAGCATAAAAACAACATGGGAGATGCCATCAGTCGGTTCAGGACAGCGGTGCAACAGTCGCGCAATTTCCAGAACTTGTCGCATTGTTCCCCAGAGAATCAACCACTCCATTCAATGTTTTCTCCTAAACAGATGCTAAAAATCAAACCTACGTTTCCTGCACCTGACTACCCTTTACTGTTCTTGTGCAAATCTTAAAGGGTGAACTTAGTAATTAATTATAGTCCATAAATTATAGGGCTTACGCACTCAAGTGTCATGCTGAACGATAGTATTTGCGAAGCATGGTGTACTAGCAGCATAGCATCTGAGCCGTCTGGGAGATCCTTCGCTATCGCTCAGGATGACAGAATTACGTTACAGTGCGTAAGTCCTATCTCCTTAGCAAGGGGAGAGCCAAAGTTGCATCTGTAGCAAGCATATAGAAAATTGATGGATTCAGTTGGCATTGAGGTTATTGATTTATTAGCAACGAAATGGGTAAATTTGTTTAGACCCTTCCCAGGAAACCCAACCTTAATTGAAGAAATATTTACTCAATTAGTAACAGCATATTCTCATCAGGAGCGATACTATCATAACTTGTTACATATTCAGCAGGTTCTCAATATAATCAATACCTTAGAACCTTGGGCTGACAATTTACCAGCTATCCAAATGGCTGCTTGGTTTCATGATGTTGTCTATGATACCAAATCTCCAAATAATGAAGAAAGAAGTGCAGAATATGCTGCTTCTGCTTTGAGTAAGTTAGGGATACCAATAACGATTATCAATAAAGTTGTCAAGATGATTCTAAACACCAAAAATCATCAGAGTTCTCCAGAAGATATTGATAGCCATATTCTTTTAGATGCAGATTTGAGTATTTTCGGAGCAGAAGCATCACAATACCTGGCTTATGCTCAAGCAATTCGTCATGAATATTCTTGGGTAACAGATGGGGAATATAAAATTACCAGAAAAAGAATATTACAGAATTTTTTAGAACAAGATAGAATTTATTTTACAGGCAAAGCATTTGACCTGTTAGAAATCAAAGCTAAAGCAAATATAAGCAATGAGATCTTAAAATTGTCAACAAAACTGTCATGCTGAGTGATAGTGAAGCATCTCAGCCGTTTAGATATCCTTCGCTACCGCTGTTGGATGACATCATTACGTGACGGTGCATAAGTCCTACAAACAACCAACAACCAACAACAAATTTACTTGCTAAATTTACGACAGCGCTCTAAGTATAACTGAGCTGCTTTATCAGCTTGATTTTTATTTAAGACTCTTTCAAACATTTCAGTACCTTCAGCAAACTTTCTATCGTAGTAAAAATTAATTCCTAGCTCAAAATCAATTCTCGTCTTCACCTTAAGTTCAATAATTTCTGGAGCTTCACCGTCAAAAGCTTCAAATACTGATATAGCATCTTTCCTACCTTTGACCGGAACCTTGCCTAAAAATCGATACTTATATTGGGTGGGATCTTCTAACTCAATTAAAATCTTCTCACTAAAGATTACAGTAGAGCCAAAAATCTTGGTTAACCCTTCCAAGCGAGAAGCCACATTAACCGCATCAGAAATCACAGTTTCTTCCATCCGTTGTTCCTCTCCCACAGTTCCCAGCATCAACTACCGACATGAATGCCAGTACCTATGGCAATAGGCACTTTACCATCAGCTACGCGATCGCAATTGTAGTGCAGCACCTGTTTTTGCATTTCAATCGCTGCTAGTAAGGCATCTTCTGCCTGCTGGTGAAAAACTGCCATTACTGCATCACCGATGTACTTATCAATAAATCCGTTGTGGTTCCTAATTGCCGGTACAACCATTTTTAAATAGGAATTAATGAAAGCAAAGTTTTCTTCTGGTGACATCTGCTCAGACAGAGTAGTAAAGGAGCGAATATCAGAAAAAAGAATTGCCATTTCCTTCTTCACATGATCTCCTAGCTTGACATCCAGGATGCTCTCATGTCCTAAAAGCCGGATAAATTCGTTAGGTACAAAGCGACTATAGGCTGTATTAACTTTAGCTAATTGAATATGAGTTTTAACACGAGCTAGCAATTCACTACGGTTAATTGGTTTGACTAAATAATCATTAGCACCACGACTCAAACCTTCTACTAAGTCTGATGGTTGGTCTTTGGCAGTTAACATAATGATTGGTAATTGATTCGGTGGAAAAGATTGCCGAATTTTTTGGCATACCTCATAGCCATCCATCTGAGGCATCATAATATCCAGAATAATCAAATCTGGTTCTAAACCTTTTGCCATCTCTTCTAAAGCCTGCATACCACTAGATGCCTGTAATACTTCATAGTGGTGGGGAGTAAGTAACTTAGTGAGTACTTGTAGATTAGTTTTATCATCATCTACTACTAGGATGGTAAATTTACCTCTAGAAGCTGTTGATGCTCCACTAGTAGTCATAGTTTTAGTTTGTGGAGCGTATGGTAATGATGTTAAGTTTACTAGAGGTATATTTTGCAAAATCGGCAGGGTAAAGGTAAACTGCAAACCCTGCCTCACTGTTGATGAACAGTATAGTTGACCACCTTGCAGGTTTACTAATTGTTTGGTGAGCGCAAAATCTAAGCTAGTGCTACTGAATTCTTTGACTCTTAAATCGTCAGCTTGCTCGTTGCCAAACATCTCCTCTAGTTGCTCAGCCTTCATGGCGGTGCT
The DNA here is from genome assembly GCA_965222765.1 of Caldora sp. Lineage (GTDB taxonomy): Bacteria > Cyanobacteriota > Cyanobacteriia > Cyanobacteriales > Coleofasciculaceae > Caldora. The sequence goes on from CBDCVG010000094.1 coordinate 349,014, forward strand.
AATATCAGCAACAGTGATTTCTAACTGATGCTCTACTACCTCTGCTGATACTTTAATCACACTTACATCAGTAAATTTGATAGCACTATTAATTAAATCATGTAGTATTTGTCGCAAAAAAGTTTTGTCAGCTTCTACTACAGGAATATCTAAAGGAATAGCATTGATAAGTTGTAATTTTTCTTTTTCAAATAAATTATAAAAATTTTCCAAAGCACTATTAGTGATTTCTTGCAGCTCTATCGGGTAAATAGTTGCCTTAGAGTATTTATTTTTTAGCTTATAATACTCAATAAGCTCACTACTGAGAACAATTGATTGAGCCTGCTCCTGTACTGCTGCTACCATTGAATTAAATGTCTCAACCAGAAACCCTAGTTGGTCTTGGCGATTAATCTCAATGAAGGTATTCAACTCACCAGCTCGGACTTTTTCTACAGCTTCCTGTAATTTACCAAGAGGGTGTCCTAACCAACGTGATAGTAACAATGCTGCCAAGAATGACAAGAGTAAGCTAGCACTTGTAATACCTAAGCCGAAGTACCGTAATTGCCAAAGTTGATCTAAATTGTCCGTAAAATCATAACCAAGGTGTAAGACAACAAGATAAAAAAAGTAAAGGCTAGTACTGCTAATCAACCAAAAGGCAAAAGTAATAATTATAACTAACTTTGTCCCTAAATATGACTCCATAATTTAAAGTTTGTTTGAAGTTGAAATTCTCTGGTAGTGGTAAGCTCAAATTCTGAATTGGAAAAACAGCTAATGGGCAAGATGAGAATTGGTTCTAAGATAAACTAAAAAAAAAATTGTGACATCATCATTCTCCAAAAACTGGAATAATCTCAGGAAAATCTGGTAGTGCAGCGGGCATGGAAATAACCCACCAGTTTGAGATCGATAGAATGCTTATAGAGTAAGGATTCTTAATTCTTAATTCTTAATTTTTAATTCCGCGCAGCGGTAGTAGGTTCTTAAAAACAGTATTTCTGTAAAATAACTAAGTAGCCTTGGGAGGCTGAGGCTTACCTCAAGAGTGCGCTAAATTTTTTTGGCGATTGCCTGTAGCGCCTAGGTTGAGAGCAGAGCAATTTATTCATCGGGGGAAGAATATGGAAGCACTGAAAGGAAGAGATTTTTTGGGTTTAACCGATTTAAGCGCCGTTGAAATTCAGCAGCTGTTGCAACTCGCTGCTCAGTTGAAAGCTGGCGAGGTAAAAATGCAGTGTTCTAAAGTGCTGGGTCTTTTGTTCTATAAGGCTTCCACACGAACACGGGTCAGTTTTTCCGTAGCTATGTATCAATTGGGAGGTCAGGTAATTGACTTAAATCCCAAAATGACCCAAGTTGGTCGAGGGGAACCAGTAATAGATACAGCGCGAGTCTTGGATCGTTATTTGGACATCCTGGCAATTCGCACTTATGAACAGAAGGAACTGGAAACCTTTGCCGAATATGCTCAGATTCCCGTGATTAATGCTCTTACTGATTGGGAGCACCCTTGTCAGGTTTTAGCAGATTTTTTGACTATTCAGGAGTGCTTTGGCTCTATACGCGGTGTGAATGTGACTTATCTGGGAGATGGCAACAATGTTGCTCATTCTCTGATGTTGGGATGTGCCTTGATGGGCATGAATATCAGAGTTGCTACCCCACCAAACTATCAGCCGGTTGCTGATATTGTCGAGCAGGCCCAAAAAATTGCTGCAGGTAAGACAGAGGTAACACTCACCGATGATCCAGTTCTTGCTACTAAGGGAACCCAAGTCATTTACACTGATGTTTGGGCAAGTATGGGTCAAGAAGATTTAGCCGAGACTCGCATTCCGATTTTTCAGCCTTACCAGGTGAATGAACAATTGTTAACCAACGCTGATCCAGAAGCTATTGTTTTACATTGTTTACCGGCGCACCGGGGAGAAGAAATTACGGATGAGGTGATGGAAGGTAAGCAATCGCGGGTTTGGGATCAGGCAGAAAACCGGATGTATGCTCAAAAAGCCTTACTTGTGAGTCTTTTGGGGGCAGATTGAGGGAATTGTTGTTTGTTATTTGTCCTTTGTTGTTTGGGAATGGGAAAGAGATGCCACTAAAACCGAACAGTTGTAAGGAGTCTATTGAAGTTCTTTGCAAAAAATGAAGGGGTGGGAAGGAGAAAAATTTCTTCTTTCGGTAGTTAACTACTAGACAAATGGGGGGATTTAGAAGTACAAGTGTTCTAGAGACATTGTTCATCTAGCCTAACAAAAAATGATTAGTTAATCATTTCAATTCACAACCCCAAAGGCAATAAATTCTGTCTCTAGCAAACTCATAACTCTATTTTATCCCACACTAGGATTATGAATACCCTTACCCCAGCCCAACAAGAACTTTATGATTGGTTGGTAGATTATATTCGTACCTCCCAACATGCCCCTTCCATCCGGCAAATGATGCGGGCAATGAAATTACGTTCACCAGCACCAGTTCAAAGTCGCCTAGAACATTTGCGAAACAAAGGATACATTGACTGGACAGAAGGAAAAGCTCGCACGATTCGGATTCTGGGTCCCGCTTCCAAGGGAATCCCTGTGTTCGGAGCGATCGCAGCTGGTGGTTTAGTAGAACCGTTCACCGACACCGTGGAGCATCTAGATTTATCTAGCTTGTTCTATCAAAAAGGTAATTTTGCTTTGCGGGTTACAGGAGACAGCATGATCGAAGACCTAATTACCGAAGGAGATGTAGTAATTATGCGACCAGTCCCTGATCCAGAGCAACTAAAAAATGGTCGGATTGTCGCGGCACGGGTAGAAGGAAAAGGCACTACCTTGAAACGTTACTACCGCCAGGGTGAGCTAGTCACTCTCAAACCTGCTAATGCTAAGTATCTCCCCATAGAGGCAATGGCCAACAGGGTAGAGGTGCAAGGAGTATTAGTAGGAGTCTGGCGCGGCTTTGATGCCAAACAATAAGGAGTGTCATTGGTTATTGGCTATTCTCAGATACCCGACTTCTTGAATTAAGTCGGGTATCTTGGTATTTACTAGTGCAAGAAGGCAGGAGGCAGGAGGCAGAAAAGCAGGAGGCAGGAGGCAGGAGGCAGAAGGCAGGAGGCAGTCCCGATGAAAAAAGTTTTTTTCACCACCATGCATGAAAGTAGGGGCGAATGGCCATTCGCCCCTACTGCTCCCTACTCCCTACTTTCAAGTCAGGAGGGAATAAAGCTGTTCGATAGCAAGCATCTTGCACCAACCCATCTCTATAAAATGACCAGTAAAAATTATATGGCAGAACCAGAAGAACAATACCAAGCTTTCGTCACTACTCTACAGGAGACTGAAGGTTTCCGACTGCTATTTGTTCGCTGTTCTCAGGTTACAGGAGAGGAACTAATTACCAGTGTCCAGAATGATATTCCTCAAGCAAAAATTGAGGTTTTGCGGTTGTCACAACCAATAGATAATTTGTCAGTTGTAGTTAATAGTACGTTAAATCAAGAGCAGTGTAAAATTTTGTTGGTTATAGGTCTGGAGAAATCCTTTATTGAATATATTAAACTAGGAAATGGTGGTGAAGGGGAATATTACCAATTCGAGACAGCACCGCCGCTTTTAGAAGATTTGAACCAGCAAGTAGATAAATTTAGAGAAAACTTTCCACTCTGCTTAGTCTTTTTGTTACCCCTGTTTGGTATTAAGTCTGTCAGGCATCATGCTCTAAATTGGTTTAATGAAAATTCTGGGGTATTTGAATTTGTTACAGCTCCAGAAGTAGTAAAGGAAGCATCGCACCAGCTGATTGCAGCAGGAAAGGATGAACCATACAACAACCTCACTCTTCAGCAACAGACTCAAAAAATAATAGAAATTCAAGAACTGCTGGTAGAAAAACATCAGACAACGGATAATCAAGTTGATTTATTGGTGGAACGAGGAAAGCTACTAGCTGCTGCTCAAGAATATGAAGCTGCGATCGCTAATTACGATGAAGTATTGAAACTGAAACCTGACTGCCATCTAGCTTGGAATAGTCGGGGTGATTCCCTGGATAATTTAGGCAAATATGAAGAGGCTATCGCTTCCTACGACCAGGCAGTTGAAATTCAATCTGACGATTACCTAACCTGGAACAACCGGGGCATTTCCCTAGACAATTTAGGCAGATATGAAGAAGCAATTGCTTCCTACGACCAAGCAATTCAAATTCAACCTGACAAACATCAAGCTTGGTACAACCGGGGCATTTCCCTGAAGGATTTAGGCAGATATGAACAGGCAATTTCCTCTTTTGACCAAGCAATTCAAATTCAACCTGACAAGCACCAAACTTGGTATCACCGAGGTATTTCCTTAGACAATTTAGGCAGATATGAAGAAGCAATTGCTTCCTACGACCAAGCAGTTCAAATTCAACCTGACGATCACCAAGCCTGGAACAACCGGGGCATTTCCCTGCAGGATTTAGGCAGATATGAACAGGCAATTGCCTCTTTTGACCAAGCTATTGCAATTCAACCTGACTATGACTTAGCTTGGGGTCGTCGGGGCATTTCCCTGGATAAATTAGGTAGGCATGAAGAGGCAATTGCTTCTTTTGACCAAACAGTTGAAATTAAGCCTGACGATCGCATAATCTGGTTGTTTCGAGGCATTTCTTTGGCTCAATTAGGTAGATATGAAGACGCAATTGCCTCTTTCGACCAAGCGATTCAATTGAAACCTGATCACCACCTATCTTGGTTTTGCCGGGGTCTTTCTCTGAATAAATTAGGTAGATATGAAGACGCAATTGTCTCTTTTGACCAAGCGATTCAATTGAAACCTGACGACTACGAAGCCTGGGAAAAACAGGGAGATTCTCTGTTGAATTTAGGCAGATATGAAGAGGCAATTACCAGTTATGATGAAGCTTTGAGGCTCAAACCTGACTACCATAAAATCAGGTATAACCGGAGCATTGCTGCAAACACATTGCTAAGGGAAAAATTTATTCGGTTTGTGACTCGCTTCTGTCAACGCCTTTGGCGAAGCTTGTTGAAGTTACTGGGTTTACGGCGGTGATTAGAATTTAATTAACTGATAAAAGTACTCACTCAGAGGTAATAATGAATTTTAAACCCAAATTTTTTATCATTGCTTTGTTTGCTATTTCCATTGGTTTAGTAATAGCTGATCAACAAGGAGAGAGAGTTACAACTTTTGCTAGTCAACCTGCCAGTATTTCCAGATTAAGGACTCAACAAGGAACACTCTCGATAAAGTTTCATCCGAGAATAGAGATTCCTACCAAAGAAGGAAATTACGTTGGTACAATAAAAACTCTTGACTTGCGACAGCGTTCGATGACAACAGAGCATCTAGTTACTACTTTTTTCAAAGAGCAAGGTATGGAATATCCTAGTGATTCCGTTTGGCAAGAGATTGAGTCAATTAATTTTTCTCACGTTTTATTATCGGCGAGTAACCAACAACTCATTCTTCCTGAGGATGCTGATAAAATCAACACCCTCAACGAGTTTGATTCGGAAGAATTAGCAAATATTCCGGTTGAAGCGATAGAAATTGATCTGAAAAAATCAACAAAACCATCTACAATCAAAATTCATCTTGACTATATTTCTCCTAAAAAAATCGCTAAAATTGAAGCAGAGCAGGATGATTATTTCTTTGCATTACAGTCAATTATACTTCAACCTCATACTAAGAGAGTTAGTCTAAAACTTGTCAGGGTATACTGCCCGAACAGGAACAGGAATAGAAACATCCCATTTTTGTAAAAAAAATAAGTTTACTAGTGCAGTGCGGCAGAAGTAACTGACCAGTTTGAGAGTGATAGAATCCTTACTCTATAAGCATTCTTAATTCTTAATTATTAATTCTTAATTCCGCGCAGCGGCACTAGTATAAAATGGAGAGATAGAATGTTTGTGCTACTTCCCATTAGAACACCCCCAACACGCGCATCTACCCAACTACACCAAGCCCATTGCCAATACCAGAACTTCCCCCTCAACCGATTGTCCAGTTTATACAATCTCCCTCATTATTAGTCCAAACTTCCCAGACGTCCAATATACTCAAACAACAGGCAGAAGATACACTAACAAGCTCACTAATGCAGCTCGGCAGAAATAACCCGTCAGTTAAAAAAGGTGAAAAAGCTTACTACACAAGCTTTCTTCCCTTCCGCCCTCTGTTCCCCTCCTTGGAGGGGTTAGGGGTGGGTTCTGCCTTCTGCCTTCTTGCACTAGGTGACTCACCAGAACTTCTGCGTTTTCCCATCAAAGAATTTCGTTTTCAGGGCAATACTTTATTCTCAGACGAAGAATTACAAGGCATACTCCAAGACTACCTGGGAGAAGACAGAACCCTTGATGACCTCACAGCAGTGCAGAATGACCTCATTGAAACTTATAATAATGCAGGTTATCCCTTAGTCAACATTAGCTTGCCTGAACGCTTAAACCTCAAAGGGATATTTCAGATTAAAATCATTGAACTCAAGGTTAACAGCATTACAGTTACAGGAAACCAGTACTTCAGTGAACAAGGTATCCGGATTGCTTTACCTGAATTGCAAGAAGGTAATTCCCCCAACCTCAATGCTCTCTCTCAGCAACTGTTTTTAGCTAATGACAACCCCTCCCGCCAGCTAGTTCTCAATTATCAACAGGGAGAAGCAGGTAAAACAGATGTAGAAATTCAAGTCAAAGACCAAAATCCCCAACGCTGGGGAGTGCGACTAAATAACATTGGTACAGAAGAAACAGGAAACACTCGCTTAAGCCTCATTACCCAAAATAGTAACATTTTTGATCGGGGTCACTTAGCTGCCTTGAGTGTTACCATCTCACCTGAGAAGCTAGACAAAGTCAAACAATTCGGCTTCTTCTATCAAGCTCCTATACCAAGGTGGGGGGATACGATCAACTTTAGTGCCAGTTATTCAGATGTTGACAGTGGACGCATTGCTGATATTTTTGATGTATCTGGACAAGGATTTGCTACAAGTATCAACTGGGTACAGCATATCAGTCGCACTGCCTTAGACCGTCAAACTTTAGATATCGGCTTAGGCTATCGCCTGTTTGATAACACGGTAGACTTTGTTGGCAGAGATTTAGGGGTGGATGTTGCGGCTTTACCTGTGAGTATCGCTTATCAGTACTCTACTAATAGAGGAAGCAATGCCTTCTCTACAGGAATTCGCTATGTACGGAATATCCCAGGGGTAGTTGGGAGAAATAACAACCAAACTTATACAGAAAGTCGCGTTGAGGCAAATGCGGATTGGGACTTGTGGCAAATTAACGGCAGTTACCAGCACACCTGGGATAGTGGTTGGCTATTGAATCTTCGAGGAGAGAGCCAGTACGCGGGTGAACCTCTGATTTCCGGAGAACAGTTTCGTTTAGGTGGGTTGCACTCAATTCGCGGTTTGCAGGAGCGGGAGGTAGCAGGAGATAATGGAATACTGGCTAGTCTAGAAGTTTACACCCCTGCGATCGCTAATGGTCATCGTTTCCTTTCTTTTACTGACTTTGGGCAATATTGGCGAGAAGAGGCTCTACCAGGAGAAGTAGAGAGTGATAGTATTTGGACTGTTGGATTAGGCTGGCGCTGGAACTACCAAAATCGGTTTAATGCAGCAGTAGATGTAGGTTATGTGTTGGATGGTGCACTGTTGAGTAACCCTGGTGATGTTCGGGTGCATTTTAGTTTTGGTTACTCGTTTTAAGCAATAATGCTCGGTTAAGCTCGAAGTTGCTCGTTCAGAGAGAATGAGTGAATTTAGAATTTACAAAGCTTTAATATCTTCCCTAGATAGTTGGGTTATTTCCATAATAGTCTCCATATCTAAACCTTGTTGTTTACAGGAGCGTGCGATCGCTATTGTTCTTTGTTGGATACCTTCTTCCCTACCTTCTTCCCTACCTTGGAGCCTACCTTCTTCTCTGCCTTGGAGCCTACCTTCTTCCCTACCTCTAATTTGAGCCTCCTCAATCTGTTCAATTTGCCATTGCGCCTCAAACTCTTGGGTACTCAAGATACTTGCTTCGTAACGCTTGTTTTCCATATAACGCTTGTATGCAACTCTTTCCTGTTCTGATAAATTATTTACTCTTAGGGTTTCCTTGGCTTGTTCCATTCCTTTTGCAGCAAATTCCTCTTTAATCTCGCTGTTTTTGAGAAAATAGATCCATTCCTCTAGACCACTTTTCACTAACCCCTTAAAGTTCTTCACTTTCAGCAGGTAGTATTCTGGGAAGATATCTGCTACTTTTTCAATCTGAAATTTTCTTTCTTGAGCTGGGGTAGGTTCCAGAACATCTCGGAGATTCATCCCAACGAACTCCGGACGCAGACGATAAATATAATCATCTCCCTTGCCGAGGTTAAAGTAGACGATATTCACCGAGTAGATTTTCCTAATTTGGCCGTACTCTTGTCCTTGTTCTAGATATTCGGTGACTAGCTGGGAAACACCGTAGAGCATACGATGAAAATAATCGAGTTGGGAGTTATTTTGCACTTCGATGAGGATTAACTCAGAGTTTTGAGTTTCAGCAAGAATATCTACGCGGTTGGCTTTATCACCCTGAGTCTGTTGGTTGCTCTCACTTTCAAGAAGAGTTTTGATCTTGAGATCAGTATGTAATAACTCGCTTAAGAACCCTTCCAAGACTACATAATTAGCCTTATTGCGCAGTAGTTTTTTGATGGCCCAATCAAAGCGAATATGTCTCGAAGGCATGGTCGGTGTGCTGATTTTACTACTGATATTACTTTAAATTTAGTTCACCCGGCTCTTGCTAGTGCAGCGCGGCGGAAATAACCTACCAGTTTGAGATCGATAGAATCCTTACTATATAAGCATTCTTAGGTGATTTCCAATAAAGAAAGTACCTGCTAGGCTGGACGGATGAGAATGTCCCACTTAGGCAAAAGGGGATTGCGCTCTAAGCGTTTTTCAATGCCACACATCACTTTTTTAGATAAGGAGATCCCTTTGAGATAAATCGTCTGAGTTAAGTTAACAATTGGATGAAGTCCTTTCCAACTCATACTTTCTTTCTCAAAAATTGCCTAAAAAGGATAAATTTTCTCAGTATTATTACTGAGAAAAGACAACCACACTCATGTAGAAAAGCCATTGAATCAACAATCAATCTTGTTTACATAAATTAAGATTAAAGTTTTTTTGGCAGAAGTATAATTATCGTTATTATTACTAAAAAACTTATTTTCAGCACAATCATGTCTATACTTAATTTTTATCAGAAAAGACGTTCAGCTACCGACAATAGCCCATCTCAAAAATCTGCTATTGCAGCGGAGCAACCAACGTTTATTCTGGAGCCGATTTTAACTCCTAGTGGTATCTTGGATGATAGCTCAGAGTTGATAGTAGATCTGACAGATCCTCTTGTGGATGAGGTGGATATTCCAGAAGTAGAAGATACTGTTGACGCCACCTTACCAGAATTGGAGCTAGGGGATGAGGAGATAGAAGATCTGCCTTTTATTACTCTGGATGATGTAGCTTTTGCGGCATCCGAACCAACCAGTCCTACTTTTGAATCTGGTGTATTTACTGTAGGAGAGACGGGAGAAGTTAGTATTGATTTCCTCTTTGATGGAGGAGGCTACCAAGGGGAATTAGCTATCTTCAGTCTAGAGGGAATGGAGTCATTGGAACCAGGTTCCGAGGCGTTTATCCAGGAAGCAGCTAGTCGTGCTTTGAGTGATTCAGAATTGGGTCATGTGGTTATTTCTGACAGAACCGAAGGAGCAAGGTTTAGTGGAGAATTGGGAGAAAGCGATCGCAACTCTGGAGATTATTTGGGAGTAAAGACTTTCCAGATGAATTCTGGGGATGAGTTTGGTTTCATGTTAGTTCCCAAGGGTGAAGTGGAAGATGTTTTTGAGAATCCTGCTATTGGTGGTGCCAAACGTCCCTTATTCTCCATGGCAACTGCTAACCCAGAAGATGCTTTCCATGTGGGACAATTAGCAGATGTCAATGGAGATGGGAATACTTTTGTTATCGAGGATTTACGGGTTGATGGTAAGTCGGATGGAGACTACAATGACCTGATTTTCCAAGTTAAGGGAGCAACTGGAGAAGCGATCGTTCTAGATGAAGTAATTGAAGGTGAAGATTGGCGAGAAAGCCAACTAGGGCAAGATTTAATCAGTTATACAGAAGAATCTATCTTTGAAACCGAACTCACCAATGATGTAACCGAAGTTACCCAAGATGTAGATCTTGGTATAGATGACCTTAATTTTACCGTAGATGAGGAGTTAACCCCTTTACCTACGGACTTGGATGAAGCCCTAGCTACCCCAGAAAGTATCCTTGATGATGACTTCGCTCAATTACCAGAGGATTTGGGTATTGCTGAGGATAACTTAGAAGCTGTTTTGGCAGAACATTTAGCTCAGTTCCCAGATGACTCGGAACGTAGTAGCGACGATTTTACTGGCAACCAACCAGAGGAAGTCCAAATCGCTTTAGATCATGCCAACAATGTCTTGAGTGAGAAATTAGCAGAAGTTGATACTGGTTTCAATAACGATCTCCAGGAACTAGGGGATAAACCCCAGGAAGTCCATAACGAACTTGATGCTCTCCAACAGGAACTCGACGCATTCAAAACTGCTTTAGCAGCAGAATTGCCTGAGATACCGGCGGAACTACAGGAAGCTTTAGCCGAATTCGATGAGCTGATTCAAGTAGCTCGGAGTGACTTTGATACCGAACTTGATGGTAGCGAACTCAAAGCTATTTTAACTGAGTTTGCTGAAGATACAGATGCTTCCTTAGAAACAGAAGAAGATAGCTTCCTGGCGGCACCTACCTACATTGGGGAAAATAACCCTATCAGCAGCGATACATCAGGCAATGATTATAACTTCCCAACTGCTGACCAACCTCTAGTGGGAATCATTGATACAGGGTTTAATGAGCAAAATCCGGATATTGATTATAGCCGAATTATTTTAGGTCGCGATCGCCTCGATAATGACGATAATCCCCTCTTAGCGTCTGAAGAAGGAGACGAACACGGTACTCATATTCTGGGCATTATCGGTGCTACCCAAGACAACAATCTTGGTATTGATGGTATTAATGATGAGGCACCCCTTTGGTTAGGCAGGGCAGTAGAATCGGGTCTTTGGGCAGAGTCTTTGGTAGAATTCGTTGATGCTGCCAAAGATTCTGGACAACCTCATGCTGTTGCCAACCTTAGTTTTGATTTAACCGAAATTAACCCCGACGGTACGGCAACAACTCGCTCCGAATTAACTGCTAATGAAATCGCCGCTATTGACTATGCTCGTCAAAATGGCATTATTCTGGTGGTAGCAGCAGGTAATGAAGATGGAGAAGTCTCTGCTCTCGGAAAAGCTGCCCAAGAGTTCGATAATATTCTTACCGTCGGAGCCATTGGTCTGAGGGACTCGGAAATCGCCGAACTGCTAGAGTCTGGTGCAATTGAGGAAATAGAACGAGCACCATACTCTAACTATGGGCAACATCTCCATCTTGTAGCTTCTGGCGGTACAGATGATAATCCCATCGTCTCCACCGTAGACGATGGTGTAGGGATTATGGCGGGAACCTCCGTAGCGGCAGCTAAAGTAACAGGAGCAATATCCCAAGTTTGGGCAGCTAATCCCCAACTCAGCTACCAGCAGGTGATTGATATCCTCAAATCCACGGCTACAGATGTGAACTCTCCTGGTTGGGATGGGGAAACTGGCGCAGGTGTCCTCAATCTTGATGCGGCGATACTAATGGCAGTAGCAACTACTCCATTAGCAGCAGATTTACCTTCCGAAGTAACCCCACCAACTTTAAATCAGGGGTCAACCACTGCCTCAGAAAGACCAGCCGGTTTCTGGAGCAAGGTTAAAAAGGGCTTCAAGAAGGTGGGTAAAGCGATCAAAAACACTGTTAATACCATTGGTGATGGAGCGAAGAAAGTAGCTAAGAAGTTTGCTGATGGAGTGAAAAACGTCGTTGGCAAAATTGGCACAGGCATCAAGAATTTGGGGAGTACGATTGGCAACAAAGTTAAAGATTTCTTTGGTAAAGTTGGTGGCGTGGTGGGCAACATTTGGACAGGGGTTAAAAATGTTGTCAAGAAAGTAGCCAGTACGGTTTGGAACGGGGTAAAGTGGGTAAGCCGGAAACTCTGGTATACATTCCAAGGTATCTATAATCGTGTCAAACAATGGGTCAATTACTTACCATCTCGCTTGCGACGATTAGTAGATAGCCTCTGGGCAGGAGTCAAAAGTCTCAAGCCTTGGTCTGTATCTTGGTGGAAGTCCTTGGGTAAAGCTGAGACGTGGCTAGATTTCTTGAAATGGTTGGGTAAAAATCTGATTTATGTAGCAGAAGTTGTAGGGGTTGGAGAATTATACGAAACCGCTGCTGAGTTCTTGAAATTTAATACACGTCCCCTCAGTCAACAAAGGATTGACTTAGCCAGGAGTGTTTTCGGCAATGCCATTAACTATGATCTAGTACGAGTAGATGAAAAGGCTTTACTTGGTCCCTCTTGGACAGGTCGTGCCTATGTCAGTTTCAATACCATTAATTCCTGGGGGCCATTAGATGATGATACCTTCATCCATGAGATGACTCATGTTTGGCAATATCAACAGGATGGGGCAATTTATATGGCAGAAGCTATCCATGCCGGAGAATTTGGAGCTGGATATAATTACCTCGGTTTAACAGAACTACAAGCACGCAAGGATGCTGGTCTAGGTTTGACTAGCTTCAATCGCGAACAACAAGGGGATATATTACGGGATTACTATCGTCTCCGAGAACGTGTCAAGACGGGTACTGGCGAGCGACCAAGGTGGGCATTTGATGCTACTTGCGAGGATTTATCTCTATATGCCCATTTTATCAAAGATGCTTCTACTCTAACGGTAGACCAATTAGAGGCACCGGGTTGTGCCCTTCCTTCTCAAAGCGACCTTTCTGGTGAGTACTTCAATGTCATAGAAGAACCCCGCGATGCAGGAGATAGTTTCACTACCGAATTTGAAATTCAAAATACTCAGGTTAATTCCTCATCCGGCTCATTTAATGTGGACTTTTATATATCCACCAACGACTTTATTAGCACTTCAGATCGTTACTTAGGGAGCTACTTAGTTGGCAATATATTGGGTAATAGTAGCACCGGTACCTTAAATAAAACCCTGATCTTACCTGGCAAAGGAGATCCCTTCTGGAACAGTCTGGAGGACGGTACTTATTACATCGGCATGATTGTAGATGGTGATGGTGATGTGGCCGAGACTAATGAAAACAACAACAGTAACACTGGCGAGTTTCAGGACTATGATGCTGTAGAAATTAACGATACTCAGCCAATTGTTAATGCTTGGTCTTCTGCCGGTAGCTTCGATGACTTTACACAACAAATTTCAGACCGATGGGCTCAAGGTTTTGACCTAGTTGATGTTGAGCGTGGTGATGGCAGGTGGTTTGGTGTCTTTGGTCCAAATAACGGCTCTCAGGCTTGGTCTTCTGCCGGTAGCTTCAACGACTTTACACAACAAATTTCAGACCGATGGGCTCAAGGTTTTGACTTAATTGACGTTGAGCGTGGTGATGGCAGGTGGTTTGGTGTCTTTGGTCCAAATAACGGCTCTCAGGCTTGGTCTTCTGCCGGTAGCTTCGACGACTTTACACAACAAATTTCAGACCGATGGGCTCAAGGTTTTGACTTAATTGACGTTGAGCGTGGTGATGGCAGGTGGTTCGGTGTCTTTGGTCCAGATAGCGGCTCTCAAGCTTGGTCTTCTGCCGGTAGCTTCGACGACTTTACACAACAAATTTCAGACCGATGGGCTCAAGGTTTTGACTTAATTGACGTTGAGCGTGGTGATGGCAGGTGGTTCGGTGTCTTTGGTCCAGATAGCAGCTCTCAAGCTTGGTCTTCTGCCGGTAGCTTCGACGACTTTACACAACAAATTTCAGACCGATGGGATGAAGGTTTTGAACTTGTTGATGTGGGATATGGAGATGGCAGGTGGTTTGGCGTGTTTCAAGATGATTGAGCCATCCCCATAATTCTTAAGTGAGTGTCATCGCTCACAGAAGCTAATGGCATGGCACGACTAAAAATGTAGGTTGGGTAGAGCAATAGCGAAACCCAACATTCATGTTACTAGCGTTGGGCTGCTTAGCGATCGCACTCATATCCCAACCTCAAACCCTTTCTAATAGATAAAAACTAACCGATGGAATCAATACCCTTCCTCACCATCGATCAAGAATCAATCTCCCTTAGCCAAGCACTAAACTACCTCCGTGCTGCTGGAAGTTTGCAACGTACCCTAGGAGATATCCTCAGCCAGTACCTTCTGGAAAAACAACTGGAAGTCACCGAAAACATCGAAATTGATTCCTTGAAACTTGACCAAGTGATCATGGAATTCCGGTTAGAGAATCAACTCACTAACCCCAAACAATTCCAAACTTGGCTCAAAAGCAATGGCATGACCTATGATGATTTTCAAAATAAAGTAGCCTTTAGCTTCAAAGTCGAAAAGCTCAAAACACAAATAACTGAATCCAAATTAGAAGACTACTTTAACCAACGCAAACCCTTTCTAGATGGAGTCGTCCTCTCCCGGATTATCCTCAAAGATCAAGAACTCGCCGCCCATCTTCAACAACAGATTCTGGCAGATCAAAGCCAATTTGAAGCCTTAGCTAGAGAACATTCCCTCAGCAATGACCGGATGATGAACGGAATGATGGGTGTAGTAAGTCGTGGTAAATTGCCAGAAATTCTCAAAACAGCCCTTGATTCTGCCAGTCCCGGTGAACTTATCGGACCCCTAGAAATTAATGGCGATTATGCACTGTTTCGGGTTGAACAGTTTCTCCCCGCTACTTTAGAAGGAAAACTGAAGCAAGATCTGCAAAATCAACTATTTGAGCAATGGCTGCAGGAAAAACTGCAAGGCATGAATATCAAGCTGGAGAAATTTTGATTCAGTTATGACTCTCAAAGAGTACCTAACCCAAGAAAATTGTCAGGACTGGCTTTGTCCAGACTTAAGAGAATACTGGAATTTAGGAAGAGTACGCAATTCTAACAAAATCATCCTCAGAGCGATCGCAGGTCAAGAGAAATTCCTCTTCTCCCCCACCGAAGGCTACACTTTACGCTACTTTACTGGACAATATACAGTCAAACAAATCCAAAAACTAGCTCAGCAAGAATTTCCCGACGCTGACCCTAATTTAGTAGTCAACTTACTGCAAAAGCTAATTAGCCACCAGATTTTGGCGCTAGATGAACCGGAAGACGAGGAGACGCGGGGACGCGGGGACGCGGGGACGCGGGGAATTGAAATCCCACTTCATAGTTCGTTCACCTCCCAAGACAAGACAAAAGCCGAGGAACCCGAAAATACCTCTCCATCTGCAACCCCCAATCCCCAATCTCCTCGTCTCAAATCAGGTGTCCATTGGCTGTATCATCCTGAAGGTTACTGGATTCTCCGTAACCCAGTCGCTGGAACCCATCACGGAATCTTGCAGAAAGAGCTCCCCATTTTAACCTTTCTCCAAGTTAGTCCTAAAGACAAAGCTATTATCGACCAACTCCCCACTCTCCCCCCAGAACAATTCAGGAATCCCCAACTCCGTTACCTGCTGCAACTCCTCGCCGCCACCGCCATGTTGGTAGGGACACAACCCCCCAAACCTCGTCGGGGTAAATTTACCCCCATGCAGCTATTATTTTTCAAAGTTGCTCTTTTCAACCCTGACCCCTGGTTAAGCAAACATATTGATAAACTGCGCTGGCTGTGGAGTCACCCCTTTGCCTGGTTTCTGTGCCTATTGTTAGCCTTTTCGATAGTTGGGGGACTCCATCAACAGTCAGAAATTTTCTACCAAGGTCAACAACTTTGGCAACACCAAAGTGCTTCTGTAATCATTCCCTTTGCCCTACTTGCCGCTTTTGTTGTCACTCTGCACGAACTTGGTCATGCCTTCACCTTAAAACATTATGGCGGCATCGTTCCGGAAATGGGGTTCCTATTTATGTGCCTCATTCCTGCTGCCTACACCAATACCACCGATTCTTATTGCTTGTCACGGTGGCAAAGAATTCTGGTAGTTGGCGCTGGTATCCTCGTCCAAGTTACCCTCGCTGCCATTGCTTTGTGGCTGTGGAACCTCTCCACTACAGGCAGTTGGCTCCATATTACCAGTTACTTACTAATGGTAGCGAGTCTATTTACCGTTGCCGTCAATCTTAATCCCCTGGCAAGATTTGATGGCTATTACCTTGCTGTAGCCGTTACAGGAATTAACAACTTACGTAGCCGCGCCTTTGGCTTTTACGCTCACCTACTTACTGCTAAACCAATTAAAGAAACCACAAGAGATCGTTGGATTCTCGCAGCTTATGCTCCCTTTAGTCTGGCCTATATTTGGTTCGTCTTCGGGTTTCTCTTCTTGAGAATAACCAACTGGACGCTCCTCAATATTCCCACCACTGCCTTCTTTCTCCTCCTAATTTGGGTAATTTACTTCTATTTCCCCAGAAATCCTTCAGTAAGCTAAAACCCATTATGAAATCTCAACCTACTACCAAAAACTCCCTCAATAATTCCACTTCTCCTTTGCGAGTAGTTCCACCAACTCCTACTACTGCTCCTTCCCCAGCACCAACTCCACCAGAAACTAAAATTGGCGAATCACCCCGTCAGGAAACAGCTCCTACTAAAAATACTTCTACTCCCTTTCCTTACAAACACCTCTTGGGTATCGGTATCATCGCCATCGGCTTGGGGTTAATCAGTCAAATTCCTGTTTCCAACTCGGTGAATGCAGAAGCACAGCTAGAACCAGCACCCAATTCTCATCAAGTCCTCTACACAGAAGTTCCCGGCACCTTAACCGAACTTTTAGTTCAACCCAATCAAAAAGTCAATGCTAATCAAGCGATCGCAATTATCTCGACCGAAGATATGGATCAAGAAATTGCCCAATCCCAAGCTGAATTAGACGAGGCAAAATCCAATTTTACATCCGCTTCCTTGCAACTGAATACCCTCTCAGCAAAAATCAAGGAAACATCCCTCCAAGAATCCTTAATCACTAAACAAATTGAACAACTTCAGCAAAAACTCACCAACCTCCCTGAAGTCGAAAAAATCAACCAAGAGATGGCAGCACTGCAAAGTAGGATTATTGGGGTACGGAGTCAGATAACAGGCACTAATGAAACCTTAGCCAGAACTCGATTACGAATTGGCAGATATCAAGACTTAGTTACCCAAGGAGCTATCTCCCTCAATCTCCTAGAAGAGCTGCAAGATCGAGAAACCAGTCTAATCACTCAAATCAGCACCCAAGAAAGCGAAATTAACCAACTTGAACAACAAGTTGCCGCCAAACAAGCAGAAATACAAATTGTAACCAAGAGCAAGCAAGAGGAATTACTAGTCCTTCAAAACCAACTCGATACCCTAGCTGCTAACCGTGAAACAGCAACTGTGGAGTTATCTGCTGCTCGTCAAGGAGTCACCAGTCAAGAGCCATTACTGAAGACCTTAAATACGGAACTAGAAAGACGGCAAACGAAACAACAAACCCATCAAATATTGAAAGCAAAACAAACTGGATTGATTATTACTCCAGATTTCCACAAACTCCTAGGTCGGACAATGCCTGCGGGAGAACCGATTTTAGAAATTGCTGATTTAAGTAGTCTTGTCGCCATTATTGAAGTTCCTCAAACTGACTCGGATATTGTGCAAAATGGGGCTAAGGTTACCTTCCGTCCCTTAGAACCAGGATTGCCATCTTACACAACTCGGCTGGAAAAGATGGAGTTAGTTATGCAGCCAGACCCCTCTCAACAGAAGCAGCTATTGAAAGTTAGAGCTTTGATTAATAATTCTGAGCAACGTTTGATACCGGGGGCGAAAGTTTACGCTTCTATTGAATCGGAAAAAATGCCCCTTTATCAGAAAGTACAACGGGAATTGATGAAATTATTTAAGTTTCGCAAGTATGGATGGGGGGATTAATTGATAATTGATAATTGATAATTGATAATTGATAATTGATAACAAATGACTAATAACCAACAGCATTTCTATCTGATATTTCCTAATATCTTCGGCTTTAAAGGTGGAGTTCAAGTATACTCTGCTTTCTTACTACAAGCATTGCAGCAACTCTACCCTGAAGCTGACTACGATGTCTTTCTCAAATATGATAAACCAACTCACCTTCGCTCCCAATTCTTACCTCAAACTAACTTTTACTGCTTAGGTAAATTACCTCAGTTACTCCAAAGTCTCCTTCTCACTTTCCGACTAATTAGTCGGGGAATTAGACAGCAACCTACCCTAATCATTACCACTCATGTTAATTACAGCATCCCCTGCTACTGGCTCCAACGTATTGCTGGTGTACCCTATTGGGTAGTTGTTCACGGACTAGAAGCTTGGAATCTGCAACAGCCTTTACTTCAGACTGCTCTGTGTCATGCTGACCAAGTTATCGCTGTGAGTAACTATACTCGCGATCGCTTGCTCAAGGAACAACAACTCAACCCAGCCAAAGTTTCAGTTTTACCCAATACATTTGTCGCGACGCAGTTTCAACCAAATCCTAAACCTCGTTACCTACTACAACGCTACGGATTGACTCCAGAACAACCGATAATCCTCACAGTGGCACGCCTAGCTCAATATAAAGGTTACGAACAAGTTCTCCATGCCTTAGGGGAAGTTCGTCGTTACCTCCCTAACGTTCACTATATCCTAGCGGGTAAAGGGAACTATCCCTGGATTAAATCTTTAATAGAGAAGCTGAACTTACAAGAGTGCGTCACTTTAGCAGGATTTATCCCAGATGAAGAACTTAGCGACCACTATAATCTCTGTGATGTGTTTGCCATGCCAAGTCAGGGGGAAGGATTTGGCATTGTTTATCTAGAGGCACTCGCTTGTGGTAAGCCAGTGTTGGCAGGTAACCAGGATGGAGCAGTAGACCCTCTACTTCAGGGTAAACTGGGATGTCTAGTTGATCCTAGGGATATCAATGCGATCGCTGATAACCTCATCCAAATTTTACAGCGTACTCACCCTAATCCCCTACTCTTTCAACCGCAGATCTTGCGACAACAAACTATCGCCAAATTTGAATTTACCCAGTTTCGCCAAACCCTGGCACAGCTAATTCAAAAGCAGTTGATTCACCAATTCCAAGGATCAATTCAGGGACTTGATCTGAATTCTGATGATAGTGCAAACGACTCCGCTGTAGGTTGGGTAGGCAAAAGTAACCTCACTTAGGTGATTTCCAATAAAGAAAGTATCCGCTAGGCTGGACGGATGAGAATGTCCCACTGAGGCAAAAGGGGATTGCGCTCTAAGCGTTTTTCAATGCCACGCATCACTTTTTTGGATAAGGAGATCCCTTTGCATTAGCCATTAACCATTAGCCATTAGCCATTAGCCATTAGCCATTAGCCATTAGCTATTAGCGTGTTTCTTCAGAGAAGACCTGGGGTTTTTGTTAAAATTATTAAACTTAAAGTAAATTATCTCACTTTTATGCATCTGACTTACTTCGGAGCAAACAGCTGGCTAGTGGAACTAGGACAGCAAAAGATACTCATTGACCCCTGGTTAGTGGACTCCCTGGTTTTTGGTAATCTTCCCTGGTTCTTCAAAGGGGACAAACCAACAGCCCTTGATTCTCTTCCTAATCAGATTGACTTAATTCTACTTTCTCAAGGTTTAGAAGACCATGCCCATAAACCAACTCTAAAACAACTGGACAAGACTATTCCTGTAGTTGGTTCTATCAGCGCTGCTCAAGTAGTAGAACAGCTGGGCTATACTCAAGTCACTAGTCTCCCCCCTGGTGAAACATTCATCCTGGGCAATCAAATTGAAATTCGGGCAATGGTGGGGGCACCCCTGGGACCACTACAAGTAGAGAATTCCTATCTTCTCAAACAGTTGGATAATAGTACAACTCTCTATTATGAGCCTCATGGTTATCCCCCTGATGAATTGAAGAATTATGTTCCAGTGGATGTAGTCATTAGTCCCGTACTGAACTTGGAACTACCCCTATTAGGACCAATCATTCAAGGCAACACTACCGCTTTACAACTGGCGCAATTAGTACAACCCCAAGTGTTTTTGCCAACAGCAG
The DNA here is from genome assembly GCA_965222765.1 of Caldora sp. Taxonomy (GTDB): domain Bacteria; phylum Cyanobacteriota; class Cyanobacteriia; order Cyanobacteriales; family Coleofasciculaceae; genus Caldora. The sequence continues at coordinate 369,240 of CBDCVG010000094.1, forward strand.
CAGGAGGCAATGTGCAATATACAGGAATCCTGGATGCTCTGCTGCGCACCTTCGGCAGTGTGGAAGAATTAAAGTCCCAACTAGCAAAGCATAACCTTTCCACTCAAGTGATTGACCCTCCACCAGGGGAGCCTCTCGAACTGAATCTGAATCGTACTGTGGTGTAATTGCCGAACTCTAGACAGCAGCATACCTGAAGCCGGAAACGTTAAATTGGCAATGATGTTTAGGTAAATAGCCGGGAGATTCAACATGCTGGAGTTATATCAATTTGAACTGTCCCAATACTCAGAAAAAGTCCGTTTCATCCTCGATTACAAGGGACTAGAGTATCGCAAGATTGAAGTAACACCAGGAGTAGGACAGATCGACATCTTCAAAATGTCTGGTCAAAAACAGGTACCAGTACTAAAAGATGGAGATACAGTGATTAGTGATTCTACCGCGATCGCGATGTATTTGGACCGCAAGTATCCAGAAAAACCCCTCATTCCACAGGGTTCTAGAGAAAGGGGACTCTGCTTAATGATGGAAGAATGGGCAGATGAGTCAATTGGTGTCAAAAGTCGGAAAGCTCTGTATGGAGCCTTAACCCAAAATCAAAGCTTCCGAACCTCTTTTTTGCCCAATAATACTCCCGATTTGTTCAAGACTCTAGTTGGTGCTGTTCCCCCAGAATTGCTCAAGGTTTTGGGAGCTGGTGTTGGTTTTAGCTCAGACTCGGTAAAAGAAGCGAAAGATGCTCTCAAGCAAGACTTAGAAGCCCTAAGCTTAATTCTACTAGATAGCCCCTATCTGATAGGTGACTCCCCTTGCTTAGCTGATTTTGCAGTAGCTGGTTTAAGTATTGTCATCAAGCTTCCCAATGGTCCCTATCTAGATATGCCGGAAACCGCTAGAGGCAAAGGAATCCCAGGCTTGGTTGATAGTGGTCTTTATGAAACATTTTTCGACTGGCGCGATCGCCTCTATAACGATTATCGCCAACCTTTGCCATCTACTGCAACCAATAGTTCTTCACCCAAATCAATTGACATTGATTAATTCATCAATATAGCACTACAAGTTTCGGTTAGGACATTCCTACACCCTGAAACCGGCTCACAGCTACACACATATAGCGCTACGCGCTATATGTGGTGTAGCTGTGTAAGTCCTGAGCTATATATTGTTTCAATGTACACAAGAGTGTCCTAACCGTTGTGGCGGTTGCTATACCAAAATCTCTTTACTGAATCTTCATCTACTGTTAATAAGACTTTATCAAAGCTTTATAGATATTGTCCGGATTTAATTTAAGATCATTTTAGTTCCTATCTTAGGTATCAAATATCCTAATTTTCTCTGGATAAAGTATTTTCTAGTGAGCTGGTCTTTACTTAAAGAATAGTTATGCTCACCAGATTTATTTGGATTACTGCTATCTCCAAGAAGTGATCAACTTCTCTGGCATCGTAGGCAATCTCAGTCTTTTTACTGAGAATTTCCGGAGAAAGATTGCTGAATTGATTGAAATTTCAATCATTCAAATTATTGCTAGTCAAAGCTTTGAGCTATTAATAATCATTAATACTAGTGGTTGTTTATAGCCACCTACGAACGATAATGCGGTGAATGTTAACAGTAACTAACCGGATTATAGAGTGCTGCTGAGATAGTGGTTATCAGCGATGGCTACTTTTGCAAACACACACACTTTTAAGGGAAACTCAACATGTTAGACATCAAAGATGCAAGGGACAACCGACTGTATCGGGTGTTGAATTCTAGTGCAATAGAGCAACACAAAACTCTGGAAAGTCCCTCCAAAACCTCTAGCACTATTGTTTTTATCGACTCAGGGGTTGATGATTATCAGAGTTTAGTTGATGGTGCGCTACCGGAAGCTGAGGTAATTGTTCTGGACTCTGCACAAGATGGTGTGGAACAAATTACTAAGGTACTGCAAGGACGCACTGAGATTGCTGCTATCCATCTTGTTTCTCACGGTTCACCGGGGTGTTTGTATTTAGGGAATAGTCAACTTAGTCTAGATACTCTAAATCACTACGCTGCACAAATAAAGAACTGGGTTCCTTCAACTTCTGTTACTCAGGAAGGTAAGTGTGCTTCTATTCCGATCCTTCTTTACGGTTGCAATGTTGCTGCTGGGGATGCAGGAGAAGAGTTTGTGATGCGACTCGGACAGCTGACAGGAGCAAATATTGCTGCTTCTGCCAAGCGCACTGGTAGTGCTGCATTGGGAGGAGACTGGGAGCTGGAAGTGAAGACAGGTTCTATTGAGACACCCCTAGTATTTCAAAAACAGGTGCAAAAGACCTATGTCTCAGTATTAGCAATAATTACTAATTCCGGCTTCGGCGAGGGAAGCAAAAAAACAATCACTTTAGGTTCAAATGGTGGAGAAACAGTACGATTTTCTTTCGATCCTCGTGAGTTCCTTAATGATGCTGACGGTACTCCCATGTTTCCCACCAAGATTCCTGATAAATTTGTTATCCGATATGAAGGCAAAAATATTGTAGACACAGAATTTATAGAAGATCCTCTATCTAGACCAGTATTTATTGAGCCAGGAAATGATAATAAAATAGAGGTAATTGTAGAGACTAATAATCCAGACAGTTTTTGGCAGTATGAGATCATTACAGAAAGCTTTGTACCAGATACAACGCCGCTGAATATTGAGGTGGCTAATGGAGAATTTGCTGATACTGACTGGGATGGTCGTGCTGATGCTCAGGGAACTATCTTTATTGGACGTAAGGATGGAATATCTCGTCTACTCCGAGTCGAAAATGCCTTAGCTACACTTGAAGATAAAGATGGAAATGGTGAGGCTGATACCCTAAGAATTACAGATGGCACAGTTTTTTCAGAAATTGGTAATGTCACCGATCCTTTATTTATAGGAGATTTTGAAATCCCATTCAAAACAGCTAGAACCTCATCACTCAATGATGATGTTGGGCCAGAAAATGAACTGAAGCTTGCTGGTTTGGATATTGACTACAAGGGCTTTAAACTCGATCCAGATAAGATTCTTCTCGAAGGTGGGTTTGTTTTTCCAATAATCCCTGGTGGCTTGGAAGTAGATCTCAACGCTCCAAATACTGTTGTTGTTGATACTAATGGCATAACTACTGGTGGCTTTAAATTGCCGATATCAGAAGGCATTAAGGTATTAGATTTGTTCAAAACTAAGGGGGTATCTGATCTTAGCGTTGAATACAGAAAAGTAGATGATCTGTTTAAAATACAGGGAAAGATTTCGGCGCAGCCTTTCTTTAAGGTACTAGAGGACAATAAGAGCGATTTTGTTATCGATTTTGCCAAAGATAACTACATTCAAATCCAAAATGGTGTAGCAGACGTCAAAGGTGCCTTTTCTCTGAAAAATGTATCTCTACCACTCAATTTTAAAATCAGCGAGCTTGCTGTCAACCTTAAAACTGAAAAGGGAGAGCTTAAGGAAATCGGCGGTAAAGGACAGTTCAAATTCCCCTTTCCTTCATTACCTATCGATGGTGGAGGTTTGGAACTAGGTTTCCGGCGTAACCCATTTGAAGTTAATAAAATTGGAGCAAATGTAACTGGTCTTAATATTCCGATTGGAAATAGTGGAGCATTTCTACAGCAATTAGGATTAACCTTTGATAAAATTGCTCCATCCGATCCTGGATTCGAAGTCGGTGGTCCAGTCGGACTAACTTATGGACCTAAAGTCGAAGGCAAAGAGCTAGTTACAATAGACACCAGCGTCAAATTTAGCAAGGATAAATTCACTGGAAAACTTGAAAAAATTTAAAAGTAATTAGGGATGAACTTTACAACGCTAAAGGTAGCATTGAGTATGACTGGAATAAAGATGTTGCCAAGGCAGAAGTTGATTTCAAAGCTGGCTTCGGAGCATTTCAAGGTAAGCAGAAACTAACCCTAGACTTTGATCAAAAAGCGTTTAGTGGGTCTGGCTCAGTCAGCGCAGTTATTCCTAAGGGAGTCCCTCTAATTGGAGGCAAAAAACTAGGAGGGCTGAATTTCCAGGCAATTTATAGCGATGATGGCATCAGGCTCTAATGACTCTTTGGCAGCATGGAAGACTTTTAAAATCCCCTTCATTGCAAGGATCACAGCTGGTGTTAAGTTCTCCTTCGACGGTAAGTTCAAGATTATCTCAAGAGCCAAAGATATACCCAGAACGAATAGCTTTGATATTGAATCAGGCGCACAGTTCCTATTGCTCGCTGCCGACTGGGATAATGAGACTGATCGGAATGTACAGGTTCGTGTCAAGGACCCGAATGGCAACCTGATTGAGGAAGCAGACTTTGCAGCTCATAATATTGCAATTGCGGACGAACTAACTGGCTCAAACACCAAGACAGTGATCATCAACAATCCAGCACCTGGTAACTGGGATCTAAAAATTGTTGATCATACAGGTCTTTGGAGAAGTAAGGGTTTCTGGGCTTCGAGATTCTAATAGTGCCTGAAATTCCGGTGATTAATCCAGTGATGAATCCAGCTAGAGGAGAGGTTACAATCGATTACCAAGCCTTTGATGCTGACTCTGATGCTGAAATTAAGCTATTTTACGATACTGATAACACAGATTTTGATGGCATCCTGATTGCCGATGGCCTAGTTGAGAAGGATGGCGCTGGTCGCTTTGTTTGGAATACTGAAGGTGTACCGACAGGTGACTATTTCATCTATGCCATGATTACAGATGAAAACAATCCACCTGAATTTAGCTACTCACAAAACACAGTTAACATTTCTGAGGAAGCCGATTTGGCAGTGACGCAAACTGCCAATACAGATTCAGTGGGAGTTGGAGAGAATCTTACCTATACAGTTAAAGTAAATAATAACGATTCAATCAACGCCAAAGGTGTAACACTCGTCCAAACTCTCCCAGAGAATGCACTCTTTGTTTCAGCCAGCTTGCCCCCTTCCCAGCAAGAAAACAATACCCTCACTTTCGACCTTGGTGACTTGGCTGGCCACACGAGCACAGCTATTGATATTGAGATTGCAGCTCCTGTAACGGCAGATACAATTACTAGTAATGCTTTCGTAACCAGCCGCACTTTTGACCCCGATTTAAGCAATAATGTTGATCCTTTTACTGCCCAAGTTGATCTAATACCACCCAAACTGCCTGACCTTGCAGTAACCCGAATTGCTAGTCCTAATGCTGTGAACTTGGGAACTCCTTTTACTTACACGCTTACTGTCACCGACAGTGGTTCTGGGGGGGCAACAGACGTAATTCTGACTGAAAATCTGTTTTCAGGGTTTAACTTTGTTAAGGCTACCACCAGTCAAGGCAGTATATTCTTCAACCCTGATAGTAATGTTGTTACTGCCAACTTAGGTAACCTTCAACAGGGCGACCAAGCAATGGTCAATGTAACGGTGAAGCCCATTATTGCAGGGAACCTGGTTAGTACGTCTTATGTTACTGGCAACGAAGCTGAACCTAACATATTCAATAATTCCATTGTGTCACAGACAACTGTTAATCCAGTTGATCCTCTAGTAGATACATTGCTGCCCTTCCAAATTACGGTCAGCACTTTGGAAGATGAGAACGATGGGGATCTCGACCTTGATGATATTTCTCTGCGGGAAGCAATTCTTTTTGGTCGTCCCGGAGCAACGATTAACTTTGCTTCCAACTTGATTTATGCTGATGCTGGATTTGGCGAGGGGACAATTGGCTTACAACTAGGTGAGCTAGTAATCAATAAAGACTTGACCATCAACGGTCTGGGTGCAGATAAGTTAACCATTAGTGGCAACAATGCTTCTGGTATTTTCAACATTGACGATGGAGATGCTTTCAATTCCCTTGATGTCAACATTAGTGGGTTAACCATCGCTGATGGCAATGCTAATTTTGGTGGCGGCATCTTTAATAAAGAAGAGCTTTTAATCAGCAACAGCACGATTCGCGATAACACAGCACAATTCAGCGGTGGTGGTATTTTTTCTGATAAACGTTTAATCATAGAGAACAGCACCCTCAGTGGAAATACGGCAGAGGTTGCATCTGGTGGTGGCATCAACGCTGCCATTTTCCTGTCAATTGCCAATACCACTATCAGCGGCAATCAAGCAGGTAATGACGGTGGTGGCATCTTCTTCTCTGAGAGTTCTGGTGAAGCTACCTTGATTGTGAATAGCAGTACCATTACTCAAAATACAACCAATGGTAATGGTGGAGGTATCTTCTCAGACTTGGCGGATCCTAGTGATAACCTGATTGCGATCAATAACACCATCATTGCGCAAAACTTTGACAATGACAGTTCAGACGGAACCAGTCCTGATGTTTGGGGTGAATTCTCCTCTAACAACCGATTTAACTTAATTGGTGATCTTGGTGACAACACTAGCAGCAGTGACTTCCTGACAACTGAAGGGAACCAAGTAGGTACTAGTTCTAATCCCATTGACGCAATGCTGGGACTTCTGCAAAACAATGGTGGTCCAACCTTCACCCACGCACCCCTTCCCGGCAGTCCAGTACTGGATACTGCCAATCCCCTTGCAAATGTCACTGTTGATCAACGAGGTATATCTCGTCCTCAAGGCAGTGGCTTCGATATTGGTGCTGTCGAAGGAGAACTTAACCCCATCACCATTCAACCAACAGATAGGAGGTTCTTTGTAGGTACACGCTTAGGCGATCGCATTGTCGGGGATGCACGTAACAATAATATCGGTGGTGCTGCAGGAAATGATGTTATCTTTGGTGGAGCAGGTAACGATCACCTCTCTGGGCACGGTGGCAACAATTTCCTCTTTGGTGAAGATGACGATGACCGCCTTTGGGGTGGACAGATGGACGATTTCCTGGATGGAGGTGATGGTAGCGATCGCCTCTTTGGTCAGAATGGTAATGATACTCTACTTGGGGGTCAAGGTATAGACCTACTCGAAGGCGGCAAGGGTAACGACAAGATGACTGGTGGTGAAGGAAAAGATATTTTCCAAATTCGTCAGAGTGACTTCATTGGGGGTACTTTTGTGGATCAAATCTTAGATTTCAATGCCGCTGAAGGCGATCGCCTACGACTAGTAGACATTAGCATAGACGAAGTGATGTTTAACAGCGTTGGTATTGGCAATGATTTAGAGCTAACATTCAGCTTTGGCGGCAAAGTCACATTATCGGGAATCACAAACGACGTCACCTTCGTGGCGACTAACGTAGACTTCGATGCTACTCGATTGGGTAATATTTCTCCTCTAGCTTAATTTTCAGATTTTTAACTGAGCAATTGAGGGAGTCAAAACTGGCTCCCTCTTAATTGTTCTCACCGAAAGCGGCGGGAAGCCCATTCCTTTAGGGATGGGAGGGATAGCTGCCCGCAGCTTGGTTGTTTGTCTGTTGTTAGTTGTTTTTTGACAAACAACTAACAACAGACAACTTGCTAACACTTGCATCCCCCGTGTTGTCTTCCAGGGGATGAGTTAATTTAAGTTTGACTCGCAAGAGATTCTGCGGTAACAGTAGTTACCTGTGTTGATTGGTTCTGCTCACTCAATTTATCCAACATCCCGATAAATTCCCGCTCAAAGGCAACCTGTGCTCGGTTAGTTCTACCGCCTACATAAAAACAATTGTCCTTTGACAATGCCCAAATTTGAGAGTGGGAGAAATAGCTCATAATTACCCCCAACATAAGTAAGCCAAAACCAGTATAAACAAATGGAATACCTGGATCAGCCTTAATTTGTAAACCAGTGCTGCCAATAATATTTTTAATGCGGAGGGTTACACCATTTACTTCAGTTGCCATGCCCGAACGAACCGTCGAAACCAGCTGACCGGAGGTATCATACACCATCAAAGTTCCCTGTAGATCCCTCGTCAGTAGGGAAATCCCTTCACTCAAATCAGGTTTAATCGGAACCCAAGTTCCCCAAATGCGACCATTACCATTAGTATCAAGTTGTGCCATTGGTATTTGGAAAATAGGGCTGTTGTTAACCTGCACCTGAACCGCAGCAATTCCCCAGTCAGTTTGGTAGAAAGTCACACCCCGATAACGCAAGGGTTTATTAACATAAATAGTCTGTTGATCAACCTCCTCTCCTTGATTATCCAGAACCGACATATCTGAGTAAAACTGGTCAATATTTCCCTCTGGAGTGTAATCAATCCAGAAGCGATTTACCCGCATTGACCAATCTTTAGGAATTTGCGAGGCGGCAAAGGGACCAGCATCAATAATGTTCCTAACTTTAAAACTACTACCACTAGGAATCATTTCCTGAGCCATAAAACCAGTAAGTGCTCCTCCAATTGACCCCAGCAGAATAATTAGCATACTGGCATGAACCACAATCGGACCAATACGTCCAACAATACCCTTACGAGCATAAAGCTTATCCCCTTCCCGAAAGACACGATAGCGACGCTTTTCTAGCAATTGAGAAAGAGAATCCAGAGAACCAGTATTAACTTCCGCACTCAAGGCAAGTTTTTGAAACTGACGGGGTTGCTCGTAAAACTTCCATCGACGAGCAGCTTTCAATGCAGGAAACTGACGGGTGAAGGTACATGCAGTCAGGCTACTACCAAAGAGTACAAGTAATGATAAAAACCAGAAGGTACGATAAACGTGATCTAATCCAATAAATAAAATAACCTTCCAACTGAGAAAGCCGAACAGAGCTGGGTCTTCAGGATAATTAGCTTGGTAAAATGCCAGAGATTGACCCTGTTCAATTACCGTACCACTAATACTAAAAATTGCGATCGCTAACAGCAACAAAATCGCTAATTTCAAGTTAGCAAGCAACGGCAACAGCCGACGGCGGAATAGATGCCCAATATTTAAAGATGAATCTTCCATTTTGTTATTTGTTATTTGTTTTTTGTTATTGGTTGTTTGTCCCAAGCTAACAATCAATAACTAATGACTAATGACTAATGACCAATGACTAATGACTAATAATAGGAATGCGAGACAGAAGAGAAAATACACCAAATCCTACCAAGAGAACTCCACTAACCGGTGTAATCCAAGCAGACCAACGGCGTAACTCTAACAGTTTCTTAATCGAAGCAGTAAAAGTACCAGCCAAAATCAAAGGTGCAACATAACCCACAGTGTAGGATAGCAGTAAGACACCCCCTAAAACCAAATCTTGCGTTGCCGCCACCCAAGCTAGTAAGGTTGCTAAAACAGGGGTACTACAAGGAGAGGCAACCACACCGAAAGTCAAGCCAATTAAATAAGAGCGTACTCCTGCTGGTAAGTCTTGAGAAATCCACTCCATACCACCAAAAGAAGGTAGCTGTAAGGGTAAGGCTTCCAGTAAATTCAAGCCCATGATAATGGCAACTAAACTGACTATAATCGGCAAACCAATGCCAACTTGTCCATAGACTCGCCCTACAGACGCAGCTAGAATACCTAATCCAGCTAAAGTAGTTGCTAAACCCAAAGCAAACCAAGTGGACTGAGTAGCAGCTTGAAGCCGTCCTTGACTTTCATACCCACCAATATAGGCAATAGTAATTGGCAGCATGGAGAGCATACAAGGAGTTAGGCTAGTAAGCAAGCCAGCAGCAAAGATAATACCGATGCTGAGCCAGCCTAAATGAGTTAATTGGCTGTTGACAAGGATCTCGGCAAATTGTTGCAGTTCGTAGAGTTGTGTTTGCAATATTTCGATCATGCTTTTGCTAGCTTACGGAATGCCAATTATCGTTGCATTGTAGCTTACAGACTGGATACTTTGGCTTTCTGTGATTAGTACAAAAGACCAAGGATACCTCATCCTGTAGGAGTACAGCATCTTCCGTCTGAGGCTATACATCCTCAATTTTTGAGGCTTCTATAACAGAGCCAATCTTTTGCAATACTAAGTATTACATTGTGAAACACAAAATATGAGTTCTCAAATTAATTGAGAAATGTTAGCATTTGAAAGGAATCTGGTTTAGACTGTTTGATTGAGGCTAACTACTAGAAAAACTTCTAAAATTAGAATTATCCGGGAAGCCCTAAGATCCTTGTGGAAATTACTATTGATAAACTCTTGCATCTTATCTTAAACATGAACCCATTTAGCTCCCAAGCAGTAACAGAGCAAGTCATCGAGATTAACAGGGCAGACCGATGGTCAGTTTACCGCCGTTTGCAAGAACTAGCGATTCCCTGTAGGTGTAAAACAGAGCAGCCGTTAAGAGTTCAAATCAATGATGTCACTGCTGCAATTCAGCTCTGGAGCGTTGTCAGGCAAATGAAGCTTTCTCGCTGTGACTTAGCCTGTTGGCTGGAAAAATGCTGGCAGATTACTACCTAAGTTACTCGGGATACTTCAGTTAGCCTAGGGGAAGCGATCGCATAATTAAACTACTCGAAATTTATAAACTTCTTTTATGACACAACCAGCAATTCTACATTTAGAAGGCATAACCAAACAATATGACCAAAGCACTACCCCAGCAGTTGCCAACGTTTCATTAACCTTGCGCCAAGGTGATTTACTGGGATTAGTTGGCCCGTCAGGCTGTGGTAAAACCACCCTATTGCGAATTGTTGCTGGGTTTGAGTACCCCCAGTCAGGAATCGTAGAATTAGCTGGACGTTCAGTTGCAGGTCCTGGTTGCTGGGTTCCTCCAGAACAAAGAGATACTGGCATGGTGTTTCAAGACTATGCTTTGTTTCCTCACTTAAATGTGTTGGATAATGTTGCCTTTGGCTTGAAAAAGAGGCAGGCTAAGAATAGTAGAGTATACGTACAGGAAACCAGCAAAGAAGCGATCGCTTTAGTAGGATTAGCAGGACTAGAAAAACGCTATCCTCACGAACTCTCCGGTGGGCAACAGCAAAGAGTTGCTCTTGCTCGTGCTTTAGCGCCAAAGCCAGCTCTAATTTTATTGGATGAACCTCTGAGCAATCTTGATGTCCAAGTTCGCCTGCGATTGCGCCAGGAAGTGCGAGCAATTCTTAAGGAAATTGGCACTTCTGCTATTTTTGTGACTCACGATCAAGAAGAAGCTCTGTCTATTTCAGATCAGGTAGGTGTTATGCGCTCTGGGCATTTAGAGCAGTTGGGAACACCAGAGGAAATTTACTCTCATCCTGCCTCCCGCTTTGTAGCAGAATTTGTTACCCAAGCTAACTTTGTACCGGCACGACGGCAAGGACAGTTCTGGGAAACGGAAGTGGGTTCTTTTGATGTACTTTCTTCAATTCCTCATACCCAATCTCCTGCTGAAGTAATTCCAGACACCGCAGATTTAATGCTGCGGGAAGAAAACGTTATCCTGAATCTGGATGATGAGGCATCAGTTGTGATTGAGGATCGGCATTTCCTAGGGCGTGAGTATCGCTACTGTTTACAAACTCCTTCTGGGAAAAGACTACATGCTCGCACAACTCTCAGTACTCAACTACCGGTGGGTAAGCGGGTACGACTGTCTGTGGCTAACCCATCCGTACCAATTTTCCCCATTACGGTAACAGTGCCAGAAAATCTCCAATTGACGCTCAATGGATAATTGATAATGGATAATTGATAACAGAGCTTTTTATCTCATAAAATACTAGGTAGAACAACACCTACTTGATTGTTAAATATTTCCATATCTTTTTGGTCTTTTTCATTAAAACTAGCTTTGAAGTAGTCAGGAACAAGAGGCCAATCAATAGGATCATATTCACCGAAATCACCAAATTTGCGTTTATTGACCAATTGAGTCACCGCCAGCAAATCACCATCAGAACTTAAAACTGGCATACAGAGGAGACTACAAGTCCGATAATGGGTTTTCTCGTCAGTTTTTTTTGCAATCTCTGAGTCGGGATGGTTATATAGATCAAAGGCAATATTTACTGGTTGAGCAGTTTGAGCTACCTTACCAGCAAAACCTTCTCCCATTGGTACTCGTGTTTCTATCCAAGAACCATCTGCTTGGGGAATTTTCGTCCACAATTCATTGTTTTGGTAATCTACTAACCACAGGGTACTACGATCAGCATTGGTGAGGCTTTTCGCTCCTTGCATCACTTTTTGAATAATTTCTTCTGGATTTCCAGTACTCTGGCTAACTAAGCTGATTGCTTGATAGAGAGGATCGATCGCTCCTCGCTGCTCCTGAATGGTTTGGATTTCTCGGTGGAAAGATTGGAAAGCGTGGAGAACAGGTAAAATTGAGTTCTTGCGTTGCTCTAATTTATCTCCGTCTACTTGGGTAAAACCTTTGGGGTCAATTCGTTCTTCGGAAGAAGAACTGGAGAGACTAGATAACTTTAATTTGTTGAAAAACCGGAAAATTGCTACCAAATGTCCCTGCTGGTTCACAACGGGGAATAATAAGAGATTATCGAGATTATTTTGAGCTTCTTCTTTGATGCCTGCCTGGAGTAAAAAGTCGTTAAAGTTACCAAGATTATTGCTAACCTTTGGCGTTTTTGAGGCGACAATCTTACCAGCTATACCTTGATTAGCAGGAACTCGAATCTCTACAGCACTACTTGCTTCCTCTTCAATAAACAAAGACCAAAATTCATTATGTTCTCCATCAAATAGGAAAACAGTTGTATCGGCGGCTCCTAATAACTGACCAACCGATAGCTTAATAAAGCCCAGCATATAGTAGAGAGCATTATAAAGGGCTTCATCAGTCTGATTGTCTACGGTATCACTAAGTATAGCTAAAGCATTATAAATAGCTTCTTTGGGTTCAATTTGCGCTAACTGTTTGAGCTTTTCATGGGTCTTAACGAACTGGAGTACTACCCCTACTCGTTCATTAAAGACTTGCATCGCCTGTCGGTCATTTTTATCAAAGCTAGCTTTTAAGTAGTCAGGTACTGCTGGCCAGTCATCTTTGTTATACTCTGGATGCTCACCTGGTTTCCGTTTGTTAACTAATTGAGTTACCCCCAGTAACTCCCCTTCTGGATTGACTACTGGCATACACAGAAGGCTACAAGTCCGATAACGGGTATCCTCGTCAGTTTTTTTGGCATTCTCCGCACTAGGATGGTCATATAAGTCAAACGGAATAATCATTGGCTCACAGGTTTGAGCTACTTGACCAACAAAGCCAACTCCAAACTCACAGCGCACTTCCCCTCTCCCAGGAAGTTCTGTCCACAAGTCACTCCGGTCTCGATCCACTAACCACAGAGTACTACGGTCAGCGTTCATTAGTTTCTTGGCAGTATTCATCACCCGCTGTAGTATCGCTTTGGTATCCAAATTAATTTGGTCAAGAGAGCGGGTAGCTTCTGCAAGAGCAGCAGTTGCTCGCAGTTTCTTAGTCGCTTTGTAACAAGACTGACAACTTTCCAGAATCCGTCGAATCGGCACAACACATTGGGCCAATCGCTCTAAGTCTACTTTAGTAAAGCCTTTTTGCTGAGTTTCTTCCTCATAATCATCTTCTGGATTTACTAGTGAATGCAACTTGTTAAGTAGTTGAATAACTGCAACAACTTCCTTGTCTTCATTCAACAGTGGTAAAGCTAAGATATTTTCAGTACGGTAGTTATATTTTTTGTCGTACTCTTTGACTAGTTCAGAACGAGGGTCATCGTAAACATTGTCAGAGATATGAATAACCTTCTTCATCTGAGCAACTTGGCCAGCAATTCCTTCCCCTACTTGCACCTGAATATCGAGGAATTCCCCTTCTTGATTCTCAGCAACCAGTGACCAGAGTTCTGTTCTTTCATCATTCAGTAAAAAGATTGTTGCACGGTCTGCACTTAGCAAATCTCCAACCTTAGAGGTTACATCCCGCAATACCTCGTACAGAGCCTGAGCAGATCCTTGATCTTCTGTTTCATTGTCTGCCTGGGATAGTATTTCTACCTGAGAAACTAGAAGTTTTCTTTCTAATTCGGCTAGAGTTTTGAGAAATTCTGAGTCACTGGGTTCTAATTCAGACTGTACGGTCTTTAAAGCGTTTTCTACCCAAGCCTGATTAAATATAGACTTATAAATCCGATTGTGAGCTTTTAGTTTGCTTTGCTGTTTGACGACTAAACCTAACAGTTGTAGTTCCTTCTGCTCGGAAGTGTCATTCGCTGGCACAGTTTTCTCTTGCAAAATGCGCTGATATAGCTTCAACAGCTTCAGACTGCGCTGCTTGCGTCGGAGAAGGCGATCGCGTATTGTTCTTAACTGTTCTAGATCATCTAGTTCTTCCCAATTTTCTACCAAACGCGATCGCACTAATTTGGCAACCCATTGCGATTCTTCCCCTAGAGGTGGTGCATCCTCTGCTTCAATGATCAATTGACACAACTTCTGGGTGAGAAAAGGTTGTGCTCCTGTCCATTGCAGCACCACCGTTAACAATTTTTTATAATTTTGAGATTTTTCCTTTAATCCCCTAGCAAGCATTACTCCGCTATGGCGACTTTGGTAGCGATGTGATTTTTCCGCTGAACTGGCAATCATAGTGCAATTAGATATAAAAGCCTAGAAGCTGAAATCAAACCAATTTCAGTTTTTGGTGCTAGTTTCTTGGGACTACAGATGAGCTTTTACTATCTCATAGACCAACTAGATGTTACACCAATAGTTAGGGTAATGATAAAGTGACAGCTCCCGGCACTAAATCGGAAATTATAGCATGGGCTTCTCGTTGACTCCCAGCAAACCGTCGGATATTTTACGAGATAAAAGTTTTACTTCCATTGTATCTTAATTTTCTGAGAGTGACAGAAGAGGGATTAATCAATCGTGCGGACTGATGGATTTGCTGTCAACAAGACACTCACCATCAGCATAATGCCGCCTGCAACAGTGAAAAGAATGGTTAGGTTGAAATTACTACCTAAGGTTAAGTCGTAATTTTTGTTCAGATACCAAGTTGCGCTCCAATCTTTCATTCTGAACGAAGCGAAGATCATAAACCCGACTTTTCTAACTTTTAAAGCCGACTTTTCCGACTGAAGAAACAATGTAATAAGACGTAAGATAGAAAAGAAAGACTAAAGCCTAAATAATAAATTTATGCCCTATGACAATTTTAACTCTTTCACCTGTATTTGTTGCTCCATCTCATGAAGATGAGATTAATGATAAGGTCAATAATCTCAAGGAATATCTTGTGGAGCCAAATTCAGTTTCACAATTAACCAGAGCTGCTTTAACTAATAATTTTAATGAAATTAAAAATTTACAGATAATAGCCCACGGAGGTGGCAAGAATGATGTCAGAATAGATCTGCCAGGGTCAAATCATAATTATGTTCTCAGTCAAGATTTGTGTCAAAGATTAAAACAAATATTCGTGTATGCAAACAACATTGTTTTGTTAGTCTCTTATATAGAAGAACTTGCACTCAAAGACACCACAATCCGTGGCTGCAATGGAGCGATCACTTCCCAAGGTTGTGGCAATTACAGGGCTGGTGAGACAAACACTGTTAATCTTCATCAACTAAAGTATCAAGGGGAGTTACAAGGTTGGTGGAGAACAATCGGTTAGTAACACCTACGTTCGCTGCGCGGAATTAAGAATTAAGAATGCTTATAGAGTAAGGATTCTATCAACTCAAACTGGTGGGTTATTTCCGCCACGCTGTACTAAGTCAGTTGTCAGAGCCGATGCGTCGTAGTGAAAATACATTCTATGCACTAGAATAGATCGCTAAATTCTAACTTTAAATCCCTTTCCATCAAAGCTTCTACTGCCTCTAATGGCGTTATTTTATTATTCAGCAGGCGATAGACTTGCCAAGCAATTGGTACTCGAATCTGCTCTCGATTTGCCAAGTCAATCAGCACCCTGGTAGTATTAACCCCTTCAGCTGTTCCCTGTAATTCCTTAAGGATTTCGTCTAAGGATTTACCCTGCGCTAAGTTGTAACCAACTTGATAATTGCGACTCAGGTGACTGTTGCAAGTGGCTAGCATATCCCCCTAAACCAGACAAGCCGAAGAAAGTTTCTGTTTGAGCACCAAGATGGGTGCCAACGCGAATGATTTCAGTCAAGGCACGAGTAATCAGTGCAGATTTGGCATTAGTACCCAGATGAAGACCATCACAAACCCCAGCTGCGATCGCAATTATATTTTTCAATGTCCCCCCTAACTCAGTTCCGATGGGATCTGTACTGGTATAAACCCGAAAACGCTCAGAAGCCAATACCTGTTGCACTAGTTCCGCTGCTTTGAGGTATGTGCTAGCAACAACCGTTGCAGCGGGTAATCCCTGCTCTATTTCTTTCGAGAGATTAGGACCAGAAAGGACCACAATTGGATTATTGGGAAATGCAGTTTGCCAAATTTGGGAAGGGGTGTGAGTAGTTTGAGAATCTAATCCCTTGGTTGCCGTCACAATAACCACATTTGTTGGCAACTCCACTGCTTGCATTTTGTTAGCAGTAAGGGAAACTCCTTTCATCGAAATGGCTGATACAACTAGCTCAACCTCCATCAGCACTTCTTCTAGGGTATGGGGGCTACTGCGGGACCACATCCGCACCTGATGACCATTATGCCTTGCTAAGGATGCTAAAGCCGTTCCCCAAGCACCAGCACCGAGAATCCCCAGGGTTGCCTGTGGAACTGGTGCCCGAATCAAGGAATCATTACTCTTGTTAGCTTCCTTCATATAACACCTAACACCTAATACCAAAAATCTAACACCTAACACCTAACACCTAACACCTAACACCTAACACCTAACTAAGACTCTCCAGCGATGGGAGATGATATTGACTGGCAACGTAATTAAAAAGCGATAGTAATCAGCAAATAGCTCACTATCAGATTGCCCTTGCCAATGGTATTCTACTTGTCCCTGGTTCAAGGTTAGGGTCATCATACTAGTATCAATACCCACTTGCACTTCCAGTTGACCCGTTACTCCTTGTTCAGTCGTAAAGTTTAGGAGATTCAGAGGCAGGGGAGTCTGTAGAAGTACTACTAGATGATGAACTTTGAGACTCTGGTAATTGGTTGAGGGCCCAACCCCTAATTTCAACGCTAGGGTTGTTGGGGTCACGAAAAGCTTCACCATCGAGATTGTCTGGCATTGGTGTGGATTCCCACTTACTGGGATAGGGAAACTCAAATTTGTAGCGTGGGTTTTCGTAGGTTTTCCAGCTGTTTTGGGCAACTAAGTTGGATGCACGACAACTAGAGAGCATGAATAGCAAAAGGATGAAGCCAACAACAAACTTCGATGCTGTCTCCATTCTCCATCTAACTGATGCTTTTGCTTTTTGCCTTTCTCTGAGCAAGTATGTTCACGACTCAAATAGGACCGCTATATTATATATCTCTGCTTACCGAATATCTCAATTTACTCTCACGCTCGTGGCGAGCAATTGCCATTTCAACTAGTTTATCTATCAGTGAAGGAAATGGTATGCCACTTGCTTCCCAGAGTTTTGGGTACATGCTCATATCTGTAAATCCTGGAATAGTATTAATTTCATTTACCACTAGCTCTCCAGTTTCTTTCAAAAAGAAGTCTACACGAGCCATGCCATGACAGTTGAGCGTCTTAAAGACTCTAACTGCGATTTGTTTAATAGCTTCTGCTGTATCAGGTGGAATGGGAGCAGGTATTTCTAAAATTGAACCATTTTCATCAATGTATTTTGCTTCATAAGAATAGAATTCATCTTGAGCAATAATTTCTCCTGGAATAGAAGCAATTGGCTCATAATCGCCCAAAACAGCACATTCAATCTCCCGTCCCTCAATAAACTCTTCAATCAGAACCTTCGTATCGTACTCAAATGCCTCCTCTATAGCTTTACGAAACTGAGCTATATCACTCACTTTGTTGATGCCTACAGAAGAGCCCAAATTCGCCGGTTTGACAAAAAAAGGTATCCCTAGCTTATCACTAACATTTTCAAATTTAATGTTTGATAATTGAGAACAGTCAAAAACCAGAAAATCTGCAACGGAAATACCTGCATCTCTCAACAAACGTTTGGTAACATCTTTATCCATACCAATTGCCGAAGCCAAGATACTTGAGCCAACAAATGGAAGATTTGCCAGTTTAAGAAAACCTTGTACCGAGCCATCTTCTCCATAAGGACCGTGTAAGATTGGGAAAACTACATCAAGTACAATAGTCTCTTTTCCGGAAGAACTTACAATCTCCGCAGCTCCTTTACCTGGTGCTAAAATTATGCTTTCCTCAGTTCCTTGGCTCAAACTCATATCTGAGGTGGCAAGCAAACTTTTAATATCCTTATGAATATGCCACCGTCCCTCAGGATCTATACCTATTAACAGTACATCATATTTATTTTGATCTAAAGCTTTAAAAATATTACGAGTTGATAGCAGAGAAACCTCGTGTTCAGCTGACTTACCACCAAATAGTAACCCCAAACTAATTTTGTGATTCATCGAATTTATGCTGTTGATAGTAGCAATGGGTGCATATCATTCTTGCACATATAGTGCAGGCGTCTTGCTAGTGCAAGAAGGCAGGAGGCAGGAGGCAGGAGGCAGAAGGCAGAAGGGAAGAAAGCTTTTGAAGCTTTTTTAACTGGTCTCTTATTTCCGCCACGCTGCACTAATTAGTTAGGGTTTGCTGCATAAGTGTGGAAGCCATGCGGTGACGAGGCTTTCAATCCTATGGCAAGCCAAACAAGTCCAAGGAAATTGCCTCGATGGGCTCAATTTCTTGGCATCGACTTGGGAAATTTCCTAACACCTAACACCTCCAACCTCACCTACCACCTACCACCTACCACCTAACACCTATTCAAACCCGAATGTTACGACTTATTCAGCAAACCCTAGTTATCACCGTTCAGCAATCAGCAATCAGCACTTTGGCAGATAGCTCATAAGCTATTGTGTAACGTAATGTAACAATTATGCTGTCATACTGGCTTAGTGTCTTGACAGCGACTTTAACAACCGATAATCTTGCATACATACCCGGGTAAAAAAATTGAATTTATATGCAAGACAAGCAAAAAGTTACGTTGTATCTCCCACCAAGACTCCACCGTCAGCTCAAAATTCGAGCAGCTGTCGAATTAGACTCAATGTCAGCAATGGTTGAGAGAGCAGTAGTTTTCTACCTGGGTCACCCAGAAGTGGTTGAGCAAGTAGAAGAGGAGTCTTTTGGAAAAACCCATCAAGTCTATAACTGTCCCGAATGTCATAGTTCCCTAGTGATAGACGGTGGTGGAGAGGTAGTTTCCCTGAAGGAGCAGCCCAGTATTCTGGCTGATGAACTTCCGGTGGAAAAAGTACGAGAAGAGGTAGAAGCCCATACTTGTTCTCAGGGAGAAAAATTGGTTCCCTGTTGATGTAGCAAGCGTCAAAAGCGGACTGTGTTCCTTTTTTGAGGAGCTTTGGGCAGTGATTGCACCGTCTCTAAGTTAGGTCGATAGTTATGCAAGAAGAGCTCAAAGTTCTTATTAAAGCTCAATATCCTGTGATTTACCTCGTAACTTCTGAGGAAGAGCGGACGGAAAGAGCAATAGCCATGATTGCTCAGTCAAAGTCACAACAACGGCGTGTATTTGTGTGGACTGTCACCCACGGAATTATAGAGTATGGTCAGTCGCGGCAGACCAGTCAACATCACAACACTGTCTCTCCAGAGGCGGCAATTCAATGGGTTATTCAGCAGAAAGAACCTGGTATTTATATTTTTAAAGACCTACATCCCTTTACAGATTCGCCACCAGTAACTCGTTGGCTACGAGATGCGATCGCTAGTTTCAAAGGTACACAGAAATCAATTATTCTGATGTCACCGATGCAGCAAATTCCGATTGAACTGGAAAAAGAAGTAGTGGTTATAGACTACCCATTGCCAGACTTAACAGAACTCAATCAAGTTCTATCTCATCAATTGGAGCAAAACAAAACTCGCCGCACTACGACAGAAACCCGCGAGAAACTGCTCAAAGCTGCATTGGGCTTAACCAAGGATGAAGCAGAGAAAGTTTATCGTAAAGCCTATGTTAAATCGGGACGACTCACGGAAAAGGAAGTTGATATCGTTCTTTCCGAGAAAAAACAGCTGATCCGTCGCAATGGCATTTTAGAGTACATTGAAGAGGATGAAACCATTGATTCTGTTGGTGGTTTAGAAGAACTCAAAAAATGGCTCAAACAGCGCTCCAATGCTTTTACAGAAAGGGCAAGAGAATACGGCTTAACCCCAACCCAAAGGCATGTTAATTCTGGGAGTTCCTGGATGTGGTAAATCCCTGATTGCTAAAACCACTTCTCGACTTTGGGGTCTACCCCTACTACGCCTGGATATGGGTAGGGTATATGACGGCTCAATGGTAGGTAGATCGGAAGCCAACCTACGCAATGCCCTTAAAACTGCAGAATCAATTTCTCCAGCTATACTCTTTATTGATGAATTAGATAAATCTTTTGCTGGCGGTGCTGGTTCTTCTGATTCAGATGGAGGAACATCAAGTCGTATCTTTGGTTCGTTCCTCACCTGGATGCAAGAGAAAACTTCACCAGTGTTTGTGATGGCGACAGCTAACCGGGTGGAACGCCTACCAGGGGAGTTCCTTCGCAAAGGTCGTTTTGATGAAATCTTCTTTGTTGATTTACCTAATGCAGAAGAGCGCCAGGAAATCTTTAATATTCATCTAAGTAAGCGGCGTCGAGATATTGCTCGCTTTGATATTGAGCAGTTAGCCAATGTCTCCGATGGCTTTTCCGGAGCAGAGATTGAGCAAGCACTAATTGCTGCCATGTACGAAGCATTTGCTCAAGATCGAGAGTTCACCCAGCTGGATATCATTGCAGCAATCAAATCAACTCTGCCGCTTTCTCGGACGATGACAGAGCAGGTAACAGCCCTCAGGGACTGGGCTAGGCGGCGAGCGCGACCTGCAGCATCCTCCATTGCTGAGTATCAGCGACTGGAGTTCTAACAGGCTTTCTCCTGCTCCCAACAGGAGTAAAGGCTAGCAATATCTTGCTAGCAGTTTGACGAAAAGCCGCAATCTCGCTTTGTTATTTCTGCGGCTAAGTCACCAAAATAAAACGCTACGTTGTCTTTTCTCATCTATCTCTACTGGAGGAAATCCAAATGTCTCACTTTAGCACTCTGCGCACCAAGATCACCGATGCCGAAATCCTGAAAGCGTCTCTGTGTGACCTAGGTATCTCAGTCAAGACGGAAGCCGATGTTCGTGGCTATAACGGTCAACGAGTTCGTTCTGATATCGTTGCTGTCCTCGAAGGGGAGTACGATCTTGGTTGGTCTCGCAATAGCGATGGTTCCTTTGACCTAATTGCTGACCTTTGGGGTGTTGCCAAGAAGCACAATCAAACTGAGCTGATCAACTCGATCAACCAGAAGTATGCAGTTAACAAGACTTTGGTCGATGTTAAGCAGCGGGGTCTGCAAAACGCCAACGTCAAGCTGATGCTTCAGAAATAGTCTATCTAGGTGTTCCCAAGTTCACGGGTTGACCAACCTCAGGTTAACCCGTTTTCTCCTATTGTCAAACTCACTAGTCAGAAAGCCATTGACAATGGCGATTGACCATACATCGAATCCTAGAGTAGATTCTCCTACTTTGAAAGACCGAGGGTATCATCACTCACCATCAGCAGGTAAAAAAGTCTCATTACCAACGTTCCACCCTACCTACCCATGAACTTTCCACCCAACCATAACTTCCCTGCTGCCGTTAGCGATCGCTCTAAATAAAACCCAACTAAATGTTGAAATCAATAACAGGCTAGAAGCCTGTTCCACAGAATCTCTGTGTTTCTCTGTGCCTGGTGTGGTTCATTCCCTCAATACACCCACACCTATCGCATTATCAAATAATAATACCAAAAAATAAAAGCAAAAGCAACCAACAAGAGCGATCGCATCTATGGCAGGTTGAGTTGAGGACATTACCCAATATCTTCGTCATTCATGCCCTCATTAGACCTCTCCTTCTTCGGTGGATATCGGTTGATACTCCTGAATCTCACCCTGCCGGATAATCCACAGCTTTCCTGTCACATCTGTCTGTTCTAACCCTTGGATTAAAGTTTCTACAGCTTCACGCAATTCGCCAGGTTTAACTCGATCAGATACACGAATTACAACAATACCAGGATATCGATCTGGAGGAAAGCGAAGACGATTGCCAAAACCGCGATCAAGTGTAACTAAACAGCGACCCTCTTGACGACAGATTTCAATTAACTCCTCGTCCGGTGTTGAACTGAGTTGCTGTCCTACTACAGTCGCTACATCATACCCCGCTAAACGTAATAAATTAACAATGCTCCCTCCTAGATTTTCATCCAACTTAAACATCATTGCTGCATCTCCAAGGGAATCCGAGCATAACAATCCCTTGCTAATTCGGCACCATAAGCAATACAAGCAAGAATGTCTTCTCGCTCCAAACTAGGGTATTCTGCTAGCACTTGTTCAAAAGTCATTCCACTAGCTAAAAAATCCAGAATTAGAGACACCCAAAGGCGATGTCCTCGAATGCAGGGTTTGCCAAAACAAATTTCGGGATTTATTGATATTCTAGAGAGAAGCGTTTCTGGTGTCATATCAATCAACACAAAGTAAAATTGAAGCTGTTAATCCATTTTTACATGCCCAGCATATTGAAGGTATACCAGTTCTCCCATCTGTGTTACGGATAATGAAGAAGGTTGGGCATACTGGCAAGATGCCAGTTCCACATTTCTCTGTTGTTGTCCTCTGTGCCTGGTGTGGTTCATTGTCTCTATAGGTGCACACCTATCCCATTATTAAATAATAATCGCTGGAAATCAAAGCAAAAGCAACCAAAAAGTGTGATCGCATTTCTTGTAGGGTGGGCAAATTGAAGCACTTCTTCTCAATGTAACCAATTTTCTACCCTTAAAGTCGGAAATTGATAGCTCATTGGGCAGGGCTAAAGTCTAATATCATCTAGTGGCAGTAGCTCCTCATCTACGTCAGGAAAATTGTCTGTAATTTCTGGCAATTTGGAAAGCAGTGATAGGAGAGAACCGTGAGGAATGGGTTCGATAATTAATCGTAACCCAACTTGGCGTAACAAAACCTCTTTACCCGGTAAAGTAAATTCCTGGGGAATGGTTAGGACTTGATGAATGTCCATTGTCTAAGAGGTAAACATGGCAAGAGTTTGGCATAGCGAATTAAGGATAATGTGAAGGTTGACTAATCCAGTAATTTTGTCGAAACTGTCGGGGTGCATTGCATACGCCCAGCGTAATATATTGAGCATCAATTCAGCAAAATTTGGCTGAGGAAAGTATCATGCTGCTATTTGTTGTGCCACTAAGCGATCGCATTTTCTCTTTTTTGGATATCGCTTTTGGACTAGAACTTAGGTCGGGGCAAGGGTAGTGGGGGAAGATATTCCCTGTTCCGAATGGCGTGCTTGTGTTTCGGTGTTTTTTTTGCTATTATTACGAATAATGGAGAAGGTGTGCGCCTATAGTCTATTGTACTCTTCCTATAGTCTAGAAGCATGAGGTATCTACTCTCCTCCTGTGGAACTGGCATCTTGCCAGTGCAAAGTTTAAGTACAGGCACCGAAGCCTGTTCCACGGGTATCTCAATTCTTATGGTGACAACTGCTACGAACACTATGGTTCTGACTCTGGAGAGAATATTTGGTTGCTCTGATTGAACAAATTGCTTCTGATGAGATTTTGGAGCAAGCTATGAAGTGGATGTGCCAGAAGCGGCAGCATTACCATTTCAATGGAGATGTGTGGCAGGTGCGGCGTAGTTGGGGTGAGATTAAGCCACGAATCCAACAACTGTTGCTGGCTGGTTCCTATTGCTTTCGGGAATTGCAGTTGATTCGAGGGAAAGAGCAGATTAGTTGTTAGTTGTTTGTTATTTGTTATTTGTTTTTTTACAAATAACTAACAACCAACAACAAATAACACGTTAGCGTAGCGGCTCAGGTTGGTAATTATCAGTATGTGTTTCGCACTCATGTCAAGGGATATTATGCCAGTATCAATCACGATATTCTGATGGGGTTGGTGCAGGAATATGTTCAGGATGAGAAGGTGCTGGATTTAATTGAGAAATATCTGCACCGATATGTATCTGATGGGGGTAATTATGTCGATATCTTGCAGGGGATCTCCTTGGGTTGTCCCCTTTCTCCTTTGATGGGGGCGCTGTACCTTAAGCCGTTGGATGACAGGATGGGGGAGTTAGGACTTTTTTATACCCGATTTATGGATGATTGGGTGGTGCTTGCTCCTACTCGCTGGAAGTTGCGTAAGGCAATCAAGGCACTGAATGAGGAGATGGCGGCTCTGCTAGTAGAAAAGCACCCGGACAAAACTTTCATCGGGCGCATTTCTAGAGCGTCGGTCCAGTAGAAGTGGTTGACAAAGTCACAAAAATGTAAGTGGGTGAAAATCTGGCTCGAAATCTAGGCGGTATTCTGTTGAGTTATGGTGGGCATTCTGGCTAAAAGATGAAGATTATGGACAACAGCCATACGTCGCAAATCAAACAAATTCTTACGAATTCCTAAATAACGAGCGCGAGTACCCTGCCATTGACCAATGTGAGCAAGGCTATGTTCAACAGTGATTCTCTCTCGTAGTTTAGCTCGACCAGATTGTGAGGTTTGGTATTTCCGTAATTCCTCTAACAGAGATTCATCTGGATGAATAGAAACTGTACGACCTTTGATGCTAGTTGTACATAAGGAACGTTTGGGACATATCTGGCATGTTTGAGAAGGAAACCGAATCACTTTACCTTCCTTAAAAGGAACGCTAACTCCATTGGGACAGCTAATTGATTGTTTTTCCCAGTCAAGAACAAATGCTGTTTTGTCAAAACCTTTACCGTTACGAACTCGCCAAGCTTTACAAATAATGGTCAAGTTTTCATCACGTTCTTTGACAAAATGGCTATTGAGATAGCCTCGGTCAATATGTAATTGTGTCAATATTATTTGTTGAGCTTTTAAGTCTTCTGCAATTGCTGGAGTGACGTTAGCTTCGGGAACATTAGCAGGAGTGATTCCGACAGCTCGTACTAAACCGGAGTCTAAATCTTTGAGAATATGACGTTTGTAACCATACGAAACCTCACCAGAGTTCCTTTCCCAAAAGGTGCTTTTTCACAGTCTAAGCAATCTAACACCAATTGCCATCTTCTGTCCATGTTGAGAGCTTCTATTACTTCATCATCAGACACTCCCATATAAGCTTGTAAAATGATAGCTAAGGCTAGTTGTGCTGGTGGGTGAGTTGGGTTACGGGTGGTTTGTGGGAATGTTGTGGATGTTGGGTTGGGCTAAGAGGATGGGTTTTTTGGTCTTGTTTGCTTTGTTGTTGTACCCTTAACCCCACCAACTAGATCGCGATCGCACCGAGTCTTTTACAACCTGTTTTCAATTCATACCCGGTATGAGTGCTCGCAACTGGGCTGCTATCACACCTTCGCCCTCCAATCCAAACAACCAATTGCACAACTGCTTTAGCTGGACTTCTTGGCCATTTCTTAGCCTTAACCGCTCGTGATTAAACGCCTCCTCGACCTCGTTCTTCAATAACTCTTTACATTCATCGCCATATTTCTTGCTCCAGGTAATTACGTATTCCCATTTCTCAGCACGCTGCTCCCCTGTTGGCGCAGTCGTAAATAACGACTTGATGCCGGGACCGCACACATTCTTAGTCCAAAATATGTCCCCGACTGCACGATTAGGGTACTCGAAATTTATCTTATATGGGTTGTCCCCCCGTAGGTAGTCGTTCATCTTAAGGTCTATCCTGCCGGACCATGTGTCAATCACATAACTGCATGATTGACCCTCTTCTTCTTGAAGGGTGTAGGCTGCTATACAATGGTCTACCGTGGTATGTTCCAACTCTCGTGCAGTATCTATACCTACTTCCGCCAGCGGTGCTAAATTTTTCAGCATCAAATATACTAACCTAGCACTCTCTCCACAATTTCCGGCCTCCGGGATTAGACCTAAGACGAAGAGCTCTACTAGTTCGTTAAACTCTTCGTCGCTACCAATGGACGAGCCGGACTTCAGCGATTCCTGCTCCTTCTCCATGAGAGCCTGCCTAACTGCCCTATTAAACGCCATGAACTTTCGGCTTCGCATGTACATAACCGCTGCCAATGAGCGACCCCCTGTTTCTATGAACGATCTACACTGATTACCCGGTTTCCCCTCCGAAGCCAACCGTGTAATCGCTTTCACAAGCTCACTCATTTGGCTGCTTATGTCTCTAATCTTCTTATAATTCTCTACTAACTTCGATACTTGCTCTGTCTCTTCCTCCATTCTTGCACTTGTTATAATCGGCGCATGTTGACTCCATTCCATCTTTTTCCTCTCCTCGTTGTTGATTAATTTAGACTATGCAACGCAACCAGGCTCTTGGTCCTCGTTGGGCTTGCCTCGCCTTCTATAGTTAAACCTATTCTTTCTGTCTCTGACAGTCGGATAAGTCCTCAGTTTTTGCTCTTAAAGTCGTCTTGCTTTTTTCTTCCTATGCTCTTCTTCTTGAGCTCTGGGTCGCCTCCCCTGACCGTGCCGCTGGTGTCCCGATTTGAGCATAATGCTATTCTTTCTCCCTCATCGGTCACATTCCGAAATTCTGACGAAATAACGTTATTACAGCCAACGAAACCTATCGATAGAATCTGGGTTTGACCTCCCTTTTTCGGAGACTTTCAGAAGAGGGTTCCGATAGACCTGATGCTTTTAATGGGTAAGATAACTAACCCGTATCGCTAGGTGCTTTCTCTCCCTTTGCAATTATTATGCATATAGACATATGCAGCAACAGCTTTGATAACGTTATAACCGCTTTCTCTTTGTAAATGACTCATTTACTCGTACTCACACGGGTTATTTTCTACAATCAAAACTGTTGTCATTAAAGTTGTACTCCTAGCTCAATCTTCGTGCTCTTTGTGCCTTTGTGGTTCATACACTCTCTAGGTGCACACCTATTCCATTATTCAATAATAATACCAAAAGCAACCAACAAGTGCGATCAGCTTCGCTGGTGCCGGAGGCAATCGCACATCGGATGAAATTATCTATAAGTACTAGAGTTCCTCAATCTCTGTTTTACTCAATCCTGTTGCTTCAGCAATAGTCTCAATATCTATTCCTTTTAGTTTGAAGGTTCTAGCGATGTTAATATTTTGGAGCTGTTTGCCTTGCTCGATACCCTCTTTAATACCTTTTTCCATGCCTTGCTCTATGCCCTCTTTAATACCTTGCTGCCTGCCCTCTTCTAAACCATCCAATCTTCCCTCTGAGCGTGAACTTTCGATAATACTGATTTCATAACGCCGATTTTCCATAAATCTCAGGTAGTTTGCCCTTTCTTCTTCACTCAAGCTATCTACAAGTAAATTTGACTTCGCTTCCGCTAAACCCTGGGCTGTAAATTCCTCTTTTATTTGGCTCCTTTTCAGGAAATATATCCATTCATCCAAGGTATTCTTCGCCACGTCGTTAAAGTTGTTCACTTTAATCACATAATACTCGGGAAAAATCTCAGATACTTCTTCGATATTAAACAGCTTCTTCTGTCTGATTGATGGTTCCAACCTATCTTCCAAGTGAAGTCCACGAAAATCTAACTTCCCTTGGTAAATATAATCATCCCCTTGTCCCAGAGAAAAATAGACCACATTTACTGAATAGACTTTTTTAACCTTACCGTAAGGCTCTCCCTTTTCCAAGAATTCCGTAATTAACTTCGCTGTGCCATAGAGCATCCGATGAAAATAATCTTGCTCTGTACTATTTTGTACTTCAATGAGAATTAATTCACCTTGGTCATTTTCTGCCAGAATATCGACTCGATTGAGCTTGTCATCCTCAGCTTGCTGATTGCTCTCACTTTCGAGTATCGATTGTATCTTGATTTGTTTGCCCAATAACTCACTGAGGAAACCTGCTAAAACTACATGATTAGCTTTGTTTCTGAGTAATTTTTTAATCGCCCAATCAAATCGGATGTGTGTTTGGGGCATAACGGCATCAATGGCAAGCTCTACTTAATATATTGTGCTTTATTTAGCTCTATTGATTCAAGATAAGATTTGCCACAAGCGCTACAGTTCCTCAATCTCTGTTCTACTCAGTCCAGTTGCTTGTGCAATGGTGTCAAAATCAGTGCCTTGTTGTTTTAATGTTCTGGCTATGTTAACCTTTTCCTGCTGTTTGCCCTGCTCGATGCCCTCTTGGATACCTTTTTCCATGCCTTGCTCGATGCCCTCTTTAATACCTTGCTGCCTGCCCTCTTCCAAACCATCCAATCTACCCTCAGAGCGCGAACTTTCGATAATACTGATTTCATAACGCCTATTTTCCATAAATCTCAAGTAGTTTGCTCTTTCTTCTTCACTCAAGCTATCTACAAGTAAATTTGACTTCGCTTCCGCTAAACCTTGGGCTGTAAATTCCTCTTTTATTTGGCTCCTTTTCAGGAAATATATCCATTCATCCAAAGTATTCTTCGCCACGTCGTTAAAGTTGTTCACTTTAATCACATAATACTCAGGAAAAATCTCAGATACTTCTTCGATATTAAACAGCTTCTTCTGTCTGATTGATGGTTCCAACCTATCTTCCAAGTGAAGTCCACGAAAATCTAACTTCCCTTGGTAAATATAATCATCCCCTTGTCCCAGAGAAAAATAGACCACATTTACTGAATAGACTTTTTTAACCTTACCGTAAGGCTCTCCCTTTTCCAAGAATTCCGTAATTAACTTCGCTGTGCCATAGAGCATCCGATGAAAATAATCTTGCTCTGTACTATTTTGTACTTCAATGAGAATTAATTCACCTTGGTCATTTTCTGCCAGAATATCGACTCGATTGAGCTTGTCATCCTCAGCTTGCTGATTGCTCTCACTTTCGAGTATCGATTGTATCTTGATTTGTTTGCCCAATAACTCACTGAGGAAACCTGCTAAAACTACATGATTAGCTTTGTTTCTGAGTAATTTTTTAATCGCCCAATCAAATCGGATGTGTGTTTGGGGCATAACGGCATCGATGGGAAGGTCTACTTAATATATTGTGCTTTATTTAGCTCTATTGATTCAAGATGTTGAAAACTTTAACCGGCACTGAAGAGAAGTTCCACAGTTCTCTCTGTGTTCCTCTGTGCCTCTGTGGTTCGTTTTCTCTATTATATGCGCACAACTATCCCATTATCAACTAATACTACCAAAAAATAGCTGAGTTGTCGGTGCGTTACACTATCGTTAACGCACCCTACTGTTAGCTTTTATTGGCGAGGATTACTGGAGAAGCGAAGCGGAACCCAACGCCTTGTTCTAGTAACTGTAATATCAGAGTTGGGTTTCACTACGTTCCACCCAACCTACCCATGAACATCCCAGCGATCATTCTTCCCAATTGCTGTTAGTGATCGCACATCGGATGAAATTATCTCTTAGTACTAGAGTTCCTCTATCTCTGTTCTACTCAATCCTGTTGCTTCGGCAATGGTCTCAATATCTATTCCTTTGAGTTTGAATGTTCTGGCGATGTTAATATTTTGGAGCTGTTTGCCTTGCTGCATACCCTCTTTGATACCTTGCTCTATGCCCTCTTTGATACCTTGCTCTATGCCCTCTTTGATACCTTGCTGCCTGCCCTCTTTGATACCTTTCTCTATGCCCTCTTCTAAACCATCCAATCTTCCCTCTGAGCGTGAACTTTCGATAATACTGATTTCATAGCGGCGATTTTCCATAAATCTCAGGTAGTTGGCTCTTTCTTCTTCACTCAAGCTATCTACCAGTAAATTTTCCTTCGCTTCCGCTAAACCCTGGGCAGTAAATTCCTCTTTTATTTGGCTCTTTTTCAGGAAATATATCCATTCATCTAAGGTATCCTTCGCGACATCATTAAAGTTGTTTACTTTAATTACATAATACTCGGGAAAAATTTCATATACTTCTTCGATATTAAACAGCTTCTTCTGTCTTATTGATAGCCCTAAAGAGTCTTCTAAGTGAAGTCCACGAAAATCTAACTTTCCTTGGTAAATATAATCATCCCCTTGTCCCAGAGAAAAGTAGACCACATTTACTGAATAGACTTTTTTAACCTTACCGTAAGGCTCTCCCTTTTCCAAGAATTCCGTAATTAACTTCGCTGTGCCGTAGAGCATCCGATGAAAATAATCCTGCTCTGTATTATTTTGTACTTCAATGAGAATTAATTCACCTTGGTCATTTTCTGCCAGAATATCGACTCGATTGAGCTTGTCATCCTCTGCTTGTTGATTGCTCTCACTTTCGAGTATCGATTGTATCTTGATTTGTTTGCCCAATAACTCACTGAGAAAACCTGCTAAAACTACATGATTAGCTTTGTTTCTGAGTAATTTTTTAATCGCCCAATCAAATCGGATGTGTGTTTGGGGCATAACGGCATTGATGGCAAGGTCTACTTAATATATTGTGCTTTATTTAGCTCTATTGATTCAAGATACAAGCCCTTGTTGAGGAACGTAGGTATAGTCTTATAGTAGAGTAACCCAAGTGGTAGTGCGATCTGCTTGCAGCAGCGCTTCGCTATCGCATTTCTTGTAGGGTGGCCAAATTGAAGCACTTCTTCTCAATGTAACCAATTTTCTACCCTTAAAGTCGGAACACGCTGAAACTCACGGATATTTGCTGTAACAAGCGTCAGGTTAAGGGACAACGCATGAGCAGCAATTAGTAAATCATTGGGACCGATGGGTGTCCCAGCTTGCTCCAAGTGTGTACGAATTGTTGCATAGTGCTGCTCTAAAGGAGGTTCTAGGGGCAAGATAGGTAACATATTAAGGATACGCTCTAGTTGCTCAACCAGACGAGGAGAGCCACCTGCTATTTGTTGTGCCACTAAGCGATCGCATTTTCTCTTTTTTGGATATCGCTTTTGGACTATAACTTAGGTCGGGGCTGGGGAATGGTTAGGACTTGAGGGTGTGGGGGAAGATATTCCCAAGTCCCAATGGGTTGCTTGTCTTTCGGTGTTATTTTATGCTATTATTTTGGATAATGGAGGAGGTTTGCGCATATAGTCTATTGTACTCTTCCTAAAATCTAGAGGCTTGACGTATCAACTTTCCTCTTGTGGAACTGGCATCTTGCCAGTGCTGAAATTCACACAGGCACCGAAGCCTGTTCCACGGGTATCTCAATTCTTATTGTGACAACTGCTACGAACACCATGCTAATGACTCTGGAGATAATATTTGGTTGCTCTGATTGAACAAATTGCTATGGTCCCCTGCGTCTTCGCCATTGGTCACCTATTTATTTTACTTTGAGTTTGAATGTACACCCTGTTATAAATATTTTGGTGCTGTATGCCCCGGCTCCTCGCCCTCTTTTGATTCAAGATACAAGGCTGGGTTAAGGAACGTAGGTATAGTCTCAATACTGCTCGGTTAAGAGAGTGTGGGGGGTGTGGGGAGTGCGATCGCAGATCTTGTAGGTTGGGTGAAGCGAAGCGGAACCCAACGCAATGTATAGCGAACAGCTTTTTCATAGTTGGGTTTCACTACGTTCCACCCAACCTACCCATGAACATCCCACCCCACCAGAACTTCCGTGGGTGCCGTTAGCGATCAGCTACGCTGGTGCTGTAGGCAATCGCACTATATTTAACCCAACTAAATGTTGAAATTAATTACAGGCTAGAAGCCTGTTCCACTTCATCTCTGTGTTCCTCTGTGCCTGGTGTGGTTCATACACTTTCTAGGTGCACACCTATCCCATTATCAAATAATACTACCAAAAAATAAAAGCAAATGCAACCAACAAGGGAAAGTATCATATAATAAAGGGTTTGATCTTTATTACCATTGCCAGAACAGGAGTCTACTATCGGTGGTTGTACAAGTACCAACAAACACTTACGAGGCTAAAACTCAGGAGATTGCTAAGCAACTCCTAGCAGCCACCCAAGAAAGGAAGCGCTCCTTCTTTGCCCAAGTACGAGAGCAAATGCGTTGGGATGATAAGTTACTTGATTGGGCAATGAGTAATCCTGGTTTGCGGGTGCAGTTGTTTCGGTTTATCGATTCTTTACCGGCTCTGCGCAGCAATACAGAAATTGCCCGTCACCTGCAAGAATACCTGGGGGATGAATCGGTAGAACTGCCCAGTGCCCTGAAGGGGATGCTGAATTTTACCAATGCTGACTCGATGCCCGGTCAAATAGCGGCAAAAACTGTCTCTACAGGAGTCGAAACCCTAGCTCATAAGTATATTGCCGGTGAGAACATTAAACAGATAATCAAGACGATTGAGAGACTGCGGAAAGAAAAGATGGCTTTCACCCTGGATTTGTTAGGGGAAGCAGTAATTGCCGAAAGCGAGGCTCAGTCTTACTTGGAAGGTTACCTGAATTTACTCGAACAATTGACCCAGGAAGCGAAAAAGTGGTCAACAGTAGAGGAAATTGATACAGCTGATGGGGAATCTTTACCACAAGTACAAGTATCTGTTAAGTTAACCGCATTTTACTCCCAGTTTGACCCCCTTGATCCAGTAGGTAGTAAAGAGCGAGTATGCGATCGCATTCGTATTTTATTACGTCGTGCCAAGGAACTAGGGGCAGCAGTTCACTTTGATATGGAGCAGTATATATATAAGGATATGACTCTCTCGATCCTTAAAGAACTGTTAATGGAAGCAGAATTTCGCGATCGCACAGATATTGGTGTTACCCTGCAAGGTTATCTGCGAGATAGTATGCAAGACTTGCGGGAATTGATTGCTTGGGCAAAGGAACGGGGTTATCCAGTAACGGTGCGCTTAGTGAAAGGAGCTTATTGGGACCAAGAAACCATTAAAGCACTACAGCATCATTGGCCACAGCCAGTTTATAACGAAAAAGCAGCTACTGATGCCAACTTTGAGCAAATGACTCAGCTATTGCTAGAAAACCACCAGTATCTCTATGCTGCCATTGGAAGTCACAACGTGCGATCGCAAGCTCATGCTATAGCTATTGCTGAAACCCTGAATATCCCTCGCCGCCGCTTTGAAATGCAAGTTCTCTATGGCATGGGAGATCAACTAGCTAAAGCACTGGTTCAGCAGGGACATCGAGTGCGGGTTTATGCTCCCTATGGGGAATTGTTACCAGGAATGTCTTACCTGATTCGGCGCTTGTTGGAAAATACGGCAAATAGCTCATTCTTGCGGCAAAGTTTGGAAGATAAACCGGTTGAAGAATTGATTGCACCACCGGTTTTGAGAGGACGCAGGGACGCGGAGACACGGAGACGCGGAGATGAAGAAGACAAGGAAGAATTAGATATACCAAACAACAAACAACAACAAACAACAAACAACAAACAACAAACAACCAACAACAAACAACCATTCCCAAATGCCGCTGATACCGATTATGCCGAGGAAGAAGCCAGGAATAAAGCACAACAAGCCTATGCTCAGGTTCGTGCTTCACTGGGTAAGACCTATTTACCTTTAATTAATGGTGAGTATACTCAAACAGCAGACATTGTAGATTCTCTTAATCCTGCTAATCCTAGTGAAGTAATTGGTAAAATTGGGCAGATTTCTGTAGAACAAGCAGAGGCAGCACTACAAGCAGCTAAAGAAGCATTCCCTAACTGGCGGCGAACACCAGTGAGGGAAAGAGCTGGTATCTTAAGGAAGGCTGCTGATTTGATGGAACAGCGGCGTGCTGAATTATCTGCTTGGGTATCCCTGGAAGTAGGTAAAGCCTTACAGCAAGCAGATCCAGAAGTTTCCGAAGCAATCGACTTCTGCCGTTACTATGCCGATGAAATGGAACGGTTAGAGCAGGGGTACAACTACGATATAGCTGGAGAAAATAATCGCTATGTCTACCAACCACGAGGGATAGCAGTAGTAATTTCTCCTTGGAACTTCCCCATTGCCATTGCTACAGGTATGACTGTAGCTGCGTTGGTTACAGGAAATTGTACCTTACTAAAACCTGCTGCTCCTTCATCAGTAATTGCAGCCAAAATTACGGAAATTTTGCTAGAGGCAGGAATACCAAAAGGGGTATTTCAATATGTACCAGGGAAAGGTTCTACCGTTGGTGAATATCTGGTGCAGCATCCAGAAGTTCATCTGATTGCCTTTACTGGTTCCCAGGAAGTAGGTTGCCGTATTTATGCCGAGGCGGCTAAGTTACAACCAGGACAAAAACACCTCAAGCGAGTAATTGCCGAGATGGGGGGTAAGAACGGGATTATAGTAGATGAAAGTGCTGACCTTGACCAAGCAGTAGCTGGAGTAGTACAGTCAGCCTTTGGTTATAGTGGTCAGAAATGTTCTGCCTGTTCCCGAGCCATTGTACTGGAACCGATTTATGATACCTTTGTCAAACGCTTGATAGAAACCACGCGATCGCTTAATATTGGTCCAGCGGAAGCTGTTGGCACCCAAGTCGGACCAGTAATCGATGCTACAGCCCGCGATCGCATTCGGGAGTATATTGAGGAAGCACGTCAGGAAGCAACGGTAGCTTTGGAGATGGCTGCACCGGAAACCGGTTACTTCATCGGACCAACTATCTTTACTGATGTTGCACCGGATGCCAAGATAGCCCAAGAAGAAATTTTTGGTCCTGTAGTAGCAGTGATTCGGGCTAAGGATTTTGACGAAGCTTTACAAATTGCCAATAGCACCAACTATGCTCTAACAGGTGGTTTATATTCCCGTACTCCTTCCCACATTGACAGGGTGACCACAGAATTTGAGGTAGGTAATCTTTATATTAACCGCACCATTACCGGAGCGATCGTTTCCCGACAGCCCTTTGGTGGGTTTAAGCTTTCTGGTGTTGGCTCGAAAGCAGGAGGGCCGGATTATTTGTTGCAGTTCCTTGAACCTCGGACAATTACCGAGAATATTCAGCGGCAAGGCTTTGCACCGATAGAAGGAGCAGAGTAGATCAGAATTAAGAATGGAGAATGAAGGATGAGTGAATGACTCTCCTATCTCTAGTTTCCTCTTTCTCCTGTCAAGGGCGCACGTCGGTGCGCCCTTACCCAAAATTTCAGGCAACGATCTCAGATAATGGTATGATGCTGCTGTTTGTAACCAAGAAAACTTGACGACATTCAAATTCTAACTGACGATCTACACTATTCTTTCCCTTCTCGTAAACCTCAATTGCCTCAAAATCCAGTTTCTCTACGATACGTTTGTATTTCTCAGTCCCCTGGTACCAGTGAGAGTAAACTTTTTGAGAAAATAAACAGCCACGAGATTGAGCTAAATTCTTTAACCATAGATAAAAATTACGTAATTTTATAGATTACGCACCTAGCACCTACCAGAAGTTGTCTTAGAAATTAACTTGGAACTCCTCATTGGTGATACCGGAAAATAGCGATCGCTAACCCAACCTACAACTGGGGGAGACAAGAGAAATAGGGAAGCAATTCCCAATTCCCAAACAACGAATAAAAAACAATAAACAACAAATGACAAATGACAAACAACCATCAGGCAACTGCCTTCGGTACAGATAATTATCGTAGACACCAAAACTGTGCAGCTACTCACTTTAGAGATTGTAACCAACTGCTGATGAGTTCTATCGGCATTGGGACTTATTTAGGTCCAGTGGATGAAGAAACTGATCAATTGATGCATCTAGCAATTGTAAATGCGATCGCAAATGGTATTAATGTTATCGATACTGCCATTAACTACCGCCATCAGCGCAGCGAGCGTATCGTTGGACGAGCTATTGAGCAAGTTATCAGCCAAGGTATTGCTAAGCGTGAAGAATTGATTATTTGTTCTAAGGGAGGATTTATTCCCCATCCCAATCGTGTTGAGTGGTTTAAGGCAACCTACGTCGATCCACCAGGGACTTCTATCTGTATGGCAGATCTAGCTAAACAGAGGCACTGTATGCATCCTGACTATATCCGTGATCAGCTCAATCGTAGTCTGGATAACTTAGGTGTGGAAACTATTGATATCTACTACTTACATAATCCAGAAGATCAGCTTGCAAATGTCTCTCCAGAAATCTTCTACCAGCAGCTAAAGGCATGTTTTACCCTCCTAGAAGAGGCAGTTAAAGCTGGTAAAATTGGAGCCTATGGACTAGCAACTTGGGATGCATTTCGAGTCACCCCTACCCACAAAGCCCACATTGATTTAGCCAAAGCTCAGGCTATTGCCCAAAGTGTATCTCATCAGGGACAAAGCCATTTTAAGTTTATCCAGCTGCCCCTTAATTTACTCATGTTAGAGGGTGCAACCCTGGCTACCCAAACTATTGATGGTTGTCAAATGCCTGTTATAGAGGCTGCTGAGCAGTTAAAAATTACGCCGGTTGCAAGTGCTGCTATTGCTCAGGGCAGGGAACTAGAAAAAATGTTACCCCTACTGACCTCCAAAAGTAAAGAACCATTAACTATTGCTCAGCAGGCTCTGCAATTTACTCGCAGTATACCCGGTATATCAACAGCCTTGGTAGGGATGAAACAACCTGAACATGTTGCCCAAAATCTTGAACTAATCGCACTCCCAACATGGCAGCCAACAACTGTAGAGTCTGTGTTCAATCATTCAGACATAATCAGGAGAAGTGTAGACAATCACTAGAGCTCAACAAGTTACCAAAATAATGGGTTTAAAGCCCCGTCCTTTTTAGGTTGGGGAGTATGTCAAAAGATGAGTTTCACTTCGTTCAACCCAACCTACTGTGCTCTAGGGAACTCGTATTTTTATTCATTAAATATTACCAGGCTTGAGCCAGCTAAATAACTCCCCAACACTGAGATTTAAGTCGGCAATAAATTCTGGAGTAGGAAGTAATTGCTCTGATTCTTGCAAAAACAGAGGCTGTTTATTAGCAGGATAAGCAAATACCGATTTTTCTGCCGGATCGATAATCCAACCCATCTGGCAACCAGCATTCAGGCAATGTAAGATATTACTTGTCACTTTGGTTTGGTTTTGGCTTGGAGATAAAATCTCAATTGTCCAGTTGGGTGTAGCAGTGAAAACATTAGCAATATCACCATCTTCGTCCAAGGGAATACGATTCCAAGTAAAAATAGCAATATCTGGTACAATAGAGCGCCCAGCAAATGTACACCTCAATTCTGGAAGAGCTAGAGCAATTTGCGGTTTTTCAACCATATTATTGATCACTGTTACCAATCGACCTTGCAATTTGCTATGTTTTCCTTGGGGCATCGGTTTTTGGCTGAGTTGACCATTGATATATTCGCTGGCAGGTTCAGTTTCTGGTAATTGCAAAAACTCTGCTAGCGTTAATAGTCTGGTAGGAAGTTGAACCATAGTATAAATTATTTTTTCCTTTGTCCCTTCTTCTTTCTGGTGATCACCTAACACCCATTGGTAACAAGTTATTCTCATGGGTGTTAGGATTAGATCCAGAATTGTCTCCTGCATTCTAAATTCTGCATTCTTAGACTAGCTCCTAACTACTCTTGCTAGATGAGTAAGTTGCTTGATATTGGCTAAGCAGAGACTCTGATATTGTTGATCAACTTTAACCCAACCCTTACTATCGAGTTTTTCCATAATTTTGGTTGTATCTTCGATACTGATGTCTGTGACATCTGCTAAATCCTTGTAGGGTATGTTCAAGATTTCCATACCCTTTGCCGTAGATTGACCATAGCTTTGTGCTAAGCTCACCAAAGTATTCGCCAACTTAACTGCTGGTGGCTGACGGCGTAGTTGAAGACGGATATTGGTTTGACGTAATCGCTGCACCATTAGTTGCAACATGCGGTGGTGTAACTGGGGATCTTTGAACAGAGTTTGAATAAAACGCTGAGCAGGTACAGTGAGTAACTTGACTGCCGAAAGAGCGACGACATCAGTGGAGCGGGGTGATTCATCAAGAATTGCCATCTCGCCAAAAAAATCACCTCGACCTAAAATCGCCAATGTAGCAGTATTTTCTCCATAGAGGCGTCGAACTTTTACCCAGCCAGAAACGACAAAGTATACCGCGTTGCCCCAGGAATCTTCCATTAAGACTGCTCTACCTGTGGGGTATTCATGCTCTACTGCAACAGACAGGAGCAGTTCCAATGTCTCTGGATTAGCTGTATTAAAAAGTGGGAAAATCTCACTAAAAGCCTTAGTTTGCATTGAATTGTTTTCAAAAATAAAGTCTGAGGATGCACCAGGGTAAAACTGACATAACTAGTACCGCTGCGCGGAATGAAGAATTAAGAATGAAGAATTAAGAATGCTTATAGAGTAAGGATTCTATCGATCTCAAACTGGTGGGTTATTTCCGCCGTACTGTACTAGTGTGACGCTAAAGAAGATTCCCAGGCTGCATCAGCATCACCAGCGTATTTAAACAAACAGAGCCACTGAGTTATGGTTAACACTTTACTTAAGTTACACTATCAATAGAGTTGCCATCTTCCTATAGACAGAGATACCTTAGTGTCTAATGGCATAAAAATTTGGACAAGGTTGTACACTTTAGGTTGTTTCACATCCTAAAGTAGAGAGCGTACTTCAGTATATACCCTCTGGAGAAGTGATAGTTCCTCTACTGATAACCTTGCTACAAACTTTTCTAATGCCAATACTTTTTGCCTTGGCGTATAGATTCTCTTGATTATATTCTACCAAGGCAGAAAAATTAACTAAAGCTGATTGAAACTTTTAAGGAAGTCGTAATGATGAAAAATGGTCAATGTCCTAAATGCGGTGATCGTAATGTCAGAAGCAACACTAATCGAAAATTTCCAGCTCTCAATACGATAACCTTGGGCTCCGGTACTTGTGATAAACGTTACGCTCCCTTAGATACCTATATCTGTGGCAGTTGCGGTTATGTGGAAAGCTATGTCGCTAAGTCAGAAGATTTAAACTACATCCAAGAGCAATGGGCATTGGTGCAGGTAACCACCGAACCACCAATCGTCTTAGGTATTAAGCAAGCTGCTACCAACGGAGAAGTTTACCATTAAGCTAGTTGACTAAATGCTAATGGCAGATAAAATAACTTGGAGCGCAAGCAGCAGAAAGCGAGGAACATGACTCAGGCAAAGATTGGGATTATTGGCGGTAGCGGGCTGTACCAAATGGAAGCTCTCCAGGATGTTGCAGAAATCCAGATTGATACTCCTTTTGGTGCTCCTTCTGATGCCTTGATTGTGGGAAATTTAGCAGGAACTACCGTAGCTTTCCTAGCTCGCCATGGTCGTAATCATCATCTGATGCCTTCTGAGTTACCCTTCCGCGCTAATATCTATGCCATGAAGCAGTTAGGTGTCGAGTATCTTATCTCCGCCTCAGCAGTTGGTTCCCTCAAGCAAGAAGTAAAACCTTTAGATATGGTAGTACCGGATCAGTTTATTGACCGGACGAAGCATCGGGTTTCTACTTTTTTTGGGGAAGGAATTATTGCTCACATTGGTTTTGGTGATCCAGTGTGCAATCAACTAGCTGGGGTTTTGGCAGATGCTGTAGCTAGCTTAGAGTTACCAAATGTCAATCTTCATCAGGGTGGCACCTACGTCTGTATGGAAGGTCCTGCTTTCTCAACAAAGGGAGAATCAGAGCTGTACCGCAGCTGGGGGGCAACAATAATTGGCATGACGAATTTGCCGGAGGCGAAGTTGGCACGGGAAGCAGAAATTGCCTACGCTACTTTAGCGCTGGTAACAGATTACGACTGCTGGCATCCTGAACATGACAGT
This sequence comes from Caldora sp., assembly GCA_965222765.1. GTDB lineage: Bacteria > Cyanobacteriota > Cyanobacteriia > Cyanobacteriales > Coleofasciculaceae > Caldora. Next base: position 408,933 of record CBDCVG010000094.1, read on the forward strand.
GTGACGGTGGAGATGATCATTGATAATCTACATCGCAATGCTACCAATGCTCAGAAGGTGATTCAGGAAACAGTACGGCGTTTAGCCACAAATCCACCGATATCCGAGGCACACTCGGCATTAAAATATGCGATTTTGACACCGCTGGATAAGGCTCCGGCAGCAACTAAAGAGAAGTTGGAGTTGTTATTGAAAAAATATTTGTAGATTAGCTTACAAACGCAACACATCCCCAATCAACCCCAAGTGTGTTGTCAAATCTTTTGTTAGTTGCGATCGCTTTCGACACCAGGAGAGCTGATTGCGATTATTTTATGCTATTATTTTTTTATAATGGGAAAAGTGTGCGCCCATATATAAAGGGGTTTGAACTTTTGATGGTTGATGGTACTGGTACAAGATGTCGGTAAAACCTCAAACCATTAACCTGAGATTGATATCAAACACCGAATTGTAGGGGCGAGTGTAGCAGCATTTGTTTCAACTTAAGGTGAAAACCCCCTCATCCCCTAACCCCTTCTCCCAAGTGCGGAGAAGGGGAACAAGAAACTCCGTAAAATAGTGAGAATTTGAGCTTAACTTGACACCAATGGTGTACCAGTAATGTAGCCTGTCTACCCAAATATTTAGGACAAACGCACCGTAAGAGAATTTTGTCATCCTGAGCGGTAGCGAAGGATCTCCAGACGGCTCAGAAGTTCCGCGATCGTGAACCATGACAGTTGAGTGCGTAAATCCTGATATTGATAACCCAGAAGGTATATAGGGACAAAGAGCTTAGCCCGTTGACTGGAGGTCAGTATGCGACTGAAGCGCATCCAACTGATTACTTTTCCCTAGGAGATTACACCAAAGCAATTGAGTATCAGCAGCAGAGTTTAGCCATTGCACGAGACATCAGAGTTTTACCGCAATTTGCAACAAACTAGTAACAAAGCTCAAGCCTTGCGACAGGCGATGCTAACCACAATGGAAACCCATCCCAACCCCAAAAACTGGGCAGCATTTACTCTCATTGGGGAAGCTCAATAGGTTTAGGTTGGGTGCATTAGCTCCCTCAGCTCCCTCAGCTCCCTCAGCTTCCCCATCTCCCTATCTCCCCATCTTAGTCTGGGGCGATCGCATTTTGCCTCTAAAACTCAGAGCCGCAACTCCGAGACTAACTAACAGGGTTCCCAAGATTTGCGCTGGGGACATTACCGTTTGCAGGAGTACAAATCCTAGGAATGCCGTTAATACAGGTACTGTTGCTCCTAGCATTGATGCTGTACCTGCTGGAAGCATCTTGTGGCTAGTCCGATCAAGTAAATAACTTACCAATGCAGCACCACCCAAAGCTACACCAATAATTAAACCAGTGAAAGTGTCAATTTCTAAATTAGTACTCCAGGATTTGGGTAGAAATAATAAGCCAAGGGTAGAAAAGAAGAGAATAATTACAGAATGAATCCATCTCATGGGGGTGGGGTTGAGCTTGCTACGACAGTTTTGCATCAGGAGCATGTGGCAAGCGAAGGCAATACCAGCAACTGCTGCCGCAAGGCTCCCGGGAACAGAGCTGTTGAAAATACTCACTAACACCCCCACCAAAACACTCAACAGAGCCCACCTTATAGTTTGGTTAGGATATCTACGAAATCCTCCCAATCTCCAAAACACGATCGCGATCGGATAAATAAAGAAAATAGTTACTGCTACCCCTGGGGAAATCGTCCCTAAAGCTAAATATATTAGTACCTGGGACAAAAACAGACAGAAGCCACTGCCCAAAACACTACCACATAAAGACCAATCTGGGGATTGAATCAACTTCTTGAGATCTCGCCAAACTGCTGAGTAGAGACGAGGAGCTAACAGACTCATCAGCGGTACTATTACTAACATCCGCAACCAGAGAAGCAACAGCGCACTACTTACACTCGGAGTAATAAGTCCTCCTAGTTCCCTTACTCCCAAAATAGGGGACTTATGAAAAATTGCTGTGACAACTACATTCTCCAACGATAGCGCTAGCAAAGAAAGCAGCACCAGGAAAAACCCAAGTCGGGGTTTCAAAACTTGCGGCGGAGTTTCCGTTGATAGCTCCGGTTCGGATGGCAACTCCGGTACTGGTACAGTTGGATCAACGAAGGGAGATATATCAGCATTAGGGTTAATTTCTAGAGCCTCATTCTCCTTGTTTGGATGTGTACGAGGATCTGCTGGTGCTGGTGGATTTATTTGCGGGTTCTCAGTTACAGATGAGTCTACTTGAATCTCTTTTCTCAGCCGACTGACAAGAGCCTCCAAAATAACTGTCCCTTGCTGCTCCAGACTATACATTTGTCCTAACTGCTGGGAGAGAGAACTTTGATAACTGTTGATATCTTGTTGCAGTGCTCTAAAAGTAGCTCTCAGGGTAGTATCCAAAGAGGCAATTAGTTGGTCAGCATTCTCTTGGGTTACATTTGCCTGTGAAGTTTGGGGAAAACCAGAAGTAGCTGTAATCTTAGTCGCTGATTTCCCAGGTTGGAGTGCTCCTTGAGTCAAACCAAAAGATAGGTTAGTGTTTGTGTCAGAGGCTGTTGAAGATACAGCCGACTGATTGAGGCGCTGTATTAGAAGTTCCTGCAGCTGATTAACCAAAGTTGGAACAATTTGCAATGCCAACTGTTGTTGTTGGACGATTTGTTGCTGACGCTGAGTGTCTAGCTGTTCAATATCCTCAATTAACTGGTATTTTTCCCTCTGTAGCCGCTCAATATCTTCAGACAAATGAGCAACAAGATTTTGACGCAATTGCTCAATATCCTGAGTCATCGACTTAACAGGATCTTCTGGTGTGTGTGGGTTACTGGCTTCTAAGTTTGAGTGTTGATTGTCCAGTTGCTCCATAATTGAGAATTGGGAATGGCTAATGGCTAATGGCTAATGGAGAATATTTCTGTCTGGCTGGTGTTCGCCTGCCTTCATAGAATGCTGACTGTTTTATCTTACAGCTATAGAATCCTTACTCTATAAGCATTCTTAATTCTTAATTCTTAATTCCGCGCAGCGGTACTAGCTCTAGCAAAAGCACCCTCATGGGTACTGTCGATGGCTTCTAGAGCTGCCATATTGGATTTGTCTAGAACAAAGGAGACTATAGAAGCCATGCTAACCATAGGCATAAAAAATTCGGGGGTATTTCAAGTCCAGGCAAATGATCCTGTAGGAGTTGAAGCTATTAACGAGACAAATAGTCCTATTATTGTAAGGATCACTGCTACAGGGAAGTGGAATGTTAACACTACCATACCCCTTGATGATTGTGATGCCGATGGTCTTCCCCAAGAACAAGCTGGTACTGATAAGGGTTTCAAAATGCCCCAATCGAAGGCAGGAAGCCTGCTTATCTACCGCAAAAAGCCAAACTACTATCAAAGAATCGGCACACTCGGTGATATTTATCTCTACCCTCAAGAAATAGTTGCCTTTGTTTGCAATGACGGAAATTACCAGGATAATAGAGGGTCTTTAGACATTAAGTGGGAGCTGGTACAGCCTGACTCCGTGAAAACACAGATGCAATTCTTCTCCCATCCCAATAAACCTCCTGTTACTGGAAGACCTCGCGATCGCAAACCAGCTGGCACCCATTGAGAGGGATAGGGAGTTTGGGAAGATGGGGAGATGGGAAGCTGGGGAGATGGGGTAAATGCAGGGACAATTCCCAATTCCCAATTCCATACTTTTGAAGGTTGAAAATGAAAATGTAATATGCATCTAAACAAATGTCACTTTTATTGATATCATAGAGTTGTTTTGCTTATATGGATGAATCTTACTAAGCAGATGTTAAGGCTTTTGAACTACAATTCACATCGGTATTTTGAGACTAAGGTCCCATGTGCAGCAAGTAGCAGTTTTTTGATAATAAGGCAGAGCAGCCAAATTATAAGTTAGGAGTAGGAGTCTTTTCGCTCAGAGTTTTGTTGCCTAAGACTGGGTACATACTCTCTGATCAAAGGGAATGGAAAGACAAGAATTCGCAAAACCACTTGATGAGAGCATTTTAGCCTCTACTTGAATGCCAAAACCCTCTTCTAGGGAAATGTACAAAATAGCTCTTAACTCTCCAAAACCTTGTCGAGCAAAAAGCAAAAAATTGGACAAACTCCCCAGTAAACTTGGAGTTTACTGTAGTAATAAAACGTCACAATTAGGTTGTGAACAGTTTCAGCAACCCAAGGTATTTTTGTCTTATATATAATTCAGTGTCAACTATGCCAAGCAATCTTCTCTCTGGTGCTCTAAATAGCTCTAAGTTGTCATCTCCACAACAAGATGAGCAATGGCCAACTTTTGAGGCACTTTTACAGCGTCTCCATCGTGAGGGAATTGACATTCATGCTGAGCAATTGGCAGAATATCTATTGGCCAATGGACTTCCCGTTCACCTGCGCTATGTACCTAAGCATTTGCGAGCTAAAGCCATAGAAGTTAATCAGAATTATCGAGGAAATATGGTGCGCTTGATTGAAGAACAAGAGCAAGGTTGGGATTACTCTTGGATGGATAAAGTACAGATGCCTGAAATTCATAAAGATTATCAAATTCACTTGATAGAAGAAGGGGAACAGCCTGAGTGGGATGGCTCTTGGCTAAGTTGAAAATTGAAAATGGTTAAATTGTTAATTGAGAATTGGCAATTTAACACAAAGTTGAGTTTAGCTATCAGCCAAAAAGCTGATAGCTGATAGCTGATAGCTGCTAGATTATTAAATGACCAATGACTATGTTGACACCTGATCAGTACCGAGAAAAGATGCAACGGCGCAAGGAGGTGCAAACACAAAGAGTTGCTCAAGCGTCGAAACAGAAGGGTCTAATTATTGTTAATACTGGCAACGGTAAAGGAAAAACAACTGCGTCTTTAGGAATGGTATTGCGATCGCTTGGTCATGGCTACCGGGTGGCAATTGTACAATTTATTAAGGGAGCCTGGGAACCGGCAGAAAAAGCTGCCTTTCAACACTGGACAATAGCCACAGATGGTAAGCCACCTCAATTAGAGTTTTACGCTATGGGAGAAGGTTTTACCTGGGAGACTCAAGACAGAGAGCGAGATATAGAAAAAGCTCAGGAAGCATGGAAAAAGTCTTTGGAGTTTATTCGTAACCCTGACTTCAAATTGGTACTTTTGGATGAAATTAATGTTGCTTTGAAATTGGGTTATTTAGATGTTCAGGAAGTTCTCGCTGGGTTAGAAGAGAAACCAGCAGATGCTCACATTATTCTTACTGGACGTGGAGCCCCAACAGCCTTAATAGAACAAGCAGACTTGGTGACAGAGATGACTTTGGTTAAACATCCTTTCCGTGAGCAGGGTATTAAGGCGCAACCTGGTATCGAATTTTGAACAAAATTGTTGTTTGTTATTTGTCATTTGTTGTTTGTTCGTTGGCAGCAACTCTTGGATACATACGCACCGTAACGGAATTATGTCATCCTGAGCGATAGCGAAGGATCTCGGAGGTTTCTGACATGCTTCACTATCACCTCAGCATGACAGTTGAGTGCGTAAGTCATACTATCGATTGACCAAAAGGTGTAAAATTTTTACATTATTTTTTTATTTTTCATCTTACATTCCTTGTCTGTTTGAAAAGCAATTAAGCCTGAGGAGCCTTAACTAAAGGCAACGGCAAACATAAGAGCAAGGATAAACAAAGACACAACCAAACAAATCGACTGCCACAATGCAGGGGACTCATCAGGCTTTTTCGGGTGTGGTAAATCTGACATGGTTTTCGGTGCTTGTAGAATTTACCAACCTATTCACTACCAAAAGAAATTTTCCGGACAAGACTGAGCAGAAGGCAAATCAGGACTTACGCAAAGCCTCTATCTGTAGGGTGTGTTAGCGTAGCGTAACGCACCTTTTAATCTATATGTGGTGTAGGTGCGTAAGTCCTGAAATTGAGAATTTGGAATCTGCCTCTTCTCTTGTGTATCTAAGGTTATAGTTGTAATCTAACTAAAGTTATATCTATAATCTATCTAAGGTTAGAATTATAAATCAAACTTGGTATTATCATACCAAATCCGCTGTGATCGTCCCCTTTTCAATGGTGGAATTTTTTTCCCTCAGCTTTCTCTAAAAGGGGGTAATTAACCTGGATTTGGTTTCAGTCTATGTTATTCAAGTTGATAACCCACTCAATTTATCAGGTTTCTGGCAAAATTCCCCTGCACATTATCCTTGTAGTGCCCTTTGTTTTCCAAATTTTTGGAGCCGTGGGTATTGTGGGATATCTTTCCTTTAGAAACGGACAAAGGGCTGTTAATGAAGTTGCAACTCAACTACTGCAAGAAGTGAATGCTCGTGTTGAATAAAACCTGCAAGCTTATCTTACAGTGCCTCATCAAGTTAATCAAAGTAACGCTGCTGCTATTAGTAATGGTCAACTCGATGTGCATCTATGCCTTTTTACGATGAACAGGAAAAATTACAAGGAGTACTCCTGACTAATATTAATTTATCACAAATTGGTGATTTTTTGCAGAGTCTCAAAGTTGGTAAAACTGGGCAAGTTTTTATTATTGAGCATTCAGGAATGCTCGTAGCTACTTCTACATGAGAAAAACCGTTTCGATTTTATGGGACAAATTAATGCTAATACCCGCACTACTATTTGGCTCTGCAGTTACAAGACTCATTTACTAACCTAGAAACTAAGAATACTGAATTACAGCGTTTGGATCAACTCAAGGATGAATTTTTAGCCAATACATCCCACGAACTCCGTACTCCCCTCAATGGGATTATTGGTATTGTTGAATCTGTAATTGACGGAGCCACTGGACAATTGTCAGAAAAGACCAAATTTAATCTGGCGATGATTGCTTCTAGTGGCAAAAGACTAGCTACCTTAGTCAACGATATCCTCGATTTCTCCAAGCTCAGACATCAAAATCTGGAGTTGCAAATCAAGCCAGTCGGAGTACGAGAAATTGTGGATGTCGTTCTCAGCCTTTCCCAATCTCTAATTGGGAAAAAACCTTTGCAGTTGCTTAAATCCATCAGTTCAGATATTCCTTTGCCTATTCCCTCACTAGCAAAAAAGCCATCATTAACTAGTTTGAGGGATCACCATCAGGCTTTCGGTAGAGAAATAGTAAAGATACGGTGAGAGTTTAATGAAGATTTTTGGTACTCAGTTTTGGTAAAAGCAAATCCGAAGGCAAATACGACAGCAAGGACAAAGGAAGATACAACTAGACTAGCTGCCAGCCATAGTGAGATTGAAGTACCGGCTTCCTTGGAAGGTGGTAAATAAGACATGGTGAACAAGCTCATGGGATATACCCACTATTCATCTGTCTCTAAGGTTTTCAGGATTGGCAAGTTAGGGACTTGGGTAGAAAATAAATTATCTAATTTTTGGACTGTAGAACCCGCATTTCTCAGAAATTTTGCGCAACTCCTCTACCAAAATTACATCAAATATCCTCTTGACTTTGAGTGGATATCTTTGCTATTGGCGGTGTAGATACATTCTGGTTCTGTTGTGTAGGTAACTGAGTAACTTGGGGAGCAATTGCCTGAACTTCTATCGCTTCTGGTTCCTCCTCAATTCCTAGCTGACTCTTCGCATGGGTAAGCGCCAAAGAGGCTCCTGTCGTCCCGGCTAGCAATAGTTCCTTACCCGCTGCATTCAAAACATTATCTGCCTTTGGCTCTTCAATACTGGCATACCATGATTGCACTTCCTGAGCAGCTTGAATAGAATTAGTCCACAACCAGGCAACAACAAAAATCCCCAAGCAGATCATTAACCAAATCAGCCGAGCCAATTCCCTGAGAAGATTCCAACTCAGGGAAATCGCTTTTTTGTAAATTACCCAGGTTTCTGTGTTGAAGAGGATTTTCCCTACTTTTGCTGCTTGAGCTTGAATTTTGTTCATTGCTCTTCCCCTCGAAGCCTTCTTGCACTAGCTTGGATAGATCTAGTTTATTGCAGTGGGTACACAAAGCGAAAATGCCTGTACCATTCAGGAAGAATGAGAACGCCTTCCTTCCCTTACGCTACAGAAACACCCGCTGGAATCCATTTTTTACAGACTCTTTATCCATGTTCATCAAATTTTCACATACATTTGTTGTTAGATCACTTTCAATAAGTGATAGAGATCATAACGGTGATGAGCTATGGCTGAAGTATTGGTAGTAGATGATGACCGGACACAGCAGCTAATCGTCTCAAAAATCCTCAAAAGGATGGGACTAAAAGCGATTTTTGCTAGTGATGGTGTCGAAGCTCTAGAACAGGTTCAGAAAAACCACCCTGAATTAGTAATTCTCGATATCTTCATGCCACGCATGAATGGCACTGAAGTTTGTCAGCGCCTTAAGGAAGATGAACAAACCCATGCTCTACCTGTGGTTATGTATTCTGCACAAGAAAGAGAATTTGCTTCCTACGGAGAAACTGTAGGACGTGCTGATGCCTACCTCTCGAAGATTTGCCATCCTCAAGCTCTAGTTGATACCATCAATCAAGTTTTCTTGAAAATTGAAAATTGAAAATGCGGGTTTCTTGTAACTGGCAAGATGCCAGTTCCACAATTGATACCCTATACCCTATACCCTACACCCTCACTTCTAAAGGAAGTGTTTCTTGAAAGCCCTGAGGAGCGCTTCGCGCCCCCAATTGCAATTGAGAAACAATTCTCTTCCCTATTGCCTGACTCGGAGACTCTGTGTTTATTCAGAGATTAACCATTAACCATTAACCATTAACCATTAACCATTAGCCATTAGCTTTGAGCGTGTTTCTTAAGAGCCTGAAGTTGCTGCTACTGATACTGAGGAATACTTAGATTGTTTATTGCTTTGTCGAAGGGGAATCTCAATCAAAAACGTTGAACCTTCTCCGTATACTGACTCACAGCCTAAGATACCTCCATGTCTTTCTACCACAATCTTGTAGCTAATAGATAGTCCTAAACCAGTTCCTTTACCCACTGGCTTAGTAGTAAAAAAAGGGTCAAAGAGTTGCCTCTTGACCTTTTCTGTTATACCCGGGCCATTGTCGGCAATGCAGATAGTAACCTTATCTGGAAATGAAACTACTGTGCGAATCCAAATCCTTGGTTGCTCTGTTATTTTTCCATTACTTATTGACTCTTCCAAAGCATCAATAGCATTACTAATAATATTCATAAAAACTTGATTAAGTTGAGAAGGATAGCACTCCACTAGTGGTAGCTCAGCATACTCTTTAATTATTTCAATACCGGGGTGAGAGCTTTTTGCTTTAAATCGGTTGTTGAGGATTAACAAGGTACTGTCTATCCCTTCGTGGATATCCACCGCTTGCATTTGTAATCGATCCAGGCGGGAAAAGTTCCGTAAGCTCAGCACCAACTGGCGAATACGTTCTGCTCCAGTTTGCATTGAGGAGAGGGTTTTAGGTAAATCCTCAATGAGGAAATCCAGCTCAATAGCTTCAGCATAAGCTTCAATAGCGGGGATTGGTTCGGGATAATGCTGTTGATAAAGGCTTACCAATTCCAGCAAGCCTTCAATATATTGTTTGGCATGGTGTAAGTTGCCGTAAATAAAACTCATGGGATTGTTGATTTCATGAGCCACCCCAGCTACCAGGGTACCTAAGGTAGACATTTTTTCACTTTGTACCAACTGTGCTTGGGAAGAATGCAATTCATTAAGAGCTTTCTGAAGTTGTTGAGCATGAGCTGTAGCCAATGCAGCAGCAGTGCGGCTTTGATCGAATAGTTCCGCTTGATCAATGGCGCTGGCTAATTGGTCAACAACAGAAGCAATTAATTCTACCTCGTCATCATTCCAGGGGCGAGGTGTTCGGAAATGTTCACAAACAACTACCCCCATTTTTTGAGAACGAGTTTGAACGGGAGCAACTAGAAGCGCCTTTACTCCCAATTTTTCTAGATGTGAACGACTAGCATCATCTAGTTGCCAATCAGTAGAGGTGTCGTTGATGCGGAGCAAATAAGGTTGCTGGAGTAATTCATTTAATGGCTCAATCTGTCCAACTATGCTGTAAAATTGCAGTTCCATCGGTAGAGTTGATTCACAAGCTCCTTGCATCAGTTCCCAATTAGGGGGGTTAGCCGACCTGTGACACCAAAAAAACTGACAGCGGTCAATCGATAGGATACTGCGGATTTCGGCAACTGTACTCTGCAAAATTTTATCTAAGTCTAAAGAGATACGAATTTGGTTGGACAAACGACTTTTGAGTAGTTTTTCCCGTGCTTTCGATTGCAAAAGCGCTTCTTGAGTTTGGCGCAGTTGGTCATTGGTAGCACGCAATTGAGCCATTGCCTGTTCTAGTTGGCAATTGTATTGAATTGACTGCGTCACTTCTGCCAACATATCAAAGACAACTGGCGATACCTTGTCCCCCAACTCTTCAATACCTAACCAAGGCTGGGGTTTAATTAAACCATTACTCGTAAAAACTACCTCAAGTTGACCACCGTCCAAAATTTTGCCAATGTGGCAATGCTTCCATAGATGATGGTTTTTTTCAACACAAACTATTCCTCCTGGCGCGTCAAAAGTTTGTCCATAGGCAGCCTCCCGCACCAATTCCACTTCCAAAGAACCGGCTGTCTCAACGGCTTGTTTCCACAGGTAAACTTGGAAGTAGGCAGCTTCAATGGGATCACTAGTCACTCTTTCTTTTCCATACCGATGCTGAAAATTCTCAACAAACCTTCGATTTACCAGCGTATCGATACTCTGAAAGTAGCTCCAGCTAGCGTAGTGACTAGTAGCAGAGGAACCAATCCTGCGAAGTTCTTCTTCCCCGACACTGATTGCCATAATTGGTATCTCTTGGGCGCTAATTCCAGCAGCTTGGTACTGTTGGTAAAAAGCCAGATTACTGTCACCATTGAGAGTATTGAAAACGACATCAGGTCTAGCATTTTTAATTCTGTTGATCGCCTCTCCAAACTCTGTCGTTCCTAAGAAAGCGTAATCTTCCCCAACTAATCTACCACCTTGGCGTTTGAGCTGGGCTTTAATCAGTTTGTTGGCAGTACGGGGAAAAACGTAATCAGACCCTAGTAGATAAAAACTTTTGCCCTTGTTTTGGAGTAACCAATCAACTGCTGGTTCGACTTGTTGGTTGGGACAGGTTCCAGTGTAGAAAATATAAGGTGAGCATTCAAGTCCTTCATACTCAACGGGATACCACAACAGGGTTTTAAGTTCTTCGATTACTGGTAAAACAGCTTTGCGGCAAGAAGAAGTCCAGCCACCAAAAATCGTGGTAACCTTGTCTTGCTCAATGAGCTTTCTGGTTTTAATGGCAAAGGTAGTTGGATCAGATGCGCCATCTTCAATCACAGGTTCGATAGTTTTTCCGAGGACACCACCAGCGGCATTAATTTCTGCGATCGCCATCAGTTCAGCATCTTTTAGAGATTCTTCGCTAATTGCCATCGTTCCACTCAAGGAATGAAGGATTCCTACACGTATAGTAAAATCCGATTTAATAAATTGCTGTTTTTTGTGAGTCATTACTGAACTGTTACTAAAATTAGCTTGATTTCAAAGCACATCAGTTGGTTACAGGAGGATGATAATTTTGACAAAACCGAGGAAATTGCTAATTTGAGCAACCTGTTCCTATTTCCTGTTCAACAGCTGAAAATATTCGGCGTGAAAGTAAGGTTATGATGCACCCGCCTGCCTCATCAGCAGTAATAGTCTAAAGTTCAATAGCTATAGGTCAAAAATCTTACCGTTACTTCCATTCTCTATTGAGCTTTAGAAAAATTTCGAGTAAGCTATATTAAACATTTACTGATTTTTTACTTAAAAAATTAAGAGAACGGGCAACCTAGTATTGACACATTATCTAAACTTAACCTTATTTTAAAAAAATAGTTGTAGCAATTTTTACTATTAGTCTCAATTTGTTATGCATTCCATGACATAGTTATTCGTCATTGGTCATTAAACTAGTACAGCGCGGCGAAAATAACCCGTCAGTAAAAATAAGACTATGAGCTCATCTCACGTAATGCAAGTCGTGGGATGCAAACGTCATTAGTCAGAAAGTCCTTTGATTGATAACAAGTTCTCTATAATAGAGGTTCACCCAAAGCTCACCTCAATCAGCCGCCGTCAACAACCCACCACTAAATCGGAGTACCGATTATAGTGGGGGCTTGAAATACAGCCCTAGTTGACCAGACTCAGGTAGAAATACCTCCGTTTAAGGCAAGTGTTCAAGTTCCTACCTTGAGATGCGTAGCTAGTCTCAAGCTCTAGAACTCTTAAGTTAAACAGCCATTTGGGAGGCAGTGCTTTTGAGATAGTACCGACCTTAAACATTGTCGAAGCTAACATTACCCGCAAGGAGACTTCACTTAGTGAGTAAAGTTTTTGTTCTAGATACCAACAAACAGCCTCTCAACCCCATTCATGCAGGTAGGGCAAGAATGCTGTTATCTCAGGGGAAAGCGGCTGTTTTTCGCCGCTACCCTTTCACGCTCATTTTACTCAAGGAGGTGTTAAACCCAAAAGTCGAGCAACTTCGGGTCAAAATTGACCCTGGTGCTAAAACTACTGGACTAGCAATAGTCAACGACAACAATGGCGCAATTGTCTGGGCAGCTGAGTTACAACACCGAGGGTTTCAGGTTCGAGATGCTTTAACTTCACGCCGTCAGGAAAGGAGGTCACGTCGTCATCGAAAAACTCGTTATCGTAAGCCTCGTTTTCTCAACCGTACCCGGAGCAAGGGATGGTTGCCGCCATCCTTAAATAGCAGAGTCGCTAACATTCTAACTTGGGTTAAACGCCTGTCAGCACTGTGTCAAGTTGCTGCCATTTCCACTGAATTGGTCAGGTTTGATACACAGCTTCTTCAGGATGCTCAAGTTAGCGGAATCGGCTATCAACAGGGAACTTTAGCTGGATACGAGATACGTGAGTTTCTCCTACAGAAGTGGGATAGAACCTGTGCCTACTGCGGTGCAAAGGAGCTCAAGCTTGAGATTGAGCATATTCAACCTCGGTCAAAAGGGGGTTCTAACCGAGTCAGTAATCTTTGTTTAGCCTGTGTCCCCTGTAATCAGAAAAAGGGCAATCAAGACATCAAGGACTTTCTCAAAGGAAAACCTGACCTACTCAAACGTATCCTATCTCAAGCTAAAAGACCTTTGGCTGATACAGCGGCAGTCAATACAACCCGATGGAACCTGTACGAAAAGCTCAAAAAAACCGGGTTACCTGTAGAAGTAGGTACGGGTGGACGCACTAAGTACAACCGAACCATCCGAGGCTTAGAGAAGACTCATTATTGGGACGCAGCTTGTGTTGGAGTATCCACTCCAGAGAGGTTGATTGTTGCACAGATTAAACCTCTACTGATTGCTGCCAAGGGTCACGGAACCCGCCAGCAATGTCGTACCAACAAGTTCGGGTTTCCAATTCGTTACTGTTCGAGAACTAAATTTCACAAAGGGTTTCAGACAGGTGACATTCTTCAAGCAGTTGTCACTTCTGGTAAAAAGATTGGGATTTATGTTGGTCGTGTAGCCACCCGCGCTACAGGTAGTTTCAACATCTCAACGACTAATGGGCTGATTCAAGGTATCAGCCACAAATATTGCAAACATATTCACAAAAAGGATGGTTACTCGTATGCCAGCTAAGTGCTGCCCCTCCTTTCCTCTCACCGCTAATTGGAGTGCCAATATAGCGGGAGTCTCCAGGAGGGAAGAGAGATGATTTCCCCAGAACTCAAATTCGGCTTGCCATCCACCGAAGAATTACCCTGCTCAGATGATAGGCCTGTGGATAATGAAGATCAGAATCTGCTTCCTAACCTTTTGCTACTTATCCTAGCTAACATTTGGTCAGACCTTATGGATTGGTACTTTGGTGTCGATATGGCAGTGTATCATACCACTGGCGTTAGTCCCAAAGTTCCGATTGTGCCAGATGCTTTTCTGAGTTTGGGAGTAGAGCGCCGAAAGAAGGGAAGATCCCGTAGAAGTTATGCCGTCTGGGAAGAAGATGGTGTTGTGCCAATTTTAACCTTGGAAATGGTTTCCCATAAACCCGGTGGAGAATATGATGAGAAAATGGCGATTTATGCCAGGTTAGGGGTTCTCTACTACGTTATCTATAATCCTGAATTTTGGCAACGAGATAGACAGCAGCCATTTGAGGTACACAAACTTATCAATGGTCAGTATCAGCGGCAGATTGGTGAACCTTATTGGATACCGGAAGTGGGATTGGGGATTGGGCGATCACAGCAGATCTTTGGTGGCATTGAGTACGAAATATTATCCTGGTACGATCAGCAGCTCAAGGCTTACCCTTTACCAGAAACTGTTATAGAGCAGATGCGCCGGCAGTTAATGGCGGAACGGCAACGAGCAGAGACAGAACGGCAGCGAGCAGAGAAGTTAGCTCAGTATTTGCGATCGCTAGGAATTGATCCCGACAATTTGCCTGAGACTTAACTGATGTCTAACAAAGAGTTGGTTCCTCAGTAGTTATTGCGAGGATCTGCTTGAGATAAGAGCATAACTATTATCGGATTACCCTGATGATCCTTTGCAGGAGCAAGGGTCACATAACTTTTAAATTTCCTATTTTTGACTAAGTAAAGAAGATTTCCTTTTCCGTATTCACCCTCTTCAGATAACTGTTCAAATTGCTGTTCTTCTTCCAGATCTGGGTTCGATTCCTGTAGCTGTTGGTTCAGACTCTCAGCAAGATTATCTGAAGCGATAGGATGAGATGATTTTGTTTTTATGGCATTTTTAAAATCAAATTTATCTTCATCAATAAGATATTTTTCTTCAAGCAAATTAAAGTCTTTTTCTGAATTAAAGTCTTCCAAATCGTGTGTGCTTTTTGTGAGTTCAATCGCGTTAGATATGTAGGAACTAAATATTGTATATTCTATATTGTCTTCTATTTTAAGTTCCATTAACTCATTTAAACTATATTGTTCTGACTCAAGATAAAGAGCTATTTGATTATCTTTAGATATCAAATGTAAATATTTAGTTTCATCCCCTGTACTCGTAGATGCTTTATACACCTTAAAATCTTCACTATCAGTAATTATTTCTGGAGCTCTAAAGTCTTCATTTGGTAGTAGTTCACCCTCAAATTTTGAAGCCACAGTCTGCAAATCATCTTTTGTATGAAATATATAAGCCGCATCTTCAAATTCTGGGCGCAATACACCACCAGAACCTGTTGTAGCATCTGGATAACGAGGGAATTTTTCAAAAAATTCTCTCGATGGATCTGGGATCTCAGAGTTTTCAGGTGGGTTATTTGTTGACTGAGGCTTTGTCTGATTTTCAGGTGATGGAGATTCCTGTTGATTGGATTTTGGTTCAGGCTGCTTAACTTCTTTGATTTGCTTTTCTTGCTCTAAATCTAAAGAATAAGGTTGTTTTCGATATGTCCGCCTTTGATATGTAGAGGGGAAAGTTGGCTGTGGGATATAGGTAGTGGTTGGAGTGGGAGTTGGCTGTGGGATATAGGTAGTGGTTGGAGTTGGAGTTGACTGAGTTCTCTGTAAGATGGGTTGAGTACTAGATTGTGGGGAAGATTGAGGGGAAGACTCTGGAGACGGTTTGACAGCAGAGGGTAACTTGGTAATTTTGATTGCTTCCTCTTTTTTGGGAGGCTCAGCCAACTTCAAGTTAAAAGAGGTGGGGAGCATCAGTACTGCACCGTGTAACGCTAGAGAAATCAGCAGCATTGGACGAAATAACATTCGTACTGGAGCTGGCAAATTTTTGAGAAAATTAGGCTGATTCATAACAGCATTAGGTGGGATATCCCCGAACAAGACTAATTGACATCCTCCCTCCGCTAACCTCTAACGAGGTATAGCAGGGGATTCCCAAAAGTTCTTGGTTCGCAGTTCATCGAGCCGACTTAGAACCAGAGCGTCTCCGTTCTTGAGCCAGAGGTCAGTTTCTCCCTGCGCTTTCGAGCTTTTGGCTCCGGATTCTGTATGCCCTACAGTACCGTTTAAATATTCAGCTAATAACAATAATCCTTTTTTCAAGATGTTTTTGGCTGCGTTATGGTCCCGGTCTAATACCGTTTTACAACTACTGCATTTATGTGTTCTGCTGCTAAGTGTTTTCTTCACCTTCGCCTTACAACATGAGCAATCAACAGTTGTATTGTGAGGCGCTACAGCAATAACTATAACACCATACACTTTGGCAAAGTATTGAAGCCATTTGGTGAATCGATACCAAGATGCATCGCTGATGGATTTAGCTAGCTGGTGATTTTTTACCATGTTTTGTATCTTCAAGTCCTCGTAGACAATTAAATCTTTCGACTTAACTAGCGCCAAAGCATCTTTACGAGCTTTGTCTTCACGCTGTCTACTTACCTTCAGATGTTGCTTCGCTAAAGCCTTGCGTGCCTTGTGGTATCTGTTAGACTGTTTCTTCTTTTCAACATGTTTCTTGGAAACCCGACGTTGAAGCATCTTTAATCTTCGTTCGGATTTCCTCAAATATCGAGGGTTGTCAACAGTATTTCCATCGGAATCGGTATAGAACTCTTTTAGTCCTAAATCAATTACCGTCATTTTCCCTTGAAATTCATGCTTCTCTCGTCTATCCCAATCCACTAAGAACTGAGCATAGTAGCCGTCAGCACGTCTTATGACTCGAACTCTTCGGATTTGTTTTTCCCTGGTCCAAACTAAATCCCTAGAACTCCACAAATCCATCATTCCGACTTGAAAACCATCAGTGAAAGTTATAGTCCTTCTCTCAGCAGACAATTTCCACCCTGAATTTTTGTACTCGACGGAACGACTGAATTTTTTGTAGCGAGGATAGCCTTTTTTACCGGGTTTTCCTAATCTACAGTTTTCATAAAAACGCTGAATGGCAGACCATGCCCTATCAGCGTGAGCCTGCCTTGCTTGGGAGTTGAGTTTTTTCGCCCAAGGGGCAAGTTTGTCCTTAGCTAGTAGGGCGCAAAGCTTTTGGAGGTCGTTACGAGTGACCCGTCTGTTATCTTCCCAATAGCGCAAACAGGTGTTGCGGATGAACTGCCCTGTTCGGATTGCTTCATCCAACTTGGTGTACTGAACTTTGGTTCCTTTGAGCTTGGCTTCAATTACTAGCATGAGACCAAGCATAACATCTGTTACCCACTGCGAATACAGGTATAATTAGGGCTTGCTGCAAAAGTGTGTAAACTATACCATACTTTGCTTTCAATCATTTTATGCCTAGCAGGCGTGCAAGGAAATTGTATCTTTTGGCTCAATTTCCTTGCACCGTAAGTCAAAAATCCCTAACACCTACCACCTCTTTCCCTTACCTACCACCTGCCACCTACCACCTACCACCTATTCAAACCCGAAAGTTACGACTTATTCAGCAAGCCCTAATTATTTGGATTCCCTGCCGCTCAATTGTTAGCTGGTCGGCATTCATCTCACCGCTCAACCATTGGCGGTACTCGGCTACGCCTCGATCAATCCGCCTCGGTTATAGCGGGAGCCTTCTGCAGACATTAAGGTAATTTAACCGTGCTGTCCTTCGAGATAGCTAGGAGCACGAAATTCCTACACACTTAGAAGTACAGCGTTTGACTTTTGTTTCAACAAGCATCCTCTCCCATTATCTCAACAAAATTCAGCGGTTGTCCTAATCGTTACTTAAGGCTTGCTGAATATTCTGATCCGTAGGGTGCTGTTAGCGGTAGCTAACGCACCGACAACTCAACTAATCTAACTAAACTCGAACTCTATAAGAATCAAATAACAGTTACCAGTCCACTATCTGGATTAACTAATCTAATTAAACTTTGGCTCAGAGCAAATCCAATCGCCAATTTAACCTATCCAATTTAAAAATATTGGCAAGATTAACATCAAATAAATAACTTAGTAAAGCAATATTCTGCCAGCACCGTGATGATTTAATTGAATTAATTAGCAACTTGCTTAAGAAACGCCCGCTCGCTTGGTTCTAAAAGTAACATTAACATTTTCGTTAGATTGCTGTAGAACTAGTAAAGGGGTTGGCTTTGCTTTTTGGTCCCAGTCAATAGTGACAATGTGACCTTGAATAGTCGGTTGCCAGTTATCGTTATCGGAGCTGAGATACTTTTCAATACAATCAATAATTTGATTAATTGTCATTGATGTCGCCTGAGTAGGTAATTTCATCAATTTAATTTCAATCCGGAAAAGCACTCGTTTAATGCGCTTACCCTTGTGTTCTGTCTCTTGATTGACATCAAAAATTTCATCTACTTGACGTCCGCTTGAACTAGCAATACCAACTGCTGTTTTACTTGCCTGAGTAGGTCGAAGCGCTACACTTATGAGCTGCTTGACCTGAATTTTAACTTGGTTGACAATGGCAAAATGAAACTGCTTGTCTTCCATCCGCATTCTCAGATAGTCTAGGTTGAATTCCCGTGAGTCAACCAAATCCGGATTTGTCTCCATTTTCCTGATAGTACTAATAGCTAACTTGAGCTTTTTTTTAAGATCCTTAGCTTTGTACTGCTCAATTCGGAGCTTCTTTTCCGCCTTGTTGAGCTCGAGCTTGCCATAGGCAACTAAACCAGCTATTACCAGTACTAGTGCGATAGAGAAAAACATCCAGATTTGACCGGAAGACTGAGGTAGTACATTAGTTGGTGCAGGGGAAGGTGATGGTTGAGACTGTTGGGGTGTTTGAGCTAATGCAGACTTGACAAAAATGTTAGAAGTGGGCATAATTACTCTCCTGATATCACTCAAGTGCTATTTTGAGAATTTCTCCCGAAAGAGTATTCTGCTCTTTAGAGCATTGAACTTGGTTTGAGTAGAAATTAAAGATTGGGAAAAGAGATTTTCAGGCTTTCGCTTTGGGCGAAGTCCTTACCTTAGTGTCTAACTTAGTTTAGCCGTAAGTGGGAAAAGCTTTACTCAGCTAGAGGGTTGATTCAGTAATAATAAAATCGAGCGTGCAGTTAGGCTGGCGAGCGAAGAGAACTAGGGAGCGGAGGGAGATAAGAAGACATTAGCAATTCCCAATTCCCAATTCCCAATTCCCAATTCCCAATTCCCTGATACTGGTTAAATCAATTACTTTAACCACCGTACTCGATAGCCTCGTGCATCAATGTGACTAAGGTAAGGGAATTCTTGGTAACGACCTAAGCCACCGGGCCACCAAGGGTCGAGGCTCCAGTAAATTTGACTACTAGTTAGACCTTCACAGACAAAGTTGATGGCATCTCCAATAGTATGGCGGCTGTTAGGGGCTCCACTAACAGGTTGATTGAGCTCTGGTGAGCGATACCAACTGATAATTAGAAATGGTCGTCCCAGGCGATCGCGTGCCCTTTGGGCTAGTTTGGCAATACGAATGATCGCATCAACTGTTGCCTGATTAAAGGGCATCTGGGTTCCTCCTTGGGTTGCCTCTGCCCAGGTAAAATTACCGTTGGGAATGATTGGGGCAAATAGTTGGATATTGCTGGGTGTCCAGCTCTCAGGACGTCGAGGGACAATTATTGCTCCAGGCTGAGGAGGGGTATCCAGGTGTTTTTGGTCTTCGAGTAAAGTAGAAATTGTCTGATTATTGGTGGGTAAACTCCGCCAAAGTTGCACTAACCGAATTAACGCTTGCCGCTGTTGATCAAGTTCTTGATACTCAACAGGTATACGTCGTACAAACTTGAGTAGTTCTCGATCTAGCTGCGTTGCCAGGTTTAGTAGTTCTGTGCGATCCGCAGTTTTTGTTTTTAGTTGTTCGGGATCAATGCCTAATTTTTCCAGGACAGTGGCCCGGGAACCGAGCTGATACCAGAGTCGAAAAGCCTCGGTAAGAGCGTTACGTTGGCTACCTTGCCCTTGATAAGAGGAGGAAAGGCACTGTACAAAAGCCATCAAAGCTGGATCGATGATGCTGAGATTTTCCTCTGGAGAAGTATTAATTTTCAAGGAGGAGATAGCTGCTTCTCGGGAACTAAGCTGACGCCACAACTGAGTCATCCGAATCAGTGCTTCTCGTTGATAGGGGTAACCCAAATAATTGCCAGCAATTTGCCGAATAAATTGCTGGAGAGGAACATCTAACTGAGATTCGTCCTCACTGACTACTACTAATTGCTCCGTAGGCACGAGAAAAGCGATCGCGGTTTCCCGAGTATCCAGTTTCTGCCAGATGCGTACCATTTCTAGTAAAGCATCCCGTTGGTGGGGTAAGCCGGTGTAGCATTTGGGAATCTCCTCAATTATGCTGATTAAGGCTTGCTCCAGGTAAGCCAGGTTTTGGGGTAGTTTTTCTGTCTTACGGCCAGTTTCAAGATCAGCTAAATAAGCTTGTTGTAAGGCATCAAACTCACAAGCTTCTAAACGAGCTATGGTTGTTTCAGTAGTAGCTGGTGCATATCCTCCAGCAACACTTTGGAGAAATTTATCAGTGTAGCAACCATGAGAAGCATTCCAAAAATCAATTCCTTCCCAACCCTTAGCAATTAAACTCTCAGTTAGGGAGCGGATGACATTTGCACAATACTCCACTTGTGCGGGAAAGGTATCAACTTCTTCGAGGGGAATTCGATTAGCAGGAGAGATACCCAATCCTGTTTCACCATTGGTAAGGGTAGGTGAAGCATGGGCTTGATAGAGTGCTGCTAGAATTGGCTTGTGAATGCCTGTTCTTTCGGCTTCTATGAGGTAGTGATAATTACGCTGGTTTGGTAAGAGTGTTCCCATGACAAATTGAAAGAATCCGACTAAGGCATTTTTTATAGAATAATCTATGGCTTTTACACCGATTAAGCAGGGAATAACTAATCATTGCTTTAAAAATCTTTGTCTGATTGCCACAGATATGGATGGCACCCTGACGCAGCAGGGTAAATTTACCGCTAATTTGCTTCAGACTTTTGAAGATTTGAGTTTAGCAAAAATTCCGCTCATGATCGTTACAGGGCGTTCAGCTGGATGGGTTAGTGGATTGGTGAGTTATTTACCGGTGCTGGGAGCGATCGCAGAAAATGGTGGTATTTTTTACTCAGCTGAGGAGCCAGAACCGATTGTACTGTCATCTATCCCTGACTTGGAGACACATAGAAAGCAGTTAGCTCAGGTTTATCAACATCTCAAGTCAGAGTTTCCTCAACTGCAAGAGTCAAGTGATAATCGTTTTCGCCTCACCGATTGGACATTTAATAATTGCCAGTTGACAATTACCCAACTAGAACACTTAGAGGCTCTGTGCCATTCTCTGGGTTGGGGTTTTACCTACAGTTCAGTGCACTGCCATATTAAACCAGCTTCTCAAAATAAAGGAACTGGCTTGATTGAGGTATTGAGTAACTATTTTCCTCAGTACCCACTGAAGCAAGTAGTGACTGTTGGAGATAGTCCCAATATTGAAGCAACTTTGGTATGTGCGATCGCTATTAAGTCTCGGAATGCTCGTAGCTTTGGGTTTCTCAATTATACAGGTGCAAGCAGTAGGCACTCAGATGGCAATGCACAGACGGGCTCAGGGGCAGTTGAAAAGCTAGCGCAGGTGCGAAAGCTCCAGGCACAACAGGAGCTGGTGCGAGTGGGGGAGCTGTCGCGGTTGCGGGTGCAGCAGCGGGAAGTGATCTCAGCCCGAGCGTGGGCACTAGAGTTGGAGGAAAAATCAAATCAGGCGTGGCAATTCCTGGGATTGTCAGTACTCGGTTTCACAACATTGTTGCTGCTACTACTCAGACAGGAAAACCACGTATCCCTTACCCTAACTAATCAACTAATTGTTGTCTTTCCAGAGGAATGCGTTGCTGAACTAGAAGTTCTGCATCAGCGAATGAAGTTCCAGCAGCATCCATTATGGTTGATCCAACTCAGGATACTCCAAGAAGTAGTCGAGCTACTATGGGCATTCTACATCCACATCAACTTTGAGAATCTCTGGGTACCAGGGAAAAATAGCAAGATTGATGAGTAATTCCGCTACATGAGCTTATATTACTGAGCTTTTTGGCAGCAGGTATTTTTGGACTGCTGGCAATACTAATTGCACAAATCTTGGTACCATCCTCACCAACGACTCTAGATGCCACAGACATTCAACTCACTACGACTTACCCACTCAACTGTTATGTTGAGGTGATAGTGAAGCATCTGGGCCATTTGGAGATCCTTCGCTATCGCTCAGGATGACATAATTCCCTGATGGTGCGTAAGTACTACTCACAATGACGTGGAATAGCCCAATAAATAAGACCCCACTGACACTCATGCCAATGGGGGTATTGTAGTCTTTGGAATTTTGTCTCTCTATCTACTTATCCGTGCAAAAGATAAGTTTTATACAAAAGATTTACTCGAACCTTTTCTAAACTCCAATGTCATTACCACTAAAGCTGGTGAAATCACCAAAGACATTATTAAACTCTCCTCCTAAGTCAACATTATCGGTAATTGTGGTCTTTCCGATGGTGACGTCGGCTCCCATACTGATAAAAAGGCCACCAGCGTCACCGGAACCATCGTTATCACTATCAGCAGTATTACCAGTGATTTCGTTTCTGGACAACTTCAGTATGTTATCACTATCGACAAAAACGCCGCCACCATCTTCTGGCGCAAAGTTACCAGTGATTTCATTACCAGATAAGAGCACATCGTTTTCGCTGCCCAGGATACTGACACCACCACCATTACCATCTGTTATGTTATTAACATCGGCTGAATTGCCAGTAATGATGCTCTTGATTATCTCTATAGTGCTGTTACCTGCCTCGCCGGGATCTCCAATTCGTATTCCACTGGAGTCGTTGCCACTTATAGTGCTCTCAAGTATCTTTACATTTTGATCTGCCGAACTGATATCAATACCTTGCTCATCGTTGTCGATGAAGGTACTCTTCTTGACAAATAATCTGGTGTTGTCTCCGTCGATATCGAGACCATCTTGCCCGTTTTCTGTGAAGTTGCTACTGATCAGGCTAACATGATTGTTTTCTCCATCGATATCGATACCATCATCTGCATTTTCTGTGAAGTTGCTACGGAACACATCGAGATCATTGTTGTCTCCGTTAATATCGATGCCATCTAAGCCATTATCTGTGAAGGCGCTCTTGAAGACGGTAATTTTGCCATTATCTGCATCGAGAGTTGATGCCATCTTCTTCATTCATTTGAGAAGATGCTATTAAATACTGTTAGATTACCGTCATCAACCTGGATACCATCTTCTCCATCAGAAACTGTTACGCCCCAGAAGCGAACATTAGCACCATTGTCAACAGTAAAGACATCAAAGCTATCGTCACCTGCGATCGTCAAGTTTTCAGCATCTTTGAATCCTTGAATACTCAGACTGTCAGTAATTTCTAGGGTCCCTAATGCAGCGTCTAGATTAATCGTCTGTGGACCAGAGCCAAGGTGAAATTTTATCTTATCTTTACCAGCAGAATTATTTGCTAGAATGATTGCTTCTCGTAAACTGGTGACTCCATCATTAGCATCGATTACGTCAGCTGTGGTAGTGACCCCTAATAGTTGCCATTGTTCGTAATTCTTCCTTTACTAATTAACTTCATTCTTTAACCAAGTTGGTTATTAACAGAGGAAATGAATTTAAGTGCAACTAAATTTTATTCTTTAGCGCAACTAGAAATACTTGTTGGTCTTAGCAGGAGGGAAATCTCAAGTGCGATCGCCAATCAATTTATTGTGTATAATTTATTGATGTTTTTCCTACAGACTTTTGTAAATCTCACTACAAAATATCTAATATCTTCGTCACTCTTCAGTAGTTTTACGTAATATTCATCTAATCTTTACACAGTCAACCACAAATTTAAAGCTTATGTGAAGTTACTGTATCTCACAGGTTAAGCTCATCTCGGGATAAGTGTTCGGATCCCGGACTTCTTCAAGAAGTTCGGGATCTTGCGGTGTCCGATGGGTGAGCAAAAAAAGGGTGGGGAGATGGGGAGATAGGGAAACAAAGGAGAACTAATAATTTGAGCAGTTCTCGTATCTGTGAGGTACAGATCCAATTCCCAATTCCCAAAAATCAGGATCTTTGTACCTCATCTAAATGAGAAACGCTATATAGCTTTTATCACGTAGTAATCTTTAATCCATATCCCAAATCGGGTAACAGGAACAGTAATTGGAGCTGAGGTTTGCTGGAACTGAGATAGTAGTTTTGGAGTAACTGGATGCCAATCATCCGACAAGATGAGGGCATCTTTAGTTGAGAATTCGTCGTGATTGTGCCAAAAATCAAACTGATCAATTCTATCGGCAATTGCTATGACATTGCGATTTTTCAGTTGATATGCCAACGCTGAAGCAGAGCGATAATCCGTTGTCACCAGTAATGGTTTATCATCCAGTTGTGCTGCTTGTTTGCTGACTACTGCTGCCACATCCTTCCAGCCAAACAACATACGCGATTCCGGATCAGCCTCTTTACTCACCAGGCTAGCCAGGGGCAGTATGCTATAGTTTACAACCAGCAAAACAGCAAATAGTAAACCATAGAGTTGACCACTTAACAGAAGTGAGCTTCGCCGGAGATGAGAAGAGGGAGAAATTCCTTCATCCTTAAAATCCCCATTATTACCTGTGAGAACCTTCTGCCTTCTTCTCATAAACACTGTTGGTAGCAGTGGGAACAACAACAGATAAGCCAAGATGTTCCAGTAATAGAGAGCAGTGTAAACCAGGGAAATAGCTGTAAGAGTTATGGTTGAAATCCCAAATACCCAAAGAGCCACTGTTCGGTAAACTGAGTCAAAGTTGTTTCCAGGATAAGACTCAAAAACCTTCTGCCTTCTTGTAAGCATCTGGAAGATTGCCCAGCAGTTGACTGGAGACAGCATTAGGATAGAAAACAGCAAGAATTTGAGCGGTTCAGCGAATTGGAAACGAAAGCCAGTAGTATTGAGACTGCGATCAAAGTAGTAGCGAAATGATTGGAAATCGTTAGTATAGTTCCAAAGTAGGATAGGAAGAATCGCGCTAGTAGCGATCGCTCCTGCTAGATAAATTCTGCGATCGCGTAGTAAAGGGCGTAGTCGTCGGTCTGATACCACAGTAGCAGCAAATCCCAATGCAACAAATACCGCTGTATACTTGCACAATCCAGCCAACCCAATTCCTACTGCTGCTCCATAGAGCCGCCAGCTTTTACCTTTGCTATTTGCCAGGTAGCCATCCAGAAACCTAATGAACAAGTAGCCTGAAACTAGGGACAGAGTAATCAGTAGATGGTCATGCCAAGCTAGTGCTAGAAACAAGAAGTACAGTGGTGATGCCAACACCAACGTTACCACTAGCCAGAAGGAATATCTATTATGCTCACCATAAAGATAGCGAGTAATCTGATAGTAGGTGTAGAAGAAAACCCCACTACTGATTAGGTTAGGCAGCCTCAGGGTAAAAGCAGAGCGCCCGAAAGCAGCCGTGAAAATACCCTGAACCCAAGCTTGCAAGGGCGGATGATCGTAATAGGAAAACGCCGGATGTTGTCCCCACAACCAGTAGTACGCTTCATCGGGATTAGGGAAGGTAGCAAACCAAAATACCAGTCGCAGCAGTAGGAAGGCAGCTAGTGGGAGCAGAATGAATTTGAAAAATTTTGATGCCAACAGTTTCTAATTATTGAAAAGGTTGCAAGGTAGAAGGGAACGAAATTATAACTGTTTATGCGAACTTGATATTACGCACTCAGCTGTGATACTCAAGGTAAGAAAAGCATTCTCTTGCGGCTGGGAGATCCTTCGCTATCGCTCAGGATGACGTAATTGCGTTACGGTGCGTAAGTCCTAGCTTTGCTAAACCACTCTACTACTCTGTCAATCAATAAATGATGGATAAACTCTCTCTCCGCGTCTCCGTGTCTCCGCGTCTACCTCAACCCGTCAATTCACAATTGACAGAGTACTACACATGAGCGGCAATCGCACTCAACTCTCAAGGGGTGAGCGAAATTAGGGAAGGACCAATTTTTAGCGAAGTATCCTCTCAAATCATTAACGGAACAGATTTAATTCCCCTTACTGGTTGATTATCTAAGAATACTTTAGGTCGTTTGGTGATAGCTATATCTGGTCTTCTAGTTTTATATTCTTCAATAAAAAGTGAATTTCGTTTGCGGACAAAGTACTTTAATTTACGCCTTCTATATGCCAGCTCAAATATAAAATAAAGGAATTCAAGTATTGCCTCGTCGAGTTCACTAGGTTCTGGCATTAATAGTAACCTTCCATCGACTAATTCATACTCGTTTAGTTCGTTCCCATCATCGAAATCAAGGAATTGTTCAAATGTTAGTATTCTCGCTATAGATTGAGTCATAATATAGTATTATATCTGGTTAATTAGCAAGTGTAATCGCAACTCCATTGGCAGAGGGTGTGGCATTGTCAATATAACTTGGTATTATTTGGAATTCCTTTATAGTCAAGTTGCATCTAAAACTGATAATGTGCTGTTGATAATATGATTCAAGGCTTGGCGATCAGGACTGACTTTTACCATTACCCGTAAACCTTGAATCATACAGGTGAGGAAACAAGCCAGAGCTGCAATATTGGCATCAGAGGCAATATCCCCTTGAGTTTGGGCATTTTGTAGCGCGTGACGAAAAGCCTGTTCAATTCGTTGGAGACTCTGGCGAATCCGATTGGCTGCTTCGGTATCATGACTACACAATTCTACAGCTACGTTAGTCATGAAACAGCCCCACCGAGCGCGATCGCTAGCGAGGCGATCTACCATGCCTTGAAAGTGCTCAACAATCGCAGCTTTACCAGCATCAGGAGCTTCTAGCTTAGCGATCGCTTCCTGTACCACTTTCGCCTCGTAATGAGCAATGGCTTCGAGAAAGAGCGATCGCTTATCACCAAATGTGTCATACAGACTACCACGATTGATCCCCATAGCCTGGAGTAAGATTTGAATGGATGTTCCCTCATAGCCATATTGCCAAAAGGTTTCCATTGCCTTTTCCAGAACTACCTGTCGATCAAACTCTTTGTGTCTTGCCATTGCTAATTGTTCATTGCTAATTGCTAATTGCTAATTGTTCATTGCTAATTGCTAATTGGATTTGTACATAGTACTTTATCTCTCGTACCTTCAGAGTAATTTTTATTTGGAAGTCTCCAAAATTGTCATCCCTGCTTGCACTGCCGGACGAGCTTGGAGGGTTTGTGTCCAACGCTCTAGGTGAGGGTGTTCATCCAGGGTCACCTGTAGATAAGGATAAGCCATTACCCAAGGATAAATGGCAATGTCTGCAATAGAATAGTCTCCTGCCACAAATTCCTGCTCTGCCAGTTGGCGATCTAGTACCGAAAACAGGCGCAAAGTTTCCTTTTCATAACGGGCGATGGCGTAGGGAACAGTTTCCGGAGCTGCATTGCGAAAGTGTCCCAACTGCCCAAACATTGGCCCGACACTACCCATCTGAAACATCAACCATTGCAACACCTCGAATCGTTGAGCAGGTTCTATGGGTAGTAGTTGACCTGTTTTTTCAGCCAGGTAAATCAAAATTGCCCCCGACTCAAAGATACTTAAACCCGTTTCTTGATCGGTAATCACCGGAATTTTGCTGTTGGGATTCAGAGCCACAAACTCTGGTGTAAACTGTTCACCCTTAGAAATATCTATCTTGTGAACGGCGTAGGGTAAGCCCATTTCTTCCAAAGCGATCGCTGGTTTGCGACCATTGGGCGTGGTAAAGGTATAGAGATCAATCATGATGCAGGAATTCCTTAAGAAAAGAGTAATGAATATTCCGTAGCGTTTGAGATATAGCGCTACGCATATACATTAGGACAATATTTTTTCTCTGTGTTCCTCTGTGTCTCTGTGGTGAGATTCCTAAATGTCCTAACCAAAATGTGTAGTGTTATAACTAAGATACGGGCAACCAACAGACAGAGGAGAAGGGAGCAAAGAGAGAAACCTTATGTTAAGGAATTGCAGATTTGAGAATTATTCCAATTCTTCAATCTTTAGTTTCCCCATCTTTGCCAAAACCCTTCTGGCTTTGTCCTCTACCTTTAAACCAATGTTGCTGGAGCCAAACCAAGTCCCTGAAGACGTTCGATGAGTTTGCCTTTAGCAATCAAACCTGGTAAGCGTTCAACTACTTCACCATTATGAAACACTAGCAAGGTAGGGATAGCAGTGATCTTATATTGTGAAGCGATCGCAGGGGCATCATCCACGTTTACTTTTGCCACCTTGAGCACATCTGCATAATCTTGAGCGATTGCAGTGACAATGGGATTTATGACGCGGCACGGACCACACCAAGGAGCCCAGAAGTCCACCAGCACGGGGGCAGTACTTTCAATTACTTCCGATGTAAAGGTTTCAACCGTTAAATTGACAAGATTTGCAGTCATGATATTTATCTCCAAAAGGTAGTTGTTAGGTATTAGGCGTTAGGTGTGATCTACTTCCTCCTACTCACCGTTGCCTATTGCCTATTGCCTTTTAACTACTTAACTGTTCGAGGGCAGTGATAATTTCTGTTGGTTCGAGGCGTTGGGTATAATCTGGATCGGCGAATGCCAAGACAATTGTGCCATCAGGGGCAATAACGTAAGTTCCTGGAATTGGTAGCTCAAAGGTATCATCACCGTTATAGGCAGGGAGATCGATGCCAAACTGAGCGTAGAGTGGGCGTATAGATTCGGATAAGGTAAATACCAGACCAAAAGCTCGCGCCACCTGGTTACCTACATCACTGAGTACCTCAAATTCCAGGGCATTTTTTTCCGTAGTGGAGAGAGAATGATCCGGAGTTTCGGGAGAAATAGTGACTAAACTTGCCCTCAATGCTTGGATTTCCGGGAGTTTAGCTTGGAGTGCTTTTAACTCTAGGTTGCAATAAGGACACCAGCTACCGCGATAGAATGAAATCACCACTGGACCAGATTCCAGAAGTTGATTGACATTCACTATTTGACCTGTAGCATTGGGTAGGTTTACAGGAGGCATTTTATCCCCCGTTTTTAGGCTTTGGTTGGCAATGCCTGTATCTATCAGGTCTTGGGTTGCCTTTGCCATCGTGGCTTGAACTGTTTCGGGTTGGTTTTGTTGAAATTGTTCTTTGAATTGAGCAAGTGCGTTAGTGAGGGTCATAGCCAAAACTCCTTTTCTTGAACGCTTATTCCAAATATAGGACTAAAAAAAGCGGCTGTTTGATGTGCCTTGATTTTTAAGATAACCTATCTTGGAATGAATGGTCAAGTATTTTTTCTCCCAGTTATCCAACTAGTGCAAGAAGGCAGGAGGCAGGAGGTAAAAAGCTTGTATGGTAAAGCGAAGTAAGCTGGTGAAGTACATACCTATTAGCGTGACACAACTAAAACCGTAGGTTGGGTGGAACGAAGTGAAACCCAACGGAATATTCGAGGAGTGTTGGGTTACGCTACCGCTTCACCCAACCTACCTATTCCACTATTAGCGTGGGACGCCTAAAATGATGGGATAAAGTAGTGTGAGCATCTTACTGGCGTTTGAACTAAGCGGTGGGCAGCTATCTCTCCTATCCCTAAAGGAATGGTATTCCCGCCGCTTTCGGTGAATTTTGATCAGACACAATTGTAATTTTTGGTTATAATCTGATGGTTCATTTTTTTCTTCCTTGAGAGTTATTTCGGAAGATCCCATTTTGGCAAAGAAAGTAGTACGAGCATCTTGCTCGCTTTCCGTGATTCTAGGGAGTAAGATGCTCCCACAAAAGGGGTGAGCGAAAAAAAAGGGTGGGGAGATGGGGAGAGAGGGAAACAAAGGAGAACTAATGATTTGAGAGGATACTTTGCTATAAATCCCACTTCATATTTCGTTCACCCCCACAAAAGAATCGTTGGTGCAGTTCTTTAGTATAAAAACCTAATAACTAAGGAGTCGCTTCACATCCAGCAGCAAAATCGTGGTTGTGACCTCTTTCTCAGATAAGACTGCAGCATGGCTGACCATTTCAAGGATACTGGACTGACTAGAAGACTGTGGTAGACTACGCATCATCTCTAGAGGTAATTCTATCAAATTAGGCGTGTTATCCACCGCAATTGCACAGAGTTCTCCTTGAGGATTGCGGATAATAACTAAAAAAGGTGGATTATTTGCTAAAGGCGATACATCAGCAGAGCTTAACTGCTGATGTAAATCCAAAACCCTAATCGTATGGCGACCTAGTTGAACTAAACCCATAGTTCCTAGATTACTACTAGGGGGAAATTTAACTACTTTAAGTACATCGCTCATAGGGAGAGCTAGAAGATAATCATCAATCTTAAAAACGATGAATTTATCTACTTTTGTTGTTAATTGTTCGTTATTTGTCATTTTTTATTGGTTGTTTGTTGTTTGTTGTTTGTTATTTGTTGTTAGTCAAAATGCCATTATCTAACACCTAATACCTAACACCTAACACCTAATACCTAACACCTAACACCTAATACCTAACACCTAATACCTAACACCTTGTAATACATCTTCTACTGTTGCCAACAATTGATGTTCTAGATAAGGCTTGGTGATATAAGCAGTTGCTCCTAACTCTGTAGCAATTAATCGGTGTTTCTCTCCACTGCGAGAAGTCAGAATTACCACTGGAATTTTTCTCAAAGCAGGGTCTTGTTTATGGTGTTTGAGAAACTCAAAGCCATTCATACGAGGCATCTCAATATCACAAAACACCATCTGAATTTCTTGATGGCTCCGCAGTTGCTCAAGTGCTTCATAACCATCCTTGGCTTGAAATACTTTATAACCAGACTTCTCTAAAGTCATTGCCAAAGTTTGGCGCACGGTAATTGAATCATCTACAAGAAGAAGCATTTTCTTGGCTCTATAGGTCACATCTGATTCAGGCGATGCTAGTGATAGTGTCGCCGCACTTATTTCACTGCCAAGAGTCTGGCCTGACAACTGTTTTTGTTGTCCTGTTGATGGAAGTATATGGGTAGTTGAATTAACAAAAGTCTGCTCTAAAGTTCTGTTACTCTGTCGCTCCCACAAACGCTCCATCAAGACTGTTCCATCGAGTACCAGAGCTAGCCGCCCATCAGCTAAAATACTGCCTCCATAGATATAGCTAGGAAAAGCAATCATTGCTCCCAATGGACGAATAACCAATTCTTGATCCCCAAGTAATTGATCTACTTCCAATCCCATAAGCTTATCCCGGCAACGAATGAGAATGATTGGTTTAACCTTTTGTTGAAGGGCAAAGGAATCCTTCGATGGGAGAGCCAGGGATTCCCCAACCGGTGAGCAATAATCTAAAGCATTGGCGAGTTGGTAGACTGGGATAAGTTGTTCATCAGGACCTGTACCCCACCGCAGTACTTTACCACCATCCCAGGAGCGGATTTGTGCTTGTTGAGGAATGAAAATTTGTTCAACGGCATCAGCTAGTAAAGCATAGGTGTGGTTACCCGCCTGAGTAATCAACAAATTACTGATGGTTAGACTTAGGGGAATTTTCAGCCGGAAGGTTGTACCTTGCTGAGGTTGAGAATCAATGGTTACTGAACCCTGAAGAGATTCTAACTGGGTACGAACTACATCCAAACCGATACCTCGTCCCGAGAGATCATTAATTCCAGAACTCGTAGAAAAACCTGGTTCAAACAGTAAATCTGTCAGTTGAGCTTCATTGAGACTGCTAATTCTTTCCGGTGAGTAGAGAAGTTCTATCGCTCGTTGGCGAATCTTCTCAAAATCCAATCCTTGTCCATCATCACGGACTTCAAGCACTAGGTATCCACCCTGATGACAAGCATAGATTTCAATTTCACCTTTACTAGGTTTACTTAATTGTTCTCGAACTTCAGGAGACTCAATTCCGTGGCCAAATGCATTGCGAACTAGATGCAGTAGGGGATCATACAACTTTTGGGCGACAAGTTTATCTACCATAACTTCCTTACCACGAAGTTTCAGTGCCACCGGCTTTTTGTGTAGAGTTGACAATTGTTGCAGAACCTGAGGAAAGCGACTGAGGAGTTCTCCTAAGGGTAACATTCGAGCTTCCATCAGAAAATCACGAGTACTAGTCAACAGCCGACGTTGTTTTTCCAGGGTTTGCTTGGACTCGGTGCTAAACAACTCAATGGCATCGGTGGCTTCTGTTAGTTGGACAGTATTTTCCAGAACTGACTGGACTAGGAGCTGAGATTCGCTATATTGGTCTAGTTCTAGGGAATCAAATCGATTTTGTTGTTTGTTGTTTGTTGTTTGGGAATTGAACTTTGAATTGAAACTCCCTTGTCTTCCCTGCTCTCTGGTTCCTAATTGCCAGTCTTTGGTTCGCTGTTTTTCTGACAAAATAAATAGATGGTCAGACCAATCTTGTAGTTGACCGAGTAGTTGCTGATGTTGTTGGAGGCGGCTGAGGAGAGTTTTGACTGCTATCCGCAGTTGATCATTTTGAAGAGACTGACGATTTTGGTTGGTTAGTAATTCCCCAACTGTGTAATTCAGATATTCTAAATGCTCCACATTAACTCGTACCGTGTTGGATTGACGATTGGATTGGGGAACTTGGGTGTTGGTTGTTTGGGATGGGTAAATGTTTTGCGGCTTTCTTACTTCTTCTTCTTGATCTACTTTACTCACCAATAATTCTGAGTCATTGTTACTAGTTACTGTGCTAGCTTCAGCTGGAGTTGCCGACTCCTGAACAGTAGTTAGCTCAGCTGGAGACTCTTCTGATTCAGAATTGGTAATCTCCTGAGTTACTAAAGTTTCCCCCCAGATGCTCTCTAGGAGAGAGTCTGTTGCTTCCTCATCTCCCAATTCAGTTGTAACTACTTCTGAATCTTCTGTGCTAGCTATTTCGATAGGTTCAGTAACTTTTTGCGGTAATGGTTCACTCCCTACTAACTCTACATCAACAGTACTTACCTCATCAGATTCAGTCTGAGTTTCCGATTCCTGAACATTGACTGGTACAACTGGGGACGAGGAAACTTCCATCCCCAATTCCCAATTCCCCAATTGTTGTAACCTTAGAGAAGTTTGACCTCCTTGAGTGCGATCGCCTTCTAGTACTGCTGCTTTACCTGCTTGAAAATCAGCTAGCGCCACCTCAGCAATCTGTATCCCCTGCTCTGGATGAGCATCTAAAGCCGCGATCGCAGCTTGAGCAATTGCTCCAAATCCAGTTAAACCTAATGATTCGGCTAAACCGAGGAAAACTTCTGCTTGAGTTCTGAGGGTATTGGCAACTTCCTGAGGGTCACTTCTCGTCAATACTGCTGCTATTGCTTCTAACCGTTGGTTAACCCCAACCTCAAAGATTGACTGCGCAATATCAAAGCCTAATTCTGTTGAATCAGGAATGTGACCTTCCTGCTCAAAATACTCACCCAGTTTTTCTTGTAGTTGAGCAAAAACAGCAGCAGTTCGGTCAAGAATTTCACCTTCATTCACTTGTTTCCCAGTAAATTCAGCTGTTAAACATAAACGCAGACATTCGTAACCCTCAAACAGTAAAGCTTCAACTTCTGAATCAATAGATACGTCAGGTTGAAGAAGGGCTTTAAAAACATCTTCAAAAGAGTGGGATATAGTTTTAATTGTTTCTAAATTAACACTAGCTGCTGCTCCTTTAAGAGTATGAGTAGTCCGCATTAAATTGTGGATTTTATTAATCGAATAACTTTCTTGAAGACCAACCAAATCTTGTTCCAAAACTTGTAACAGTTCCGAGGCTTCTTCAAGGAAAAAATGGTAGCTTTTTTGTTGGTTATTTGTCATTTTTTGTTGGTTATTTGTCATTTTTTGTTGGTTATTTGTCATTTTTTGTTGGTTGTTAATACTGCTAGCATAAGCTCCAATTGCTCTCCCCTAGAACACCGATTCACTAATAAAAGTTGACAAATTGGGAAACGAAAAATCAATACTTTTAGCTCTCGCTCAGCTCTCCCAGCTCCCCGATATTCCCTGCCTCCACTAGAATTTTATGATTACTGAATCGATCCTCTAGCTATCGAACTGGGCTACGCTGCTGCGCTAAGCTAAGACGCATTTAAAACCGATCCATATCGTGTTTTTTGTCAAGTTTTTGATGTATCATTACTGCAAATCCATTGTGGTTATATTTATGCCCCTGCCTCTTCTGGACAGAAGGTAAACGACAAACAACAAATGACAAACAACCAACAACAAACAACAAACAACAAACAACTAATCAACCGTAAATCTATCAGCACTAACTTGAAGTTCTTGGGACATTGTCAGTAACTCCTTAAAGGAAGAGGAAATCTCCGTAGCCTCTTCTGAGGTTTGGTTGGCAATTCCTGCCACTTCAGTCATAGTTTGGGTTACTGATTGGAACTCTTGGGTTTGTACCTGGGTTGCTTGAGTGATACCCTCTACCAGCTGACTAATTTTAGCTGTGGCTTCGACGATCGCATTGAGAGTTTGACGAGTATCGTTGACTAAATTAGTACCTTGAGCCACCTGCTGAATACCGGTTTCCATCACTTGGGAAACTTCGGCGGTACCTGCCTGGATTTCCTGAACTAGCTCGACAATCTCAGTAGTTGCTTCTGCTGATTGACGGGCTAGGGAACGTACTTCATCAGCGACTACGACAAAACCTCGTCCGTACTCACCAGCCCTGGTGGCTTCAATAGAAGCATTGAGAGCTAGCAGTTGGGTCTGAGTAGTAAAGTTACTAATGAGATTCACTACCCGTGAAACTTTCTGGGAAGATTCGCTGAGGCGCTTGAGGCGCTTGCTGGTTTCTGCCACTGTTTCCCGGATGTCCAGAATGCCGTCCACAGTGCGGTTCATCGCTGTATCCCCTTGGCTCACAGTTTGGTTTGCTTGTTGCACTGCAGCTTCTACCTGCTGGGCGTTGGTTGCCACAGCTTCCGTGGAGTTGACCATCGTCTGGATTTGTTCGAGGGCTTGGGTTAGAGACTCAAACTGTTGCTGAGCATGGGTTGTGAGACCTGTGATCGCTTTATCGCTCTCCTGGGAAGTTTGGGTAACTTGTCGAGAGGAAGCTTGGACCTGCTTAACAATAGTACGCAGACTTTGCAGGGTATTGTTGTAGGCATCGGCGACAGTACCCACTTCATCTTCCGTCACGGGAGCCCGAACGGTAAGATCTCCACTTAAAGCAGGTCTTACTGCTGTCAGTAACTGTACTACTCCTTCCTGGAGAGCCTGTTTGTCTGCTTTCTCTCGTGCCGCTACTTCCTTAAGCTGCTGAGACTGCTTCTGAATTCGCTCAAAAGATTCAGCCTGCTGTAGAACAATCCCTAATTGCCGTGCCATCTGTACCAAGAGGTTGACCTCACTCTGCTCCCAGTCACGGGTTTGGGAATTTTGCTGAGTTACCAGTAAGCCCCAAAGTTGGTCCCCTTTAAACATGGGAGCAATGACGTAGGCTTTCACACCCCACTCTTGCAGCAGTTCCTTGGAGAAAGTTAAATTATCAGCTTTGCGGATGTTATTGACTGCACTAACTTCATTGAAGCGATAGATACTACCTTGGGATTCCTGCAAGATTGGATCTGCTACTAGAGCACCTTCAGTTCCCACCAGTTTTAGGTAGTCGCCGCCAAGAGCTTCCATCACAAATTCCCCACTCCAATCGGCATGGAAGCGATAAACTGCTACTCGGTCGGCTTGGAGAATTTCCCGGAGTTCTTGGGTAGTAGCCCGGAAAAGACTTTCGGTATTGAAGTTCTGCTGCCGCAAACGCTCAGCAATCCGCTGTCCAATGGTGTCAATGAGATTGATGAAGTTGGTCTCCCGTTCAGCAAGTTTAGTCAATTGCTCGGACTGCTCTTGCACCTGTTTCAGGTACTCTACTTGTTGTAATGCTGCCCCCATCTGCAAGCCAATCTGAGCTAAGGCACTGACTTCTGCTGCTTCCCAGTGGCGCGGTTCATTGTTCTGATAGGCACTTAGTAATCCCCACAAATTGTCTCCCTGGAACACTGGCACTACTACATAAGCTTTTGCTTTAAATTGCTCCAAGATTTCAATCTGACTGGGAGAGTGACCATACTGGTAGATATCATTAACTACTAAGGTTTCCCACCGACGATATTTGTCTTCTTGGGTTTGTCGTAAATTACCATCAAGGCTGAGAGTCTGAAGTTCGGAACCCATTATTGGCAACCAATCACTACTCACTGACTCTGCAACAAACTCTCCACTACCGTTGTCATCGAAACGGTAAACGGCAGTGCGATCGCACTTTAGTAGATGCCGCACTTCTTGAGTAGTAGTGCGTAAGGTGGTGGTTATGTCTTGGGACTGGAGGAGCCTGGCGATGATTTGAGCTACCCCTTTCTCCCTTTGAGCAGTTTTGGTCATTTGGCTCGATTGCTCTTGCAACTGCTCAATGTACTCTGCTTGCTGCAATGCTATCCCAACCTGAGCCACTATGTGCCTGGTGAAATCAACCTCAATCTCCTCCCACTGGCGAGGTCCACTGCACTGGTGGACGCAAAGCAAACCCCAAAGTTGATTCCCTTTGTTAATCGGCATAACTAGACTGGCTCGCACTTGAAATTGGGAAAGGACTTCAATATGACAATCGAGCAGATTTTCCTTGTAGATATCAGCAACTACCCAGATCCGACCATTTTGATAGAGTTCCGTCATGTTTTCACCAAAGCAATGGTCTTCAACTGGCACGTCCATTGCTGATGTATAGCTTTTGAGGACACTCTCAGCGACGAATTGCCCCTGATTAAAGCCAGAGTCAGAATTAAAGCGGAATAAACCTACCCGGTCAGCTTTGAGGAGATTACGCATTTCAAAACTCGTTGACTCGAAAACCTGATCCAGGTTGTGAGTTTGGCGGATGTTATTAATGATCTTGACTGCCCCTCGCTCTAACTCTGCAGCTTTAGCTAACTGTTCAGATTGTGTTTGTAGTTGCTCTAAGTATTCTGCTTGTTGCAGGGCGACCCCAAACTGTAAGGCAATCTTTGCTAAAAAGCGGACTTCGCTCTCTTCCCAGTGACGAGGACCAGAGTTCTGGTAGACAGCCAGTAAACCCCAAAGTTTTTCCCCTTTAAAAATTGGTGCGATCACATAAGCTTTGGCCTCAATTTGTTCCAAGTTGTCAATGTGACAGGGAGCGTAATTCATTTGATAGATATCATCAACGGTCAAGCTTTCTTGGCGAGAATACCGACCTCCCTGATTTTCTTGCAAATAGGTGTCTTCCCAGATGGTTTCCATATCCGGACTTACTAAAGTCACCCAGCCTGCTGCCACGGACTCAGCAACAAACTTACCAGTCCAGTCGGGATTAAAAGTATAGACAGCAGCGCGATCGCATTTTAGTTGTAATCGGATTTCTTGGGTAGTAATCCTGAAGAGGCTGTCAACTTCTGAAGCCTTGCGCATCTTATCGATCACGCGGGCGGCGGCTCGTTCCTTGGCTATAGTTTTGGTAATTTGGTTAGATTTGGCTTGTAGTTGCTTCACATAATCCGTTTGCTGTAGGGCTACCCCCAGCTGACCGGCAATTTGTCTGGCAAACTCAATTTCAATATCCTGCCACTGACGAGGTCCACCACACTGGTGGATACATAACAATCCCCACAGCTCCATATTTTTCAACAGAGGTACAATCAAATTTGCCCGGACTTGAAACTTAGAAAGTATCTCAATATGGCAATCGCTCAGCCCCATATTGTAAATATCAGTAACTGCCTGAACTTTTCCTTGGGCATAGTAGGGGGCATACTGCTCACCAAAGCAGTGGTCATGAACTTTGATATCCAGTGCTGACTTGTAACCAGCTACCACATCCTCAGCCACCATTTCCCCATCATCAAAGCCGGAGTCAGGGTAAAAGCGAAACACAGCTACTCGGTCAGCTTTGAGGAGCTGTCGGACTTCGATCACCGTTGCTTGGAAAATTGTTTCCCGGTTCAAGGACTGACGGCTGTTAATGAGGTTGACTGCTGCTTTCTCCAGTTCTATAGCTTGAGCCAGTTGGTTAGATGTGGTTCGCAGTTGATCGATATATTCCGTTTGCTGGATGGCTATGCCAAACTGTTGACCAATCCGATTGAGCATCGCTACCTCCGGTTCCTCCCAGTGACGCGGACCAGAGTTCTGGTAAGCAGAGAATAAACCCCAGAGTTCTTGCCCTTGGAAGATTGGCACGATCATATAAGCTCGGATCTGAAATTGTTCCAAGATATCAAGGTGACAGGGAAAGTGACCGGCTTGGTAGATATCATCAACCGCAAAAGTTTCGTTTTTGCGATATCGACCTCCCTGAGTTTCTTGCAAATGGGTATCTTCCCAAATAGTTTCTATATCAGGACCTACTAGGGGGACCCAGCCTTTGCCTACTGCTTCCGCAACAAATGTACCACTCCAATCATCATGAAAGCGATAGACAGCTACGCGATCGCACTTCAGATACTGGCGGACAGCTTCTGTAGACAGTCGGAAAACGTTGTCCAGATCTTCTAAATTCTTGCGAATTTTGTCAACGATCCGGTCTGCAGCTCGCTCTGCCGTTACCGTTTTGTTAATCAGCTTCGATTTTATTTGCAGCTGCTCAATATATTCTACTTGTTGTAGAGCGATACCAAACTGTCGACCGATCCGTTTTAAAAAATTCACCTCTGCTGTTTCCCAGTGATAGGCGGCAGAGTTTTGGTAGGCAGCAAATAACCCCCACAGTTTTTCGTTTTGGAAAATTGGCACAATCAAATAAGCTTTCGCCTGAAATTGCTCCAACAACTCAACATAACAATCAGAAAAACCGGCTTGGTAGATGTCATCAACAATTAAAGTTTCATTTTCGCGATATTTGCCCCCCTGGTGTTCTTGCAAATAGGTATCTTCCCAGACTATTGGGTTTTCGGCATCCACCAACCGCACCCAATCGCTGGTCACCGACTCAGCAACAAATGTACCACTCCAGTCATCATGGAAGTGATAGACAGCTACGCGATCACACTTGAGACGCTGCCGGACTTCTTGAGCAATGTTCTGAAAAACACTCCCAGTATCTGAGGTCTTGCGAATCTTTTGGATCATGCGGAATGCTAATCGCTCACTGTCTGCAGCTTGGGTGAGCTGCTCGAGATACTCGGTTTGTTGCAGAGTTGCCAAAAACTGTCGCCCAATCTGAGCTAACATACTGACTTCTGCTATATCCCAATGACGAGGTCTTGAGTTCTGGTGAGCACTGAGCAGACCCCACAGCTTTTCCCCTTGGAAAATTGGTACAGTTATCAAAGCTTTGGTTTCAAATTTTTCCAAGAACTCAGCCAGACCTTCACAGATATCCTGATTGACATCATCAACAGCTAAGGTTTCGTGCTGGCGATACCGACCTCCCTGGGTTTCTTGCAAGTGATCTGGCTCGATGGTTGCTCCCACTAGTGGTACCCAAGTTTGGCTCATCGACTCCACCACATACTCACCACTCCAGTCAGGATTAAAGCGATAGACAGCGACGCGATCGCACTTCAGTTGCTGCCGGACTACTCGAGTAACACTCTGTAAAAAGTTGCTACCACCCGTAGTATTACGCAGCTTATCCAGTAAAGTGGCTGCTATACGTTCCCCTTCTGCACTGCGGGATATTTGCTCAGATTGCGATCGCAGCTGTTCTGTGTACTTCAGCTTCTGGAAATTAAGAGAGAATTGATGAGCAATCTGCTTGGCAAAAGCAATTTCTGATGGTTGCCATTCCCTTGGATTACTGCACTGGTGAATGCAGAGTAAGCCCCACAATTGATCTCCTTTAATCAAAGGCATGACTAAATTAGCCCGTACCTGAAACTTAGAGAGAATCTCGATGTGACAATCAGGCAGCTCAGCTTGGTAAATATCCTTACATACCCAGTGACGACCCTGCAGATACTGCTCGGCCATATTGTCACCGAAGCAGTGGTCTTTAATCGGAGAAGACAAAGCTGAGAAGTAATCCAGGTGGACATCTTCAGCAATAAACTTGCCCTCATTTTGATTAGAGTGGGGTTCAAACCGGAATACTCCTACTCGATCAGCATTCAGGAAGCGACGAACTTCTCTGACAGTGGACTGAAAGATAGTTTCCCCTTCTGAAGATTGCAGAATCCGCTCACTAATTTTACTCAATAGGCGATCCTGCTCTGCCTCTTTTCTCAGTTGCTTAGATGTAGTCTCTAACTGAGATAAATAGTCCAATTGTTTGAGGATACTAGTGAGACGGTCACTAACCATTGATAGTAGTATGCTTTCAGGATCTTGCCAGCGCCGAGGAGCTGAGTTTTGGTACACTCCTAGCAAACCCCAAAGTTGATCGCCATAAAAAATGGGGGCAATCATATAAGCCCTGGCTTGGTATTTTTCTAAGGAGGCAATATAGCAGTTAGAGAAACCAGCACCATAGATATCGTCAACCTGCTTTAGCTGCTTACTTTGGAAGTAGCTACCCCCTTGAGTATCCTTAAGGACAGTATCGGTCATATCAGGGTTGGGAGCAGAACCTAGAGTTTTCACTAGACAGCGGTCGTAGTTAACTCGTTCTTTAGATGTCAGACTGGGATCTTCCTGTTGTTGTTTGAGCACCTCATTCCAGCCAGAAGCGACAGACTCAGCGATAAACTCACCACTCCAATCGGGGTAGAAGCGATAAAAAGCCACTCGATCGGCTTTGTAATACCGTCGTAGTTCCTGTGCCAGGTTGGCGAGGGCAATGTAGGTATCAGACGAAGGTTGAGTTTTTTCCAGGATTTGACCTAAGATGACTTCCTGCCGAGCCAGCTCTTGCCGTCGGTTGCGAAATTCCAATGGCTGTAGATTCATAGCCAGTTCGGTGGTAATACTACTGAGCAGTATGAGTTCAACTTCCTGCCATTGCCGGGGACGAGAGCATTGCTGCAGCACCAACAAACCCCACAAATCATCCCCTAGCCAAATTGGCAAACTGATACTAGCTTGGACTTGGAACTGCTCCAACAGTTGCAGTTGATGGGGAGTGACAACTGTTTGAGAGATATCATTGAGGATAATTGCTGGTTTTTCCTGGTAATCCTGTTGATGTTCTGCACCAAAGGCATTAACTTGCAGTAACTCACCCTGACTGGGAGTATAACCAGTCTTCATTGACTCAGCTACCACTACCCCTACGTTATGAGCCTGGAAGCGATAAATTAATACTCGGTCTACCTGTAGATGCTGATAAAGTTCGGTGACTGTAAGTTTGTACAAACCCTCTGGTTTGTTTACTTCGCGCATCTGACTAGCAAGGTTGAATAACCACTGCCGATGACTCTTCAATTGTTGGTTAAGCTCAATGGGCACTTTAGCCTGAGACTTTGTAGATGCTCCATTGCCCTGACTGGGACTTGGTGGTTGCTCCAACTCGGACTTGCTATCAGATTCGTGCTGAGATTGCTTGAGTTCTTGCATGGTTATATCTTTAGTTACTTCAATATCTGGTTGAGGGGGCTGACTAGGTAACGGAGAGGGGGTCGGGGCTCGGGGAGCTGCGGAGGATGAGGAGGATGGGAAATAATTTGCCAACAAGTCCTGGATATTTGGTTCTTCGAGGAGTTTTAGAGTGTCTTCCTTATCTCCCTTGTCTCCCTTGTCTCTCTTATCTCCCTTGTTTCCCTTATCTCCCTTATCTCCTTGATCTCCCTTATCCCTCTGATCCTTCTGAGCATCACCACCAACTCTTTGACTCCCAATTCCCAGAGCGGAGGCATTACCAGAAGCTTCGTTAGAGTTCATTTCGGAGCGAGTTGGCATTAAAGGTATTACTTGACTCATTTTTTCCTTACCCTCTGAACTTAGAGGAGTAAGTAACTCAGGGGAGGAAAGAGGGAAAACTTTTGGTTTAATTTCGGGATAGGAGCCTAGGACTTTGATTGAGGATTGGGGATTACTGATTGGTGAGGAGGGCAATTCTCCCTCTTTCTCTGTCATTGCGTCCCCGCGTCCCCGCGTCCCTGTATTTCCTTCCATAGGAGGAGGAAGAGGAAAGGAATCAGAGGGAAGTCGCCATTTTGCCAACTCCTCAGGATTGGTTGGCTTGTTCAGTTTAAGAATCCTTTTAATTTGCTTGATTAACTGCCAGATTGGCAAAGTCTCTATGTCGAAAAATATCCAGACAGTATTCATCGTTTTTCACAAAATGTTGTTGCGGCTAGGAATTGGGAATGGT
Organism: Caldora sp.; assembly: GCA_965222765.1. GTDB lineage: Bacteria > Cyanobacteriota > Cyanobacteriia > Cyanobacteriales > Coleofasciculaceae > Caldora. Next base: position 451,131 of record CBDCVG010000094.1, read on the forward strand.
TTACTCTTCTTCATTTCAATTATTGTCCCTATTAGCCATTAACCATTAACCATTAACCATTAACCATTAACCATTAACCATTAACCATTAACCATTAACCATTAACCATTAACCATTAACCATTAACCATTAACCATTAACCATTAACTATTAACCATTAACCATTAACCATTAGCCATTAACCATTAGCTATTCTCTAACTCCTCCAAGAAGTTTAGTAATGGCAGTAACATCCAAGACAATACCGCTCACTCCTGGTAAAGAACCCAGAACAAAAGGCATAAGTTTAGGAGGAAAAGTACCAGCAGTAGATGGTTTTAGTTGCTGCAAGTCGTGTAATTCAATGTCATTTACTTGCTCTACCACCAAACCCAAAGGTTGGTTATTAACCTCAATAACCATCGCTATTGGAGATGAAACAATTTGTCCTACCTTTGATAGGGGTATACAACCTACTAGTTCTTGGAGATCTACGAGCCAGAGCATTTCTCCCCGCCAATTACCAATGCCCAAAACGCAACTCGGCATTTCCGGAACTTGCAGAATTTCTACCCAATTTAACCTGAGAATTTCCGTAATCTGCTCTAAAGGGAGCAGTCCACTCTCCTCCTTACTCAGAGAAAAGCGTAGCAACCGTTGGCGAGTTTCTGGGGCTAATGGTTCTAATGTCAGTGGATCAAGAGTGGTTAGTGTTAGTAGTGAATCAAGGGAAGTCATGGGGAATTGGTAATTGGTCAATATGCACAAACAACGAACAACTAATAACCAACAACGAACAACTAATAACCAACAACGAACAACTAATAATTAGTCAATTGTTGAACTGTTTTAATCAATTCTTGCTTGTTGATTGGCTTGGGAATGTAAGCATCTGCTCCTAGCATAGAACCCCAAAGCTTATCTACTTCAGTATCTTTGGTTGAGCAAATCGCTACTGGAATTTTTTGAGTACTGGTATTAGTCTTGATTTCGCGGCAAAGTTCAAATCCGCTTTGTCCCGGTAAGATTACATCAACAATCACCAAATCCGGTTTCTGTGATTTGAGTTTGTTCTGGGCTTCCTCACTACTAATGACACTAATTACGCTTAAACCAGCTTGCTCGAGACAACCAACAATCATTTGAGTTTGGGTTGGGCTATCTTCAACTAACAGAACTGTAGTCACCATTTTTACTGTTTACTCACACTATATTTACAAAAAAAAAATTGTGAATTTATAATGCTAATTCACTACATACTTGCTACAGATACTTGTGTTGCTCAGGCTTTTTTTCTAACCTCCCTCCTTTTAAAGTCGATCTGTAGCACAGTAAAAGTGAAATGGTGTAACAATTGGTATTCATACAATCAAGTCCGTTTTCTTCTCATCTATTTACTCCTTTGACTGTGAGATACCTCTGTAAGACATTCAAAACTTTCTCCTGCTCAATTGGTTTTGCTAAAAAGCCGGAAGAACCGACCACTTTTGCCCTTACTCGGTCTACAATGCCATCACTACTAGTGAGAATAATCACAGGAATCTCTTGGAAAGTCGAAATCCGGCGAATTTGGGCACAGACTTCATACCCGTTGGCAATCGGCATGACCAAATCTAAGAAGATAAGATCAGGTTTGTACTCTAGGAGCATCGGTAGTGCTTGGAGTGGATCCTCAATATTGAGACATCGATAGCCGTTTTTACTGAGAATCTGTTCCATCCTCTGGATACAAGTCTTACTATCCTCGATATATGCCACTAAAGGAGCAGCATTCCGGTTATAATCCTTCGGTTTTGGGCGTTGGGTATTCTTATTTTCTTCTGTTCCCGTGTCTTTGTTTCTCGTTAAAGGATTTGGGGGTATCCGGTTGGCAATTAGTGACTCAGAAGCAGTGGCTGTAGTTGTGTCTAAAGAATAGAATGAGTCCTCAACCTCAATGAGTTCGATTAAACCTCCACGAATGTAGGGCAGGATAGGTTTAGTCATCAGCAGCAGATTCCGACTTAATTTAATCGATAAATCCCTGAGAGTCTGATTACCATTAGCCAAGGTGCTAAGGTTACGGTAGACAGTGTAAGAGGTTTGCCGTTGTAATTCTTCTGCTTGGCGGATTGTAGGAGCCAAGTTCGGGGAAATATCTGCCAAACCAGCCTCTTGCCAAGCTGTCCAAAATTTTATTACTTCCTGCCAAACTTGCTCAGCTCGAATCTCAATCAAGGTTGAATTGATGTTGTATTGAGATATTGGCTCATAGGTTAATCGCAATCCTGAATGATCACCCCCTTGTTCTAATTGCTGGATGATATCGAACAGAATTTCTTTAATGTGTCCCCTTCAAAGAATGCTTCTATTTGATCCTTGCGAACTTTTTTCTGTTCAACCAGCCTTAATAGGGATTCATAACCCAAAAGATTATTATGTAGCTTCAAGTCTTGAGCCACAGACTCTCGATAATTTTCCACTGCTTGGTTACTGTTTTCCCTAGTAGTGTAGAGAGCTAACTGTGGGCAGTGCCTAGCTAGCTGCCGACACCAACGACGCATGGGATGGATGGTACTCGAACAACTAATTAAACTACCGGACTGAAAAAATAAACTCCACTGTTGGTTGGGAGTATTGTTAGTCTGTAAGCCTAAATGACCGGTAATATTGTTGCTAACGTAGCTTTTAATTTGCTGTGTTAGTTCATCAATCTTACCTATTTCATGTGTCTGTATATTCGACTTGATTGATCTTATGGATGGTGGCGTAAGCATAGTCAAAAAAACTAAACTTCAGGGCAGCGATAATGAGTACAACAGTAAATATAGTCATCATTAAAATTATGGCAGTCTATTTTGTTCATCATGTAAGCAATAGAATCTCTTCAGCAGTACCTGAGTTATGTTAGCTGAGATAAAATGCACACAAATCTTGAAGTATCTACAGATAGTTCTTGGCTGAGATACTTCTATCCCGAAAGCATAAACTGCGAAAATTGAGTATTTGAAAATGATTCAAATTTCAAATACATCCTCTACTTATTGGGCTTGATTGACTAATATTTCTGATGGCTCAGATTCAAGAAGTATGTATTAGTGCATCTAGACAAAATGAAGCACTATTAGTAAACAATTGATTTTTCAGTCATTGCTCAATTTGTTATCGACAGTTGTCAGCACCCTGAATCTGGCTCTTGCTGAAGAGTAATAAAATGACTAGACAAAGATATAGATTATAGTCAAGCCTTAGTCGGTTACTTCTCCTGCCAACTAATTCTTGTTTCTGAGCAGTAGTACCCTTGGGTATTCATATTGGCATACTCCAATAGTATATGTCACTACAAACTGAAAAAAATATTTATTTTTTTTACTCTAGTGGTAGTTTTTAATTTCTCTAGTTTTCCAAAAATGTTGTGTGTACTTCTTTGACATTCGTAATACCATGAACAACGAGTCTCCAAGTTAGGGAGCAGGGAGCAGGGAGCAGGGAGTAGGGAAGAGGAGTAGAGACATAGTATGCTACGTCTCTAGAGGTATCCCAGCAATGAATGTTGTACAAACAGCCAACAACCAACAACCAAGCATGACTGAATCTGATGTTTTACATTCCCTATTGAAAGCCGTTGCTGCTGGTAAAGTGAGCCCAGCTGATGCTTTGGACAAACTCAATAATTTTGCTTACGAATCAGTGGGTGATTTTGCCAAAATTGATCATAACCGTACGCTGAGAACCGGCTTTCCAGAAGTAATTTGGGGTTCAGGGAAGACCCTTGAGCAAATTACTCAGATTATGGAAGTAATGCGAGAGCGCAATGAGACAATACCAAACCCTGTGCCGATTATGGTAACGCGAATTGAACCAGATATCTATGCCCAACTGAAGGCACAAGTCCCAGATGTTCAATACTACCCAACTGCTAGGATCTGTGCCATTGCTCCTAAAAGCAGTAAACCCCAATATTTAGGAACTATCAGTCTCATCTGTGCTGGAACATCTGATTTGCCAGTTGCTGAAGAAGCTGCTATTACTGCCGAACTGTGTGGTTTTCAGGTGCAGCGTCTCTGGGATGTGGGAGTAGCTGGTATCCAGCGCCTACTGAGTAACCTTCAAGTAATCGATGAAGCAGATGTCCTGATTGTGATTGCTGGGATGGAAGGAGCATTACCCAGTGTGGTAGCTGGTTTAGCAAATTGTCCGGTGATTGCTGTCCCCACTAGTATTGGTTATGGGGCAAGTTTTGGAGGTCTTGCTCCCCTCTTGACAATGCTAAATTCTTGTGCACCTGGTATAGGTGTAGTTAATATTGATAATGGTTTTGGAGCTGCTATCTTGGCTGGACAAATTCTCAGGACAGCTAATAAGTTAGGGATAAAGTCGAGGTATTGATCTGTCGTAGTTGGTAGGGGCGGGTTTATCAATATTGAACTGAATAGGCTACATTCTTTGAACCCGCCCCTTGTATATTTAGTGCTTGCTGCCTGCTATACCAACTTTTCGGCTTCTTCCTCTTTAATTCTTCCTTCGTCCAAATCAGAACTTTTTCCAGTCTTCATCAAGAAAGATATTAACCACGGCCCTATCAGAATAATCATTAACATTCGAGACATTTGCATTGTTAGGACTAATCCAGCGTCACCGCCTAGCTGCATAACGGTGGCAATCATTGCCTCAAGTCCCCCGGGAGTGAATCCTAAAACAGCAGTTACTGTGTCAACCTGGGTAACTACGTGGAACTCATAGCCAACTCCTAAACAAAGAACAATTAGCATGAGTACTAAACCCACCTCAATTAACACTGCTTTGAACAGTTTCTGGGCAGCTTGTCGATTAAACTTGAGACCAATATAAACTCCAATGAATAGCAGTCCTGTAGCAAATAGCCACGGTGGTACTTGTAATTTATATGGTAGTTCCCAAAATGCCACTAATGCTACGATCATGGGACCCAAGAGTTCAGATGCAGGCAAGTTTAGTCGATTCCCTCCCCAAATCCCGACACCACAGCATCCAGCTAGCACCAATAGGTTCAAAAGCATTGGCATTGGTAGGTTACTATCTACCGCAATGTTGACTGTAGCTTGGGTAACTGGGTTGGCTGGAAAAATTAAACCTGCTGCACTTGGTATAAATAAGACAACCAGCAATACTCGAAGATACTGAAGTACTGCAATAGCGATCGCATCAGCTCCCATTTCTTCACCGATAGCAACAATAGTAGAAGCTGCACCAGGTATAAAGGCTAACAAACCAGTGACGCGATCGATACCAGTCCAACGGGATAACAGATACCCGTGGAACAAGCTCAGACTACCTGTGAGTAGAACACATAGCAGTATCGGAATAGCATAGGTGGTTGCCATGCTCAGTGTTTCTGGGGAGAAGCGAACAGCAGTAGCAAGACCAACAGATGCCTTCCCAAGGGTCATAAAAACTGGAGGAAGGGGTTGGGGGTTACTTGCGATAGTTGCATAAACAATACCCATGATCATTGGACCGAGTAACCAACCTACCGGAACATTAAGCCAGCTGAAGAGTAATCCAGCCAAGAGACCAAGGATTAGCTGCTCGGTAATTTTTTGTACCCTTGGCAAGCTTATTACAGTTTTTTGCTTCAATTGAGTGAGTTGCTCTTGATAGCTTTTACCTTGGGATTTAGTTGAAGGGAGAATTTTCCAAACCACGGAGTTTAGAGAGAGTATGAAATATTTGCTTAGTCTAATCTAATTCTAAAGGAGGATGCAGAGATGGGTGAATCTCATTGAGGGTAAAGAGTGTAGTGGGAGCATCTTGCTCAGGGGTGAGGTGACTATAAATAATGGGTTTCCCGCCACTTTTTGTGAGCTAGACAACTGACAATATAGGTTCAAAGCATGGCTTACAGTGATTTCACGCTAGATGAGCTCTTAGACAAATTCGATCTGGCTATTGAAGATATTCCAGGTTTATTTCTTGGAATAGAAGCTAAAGAAGCCAATGCTTATCTGACACAAACCTTGAAACAAAATTTGGATCTTGCCATTGCTATCAATACGGAAAAGGCACGATCAGAGATGATTATTTCGCCGATTCTACTCGAAGTTCGTCGCCGCTATTCTCAACATTTAAGCTTGTTTTCGGGAGTGGAATTTAATGTTGATCGTGCTCAGGGATTAAATGGAGTTTGTGATTTTATCCTCAGCCAGTCTCCTGAGCAACTTCTCATTCGTACCCCGGTTGTTACCATTGTCGAGGCAAAAAATGAAAACCTGAAAAGTGGTTTTGCTCAGTGCATCGCTGCAATGGTTGGCGCACAAATCTTCAATGCCCATAAACAAAATATGATTAAGACTATTTATGGTGTTGTGACTATTGGAACAATCTGGAGATTTATCCAACTCCAGGATAAGAAATTGCAGATTGATTTGAAAGAATATTATATTGAGAATCTAGCCCAAATTTTAGGAATTCTCTGTTTCCTTGCTGAACCTCAGCTATAAATGTGAGCTAACAGTATTGCTGCAAAAATGAGATGCTCTCTGTGAGGCTCATTACCCAGCCTGAAAGAAGTAGATTATGGGGGTAGCAAAGTCAAATATCAAATTTGGTAAACTGAAGGCATTGATTGGGGTTCAAACCTATGACCCTTGGAATTGACCAACCAATACAACAGAAGCTCCTGAACTTTGGCGAGTTTCTTGCCCGTTATGGTAGTGATAACCGTTATGAACTGATTGATGGAGAAGTTTTCGACTTGGAACCAACGGGCAAATATGAAGAAGTTGCTGCCTTTATCACCACCAAAGTTTGTGTTCAGATCGACAGAGCAAGCTTACCTTGGTTTGTTCTTCAACGAGGACTATTTCGCCCTTCTAATATTGGAATGACTGCATTTCTACCTGATGTCGCCGTCGTTGATCGAGCAGAACTTGCTAGAGAACCACTTTGGTTTGAGCAATCGGTTCTGACTCGTGGCAATTCGATTAAGTTTGTAGCGGAAGTCGTTAGTAGCAATTGGCAAAATGATTATGCTCGTAAGGTCGAAGACTACGCGGCTTTAGGCATTCCCGAGTATTGGATTGCAGACTATGCGGGACTAGGTGGTATCCGGCATATTGGGAAGCCCAAACAACCCACCCTTTCTATCTGTACTCTAGTAGATGAAGAGTATGAAATTCAATTACTCCGAGGTAATCAGATGATCAACTCTACAAGTTTCCCCGATTTGAACTTGACGGCTGAGCAAGTCTTGAGGGCAGGTAGGTAATACTAATGCACTATATTATTGAGTTCTCCGCGCTTTAAAAAGACGCAGATTCTGAGCGTCTGATTCTTGTTATCACTGATTAATCGGAAGCTCAATCCAAATTCTGTACCCATCTCTGGTTCCGACAAACAAGTTAACATTCCTTGATGTTTACCCACTACAATCTGATAGCTAATCGCCAGTCCTAATCCAGTTCCTGCACCTACTGGTTTAGTAGAGAAGAAGGGGTCAAAAATCCTGTTTCTAACTTCAGGCGTCATTCCCAGTCCATTGTTAGCAATCCGAATGGCTACCCGATCTGGATCTAAAGTTTCAGTACTTATAGTAATTTGACCTGGTAAAGTGCGACTGTCTGATTCAAGTGCATCAATCCCATTGCTAATGATATTCATAAATACCTGATTGAGCTGACTTGGGTAACACTCAACTAAGGGCAAATTGCCATACTCTTTGATTAGTTGAAATTCAACACCCCCAGGCTGGTGTTTAAATCGGTGTTGTAGGAGCAGCAGAGTATTATCGATACCTTGATGAATATCCACCCGCTTGCGCTCTTTTTTCTCCAAATTAGAGAAGTTTTTAAGAGAGAGCACAATCTCAGATATGCGGTTAGCACCTTCTCGCATGGAAGCTAGCAGTTTCGGGAAATCTTCAATGATGAAATCTAGTTCAATGTTGTGCAATTCTTCAGTAATCTCTGGTACTGGCTCGGGGTAATGTTGTTGGTAAAGCTGCAGTAGGTGTAACAGATCTTGGATATACTCACTTGCTGGGTAGATGTTGCCATAGATGAAGCTAATGGGGTTGTTGATTTCGTGGGCAACTCCTGCCACTAACTGACCCAAACTAGCCATATTTTCTTGCTGCACCAACTGAGCTTGGGTATCTTGGAGTTCTTTTAAGGTTTTCTCCAATTGCTGCGCTTTTTCCCTTTCTTGCTCACTAAGTGTTTGCAACGCTGCCTCAGCCTGTTTGCGTTCAGTAATATCTTTTGTGGTAATTGCGATACCATCGGCAAGAGGAACAACCATGTGGTGAAGCCACTCGGCTGTAACTTCTGGTGTTGAAATGGAGAATTCTTCTTCTAATACTTCTTTGGTTTCTACGACACGGACATACTTGTCAAAAAAACCCGCTGTGAGATTGATCGGGAGCAGTTTACACAGTCTCTTGCCAATTATTTCATCTTTGGGGAGGGAAATCATCTGCTCACCGCGAGAGTTCACATCAATAAAGGTGAAATCGATGATGTCTCCTGTTACATCTCGCAAACTCTGGAAGATGAAAAAGGCATCTAAACTACCTTCCGCTGCGGCGCGGTAGCGTGCTTCACTTTCTAACAAAGCAGCTTTTGCTTGCTGGAGTTCGGTAATATCAGTTTGAATACCAATATAGTGAGTCAACTTCCCTAATACATCTCTTACTGGAGAAATGGACAGTTCATTCCAAAAGAGAGTACCGTCTTTGCGGAAGTTCCGTAAAGTGACATGACATTCTCTTTCTTCCTTAAGTGCTCTCCACAATTCCTCCAGAGCCGGTTGAGTTGTCTCTTTTCCTTGCAAAAAGCGGCAGTTTTTGCCTATGACTTCATTAATTGAGTAACCTGTTATCCGTTCAAACCCTGGATTGGCGTAAATAACTGGGTTATCAGGTTGGAGGGGATCAGTAATAATAATACCGTTACTAGAAGCAGCGATCGCTCGGTCTAGTAATCGTAAACGCTCTTCTGATTGTCTGCGATCGCTAATATCTAGAGCTACTCCATCAACAATGACATCACCATTATCCAAGCAGGAATAGCGAGTGCTATCTCGAACCCACTTCACCTCACCTGAAGTAGAAACAATCCGGTATTCATGATTACTAGGTTCAAGGGTTTCGACTGAGGTTCTTAATGATGCCTCGAAATTTGCTCTGTCTTCAGGATGAATCGCTTGTATGTAGAGCTCTGGAGCAACTATTATCTCCTGGGGAACTAAGCCAGTAAGTTCACGCTCTCCCTCACTAATATAAACGAAAGAAATCTTCCCATCTTTATGAACCACGCCCCGATAAACGGTACCAGGAATATTGGCAGCCATTGCCGCTAGCTGTTGTTGACTCTCACGCAATGCTGACTCGGAACGCTTGCGCCCAATTAAAGAACTCAATTGACTAGCAAGAGCACTGACTAACTCAATTAAGCGCTCTTCTCGTGGGCTGGCTTCTCGTTTAAAGAAAACCAATATTGCTAACACTTGCTCATTGAGAATAATGGGAACCCCGAAACAGGCTTTTAACCCTATCTCCTTAGCAAACTGGGAACGGAGAAAAACTCTGCAGGACTCGACAGAAACATCTGTAAACCAATAAGGCTGTTTGGATAGCCAGATTTGCCTGAGGATTCCCTTGTTAGTAGAAAATCTTAACAGCTCACTCTTGCGTCTGAATTCCTCAAAACTTTCATCCCTGACATACCAACCTGGTCCATATTCGAGTACTGTAGTCTCTTGGTTGGGAATCCAGAATTCGCCAAAATCCCAACCAATTTTCTCACAAACTTGGCACAGGGTAGCCTCTAGGGCGGAGTGGAAGTCGGAAGCTTCATGAATTGCTTTGGTGGTTGTTAGTAATAGTTGTAGTTGTGCATTTTGAGAGGCAAGTTGCTTTTGTTGTTGTTCTAGTTGTTTTTTTTGCCTATAAATAGTTAGTTGATTTTCTATACGCGCTAAAACTTCTTGAACTTGAAAGGGTTTGCTGATATAGTCTACTCCTCCCACCTCAAAAGCTTTGACTTTATCCCATACTTCTTCTAAGGCGCTCATAAAAATTACTGGGATATCCGCCGTCTGCTGGTTAGTCTTCAATCGCTGGCAAACTTCATAACCATTCAGCTCTGGCATCTTGATATCAAGTACAATTAAGTCAGGCTTGTTAAGCTTTACAGCATTTAAGGCAAGAGTCCCATTAATTGCCTTCCTGACTTTATACCCTCGCTCACTCAACATCGTGGTTAAAAGGCGCAGGTTTTGTGGTTGATCATCAACCAATAAGATGTCCGCAACAGAAAGCGATGGGAAATTGCTATTCATTTATCAGTGGTTGAGTCAGCTCAATGATTAAGTTAAGTTGAAGGTTATCGCTCAAATCTGCTAAAGCTAATCTAACAACAGCACTAGCGATTTGCTAGGCATTAGTAAAATAGCCTTTGAAGTTACTACCTCAAAGCTTTCTCTCAACTGAGTTAAGATCGGTTGAGGTGAGTTTTTATCTAGGTATAGCACCCCAAGTTGTTCAGCAAGGTTATCAAGAAGTACAACCTTTGAAATAGACCTCTTGCCTAAATGCCAAAACTGAGTTTAGCAATAAGTATGTCTATTGTAGCTATTTGTCTTCAATACCCCCATCTCTGGAGTCTCGCATCGGGAGCATCTCAAGTGATCGCAAGGTAGTAGGGTGACACGACTAAAATTGTAGGTTGGGTTAGCGATCAGATTTTGACACTTAACTATGGAACAGACTCAAATCGTGCAAACTCAAGCATCCAATCAGGAAAGAAGAGTCGTGGTGGTAGGAGGAGGTCCAACTGGAACTCTAATGGCGTTATATCTAGCCAAGATGGACTGGCAAGTTTCTGTTTATGAACGACGAAGGGCTGAACCTGAATCTTCTGGTTCTCGGCGTTCATATAATATTGTGCTCAATGATCGAGGTTTAAGAGCTTTAGAGCAAGCTGGAGTTGAGTTACCGTCGGAAAAGCGAGTAATTCTTCAAGGCAATGTGCGGCATACTGCCAAAGGTGCAACCTTAAGCAAGGGGTTTACCAATTCGGTGTCGATCGATCGTTACACCCTGGCTCAATCCTTAATTCAGGAAGGAAAACATCGCTTTCCCCAACGAATTCAGTATCACTTTCAGCAAACCTTACATCAGGTTAACTTGAAAGAAAAGATTGCGCTCTTCCAAGGAGAGTTTGGAGAACATCAGCAAGAATTTGATTTATTGATTGGGGCAGATGGGGTCTTCAGTACAGTTAGGAATGCAATGGAAGCCCAAATTGAGGGATTTCAAGTGCAGCAAAATCGAGACAACATGATGTTTAAAATTTGTCAGTTAGGCCCAGCAAAAGATTTACGAGGTGCGACAGAAACTTGGGCCGATTGTTTTCACACCTGGGGTAGTGTTCAACCCATAACCTTGCTGGCTCCTCCCAAAGCTGATGGATCACTCAATGGCGTTTTAATTTTGCCTCAGGAGGGGGAGGTAACCTACGAGCAAGTTCAAACAGAAGAAGCTGTGGCATTGTTGTTTGCCGAGAAGTTTCCTGATATTTTTCCTGAATTAGACCAGAAAGGTTTACCATCAGGATTTGCCCAAGATTTGCTAGCACAAAAAGCTGCATATGGAGGGATAACGACAATTTGCAGTGGGTTTGAGGGAGGCGATAGTGTTGTCCTCCTTGGAGATGCTGCGCACTCAGTTTGGCCTTCCTTAGGGCAAGGGTGCAATGTAGCACTTGAAAGTTGCCGGATTTTTACCGAGACTTTGGCACAAGCTCAGGGAGATTTGACTGTGGCTTTACCCTCTTACACCGCGATCCGGAAACCAGATACAGATGCGATCGCACGGTTGTCTGAAATTGGGTTTGGCGGTAATAAACGAGCAGGTAATATCCTCTTCTTCACTAAAATTCTAGCGTTAATGTTCCTGAATAAATTATTCCCAATGTGGTTTCAAAAGTTTGCCCTCTTGCAAATTGGGAATCCTGAAGTTCCTTATTCCCAAATCTGGCAACAAGTCCAGACTCAAAATCGGCAATTACTCATCATATTAATTTTAATTGGTATGATTTGTTTGTTTTCTCTAATTTTGAATGTTGTTTTCCAAATTGACGTTGAGCCAAAATACTGGCAGCAGAGTATAGAGGAGTTTCTTATCAATTGATAATTGATAATTGTTAATTGATAATTGTTAATGGCTAATGGCTAATTGGGAATTGTTAATGGCTAATGGCTAATTGGGAATTTCTCCCCCTGCTCCCCATCTCCCCACACTCTCCCTACTCCCTTGTTTCTTCAGAGCCACCCCACTGGCGCTACAACACCCCCGATGAAGGGAAGAAACAAGCTCAATTTCTCTTCCCTCCTGACTCGGAGACTCGGTGTTTATTCAGAGATTAGCCATTAGCCATTAGCCATTAGCCATTAACCATTAACCATTAGCCATTAACCAAAAGAATTAATCAGTTACAGCACCGACACTGCTAGAAGAAACTAATTTTGCATACTTCGCTAGCACCCCAGTCGTATAATGGGGTTTCTTTGCTTGCCAACTGGCACGGCGTTGTTCTAGTTCAGCCTCAGATATATTTAGTTGTAGCGATCGCGCTGGAGCATCGATCGTAATTAGATCCCCTTCCTTAACTAAGGCAATTGTACCGCCAACTGCTGCCTCTGGAGCAACGTGACCGACTACTAGACCATAAGTACCTCCAGAAAACCGCCCATCGGTAATTAAACCGACGGCATCTCCCAAACCTGCGCCAATGATTGCGGAAGTGGGAGCTAGCATTTCTCGCATTCCTGGGCCACCCTTTGGTCCTTCATAGCGTACCACAACGACATCCCCAGCTTTAATTTGACCGGCAAGAATCGCCTTGAGGCAAGCTTCCTCTGATTCAAAGACCCTTGCAGGGCCGGTAATTTGCGCCTTTTTGACACCAGTTATCTTAGCAACGGCTCCTTCTGTAGCCAGATTACCCTTTAAAATTGCTAAGTGTCCCTGAGCATACATGGGATTATCCCAAGGACGAATCACATCTTGCTCTACAGCTGGCTCTTCTGGAATATCTGCCAAGACTTCCGCTACGGTTTTACCACTAATAGTCAAAGCATCACCGTGGAGCAAACCATGCACCAGCAGCATTTTCATAACTTGGGGAATCCCACCAGCTCGGTGTAAATCAGTCGCTACATATTTACCACTAGGCTTCAAGTCACACAGTACTGGTACTTTGGCACGAATGGTTTCAAAATCATCTAGGGATAATTCAACACCCATAGAATGGGCTATTGCCAGTAAATGCAGAACCGCATTGGTTGAGCCACCAATTGCCATAATCACTGCAATGGCATTTTCAAAGGCTTTGCGGGTAAGGATTTGTTTGGGCAGTAGTTGATTCCGAATTGCCTCTACTAACACTAAAGCCGATTTTTCTGCACTATCAGCTTTTTCTGCATCCTCGGCAGCCATAGTAGAAGAATAGGGCAAACTCATGCCCATTACCTCAAAGGCGGAAGACATGGTATTGGCGGTAAACATGCCACCACAGGAACCAGCACCGGGACAAGCATTGCGCTCTACTGCCATCAGTTGCGCTTCATCGATTTTTCCAGCGCTGTGTTGCCCGACAGCCTCGAAAGCACTAACCACTGTCAAGTCCTGTCCATTATAATGTCCGGGTTTAATCGTGCCACCATAGACAAAGATAGCCGGAATATTCATCCTCGCGATCGCAATCATCGCCCCTGGCATATTCTTATCGCAGCCGCCAATTGCCAGTACTCCATCCATACTTTGGCCATTACAAGCGGTTTCAATGGCATCGGCAATCACTTCTCGCGACACCAGGGAGTATTTCATCCCTTCGGTACCCATAGAAATGCCGTCACTTACTGTAATCGTGCCAAACATCTGAGGCATCGCACCAGCCTCTTTGATACCTGCTTCTGCCCGTTTTGCTAAATCATTCAACCCCATATTACAAGGGGTAATTGTGCTATATCCGTTAGCAAGACCGACAATCGGTTTAGTAAAATCTTGATCTTGGAAACCCACTGCCCTGAGCATAGCTCGATTAGGCGCTCGCTGAACTCCCTGGGTCACCACTTTACTTCTGATATTATCTGACATTGATTGTGTTCTCCCCTTAGCTATATCGATAGTTCCATTTCAAATAGTCAAATATAGTCATTTGACTTTTCTACTCAGTTTATAAGGAGTTACCCTTACTGGCTGAACTACAACAGCCTGTATTCCTTCTGCAAAAGCATCAGGAAATACTTTTTTTATAATATTCAAACTACCGTTAACGTCAGCGTTGATTAACTTCCCTTCATAAGTTTGAAATAACCCTCGCTTTAGGCGTCTCCCTTGGTATTTCTCATGCTTCTGGATAGGCTCATTATCCAAGAAGCTGCACTTGCTTGTGTAGCTTTCCTCTGTCACTAAAACACTTATTCCCGCTAACTTGCACTTGTACATTAGCATTTTGATAAAACTAGCATGAGGGATACTCACAAAGTTCTGATTATTTCTACCACCTAGGTTGATTTTTTGTTTCCAACCCTCGTTTTTCCCGATTACCAGTTTACTTATCTTGTGTTTTAACAAAAAGTTAACCACATACCGACTAGCATTATGCAAGTAGTTTGTTATTTTGCAGTTTCGCTTATGTGTTAGTGTTTCAATTCCCTTAGAGCTTTGTGCTTTACCTTTGAGTTGAGACTGTAATTTTGCCCGTTTCTTGTTGAAGTATTGGTTGAGCGCTTTTAGGGGTCTGCCATTAACCAGAACCGGGTTGACACCCTTAAGGTTTGAAGTTACAGTCGCTAAGTTATCTAAACCAATATCTATTCCCGCTACACTCTTATAATTTAACTCATGTTTTTCTGGTTCCTTATCATAAATAATTTCCACCACGTAATGTTGAACAAGTTTTTAGATAAGAAACACATATGAGCCAACTCGGGATAATATTTATGCCCTTTTCTAATGATATGCTTCTCAACTATTTTCATCTGTTGCCTAGTTATTGAGCGTAGTCAGGTAATTTTATGTACATAGAGTACAATACCTAACTATACTATATATGACTATTGAATTAACAAACTTTTACAATACAAGATGCTGGAATTTAAGGCAAAACTTAAATAGGTGTTAGGTTTTAGGTGTTAGGTTTTAGGTGTTAGGTTTTAGGTGGAGGTGAGGATTAGCTACTTGCAATGAAGAAAAGAAACAATTCAAATCTCTTCCCTTCTGCCCTCTGCCTCCTGCCTTCTGCCTTGTTTTTTGAAAGTATAAGCTTGCAAATATTCCAATAGAAGCAGGCGGAGATAATCGAATCGTCGCACATATTCTTTCAGCTTGGGATAACGCTGAGCAGTCTCAAAATAGAACTGAGCGATTGCGGGGATGCTGAAAAGGCGAAGGGACTGCAAGTGAACGATTGCAGCAGACTCATTTTCAATCCAACCATGCACCTGCATCTGACTAGCATAGCCACGCAGATCACAGGTTAATAACTCTAATTCTTCAAGAACGCTAAAGGCTTCGTCCCTTGACGATTGTGTAGCTGCAAGCTCACGTCGTTCAGGTTGTGCCTGCTGATAGTCGCTAGTTATGTAGGTAAGCAAATCGTTAATGCAGCGTCTTATTTGTTCTGCGTCTTGTTGAGAGGCTTTAAACCACATTGATTAATCATCAATTATCAATTATCAATTATCAATTATCAATTATCCATTATCCATTGGTAAGTATTGACGTTGTAAAAATTCTATGGTAGTCAACGCAAAGTGGCTAGCCCACTCAGGGCATCAAGATACTTTTCAAGGTAATGTATGACATTGTTTAACACAGGCGAGGTAGATAATCATGGATGCCGGTGAACTGCTGAAGCGATATGCGGCAGGGGAGAGGGACTTTCACAATGTAGATCTACAAGGCACGTCTCTGATTGGAGTTAACCTGAACAAAGCTCACTTACGAAGAGCAAACCTGAGTCATACTAATCTTACTGGGGCATCCTTAAAAAGTGTCAATTTGCGGGAGGCTAATCTCTTTCAAGCTAATTTGCAAGGAAGTGACTTACAGGAGGCAAACTTAATTGTCAGTAATTTGGAGCAAGCGAATCTTGGTGGAGCCAGTTTGATTGATGCTAATCTGCGAGCTTCCAACCTTATTGGAGCTAATCTGAGTAGAGCGGATCTCTCAGAAGCGATTCTTAGTGAAGCTGTTTTAAAACAAGCTAACTTAAGTCGAGCTAACTTGCATGACACTTCTCTCAGTCGTAGCAATCTCTCCAAAGCAATATTGATTGATACTATCCTTGATGCGGCAAATTTGACTAATGCCATCCTGGTTGGTGCCAATTTGAAGGGGGCAAATCTTGCGAATGCTCTTTTAAATGGGGCAAACTTGACTGGAGCAGACTTGAGTCAGGGGAATCTTAGTCGGGTAAAAGGCAATGGAACCAATTTGGCAAGCGCTAACCTCACCGATGCCAAACTCAGAGGAGCTAGCTTGAGTTGGACAACTCTACGGGGAGCCAATCTGACTAGGGCGAATTTATACCGAGCTAAACTTTGCTGGTCTAATCTGACTGGAGCTATTTTAGCTGAAGCTGTGTTGATTGATGCCAATCTTAATCAGATTACTTGGCGTGATGCTGACTTGAGAAGGGCAATTATGCCGGATGGTTTCCAACATGATTAGAATTTAGAATTTAGAATTTAGAATGGAGGATAGGGAATAATAAACGTCCTAGACAGTGCTCAATTTTCAATTTCCAATTCTCAATTCTCAATTTACTGGGTAAATGGTTATGAAATTTGCAATTTGGGGTTTAGAACAACTACCACAGGACAAAGGTTCTTACTATCGGATTTGGGTTGAGCAAAAATTCTTTCTCCTGTAGAGGCAATTAAACCAGATCTTCCCATCACGATTGAAGTGAAACTGGCAAATCCTGTACTTGAACCTCTTCAGGGAATGCCTATTCAATTTTCCATTACTGGGGAAAATGATTGTTGGGAATATTTATCCCCACCAAATTTCATTACTGATGCTAGTGGCAAAGTTCTGCTTCAAGTTCAGTTCAAGGATATTGATGATCCAATGACATTCAAGCTGTCGGCATCAGCAGTTGTTGACGGCATCAGGCAAAAAGTAGAAGAATCGATCCGCGTCATACCTTGGATGTCTCAAGATATCTGGTTAGATCTCTGTTTAGATAAAGCAGCATATGCTCCTTCTCAAACAGTTAATCTAGATATTAGATCCAAAGGACGACAGGATATTGTAGAAAAGCTTACCGTTGGTTCTGTGGAGGTAATCGGTGATGTGGTACTGCGTTCTGTCGATTTTAACTTAACAGCAGGTGTAGGACAAGTTAGCTTCAAATTGCCGCAGCAAATCACCTCAGAGCTCAAGCTTAAAGTCAGTGTTTTAAGAGATTTACCAGAATTTATTCAACGGGAGATTAGTTTAGCAGTAAAACTGACTGAAGCTGCTAATCAATCACCCCTGTGGCAAGCTACCACTACAGGAGCGAAGGAAGTTGCAACAGGAGAACCGATTGAATTAACAGTTAATTTCCCTCAACCCCTAACTGAAGATGCTAAATTAGTTGCCTGGTTAATCGATCGCAGAATTCCTCGGGCAACAGCAGATGATATCTTAGGTACTCATTTTACCAGGCAGGCAACAAGTAAAGAGTTAAAGCAGTTTACTTCTGTGATGATGAAACTTGTCTGGCTTTAGTCTTAGATTCCCTGACGCGGATTCCAGAGTACCAGCAAGCAGAAGGGGAATTGATGAACCAACTCAGGAAGTTGTTGCTGCAAAACCAACAGTCAGATGGTTCTTGGATGGGTAAAAGTAGTCTCACTGGTGCGATCGAAACTACAGCTTATTGTATGATGGCCCTAGGACATGCCTTTCCCGAAGAGATGACAGTAAGAAAGGCACTCAAACGAGGATTAGATTATTTGTTAGAAAACCGACGCTCCACTGGTTGGTATTCTACTCGTGATACCCTCTATGCTTCTTGGGCAATTGGTGAAGTTGGACATTTAGCTTGGATAGCTTCAGATGTAGCAGGAGCTGTTAGTATTACCCTCAATAACCAGCAGATTACCACTTTTGATTTTTCTCAAGCCCAAGGCATGGAACAACTGGATTTAATGACTCTAAGTTTACCAACCCAGCTGGTGGTTAGTTAGGGCTTGCTGAATAAGTCGTAATTTTCGGGTTGCCATAGGTGTTAGGAGTTAGGTAGTAGGTGGTAGGTGAGGTTGGAGGTGTTAGGTGTTAGGAAATTTCCCAAGTCGGTGCTAAGAAATTGAGCCCATCGATGCAAAAAGCTTGGACTTGTTTGGCTTGCCATAGGATTGAAAGCCTCGTCACCGCATGGCTTCCACACTTATTCAGCAAGCCCTAGTTAAATGTGGTGCAAGATCTCAGCCCCTGGCTAGCGGCGATTGCCACTAGCAATAGATGAAAGTTGCACATTTTTCGTTATTTCTCAAACCCTTGCTGTATAAGGATTATAAAATGTGCAACTTAAGAGCAAAACGGGGGTAACTAACCCGGATTTGTATGATGTATGGTAGGACTAAGGTGGGTATTGCTTGGAATCATATCTAAGTTATTAAAGATTTTTGACAATGCCCACCCTACGGCTAACTTCTGCGATATTTCAAGCATTTTGGTATTAGAGTTATGCTTTTTGGGAAGATACTAGCTTTTTCTTAACGAGAAAGCCTAAGCCTAAAACATACAGACAAAAAATGGAACCTGGTTCTGAAACGGAAGTTTCTGGAAAACTGTCGGTCAATTCGAGCTTAGCAAAAGATATAATGGCATCATCTCATTGTCATGAATTCCTAACTCTTCAATTCGAGTCCTTCGTCGTTGCCTGCGTTCTTTCGGACCAAAATGATTGATGATTTGGGCTTTGAACTGTCCATAAATATCAGCTGTTTCCTCATCCACAAAATAGATGCCGATGTCTTCGAGAAATTCTTGTACCTGTGCTAAATTACTCCCTCTTCGTTCCGAGTTATAAGCCATAAACATCAACTCTCCCCACACAATAATGCAGGTAGTCACTTGAGATTCCCCCACCTCAGCTACTCGGCGAAGGACAGCTGCATCTCCTGCAATGATGCGGCTGCAATGGTTGGTATCGAGCAGGTACACGCTTAAAACTCTATTTCAGAACGATTATTGTAAACTAATTGAAGACACTCCTCAAAGTCTTCACCTGCCCAAGTACCTGCATGTCTTAAAAGGGAACGACCAGACGGGGGACGGAAAGGCGGTACTGCTTCAGGGGGTGAATATTTTGGTTTGCTTGGTAGAACAATAACACGTACCCTCCGCCCAGCTAGTTCAGCAGCGTGAGCGACAATCTCTTCCCAAGTACCTTCTAATTCTATAGGTTGTGAGGTCATTGCATTTCCCAATTAGCAGCTAATACAAATAGAATACCTTGTTACAAAGAGCAACAGCACTCTCCGTGCGATCGCACAATTAAGTTAGCTGTCTTCCGGGAGAAGCCCCACGTCCTACCCCGTAGGGGAGGCGTGGGATGAATCCCGGCCAGGCTCTAGACACTTGGGACAACTATTCGTGCTAAAATATAACCTATGCAAAGGTAACAAAGCCTAAAATGCTGGTTACCAATAACTGAACCTAGACAACTTGAAATATGGGGTTCCATCCAGTAACTGTTCTTTTACTGAACTATCTGTGGGTGGGTAAAATTTCAACAGTACATAGATTGAACTAGTATGTGTGTATTGAAAAGGGGCGGTGGGGCATCCCGTCTCGTTAATAAAGCTCAGTTAATGTCCGACGGAATACCGGGAGTCGCTGAGAAGCCCACACTTACCCGATAGGGAAGTGTGGGAGTATGTCACGATAAACACATCTCAATCAAACTGACAAATTCTTCCTCTTCTGTGGAACTGGCATCTTGCCAGTTTAATTATTCCCCTATTGCTTGCAATTCCAATTACTTTTTGCTATTATTCCTAATAATAGAAAAGTTGTGCGCATGTAAACTGTTACTCTCACCTTTTGCCTTTACCACTTATTCCGAATGTGTACTGGTGAGCACTCAAAGGATAATTTATCAATCCAATTATCGAAGATACCAATTTTGCCGACCCGAGGAGAAGAGTCAATAACGGGTGGAATTGCTACTTCGGGAGATTGCTCAACCACGCGCTAACTCCTGCTTGAGATCGTCAAAATCCACTAAAAAAACATCTACTTTTTCCCGTTCAAGAACTTCGAGAAACTCCTTACGATTCAATCCTGCCAGTTGAGCTGCTTTACCTTGGGAAATTTCCCCACGAGCATACCAGTAGATGGCGGCGGCAAGTCGTATAGCTTGGGTTAATGACTCTGGAGAAGAATATTGGCTTGGTACGGCTTCTCCCGGAATATATAGGGTAATTTGGGTCATGGTCGTTATTAGTTGTTGAGGATATTATAGCTTCTCCAATAGAGTAGGCTTCAACTGCTATCCAAAGCTTATTATCAATGGATAATGGATAATTGATAATTGGTTAATTTGTTCTAAGACCTCATTTTCTACGATACCAACGCACAATTATGTCAGGAGAAATTCCCAGAAGATAGGCAACAATTATCACTTGGTTGATTAATGTGGTTTTGACAATGCCAAGTTTCTGCCAACGACGTCCAGAAGTTAACACTGATGCTGAGAGGATACTAATTTCACCCCGAACTTTTAAGCATCGCATTATCTCAAAATCTTCCATAATCGGTAAGTTGGGAAAGCCGCCAATTTCTTTAAAGATAGTGGCTTTTAAAAAGATAGCTTGATCTCCATAAGGCATTGAAAAAAAACGCGATCGCATATTCACCATCTTTTCAATCAACCGCAGCCCAGGTAATTGAGCATCAATGCTCAATTCAAAAGCACCGGCAACTGTTTTAGCATCTTGTAGTCCCTGACGAACCAAGAGCTCGAAGCCAGAAGGTAAAGTAGTATCAGCGTGCAGAAATAGTAGGATATCTCCAGTAGCAACGGCAGCACCAGCATTCATTTGGCTCGCACGACTAGCAGTTGTAGAAATTACTTTAACACCTAAAGATTGAGCAATTGTCATCGTTGCATCTCGACTTCCCCCATCGACAACAATCACTTCTACCTGTTGGATATCTAAAAGCCTCACCAACAGTTTCTCAATTGTGTGGGCTTCGTTTAAAACCGGAATAATAATTGAAATTTTTTCGGTTTCCATCCAGTTTTGTTGTTTGTTGTTTGTTGTTTGTTGTTTGTTGTTTGTCGTTTTTTAAGTAACTATCCCAAAACTGCACCTGATTAAGCTATAATACTTCCTACTTCAAATCTTCTGGACGATCGATATCGTTGAGGAGAGGGAGAAAAGCGATCGCTAAATCCAGCTTCTTAGCAATCTCTAAAGTTTGTTGCCGTACTTGAGATGTACCCCAACTAATTCCCACAAATAATTCTCCAATCATTCGTCTCAAACCAATCAAATAATAACCCCCATCCTCTGCTGGACCAAGCACTAAATCGTATTGCTCCAATGCCTCAAGAGCCTGTGCCATCAACTCAGCTGTCAAATCTGGGCAATCAATGCCAATAATTACCACCCTAGTCATTCCAGCAGTAAAAGACGCAGCAAATGCTGACGCCATCCGCTCGCCCAAATCCCCTTCTGTTTGTGGTTGGTAAGCAAAATCATTACCTAGCCAAGCTTGCATTAATTGCTGAGTACCACCAGAAAAATGGACTTCTACAGATAAGGGACGGCAAGTTGCAAGTTCCCTCACCTGAAGTAGAGTCTCTTCCGTCAGCTGGCGTTGCAGTTTTGCCGCCCCCTCAGCTCCAAGGGCCGGAATCATTCTTGTCTTAGTTTTTCCCGGCTCAGGATAACGGCTAAAAACGATTAGACGTTCCTCTATTGCTCCAGCTTCTTGTTCATCTCCCATCTGCGTTCTTTGGTTAAGATTACACCATGACTAGAGTAGTTAAGATTTGGTCTTCTTTGTCAAGTGTCTCCCTTTAAAATTAAAAATGCCTCATTGGAGGAAGCAATTATAGTTTGGTCAAAATTCCAAGATAACCCCACAATCTACTCCGAATTACCCCTGAGGGATTTACGATTTGCTGGTGAGGTTTTAGCTCAGGTTGAGGTAAAAACCGGTATTCGGACAAAGCCCAAGCTATTGCTTGCGATCGCTCCAGTAATATCTCCTGTATTGGCTTTAAGGCTCTTCTTTGCATCCTTGACTCGTTCAAGGTATCGTAAATAAGCTTGATGGGATCAAGATTATGTCATTAGTTGTTCAGAAATACGGTGGTACTTCCGTTGGTTCAGTAGAACGTATCCAAGCTGTAGCGCAACGGGTCAGGAAAACAGCTCAAACTGGGGATGCTGTGGTGGTTGTCGTTTCGGCGATGGGTAAAACTACCGATGGTTTAGTGCAACTGGCTAATGCCGTTTCTCCTAGTCCCTGCCGCAGGGAAATGGATATGTTGCTTTCTACGGGGGAGCAAGTCTCCATTGCCCTATTGTCTATGGCATTGCAGGAGTTGGGGCAACCAGCAATTTCCCTAACAGGAGCACAGGTGGGAATTGTCACGGAAGCACAACATAGTCGCGCCCGCATTCTCAATATTGAAACTCAGCGATTGGAGAGACATCTCAAGGAAGGAAAAGTAGTAGTAGTAGCTGGATTTCAGGGTATCAGTAGTACCAGTGAGATGGAAATTACTACCCTAGGGCGCGGTGGTTCTGATACCTCAGCAGTAGCACTAGCTGCTTCCTTAGGAGCCAATCGTTGTGAAATTTACACTGATGTACCGGGAATTTTAACAGCTGACCCCCGCTTGGTAACTGATGCTCAGCTGATGGATGAGATTACCTCCGATGAAATGCTGGAATTAGCCAGCTTGGGAGCTAAGGTACTTCATCCCCGTGCTGTAGAAATTGCCCGGAATTATGGTGTGCCGTTGGTAGTACTTTCCAGTTGGACGGATGATCCCGGTACTAGGGTAATTTCTCCTTTACCTCAGCCTCGTTCTACGGAAGGCTTAGAGATTGCCTTACCAGTCTCAGCAGTAGAATATGATACGGATCAGGCAAAAGTAGCCCTGTTGCGAGTACCAGATCGTCCTGGTGTGGCAGCTCAGTTATTTGGGGAGATTGCGGTTGAAGACTTGGATATAGACTTGATTATCCAATCAATCCACGAAGGTAATAGTAATGATATTGCCTTTACCGTCAGCAAAAATATTCTCAAACGAGCCGAAGCCGTATCAGAAGCTATTGCTCCTGCCCTCCGCAGCCAAAAAACTGCCCATCCCGAAGAAGCAGAGGTAATGGTAGAAAGGGAGATTGCCAAAATCTCAATTACTGGAGCAGGGATGATTGGGCGCCCCGGGATTGCTGCCCAAATGTTCGCCACCCTAGCGGCAGCTAACATCAATATTGAGATGATTTCCACCTCAGAAGTCAAAGTCAGCTGCGTTATTGCCTCCCAAGATAGTGATCGCGCGATCGCTTCTTTGTGCCAAACTTTCCAAATCAACAGTTCTCCAGTTCCCACTTCCCCATCTCCCGTTCGCCATACCCAATCTGCTGTTAGAGGCGTTGCCCTTGATCTCAATCAAGCTCGTTTAGCAATTCGTTACATTCCAGATCGTCCGGGTAGTGCGGCTAAGATCTTTGGACTCTTAGCAGAGCACAACATCAGTGTTGATATGATTATCCAGTCTCAACGCTGTCGGGTAATTGACGGCATTACCACCCGGGATCTTGCCTTTACTGTCTCCCAAGCTGATGGTGAAGCAGCGCGGAAAGTACTGCAACAAGCAGCACCGGTTTTAGAACAGGCTGAGATACTGCTAGATACAGAAATTGCTAAAGTTAGTATCGTTGGAGCCGGGATGATCGGTCAACCTGGTATCGCCGCCAAAATGTTTGCGGCTCTAGCACAACACAAAATCAATATTCAGATGATTACTACCTCAGAAATTAAGATTAGCTGTGTTGTGGATCAAGACCAAGGAGTCATTGCCTTGCAAGCAATTCACCAGGCTTTTGGTTTAGCAGGCACTAAGCAAATTGAGATTCCAGTGTAGAAAAAACCTAAAACCTAGCACCTAAAACCTAACACCTAATAAAGTACACGATAGAGCTGAAGAGGTTGTTGTTTCCCCTTAACGCGAACTGGGGGAATTTTGACTACAGGAATTGTGCGATCGCTCAAGTGTTTTAGGGTAGTATGAGAAATCAGGATTTCACCCCCCTTAGCAACATCACAGATGCGGCTAGCCAAATTGGTTGTGTCCCCAATGGTTCCATATCGAATCAGCTTCGGTGAACCAATGTTTCCCGCTGCCACTTTCCCCGTATTGAGTCCGATGTGGATCTTAATCCGTAAATTCCGTCGCTTTACCCAATCCTGATTCAATCCCTCAATTGCCCGCTGCATAGCGATCGCTGATTGAACAGCTTGCTTGGCATCATCTGGTTGCCGATAAGGGGCACCCCAAATTGCTAGCAGCCCATCCCCAATATACTGCTCTAATGTACCCTCATACTTAAAGATAATATCCTCCACCATCACCTGGAAGTATTCATTGAGCATCTCAATTACTTGCCGTGGCTCCATTCGAGAGCAGATTTGGGTAAAGCTACTGATATCGGCAAACAGGGCTGTCACCTCCGTATCAACAATCTTCAGCTTGCCTTCTTCCTTAAGTTTTTTACTTACAGCTTCCGGAAAACAGCTCTCAAATTTTGCCCGCATCACTGCTTCTGTTTCAATCTGCTTGTAGAGTTTGGCATTTTCAATAGCGATCGCTGCTTGGTTAGCCAAAGCTGTGAGAAACTCCAAATCTTCCTGGCGGTAAACGTTTACCATGGAGAGATTATCAGCATACAATACCCCAATCACTTGATCTCTGGGCTTGAGGGGCACACACATAGAAGCACGGATTGCCTGTGCCAAAATCGAGTTAGCTTCATAGAAGCGATTGTCAACACAGGCATCAGAAATGAGAATAGCTTCTCCATGCTCGTGGACAAAATTGGTGATAGTGGTACTGTAGATCTGACCATCAGTAGGTATTCCACCTCGAAACTTGACCGCTTTTTGCTCAAGCTCCCCAGTTTGTTGGTTAAACATCAGGATTATTGCCCGATCTACATTCATAATCTGCAACAGCAGATCGAGAATTTTCTCTAATAGCTTCTGGGGTTCTTCCGGAGAAGAAAGCTGCTGGCTGACTTCTAACAAAATCTTTAACTTGTCTAGGGCTCGCTGCTCGGCATTTCTTTGCCGTAGCATGAGGACTGTGCCTTTTTGTTGTGAGCTGTTGTGATCTAGTAAGTCTTGCAGCGCTACACGAGTTTTCTCTGGTGCTAATCTACCGATAATAGATAAATTTGACCCTTCACCCCCCAAAGGCTCTGGTTTGGAACTCTCCAGCGCTTGCACAAAGAGAAATACTACAGCGCCATAACGTATCAAGTCTCCGTCTTTGAGTTCACACTGATCAATTTTAGATTCGTTAACGAAGGTGTTATTGAGGCTCCCTAAATCGGTGATAATCGCCTGCTCTTCAGCAATCAGAATTTGAGCATGGTGACGAGAGAGACTTCTATCAGCCACAATAATGCTGTTGTCGATCTCCCGTCCAATGGTGTTCACACCACGTTTCAACTTATGAATTTCTGGGCTAGGAGCGTCTGGGTTTTGGATTAAATATGGCACACTCTAACCTCTCTTGGCGCTTGCTTGGTCATCAACTGCCAAAATTAGTAACTTACTTAGTAATACAAGCTTGACGACAGATGAATCCGCTTTTGTTTTATAAATCTTAGTGACCACCCAGGACAAGCATGTTGAACAGAAGTTGTTTGGCAGGTACATTTGCTATAGCAGTAGATATGTCCCTTGAGTACCAAGTAATACTGGAAATTTTAGCTCACAAGTAACTTTTACTCATAGTTCTCGAAGAGTGCCAAATTATCTATGTTAGTCTAAAAAGAGGGAATCAGGAATGAGAAATTCCTCAGAAAGATTGTTATTCTTTGTTGTGAGCAATAGCTGATGAGCATCTCACTTAAACATAGAGGGATATAACAGATATTTGATAAATTTTCACCCTAGCGTCGGACGGTGTATGATAGCACATAGGTGTTGGTCTTAAATGGTAGCTCACAAGGAAAGTCAATCTAGACTTGCTAGCTTGTAATTTAAGTTACGGTTGCTGGTAAGCATAAATGGCGCTGAAGAGCTGCTTCAACGTCCTCTAGCATGTAGGGTTTGCTGACGTAATCATCGAAGCCTGCCAGCATGAGATCTTCTCGCTCTGAGGTATTAGCCAAAGCTGTTACCGCAATCACGGGAATTTTTTTAACTGTTGAGTCTTTCTTCAGCCGAGCTAAAACTTCAGCACCACTCATATGGGGCATGAGAATATCTAATAAAATCAAAGCTGGTTGAGCAGTTTGGGCTTGTTGCAAAGCACTGATACCGTCAACTGCCGTGATCCAGGAAAAGCCCAAATGATCTAGCACATGAGTCATCAGCAGCAAATTATCTTCGTCGTCATCGACCACTAAAACTAGTGGCGGTTTAGTGGTAGAATTTTGCACACTAATAACATCATTAAACTTCTGCTCACCATAAGGAAAAATATTCAAATATTCCATGCTTTTTTAAAGGTAATCCTACGACTGTTATCTTACTTCCACCCTAAGGATAAACGAGACACTTCCCAAGCGTCCGTGGTTTACTTGGTTTTCTCGGAGCATAGTTAATTTATAGCTACCTAAGTCTTGCCTTTGGATTGAATCAGAAGCTGTTAGAAAGTGTTATTATATAACAACTTTTCCTATAAATTAGGATAAATATCTGTAAAATGAAACATTTTTTGATAATTACCTCCAGAAAAGGAGGTATTCTCTTAGGGAAATTTAGAGAAAGTATAGAAAAATTTGCAATAATCCCAACCCCCTGAAAATCTTTAAGTTTTTTTGTAGATGCTGTTGACAAAATTGGTTATCTAAAAGTTAAGATATTACCAGAAGAACTATCCCCAAGATGCTTTGGGGTAGGAGAGAAGCTATGGGTATCGCTACAATTAACCCAGCAACTGGGGCAACGCTCAAGACCTTTGAGCCCCTGAGTAGAGAGTCAATTGAAACTAAGCTGGCACTGGCGCAACAGACATTTGAACAATACCGCCGAACGCCCATAAGTCAAAGAGCACAATGGCTCAATCAGGCAGCGGAGATTTTAGAGCGTGACAAAGTCAGCTTTGGTAAGCTGATGACCATGGAAATGGGTAAGACCATTAAAGGTGCGATCGCTGAAGCACAAAAATGTGCTTTGGTTTGCCGCTACTACGCCGAACACGCTGCAGAATTTCTCGCGGATGTTCCTGCAACTACCGATGCCAGTCAGAGTTTTGTGCGCTACCAGCCTCTGGGAGTTATTTTAGCAGTCATGCCTTGGAATTTTCCCTTTTGGCAGGTATTCCGCTTTGCTGCACCAGCACTGATGGCTGGCAATGTCGGTCTGCTCAAACATGCTTCTAATGTACCCCAATGTGCTTTAGCAATTGAGGAGATTATCAAACAAGCTGGATTTCCCGAAGGTGCCCTCCAGACTTTATTAATTGGAGCACAGCAAGTAGCAGGGATTATTGATGATCAGCGAGTCAAAGCTGCCACCCTAACTGGTAGTGAAGCCGCAGGTGCAAGTTTGGCAGCAGCAGCAGGTAAGCAAATTAAGAAAACTGTCCTAGAACTAGGAGGAAGTGACCCCTATATTGTCCTAGAGAGTGCAGATTTAGAGGCAGCAGTTTCTACAGCAGTCACCGCTCGGATGCTGAATAATGGTCAATCTTGCATCGCAGCGAAAAGATTTATTTTAATGGAAGCGATCGCTGATGAATTTGAGGGACGCCTAGTAGAGAAATTCCAACATCTCAAAATTGGTGACCCAATGCAAGAAGAGATGGATGTTGGTCCTTTAGCCACTCCTGGTATTCTCGCTGATTTAGACCAACAAGTCCAAGCTTGCATAGAAAAAGGAGCAAAAGTTCTTACTGGAGGCAAACCTCTGGCTCACCTTCCCGGTAACTTCTATCCTCCTACTATTCTGACTGACTTTCCAGCCGGGACACCTGCGGATCAAGAGGAATTTTTTGGTCCGGTGGCTTTACTTTTCCGGGTAAATAACCTTGATGCTGCCATTAAGTTAGCAAATAGCACACCTTTTGGACTAGGAGCTAGTGCTTGGACAACAGATGAAGAGGAACAAAATCGACTGATTGACGAACTTGAAGCCGGTGCTGTCTTTATCAATGGTTTAGTCAAATCGGACCCCCGTATACCTTTTGGGGGAATTAAGCGTTCCGGCTATGGTCGAGAATTAGGAATTCAAGGCATACATGAGTTTGTCAATATTAAAACAGTGTGGATTAGTTAATACCAATTTTAATTTTTGGTATGAGAATAGCTCTCTTCGTAGGTATCTATAAATTTTACAGTGGGCGCAGCGGGTCTGTGCTTAATCATACTCTGCATCAGGGTTTGAGCCATTTTTCCTTTATTTGACCTCTGCCAGAGTGACAGAAGAGAGCTAAAATGTGAAAACGTATCCCTTATGGGGTTTTATTGATGACCACTACAGCCGTTTCCAGATATATCACTCGCAATCCAGAGATTTTAAGCGGTGAACCGATTATCATCGGGACTCGGATATCGGTACGAGTCATTGTCGGCTTATGGCGGTTGGGTACTCCTCCTGAAGAAATTCCCACACAGTATCCTCAGCTTACCCTGGCTCAAGTCTTTGATGCCCTGAGTTTTTATTTGGATAACCAGGCTGAAATCAACGAGTATATTGAGCGAAACCACATCCCTGATAACCTGATTCATCCCGCAGTTCGCAAAGCATTGAAAGCGGAATGAAAATCTTTGCCTCACTCTACACTGATGAGGATATTGCTAATTTGGTCGCTACTCTTTTAAGAGCAAGAGGTCTGGATATCCTCACTACTATTGATGCAGAGATGACGGGTTACTCTGATGAGCAACAATTAGCTTATGCTGCCTCACATGAGCGATGCATATTGACCCATAATCGAGTGTATTTTGAAAGATTGCACCTGAGCTACATCCAAACAGGACAACAGCACTCAGGCATCATTGTAACACCTCAAAATAATGGATATGAGATTGCTCAACGAGTCGGTATCATTCTCAATACTCTGACAGCAGATGAGGTTTTTAACCAGATTTTGTATGTCTAGCAATTACTCGAACAATATGCATAGACTTAAAACACTGGTTTTCCTTATTACTGAACAATAACTTAATGGACAAAAAATTAATGAAAAAGTCGCATTTGTTTTTAGTTACTCTCACTTCTATTGCCATGGTTGGAGGTATCTCTAGCAGAGCTTTACTACAACCATCACCTCCCTCTCCACCTCAGTTACAGGAATCTCCATTGCCTCCCAACAAACAAATTGAGAAGCCTTCATTGCCTAAAAACAAACCTTCACTACCAAGTGAGCAGCCTTCATTACCGAAAAATGAACCTTCACTACCGAGGGAGCAACCTTCATTACCAAATCAGGAAGCCTTGTTAGATGCGGCAGCCAATCTTGTGATTGAAAAATTCCAAAATGCTTCCTGTGAAGAATTATCCGAGATGACACCTAACTCTGACAAGAGTTCACAAGCTGATGGTAAGCAACAAGCTGCTATCCAGGAAAAAGCGATCGCTATGTTGAAAAAAAACCCTGAGATACGGGAGGAATTTATCAATCGGGTAGCGGCTCCTATTGCCAATAAAATGTTTGACTGTAATTTAATTCCCTAGGGTTTGTGGAGGTTCAATTAATGAAAAAGTTCCATCTATTTCTAGCTGCTTTGACTCCTATGGCAATGGTTGTAAGCGCCTGTAGTGGATTTGCACCCAAGGAAGCTTTGTTAGATGCAGCAGCCAATCTTGTGATTGAAAAATACCAAAATGCTTCCTGTGAAGAGGTAGCTCAGATGCAACCTCAGTCTGACAAGAGTTCACAAGCTGATGGTGAATCAGAAACAGCTCTCCAGGAAAAAGCGATCGCCATGTTGAAAAAAAATCCTGAGATGCGGGAGGAATTTATTAATCGAGTAGCTGGACCTATTGCCAATAGAATGTTTGAATGTAATCTAATTCCCTAGTGCAAGAAGACAGAAGGCAGGAGGCAGAAGGGAAAAGAAATGAAAGCTTGTTTCTTATTTTCTGGGGCATTGTCGCTCTAACGCTCATTACTTGTTACTGTTAATATGAACAGCTAACCAAATACAGGGAGGTTCATTACTAGTATATTCAACCCGATGTTTGACATGAGCTGGAATAAGCAGATAATCTCCTCCTTTCAGGACAATTCTTTCACCATCTTTATAGGATAATTCAGCTTCTCCCTGTAACAGAATAACCCATTCATCGGTTTCTTGGTCATACCATTCTCCTGGGGGTGTTATTTGTCCTGTTGAAACAATACGTTCAATTAAAACCTTTTCTGTCGAGAGCAAAGATTCAAATAATTCTGATACAGGAATGGGTGAAGGTAAGTTGAAAATGTTGGTCATTTTACCAGAAAATAAGTTATTCAATTGGATTTGATATCAACCCAAATTTTTACCTTCGTCATACCACATGCGGGCTGATAAAGTATCAACACAGTGGCAAAAGGAAGCCAACGGACTCATTAAGCGAGTTGTTGCATTGTATTCCTCATGTGGTTCACCATGAATGTACTTCAGTGCATTCAACTCATCAGTGGCTAGCTCAATTCCATAGGCTTCCTGGAGCTCTTTTCTATAAAAGGATTGTTTATCAAAATTAGGAGATAAGCCTTGAGAATACTTCCAAATTTTTTCAATGTCGTGGAAATAGAGTACAACTAGGGCTGAGTCTAGCCTAATGGAAACTTCCCGAATTGTCTGTAAACCAAAATACATCGCTTCTGCTATCCGAAAGCACTCTGCTATGTGATCTTGGTAACCACCAAACCATGCTTGGTGTTTGCTAAATGAACCCTTGGCAATTTTCATCAGTTCTTGGTGAGTGTGATGGAATGCCAATATTTTTTCTTTCCTAGGATCCTCAAGTTGTTCAAGATAGTCAATTACTCGTTTGGAAACTAGATCACAACCTGTGCTAGATACACTTTTAGGCGAGCTACCTAGAGAAATCTTGGGTGATGTCATCATTTTCGAGTTTTTTTCTAAAAAGTTAAGATTAATTATCAAGAGTCTCAAAAAATTCAATATCATAGAAGTTGATACTCTTTCCTAATTAGTGCAGAGGCATGAGAGGTGAACCTGTTCTATCTCAACACCAATACTGAAACTACCCAGCTCGAACGCTCTCTCAAGAGTTTAGAGCAAGATGTTTTGAGAATGGGGGCTTTGGTTGAAAACTCATTTCGCCTGAGTCACCAAGCAATGTTCTATCATAGTTTAGAGGCAACTGAGGCTATTAGCTTAAACGAAAAACGTATCGACCGCTACTATCGCCAAATTGAGTTAGAGTGTAGCAATCTGATAACCATGAAATCACCAGTTGCTCAAGACTTAAGAGTCCTCAGTGCCTTTATGCAGCTGGTGCGGGATTTGGAGCGCATTGGTGATTATGCTGAAGATTTGGTAGAAATTGCTGTGAAACTCTTACCTTACCCGCCACATAGTTGCCTCCCAGAGCTAGAGTTAATGTCCCATCATGCTCAAGCCATGCTCTCAGAAAGTCTAGTAGCTCTAGCAGATTTGGATGCTACTAAAGGAAAAGCTATTAAGCAGCTAGACGATAAAGTTGACCAAGCCCACGACGAATTATATAAAACCTTAGCTTATCAGCGGGATGTCAAAGGGATTGTAGAACCAATTGTCTTGTTAGTATTGGCTATTCGTCATCTAGAACGGATGGCTGATCATGCAACTAATATTGGTCAACGAGTTCAATATATTGTATACGGTCATCGAGGTTAATTATAAGATTTATCAATTGTTAAATTAAAAGTAGGTAGATGAAAATAAAGGAAAGGATGTTAGGAAACGTAAATATTGTCAAGCTCTAGAGATTGATTAATTAACCTAATTTTGGTATGGACTGGCAAGAAATATCAGGTAACTGGGTTTTAATTCCTCCTCATCCCACCGGGATTGTACATTTCCTTGGTGGGGCATTCATTGCGGCTGCACCGCAAGTGACGTACCGCTCACTGCTGGAAAAATTGGGCAGTCAGGGATATGCAGTGATTGCTACACCATTTTTGAATACCCTAGATCATGCTGCGATCGCAAGAGACGTTCTTAACAGTTTTGAGACTACCCTATACCGCTTACAAGCCAGCAATATTCTACGCCAACAGTATCTGCCTATTTATGGTGTCGGGCATAGTATGGGCTGCAAACTTCATCTGCTTATCGGTAGCCTTTTCACCGTTGAACGCGCTGGTAATATCTTGATTTCCTTCAATAACTATCCAGCTAAGCGTGCTATTCCCTTTATCGAGCAGCTCAATATCAATCCAGTTTTCGATTTTGATGTGGAGTTTACCCCATCTCCTCGAGAAACTAACGAATTAATTACTGACAACTACCAAGTCCGGCGCAATTTACTGATAAGATTCACCAATGATGAAATTGACCAAACCTTGAGCTTAATCCCAGTTTTGAAACAACGTTTCCCTCATATGGTTACCCTGCAAAAGTTACCAGGTAATCATTTAACACCTTTAAGTCAAGATATCAATTGGCAAGTTGGAGAAGTGTTTACTCCCTTGGATGCTGTTGGTCAGTGGATTAAACAAGGATTATCTAAAGACTTAAGTCCATTAAAACGAGAAATTCTCCGGTGGTTGAATCCCCTAACAACAGGCCATACCAAATCCGGTTGAATAGGTGTTAGGTGTTAGGTGTTAGGTGTTAGGTGTTAGGTGTTAGGTTTTAGGTTTTAGGTTTTAGGTTTTAGGTTTTAGGCAATGGTGACAAGTTAGAGGGTTCCTCGTTCCCCGTTCCCTCCTATTGCCACCAGACTGTTTCAGACTTATTCAGCAAACCCTAATTATCAAGGAAGCTGAAGTGATACAAGCCTTCTAGAATACCAGCAGCACAGAATGCCTTAGCAAGATAACGGTAATCAGTTTGGTTGGCTTCGTACCACTGACGGAGTTCTGAGCGCGCATTGCCGACAATGATGCCTCGCTCTTCTCCGACACTAAACAAAGCAATATCATTGCCAGAGTCACCACATACTACGGTATTAAGGGCCTCAATTTCCCATTTCTGGCGCAAGAACTGCACTGCTAGACCTTTATCTCCATTGCGAGGTAAGATATCCAGGTCTTGATCTCCACTGTAGATGAGCTTGACATCAAGACCAGTCTCTCGTAGCTGTGACTCCAGTCTTGGTAGTACTTCTAATGCTGCTTTTGGGGTGAGGTAATAGCTAACTTTAAACGAACCCTGTTCCGAGTCTGGTTGGAGAACCAAGTCGGAATAATGAGCAGCAGTTGCCACTGCTAGTTCCCGATTCCATCCTTCAGAGAGTATTTGAGCCCATTTTGGATCACAGGCATTCCCACTAGTATCGAGGTGGAGTTCTGTACCCACTGAGGTGATTAGGGCATCTGGCGGCAACAAGGGCTTTTCGGTAGTAAGTTGCTGATAAAGAGTGAGCGATCGCCCGGTTGCATAAACTATTTTTGTCCCATACTCTTGCCGATGTTGCTCTAAGAGTTGGTTGAGTTTTTTGAGGGCATTGTCATCACCCACCAAGGTATTGTCTAAATCAGTTACGAATAAAAATCCTCTCACGGAAACCTCGCTCATCAAATGGAATCTTGCTATTGCATTATTTCCTAAGAGCGCTACCTTAACCAAGGGTTTTCGTAAAATTCTCTCACAATTAATGGAAGTCTTACGGTATAATGATTGATAAGAGGTTGTATTGGGTCAAGTGGCTGGTTTTAGGAATTATTGCACGAGTTATCATGACGTGTGCCTTTCTAATATCATATCTTTACTAGAAATGTTGCTGAATTAACTGGTAAAGAAGCAATTAGACAACTTTTGGGAACGTGAAAAATGGAAATAGCTATCAAAGTAGCAGATTATATACTTCGGTCTCAAGACCATGAAGAACCGGATATCACAAAGTTGAAACTTCAAAAGCTGCTCTACTATACTCAGGGATTTTTTTTGGCTGAGTTTGATAAACCTTTATTTGATGATGAAATAGAAGCATGGGACCACGGTCCAGTTGTACCTAATGTTTGGAATCACTTTAGTTCTATAAAAGGAAATCTATTAGAAGTTCCTGAACAAGACATTGATCTCCACCTGAATGAAGAAGAAAAACAATCACTCGACGAAGTGATTGAACTTCATTCTCAGTACTCAGCTTGGGCATTAAGAGAAATGTCACATAATGAAGAACCTTGCATCATTGCTTATAACAATGGTAAAGGAACAGTGATTCCCCAAGATGAGATAAAAATCTTCTTTAAGACAAAGATTGTTGATTGCTAGCCTGATTCATAAGCAGTTTCATGGGCAAGAGAAGGAATATAAACAAGGTCAAGGAAGATCCAAGAAGAAAGGTTAAAGAACCTACATTAAATTACATATCTTTCAATTTACAACTACTGGCTCAAGTTTAAGATTTCACCACTCCAGAAACTAATTCCCCACCTTCGGGTGGGGAATTAAACTCTGCCGAACAGAACAGTATTGCAAGAAACCGCGTTATAAGGCTCAAATCCTAGCAAGTTACTTGGCTAAAAGACTATTAACCATTAGTCATTACTATGTATAGTTTTCTAATAACTAATGATTTATTAACAGTGACGGTGAGACTGTCTAAGCTCCTTTAGGAAAAATGCGCTTTTCCATCGCTATTTTTATGATAATGACATTAACAACAATGTCAATTTAGCTGAGGGAAGCACCACTGCGATCATAGTTGCTTCGGAAGTTAGGATTGAGTTTGCCTTGAGTATGGCTCCATCCTTCAACACTATCAATTCCTAGACCTACTTCAACTGCAGCACGACCAAGCATAGATTGCTGACGATTTTTGATGAGGTGATGATGGCGCATCATTAGGGCACGAGCTTGTTCTTGAGTAGACATCGTTCACTTCTCCGATTGCTTAATTGCTTATCCATTGTTAATTTAACAGATATTTCTGTAACAAGATATACCAAATGACTTATTTTTAACAAAAATTAACTTTATTTTTTCTCTACACAAGCCTTAAAATTACCAAGGTGGGTATTATGCACTAGAGAAAAAAGTTTGAAGTTATTGAGTGAGATTTAATCAAAAACAGTTCAAGACCGCTCTCCAACAAGTCAAAGAACAGCTATCTCTACAGGTAGAACTTCCAACTACACCCTTACATATATTTGAAACACTCCCTTCTACGAATCAAACCCTTTGGGAATTGCTTAACCAGGGAGCAACAATTCCAAGGGTGGTTATTGCTGCTCAACAAACAGCAGGACGGGGACAATGGGGACGCCAATGGCAATCTAGTATTGGTGGATTATACTTATCCGTAGCTTTAGCACCTCATCTCAAAGCATCCAACAGTGCTCATCTAACTTTATCTAGTGCTTGGGGAATTGCGAGAGCCTTGAGAAGTTACGGCATCCCCGTCTTGCTCAAATGGCCTAATGATCTGCTCCTTTTAGACCGGAAATTAGGAGGCATTCTCACCGAAACCCGCGTTCAGCAAGGTCAAATTACCAAAGCTGTCATCGGTATTGGCATTAATTGGAGCAATATTGTCCCTGAATCTGGTATTAATTTGCAATCTTTTTGCCAACAACAGTTAAATCCCCAGGTGACATCCCTGGAAATGTTGGCAGCAATTGCTCTCCAAGGACTGCTATCAGGATACCAATACTGGTTAGAATTTGGCATAGAAAGTTTACTGTCATCTTACTTCGAGCTTCTACATAGTTTGGGAAGCCAAGTTATTGTAGACGGCAAACCTGGAATAATCACAGGGGTTACTTCTACAGGTGAGCTACGAGTTAGTGTCAATTCCTCCACAGGCTCCTCAGAAATTTGTCTGAAGCCAGGTACAATCACTCTGGGCTATAGCAGTAAACCTAGGGGAGTACGGCGGAAGTAACCTACCAATTAAAAGGGTGAGCGACAAAGATGAAAAAGCTTACTACACAAGCTTTCTTACCTCCTGCCTCCTGCCTCCTGCCTTCTGCCTTCTTGCACTAGATGAATCACCAGTTCACGTCTTACCTGAATCAACTAGGATAGTAAGAATAGTGAGTGATGAGTAGTGAGTCGGAAATGAGAGAAAAAGCATCCTCTAGTTATACCCCTTTAAGTCTTTTCTACAAGTTTCCTCAGTTGATGCGGGTACTGAGTTTGATTGGTGGTTTCGGTTTCCTCAGCAGCAGTCTGGTTGTTGCCCAAACTGATTCACTCATAGATACAGGAACCCCTTCCGCAGCACCAGCACCTGCACCGGTAGCAGCACCGCCTCCTGCACCTGCACCAGTAGCAGCACCGCCTCCAGCCCCTGCACCAGTAGCAGCACCGCCTCCAGCCCCTGCACCAGTAGCAGCACCGCCTCCAGCCCCTGCACCGGTAGCAGCACCGCCTCCAGCCCCTGCACCGGTAGCAGCACCGCCTCCAGCCCCTGCACCGGTAGCAGCACCGCCTCCAGCACCTAAACCAGTAGCAGCACCGCCTCCAGCACCTAAACCAGTAGCAGCACCACCTCCAGCACCTAAACCAGTAGCAGCACCACCTCCAGCACCTGCACCAATAGCAGCACCTGCACCAAAAAAATCGCCTCTAGCTGCTCCTAACTTATATGTACCTCCAAGTGCTGATGTAGCACAGCCATCTCAACCTCTGGTTAATCCTCCAAGTCAGAGGAGTGCTCAAACTAACCTTGCTCCTCAAAATAGCTATATTGACAACACAGATTACAGTATTGGCGCTACTCGGCAGTACAATAAACCTGCTTCTGTGATCCTGACTGAAAGATCAACTGGTTGTTCAACCGTATCGCGCAACGGTCAATTTGCCGGTAGCTCCTGTGGTGTCCCTACACCTAGTCAGCGCACTGCAAACTACAGACCAATCCCTCGACAACCACAACGACGTTCAGTTACTAAGCGTCCAAGACTTCCAATACCGCAGGTTGCTAGAGTTCAACCTGTAAGGAATGTCCAATCGGTGAAAAGTGGAGCAGTGAAAGCTAATACCAATGGTATTAGTCGTCTGCCTCTAAATCCAGTGAAAGCTAATACCAATGGTATTAGTCGTCTGCCTCTAAATCCAGTGAAAGCTAATACCAATAGTATTAGTCGTCTGCCTCTAAATCCAGTGAAAGCTAATACCAATAGTATTAGTGAGCCTCCCCTCAACAGAATAGCTCTAAGACAACAAGCAGAGCAATCTGGTCTAGCTTACTACAATCTCACCAACCGACCGGTGGGACGTCCTAGTATCGGCAAATCAAAATTCATGTTCCCCCTGACGATTCCAGCTGCTATTGGCTCTGTATTCGGCTGGCGGATTGATCCATTCACCGGCGATCCTCGCTTCCATCCTGGTACTGATATTAGCGCTCCTCAAGGAACACCTGTAGTTGCTGCTGCTCCCGGTGATGTAGCATATGCTGACTTTGCAGGCGGTTATGGTCTCATGGTAATTATGCGCCATGAAGAAAACACTCAAGAAAGCCGCTATGCTCACCTTTCAGAAATCTTTGTCCAACCTGGCGAACAAGTGGAACAGGGAGCTGTAATTGGGCGCGTTGGTAGTACTGGACGTTCTACTGGTCCTCACCTACATTTTGAATGGCGACATTTGACCTCTGATGGTTGGGTAACTGTGGATGCTGGAACTCATTTAGAGTATTCCCTGGCTCAATTCATCAGATCACTACAAGTCGCCCAAGCGTCACCCCAACTAGGCTTGGAGAACCAGGTAAGGATACTGCAAGAGCCTTAAGCTACGAATACCAAATCCGGGTTAGCTACCCCTTTATGTGACAACCTGCAAAAACCATGTAGAGACGTTGCATGCAACGTCTCTACAGTCTCTCAATTATCAATTAATCATTCACTAATGAGTGTTGGAGTATTTCTGGCAAGGGATGAATAGTAATAACATATTCTTCTACTACCTTGTTAGCAATAAGATGCTCTTGGATAATTCGTTCGATGACTTCTGGAGTGGCGTGACGATACCAAACACCGTCCGGGTATACCACCATCAGGGGTCCATCAGCGCAAATTCGTAGACAGTTGGCTTTGGTGCGGAAGATACAGCTAGGTTTAGTAGGTGTAGGTTTGTCTAGTTGTAACTCTGTGAGGCGTTTTTTCAAGTAGTTCCAAGCTTCTAAACTGGCTTTTTTGGAACAGCATTTAGGTTTAGTCTGATCCGCACACAGAAAGATGTGTCGCTGAATTTGATTGATTCCTAAGCTTTGCACATTAGCTGCTACTGTATTTTTTACCGCAGCTCCATTGTTTTCGTTAGTTTCAGGATTAGACGATGGAATTTGGTTGTTATCAGTTTTATTTTCTGCCATTGCACCGATTATCTCGCTCAAGGTAATCTTCTGAGGGGAAGATTAGTAATCTACCTCTTACTCAGGGTAGACGCATCTTGTTAATAAAAACCTCTTAATCTCAATAAAGCCTTAAATAGGGCTTGCTGAATAAGTCGTAACTTTCGGGTTTGAATAGGTGTTAGGTGGTAGGTGGCAGGTGGTAGGTAAGGGCAAGAGGTGGTAGGTGTTAGGGATTTTCGACTGACGGTGCAAGGTTTTTGAGCCAAAAGATACAAAAACCTTGCACTTGGCAAAGTATAAAATGCTTAAAAGCTTTGCCTGGTATGATTTCCACACTTTTGCAGCAAGCCCTAAATAATCGCGTTAAGCCCTACTTTATTGACAATAATTTAAGCGATCGCTTAAATTATCCTGCCCCCTGCCTCCTGCCTTGTTTCTTCAGAGCCCCCAGGAGCTCTTCATGTGACACACATTACCTACTAATCAGATTACAATCACACAAGAACTTGGAATATCTCACAGTAAATGGACGTTCCAAATCAATTAAACACCTTTGACTTTTTGAGACTATAAGTATGTGAGCAACGCGCCGGGAATAACAAGCAATGAAACTTTCTGATCGTAATCTACCTGCTATCGATTCAATTGACACTGAAGTAACCGGCAGATTACTGAAATCCCGGTACACC
This sequence comes from Caldora sp., assembly GCA_965222765.1. GTDB lineage: Bacteria > Cyanobacteriota > Cyanobacteriia > Cyanobacteriales > Coleofasciculaceae > Caldora. The sequence goes on from CBDCVG010000094.1 coordinate 490,425, forward strand.
CAAGCAAACTTGAGAGCATTATCAGTGAATAAAATAATTCAAACAGTCCTGAAAAAAACCATTTATTTCTCCTTAGCCTTAGTCTTTACTGCTGTTGCGATAGTAGCTTTGCCAATTTCAGTAGTATTGGTTGCTGTAGCCTTTCCAGTTTTTGCACTCTTCAAAGCACCAAAAGCATTGGCAACTTTCTAGACTAACTAGTACCGCTGCGCGGAATTAAGAATTAAGAATTAAGAATGCTTATAGAGTAAGGATTCTATCGCTCTCAAACTGGTCACTTATTTCCGCTACGCTGCACTAGGGTTTTGCAAGACTGCGATCGCTAACACCAAAAAGTCAAGTTCGCACAAAACTGACAGGAATTACGCACCGTAAGGAAATTACTTCATCCTGAGCGATAACTAAGGCTCTCCTAGACGGCTCAGATGCTTCACTAACACCTCAACATGACACTTGAGTGGGTAAGCCCTAGTGCCGTGACACAGCTAAAATGAACGCTTGAGGATATTCCGTTGGGTTTCACTTCTTTCCACCCAACCTACAGTTTTAGTCGTGCCACGCTACTAGAAGTTTATTTTTTGTCATCCCGGAAAAAGGGATTATTGATTGTTACTACTTCGATATTTTTGAGACTAATTGATTTCTTGTGATTTTTTAAATCAATCATTTTAATTTTTTTAGGAGTGGGTAAATCTGCTAGTGGATTTTCCTTGAGGGCAGACTTGAGTAATTTTTCTGGGGAGAATTTTTTGCCGAAAATGTCCTTATTCTTTGCCATGACTTGTATGACCAATCGATTGCTGTGATAAAAATTGTGATACAGATGAATTTGTTTGTCAAGGATTATTGAGTTGTTTGAAGTAATTTGCCCTGTATAAAGTTGATTTTGATGGATATCTAAGACCAGTATCCTTCAGTACAATTATTAATGAAATTTTATAAATGTTTAATAACCCCATATTCTAACTCGTATGCTTGTCCTCCCGCATCAGGTATCCACCCGTTAGTTAAGGCTTTGTCAATAATTTCTCTAAATGGTGCGTTTGCTTATCAGCAACGCACCCTACAAGATCTGCGATCGCACTAAGGTTATCTATTGGGGTTTAATGTTGGTAATCTCAGATCTTTTGGTGTTATCTCTCTTCTGTCACTCTGGGATATTTCCACGAATTTCCGGCATTACAGCCAACGTAAAATCAACGTTTCAACCCGGTTTGACAGAAGAGAGTTATGCTGAATGCTAGCTTACCTAATGCGTTTAGAAAAGCACTGGACAGTAGTTCATCGTCTTTAGTAAAAGAATTCAAGCAAATTATTGTTCAAGATGGAGGTGCTTATGTTGATGGAGATGTTGATGGAATTAATAAGAAGATAAATGTTGAAGGTAATTACGTAGCAAGTGGTGTTATTAATTATGGGCATGAAAATAAAACTCTTGCTGAGGCTGCTGCTGAGATTCAGGACTTGCTTCAACAACTAGAGAAATCTAATCCTACTGCTAGCGAAGCTGAAAAAGTTGCATATGTTAATGAGGAGATTGAGCCGGATCTAAAGTCACGTTTAGTTAAAGCTGTAAAAATTGGTGGTGAAGCTGCTATCGAAAGTTCATTGGATAGCCCCTATATTGATATCATAAAGGCTGCGATTAGAGGTTGGTCATCTTTAGAATAGTTCAAGAGCAAGCACATATAACAAGTTGTGACATTGGAATGCTTCAATGATCCAGATAGAAATCAATGTTGACTCACTTCTCTACTCACGTTTTGGGAGCATCCCATTTTGGAAAAAACATTATCAAAAAGACGATATGGCAATGGTTTCAGCTATCTTGAAGGAGCCAACTCGCCAAAATGGGATGCTCCCCACGTTTTGGACTGTATAAGGCACAAAGAGCACAAAGATTAATCGTTGTGTGGTTTTCTTCTCTAGAATAATTAACCACAAAGACACGAAGAGCACAAAGATTAGTCGCTGCATAATTTTGGTTTCTTGAGGAGATATCTAATATAGTCAAGAAAACTCACAGTGATAGAAATGAGGGGAAAAGCACGGTTCAGACGCTGGATATCCTGTTCTGCTGGAACCATCCTAGTAGTTAGGTTACTGACTGGGATGTCAGAGCCCTTATCCTTCTGCCTCCTGCCTTGAAAGTAGGGAGTAGGGAGCAGGGAGGAGTCTACTTTCATCACCTGATGGTGAAAAGAAAATTTTTTCATTTGGACTGCCTCCTTGCACTAGTGCAGCGCGGCGAAAATAACCCACCAGTTTGCGATCGATATAATCCCTACTATATAAGCATTCTTAATTCTTAATTCTTAATTCTTAATTCCGCGCAGCGGTACTAGCCTTATAGCACAAAAATATCCTTAAATAGCATAAGTTCTATTTTAGTAACCAATTAGCTTTTTCCCCTGGGGAAGTGCTTTCATTAAACATAGATAGGGTAAGGGTTAAATAAAGAAGAAAGGACACCTCTAGCAATTCCCGAACAAAAAACAACTAACAAATATGAAAAAAAATTATTTCCAGCATTCTCTTAACAAGTTGCTTCTGTGGAATCACAGGGATTAGTTACTTCCCCCAGGCAACACCAGCAGCAGCACAAGTTTCTCCCACAGGGGAACTATTGTATAACTTCTACGGTCGCTCCATTCCTTTGAGAGTCCGCCAAGACGCTGTCGCCGTTAGCTTTAAACCAGCTGGGAGATCCCGAAGTGGAGCCCCAGTGGAAGCCTCCTATTTAAAATTGCAGCGAGACTTGCGGGGTGGAACCCGTAGCCTCTCGGGGAATAATCTCGAAGTTAAGCCTTTGGGATTGCGCTATGCTTTGGTAAACTTGCCTGCTGGAGCCCGTAGTTCTCCTGCTGCTGTTACTCAACGAGTGCAAAGACTACCTTATGTAGCAGGAACACTCCCTGTCCTCTCCCGTAGCGATCGCGATGAGACAATTGTTCTACCTAATGAAATTGTAGTTGCTTTCGAGCCAGAAGTAGCTGACCAGGCAGCAGTGCAGACAATTCTCAATCGCTATAACTTAGAGATCATCAAACCCCTGCGCTTTACCAAAAATCGCTATTTGGTGCGCTCTCAAGTAGAGTCTGGTACAGCCATCCTCGCCATTGCTAATCGCCTCAATACTGTGCCTGGAATCAGTTCTGCTACACCAAATTTTGTCCAATCAGTGACTTATAGTAATCCAGGAATGGGTTTTGGGCATCCTAGCTTTACCGACACTCCTGGAGCTACTGACTCCCTTAAGCAAATGTTAAATGAATTGGAGGAGCAACCTAGTCCAACTCCATTTAAAACAGAACTCCTCCCCTTGCAATGGCACCTCAACAGCATACCCCTGCGAGGCAAGTTGCTTCCTCGTACTGATATTCGAGCCATTGAAGCTTGGCAACAGAGTAACCAAGGTAAGGGTGTGGTGGTAGCGGTAATTGATAGTTTGATTCAATGGGACCACCCGGATTTAAATGATAATGTCTACAAAGTAGAAAATATCCCTAATCCTTTACCAGGCGAGGTTCATGGCTGGGATTTTGCTCAAGATGATCCGGATACCCGGATTAGTGAAGAGGAACTGGCTACTTTGCTGCCAGATTTCCAGAATACCTTTAGTTTGTCTGATGAGAAGTTACTTGAGCAATACGCCGACTTAGCTGGTTTTATTCCCTTTATGATTCCTGATTTGCCAGAATCAGAAATTCCCTCTTTCTTACGTAATCTAATCCGTAATAAGATTGCTGGTGAGTTTCATGGTACTTGGTCAGCAGGGGTAGTTGCTGCTAATCCTCAAGGAGAAGGAGGAGTCATCGGAGTCTCTCCCCAAGCTAAAATTCTACCAATTCGAGTTTTTGGTTTAGGGGGTCAAACTTCTCCTGAAGTCATTTCCCAAGCAATTCGCTATGCTGCTGCTAGGGGTGTTGATGCAATTAACCTAAGTTTAGGAGGACTTTTGCCTAGTCCCGAACAAGTAGAGGCAATTTTTGAAGTACTAGATGCCAATCCCAACCTCGTAATAATTGCCGCCGCTGGTAATGAGAGTTTGGATGGTGTAGCTTTTCCCGCAGCAATTCCCGGTGTAATTTCCGTGGGAGCAACAAATCTTTCTGGTAAACGAGCTGGCTACAGCAGTTATGGCGGTAGGCTAGATGTGGTAGCCCCTGGCGGCGATACTTCAGATTCAAAAAGAGGAGGAATTTTAACCACCGGAGGTACAGGGATAGATGGTTTCTGGCAAGGAATTAGTGTGCCAGATTATAGCTGGGGTCATGCATTAGACTCTAAAGGTCAGTACGTGCAAGTACAAGGTACATCGTTCGCTGCACCTACTGTGTCTGGGGTAGTAGCTTTAATGAGAGGAGAAAATCCTAATCTTAGTCGCGATCGCATAATTGCTATCCTCAAAGAAACCTCTGATTATCAAGGGTTGAACCTATCGAAAGCAGATACCAGAGCTTACCGCCTACAAAGAGAATTAGGCTTTGGCAGTGCTCCTAATTTTCCCTTTCTACGACCCTCCGGTGTCTTCCCTTTACCTGAACCTATACCAGCTAGTCAATACTTCTATGGTAGTGGTTTAGTTAATGCCGAAGCAGCAGTTAATGAAGTCAAGCGATCACTCCAGAACTGATATATCAATTATCAATTATCAATTATCAATGGATAATTGATAAATATCGCTTTTACTGTCTTTGTGGAAATATTTTGCTATCCTCAAAAAGGTTGTTATTCCAATCTAAATAATGCTCAAAGCAGTGTTGTTTGACATCGATGGTACATTAGCAAACACAGATCTAATTCACTTTCAAATTTGGCAACAACTGCTCCAGGAATACGGTATTCAAATTGATCATCAATTTTACCAAAAACACATCAGTGGTCGAACCAATACTGCCCTTGTTCAGGATTTGCTGCCGCAACTTTCTCCAGCAGAAGGCAATTATTTAGGTATTGCCAAAGAAGAAGAATTTCGGAAAGTCGCTCAGCACCAATTGCAGCCAATGCCGGGATTACTAGGGTTAATTGATTGGATTAAGCTCGAGAATTTACAATTAGCTGTGGTAAGTAATGCCCCTCGTTTAAATGCCGAGTTTATTCTACAAACTTTAAAATTAGATCAAATCTTTGAAATGGTTATCTTAGCAGATGATTTGCCTGTTGGCAAACCAGATCCACTCCCCTACCAAGAAGCTCTACGTCGTTTTGATCTGGCGGCAGAAATGGCAGTAGTTTTTGAAGATTCTCCTTCGGGAATTCGCTCAGCTGTTGCTGCTGGGATTACGACGATTGGTGTAGCTTCGACTCATGATCATTCTACTCTTTATGATTTGGGAGCAACTTTGGTGATTGATGATTTTACAGATGAAAGGCTATTACAAATGGGATTACTTAGTAGCTGTAAACAACAGCAATAGGTAGATTGGGAGTCGCGATAGCGTAACCCAACACGCCGGTTTACACTCTCGTTGGGTTTCACTTCGTTCCACCCAACCTACAACTCATTACTCTCGAGAAAAAAGGCAGGAGGCAGGAGGCTCAAAGGAAAATTGACTTGTTTCTCATCTTCTTTTTCGGCGATTCAATCCTAGTGAGTGCCAGTATTTCCCAATAGAAGACATGCCAGTTAATACTATTCCAATCCATGTTGAGAGAATTCACGACGCCTTAAAGTCGAACAGTCACACGATTTTTCGCCGCCACAAGACCTTCCAATCCCATTAACAATTCCCAATTTCCAATTCTCTAGGACTTACACACCGTAACGGAATTATGTCATCCTGAGCGATAGCGAAGGATCTCCAAACGGCCGGTGATGCTTCACTAGCACCTCAGCATGACAGTTGAGTACGTAAGTCCTATTCTCAATTCTCAATTCTCAATTCAATACTAACAGTACCTACCAAAGAGCTCGGTACTCGCCAACGAGAGAGCGATCGCTTAATAAGCTCGATTACTACTATATCTTTGATGGTAGATTCTTGATCATCTAGCACTATTCGCCGGATACGATCGTCCCGTACCTCTAACTCGAAGACTATTTTGCCATTGGAACCTGCTGGGAGATTCAGGTTTTGCAGTTGTTGAGTTAAAGATGCGATCGCCTGATCTAACTCTGCCTGATCTAATTCTGCCGAATCTAATCCATCAATGGCTACCACCTCAATGGGAGAGCTACTTTCACTCTGAGGTTCTGGTGATGGTGGTTGTTCCGAATACACTGGTGGAGGAAGTGGAGTTGTATTTCCTACTGAAGAATCCCCTCTACTTCCTATTCCCGGTCCTCTATTTCCTAATCCTCTTCTACTTCCTGCTCCTACTCTAGTACCAGGTGCTGCAATCCTCTGGCGAGGACTATTCCTACGCCCCCCACTGCTGAATATATCTTCACTTTCTTCAGGACCAAAAATCCCTTCGTAGCTGACTCCTTCTGGTAACTCAACTGGAACTTGCACCCGCCTGGTAGTACCATCCGACTCAACTCGCACTTCTTCACTGACAGCAACAAAGGCTGTATATTGAGATAACAATCGATATGATAGGGCTGTTTTCGTGACTGCTTCTACTCCAGACTTAGTCTCACCACTAAACATCTGATTCATTAAGTCTTTAATTTTTGCCCTACCCCATAGTTGAGCAATAGCTTGATTATTGCTACCCCGGTTGAAGTTGACTCGGAGGGTTTTCTCGTAAGTGCTACCCCCGGCAACAGTTCCCCTGATTCGTAGATTACCATTGCTGCGCTCTGATTGCCGTCCAAATAAGACTAGAGGTTGATTGGCAAATAAATCAGCAAGAGCAGCGGGGTAGATTTCTGGAGCTTCTCCTTCCCCTTCCCAGGTAACCTGAATATTCGTAAGGACGGGATTGTTGATTTGACGGAAGAATTTTTCTACTACTTCTTGTGTTGGTTCATCGTGACGGACAATTTGTGCTGCACCTCTTCCTACTTCGGCTAGACGATTGAGTAGAAAGCGGTTAACGGAGCTGCCTACCCCAAAGCTGTAGAGACGATTACCTGGTTGCAGCTGCTGTTGTACCTCAGCAATTACCTGATTTTCGTTGCCAATGTAGCCATCAGTGAGTAAAACAACACTCCGTAGTCTTTCTTCAGAAGCGGGAGGAAAGTTCATTACTGCCTCAATGCCGTTCATTAACTGTGTACCCCCATTTGCCTGGAGAGCACTGATATAGCTCAGTGCTAGGTTACGATTGCGGGGTGTATTTGCTAAGGGTTTTGGTGAGAGTTGGGTAGCAGTATTGGCAAAATCAATAATGGTAAAAGTATCTTCCGGATTCAAGCCATTGATAAAGCGGTACATCAATTCTTTGGATTGGCGCAGGGGTTCACCCTTCTGGGAACCAGAGGTATCCATCAGGAATACCACATCTTTGGGTACAATTTCCTCGGGTTCATACTCTAAAGCTGGGATAAGATAAACAGCAAAATGACCACCTTGTTCATCCGCTTGAGTTAGTACTGTTGTCTGGGTTTCTTTGCCTGCTACCTGATAGCGCAAAATCAAGTCTTTGTTGGGAATGGTGTCTTCCTTCCCCAGTTGTACTCGGAAAGTCCTGCCTCGGCGTTGGGTACGAATCTGATGGGAAGGAGAGCGGAGATTCTGCACCGGTACTCCTGCATCAATTTCTACGGTTACCTCAATATCATGTCCTGAGCGGGTTCCGGGTTTCAGGACGGGGGGCGTAATCCGGGAAGCATCCGGCACTTGATCGGTATCACCACTACTATCGATCTGTGTACCAGGAATATACCTTGGTCCAACCACCATCGGGAAGACAAACTCATAGTCACCGCTCTCAAATTTGAGGCTGTCACTGTAGCGAATGGTGACATCTATTTGCTCCCCTGGTTTAATGTTAGCCAGAGATTGGGTAAAAATATTAGCCCGCTCTTGCTCTAGAAGTCCCGCAGTTCTCCCTTGGCGACGTGCTTGCTCATAGATTTGTTGTGCTTCTTGGCGTTTTTTGATTTCCCCTTTAATAATGCGATCGCCTATAGTAATTTCCATGTCACTTACTGCGGCTTCATCTGGCAGAGGAAAGACATAGACTGCTTCTAAAGGTTCCTCAAAAGGATTAGTAAAAGTCTGGGTAACCTCAACTTGAGAGATATTCCCAGCAATTTTGGCATCTACTTTAGTATGTTTTAGGGGAAATACCTGTTGTTGTCCATCTTCAGATTGGACATACAAACCCCCAACAGGAGGGTTCGCTGCATCATTGGGATGATTGCGCTGGGAATTTTGCGCAGTTATCTGAGTTGGCGCTCTAGGAGGTGCTTGAGCTTGGGTTAAATCAGCAATTGTTCCTAGGATACTAGTTAGGAGCAGGGTTGTTGGGAAGACATAGATCAGTTTCATCGCTTTTTTGATTAAAAGCATCGGCTGTTTCTAACATGACATCTAGGAAATACCTAATGCTTCACCGTTACATTTTTTGCAACAACCTACTGGCACGGATTGATGTTAACTTCAGCTCAAATGCTCATATTTGACCAGGTTTTGCCCTCATCCTCTAACCCCTCACCCATTGGTGACAAGTTAAGGTAAAAGTTTCTTTGTCAAGGGAGTAGGGAGTAGTGGCGCGACACACCTAAAATAGTGGAATAAGTAGGTTGGGTGGAGCGATAGCGTAACCCAACAATGGAGCCGATTTCGTTGGGTTTCACTTCGTTAGACCCAACCTACCTTTTTAGTCGTGTCGCGCCAGTAGGTTTTTTACTTTTGGGTTGGGACAAGACAAGGTAGACAAGGTGACAAGGGAGGAAAACCGATGCATTTTTCTGTTCGGTTGTCAAAAATTCAAGACATTGAAAAGCACAGTTTTTTGTGAAAAATATTAACTTCATAAGTTGTAAAATATACTTTATATGTGTCATACATATGTAATAATTAATGAATGAGGGTAGCATGATTTTCATTAATTGGGTAATACAAATAATTCCCTTCAAATCAATACATCTGCTATCTTTGTAAGACAATTAAATACTATTAGTAATACATTTATTTTCGTCATACAACTAAGACTGTATAGTACATGACTCTTGCCGAATCGCACTAAGTTAAGAGAAAATAAGATAGGGTCATCTACCAATATCATCGTAATTACTAATAATGATGCGATGATGCGATATTTTGATTCGACCCTAAGAATAGATTCACAAGCTTGACCTCAGGGTGTACTCTGCTTAACATTCCCTGCCATTGCATTGAGGTTTTGATTTCTCTAAATTGGTTGAACCAGGAGATAGGGACTTCCAAATAAAAAAATATTCCATTTAATGCCCAGGCAAGGGAGCTTCGGATCAGGGAGCAGGGGTAGTCAAGATAAAGGTCATTATCCTTATTTTCAAGATTTTGCATATATAACCTCGGTG